>SCRN01000036.1 GCA_004322045.1 Paraburkholderia sp.
CGCCGTACTGGCGATCGTCGCCGTCAGTGTGCTGGCGTCGATGTGGGCCGCGTCATTCTTCCTCTACGCCAGCCTGCGGTGGAATCCGCTGCATGCCGGTCTATGGGGCTGGCCAGATGCTTTACTCGCGTGCCTGCACGGTCAGATGCCGAACGCCGGACGGCGTCTGGCTGGTGCGGCGCTGCTGGGCGTGCTGACTACGGTGGGCGGTCCGGCGATTGGCTTGTACACCCTGTGGGAAAGTACCGGACGGCGGCGCCTATATGGCAGTGCCCGTTTCGCCAGCGAAGCGGAAATCCGCGCGGCGGGGTTGCTATGAACACGCCAACCAACATCAAGGCACCGGCCTTAGTCGTTGGTGTCTGGCGCGGGCGCTATCTGCGGTTTTACGGTCAGCAATTCGTGCTGCTGGCCGCCCCCGCGCGCTCAGGCAAGGGCGTCGGCATCGTGATCCCGAATCTTTTGACCTACCCCGATTCGGTCGTCGTGCTCGACATCAAGCGCGAAAACTATGCGCTAACCTCGGGGTTCCGCCGCGCGCACGGTCAGGATGTCTATCTGTTCGACCCGTTCGCGGAGGATGCCCGAACCCACCGGTATAACCCGCTGTTGGCGATCTCGGACGGGCTCTTTCGCGTGGGTGACATCCTCGCTATCGGCTACGCGCTGTATCCGGCCGGCGGCCATGATGATTTCTGGAAGGATCAGGCGCGCAACCTTTTTCTCGGCATCGCGCTCTTGCTCTGCGAGTGGCGCGACGCGCGAAGGGCTGGCAAGGGCGCGTCGATACCCGACTATCCCGTCACCATAGGTGAGGTGCTGCGGCAGTCGTCGGGCAATGGCATGCCGGTGAAATCGTATCTGCAGCGCGCGCTGGTCCAGCATCGCGGGCTGCTGAGCGGGTCCTGCGTCGATGCGCTCAATCGCTTCCTGTCGAACGACGACAAGGTGCTGGCGAGCATTCTCGCGACATTCCACGCACCGCTCACGATCTGGGCAAACCCGATCGTCGATGCGGCAACCAGCGCCAACGACTTTGACTTGCGCGACGTGCGCCGGCGGCAGATGTCGATCTATGTCGGGATCACGCCGGACCACCTGTCCGAGGCGGCACTCGTTGTCAATCTGCTGTTCTCACAGCTCGTCAACCTGAACACGAAGCAGTTGCCCGAAGCGGATCCAACGCTGCGTTTTCAGTGTTTGCTGCTGCTCGATGAAATGACGGCGATCGGCAAGATCCATATCATCGCCCGCGCGGTTGCCTACATGGCCGGCTACAACCTGCGGCTGCTTTCCATTGTTCAATCGATCGCACAGTTGGAATCTGTCTACGGTCGGGCCGATGCACGTACGTTCATTACGAACCACGCGATGCAGATCCTTTACGCGCCTCGTGAGCAGAAGGACGCGAACGACTACTCGGAGATGCTCGGGACGTTCACCGAACAGTCGCGAAGCGTCAGCCGCCCAAGTGCGATGTTCGGTGGCCGAGGTGGCGCGAGCGAGAGCCTGTCGGAGCAGCGTCGCCCGCTGTTGCTACCACAGGAACTGAAAGAGCTCGGGCGGGAGAAGGAAATCATCGTCCTCGAGAACACCAAGCCGATCCTGGCCGACAAGATCTGCTACTGGCGCGATGCCGAGTTCGCCTCGCGCATAGTCGCCGCGCCGTCCGTCCCGGCATTGAATCTCGCTCGCTTTACGGCTCAGGTGGAGCGGCGCCTGCGTGAGGTGCAGCCCGAGGACGTCGATTTCGAGGGCGCATGCGACATCCATTTGCCTGCCGAGTATCTGGAAATCCTGCAGGCGTGGGATCCACGCGATTTGCCGCCGAGCCTGTCGGACCTGACTGAAGACGAGGCCACCGCGTATGTCGAGCGGCATTTCATGCTGCTCGGTGTGCCGGCGGAACGCGTCACGCGAGCGACGAGGCGGCTTTCGGTTGCGGACCTTGATGTTGCCGAGTTGCGGCCTGTCCGATCGAGCCGAGCCAAGCGCGGATCGACGTCGCGCGGCGCGTCGAACGTGGTGCCGATCGAGGGAGCACGTCAATGAGCCAGCCCTACGTGGACGAGACGGCGCGCGTGCGTGCTGCGCTGGCGGTGATCCCCGCAGACGACTATGGAACATGGGTCGACATGGCCTTTGCGCTCAAGAGCGGGTTGGGCGATGCCGGCTTTGAGATTTGGGACGAGTGGAGCCGTACCGCCGCCAACTATAACGAGCGCGCCGCCCGCACGACCTGGCGATCGGCGAAGCAGACGGGCGGCAAGACGCTCGCGTCGCTCTTTTGGCTGGCTCGGCAGCACGGCTTCGAGCTCAAACGCTCGGCGTATCCGGATCGGATGGCGACCGCACTGGCGCCGCGCCCCGACGTGCTCGAGCAGCGTTCGCGCGAAGAAGCGCGCCAGCGAGCCCGTCATGCGGCGGTGGCTCGCGAGGCCCAAGCGATCTGGGAGTGGGCGCGGCCGGTCGGTCCTGAACATCCCTATCTCGTGCGCAAGCACCTTGAGCCGGTGCCGACACTACGCGAGCTTGAAGCCCCCGAATTGCATGCGCTACTGGGCTATGTCCCAGCGAGCGAAGCGTGGCCGCTTACCGGACGCGTGCTCGTCGTGCCGTTCTGGATCGGCGAGGCCATGTCGACGCTCGAGCTCATCGACGAGTACGGGCGCAAGTCATCGCTGGCCGGAGGGCTCAAGAAAGGCGGCTACTGGATTGCCGGGGCGCCCCCAAGCAAGGCAGAGCCCGCCAGTCCGATTCTGATCGGCGAAGGGATGGCGACGGTGCTCTCAGCGCATCGCGCGACGGGCTGGGTGGCGCTTGCGAGTCTGTCGAGCGCAACGTTGCCGCAGGTTGCGGCCATTGTGCGAGAGCGATTTCCCGATGTCGAGTTGGTGGTGCTGGGTGACCTTGGCCCAGGCGAAATCAAGGCGCGCGAGGCTGCGCAAGCGTCGCGTGCCTATCTGGCGCTGCCCGTATTCGCGAATGACGCGCGGATTGACGACAAGGTGCCGACCGACTTCAACGACATGGCGGTGCTATCGAGCTTCTCGCGAGTGGGCGATCGTCTTCGAGAGATTGTGTATCGGCATAGCGAGCCGGTGCAGCCGGCGGCACATCTGGAAATTGGCGAGGTGCCGGGCGAACGGAGGGAGGAAGTGATGAGTAACGTGAAAGAAAAGCTGGTGACGGAAGCTCAGGAGCCTTCGCGGCGCCGCGCGTCGAAGCGCGGGGAGCCGAAGCAGGTAACGCCGCCGGAATCGCCCCCTCCGGCGGCGGCCCCAGTAACGACGGAGCCTGCTGCCACGGTGGCACCTGCCGGCGAACCTTCGGCGGCCACTGCGGTCACCTCGCGGCAATTCGCACCGACTCGCCCGCCGGTCGGCGAACCCCTGTTCGCCGTCGCGGATGTGCCGAACGAGGTCAGGGCGCTGGCCGAGCATCGTTTCGGCTCACCGCTGCGGATGGCGACGCCACGCGAGAACGGCGGACCGTACCGCGGCGAAGTCTTCAACACCGAGCACTACCTGATTCAGGAGGTTGCTACGCGCAGCGTAGTGTTCCATCCGAAGGCGCAGATGGAGTTCGTGTCGGAGCGACTGCGATGGATGGATGAGAACGCGCGGCTGAACGGCTCGGAGTTGCAAGTCGGGTATGACGGCGACCACCCGAAAGTCTATCCGTGGGATCGTGCGCGCGACCTGCTGGAACGTACTGTGGGGTCGCTCAAGAAATCCGCGCGGGAACTGAATTTCAGTCCGAACCTCGAGGTGATGCTCGATCAGTTGCAGACGCGATCGTGGGCTCGCATACGCGAGGCCCGTGCGGCGGCGCTTGAGCAGTCGAAGGAGCGGGCCGGGTCGCAGGATCCAAACGGGCCGGATCGGTAACCGCCCGCGAGTCACCAATCGCGGCAAATCAGAACGGAGTCGCACAATGACTGAAATCTCTTCCCCTGCCGATCCGGTCATCAACGTGATCGAGCAAGACATTTTCGGCCGCCCGAGTGTCGCAGGGCAGTCGAGTAGTGAAGGGCGTAACCATCGAATCGACGCGCAGGCGATGGATGCCCTGGCGTCCCGACGCCGTCGCGAGTTTGATGCGGCTCGCGCACGACTACGCGACCAGGCGATCAGAGACGAAGGGCGAGGGCTAGACCCGGATTCACGCGCGGTCGCGGACGATCCGGCAGTAAACGGAGCGGCACGCGTACCCCTGGAGCAGGCGCCCGAGCGGGTGCACAAGCGCTATCTGCGCGTGGGCAACCAGTATTTTTTGAAGGATGCGCCCTATCAACTGGCATTCGAGGATCTGGGCCCCTACCTGATCACCGAGCACAATCGGCCAGACGTGGTGGAATCGATGGTCGACATGGCGGCTGCCAAGTCGTGGCGGCGCATTCGCGTCTCGGGGCACGAAGCATTCCGCAGCGAGGTATGGTTGCAGGCTACGGTGCTCGGGATCGAGGTGAACGGCTATGAGCCGAAGGCGGCGGATCTCGCTCGCCTGGCCGATGCCCGGCAAGCGCGACTGAGCAACCGGATTGAGGCGGATGCTTCGATGGTTGCGGCCGGGACACCTGCGCGTGCCAATGAGAGCAACGCGCCGGCGCCGGCGCCGGTGTCGGGGTCGCTCGCCGAAGCGGCGGCTGTCGCTGCTGGCGCTTCCGACGCATTGGCTTCAGGTGCCCCGTATCGGTACCAGGCTCGAGAGCGTCCGGAAGCACGGTTGTCGGCTGCGAGTGACGAACCCGAAGCTGCACGCCGGTACACGGGGGAACTGCGAGAGCACGGTCACACGCCGTACCAGAACAATCCCGCCCGAAGCGGCTCGTACTACGTGGTATTTCGCGATACCGCGGGCACCGATCAGGTTGTCTGGGGTGTGGATCTCGAGCGCGCGGTTCAAGAGTCGCATGCCCAGCCGGGACAGCGCGTGATTCTGGAGAACCAGGGCCGGCGGCTGGTGACGGTCAAGGCGCCGATCTTCGATGATCAGGGCGTGGTGGTGGGTGAGGAAGAGAAGGACGTATACCGGAACATATGGCAGGTTGACGTTGTTGATCGGCACCGGTCGGCGGCCGCGTCCGAGGTGCGATCAGAACAGGCACCGGATGGTGCTGCGGCACCTAACGCTGCGACGCGTAGGGATAGACGTGAACAGCCACGCTCGACCGTGTCGGACGAAGACAAGGTGTTGCATCTTGCGGTGCTGACTGGCGCTATGCGCGAACAGGGATTCAGTGCAAGGTCGATTTCGCGGGTGCGGCAGCGTGCCGAAGCCATGCTCGATGCGTTTGGCACGGAAGGCGTTTTGATACCGCGACCGCGGGTGTTTGACCCGAAGGCGCCGTCTGAACGTGAGCGCCGCGCGCGTCCAGCGCCGGACCGCTCGCGGACCCGCGAGCTCGAGCTCAAGCCTGCCGAACCGTCGCTACCGGCGCGATAAACGGATTCCTGCGAATGCGTCGCCGCGAACGATTGTGCGTCGAGCTGGCGGGAATGCGCCCGGATTGGGAGGCATGGTGCGTTCGCCGTGGGGTGACCGCCGGCGATGGCGTGCGACAGTTGATCACGGCCGCGCTGGATGCAGAAGAGAGTGGTAGCGTTGCGGCTGTCAGAACAGCGATGCAGCCGAATGCTGTCGATGAGCCGCGTACGCGTATCGAAGTCAGGTTGGCCCGCTCCGAACTTGAGGCAGTGGACAAGCGGGCTGCTGCCGCTGGCTTGAGCAGTAACCGCTGGATCGTGGCGCTCATCCGTGCGCAGTTGACGCGCGAGCCGCAGCTTGGACAAATCGAGATGAGGTTGCTGTCCGACTCGAATCAGCAGCTTGCTGCGGTCAGCCGCTGGCTCGCACCGCTTGCGCGTGACGTAGCGGCGGGACCTTCGACGCCCGACAGGGAACCGAATATCGGGGCGGTTCGGCAACAGATCGACGCGCACCTGCGCGCCGTGGCGGCTGTAATTCGCGCCAATCTTGATCGATGGAGCCGGTGATATGGGTTATCCAAAGATTTACGTCGACGCCATGCTTCTGAACTGGGGCGATCGGTTGTTCCAGGAACCGTTTCGACACGCCCGCGCACAGCGGCTTTCCCGCGCTGGATTGCGCAGCAAAGCGGCGCGCATGCGCGAACAGTTGGCCCGAACGCTTCGGCGCGCCCCAGAAGTCATGGTGAAGATCACCAACAAGGCATCGAGTGCTCAGGGCATGGGCGCAGTGCGACGACACCTGCGTTATATCTCTCGCAATGGGCGGGTCGAGCTTGAAGACCAGAACGGAGACAGGATCGTAGGCGCGCAGGCGGTGCGCGATCTCGCGCGGACGTGGCAGTTGGGCGGATGGGGAATACCCGAGACCAGTCACCGTCGCGAGGTGTTCAATGTCCTTCTATCGATGCCACCGGGAACCAACCGGCAAGCAGTGCGCGATGCTGCTCGGGATTTTGCGGCGCTCGAGTTCGGCGATGGGCGTGCGTATGTGTTCGCTGCACACGATGACGAGGCCCATCCGCACGTGCATTTGAGCGTGCAAGTGAGGGGGCCGGATGGGCGCCGGCTCAATCCGCGCAAACAGGATTTGCGGCGCTGGCGCGAGCGATTTGCGGAACAGCTGCGCGAGCACGGTGTCGACGCAAACGCGACGCTCCGGCGCACGCGCGGCGTCACGCAACGATATCCCGGTCAGGGCGTCACGCACATGCTCGCGCGCGGTGAAATCCCCATGTACTGGCGCGCCGTCGCAACTGAGGAAGAGCGGCAGGCGGGTTGGAAATCCCACGACGGCATATTTGCTGCATGGCGGGAAGTGGCGCGCTCGATGGCGGCGTCGCCTGTCAGGGAAGATCGGGCTATGGCAGCCGGCATTGTGGACTTTGTGCGTGCCATGCCGGTGCAGCAGCATGTTTCCCTTCCTGAGCTTCGGCCCCAAACGGCACCGAATCGGGGAGATCCTGCCGTACCTGAGCGCGACCATCGGCATGGCGGCCCGGACTCGGGCGTCGAGCGCTGATCCAGACGGAAACATGTACTGCGCAGATCAATGGGCCTCGGTGTCTTATCGCCCTCAAGGCGGTACGGCGCACGCGGTCGCGATGTCCTCGGCCGGGTAGTTCCTATGGCAGGGCATCCATCTTTGCTCACTGCGGATTGGCGCGCGACCGCGAGCGGCATCGCGGACATGCTGACTTCCGCACGGGCTGCGGCGAGGCGGAATATGCCGGCCTGTTCTTGCGTGCGTTCATCAGTGTTTGATGGAGGGGCTCAACCGCGAGACGTTCACGGATCGATGAGCCATGCAGGCGCGCCCCTGTACGTCGCAAAGAGCAGGAAAAGCAAGGCGATGACGAGAAGCGGTATGCCATAGAGCGCCACGGGGAAAAACAGCATGAGTTGGAGCGACGACACGCCGATGCCGTATACGACGTTCGTTTCGCGAACGTTTTCGTATATCAGCCTTGTGACGGCCGCGATGCCCAAGGCCACCAGGACAATTCCACCATACGCCGGCGCGTGATGGAGTGGGGCGGTCGCCCACGCGTAATATCCCCACCAAACGAGATTGATCGCGATGGCTGCGAGCCAGAAGCCTCGCATACTGAAAATGCTGCAGCCGAACTTGCGTCGGCAGTGGAGATTCAGCTGCTGGATTCCTTTGGCAACTACAAGCAGGATTCCCACGACGATGGCAAGTTTGAGCAAAACCATGTGGTGTTCATCCTTCGATGAGAAGCGTGACTGCCGGTAATTCGGGAGGGGAGGATAACGCATCGCCGTTCGAGACAATTTTTTTCTGCCTCATATTCAATATAGCCGGTCGTGCCGTGAATGCAATGAACGGTCGCAGACTTCGCGTTATGCGATCGTAGGCGGCCGTCAAGAGTTAGTCGACGACTCTGTCGGACAGACTTCGGACTGCCGGTCCGCATCGGTATGCGGCCACATGAACGAGTGCGACGCCCTTTGCGCCGGCGCGCGGATCAGCGCGGTTGAAATGCGAGGAGCACGTGCTCGTCTGAAATCGCTGCCGCCGTTGTGCTTTCGGCAAAAAAGGGTCTTTATGGCCGCAACCAACCCCGACCTATCGGCCCAGCGAATACCTTGCGGTACACTGCAATTAATGCCTGAGAGAAAACGTCGCCCCCAAGTCGCCACAGCGGTGCGCTGAGAACGTAGGTCAACCAGGCGATCATCGCCGCTCCGGCCATGTCAAACGGGAAGTGCACACCGACAAACACGCGCGCCCAGGCGATCGCGATATCGACAGCGAGGGCAAGCATGCCGAGCAGTCGCCTCCCGCTGTAGAAGAACGTAAAGGATATTGCCGAAAGCAGCGTAGCGTGATCGCTTGGAAACGACGAGTCAGGTGCGTGCGTCAAGAATGTGTGCCCCAGCCCGATTGCGAATGGTCGAGGGTGATACCAAGCCATGCCAATCAACTGGTTGATGCCAAGTGCCACAAAGCCAACGAAAGCCGCATGAACAGCGATTCCTCGCCGATTGTCTCCGCCTACCAGCCACATGCAGACAAGCATAATTGGAACTGCCCAGATCGCGTAGTTTGCAATGAACACGCTCGCAGCGATGAGCCAGTGCGGCGTGGCTGGCGTGGCGTTGATCTGAAGAAAAATGGCTTGATTAAATGCTTCGATTGTTTCCATTTCAGACTAATGTAGTGAAGATGTGGGTATGTCAGCGCGTGTGCTTTGTCAGGCTTGGCGCAAAGCCGCACATGGCCAGAGGAACGACCGCCAGCGCGGCCCCAACGTAAAACGTCGTCGATGCGCCGTGGCGATCCCAGAGCCAGCCGGCGATGACGCTCGCGAGTAGCATGCAGATGCCGCTCGCGAGATTAAAGACGCCAAACGCGCTCCCGCGCAGTGTCTGCGGTGCGGTTTCGGCCACCATCGCGGCGAGAATGCCCTGTGTGAAACCCATGTGCACGCCCCACAGGGCAACGCCGAGGAGCACCATGCCGATCGACGTGCTGGTGCCCAGTACCAAATCTGCTGCGATCAGAAGAACCAGCCCGCAGGCGAGGAGAATTCTGCGATCGATGCGGTCTGACAGCGCACCTGCTGGATACGCGGAGAGCGAATAGGCGAGGCTCATGACCACCATCACGCCGGGAATCCATGCGACGTTCAATCCTGTCTGCTTGGCGCGCAGCACGAGGAACGCTTCGCTGAAGCGAGTCAGCGTGAAAGCAGCACCGATCGCGACCACAAACCAGTAGCGGCCGGGGAATTCGGGCAGTGCTCGCCAGTGCAGCGGGGATCGGAAGCGGCGAGACGCGCCCGCATGGACCGGCTCTTCGATGCCAAAGAGGATCAAGCCGACCGCAATGAATGCAGGCACGACCGCAAACCACAGGACGGTGCGGATATGATCGGCGAACCAGAGCATCAATACGATGGCGACGAGCGGGCCGGCAAACGCACCGATTGTGTCCATCGACTGCCGAAGGCCGAAGCAGGCTCCGCGGATTTCCGGTGGAGCGATATCGGCGACGAGTGCATCACGCGGGGCGCCGCGGATACCCTTGCCGACGCGATCGAGCAGACGTGCGGTCACGACGATCGCGGGCGTGCTTGCAAGCGGGAAAAGCGGCTTGGTGAACGCGGCCAGCCCGTAGCCGAGCAACAGCAGCGCCTTGCGCTTGCCAAGCCAATCACTCACGGGGCCCGAGAAGATCTTGACGATCATCGCAGTTGATTCGGCCGCTCCCTCGAGCAAACCGAGTGCCGTGACGCTCATGCCCATCGTGGTGACGAGAAAGATGGGCAACAACGCATGAATCAGCTCGGACGACAGATCCATGAAGAGGCTGACAAGCCCAAGCATTCGGACCGCACGAGGGATAGGGACGCGGGCGCTGGCAGAGGTATCAGGTGTCATCGTTCGTTATCGAGAAAGAGAGGTGCTGCCACTGATCAATCGGCGAGACATGGCCTCATCGTCGGTCTGGAAGCCGCATGTGATGCTGCAAGTGATGCTGCAAGTGATGCAAGCGTCGGTCGTCATACACCCAACTATTTTCCTCACCGATTGTCACTTTCTGCCCCACATACCGCCCTCGAAACAGCGTCAATCTTGCTCGAGCCAAGAATGGGCTCGAGTTTGCCCACGGAACCGCCGAACTGCGATAGCACCTTTCCGGAGGCATCGAGGAACTTGCCGCCCGCAATGCCATAGCGCGCGTTCTTGCAGTCCAGCACGAAAAGCGTCATGTCCGCCGTGTAGTGAACCTCAACATCCGTCTGGGGTGACGAATAGAGCGTCTTCGTCCAGACGCTGATGAGACCATGCGCGTCCTTCTTCAAAGAGCCAGCATCCACGAAGACTTGGACATCGGGGCTTGCGGCCACGCGCACCCAGGCTGGCTGTGCGATTGCGTCGATTGCGGTGATGAAGAGGATCGTCGCCAAGAAGAGGCCTCGTCGCTGCCTCGTCGCTGCCACGTCGCGACGAGGCGAACAATGCGCAGGGGGGGCACGCGGCGCGGGTCGAAGATCGCATCGAAGTCGTTCGTGTCTCGATATGTTGTCAGCGGACTCCCCGAATGGTGCTTGCCGAGAGCCGCACGAAACCGGATTCAATCAAGAGCCTGCCGGGGCGATTCTCCGCTCGTTTCGGAGATATCGGTACTCGTGCCACGTGAGCGCGATAATGACGACGTCCAGGGCCGTGATGAGCAGCAACCATATTGAATGCGTGAAGGTGTATCGGTAAAGTTGGTAGACGATGAACGCACCGAATACGACTATTGAGACGGGGTAATACCAAAGTCTCTCTCGCAGTAGACCGACGATCAGCCACAGTTTGATCACGCCGTGTCCGAGCAGATAGACGGCCGCGAATTCCCGGGTGCCGATTGAAAGATGCTGTACCGTATGGAGGAGAAGGTTGGCCACGAGATCGTGCGGATCTTCGACGAACTCTTCCCTGGTGACCCAAAGCACGAGCGTCAGAAAAAGTTGCTGCGGAATGAAATAGGCAGCAACACCAGCGAGGATTTCCGAAAGCGCGAAAGCAGCCTTGAACCACAGGCTTACCTCGAAGACCAGATGGATCTTCTTTTCATCGAGAAATGTGTTCAAGCGAATCACGAGGGTCTCTCCAATGGTTCATAGCGAGCGTTGCATCAGCCTCATTCATACCCCGGCGTGTCGGTGTTGGATGCGCCAGACGCTCCTGGTAGCACCAGCACCGCATCTCGAATCCGATTGTTTTCCGTTATCGAGCGGATCGCGGACCGGCCGCGTAGGTCGAGCAGCGTGACGATCGTCGCGGTGCTCGTGATGTTCTGCGTGGACGCCAGTATGGAAAGATGCGCGGGCCGAGACAGCGTTTCATGGTAGACGGCTCCGTACCAAAGCGGCTCCGCGCCTTGGGCGCTCTGAACGACGTAATGCGATGGCCAAAGGCGCAGCACAAACCTGCCGTCGGGCGAATCCGGTTCAGTACGTATGAACGTGAGCTGTGAGTTTTCCCCTCGCGAGTATTTCGGTAGCATGGGCAATTGAGTCGGCTGGGTCTGGGGCAGCAGCCAGCCCAATGCCGAGTGCACCGACCACGCGGGCGCTGCCAGCCAGCCAATTTGCTGCAAGCGCTGCTCGATAGTCCCGGTGCTTGCTGGCCATTGCAGCGATAGTGGCTCTTCCTCGTCGCCGCTGATCTCTGTGCGTCTTGCCGGAAGCCGCTGCCAGCCGGTGTCCATCCACTCGCCGATCTTCAATGAAGTGACCGTCACCGTGGAAGGGGGCGATGACACCTCGATCGACTGGAGCCCCGCCGGAACAGCCCACGATCCCGCGATGGCCAACGAGCCGATTACGACGAGGGCCACGCCCTTGGGGTGCATGTTGTCCCGGACATGCCAGAACGCATAAGCCCCACCCAGTATGGCGAACCATGCCAACCCAAGCGCCCAGCCCCCCAGTAACCCGCTCAGCCAGGTTTTACCTAAGTAGAGGTCCGCAAGGCCGCCAACGACGATCCAGAGCGCGATGGCAATTGCGACGGCGGTACGCCACGATATCGCTTGCCGACGCGAGATCGCCCACCCCAGAAACGCGTACACGAGAATGTTGAAAGCCGCCTGTCCATCCGGCAGTGGCGTATGCGGAGCGTTAGGGTGCCAGTCGAGGGGCAACGCACCTCCCGATTTTGCCCAATCGAAGGGTGACAGCACGACGGCTATTCCTACCAAAATGATCCACCAGACCGCCGTCTTCCAGCTTCGCCTCAGGACAAACCATACCAGCACGGCAGACGCCATCGCGAAACCGACGACGCGACCATTCAACGCAGCGATGCTTGCCATCACCGCGTCGGCCGGCGTTGCATGCAGCGATTGCAGGAACGTATAAAGTGATGTATCAGCCCGCATCAGCGGATCGTTGGCAATCACGTCCTGCAAGACGCCACCGAAGAGCCATACACTGGCAATAAGGAGCAAGGCGAATGCCGAAACGGTAGGGAACTCAGGATCGTCGAGTTTGATGACTCGTTGTACGCGGTCTCCGAACCGGGGGAAGCGACGCGCCATCACGAGCATCGCGTGCCGCGCGGTGTGCTTCGCGGCGGGAATCCCTCGCGTGATCGTCAGTCGAGCCAAGCGGACGACGAGGTAAAGCAGTACCACGAGAAGAATCAGCGCAGCGGCCAGGCGCGTGCTGACCGCTTCCGCCAAGGCGGCCGACGCGCCGAAGACGATACCGGGTATGAGATTGATCGGCGCCCAGATCACCGCTGAGACGACGTTGGCGGAGTAAAACCTCAACCGCCCCAGATGCGCGGTGCCGACCAGAAGCGGCACGATAGAACGCACCGGTGCGAAGAATCGGGCGAGCAAGAGGCTCCTGCCCCCGTGCCGCTTGACGAACTGCTCACCGCGCACCCAACGGACCTCATGCCCCTTCGCCTGGAACCATGAGCGGACCTTGCCGTGAAAGCGGCGGCCCAATTCGTAGCTCAGACCGTCACCCACGATTCCACCCAGAGCGGACAACGCGATCGTCAGCCACCCGTCGAGCACCCCCGCACCGACGAGGGCGCCCGCGAAAAACATGACGATACTCGCCGGCACCATCGCGATCGTACCCACAACTGCGATCGCTTCGGCAGCCGCGATGGCAAATACCACGGCCAATACGAGAAAGGGGTGGTTGCTGATCGATACAAGCCAGGTATGCATGGACATCTCCTTATCCACACGTGCCGTTTGGTATGTATTGTGGCGTCCGATTACCCGCCGCATCAGGGAGTGTTACGGTGCAGAGGAGCCATACACGCCCATCCCAGCGCTGGAAAGCAGCGCTGACCGGATCGTCCCGTGTAACGCCCTGCGCACCGGCGAATTGCCTCGCGAACGCGGCGGCCGGCACCGTGAAGTCCTCGTCGGGCGACTGAACCGAGAACGACCACGCGATTCCTGTCGTGGGAAGTTCGCGCGTCACCGTACCCGTCCAGATCGGAACGGTACCGTGCGTCGAGCCGGGCAGCGCCATCTCAGCGGCCGGCCAGAGCCGCAACACGAGCAGCGTGCCTCGCGCCCCGTCGGAAAAGCGGACGAACGCCATTGCGGGAACTGCGCCCTCGTGGAACTCAAGCGCAATGGCGGGTGCCGCCCGCACGCCGCGCGTTGCCGGCGCGGCAGGCCAGGCCAGGTTGCTGCGGGCCGCCTGCCACCCGTTCGCTTCCATCACGCGTTCGATCGTCCGCGCGGTGGCGGCCCACTGGACGTTGAACGGCTCATCGATTCTGCCGACCGCCGCCACGCGCCCGACCGGCAGCGTTTGCCACGCGCCCCCTCGCCACTGGGTAGCCGTCATCCGCTCGACCCGCTCGACCGGGCGGTAAAGCACGACGTCCACCGCGTGGCGTCGCACGATATGCAGCGTGGCGCCGGCCAGCAACGTCAACGCGACGAGCACCATCAGCCGCTTCGCGCCGATCGGCTCGATGGTCCGAAGCGAATAGCCGACGGCGAGCACGGTGACCCAGGCGAGCCCAAAGCTCAGGCCAGCGACAACATCGGAGACCCAATGCACCCCCAGATAGAGGCGCGACGCCGCAATGAGCGAGACGGCCACCGCGGTGACGAGCACGATGGCCGTTCGCTGCCGATGTCGCTGCCCGTCGCACAGCAGGAACGCGAGGAATCCGTACGTGACGATGGCGAGCGTCGCGTGACTGCTCGGGAACGAAAAGCTCTCGGCACCGCTCGCGAACGGGTTCGGGCGGACGCGATGCAGCGCCAGCTTCAGGAGCTTGACGATGACCTCCGCACCGCCCACCGCGGCCAGCCAGTAGATCGCGGCGCGCCATCGCCGGTGCCACACGAACCACGACAGGACGACCAGCACGACGGGGACCACGACGGCGGCGTCGCCTAGCTCGGACATGGCGGTCATCCACGCGTCGAGCGGCGGTGTGCGGACGTGCTGCAGCGTGCGATAG
Organism: Paraburkholderia sp.; assembly: GCA_004322045.1. Taxonomy (GTDB): domain Bacteria; phylum Pseudomonadota; class Gammaproteobacteria; order Burkholderiales; family Burkholderiaceae; genus Trinickia. The sequence goes on from SCRN01000036.1 coordinate 14,466, forward strand.
ACAATGAGGTCCGCCTGCATCAGTGGGTCCTTCGACAGCACGTCTTCCAGCACGCCGAGGAACAGCCACGCGCTGCCGCCGAATATCAGCACCGATATGGGGATGAGCGCCTTGTGCCGACGCCACAACGCCAGCAAGGCGCGTGTCGCCGACAGGATCGGCGGTTCGGCAGGAAGCACCGGAGATTTCTGGATGGCGTCGGAACGTGACGTTACCCCACGCAGCGCGGAGCACGCCAATACGATCATGCCGATCGCCCCTAGCCAGATGCGCAGCGGAAGCGGTTCGAGCGCAAAGAAGGCGCGCAAGAGCGCCGTGCTTGCGACTACTACAAAGGATGCGGCCATCGCCGCAACGATGCCGACGCGCAGGCGGGTCAGCGGCCGCACCAGCAGAGCGACGATCCACAGCGCGATGCCGAACAGCGTCAACGTTGCCGCGCTGCGTGCCTGTTCGAGCGTGCCGTGCAGGTAGCTGAGCGTGACGGAATACGCGGCGAACGTCGCGATCGCCGCGAGGACGCCCGCCGGCACCGTGAAGCGCAGCACGCGCTCTACGAAGCCGCGGCGCGCGCGTTCCGCGGTCGGTTCGAGCGAGAGAAAGAACGCCGGGATGCCGATGGTAAGCGAACCGACGAGCGTCAGGTGTCGCGGCAAGAATGGAAATGCGAGATCGGCGACGCCGATCGCAAACGCGAGCAGCATCACGTAGACGGTCTTGGTCACGACCAGGTTCGCGACCCGTTCGACGTTGCCGATCACGCGCCGGCCTTCGTTGACGATCGACGGCAGGCTCGCGAAGCGATTATCGGTCAGCACGGCCTGGGCCACCGCCGCCGCCGCGCCGCTGCCGCCCCCCATCGCGATGCCGATGTCGGACTCCTTGAGCGCGAGCAGGTCGTTCACGCCGTCGCCGATCATCGCGACCACATGGCCGCGGGCGCGCAGCGCCGTCACCATCGCCGCCTTCAGGGTTGGCGAGACGCGGCCGAACACGGTCTCTCGCTCCATCACGTCGCCGAGCTGGCTGGCGCTTTCCGGCAGCGTGCGCGCGTCAATGCCGGCTCCGGTGCCGGCGATGCCCGCGCGCTGCGCGACTTCGGCGGCCGTGTCCGGATGATCTCCGGAGATCACCTTGAGCGACACGCCCTGCGCGGCAAAGTAAGCGACGGTTGACTGCGCATCGGCACGGATGCGCTCCGCGAGCAGCACCAGCGCGACGGGTGTGATCGCATCGGGCAGCCCGTCCGCGACGAGGGCCGCGTCGGACCGTGCGAGCAGCAGCACCCTGCGGCCTTCGCGCGCATGGGCGGACACGGTCCGGCGCAGTTCGTCCGCGGCCGCCGTCCCGCCGAGCAGAACATCCGGCGCGCCCAGTAGCCACGTGCCATGGCCGTCAAACGACGCACTCGCCCATTTCCTGGCCGACGAGAACGGGACGGCATGGGTCGCATGCCATGCCGGCGATGCGTCGCAGCCCGCCGCAATCGCGCGCAGCGTCGCGTTCGGTGCGGGATCGCTCCGCACCAGCGCGCTGAGCGCATCGTGGGCATCGGCGTCGCCGTCAAGGCGTTCCAGGCGCTCCATGACAGGCTCCCCTTCCGTCAGCGTGCCGGTCTTGTCGAGACAGAGCACGTCCACACGCGCGAGGGTCTCGATGGCGGGCAGTTCCTGCATGAGGGCGCCACGTTGCGCCAGCCGTACCGCACCGATGGCGAGCGCCACGCTCGTCAGCAATACCAGCCCTTCGGGCACCATGCCGGCGACCCCGCCCGCGGAATAGAGCAGCGCCTCATTGAGCGACGTGCCCCGCAGCAACTGGGTCGCCACCATCAACGCCGACAGCGGCACGATCACCCAGCCGACGTAGCGCAGCATGCGATTAATGCCGGCGCTCAGTTCCGACTGCGGCGGCACGAAACGCCGTGCCTGCGCCGCGAGCTGGTGGGCCCAGGCGTCGCGTCCGACCCGCGTGGCCCGAACCCATCCCTGCCCGGCGACGACGAAGCTGCCCGACAGCAACTCGGATTCGGGCGTTTTGGTCTGCGGTTCGGATTCTCCCGTCAGCAGGGATTCATCGATCTCGAGCCCGTTCGCCGCGCACACGACGCCATCGACGACAATCTGGTCGCCTCGTTCGACGGCGATCAGGTCGTCCTTCACGATGTCGCCCAGCAAGACCTCGATCGTCTGCCCCTCGCGGCGTACTCGCGCATGCGGCTGGTGCAGCAGCGCGAGCCGGTCGAGCTGACGTTTCGCCCGCCACTCCTGAACGATCCCGATGAGCGAGTTCGTGATCAGCACGCCGCCAAAGAGCGCATCCTGCCAGGGGCCGACGGCAAGCACCACGGCGCATAGCGTGCCTAAAAGCGCGTTGAAGCGCGTGAACATGTTGGCGCGCACGATCTCGCCAAGGCTGCGGCTCGTCTGCCGCCGGACGCGGTTGATCTCGCCGCGGCTTCGGCGTTCGGCCACCTCGGCCACGCTGAGGCCGTTCGGAAGATCCGCCATCGCCGGCTGCTCAGTCACTTGTCGTCTCTCGGTTCGACTCACGCAGGCGCGGGGCCGGGTTCTGCCAGCGTGTCGCGCTCAAAACGCCCGTAACGCAACGTCAGGGTCGGCAGCACGATCAGGTTGAGCGCGGTCGACGTGATCAGGCCGCCGAGAATGACGATTGCCATCGGCCCCTCGATTTCGTTACCTGCCGCTCCGCTCGTCAAGGCGAGCGGAGCCAGCGCGAGCGCGGTGACGAGCGCGGTCATCAGAATCGGCACCAGACGCTCGGATGCCCCGCGCACCGCCGTATCCATGTTCCACGTCAACTGATCGATATGCACCAGGTGCTCATAGTGGCTGATCAGCATGATCGAGTTTCGCAGTGAGATGCCAAACAATGTGACGAAGCCCACCATACCACCGAGCGACAGGTTCGCCCCCGTCAGCACGACGCTCAGCACCCCGCCGACAAGTGCAAAGGGCAGGTTGACCATGACGAGCAACACGCCGCGGCGGCTTTTCATTGCGAGGAACAGCAGCAGCGCGATGCCGATCAGCGAAATCCCCCCGTATGCAAGCAAGTCGCGCTGCGATTGCGCACGCGCCTCGCTCTCTCCGCTGAAGACGGCGTAGGTGCCCGGCGGCATTTTGATCTCGCGGTTCACGCGCGCCTGGGCTTCATTGACGAAATCACTGGCCGGCCGGCTGCCGAGATTGACTGACACCGTTTGCACGCGCTGGCCGCCGTCGTGAGTGATCTGATAGCGGCCGGCGACCTGGCGGATCGTCGCAAGTGTGCTCAGCGGAACGGAAAACCCGTCTGCATTGCGCACCATGAGCTTCCCGATGTCGCCGACCGTCTTGCGCTGCGCCGGGTCGAGCACCACCGCGACGTCATAGGTGCGGCTGCCCTTGTAGATCTGCGATACCGTTGCGCCCGCATAGGCGGCCTGGAGCGTATCGAGCACTTCGACGGGCCGGAAGCCCCAGCGGCTCAACACGTCCGGCTTGAGCTTCACGTCGAGCTCGGGTATGCCGGGAGGCGAATCCACCCGCACGCTGGCAACGCCGTGGATCGTGCCGATCAGCTGAGCGATCTGCTGCGCCGTGCGATCGATGACGTCCAGATTGTTGCCGAACACTTTCACGACCACCGGGGCCGTCGTACCCGAAATGGTTTCGTCGATACGTTCCTCAAGAAACGTGTTGACCGACGTGCTCAGGCCCGGGAAGCGCGCCAGCGCCTGGCGAATCCGATAGAGCGCCCAGTTTTGGCCCGATGCGCCCATCGGCTTCAAATCGACCTCGAACTCGGAGAGCTGCACGCCGGTCGGATCGACCACACCGTTCGCGCGGCCTGCGCGCTGCGCCACGAGACGCACGCCGGGCACCTGCATCAATGCCTTCGATACCTGCGTGCCGATCCGCATCGATTCCGCGAGCGATGTGCCGGGCTCGAGCCCCATGTGGACGATGTAATGGCCTTCGCGCAGTTGTGGAATGAAATTCCCGCTCAAGAACGGCAACGACGCGAGCGCAGCGACACACATTAGTGCCACCATCACCATGACCCCCTTCACATGCTGCTCGACCTTCGTCAGCAGCGCGATATAACGCGCCTTCAGGCGCGCAACGAGACGTGGTTCATGCTCGGGCAAAGGCCCTCTCGCCAGCAGTGCGAGCGCCATTGCCGGCGTGAGCGTCAATGCGACCCCGAGCGACGCGAGCACGGCCAGTATGTAGGCAATGCCGAGTGGCGCGAAGAGCCGCCCGCCGACGCCCGAGAGCGTGAGCACGGGCAGGAAGATCAGCATCACGATGAAAGTGGCGAACACCACGGCGCTACGGACTTCGAGTGAAGCACGCAGCACGACGCGAAACGCGGGCAGCGGCTGAGCCGACTTGCGGTTCTCCCGCAAGCGGCGAAAAATGTTCTCGACGTCGATGATCGCATCGTCCACCACCTCGCCGAGCGCGATCGCGAGGCCGCCCAAGGTCATTGTGTTCAGACTCACGCCGAACTTGGTCAGCACGATGATCGCAACCAGCAGCGATAGGGGAATCGCCACGGCCGAAATCACCGCGGTGCGCACGTTGAGCAGGAACAGGAACAGCACTGCAATCACAAGCACTGCGCCCACGAGCAGCGCGTTGCGCAAGTGACCGACCGCCGCGTCGATGAAATTGGCGGGCCGGAAGACGTTCGCGGTCACGTCGACACCTTGCCGTGCGAGCGCCGGCTTGAGTCCGACGAGCGCATTTTCGATGTCATTCGTCACGGCCAACGTGTTGGTGCCATACTGGCTTTCCAGCACGACCATCACGCCGGGCTTGCCCATGATCGAAGCCGCTCCGACAGGCGGTGCACTGCCCCACGCCACGTTCGCGACATCGCCGAGACGAACCGCCGCCCCGTTGCTCGAACGGAGTACGACGCCAGCCAGTTTCTCCGGCGTAGCGATCTGGCCATCGGCATTGACGGCGATGCGCTGATTCGTGTTCTCGATGAATCCGGCGCCACGCACCCCAGTGGCTTGACGGGCTGCGGCAATCACGTCCTGAATCGACAGTCCATAGCGCATCAACTTCGCGGGGTCGACCTGGATCTGCATTTGGGGCGTCTCGCCACCGAACACGATGACATCGGCCACGCCGGGAACGCTCAGCAACTGCGGCTTGACGGTCCAATTTGCGATGTCGTAGAGGTCCGCGAGCGAGCGCGTCTTCGACGTGAGGCCGATGATGCGCACGACGCTCGTCGTGGTAGTGAGCGGCAAAAGCCGCGGCGGCTTGACGCCCGCAGGCAGCGTGGCCGCGAGCCCATTGATGCGCTCGGTGACGAGCTGCCGCACCTGCATCACGTTTGCATGGTCATCGAAGACGAGCGTGATCGCTGAGAGGCCCTGCATTGACCTCGACCGCATTGACTGCAGACCGACCATGCCGCCGAGGGCGTTTTCGAGCGGCTGCGTAACGAGCGTTTCTACCTGCTCGCTGGTCATACCCGGCGCTCCGGTCTGCACGATGCTCATCGGCGGTGCGAATTCGGGAAAGACATCGAGCTTGGCACGTGTCAGCGTAAAGAGCCCGTAGCCGGCCGCGATAACGGCCAGCGCGTAGATGACGCCGCGAAAGCGCAGCGAAAAGCGGATGATCGCGTTGAGCATGGGACGTGAGGTCGTGTTGATCTGGGCAGGCGAGGCACGGGTCAGTCGTCACACTCGGGCGGATCCTTGCAGGCCGTGGCAATGCCTTGCGGCTTGAGTTCTTCGGAGAGCAGCAATTGCGCACCCTGCGTCACGATCTGGTCGTCGGCGTGGAACCCGGACGTGACCGTGAACCCGTGATCGCCCTCGTCACCGGCAGGCACGAAGTGCCGCGTAAAGCGGTTGGAAGCCGTCCGCACATAGGCCCACGTCTGTCCGCCGTACCACACCACGGCCCGTTCGGGGATCAGTAGGCCGGACACGGCCTGGCTCGACGTCGGCACGCGCGCGCTGGTGCGCAAATTCGCAGGCAGTGCATCGTCGGCGACGTAAAGCCAAGGGCTGCCCTGCACGGCCGGATCGGCGAGAGGCGAGGCGGAAAGCTTTTGAGCCGGCACCGAGCGGCCATCGGGCGTATCGATCGCGATACGCGCAGGCGGCACCACGCCGAAGCTCGCAGGTAACGTGACGCGCAGCACGACAGCCTGGCCGGACTCGAGGCGCTGGAACAGCGTCGAGGCCGGTGTTGCTGCGGCATTCGCGAGTGTGTCGCCGAACTGCTGCCGCATCGCGGCATTCAGCCCGTTCAGCGTGGCATTGGCCGATTGCAGTTTCGCTTCGTCGGCTTTCATGGCCGACTGCGCATCCTGCAGGCTCTTTTGCGAAATATTGCGGTCGTCGGCGAACAGTGCATGGCTGCGTTGGTACTGCGCCCGCGAACTGGCCGCCTGCGCGGTGAACGTGCCAACGTCCGCGCGAGCGCTAGCCAGGCGGTTGTGCAAATCGAAGAGCGGCTGCAGATCGATGACCGTGGCATAGGCACTAACGTCGGGCTGGCTCGCGACGGCCCTGAGCGGCGCAACCTCGATGTGGCTGGCGCGTTGCTCCTCGGCGCCGATGACGACCACCGTTTCGCCGTTTACTGTCTGTACGGCGGGGGGCGGGGCCGATTGCGCCGCCGCGGTTGCCGAGGCACTTGAGTCCTGGAACGTCTGATAGATGTACCAGCCAGCGCCTGATGCCAAGGCCAGCGATACGACGGAGAGAAGGATCAGTCGGAGTTTCATCGTGGCGTCTCTTCACTGAGGGTATCGCTCACCGCCTCGTGACCGAGGGGTTGCTGCATCGCATCTTCGAGTGCGCCGGCGGCTTGCTGGACCGCGACCGCGGCGTCGAGATGAAGGGTTTCGCTGGTCTGATAGTCAGCCTTCGCCTGCGTGTAAGTCAGACGGTCTGCATCGCCGTTGGCGAAAGCTGCGGCCTGGCTGTCGAGTTGTCTGCGGGCACTCACGAGATGTGCGTCGGACAGACGTAGTGCTTCAACGCTCGACTGGTAGCGCGCCAGCGCGTGTGCGAGATCGCCGAGGATCTTGTCCTGCAGCGCGCCGGTACGGGCTGCCGCTTCCTTGCGCCTGGCCTCGGCTGCATGGATGCCGCCTTGATTCTGGTTGAAGATCGGCAACGTGATGCCGGCCAGCCCGAACGCGATCTTGTGCGTGCCCGTGTCATACGTGTAGCCGGGCCCGAGGTGGATGTTCGGATATTGCTTTGCAACCTCGAGCTGGAGCGCCGATTCGGCCGCGGCGTAATCGGCGAGCGACGCGAGCAGATCGGCGCGATGGAAGATCGCCGCGCGCTGCGCATCCGCGGCCGGCGGCGCAGGGGAAATCGCACCGAAGGCGGAGAGATCGATCGCGACGCCGTCGAGCGCGGCGACAGGCACGCCGATGGCAGCAGCGAGTTGTGCATGCGAATCCTGTTCGGCACTGCGCGCCGCAGCCAGATCGCTTTGAGCCTGGGTGTCGGCCAGGATGGCGGAATCGACGTCGGGCCGCGAGAACTGGCCCACCGCCAGACGCTTGCGGCTCATCTCGGCAATTTGCCGCTCGGCTTCGGCCTTGGTCGACAGGAATGCGATGCGCTTTCGGGCGGCGTAGAGGGCGAGCATCGCATCCCGGACTTGCGCACGAACCTTCCACGCCTCATTGACGAGGCTCAGCCGCGCGGCTTCCGACAAGTGCGTGGCCTGATCGGCGCGATATCCACGCTTATGCGCTGTCTCGATCGGAATATCGAGCGCCGGGCCCAACGTGATCGGAGATCCCGGTCCGGGGTTGGGTGTGGAATACTGAAACGGCAACTGCAGAACCGGGTTGGGGATCGTGTCGGCGACATCGATGCCGGCCTTGGCGGTGTCCCATTGGGCGCGCGCGACGTCGAGGGCGGGATTGTAGTAGAAGGCTGCCAGCGTGAGCATTTCGCGACTCCAGTGCGCGGGTGGCCACGGTGCGACATCGTGTCTTGTTTCGCGCACGACGAAGGCGTGCAACTCCTTGCTCGCAAGCGAGCGCTGCTCGAATTGACGGGCAAGCTGGGCTGGGGCGATCGGCTGGGGGTGATAGGTCGTACAGCCGGCCAGCCCGACGAAGGTAATCAATAACGCTCGGCGCATTCTGGCATCCATCGGTCGTTCTGCCGCCCACCAGGGGCAGCTTCCGACGCGGATGCTACGCCACCGCTTGTGAAGTTTTCGTCAATAAGGTGCCAGACCATCGCGAAACCCGACTGCTTCGGGCTTCGCGGACGGCAAACGCAACGAAACGCGGGTGCCGCGATCGGGCTCGCTCGCGAGTTCGATCGACCAGCCGTATCGATCGCAGATCTTTTTGACGATCGACAGACCAATACCGATGCCGCACTTCTCGGTTTGTTGCCCGTCCGCCTGGTAGAACCGATCAAAAACGTATGGCAGCGCCTGCGTCGGAATACCGGGTCCGGTGTCCTCGATACGCAGCCACCCGTCTGAGTAGGAAAAATGCACATGTCCACGGTCGGTATGCCGCACAGCGTTGTCGATGAGGTTGGATAGCACGACCGCAAGCGCGGAACGGTTCACTACGACGTGAAGATTGCGATTCACGTCAATGACGGCCTCGAGCCTCTTTTTCGCAACGCGATCGGCAAAAGGCATCAGCGCACTTTCAATCAGATTTGCCACAGCCACCGGTTCGACATCGTGCGCGGAATCTTCTCTGGCGAGCATCAGCAATGCGTTCGTGAGTTCACGCATAGTGTCGGCCGCGCACTCGATCTGCTGGAGCCGCGTGCGCGACTTCCCGCTGATCGCGGCATCCTGCGCAAGCAGTTCGCAACTCGTCTTGATTGTCGTGAGGGGCGTGCGCAGTTCGTGGCTCACATTGCCAGTAAACTCCTTCTCCCGCTCGATCATGTCGGCCATGCGCCGATGGTAGTCGTTGAAGGCCTCGACCAGTCCTACGAGTTCCGTTTCATCGTACTTGCCGGGTTGGATCGACGGCGATTCTCCGAACCTGAGCATCTTCACTTGGCGTGCGAGACCGGCTACCTGCCGCACCAGCAGGCCCGACAGACCGAAGGAGAGCCAAATCGTGAGCAGCGCAAAGACGCCCGTGCCGGCCATCAAGGCATTGATGACTCCCTTGAAATGGCGCTCGTAGGCGCTGAAGTTGTAGACGCGATACAAGCGCGTCATACCGAAGGGTACGATCGCGACGTGGATCTCCCGTCCGTTGATGATAATCTGATGCGTCCCGACCGGCAGATCCGTGGCCGATGCCGGTAGAACAATTGGCGGACGGTCTGAGGTCGACACGTAGCCGTTCATACGTTGGTCGAACGGAGGCAGTAAAGCCGGATTGGCTTCGTAGCTCCTGAGCACATTGGCCATATCGTCGTGGATCAGCGCCACGATCAGTTTCTCTTCCTGTGCTTCGGCCAGCGTTCTTACGCCTAGCGCCTGGGCGAGCAGCAGAGCGATGGTCAGCACGGAGAACACAAGCGTGACCTTTAGACGAGGGCTACGCCCCATTACGACCACTCCCAACGAGTCGATAGCCGACACCATGGACCGTCTCGATGAGGTCTGTTTGCCCTGGAGCGGTGAGTGCGCGGCGCAGGGTGTAGACATGCGCGCGCAGCGTGTCGCTGTCGGGGAGTTCTTCGCCCCAGACTTCAGTTTCGAGTTCGGCGCGACTGAACATGCGGTTCGGTGACTGCATCAGAACACGCAGCAACTGCAAACATTTTGGCGGGAGCTTGACGGGGCGACCGGCGCGTTCGACTGTCATCGTCGACAGGTTGAGGAACACATCTGCAAACCGAAGATCCATGGGCGCAACGCGGCCCCGGTAGCGCTTGATCAGGGCGCTGAGCCGCGCGCCAACCTCCTTCAGAGAAAACGGTTTGACCAGATAGTCATCGGCGCCGTGCACAAAGCCCTCGAGTTTGTCGTCGAGCGCGTCTCGGGCGGTCAGCATCAGCACCGGCGTGTCCCGGCGCGCTTCACCGCGCAGCTTACGACAGAGCATCAGTCCGTCCATGCCGGGCAATGACAGATCAAGCAGGATCGCATCCCACGAGTCGGCGAGAGCCATCTGTAGGCCCGTCCTACCATTGGAAGCGACATCGACCTCGTAGCCGCTCTCCTCCAGATAGTCGTAAAGGTTCGCGGCGATCGCCGCATCGTCCTCGACAATGAGCACCTTCATACAGTATCGTTGGTTAGTCTTCCGTTGACGCCGTCAGGTTGTGTTGCTGGGAACCGCAATTGGACCGTCAGGCCCTGCTGATCGCGGCCATTCTCGAGCGAGATTCTCGCCCGATGCTGCTCGGCGATGCGCTGAACAATTGACAGACCCAGCCCGCTCCCCGACGCCGCATGGTCGCTGCCGCGGTAGAAGCGCTCCCACACTCGTGCCCGCTCTGCCTCGGGTATCCCCGGACCCGTATCGCAGACTTCAAGCATTGCACAGCTACCTTCCTGGCGCACGATGATGTCGACGCGCGCATGCGCGCCCGCATAACGAATCGCATTGTCGACCAGGTTATTCAGCAAGATGCGCAGGTTATCGGCATTGCCGGTGACTGTCACTCGGGACGTCCCGACAAAACCCAGGTCGATCTGATTCGCTAGAGCAATCCGCGCCCGGTCGCTCACGACTGACCGGGCCAGGGCGGTCAGATCGACGTCATCCGATATTGGAGCTTGCGAATCGGGCGAGAGCCGCGCGAGCGTCAGAAGCTGTTCAGCCAGGTGCGCGAGGCGTGCTGCCCCGGTCCGGATCTGCGCGACGATGGTTTCGCGTTCCTCCGCGCTCGTAGCCCGCGGCAGCAGCTCTGCCTGGAGTCCGAGCCCCATGATCGGTGTGCGCAGTTCATGCGCCGCGTCAGCAATGAAATGTTTTTGCGTTGTGAACGCCTCATCGAGCCGCTGCAGCAGGTCATTGAGCGCCTCGACAAGGGGCTTCACTTCCCCCGGTACGGCCTCCGTGTCGATCGACTGCATATTGTTGGCATCGCGCCGTTTCAGGCTCGCAACGACTTCGCGCAGCGGCCGCAGGCCGTAGCCGATGCCGAACCACAGGAAAAGTGCGAGCACCGGTATCAGCGAAAGCACTGGCCAGAACAGGTGCACTGCGATTTCCGCCACGGCTTCCCAGCGTGCCTGCTGGACCTGGGCAACACGGACAAGCATGTCTCCATTGCGGGAAACGTATGTATGCCAAAGCTGGCCGTTGACAGTCACATCGGCGAGGCCGGGGCCGCGTGGTGGTGGAATCACCGAATCGGGATCGCTGCTGAACACCGGCGTAGAACCGCGCCAGACCTGGACTAGCACACCGTGCGATTGCTGGCCTGAGAGCCGGTCCTCGTCCTTCCCATGCACCCCTTTCAACGACAGCCGGCCGTCGGCATCGACCACGACGTGTCGCGCAATCGCTTTCAACTGATCATTGAGTAAATCGTCGAGTTCGGCGAGCGCGCCCCAATAGGTGGCAGCACTGGCCAGGATGCCAGTCAGCAACGTGGCGGGCAATAGCCACAGCAGCAGACGGCGGCGCAGCGATGTCACGCGATCTCCCCGATCTGGTAACCCACGCCGCGCACGTTGCGGATTGCGTCGGCACCCAGCTTGCGGCGCAGGTTGTGGACGTGGACCTGGACGGCATTGCTCTCGATTTCCTCGTTCCAGCCGTAAAGGCGCTCCTCGAGCTGCTCCCGGGTGACGATGATGCCCGGATCGTGCATCAACTCGTGCAGCAGCGCGAACTCGCGTGCCGTCACGGATACCTCTTCGTCGCGCAACCAAACACGGTGCAGGGCCGGATCGAGCCGGAGCGCACCTACCTGCAGCGCCGTCTGGGCACGGCCTGCCTGCCGCCGATTCACGACGCGGATGCGCGCGAGCAACTCCTCGAGCGCGAACGGTTTGACGAGGTAGTCGTCGGCTCCGCTGTCCAGGCCTGCGACGCGATCGGGGACCGCGTCGCGGGCAGTAATGATGATCACAGGCGTCGCGTCGTTGCCTCGACGCAATCTCGAGAGCAGCGTCAGTCCATCCTGCCTGGGCAAGCCCAGATCGAGCAACACGAGGCCATAGGATGTCGTGCGCAGCGCGAGTGAGGCGGCCTCGCCATCCTGGGCCCAGTCGACGGCGAAGCCCTCCCGGCGCAGTCCGTGCCGCAGTCCGTCGCCGATCAGCGCATCGTCTTCAACCAGCAGGATCCGCATGCCCTGTTCCGTTTTTCCGGTCTCTAAGCGTCGTTCAGTGGTGACTGTACAACGAGTTCCAGTCGGCGGCCGGGACACGTAAACCAGACTGCGACGCACCACCTGGCGTCCCGCCAACGCCTGTGCTCGCGGCCCCAGTCGCCTCACTTTTGGCAGCGACGCGAGCCTCGGCCGCCTGGATGTCAGCGGGGTACATGTTGTCTTTTCTTGCCGGGTTGTAGCCGGCCCGTTCGAGCTGGGTCAACTCGTGGCGCACCTGCGCACGAGTCAGCGGTACGTTGGAAGGTTGAGCAAAAGAGATGGCCGGCGCGACGACCACGGCGGCAAGGACGATGGATTTAACAGTGGATTTCATGATTAGACCTCCAGATAGTTGGGGCATACCGCTGCGGGCACAGGGCTGTCCGCAACTAGTAAAGACATGTTGACGAGCCAGACTTAAGGAACAGTTAACGCTGGAGGGTTCCGGCCGACGGCCGCGCATCGGGCATCCGTTGACGCGAGCAAAGAACGCTACGCCGCCGCCAATGCCAGCTGATCGAGGAACGGCCGTATCGGATGAGTTTGTTTGCCCGAGCGGGGCCGTATCTGGAGCGCCAGCAGACGCCGCAATAGCCGGCCCACCAGGCCCAAGATCACCCGGCGTCGTTCTGCGCCACGTCTATGGCCACGGTTAGATAGGGCAGGGGATGGCCGGTTGCTGCGCCGGTGAGCGCTACAGCACATGTAGACAAGAAGAGTGCACGCGTCACGGAGAAGGCTGCAGGCGTGATCAGAGAGAATCAACCCGCAGCCGCGAGCGCTAGGGCGAGCACCCAGGGGCGCAGCGGCACGTCGTTTTTATAGCTCGCGCATACGTTGCACAGCAGGAACGCGCGTCTCGCGAAGCGCACCGGTCACGGCCAGCATGACCGTCAGCAGCGCAACGCCAAAGTGGGTGACCAGATAGAGCCACGGCACGCTCGGCAGTTCCGGAGGCGGATCGAAAACACCGATCAGGAGCTTAACCAGCATCCAGGCGAGCATGAACCCGGCAAGCGTTCCAACGGCGGATCCCGCGACAAAAAGCAGACATGCCTCGCTCCAGAGAAAGGCGCCGAGCTGGCGAGGCTTTGCGCCGAGCGCCGACAGAACGGCGAACGTGCGCCGTCGATCGGCGAGTCCCACCGACAGGATGAGTCCTGTGGCGCCGGCAGTCAGCAAGATCGCGAAGCCCAATTCCAGGCGCGTCAACCCGCCGAGATCGACCGAGGTGAGACTGGATCCGATAACGTGTTGGGTTTGGTCGAGATCAGTAACCTTGACACCTTGCAGTCCAGCGACCACGTTTCGCGCTTCGGCGGCCACGCTCGCGGGAGGTCTGGACGTCTTGAGGAGCACGACTTCGGCACCACTTGCGTTGGTCTGCCGAGCCACGTAGCGCGCATTGGCCACCAGGAACGAATCGCGTGGTGCGGTGGGGAATTCGCGAACCACACCGACGAACCGGAACGGGACAACGCGATACTGCTGATCCTTGGCGTTCTGCAGCCGCAGGTTAAGGGTATCACCGACGTGCAGTTGAAAGTCTTTGACGGTTTCCTCCGAGACGAGAATCCCGTCAGGCGTGCGCGCAAGCCGAGCCAGCGCTTGCCGCGCGGTTTCACCCGAGAAGAACGCGTCGGACATGCTGGTTGCCTCGCCGATGTGCTCCGGATCAATTCCGTACAGGTCCTGCAGATCGGTGCCGACATACGCCAGCCGGTGCTGCATCGGTTGCGCGGCACTCACGCCGGGCAAGGAGGACAGCGCGTCAAGCTTCGCCGAGGCGGGCGACGCCGGCGTGCCGGTGATAGTCACGTCGGCACCGTTCGTCAGTTGGGCATCGATGAGCGCCTGCGCATTGTAGGTGGTGTTGAAAATCGCGGTTGAGGTTGCGAACGTAAAGGCCAGTGCCACGAGGGCGATGCCTTGCGTCATCCGTTTCCGCTGTCGGCTTAGGGCCGCCGCCACCACGCCGGCGAGCCGGCCTGCGATCGGCCCCAGCCACCTGGCCAGGCGCGCGCGCCCTCGCTTGAGGCCGCCCAGGCAGAGCCTGACCGTCAGCAATCCAAGCCCGAGCCACAGCAGAAGCGGTGCGAGAAACACCGGGTAGTCCACCGATGCGGACGGTACCCCCTCCGGCGCGAGCACGACCTGGTACCCGGTACTCCAGGTGCGCCAGAAAATGAGGGCCGACAACGCGATCAGAATGAAATCGAGCCCAGCTCGGCGCCAGAGCGATGCGCGCTCGTGGCCGACGATCATGCGTGCCGCCGCGACCGTCGTTTGCCGGGCATCGATCCACGCCGTCACGAGGACGGCGGCGGAAGCCAGCACGACGCCCGCCAACGCCGCGGCCGCGACCCAGCCGGCCGTGGACGCAGCAAACAGGCCGGAGCCGAGCGCCAGGTGTGTCAACGCAACAGCGAGCACGATTCCACCCGCAATGCCGGCCGCGCCGATGCATGCTGCTTCGACGGCGGCCAGCATTACGATTTGCGCGAGCGACGCGCCACGGATTCGCAACAGGGCTTGATCGCGTCGACGCCGCCCGGATCCGGAGGCTATCACGGCGATGGTCAGCATGGCGGCAAGCGTGGCACCCGGCGCACCGAGAAAGAGAAACAACACTTTTGCATACAGCGCGTCGCTGCGCACGGCGTCCAGCCGCGCGGCCAGATTGTCGGCGACGATGCCGCTGCCCGCGATGCGCGCCTCCAGGTTTCTCGCGGCACGCTGCGCCGCCGTGAAGGCGACCTGCGGGTCGCTCGGAAGACGGCCGTGCGCCAATCGGACGTGCAACTGCATGCGCACCGAATCCGGCCGGATCGCCTGCTGTGGATCGAATAGTCGATGCCAAGCATCGATCGGCATGATCAGGACATTGTCCGGCGGCGCTTGCGGTGCTGCCCCGGGCGGCACGCCCACGGCCTGGAACAGCGAGTCGGCGTACGGCAGGTCGACGATGCCCGCCACCGTGACGTCCACCGGCGCAAGGCCGGGGCGGTGAATCGTGACCGTGTCGCCGACGCTCAAGTGCAGGTTCGCTGCGGTTTGTTGCGCGACGAGCACGCCCTCCAGGCTTCCGAGCAGGGACCGGAACTCGCGGGGATACGTCCGGATATAGTCCCCGGCGATGCCGAGAACCCTGCCTTTGCCGGTGGTTTGCACCGTTGCCCCCGTGTGAGCGACGAAACCGTCGACATCGGCGTAGCCGACCTCCTGCAGGTGAGTCGCGCTTGCAGTTTTGCCGACGGAGGCAACGACCGATTGGACGGGCGTGCCCGGGGTAACCTGAATCTGCCAGTCGACCGGCACGCCCGTCACGGCACGATGCGTCATCGTTGCGGTGCTTTGTGCAAGAAAGGCGCCGAGTGACGCGAGCATGGCCACGGTGACCGTAACACCCGCCGCAGCCCCGGCCAGCCGGGCCTTTCGGGTGCGCAGAAGTCCCAACAGCCAGAGCTTGATCATGATGTCCTCGTCGCGACGACGGTTTCAGTGAGTCTGCCATGCTCCATTCGCCAGACCCGCTCCATGCGACCGGCAACAGCGGGGTCGTGCGTGGCGACGACGAGCGCAATGTCGGTCTCCCCCAGGTGCGCAAACAGCGCGTCGAGCAGCGCCTGGCCGGTCGCTTGATCAAGCTGGCCGGTTGGTTCGTCGGCGAGAATCACCCTCGGCGTGCCGGCGATGGCCCGCGCCATCGCAACCCGCTGCATCTGGCCGCCCGACAACTCCTCCGGCATTTTGTGGGCGAGTGCGTCCAATCCAAAGGTGGCAAGCGCATCCGCCACACGCTTGTCGATATCGCGGGCACTGTCCATCATGAGAAGCGGCACCGCCACGTTCTCGCTGACCGTCAACGGCTCCAGCAAGCTGGGAGCTTGAAACACCATGGCGATCTTCTCCGGCCGGAGCGAGTCGGCTCCCCCCAATGCGGGCCATTCGATCTTACCGCTCGTCGGGGTGTCGAGCCCGGCCATGAGATGCAGCAAGGTCGATTTGCCGCAACCGGACGGGCCGACCAGTGCGACGCGCTCGCCCGGTTGCAGGCGGAATGTCGCGGAAACAACCGCGGCGATCGATACTTCTCCCTGCACGTAACGTCGGCCGACCGCTTGGGCATCAATCAGGATGTCAGTCATGGATGAGCCGTCCATCTCGAATGCGCAAGAGCCGGTGAGCCTGGGCCGCGAGCGCGGAGCTGTGAGTGGCGATCAGGACGGCCGCGCCGCCTCGGCACCGGTCCAGCAGATGCGCGAGGATCGCCGCTTCCGTCGCCGCGTCCACTTCCGCCGTGGGTTCGTCCGCCAGCAGGACGTGCGGATTGGCCGACAGAGCCACGGCCAGTCCGGCTCGGGCGGCTTCGCCGCCGGACAGTTGCGACGGCCGGGCATGGCGTCTCGGCGCAAGCCCGACCGTGTCCAGAAGCCCGTCGATGGTCTTCGGTTCAATTTGCCCGGCCAACGACATCTGGAATTTCATATTGGCCTCCACCGTCAGATGATCGAACAGATTTTCCGATTGCATCAGGATGCCGATATGCCGCGCCCGCAAAGCGGCACGAACGGCCTCAGGGCGACGGGACATACGCAGACCCATGACTTCGACATGCCCGCCGTCCGGTTCATCCAAACCGGCGAGACAAGCCAGCAAAGTTGATTTGCCGCTGCCCGACGGGCCTGTCAGGGCAACAAATTCTCCCGCGTGAATCTGCAGCGAGACGCCTCTCAGTGCGGCGGTTTCGTCCTCGCCCGCATGGTAGAAGCGATAGAGTTCAAACGCTTCCAATGGCCGCGCTTCAGCGCCACCGGAAGGAGTTCGAGATGAGTTTCCATTGATCGACATTGTCGGCTCCGAGCGGTGCGGACAGATCCACCGTGGCGAGCCTGCCGCTCCGGTAGATAAGATAGCGGTCGCTTCTAAGGCGTAGTTGCTTGTTGGTGACCGGATTCGGTTCGGAGTTCGACGTATAGACAATCAGAAACGCCGAGCTGGCTTGCAGGGTCATCTGCCTGACGCTCTCGATCTTGACCGCGCGGCCATCCTTGACCAGATCCGCGACGTACCCGCTTTTGACGGCCGCGATCGTCGGTGCCTGGACAGCGGGTGCAACCGTGACATCCACTGCGTTGTACTTGTCCGCGAATCGTGCGCCATCCGCCCGCTCGGTGCGGGCCCAGCCCTCGGGCACCTTGAGCGAGAACCTCAATGGCGAAGAATAATTCACGAACACTTGCGTGTCGGGAATGTCGCCCGCCGGATTTACTTCTGGCACGACGGCGATTTCCTTCGCGATGGCTGACGATGTCGTCCACGCCGCTCCGATTAGGCTCGACAGCGCTACAAGCGTTGCAGCGGCGACGCTCGAGCGCCATGTGACTCTGGTCCTCATGGCAGTTCCTTTGGAAAGGCCGGCAAGCGCTCGTACGTCAGCGCTCGCGCGATGTCTTTGGCACATGCGGGTTGGCATCGACGGTTCTGGACTCCACGCTCACGAACGATAGCGCCAATCACTGCGGCCACAGGAACAGCAATCGTTCGTGTTGGCCCGGCGTGACGTTCGCGGCCCGCTGCTGAGACACGCCGTTGCGCTCAGTGCTGACGGCGTACCGTCCTTGAGGCAATTTCACGAGCATGAATGGCCCGTCGGACGTGGCATTGAGCACGGTCTTGTTCGTGTGATCCTTGATGATCACTTTGACGTCCGACACATACTCATTTTTTGTCGCAGCATGACGCGCGAATTCCAGTTCGAGCGGATAGTGGGTGACGAGTTGCTTGATTGCCGCGACCTCATCCATTCCGATGCCGCCGCTGACGTATGTTGTGCTGCCTTGCACGTGCTCGTGGGGAGAGCCAGTCTGCGCACGTGCCGGAATAAGTGTCGCGATTCCAAGACCGGCAATGACTACAACGACCATAGATGCGAGAGAACGATGTTTCATGGCAGACCTCCTGCAGTTGAACGGGCGTGGCCGAGTCAGGTCGCGATTTCAAATGGCGTACGGCCTGACTTGTGCCGACGTTTGTTACCCGTGACCTATATCAATCCTCCTTCCGCTCCTCCTCCTTGGTCTCGTTTTTCTCATGCTTCGGGTTCTCGTATTTTTCTTCGGCCGCTTCCCGCAGTTTGCTTTCCTTGATGGAATGCTGGGCAGGCGTGGCACCTGCCGGCGTGTGCTCACGCAAAGCGCCCCTTTCGGTCCGGTGGTGGTGAGATAAGGACAGACGTCGCTACCGCGGCGTACGCGACGACGAGCGGTTTTCCATGGGCCATAGCAGTTTTACTCTATCTGTGAGCCGTATCGTCGGCTTGACTTAGGTCAGAGCTTCTCGAATTGGGGACTCTCAGCGTTCGCACTCGAGTGGCCACCGGGTATTGGTTGCCAGGAGAAATTCACGGTGCCTGCCGGAACTTGCGCGCGCGCCGGATCGCTTCATTGAGTCCGGCCCCGCCCATCACAATCCATGCGAGTTGGAGCCGGATATTACTCAAACAAACAGTCCGCGAAGGAGCGCCTGCGATCGGGATGCCTACTCTTCCTCGTTTTCCTCATGGTCGGCCGCATCCACATGCAGGACGGCGCCGTTGCCGGCATCGATCTTCACATCCTTGACCGCATTGCTGGCCGTCTTGATCTCCACGCCATACACCAGATTGCCGTTTTCGTTATCGAGTCCCACCTCGAGCACTGTTCCGGGAACGTGCGCGAGCGCGGCCGAGCTCGCGCGCGTAGCATCGATCTTCGCCAAAGCGGCAAGTCGCGTCGCCTCGTCTTTTTCTCCGCCAGCTTGGTCCGGCACACGGATGCTTGACCGGTAGGACAGAGACGGGCTGTCGCCGCTGCTTTCAGCGTATGCGGCACCCAGCAAGCCGGCACCGACCGCCACTGCACCCAAAGCCGCGATAATTTTGACGCCATTCTGCTTCCAGAGCATTATCTGCACTCCTGCATAAATTCAAGTTGGACGACGAGATTTTCTGGGTCTTTCGGACGATGCATGGTGTTCGATATCGACCGATCGTACCCGTCAGAGCAATGGTGGCACGGCATCGTTGCCCGGATCTTTCCCGGACGTTACTCTTTGGTAATGATCGGCGGCCCACCAACAGGGGAAGGTGAATCAGCGAAAGGGGTGGCGGGAAACACAAGCGTGAAAGTGGAGCCGGCGCCGGGCGTGCTTGCCGCGTGAACACGGCCGCGGTGCGCCTCGACGATCGCTTTCACGAGGCTCAGCCCCAGTCCCAAGCCACGTTCCGAGCGGCTGCGATCGCCGCGATACAGCCGCTCCCAGATTTTCAAGAGCTCGTCGGGCGTCATTCCGATCCCGGTGTCCGAGACGCGAATGACGACCTGGCGCGGCTCGCTCACGGCGCTCACTTCGACCCGCCCGCCCGCCGGTGTGTACTTGATGGCATTATCGAGTAGATTCGCGATGACTTGACGCAGTCGATTTCGGTCAGCAGTCAGCCTGATCGGCGTGGGCTTGGCGAGCGATAGAGCGATGCCCTTGTCTTCGGCAACGTAGCGGTAAAGATCAATGGTATCGGCCAATAATGCCGGGACATCCACAAGCGCGCGCTGTAATTTCAGCGCCCCGGTTTCGGCCTCGGAGATATCCATCAGCGTGTTGAGCATTTGCAGGAGCTGATCCGACTCCTCCACGCAATCCGCCAGCGCTTCACGGTAGCGTTCGGGCCGCTCGTCCGAGCGCAGCGCGATTTCCGCGACGCCGCGGATGCGCGCCACCGGTGTGCGCAGATCATGCGCGACGTTATCGAGCGCGTCGCGCATGCCTTGAACCAGGGCCTCGATTCTGTCCAGCATGCCGTTGAACAGCGTCCCAAGCTCGTTCAGTTCGTCATTGGCCGGACGAACTGCCACGCGAGCATCCATCGCTCCGGACTTGATGGCGCGGACAGTATTGACGAGTTGGCGAATCGGCCGCAACGACTGCCGTGCGAGAAATGCGCCGCCGACGACTCCAATCAGCACCATCGGCAGCATCACGCCGGCGACGATCCAGCCAAAACTCTCCAGCACGCTGTCGCGTTCCTCCGTACTCTTTCCTACTTGCAGCAGCCCGCCGTTCGCCAGACGCATAGAGGCAATCTCCAGGACTGCCTCGTCATCCTTGGCTGGCAACCGGGTCAAGGTGCCAGCCTTCGTCGGAGGCACGCCTTCCAGCCGGCCCACCTCGAACTCCGCCCACTGGTCGGGAATTTCAGTGAAGATCGTGACATTGCGCGGCCCCGCAATGCGAATGAAGAACGGTTTGCCGTGCCGCAGCTTCGCCTCGAGCGTGAGTTCCTTCTTGACGCCCGCGAGATTCGTGGCCTGATACTGTGCAGCCAGTTGATGGAGCCGCTGTTCGATGCTGTTGCGATCGTGCGCACGCAGAGTCGAGGCCAATAGAACGTATGCAAGCGCGAACAGCAGGGCCGTGCTGGTGATGAAGTAGGCCGAATACCAGAGCGCGAGCCGGAAGCTGATTGTCTTCCTGAGGGGATTAGCCGCCCTTGATGGCATACCCGATTCCTCGCACGGTATGGATCATCTTTACGGGGAAATTTCTGTCAATCTTGCTGCGCAGACGGCACACCAGGACATCGACGACGTTGGTCTGCGTGTCGAAGTGGTAGTCCCACACGTGCTCGAGGATCATCGTCTTCGAGACCGGACGATTCGCGTTGCGCATCAGGTACTCGAGCAGTGAAAACTCACGCTGCTGGAGCTCGATTCGTTGGCCAGCCCGTTCTACCTCCCGCGTGAGCAGGTTCATCGTCAGAGCCCCAACGCTAAGATGCATCGGTTCAGCGCCGCCGCTCGACCGCCTGATCAGCGCGTGCACGCGAGCCAGCAACTCGGCCAAAGCAAAAGGTTTGACCAGGTAATCGTCGCCGCCGGCCTGAAGGCCTCTCACGCGGTCATCGACGGAGCGCTTGGCGCTGAGGATGATGACAGGCGTGGCAAGCTTGTTGCGCCGAAGCGCGTCGATGAGCGACAGACCGTCCATTCGCGGCAGCATGACGTCCACGACGGCCGCGTCATAGGACGTCGCAAGTGCTTGCTCAAGCCCGCACACCCCGTCTTCCGCATAGTCGACGACGAAGCCCGCCTGTCGAAGGGCCTTTGTCACAAACAAGCCGATTTTTCTATCATCCTCGACGACGAGCACACGCATGGCATTGCACCTCTCCCAATGATTGCTTTGATTACTTCCGAGAATCGCACCTACGGTGTCCTTCGATCGATGGTAGCCGAATGGCGCGGTCTAGGCGATCTCGATCCCGCCGAGACGCTCACCCGCGCACTGCCGCAACAAGTGGTCGTGTTTGCCGGTGTTACGTCGCGAACAATTCGGCCATGACGATGCAGTACCTCTTGGCCCACCTGCGCCGCGACGTCGGGCGCCAGCCCTCGATGATGTCGCCGATCAGAAAGATCGGTATTTGCGTCGTGATGCCGCAGGAATTCCAGCAGCAGTTCAGGTTGAGCAGCCTCGTTTGCTCCAGGTGCAGATCCAAAAGGAATAATGCTGCCACGCGTCTTGGCCGGGTAGGTCCCGCCCCGGCCGGCGTGTCATGTGGGGGCGGTCGTCCAGCACACACGTCGTTTGTCCGCGCCGGGGCTCGCTGTCCCACGGAAGCGTTTCACCATAAGGTTCTGGTAAGCGAAACGCCTTTAGGCTGGCAACTGCCTTCCGTTCAGACGGGTCAACATGATATCCAACTCTGATTCCAACAAAGTCGCAACCATCACGATAACGTTCTGGGTCCTGAAAACTGTCGTAACGACCGTCGGCGACCTCGTAGGCGACGCGCTCTCCATCGCATTTGGTCTCGGTTACTTGCTCGCGCTGGTCGTTGCACTTGGTGCAACCGCGGCGCTACTTTCAGGGCAGCTTCGTATCGAGCGCCACCGCCCTATGCTGTTTTGGGCCTTAATTCTGAGCACGGCTGCCGTTGGCGCTGAAATTTCAGACAGTTTTGATCGATTCTTGCACTTTGGAACCGCGACCGGGGCAGGACTATTCCTAGTTTGTTTGCTGGCGACTCTGGCGATCTGGCGCGTTCGCTGCGGCAGAATCGGTTTCTACCCAATATCGAGGCGCGAGGATGAAGTCTTCTACTGGGTGTCGGTCATTCTAGCGAACTGTCTTGGCTCGGTGCTCGGTGACTTGATTGGTGACAAATTCGGCTTCGGAACCTTCGGTAACATCGGAGTCAACGCTGGTGTGCTTGTCCTTCTCGCCGTATTGAATGGCAAAACTCGCATCTGTAAGGGCTCGTTGTTTTGGGTCGCTTTCGTGTTCACGCGAATCCCGTTATGACATCGACCCGCAGCAGTGCCGACAGGGACGTAGAGGCGCCCAGGAATGGCCTGATTGGGCCGTAAGTACTTCATGCTAAGTAGTTGGGGAGGAAAGGGCCCGTCCTGCGGGGAGGCCGTCGGAAAGCAAGTCCGAACACGATCTTCGTCGGCCTTGCTACCCGGGAGATCCGACGACTGGCTAGATGGCGCCGATGGCGTCGGGCGGGACACTCGAACAAGGCGAAAGGCTCGAGCGAAAGCGCTGCATGACCTGACATACCCGTGGTTTTGGGCGTGCGCATTGCGCCAGCCATGCTCATGCGCCTCCTCGAGGCGAATAACGCGAAGGAGTTCATGATGAAATCACTAGCCGAAATGCCGAGTGCGCGCCGGATCGTACCGTATCTATCCATATAGTCCTTGCTCGCCGCCTCCTCCGACCGCACGTCGCCGGGCGGCCCAACCAATCGTTCGACGTCCGCCGATGACATCTAGCGTCCCGATAGCCACCTTGGCGGCTGGGGCGCCGCGTTCGGCAGCGCCGGATCGCGTGGATGCAGTGAGGCTTCGCCGCGGAAAACGACTTGACGGTGAGCGCCTACGGGCAGGATCGCATCGCCGAATAAGCGCGCTTCATTGCGCGAACACTTCGATGCATCCGTTGGGACAAGCCTTATCGCCCGCCGCCACCGGCAAGAAGAACTCACCGGCATCGCCGGCGACGGAGTGGGCCGTCTTTCCGCTCGGCAAATTTCCGAGCCACCGCTTGAGCCCGGCATCGATGATGCCAATGACCGGGCCACCTGGATTGGCCACCGCCGCCAGCGCGTAACGCCCACTTGCCTCGTCGTACCAGACCTCGTCCGAACCACCCACCTGCCCGAACGTCTTGACGATCTTCCCAGTCTTCGCATCGAGCAACAGCGAATGCGCGGGGAAGCCCGCGCTCACCGCATCGTCGCTGCAGCCGACCAACATCTCGCTCGCAGGGCCCATCGCGAGTCCGGCCGGCATGCATTGAGCGAGCTCGTCCAACCCGATCAGCGCGCCCTTACGCGGATCGACGACGCCGACAGCGCCTTTCGCCGGCTGTCCGTGGAGTTCGGGAATCGCCACGAACACATTGCCGCTTTCCGGATCCCACACCGGTTGCTCGAGCCCATCAGTCGCACGTTTCAATACGATTTTCGATTGCACCGAATAGGGCGGTTTCGACGAGATCACGGTCAAGAACGGCGGATTGTCGGCGTTGTTCGTCGCGACGATCAGATGGTCGCGCGGGTCGTAGGCGAGTTCGTCGACGCGTTTGACGCCGCCCGTCGAAACCAGCGCGACGACCCGATGGGTGACAAGACTGATGATCTGGATGCGGCTATTGCCATCGCCTGCCCACAACTGCCTATGGTCGACGAATACGATACCGTTCGGTCCCGCTTGATCGCCCTTGGCGCCGGCAAATCCACCGACGCGCGCGAGGAATCGGCGATGACGCGTGTCGAACAGATCAATCGACTCGTTCGACCGGTCGGCGAGCGCGTACACGCCTCCTTGCGCATAGCCTATATCGAAGCTCCTCAACGGCACGCCCGGCACGCCGATGCGATCGACCACGCGGACAGGCTCCGCGGCATGCACCGCAGCGCATAGCGCAAAGGAAAGCGTAACGAATGTCTTGGTGGCGAGTTTCAACATCGTTTCATCCGTGAGTGACGAATTCAATCAAGCGTGCCTCAGGCCGCCGCGGCGTGGTCTCGCCGGCGAACCGTCAAGCCGATGATGATCGGCATCGCCAGCAGCACGAGTGGAAGCTGCACCAGGGCGCCCGCGATGATCGCGATCGCGAGCGGTTGCAGCATCTGGTCGCCCGATCCGCTGATGGCAGCGCCCAATGGCACGAGCGCGAGAATCATGGCGAGCGTGCTCATGGTGATGGGGCGCAGGCGATTGAGCGCGGCTTCTCGGAGTGCTTGCCGCGGCTCCATCGTTTCTCGCAGCAACTGATACTCGGATACGAGGAAGATCGCCATTTCCGTTGCGATGCCGATGATCATCACCATCCCCATCATGGCGGTGATGTTCAATTCGACTCCGGTTGCCCACAGGCCGATGAAAACCGCTCCGATCGAAAAGAGCGATGTGCCCATGATGATGAGCGGCACGAGCCATTGCCGGTATAGGAAGAGCAACAAGATGATTTCCGCCGCCACTGCCGCCGCGAACACTTTGATCATGCCTCGCACGGCCATCTGCTGCTGCTTGTAGGCGCCGCCAAACGTATAGGTGACGCCGTCAGGCACCAAGCCTGGCTTGTCCAATACCGATCTGACTGCGGCGATCGTCGAGCCAAGGTCGTGCGACCCGCTGATTTGAGCCGTCACGGCGACGATTTGCCGGAGGTTGTCGCGCGTCAATTGCGGTTGTCCGGAAACGAAACGCGTCGTGGCAACTGTGCCCAGCGAAAAGATCTGCCCGTTCGGCGAGCGAATCGGCAACTGCGCGAGGCTATCGCGATAGATCGGGTCATGCGGCGCACTGAGCCAAAGCCGAACACCGACGTCTTGAACGGTGCCGAGATAACGCGTCACCACGGCGCCATGCAGGTAGTGATAGACCTGCTCTTTCACATCGGCCGGCGTCATGCCCTTGAGCGCCGCGGCGGCCGGATCGACGTGAATTTCGAGTGCGTCGCCGGCGGGCACCACGCCATTGTTGACGGACGCGGGCTCGACGCCTGGCACCTTGGAGATGGCGTCCGCCACCTTCGTCGCGACGTCGCCGAGAACGTCGGGGTTTTTCGCGCTCAGTTGAATCACCACGGGTTGGCGACGGCCTACCATGTCGCCGATCATGTCGCTCATCAACTGGTGCGTATCGAAGTCGATCCCGGGAACGTGCTGCGTCACCTGGCTCGATATGCCGTCCATCACCTTCCAGATGTTCGGCCGCTTCGAGGCATCCACGAGGTGAACGAAGAAGTCGCCCTGGTAGGTCTCGGTCAGGTCGCCACCGAGGCCGGCACCGGTGCGACGCGAATAGGTGTCGACGTAAGGATTGTGCTTGAGAATCGCCTCGACCTGCTGCAACTCGCGGTTCGTCTCGCCAAGGGACGTACCCGGTGCGGTTTCGTAATCGAGGACGAAGCCGCCCTCGTCCATGCGAGGTAGAAAGCCCGTACCTACGTGGTGGTAGGCAAAGTAGCCGGCACCGGCCAGCACGACGAGACCTGGCAAGATCAGCCACGGCGCCCGGAACATCGCATCGAGCCAACGCGCATGGGTACGCCGCATCCACGTATCCTTTCCGTGGCCCGGATCGGTCCACGCCGAAAAATCGATCATCGCTCTCGCGAGTAACGGTGCGGCGAAGGCGGTCAAAAGGAACGAAATGATCAGCGACGAGGCCATCGTCAGCGACAGAAACTTAAAGAAGGCCCCGGTCACCCCCGATAAAAATGCCAAGGGCACGAAGATGATCGTGGTGGCGAGCGTCGAGCCGAACAGGGGCGACAAAAACTCCCGAGCGGCATGCAGCACGCCCGCATTCGGGTCTTCCTGATCGGGGTGCCCGGCGCGCCGCGCGATGTGTTCGATCATGACGATGACGTCGTCGATCAGCAGACCGATCGCGGCGGCAATGCCGCCCAACGTCATGATGTTCAGTGTCATGCCGAGCAGCGAGAGAATCAGAACGCTGCACAGCACCGACATCGGCACGACGATCATGGCAACCGCAGTCACGCGCCAGTTGCGCAAGAAGGCAAACAATACCCCCGCGGCAAACACGAGCCCGATCGCGATCGCCTCTTCCAATGCGGCGATCGACGATCGAACCAGCTGAGTCTGGTCGTACCACTTGTACAAATGAATCGCACTGGGTTGCGTCTTCATGAAGGCGTCGAGCCGCTGATTCACGAGCTTGGCCAAACTCAGCGAATCGGCGCGGTCTTGCTGATAGACGTCGAACGTGACCGCCGAATGCCCATTGTTGTTCACGAGGAGCCACTGCGGCGCCGAACCCATCTTGATCCGGGCGATCTGCGAGAGCGCAACGACACCCCCTTTCCCGGTGCGGACGGTCGCCTGGCGCACCGAGTCGAGCGAGGTGAACGCGTTGTTGTCGACGGTTAAATAGAGCAGGTCATTGTCTTCGAGCCGTCCCACGGCCGCCACCGTATTCGTGGCCGACAGCGCTTGCGCGACATCCGCAATCGTGAGCCCGTAGGCTTGCAGAGTCTCCGGTGCAATGGACACCTCGACTTCGGGCGTTTCGCCACCGAGCACGCCGACACGCCGGATGCCGGGAATGCCCGTCAACATCGGCAGAATCTGATAGCGCGCCATCTGCCGCAAATCGGAAAGCGGCGTCTTGTCCGATTGCAGCGCATACGAAACGAACGGCATGATGACGTTCGGGCTCATCTGAAGCGCGCTATAGGTGACACCTTGCGGGAGGTCCGTCATCTTTTGAGCGAACGCCGCATCGACGCTCAGCAGCGCCCGCGTCATATCCGAACCCCAGGGGAAATCCACGAAGATTTCGGCCGAGCCGCGCGATGTCGTCGACGAGACGTCCACGGCGCCCGGCACCGCACGCGCCGCGGCTTCGAGCGGCTCGGTTACATCGACCAGCATTTGCTTGGCCGGCATACTGCCGGCGTCCACCTCGATCCGAATACGCGGAAAGCTGGTGAGCGGAAACAAGCCCACGGGCAGGCTGATCGCGGCATAGATGCCGGCCAGCGTCAAGACGAACGCCACCGCCAATACGGGAAGGCGATAGCGATGGAGCCATCCGGCGAAGGTCATTGTTCCCCCTTCCCGTCCTGCGTCGCGACGCGCATGCGCATGCCGTCGTCGAGTTGATAGTTGCCCGACAGCACAAGAGGCTCGCCAGGATTCAGACCCGAGCCGCGGATCACGTCCTTGTCCGCCTGCATGCCCACCACGTTCACCTTGACCTTGCGGGCTTTCATGTTCTTGGACTGCACGACATACGGTTCGCCGTGATCGTCCACGAGAATCGCCGCGTGCGGCACGACGTAGCCTTGCGTTTCGCCCACGGTGATGGCGGCGCCAGCGGCTTCGCCAGGGAGAAAGCGGCCGGGCGGCAAAGCGATCTCGACCGGGACGAGGCCGGTACTCGGATCGATCATCGAGCCGCGTTGCACGACCGTGCCGCTCCAGCTCTGCGCTTCTCCGACGGCGGTCACGCGAGCGGTATTGCCCGCGCTGACCAACATGGCTTGGGCCGGCGCGACGCCGACTTTGAGGATCGTTTTCTCGGGACTCGCGAGTTCCAGCAGCGACGCGCCCTCGGCCGCCAGCATCCCCGGTGATGCCGACAGATGCATTACGACGGCCCGAAACGGGGCACGCAACACTTGCGCGCCGCCTGCGCCCTGCGCCTTGAGCGCCGCCAGATTCGCCGTAGCGTCAGCCTCGCTCTTTTGCGCATCGGCCAACTGCTGGGCGGTGGCGAGGTGCTGCGCGAACATCTGCTGGGTGCGCGCGGCCAGTTGCCGGGCCACGCGCAGCGCCGATTGGGCTTGCGCGAAGGCGGCTGCCGTTTGCGGTGCCGGCGCGAGCCTCAACATGGGCGCGCCCGCGGCAATCTCCTCGCCTTCTCTGACATAGACGGCCTGCACCATCGCCGACGCCGTCGCCATCACCGTCCGGCTCGCCGCCTTCGACGGTTGGACGAAGCCGTAGGCTTGGACCGTGCTCGGCAAGCTGCCTTGCCGAAGGGCGACCTGCGTGACGAGCACGCTCGGCTCGCCGGCATCGGGCTGCGCGCAGGCATAGCTCGACCAAAGGGCGATCGCCATCGCCCCGAACATCCATTGCTTCTTCATGATTTACCTCGAGGAATCGAGCGGAGCCATGCGGGTTTGGGGAAGCCCCAAGCCAAGTTCCAATGCCAATGCGATGCGAGCCTGAGCCAAGCCGCGTTCAAGATCGATGACGTCGAGACGACGCTGCAGCGCAGTCGTTTCGTAGTCCGTCAACGTACGTTGATCGACATTGTTTTGTTCGTAGGCAGCTTTGGCCGCGTCGGCCTGCGATTCGGCCGTCGCCGCGCTTCCTTTGGCCTGGGCGAGATACTGGGCAACACGCACACTGCGCGCTTGGAGCGAGAGGACGGTCGATACGCTATCGTCCAGGCGGCTCTGGTACTGCTCGTGAAGCAATCGCCGCGTCGCGCGCGTCTTGGCGACTTGCCCTTGGTTGCGGTCGAATATCGGCAGATCGAAAGTCGCGGTGGGCCCGGCCGACCTGACATCCGACGTATCGGCGTTCCAGGCTCCGCCGAGGACGAAGGCGGGGAATTGGCCAAGAATCGCCGCGCGCACGTTCTCATCGGCCGAGCGATAACCGAGCTGCAGGGCGACGAGGTCCGGACGCCGAGCCGGCACGCTCGCGATCAGCGCCTTCAGATTGTCCGGCACGCTGGGCACCACGGGCTGCGCGATAGCGAACGTCACGCCGGGCTTCAATCCGAGCAGCGCGTCCAGGTCCTGCCAATTCTTGAGCTGATCGAGCTGCATCGTCGCGAGCGTATGCTCCGCGGATGCTTTCGACGCTTGCAACGGCCCCAGTTCCGATAGGCTCATGGAGCCCGCGTCGACGGCGCGGCGAATATCCGCTTCTTCGCGCGACAACGAAGCAAGTTCGGCTGCGCTGAGCGCAATGGAGCGCTCGCCCCAATAAAGATCGACGGCCAAAAGACGCGCCTTTTGAGCAACTTGCCACTCGTTCCAAAGCAATTGCGCGTTAACTTCGGAAACGTGCGCCTTCGCGGCCGAGACACGGCTTCGATACGTAACCAGCGACGCAACGTTTTGAGCCAGCGAAGCGGTAAACGCGCCGGTAGTGCCGGGGCCCCCTAGCAATGCGGCGTAGCTTAGGCTGACGGAAGGATTCGGCAGCATGGCGCTCTGGGTCAGATCGGCCTTGGCCAAGTCGGACTCGCCGCGTTCCGTTCGGAGCTGGGGATCGTTCAGTATGGCCAGCAGCCCGATTTGATCGACGCTCAGCGGCTGGTCGACATCGATACGCACGGGATTCGCCCGGGGCGTCGGCGCGGGCAACGTGTGCTTCAGGTTGCCGACGCGGTCAGCCAGTTGTGCGTGGTCGGCTAACGGAAGGGCGCGATACGTTGCGCATCCGCCAAGCGCCAGGGCGGCGGTCAGCGCGCCCGATACGAGCAAGATTTTTCTCGACATGTCATCACACGCCGGCGTTTCGGCGCGCTTGCTAAACCACGATGGAGACGATGCGGGCGGTACGGCTACGCGTACCGTCCGCGAATGGACAGGGTTTACTCGGCGAGAGCCCCGCACGCACGGCACGCCGAATAAGCCGTGAGCTTACGGTCGCACCGCTTAAGGAAGCCTTATGCGCGAGAGCGAAGAGCCGAGTCGCCGCTTATGCAAAGCGTACGAGTAGCGTTGGCGAACGATTTCGGACGTCTGCGCCTCGGCCTGGACGCAAGTGAGGCAAACCCGCTGATCGCGCTTTTGCGCCTGTGGCACTGCGTGCAATCATTGGACGCGGGGATTTCTCGACAAATCAAGGACCCCGAGCAGGCTATCGGCGCTACGCTGTAGCTCCGGCGCGCGGTGTTCGAGCGTTGGCCAATTCCACCGACCGAAGCAAGAACTCGCACGTTTCCTTATGGCTAGCTTAAGGGCGACGCACGTTACAAAAATTATCTTGTTAAAGCCCTCCGATGGCACGCCGATAAGATAGATGCCAAGAACTGGCAAAACCTACTTGGAGTACATCATGGCTATATCCGCAATCTCCGCTCAGCCGGCCGGCCTCGGTACAGTTGCCGCGGGTGCGCAGGCGCAACACCCTCAGGGCGCCGCCCAAACGAGCACCACGCAAGCTACATCGTCGAACCCCACTTCATCGTCTGCGCAAACGGCCAAACCGGCCGCATCGTATTCGGTTTCCATCAGCAGCGCAGCGCGCGCTGCACTCATCGAGGCAACGGAGACTTCCGTACAAACGGCCCAGGAAGCACGTCGGGGCGACATCCAAGCGCAGCACCTTCTTGCCAAGAAAAATGCACAAAAGGCGGCTCTGCGCTCGTAGCGCGATTTGCTTTTCTATGCTCCGTGCGACGGGCCGACGGCCTTTTCGCGCGGCGACATCAAGGGGCGAACGCGGTGCTTGGTCGCGCTATCGCTGTTACCACAGCAGTGCGGGTGGCCACGCCGTCTGAAGGCGCGATCCGCGTCTTTTGCTTCCAGTCCGGCGAAGCCTCGTTCGTGCAGAAGCGGACATCCCGCAAGGTATAGGGGGCTAACAGCCCCCGTGACGGTGATGAATATGGGTAGCTGCGAAGCGCTGCGGATCACTATTGAACTCCGAACGGGATTCTTCCGTTTCGAAGTAGTAAGTTCTCCCATCGAAGATCGTGCTCAGGGCATGAGCACGGTCAACGGGATGTCCGTTCACCGGATCGCGTTCCGGCCCGTCTTCATGAACGTGGCGTTCCTCGGGCGACGAGTGACGGCCGCCCATGCCACACCCCATCCCGCCGCCCATTCCACCGCCTGCAGCGCGACGACGCAAGAAAAAGAGGACCCCAACCGCCAGCAGTATCCACCACCAGTTTTGCGAAAACCATTGCATGACACTACTCCCCAGAGTTCGCCCCCGGTACGCTCTAGTCGCTATGTCGCCTTTATATGATCGACGGGTGGACTGACAACCGGACGGGCATCAGAGACCACGTTAGCGAAGCGCTGAATGCGCACGTTGATCGAAATCAAGTGCGGGGAGGCAGCGATGCATCAACAGCCAAAGGGGACCCGATATTCCACCCGTACCGGTCATCCGCGCGGTGTTTGAGTTGGGTCAAATGCTGAGCCACGGAACCCTTCATGATCGAATCACATTATTCGTGAACATTGTTCGTAATGGTTGCGGCACACGGCGTCCCGTCGATGGCGATAACGCGCAGGCCAGGAACACTCCCTGGACGACCAACTCTCGAGAAACAGAATGAAGACTATCTGGCGTTTCGTCGTTGTGCTATTGCTCCTGAGTCTCGCCGGCTGCGGCTATAACAGGTTGCAGTCCCAGGACGAACAGATCAAGGCGAGCTGGTCGGAAGTTGTCAACCAGTACCAGCGCCGCGCGGATCTGGTGCCGAACCTGGTCAATACGGTGAAGGGCTACGCGAGTCAGGAGCGTCAGGTCTTCCAGCAGGTGACCGAAGCCCGCTCGCGTGTCGGCTCGATTCAGGTGACGCCGGAGACGCTGAACAATCCCGAGGAGTTCGCAAAGTTTCAGGCGGCGCAGCGCCAGCTGGGTGCTTCGCTTTCAAGGCTGCTGGTGGTTTCTGAAAGCTATCCGCAACTGAAGTCCGATGCGAACTTTCGCGACCTGCAGGCCCAGCTGGAGGGTACCGAAAATCGTATCGCGGTAGCGCGAAACCGGTACATCAAGGCGGTGCAGGAGTACAACACGACAATACGATCATTTCCTTCCAATCTCACCGCCCAAGCACTTGGGTATAGGGAAAAACCCAACTTTTCGGTCGCAAACGAGGCGGAAATTGCTCGGCCACCTCGCGTCGACTTTGGTCCGACGCCCGGCCAAGCGGGAGCGTCTGCGGGGCGGAGCACAAATTGAAAGTTTTCGGGCGCTTGTTCGCGCTGATCGTCACACTCGCGTTGCTCGGGTCGGCAGGTGCGGCCGGAGAGGTCGCAGTACCGACGCTGACGGCCCGCGTAACGGACCAGACAGCCACACTCACGCCTGACCAGATTGAATCAATCGGCCAAACACTGGAAGCATTCGAAGCCAGAAAGGGCACCCAGATCGCAGTGCTGATCGTGCCGACCACCGAGCCGGAAACGATCGAGCAATACTCGCTGCGTGTCGTCGAGCAATGGAAGCTCGGTCGTAGACAGGTCGATGACGGGGCGTTGCTCATTGTGGCGAAGAACGATCGGACGTTGCGGATCGAGGTCGGTTACGGGCTGGAAGGAGCGCTCAATGACGCCATCAGCAACCGGATCATTCGCGAAACCATAATTCCACGATTCCGTGAGAACGATTTCTATGGCGGCATTGCAGCGGGCGTCGACCAGATGATTCGGGTTGCCGACGGTGAACCATTGCCGCCCCCGCAGACCCGCACGCGCGGTGGCTCTCCGGACGTCTGGAAGCTCGCCCCGGTGATTTTCATGCTCGCAGTCGCGCTTGCGGGTGTCCTGCGCTCTGCCTTCGGTAGATTGCCCGGTGCAGTGATCGCGGGTGGCGGAGCGGCCCTGATTGCATGGCTGCTGGCCACCGGGATCGCCGCAGTTGCGGCTGCTGGCTTGATCGCTTTCCTGTTCACGCTCTTCGGCACTGGCATGGGCGCATACGTCGGGACGTATGGTATCGGGCACCATCGCGGCGGCTTCGGCAGAGGAGGGCGCGGAGGGTTTGGCGGTGGCGGCGGCAGCTTCGGCGGCGGCGGCGCATCGGGCAGGTGGTGAGCATGGGCATCAGGCGAATCATCAGGCACCTGCTTACGACCCATTGGATGGTCAGGCGAGCGTTTTCGCCAGGTGCCCGCGCTGCAATCGGGCAGGCGATCAAGGCCTGCGAAGCCGGGCACGCCGGCGCAGTCTGCTTTGCAGTCGAAGGTGCGCTGCACAGCGCGGCGCTCTTGCGCGGGCAGTCCGCGCGGGAACGCGCGATCGAAGTGTTCTCGCAATTGCGTGTCTGGGATACCGGGCATAACAACGGCGTGCTGATCTACGTGCTGCTTGCCGACCGCGCTGTTGAAATCGTCGCGGACCGGGGCGTCCACGAGAAGGTCGGGGAAACCGGGTGGCAGGCAATCTGCGCCGCGATGGAGACCGCGTTTCGTCAAGGCGCCTATCGCGACGGCGCGGTGAAAGGAATTCAGGCAGTGGCCCAACACCTGACGATCCACTATCCGGCAATCGGACCGAGCCGCGACGAACTGCCTGACGCACCAGTGATTCTCTAACCCGCCGCATGTAGCCGCCCCCAGCCCCAGCAGTATCCGTAATGGTCACGAAGGGCTGCATGGCACAGCGTTCCCATCTGGCCTCCGTTTCGTTCTCCTTCGATCGCGACAGCAATCTGTGGGTAGCGCATCACGTGGCGGTTCGGGCCGACTGTGTGCGCTACGGCCCCGGATCCACGGTGCTTGATATGGGTCAACAGTGACGTTTCGACTGCGCGTAACCTGCGATAGACGAAACCGGAGGGACTGGCGTCCCGCAGCAACCTGGGGAGACCCGAATGGAATCAGGAAACCACGATCATAAGGCGGGTGGCTTCGGGCTGTCGCGTGCGAACATCGTGCTGATCGCGTTCATCGCAATCGGCGGCTTTTATTTGGTGACGGAACATCGCGCGCATCTCCTGGGCTGGTTACCCTTTCTGCTTATCCTTTCGTGTCCCCTGATGCACCTGTTCATGCATCACGGGCACGAGCATGGAGATTCCGGCGAGACTACGAACAGGGACGAAGCGGAGCAGAACCAAGCGGATCAGAACCGGGATACCGGTACCCATCATCACTGACAGTGTTCGCCCCTGGAGCCCCACATGCACGACAATACTCCCGCCTACGGCCTGTGGTTGCTGGTTATCGTCAACTCGGCCTTTTTCATCTTCTTTGCCTTTACCTTCTTCAAGCCGAAGACCAAACGGGACTGGCGCTCGCTCGGCGCGTTCTCAGCCTTCATCGTAGCGTTGTTTACCGAGATGTATGGGTTTCCGCTGACGATTTACCTGCTGTCGGGCTGGTTGCAGACGCGCTATCCGCACGTCGACTGGTTCTCGCACGACGCGGGGCACCTGCTCGAAGAACTGTTCGGCTGGCGAGCCAACCCGCACTTTGGTCCGTTTCACCTGCTGAGCTTTGCATTCATCGGTGGCGGCTTCTGGCTCATTTCAGCCGGCTGGCAGGTGCTGTATCGTGCACAACGCAGTCATGTCGTCGCCACGACCGGTACCTATGCCTGGATGCGCCACCCGCAGTATGTCGGTTTCGTGCTCGTCATGTTTGGCTTCCTGCTGCAATGGCCGACGCTGCTCACGCTCGCCATGTTTCCCGTGCTCGTCTTCATGTACACGCGGCTCGCGCGAGCTGAAGAACGGGAATCCATCGCCGAGTTTGGTGACGCTTACCGCCGCTATATGGACGAGGTGCCGGCTTTCATCCCCCGGTTCGGCGCGCATCACGATGGCCCCACACATGGTCCGGCCAGGCGGAATTGAAGAGGAGCCGGATCATGGAATTCAAACGCGAACACCAAATCAATCTCATCTACGTTCTCGCCGCAATGATCGGGGTCCTGGTAATCCAGAGCCTGATATCTCAACCCGATCACATACGGACGATCCCATACAGCGAGTTCCAGCAGCTCGCGAGCCAGGGCAAGGTGACAGACCTCGTTGTTGGCCCTATCCGGATCACGGGGACCTTCAAGGACGCGCCCAAGGGCACACCGCAACACTTTTCGACGCTGCGGGTCGATCCCGCGCTTGCACAGTCGTTATCCAGCGAGAAGCTGACGTTCTCCGGCGAACCGGAGCCGGGTATCTGGCCGACCATACTCGGCTGGTTGATGCCCACGATTGGCTTTGTGCTCGTCTGGATGTTCCTGATCCGTCCGATGTCGATGGGACAGGGCGCTGACGGCATGATGTCGATCGGCAAGAGCAGGGCGAAGATCTACGTTGAGAAGGACACCAGAGTTACCTTCGCAGACGTCGCCGGTGTGGATGAGGCAAAGGAAGAGCTCAGGGAGGTCGTATCGTTTCTCAAGGATCCCCGCAGCTACGGCCGGCTGGGTGCGCGTGTCCCGAAAGGCGTGCTGCTGGTTGGCCCGCCGGGCACTGGAAAAACGTTGCTGGCGCGGGCCGTCGCGGGCGAGGCGGGAGTGGCGTTCTTCTCGATTTCCGGCTCCGAGTTTGTCGAGATGTTCGTTGGTGTCGGAGCCGCACGCGTACGTGATCTGTTCGAGCAGGCACGCAAACATGCGCCTGCTATCGTGTTTATCGACGAACTGGACTCTCTCGGCCGAGCGCGCGGGACCATGTTTCCGGGCGGTGGTGGTCACGACGAGAAGGAACAGACGCTCAACCAGTTACTGGCCGAACTCGACGGATTCGATCCGTCCATCGGCGTCGTGCTGCTAGCGGCGACCAACCGGCCCGAAATTCTCGACCCCGCACTGCTGCGGGCAGGCCGGTTTGACCGGCAGGTGCTTGTCGACCGGCCGGACAAGAAGGGCCGTGCAGAAGTTCTGGAAGTCCACCTGAAGAAGATCAAGCTCGCGTCCGGCGTGTCCGTCGCAGAAATCGCCGCGCTTACGCCCGGTTTCTCAGGCGCCGATCTGGCCAACTTGGTCAACGAGGCGGCGATCCTGGCTACCCGCCGCAACGCCAACAGCGTTTCACTGGAGGACTTCACGCAGGCCATCGAGCGGATCGTGGCCGGCCTCGAGAAACGTAATCGGTTGCTGAACCCTCACGAACGCGAGGTGGTGGCGCACCACGAAATGGGACACGCGCTGGTCGCGATGGCACTGCCCGGCGTTGACCCGGTCCAGAAAATATCGATCATCCCGCGGGGCATTGCCGCCCTTGGCTACACGATGCAGCGCCCGATCGAGGATCGCTTCCTAATGGACCGGGTCGAACTGATGAACCGCATGACCGTGCTGCTTGGCGGACGGGCGGCGGAACGGCTGGTTTTCGAGGAAGTATCAACGGGGGCGGCCGACGATCTCGCCAAAGCGACAGGCATCGCGCGCAGCATGGTGGTGCGTTTCGGCATGGATCCCAAGCTTGGGCAGGTCGCGTACGAGCCGGAGACCAGTTCAGCGCTCGGCATGTCAACCGGCTCGGAATGGCGACTGCGCCAGTATGGCGAACAGACGGCAACGGCCATTGACATAGCCGTGCGCGAGCTGATCGACACTGCATTCCAGCGGGCCTCGTCTGTCCTGCAGGGGAACCGTGAACTGCTTAGTGAGGCGGCACAGGATCTGCTCTCGAAAGAGACCCTGTCTGGCGACGATCTGCAGGCGCTCGCGGAGAGGCTGGGCGGCAAAGGGGCCGTCGTAACAGCACCTCCGTTCGGCACGACTGACGTTGTCGAAGCCGGCAGCGGTGCGACCGCTGGATGACCGGGGCAAAGGGGGCAATCCGATGAAAGCGCTCATCTTCCTGATTGCCTTGCTGGCAACCGCAGTTGCCGCTGGTCAGGGCGATGCCGGCCAGCACCTGTTGATCGGCGATACCGATGTGTACTACGGTCTTACCCCATCGGCAGCGCTGGGTGCTCACCCCGCGTCTCACCCAGAGGCATCGATGCACGGCGGAGTGCGAGGCAACAGGTACACGTATCACCTCGTTGTCGCGCTTTTCGATCATGTGACACAGAAGCGCATTTCGGACGCCAGGGTGACCGCAGCGGTCCAGGAGATTGGCTTGAGCGAAACGCGCCGCAAGCTCGAGCCGATGCGCACCGGGGACATGATCAGCTATGGAGCGTACCTTGATCTGGGTGGCACCGGCCCCTATCGTGTCAAGCTCGAGGTGCGCCGGCCGGACCGGCCCGGAATAGTCTCGGGCCAGTTCGAATACCGGTCGGAGTAGATCGCCGGCGCGGTGACTGACTGTACGACGGCAGCACAAGTGTGCGCATGGCACGGGGCGCAGCGGTTCGCCTCGCGCCAGCGCTGGTAGCGTGACTGGGGAGAACGGGCCTTGAGCAGGCAGCAGAGCCGAAACGGCGGACCATCTTCTGATCGCGGCATCGAGACGGCGCGGAGGCGACCGCTCATGACCGTAAGGCCCGCCGTGCGGACACTGCAATGGCAGGTATTTTGCCCCCTGCTGCTCGCCATGTTCTCGATTGCCGTGGGGTATGGCTTTCTGTTGCCGATTCTGCCGCGAGTACTTGCACGGATTGTGGCAACGGCGGATCCCGCAACGTTGTCGCGGCACACCGGTCTGCTCACCGGGACCTATACGTTGTCGCTATTCCTGTTTGCGCCGCTGTGGGGGCGCTTTGCCGACCGGCATGGACAACGTCTTGCGATGCTTGTGGGTTTGACCGGCTTCGCCGCGACACTCGCGCTGTTTGCAGCCGTAAACAGCCTTCCGTTTCTGTACCTCGAACGCGCGCTCGGTGGGCTGTTTGCCTCGTCGATCGCCCCTGCGGTCTATGCCTTCGTTGGCGAGTACGCCCCGTCGAAAGAATGGCGCGCCCGCCGTTTCGCGCTGCTCAACATTGCAGGCGCGAGCGGGTTTCTGGTCGGGCCGATGCTGGGCAGCCTGACAATGCATCTTGCGCACGCCGACACACCACGGATCGGCGAGCCACTGGCATGCTGGCCACCTTTTGTCATGGCATCCGCGCTTGCCTTTTCGGTCGCGCTGAGCGTCTGGGCCCTGGTGCCGGGAACACGCGAGGACCGGTCAGACCGGCCTGACGCAGGGAGTCAGCCGGAGGGGCGCACCGCGCTGCCGCGTCTTCTTGCAATTTCATTCGTGACGGCCGCAGCTGTTGGGGAATTCGAGGTCGGGCTGTCACTGCGCGGCACGCAGAAGCTGGGTCTGAGCATCGGGGAGATTGGATTCATGTTCACGGAATGCAGTCTTGTCATGCTGGCGGTTCAATCCGCTGTATTTTCCCCACTGGTGAAACCCGAACTGACCCGCTGGTTTTTGACACCCGCGTTGCTTGTCCTTGCGGCCGGGCTTGCAGCCGTGCCGCTTGCTACGGGCCGCCTGACCACGGCAGGTGCGGTCGCGGTGGTGGCGGGCAGCGCCGGAATCGTTTCGCCAATTGCGACGTACTGGATCTCGCTCGCTGCGGGTGAGCGGCAGGGTGCCGCGCTCGGATGGCAGACTTCGGCTGCAAGTCTCGGCCAAGCAGCCGGATCGGCAGGCGGCGGGCTACTGTTCGGGATCCCGACCATACCCGACGCGCCCTCCATGCTGACCGCGATTGTTGTGCTCGCTGGCCTTGTCGCGAGCGTGCGTGTTCCGCATCTTCTTGCGAAGGCGGTATCAACAGGGTGCGGCGATCTGAGCGACGATTCACTGGAAGCCCAAGGTTCCGGCGACGTCCGGCGGACGAGGTCAGGCAAACAGACGGAGTAGGTATGCCGATGCGGCCCAGGCGGAACGAACCTCATGGCTCTTTAGCGTGGAGGCCGCAGGCCGTCGGAATCCAATGCCGGTCGGCATCTGTGTTCAGATATTCTGGCCGATGATCGCAGCAGCTCAGCTGGTCGAACAGGACGCCGAACTGTACGCGAAGAATCTCGCGTTTGTCGAGGAGGAAGAAAAGCTAAATCCTGAACTCAGGCCCAGGCTTGCGACGTCCAACCACGCATTACCCGATCTGCGGACGTGATGCTGCGGGACTACTCGGCTCCTGGCGCGACCGGCATTCCGACCGTCGTCGACGCGCCATACGCGGGGGCGCGTGATCGAGGCGCAAGTCATCCCGCTTCTGATTCCCGTGTCCATGTGGGGGATTGAGTGACGACCACCGGCGGGCCGAAAAATGGCAGGAACGTCCGTGCGCATCGGCTTTCGGGCCGCTCCCTTGTCACTGGCTTCGTTTGCTCGGTCAGCGATTTATGTTTGTCCTTGCGGCGAGCACGCTCATCCATCGCCACCACGGCTAGTCCTGCGGCGCGCTCGAACGATCCGCCGTCCATCGAGCTACAAAATCATTTGCTAGCGTGTTTAGACTGCCACTTCTTCATGTACGCAATTTCTTCATTTTGTGCCTTGATGATGCTGTTGGCCAGTCGCTTCATGTCGGGGTCCTTACCGTACTTCAGCTCCACCTTCGCCATATCGATGGCGCCCTCATGATGGGGAATCATGTGGGCGACGAAGTCCTTGTCGGTGTTGCCACTGAACGGTGGGGCGCTCATCTCATTCATCATCTTCTTATCCGCTTCCTTGAATAGAGGTGTTGATGGACTTGAGCCGCTATCTGCCGAACTGGACATATTCATTCCGGGTATGGATGCATCCTGCTGGGCATTCGCGGGACGAGTGACGATGGTCAATGTTGCACCTGCGCAGACAAGCACGACTCGAAGGACAGAAAGACTATTCATTTTCAATCTCCTGTTGGGGAAGGTTATTCTGAGTGGCCATGAGGCTGATGGTCTGAATCGACATGGGATGCACGATGCGCAGGCTCACCGTGGTCGTGCTCACCGTCTTCCATCATCCGCATCATTTCTGGGCCGCCTGTTCTGAAGAACACGACCGTCAAGACGACGAAGACAGCACCAAACACGATGTTCAGTACGGTCGTGTAGTTGAAGGTGATCGTTGCGTCCACAACGGCCGTATGTCGTTCTTGAGGGATCCATCCGAACAGCTGGAACAGTGCTTCGACCACAAGTGCCGAGGAGACCATCGCGAGGTAAAAGGTCACGGCAAGCAACACCGCCATCCTACCGCCGTAGTATTTCCGATAGATGTTGAGTATGGGAAGGATGATGAGATCGCCAAAGATGAAAGAAGCAACACCGCCGAAACTGATGCCACCGTTCCACAGCACTGCAGCGAGCGGCACGTTCCCGACGGAGCAGGTGAACGACGCGACTGCAATCAGGGGGCCGACAAATGCACCCCAAATCATCGCGGCCGTCGGATGACTGACGAGGAAGAATTGCTGCCAGAAGCTATCGGGCACCCAAGCGCCGAGCGCTCCGGCGATGAGCAGCCCGATGCCTATGTCGCGCCTCAGCATCGACCAGTTCATCACGTAACTGTGGCTGATTGCTATCCACCCATCCTTGGATGAGAGACGTTGCTTCCAGAGGCCGTGCCGTCCACCCATCGACATGGCCGCATGACCTTCCATGCTGCCGGCGATGCCCTTGTTCGCCTGCTCGATAGCTTCGTTCTTCAGCGAGTCCTTGAGAACGAACCGGAAGAGCAACACCAGGACGAAAATCATGATTGGGCCACCGACGAACTCGGCAGCTGCGAACTGCCAGGCAATCAGCACCCACATCAGCATGCCAAGTTCGAGCACGAGGTTCGTC
Organism: Paraburkholderia sp.; assembly: GCA_004322045.1. Lineage (GTDB taxonomy): Bacteria > Pseudomonadota > Gammaproteobacteria > Burkholderiales > Burkholderiaceae > Trinickia. Next base: position 55,141 of record SCRN01000036.1, read on the forward strand.
GCCGCGAACTGGAATGCAATTGCGGAGGTGAAGTCGCCCCCCTTGCGCACGATAGAGCGGGCCATGGCGACAGCGGCATAGGAGCAGGAGGAGGATGCAGCCCCGAGCAGGCTGGCGACCGTCAGTGAGCGAGGTGACGCGTCAGGTAGAAGCTTAGACATCTCTGACTTCGAGACAGCGACTTCAATCACGGCGGAGAACAGGAAGCCGAGACTCAATCCCCAGAATATCTGCCACAACATCGTGAAGGTCATCCAGAACGCGCGACCGAGGGCAATGACAATTTGCATCTCAACCTCCTGCATGAATACCTCCATACCAGCAGTACGTGGTAATAGCAAAAATGCCGTGCGGCGATTTCACGACGTTGATGGTGTTAACGAGTTTCAGCGTTTGCGTATCGATGACCTCGACGTAACGGGTGAACCCGAACGTCACCTACAGGTATCTCTCGTCGGGCGTCGGTTCCATGCCGTCGCGGCCGGGCAGCCGATAAGTGATGGTCCCGAGCGAGCGGAGTTTATGCGCGCCCTTGTCCGTATGAATGATCGTCACGATTTTGCTTGCCCACCAGTCGATGAGGGCAGCCTCAGCATCGATCATGCCCGCCACCAGGTAAGTTGCCGCCCAGCGTGAGCCAAAGGCCAGCGGGCGCTGTTCCGATCGGCATCTTCCACAGCGCGGTCGGGCTCGAGAGGTCAATCGCCGCTACATCACCTGCGACCTGCAGCGTCACGAAGACGATTTTGCTGTTAGCAGGAAAAATCACGTGACTGGGCATCGTTGGCAGCCGCACACGTTTGGCACGCGCGAAGTTCCTGCCGTCGAAGTGGTAGATTTTCACCTGGTCGAGCCGCAGGCCGTCGTTTGATGAACCGTTTCCTGTCGTACGAAAAGCCGAGCTGGTATTGGTCCTCGATCTCCGGCATCCACCACTGAATCTTGCCACCTCTTGGGCCAAGAATGACGAGTTGGTTGGACACGGAGTTCGCATGACATATCCTTAACCGCGAATGACGTCGACGCTTTCGCGATGCAGATCCATGATCGATTCCACGATAGCAAGTTTGAGACGGCAAGTCGGGCCGCTCCAGCCGTGACGCGTCGTCCCGATACAACCGTTCGAAAATCCGGTCGATTTGTTGCGGCACAATCGCATTTCCATGATTAGGGGTCGATGCCAATAGATAGGCACATGCTGGCCTCGCAGCGCGTCATTGGGTAGACGTCGTTAATCGATCGCGTATAAACGGTCATCCGGCCGATTGCTGCTGCCATGGTGACCGCGACCGGACGATCTTTTCCGCAATTGCGGGAGCATGCGATCGGTCCCCACGGTCGGGAAGTGCCGGCCTTTGACCGGTGCGCGCATCGGCTGTGTACTGTGAAGGAGGCCGTGCAAGCGATTAAAATTTGCCCGATCGCAGGATGACGATGGCCCACGCGAGCCCCATCGCGCCGGCGACGACAAATCCCGCAAGTCCCAGTAGCGATAGACCGGCATAATGCGGGCCGCTATGCAGCGTTGTGACGATCGAGGATCCGATCACCACGCTCGCGATGATCAGACTCAAGCTGAGCCGGTTGCTTGCACGGTCGAGGTGCGCCTCCAGCCCCTGCAACCGGTTGTGTTCGACGTGAAGCGTTGCCTTGCCGCTGCCCAGTACGTCAACTGCACGGTTCAGAATATCGGGAAGGCTGGCGGCAATGCGATGCAGCGAGCGCAACGTACGGAACCCACCGGCAAATTGACTGGCGGGGTTCCATCCTTGCAGCAGCCGGCGGCCGAGCAGGCGAGGTGCGTAGTCATGCAGGGAGGTGAGCGTATTGAAGCCTGGATCAATAGCGAGCGCCTGCGATTCGACCAGCATGAACGCCTTCGAGACCAGCAGGAATGGGCGGGGTAAGCGGATCTCGTGCCGTTGGCTGAGCAGCGCGAACTGACGCACGATTTCGCCGAACGAGTAGCCTTTTCCCGCTACCTCGTAGTACGCGTTGAGTGCCTCTGAGACATCGCGGGTAAAGTCCTCGCGGTCAATCTGTTCGGCGGCCACGCCCATTTCGAAGTACGCGTCCACCGGCCAAGAAGCATCGGCCGAGCTGACCGCCAGAATGAGCTACGCAAGCGCCTCCTGGTCGTGCGCCGACAGCTCTCCCATGATGCCGAAATCGTGGAAGCAGAGCCGGCTATCGGCGAGGATGAACACGTTGCCGGGATGCGGGTCACCGTGGAAGAAGCCGTGCTCAAAGACCTGTTTCAGGAACGACGCCATCAGCGTCGCAGCAAGCCGTTGTCGCTTCGCGGGGTCGGCTGGCGGCTGCTGTGCGAGCTTGTGGCCAAGGCTGCGTTCCATCGTCAAGACGCGGCGGGTGGTGAGCTCCCAGTAGATGCGCGGCACGTATACGCCAGAGTCGTCCTTGAAGTTTTCGCGCAGCCGGTCACCGTTGCGCCCTTCAATCTGGTAGTCCAGCTCATCGGAGATGAGCCTCGCGAACTCTTCGACGAGTTCTGATGGGCCAAACCGGCGACTCTCCGGGATATGCTTTTCCAGTTGACGGGCGAGAAGCCGCATGATGCCGACGTCCGCGTGAATGACGGGCTCGATGCCGGGACGCTGAACTTTGACGACGACGCTCGCGCCATCCTGGAGGCAAGCCGAGTGAACCTGTCCGATCGATGCGGCCGCAAGCGGCATCTCATCAAATGTCGGAAACAGTTCGTGAACGGGGCTGCCCAGTTCGCGCTCGATGATCGCGCGGGCCTGCGTCCCCGGAAACCCGCCAACGTTGTCCTGGAGCCTTTGCAACTCGCTGATCCAGGTTTCGGGCAGCAGGTCGCGCCGGAGGCTAAGAAGCTGGCCGAACTTGACGAACGCAGGTCCGAGCCGCTCGAGCATTTCACGAAACCGCTCCGCATCATGATTGCCCGCCTCTACGGCTTCGGATGTCGTATCGATTGCCTGGCCGCCGACCCGCAGCCGTGCCACATAATGCGACCAGCCGGCGCTGGCGATCGCCTGCAGGATCTGTACGAGTCGCGGGAACCGGGCCGAGACGGGCTGGCCAACAGGTTCGTCATCTTGACTGGAATCGGCCGTGGAGGTCACCCGTTTTCTCCTTTACCATAGCGCGCTCGAAGATCGAGAGAACCATAACAGCGGGGGTAGCAGACATTGTGACGACGCCTCGGCTTGCTGCTAAATCTCGAGCGCTGTGCTCACTGGCAGGCACTTTGCTCCCGCATACGCCGTTGCAAGCACCAAGCAGTGAAACGGCTTGCGGAGTCGGTGCCTAGTGCATTGTCGGTTTGCTCGACTTACTTATGTTTCCTGCGACGGCGCACGAACAGACCACGACCAATGCGCCGCAAATCAAACTCATGATGGAGAAATACCAGGACGCCCATCGCAGCCAGTCCAACCCACACGAGATGATTCAACATCCAGGTCATCGCGGCCTCCAACGGAATGTCGTTGCCGAAACTCACGCGCGTTCTATGGTTCTATGAGCGATGCGTTAGCCAACGTCCTGTGCAACGGTGGTCTATTGTTTCCGCAAGCATGCCTCCTGTCTGCCTATCGCACGTGCTGTAATTCGTGCCTAGACGCGCGTCAGTTTGCTGCTATCACACTATTGCCCCAGCGACGCCCGTCGCTTGACCGGGATCAATGGATGCAATTGTTGGTTGAAAGGTGCTCTCACCCATGAAGCAGCAAGGGTTCGCCGCGAGATTCGGCCCCCCAATTGTCCGCCGAATTGCGAGCCTTCGAGGGCATCGGCGGCGCCCGTTGGGCTTGCGGTCGCCTGCCATTTCCGTAGGCGGATCACGCGGTGACGCGGAAGCTGGGCGTCGCGGTGGCACCACTAAAACCACAGTCACCCAGTGCGCCGGGGTCCGGTTGGCCAGTCGATGAACGCGAGCAGCCATAGACCAATCAGGTTCAGCAGCGGAACCAGGGCCAGGATTGACCAGAATGGCGACAGGCCAATCCGCATCAGAATGCGCCCGATGGGGTAGAGCAGCACGACCGCCATCACAACGTAGACGATCCAGTGTGCCAGTCCATATCCGGCCATGCCGGTCCAGTGATACATCATGATGCACCTCGCGGGAGGAAATCAGGTTTCGCCTTCCTGCGTCGTATCGGCCTATTCGACGACGAGGCGTCCGCGGAACATGCCCATGGGGCAGGCGAAGGCGTATTCGCCGGGCTTTTCGGGCATCAATTCCACCGATACGAGCTTGCCGGTCGGCAGGTCTGCACTCTTGTTGAAGTCGGCGAAGATGACCTTGTCCGAGCAGCCGGCAGTTTCCTCTCGCCGGAAGGTCAACCGCACTGGCTTGCCATGCTGGACGACGATCGTGTCCGGCGTGTAGCCGCCTTTGACGAGAATCATCGCCTCCTGGTAGCCGCTGCCTGTCTGCGCCGCCTGCGTTCCCCTCGAGCGTTTCAGCCAGAAGAACCAGACAATAAAGGCGACCAGAGCCAGTCCGAGAAGAAGCACGATCCAGCGATCGGGTGTCATGGCGCGATCCTCCGTGGCTTGAAGAAGCGCAGGCGATTGGCGTTAGTCACGACGGTGACGGAACTGAACGCCATCGCGGCGGCAGCGATGATGGGCGACAGCAGGATGCCGAGGAAGGGATAGAGCACCCCCATGGCCACGGGCAAGCCAAGCCCGTTGTAGCCGAACGCACCGAGCAGGTTCTGGCGCACGTTGCGCATGGTTGCGCGGCTGATCTCGATGGCGGTCGCGATGCCGGTCAGGCTTCCCTTGATCAGCGTGATATCGCTTGCCTCGATTGCCACATCCGTGCCGGTGCCGATCGCAAAGCCGACATCGGCCTGGGCAAGGGCTGGTGCGTCATTGATGCCGTCGCCCACCATACCCACTTTCTTGCCCTCAAGCTGCAGCTTCCGGACTTCGTGCGCCTTGTCGTCGGGAAGCACTTCGGAAAGCACCCGCTCGATGCCCACCTGTCGCGCGATCGCGTCTGCGGTACGCCGGTTGTCGCCCGTCAGCATGACCACTTCGATACCGAGATGCCGAAGTGTCTCGATGGCAGCCTTCGAATCGGGCTTGACGGTGTCGGCTACCGCAACAAGGCCGGCCGCCTGCGCGTCGATTGCCACGTACATCGGCGTTTTCCCTTCGGAAGCGAGCCGTTCCCAGGCTGCATCGAGGGCTTGAATCGCAATCCCCCGATCGCGCATGAGCTTCGCGTTTCCAAGCAGCACCTCATGACCGTCGATTCGGCCGCTCACCCCGTGGCCTGGAATCGCTGCAAAGCCATCCGTTGGCGCAAGCGTGGCGCCTCTTGCCTGCGCTCCCTTGACGATCGCTTCGCCAAGCGGGTGCTCCGATCCCTGCTCGAGCGACGCGGCCAGCCCGAGGACGTCGTTTTCGCTGCGCGCGCCCGCCACGAGGACGTCAGTCAGTGCGGGTTCGCCCCGCGTGATCGTTCCGGTCTTGTCCAGAACGATGGCGTCGAGCCGTTGTGCGCTTTGCAGCGCGTCACCCGAGCGGATCAGGATGCCGTTTTCGGCGCCCTTACCAATGCCGACCGTCAGCGACGTCGGCGTCGCGAGGCCGAGTGCACACGGGCAGGCGATGATCAGCGTCGTCACGAACACGATGGTCGCATACACGAAGCGGGGTTCGGGGCCGACGATGTACCAGACAACAAAGGCAAGCACAGCGAGGATCATCACTGCCGGGACGAAGTAACCAGATACGGCGTCCACGACGCGCTGGATCGGCGCCTTCGAGCTCTGCGCGTCCTTGACCATGCGCACAATGTTCGCCAGCGCCGTATCCTTGCCGACCTTGGTTGCCCGGAACTGGAAGCTACCCGTCTTGTTGAGCGTCGCGCCGATGACTTCGTCGCCTACGCGCTTCTCTACCGGCATCGATTCCCCGGTAATCATCGATTCGTCGACCGCGCTCGCGCCGTCCGTCACATCGCCATCAACGGGAATCTTCTCTCCGGGCCGCACGATGACGGTATCACCCACCAGTACCTCTTCCACCGGCAGGTCGACTTCCTTCCCGTCACGTATTACCCGCGCATTTTTCGCCTGCAGGCCGATCAGCTTCCTGATCGCTTCCGAGGTGCGGCCCTTCGCCTTGAGTTCCAGCGCAAGACCCAGCACGACCAGCGCGGTTACCACGTCGCTGACGTCCCAGAACACCTCGGCGAGCGACATGCGCGGAAATAGCCCCGGCCACGCTACCGCGACAATCGAGTAGAGAAAGGCCGCACTGATGCCGATCGCAATCAGCGTGTGCATGTTGGCAGAGCGATGCTTGAGTGCGTCCCACATGCCGCTGTAGAACTGGGAGCCGGACCAGAACATGACCGGCAGGCTGAGCACGCCCAGCAATGCCCATACGACACGCCGGGTGTCACCGCCGGCCGGCATCCACTCGCGCAGCGCTGGAATCAGCTCAGGGTAACTCAGACCCATGACCGGTATTGAGATCGCAGCGGCGAACCAGAACTTGCGCATGAGCGTGTGGTATTCATCGCGTTGCACCGCGTCCTCCGGACTGGCTTCGGCCTCCTCCGTCGTTTTTGGCGCTTTGGGTTCGGCGACGCGATATCCTGCCGATTCGATCGATTGCCGCAAGTCCGCAAACGATGTCTTTTCCGGCAGGTACTCGACATCCGCGGCACCCGGCGCCAGGCTGGCGCGTGCCGAAACGACCCCGGGCGTCGTCTGGAGTGCAAGCTCAACGCGTGTCACGCAGGAGCTGCAGTGCATGTGCCGGATCGGAATCCGCGCCTTGGCCGTCCCAGCGGTATAGCCGGCCATACGGATTGCTTGGAGCAGATCAATGACCCGGGCCCGCGCGGGATCGAAATGGATGCTGGCGAGACGACTGGCGAGATTGACCTGCGCGCTATGCACCCCGGCGAGGGCGCCAAGCGCCTTCTCGATTGCAGTGGGACAGTGAGGGCACGTCATCCCACCGATGGAGAGCTCGATGTGCTCCAGCTTGTGACCCGTTGCGGGCATCAGGTTCTCACGATGGGCGACTGGAATCGGCGTTACGGTTGCGAGTTTCTCATTCATGGAGTCCTCACTCGTCCTTCGCTCGTTGGCCCCGGTCTTCGACCAGAGCTTGCCTGATGGTGGAATCCCGTGCCGGGAGCCTGAAGTATTTCTCGAGCCGTAGAGGCACCGTCAGGGGCGTAACGCGTTGAAAATTGACCAGCCCCCTGTAAGGGCATCGTTAGCATCCGTGACGCCGGGCATGCTCGGGGGAAGAGCCTCGCGGCGTCACGTATTGATCGGGGTTCGCCAAGAATTTCTCGTGGCACGACGTGGAGCAGAAGTGGTAGGTCCGCTCAAGAACGACCTCCGTTGCTGCCGCCTTTTCGGTATCGATCTGCATGCCGCAGACCGGATCAGTGGTTTCCATCTTTGCTCGCTCCTTTCGGTTCAGTCAATTCCCCTTTGAAGCCGGGGGACATACAAGTGACCTCACCCACTGTGGCGCCAACGCGGGTCCGACTGTTTGATCTGGATTAACCTTTCGCGCCAAGCCGGCGAGAACGAACGCACAGCAAGGCATCGGGGATACGACCCGTCGCGATCGCACCACTCACGCCCGCTACCTGAATCTAGTCGCCAGCCTGTATCGATTCGACACGCACGCTTCGTGGAACTGGCTGCTTCGCCCGTCCAGACAACCACATGCCTCTCCGCTTCGACTCGTGGCGCCGTCGCGATGCCGCGCCCCGATTCCCGACTTGGCAGCGCGACGGCGCCGCGGGACGTTGCGGGGGCGACCAGGGCTATTGGGAAAACGTCTGGGCGGGGGGCCGAGGGGCGCAGGCAAGCGCGGCGCGAAATGCCCCATCAATGCCTCAATGCCGTTCACGTCACGTGACAGCGACCAGTACTGAACGTGCCCGCAGAGGGCGATTGACGTGGATCAAGAATCGGCAGCGCCAGCAGAGCAGTGTGGAAACCTCATCGGCGACGCATGGCCGTCAGACGGCCGCGATGCTAGGCCGTCGGGCATGAAAGATCGATCTGGCTCGCCGTGCGTACTCTCCCGGACGGGACGGCGTTGGGTACGCGTTGCTCCTTGTTAGCGTCGGAACGTTCATTCGGGGCTGGCGGGAGCTGTACCTGGCGCACTGGGAAAACAGGCTCGCGGCCGAAGGGATGTACGCAATGGTCAGACACCCCCCGGTACACGGGCCCGTTCATTGCCCTGTTTGGGGACGGCGTCATGCACTGACCAACGGTATTTTCGGTAACGCTATTTCCTCTCATCCTCGTCGCCTATACCTTGCTGGCGTACGGGGAGGAGAAGCAGATGCTCGTACGGTTTTGTGCACAATATCGTACGTATGGGGCTCTGGTCCCCATGTTCTGGCCACGCCTGCGGTGACGGAGTGGTCAGGGGTATAGCTGCTTCGCGAGATCGCGCAGTGGCGCTGAAGCCGGTCAGTCGGCTGGCGGAGTGCGGGCAGTGGATCGTGGGAGACTTTTCATGCACGTAATTGTCGGGGGACTCGGCATTGCACTCGCGGCAATCGCCATCGCGGACGCCATTCAAACGGTGATCGTGGCGCGGCATGCGCGCAAACTACCCGCCATCACAAGACTGTTCTACCGGCTTACCTGGCCGCCTTTCGTAGCATGTGCCTGGTTCATCCCGTCGGGCTGGCGGCGCCACAAATACCTTGGCATCTATGGTCCCGTTTCCCTGTTGCTGCTGTTGGGGCTCTGGGCGGTTAGCCTAATCGTGGCCTTTGCCATGCTCCAGTGGGCGCTTGGACTGCAGCGCGACGGCATCCCGCGCGGCTTTTCCGGTGATGTGTACTTCAGCGCGGCGAGTTTTTTCACTTTGGGCGCCGGCGAGCCAGGCAATTCAGCGTCCCGTTACCTGATGGTTCTCGAAGCGGGCTTTGGGTACAGCTTCCTTGGTCTTGTCATTGGCTATCTGCCGGTGCTCTATCAATCGTTCTCCGAGCGCGAAGTCCGGATCCTGATGCTGGATGCGCGAGCCGGCACGCCGCCAACGGCCTTGCAGTTCGTGCTGCGGCGTGGCGGCGATCCCGCAAAGCTGGAAAAGCGCCTCGCCGAATGGGAAGAATGGGCGCTGGACTTGCTCCAGGAGCATCTGTCATATCCCATGCTGGCTTTCTATCGTTCCCAGCACGCCAATCAATCGTGGTTGGCGGCATTGACCACGGTAGTCGATGTCAGCGCGCTCGCGATGCTCGGTGCCGGCGGCGATCTCCAGCGACAGGCCCGGTTTACGTTCGCAGCGGCACGTCACGCTCTGGTACATACGGCGTCAATCTTCGACACTCGGCCCGCAGCTGGCATGGGTGAACGTCTGTGTGCCGCCGATTTTTCCCGCCTTTGCGACATCGTCTCAGGCACGCAGACGCCGTTGCAGGCAGAACGCATTTCGCAGGTGGAGCTCAGTCGACTGAGGTCCATGTACGAACCCGCTGCCATCGACCTCGGGAGCTATTTCTGTATGGAACTGCCACCATGGATTCCGGCGGAGCAGGCTGCCGAAAACTGGCAGATTTCTTCGTGGGATTTCTAGCCGGAGCCCATGGCATCGCGGATCGGATAGATCCGTCCTGCGCGCCAACTGCCGGATGCGGCCGGGTTCGTCAGCATGAGTTTCACCTAGCGGGAGGACAGCAGGCGGTCTCGGGCGTCGGCGCGCAGTGTGGGTGCGCCTCAGGACGCGCGGACGCGGCGGGAAGGTGCGGCTTTCCGTGGACCATCAGCGCTGAGAGCGCAAGAGAGGCGAGGCGGGCCGCCGGCGAATCGGCACGCGAGGTCAGCACGACGGGAACCGAGAGCCCGGCTACCACACCCGCGGCGACGCTGCCTGCGAGATACGTAAGATCCTTCACGAGGATATTGCCGGACACGAGGTCGGGAACAAGAAGCAGATCTGTGTCGCCAGCCACATCCGAAACGATTCCCTTTTCCTCGGCCGCGGCTGCCGAGATGGCATTGTCGAATGCGAGCGGGCCATCGACGATCGCGCCATGCAACTGACCGCGGCGGGCCATCAGGGTGAGGCACGCTGCGTCCAGCGTCGAGACGATAGCCGGGTTGACGGTTTCCACAGCCGAAAGGACGGCAACCTTCGGATTGTCGATGCCGATCAACCTGAATACATCGATCGAATTCTGCAGGATCTGCGCCTTGGCATTCAGATCGGGGGTGATGTTGATGGCGGCATCGGTGACACCGAGCAGCTTCGAATGAGAGGGCACCTCGATCACGAACAGATGGCTGACCCGCAGGCCCGGCACACGCAGTCCCCGGTCAGGGTCGAGCAGCGCGTGCATCAGCGTATCGGTATGCAGGCGCCCCTTCATCACGACATCGGCCGCACCACGACGCACCAGTTCGACCGCCTGGGCCGCCGCATGGGCATCGCTCTCGGCAGGTACGATCCACTCGTCCTGCAGCCGCCATCCGGCGGACCGGGCAAGCTGCTGGATGGCCTGCGACACGCCCACGAGGCGCGGTTCAACCCATCCCTGTTCGTGCGCTTGACGCATCGTCTCGATGACCAGGTCCTGTTCCGCGTCCGCTACCGCAACGCGGATGGGGGCAAGGGAGCGCGCTTTGTTCACAAGCTGCTGCAGGGACCGCGGTATCTGTGTCACGATGCTATTCCTTCGCTACCGAAGTTTCACGAGCCGGTGTCGCGAGAGAGCCAAACAGCAGGGAGAAAGCCTGCTCTTCAGCCGCATCACGTTGCACGCGCCCCGTCACAATGGTTTCAGAAACCTGCCGGATGAAGGCCCGTTCCTGCACAAGAAAGGGATTGTCGGGGCGCAGCGGTGTGCGGCGCGCTTCCAGCAATCTGGCGAGGTGGGCAATACCGTTCATCCACGGGCTGAACATTTCCGAGAACACGTAACGACTGGTGCGCATCGGATGCATCCACTCCAGCATCGCGGCACTCCACGGATTGGCGAGGGTGCGCACGAGCGGACTGATGAACGTGCGGTAAGCGCTCTCATTCAGCTCGGAGAGCTGGCGCACCTGCTCGAACGCTTCGCGAGGCGAGCCGAAGTCGAGATCCCGGACTTGGCGTTCCTCGAAACGCACGGAATATTGCGGTCGACGGCAATCCGGATTTCCCGTGGGATTGTCGATCTTCATCTCGTAGAGACCCGGTGCAAGTGACTCAATCTCCTCGAGACTTTCGAGCATCGCCCGGTGCTCGAGGCGTGCCACGCTCGCCGATACGAAGAGTCCGAGATGGCCGGCATGAGGATTCGTCAGGTAGACGATCCGCTGCCCGGCCGCCTTGAGATCATCAGTGTTCCGATAGACCGCCGGAATCCACCCCAGCGCCTGCTGCGGCGGTGTGATGTTATCGCCCCATGAGGCGAAGATCACGAGCGGATTGCGGATGCGCCGCAGGTCGGCGGCACAGTCTTCGCAAATCCGGACTTTTCCCTCCTCCAACCGGTTGCCGATGAACAGATTTTCGACGATGGCGAGGATTTCCTCCCGGCTCAGGAAGTAGAAACCGTTCCACCAGCGCTCGAATTCAAGAAAGCGCTCGCGCTCGGTGTCGATGTGGGTGAACAGGTTTGCGTACTTGTCCCAGACCGCTTCGGGCTTCAGGTTTTCGAAGTTTGCCGCGAGCCACGCACCGTCGAATCGGCCGCCATCCAGATCGGCAAGCAGGTGTGTGAGCCATGCGCCGCCGACCAGCCCGCCGGCAACGCGCATCGGATTCACGCCGGACTCACCTGCCCAGTAGGAAAGCGGTGAGCCGTTGAGTACCGCAGGGCCGACAAGCCCTTCGCAGTCAGCCGAAAGCAGCGTGATCGCCCAGCCCGCTTGGCAGTTGCCGTACAGGACCGGTGGCTTGCCGGGGTGCAGTCGTGCGACTTCTCCGACAAATCGCCTCAATGCGTACAGCACGTCGGCGAGCGTCTGGCCCGGACAGGGCTCTGGAAAGAAGATGACGAAGTAGACAGTATGGCCTTCGTGCATGGCCATGCCCACTTCGGAGTCGCGCTTGAAGCCGCCGATGCCGGGTCCGTGCCCGGCACGGGGATCGACGATGACGACGGGCTGCTTCGACGCATCGAAACAGGCGTCGAAGCAGACGTCGCCGGTGCGCGTAATGCGCAGCAGGGCGTAATTCGCGGGGCGTTCGAAACGGCGTGCATCGAGGAGCAGCTCGTAGTCGAAGTCGAGGAGCGGCGGCTTTCCCGCGCGCTCGTGACCGATCATGTTGTCTGCGCGCCGCCGCAGCGCGTCCCAGAACAGCACGCCGCGTTCCGTGAAGTCGCGCAGATAGTCCAGCACATCCTGAATGGCGATTTCAGTTTCCGTTCCAGCCATCGGCTCAGGCCGTGGGGCCACGGCTGGCTTGCGTGGCGCAGGCGTTGCCTTGTTGCGCTTCGAAGGTGCGGTGGACCGCACGGGCACGTTCACCTCGGTTTCAGACATCGATCCGTTCTCCATTCCCAGGTGCGCCGCGCGGCACCGCAGAGTGGTACCTGCAGAGATCCGGCACGTTGCACCACCAAAACAGCCTCACCGTAGCAATTGTGGGTTCGACACGCTTGATGTGGATCAAGCGCACGGCGACGGCGCAGCGCACGATTAGTAAAACCATCACGTCATCGTGAGGCCACTGGCCACCTTCCTCATGGTATCGACTGCAAACATCGTCGTGACTGTTGAGCGCGCTGCGCCGCATCACCACGCGGGTGTCGAAATGTGTGAGCACAAGGGTGTCGGTCACCCCGACACGTTGTGCGACACCGCTGTGGAGGCGGCGGCCCGCGCGCTCGGCCGTGCCTACCTCGACGATTACAGCGCCGTTCAGCACTTCAACCTCGACAAGGCGCTCCTGGTTGGCGGACAAAGCGAGCCCCGCTTTGGCGGCGGCCGTGTCACCCAGCGCATGAAGCTGCTTGTCTCGGGGCCCGCGACCACCCTTGTGGCCGGGTCACCCGAGTCCGTCATCCGGCAAGCTGTGAGCGACCATCTTGCGGGCACGCTGAAGCTCGAGCAAAGCCTGATCGATGTGGTTCCGATGCTGCGACCGGGCGCGCCCTGCCTGCGGCGTGTCAACGGCCCGGCGGGCATGCCGCGGGCCAACGACACGTCATTTGGCGTAGGCTATGCCCCATTGTCTGACCTTGAGCAGCGTGTCCTGAAAGCGGCAGAATTACTCAAGTCCGATGCGCTGCGCGATGCGTTTCCTGCGCTGGGCTTCGATTACAAGATCATGGGGCATCGCGTCGGGGAGCACATGCGTCTCACGGTCGCGCTGGCTTTCGTGGATCGCTACGTGGCCGATGCGGCTAGCTATTTTTCGCAGAAGGCCGCTGTCGAGATGTGTCTTTCCCGGTATCTCGGCGAAGCTTGCACTGTCCGCTGTAACACGCTTGATGACCCGCATGCCCGAAAGGAAAGCGGGCTGTATCTGACAGTCACCGGCCTGAGTGCCGAACAGGGCGATGACGGCGAAGTGGGGCGCGGCAATCGCATCAACGGACTGATCACGCCCGGGCGGCCGATGTCACTCGAAGCAGTTGCAGGTAAGAATCCGGCCTCTCACGTCGGAAAGCTCTATAACGTGCTTGCGCATCGGCTGGCACAACGTATTCTCGATGACGCGGAGAGTGCCTCGCGCGTAACGGTCCGATTGCTATCGGCAATTGGCAACCGGATTGACGAGCCACAGCTTGCAGCCGTCGACGTCTGCGCGTCGGATGGCCTGTCCGGCGCACAGCGCCATCGCATACGGGAGCGCGTTGCGCACGGACTTGCCGAACTGCCTACGCTGACCCGGGAACTGATCGACGGCAGCGTGCTGGTCTGCTGACTGGCTGCCCGGTCGCGGCAGGCAGTCATAACGCTCATTGAGCCGGTGCGGGCGGATTTTGCTGCTGCATCATTTGCTCCATCATCATCTGCATCATGTCCATGCGTTTTTCCATCATGTCCATGCGTTGGTTCATGCCCGCGCCACGTTTGCCGCTCTGGACGCGGTTGGTGGCGCCTCCCATCCCTTGCGGTCCCATCATGGCCATCATCATCGGACCGCCCATCGCGTGCATCGACTGCATCGCGTCCTGCAGGGTTCGCATGTGTTCGTCCATCAGCCGCTGGCGTGCTACGGGATCCTTTGTCTGACGGATTTCATCCATCTGCGCGAGCATCTTCTGCATCTGGCGGCGCGCGTCTTCAAGGCGTTCAGCGGATTGCTCGCTGGCGGAAACCTTCGGTGCGGATACGCCCGGCTGTGCTGCGGACGCCGGGTGATGCGCGTCGTTGGCTCGCACATTCGCTGCCATGGCCATGGCCAGTGCCGTGCTCACCGCGAACAAGGACAAGGCGGTTCTCATTTTCATGTTGCGTGCTCCAGTCAATGGGAACTCCATTGTGCGAAGTGAATTCGGCGCAACGGTTGACGAGGATCAATCTCGCCGCAAACTGAAGCCCGCACAACGCGGGCTTCAGATCACCGGTGACGATCCTGGAAGTGGAACCGCTGCGTGCAGGTGTCGCATCGGGCCACACCGTCGTGCAACATCGCTTCGGCCGATCAGCGCAGTGCGCGGTACGTTATCCCGTTAGGACTACTGCCGACATGATACGTAGCGATCACGCGCTGGGTGCCGGTATTAATGGCGCTGACCGTGTTGTCCCTCGTGTTCGTCACAAATACGGACGCACTGTCACTGCTTGCGACGACTCCGTGCGCCCCTGCGCCGGTAACAACCGTATCCATGAGCTGGCCGCTCGCAACGTCGATGACCGACACCGTGTTGTCCGGCTGGCTCCCGGATCCCTGGTTGGCAACATAGACCTTGCTGCCGTCGGGCACCACATAGACCTGAATGGGGCTACGGCCGACCGGTATGCGACTGGTCACACGACGGGTTGCGGTATCGACAACCGCAACCTGGTTGTCGTCGCGCAGCGACACGTAGGCCCGTTTTCCGTCCGGCGTAAAGCCGACCTGAACCGGAGCACGGCCCACCGGGATTCGGGCGGCTTCCGTGAGGCTTCGGGTGTCGATGACCGATACGCTGTTATCCGCCACGTTCGCGACGTAGAGTTCGCGGCCGTCCGGACTGAGCCTCAGACCGTGGGGGAAGGCGCCGGTAGTTACGGTGCCCACCACGCGCCTCTGGCCGATATCGACGACCGTGACCTGATTGTCTTCGGAGCTCGTGACGTACGCGTGTTTGCCCGATAGGTCCGTAACGACATGGGCGGGATGATGGCCAGCGGGAAGCGTGGCCAGGATCTGGTCCAGGTGGTGAGGATCGATGACGAGCAGGTTGCCTTGCGGCTCTTCTTCTCGCATGTCGCCTTGCGCAGGGGGAGGCATCGAGGCCATGCCGTTCATGTTATGCCTGGCATGGGAGGAAACCGGCATGCCGACCGCGAGCAGCGCCTTGCCATCGGGCGTCATTTGAACGTTGTGCGGGACGATGGGCACCTTTGTTGTGCGTACGGTTGGACTGCCCAGTTCGATTTCACTGATGGAGTTGTCGCCTTCGTTTGCGCTGTACACAACGCCCTCCAGCCTGCTGGAGGCATATGATGTCTGGGTGGCGAGAGCAAAAATGAGACTCGCAAGCGTGAGTTGAAGCCGTTCCATGATGGATTCCTTGCGTTCAGACTGACGCCTGCGCGCGGGCAGGGCAGCCTGTGAGACGGGTATCGGGCGGATCATGGCGAACCGCGGCAGAATCGGGGGACGCCTGAGGCGTCCCGCCTCTCAGACCTTGTATGCGAAGGTCGTCATCATGCCGGTCGCCATGTGGTACAGGTGATGGCAATGAAATGCCCACTGTCCGGGGTTGTCTGCGTCGACCGCAATCGTCACGGCGCGCCGTGGGGGCACCAACACGGTGTCGCGCGTTGCGCCCGGGAAGCGCCGGCCATCGATCGCGACGACCTGAAAGTGATGTCCGTGCAGATGCATCGGATGCGCCATCATGCTCGTGTTGTGCAGCGTGACCTCGACCCGATCGCCCTGGTCGACAGCCAGACGGGGGCGCGTCCGCAGTCCCCACCGGTAGGCGACCATGTCACCGGTCAGTGCCATGTCGAACGTCTTGCCGGCCCGCCGCGACGGAAGCGGTCTGGCGGCCCGCAGCCGGGATTCGAGCGCCAGGTCGAGAACGGGACCTGGCATGCTCCCGGTGGCGGGAAGCCTCGCCACACGTGCCCCCGGCGACTGAAGAACAATGCCGGTGCGCTCCCTGCCGCCTTCTCGTAGCGCGAGAATCGGGAACGTACCGGGTCCGCGCGGCAGCTGAATGCGCACGTCGACACGCTGCCCCATGCTCAGCGGGAATCGCCGGCCGGTGACGGGTTGCACAGGCTGCCCGTCGACTGCAACCAGCGTCCCTTCGAGATTTCCGAAGTCAAGCGTGAAGGCAGTCGCGGTGCCGCCATTGATCACGCGCACGCGCAACTGTCCGCCGCTTTCGACCCGGACGACTTCCGGGTCATCGAGCGTGCGATCGTTGGCGAGGTAGGCGTCATAGTCGATGTCGTTCAGATCCAGCGGCATCGCGGCCGGGCTCATGGGCAAGCCACCTATCGATCCGTTTCCCGCAGCCATGTTCATGCCGGACATGCTGCTCCCGTCCATCGACATCGCGGCGTGGTTGGTGCGGCGCGCCGATGACGCGTGCGATCCGCTGTCGGCATGCGCAGCGTTAGGCGACTGTTTTGCCGTCAGTCGCGCCAGCAGCTCCTCGGGAGACGCAAACGAGAAGTCATGCAGCAGGATCACGATCTCCTGTTCGTCCCGATTTGACTGTGCAGCGTCGGCAACAATCAGGGGTGCGGCAAGGAGCTGCTGTTCCTGCAGCGTGTGCGCATGCATCCAGTAGGTCCCCGGACTGCTTACCGGAAAGTCGAATGTGCGTTGGGCTCCCGCAGCGATCAGGGGCAGCGGTGCGTCGGGAACGCCGTCGACCGGCCACGGAGGCGTGAGACCGTGCCAGTGGATGTTGGTGGGGTCGGCTGTTTCGTTGTGCAGGACGACGTTGAATGTGTCGCCCTCACGCAACCTGATGCCGGGTGTGCCGTCCGGCTGCCGGATGCCGTAGACGCTTGCCGGGCGGCCGTTCACCTCAATGGTCCGACGCACGACGGCAAGCTGCACCTGCCTCGCTGCGCCCGTTGCGTCGGCGGCGTCGGCAGCGCGCGCCGGCTTGCTCCATGCCGGCCGCAGCGCCAGGGCTGCGGCACCCGCGAAGGCGCCTTTGAGAAATCTACGGCGATTCATCGCCCATTGGCCTGATGCCGCTGCGGACGGCGTATCGATAAGATCTTGCATTTGAGTTCCTCGACATAAGCTGACCGGACAGCCACTTCGGGCTACCGGGATGTATCGGGGCTGCACGGGTGTGCGGCCAGCGGACTTATGCAAAGAAGTTGGATGGGGGACGATCGATGCCGTCGGTCAGGAAACGGGTTGCCGGATCGGACCTGGGGCGGACAACGCGAAGGAGTGCAACGTCGCCAGCAGGTAGCCCAACAGCGGACACGGTCGCAACCGCGCTGGCGAAACAGGACGAGCACATGCTGCATTGACCGGCGGGGTAGATGAGGCGCATCGTGCCGTTGCCGTGATCGCACGGGTGGGCGGCGACAGGCGCCTGCGCGGCATGACCGTGCAACAACGTGGCGCGCGACGCGTCAGTCATTCCCTCCGTTACCGCCGCGGCGGGCGCGGCGCCGCAGGACAGAATTGCCGCCACACCCGGCCGGATCGGCAGGCTCAGGAACAGCAGCAGGGCGAGGAGGAATGTGCGCCAGCGAAGCATGGGGGCGGTATATACCGGGTGATCTCTATCGATGTCGGGATGTTGCAGATTGCGATCAGATCGTAAATGCAGTGCGGGTACTGTCATGCACCTGCTGCAGCACCCCGGTGAAAACAGGGAAACCCATCTGCAGCGTCAGGATGTCATGGCAGATGCTAGCACCGCTGAATCTCGTAATTTCGCCTGCGACGACGGGACGCACTGGCACGGCAAACCGGGTTCGCTGCGCCGGTTCAGGTTTTTCACGCGCGCACCGATGCGCTGTAACCCGCCTCCCGGATCGCAGAAACAAAATCATTTGCCGGACGCGTGGATTCAATACGCACAGTTCGGGTTGCTATATCGATGTCGACTTTCGCCCGTGCGTCGACGTTCTGCACGGCCCTCTCGATCACGCCAGAGCAGTGCCCGCAGGTCATATCCGGTACTTGCAGTTCCATGCTGCAACTCCATTCATTGGTAGGACAGTTGCATTTTCGACATTCCAACGGTCGGAAGGTCAAGGCTTTTCCGGCTGACCGGGCATGTTCCAACCGCGAGGCAGGAGTTTGGGCATTGGCAAGCCGCGGGACGACCCGCAGCGTGTGCGCGGGAGTTTCGGGCGCAAAGCGCGTTCACTAACCTAAAGTTCGCGTAGACTGCTGAGCCGTGTTCCTCCGACCTTCGCATTCAGCACAGTATGCGTTTCAACCTTCAAAGCGCTTTCGCCGCCGCGGTCGTTTGTGCGGTTACCCAGTCCGCCATGGCGCAGACACCCAGGACAGTACAGCTGGAAGATCTGACCTGGACCGAGCTGCGCGACCAGATCCACGCTGGCAAGACCACGATCATCATACCCATCGGCGGGATCGAGCAAAGCGGACCGTACGTCGCGCTAGGCAAGCACAATGCGCGCGTCAAGGTGTTGTCGCGGCGCATCGCGGAACAACTTGGCAACGCACTTGTCGCCCCCGTGATCGCCTACGTTCCCGAGGGCGGCTATGCTCCGCCCACCTCGCATATGCGTTTCCCCGGCACGATCACGGTACCCGACGACGTGTTCGAAAAGACCCTTGAGTCTGCGGCGAACAGTTTTAAGGTTCACGGTTTCACGAACATCGTTTTTCTCGGCGATCACGGTGGCTACCAGAACGACATCAAGCGCGCGGTCGCGTATCTGAACAAGACGTGGGCCGGGTCGGGCGCGCGCGCGTTCGTCCCGCCGGAATATTACGCATCGAGTTCCGACGGCTACGCGCAGATTCTGCGTCAGCGCGGCGTGCGTGACGACGAGATCGGCACGCACGCAGGACTGGCCGATACGTCATTGCTGTTGGCGGTCGCTCCGCAAATGGTGCGCGTCGACCGCTTGCGCGACGCGCCGAAGCTCCGTGCCGCCGATGGCGTCTATGGCGGCGATCCGCGCCGCTCAAGCGTCGAGCTCGGGCAGCTCGGCGTTGATACGATTGTGTCGCGCACCGTCGGCGCGATCAGGGCGGAGGTCGCCAGCCGCTAAAACGGCCGGTTAGTCGTCTTTCATCACCCATTCATTCGATAACGAAAACTGCCATGAAATTGATTCCCAGCCGTTTGTCGCGCATCGCAACGTCGCTTGCCGCCGGGCTGGCCGGTTGCTGGCCTGCGGGCGCGGTGTTTGCCGCATCGGCCGTGGCCACCGTGCCGGGTATGCCGCCCGTCGTGAATCCTGGCAACCTGTATGGCGAAGCGGGCGCCGGTCACATGAGCCCGGCAGTCGCGGGTGCGCTATCGCGCATCTACGTGCCGAATCTGCGTTCGAACGACGTGTATGTGATCGACCCGACCACGTTCAAGGTCGCGGACAAGTTTCACGTCGGCTACAGCCCGCAGCACATCGTTCCGTCCTGGGATCTGCAGACGCTGTGGGTCACCAACAATGCCGAAGGACGTTCCGACGGCAGCCTGACGCCGATCAATCCGAAAACCGGTAAGCCCGGTAAGGAAGTGATGGTCGACGATCCTTACAACATGTATTTCACGCCGGACGGCAAGGACGCAATTGTCGTCGCGGAAGCGCACGAGCGTCTCGACTTTCGCGACCCGCACACGATGGCGCTGAAATCGAGCCTGTCCGTGCCGGGGTGCAAAGGAATCAACCACGCCGACTTCTCGATCGACGGAAAATACGTGCTGTTTACGTGCGAATTCGGCGGGAGGGTCGCGAAGATCGATCTCGTGAATCGCAAGGTCGTCGGCTATCTCGATCTGAATAAGAAGGGCATGCCGCAGGACATCCGTATTTCGTCGGACGGCAAGGTGTTTTACGTTGCGGACATGAAAGCCGACGGCGTGTTCCTCGTGGACGGTGACAGCTTCACGAAGATCGGCTTCCTCGAGACCGGTGTGGGCGCACATGGACTCTATCCGAGCCGCGATGGAACGAAGCTGTACGTCGCGAACCGTGGCTCGAATCTCATTCATGGGCCGCGGCATGGCAAGGGCAGCGTGTCGGTGATCGACTTCGCGACGCGCAAGGTCGTCGCAACGTGGCCGATTCCCGGCGGCGGCAGCCCGGACATGGGTAATGTCAGCGCGGACGGCAAAACGTTGTGGCTGTCCGGCCGGTTCGACGACGTCGTCTATGCAATCGACACGAGGACCGGTGTCGGCAAATCCATTCCGGTCGGCATGGAGCCGCACGGGATGACCGTCTGGCCGCAACCCGGACGCTATTCGCTCGGTCACACAGGCAACATGCGCTAACCGCTCGCCAGTTCTGGCGTCCGGCAGGCCGGAGCGACGATAAGGGGCGACATCCCGCCTCGGCCTGTCTGACACGCAGGGGAATGTTCCGGCAATCATTCGCGAAAGTGCTCATCATCGAGGACGACGCATCCATTGCCGCAAACGTTTAGCACTACCTGGAAAGCGGCGGCTTTCATGTCGATGTCGCCATGAGCGGGCCTGACGGCAACTGCTCTATATTCGCCCATGTGGACGAATCCTACCCACTCCGAGATCGACTTTGCGGTCGCCGCGATTGGCGTCTTCCTGCTCACTCGATGGAAAATCCCGCCGCTTGCTGTCGTCGTGCTTTTAGCGATCGCAGGCGTCGCGGAAGTTGCCTTGCGCTGAGGCGCGTGATTGCGACCTCGCCTGGGGAACTGCGTGCTGAAGTTGAGCTATGGACACTGAGTGTGGATGCCCGGGGCGCAACTGCACCAAGTCCGCTGAACTTCACCTCAAGCGCTGTCGTTCTGCGGCCCGGTTGAAATGGCTATCGCCGCTCTTGCCACCGATGCGATCACGTGTGGGTATAGCAGCCCCACGCCCATGTTGGCCGCGCTCGCAATCCGCGCGCCGAAGCCGTGAACGATCACCATCGCGATGATGCCCACGGCCGGCAGCCACAAGCCGGCCATCGCTCAAGCGCGCCGGCCAGAGGCCCGTTCAGGAGCTGGGAGAATCCCTAGACCATGCCTACGCCGCTGTTCCCCAGCCATCATGGGAAGGCGAACGCTGGGAAGTACGAATGGTTCGGTTACGATGGCGCGGACCGTGCGGCTTCAATCTGGAATGTCGGCTTTCGCGCGTTCGTCGCACAACTATGTGAGGGCCGCTTTCGTAAAGGCGAGTGGGGCAAGAGAGTTCGATATGGCCGAGCCTCCGCTTCGCGCAATCGAAAGCTTTGTTGTCGAGGTAGACGTTCGCCGCAATGGCGGCCTCGTCCTCGATGGGGAGCATTTTCATAAGTAAATGATTGTCAGAAAATTTCCTTGTGCTCGAGCGTGACATTTGGCGAGGTGGGACCACGTTCCAGAAAGGCCGCCAGTTAACACCGATCGCCGTTCGATGAAGTTGTCGGACTCGCCACGCGCATATCGCTCGACCGTAGGTGTGCAATGACCGTTCGACATGGCCGGAGCGGCGATGATCGCCCGGTTAATCCACGTTCTCAGGTCACCGCGTGGCGATGTGGAGGCGAATTTTTTTCGAGCGTTGTTCGCGATGCATCGCAAAGTAATGGATCAACAGATTGAGCGGGGGGGGATAGGGCTCTGCAGCGGACGGGGTACGAGCAATCTTGCCAAAATGGCGCTGCTTTCGGACGATCCGCCTTAAGTTCGCGCACCACACGCTATAGTTCATGGTAGTTCGAAAGGGCGTACGGTGTCATTTTGCTCTAGCGGGGCAGACAATGGCCGGGAACTCGCACTTACTCAACGGAAGAGCCATGAGAAAAACGATCGTCGGCCTTGACGCGATGCGCTTCGTACTTGCCGTGTACCTCATGGTATTCCATACAATCCATGCCTACCCGCAAGCCAACGACCTGCCACTCATCTGGCTCACCGATCTAGGTGGCTTTGCTACGAGCAGCTTCTTCATCCTTTCGGGGTTCATTCTCACGCATGTCTATATTGAGCGAGGTGGCGCGTTGCGCGGCGGCACGCGCGATTTTCTCGTTAAAAGACTTTCTGAAATCTACCCCATTCACTTGATCGGACTATTTCTATTTACTCTTGTTTTATTGATCAGCACTCGGTCTTTCGACTTATTTTTCCTGCCTTCTTTGGGCCGGGGGGCTCAGTCGGCGGTTCAACTGAGTACCACCCCGGGAGTGTTTAACTGGCTACTGAATATCTTAATGCTACAGGTATGGGATCCACGGTATTCCTCGATCAACGCGCCGTCCTGGTCCCTGGGTTGTCTGCTGTTCTTCTATCTCTGCTTTCCGATACTGGCCCCACGGCTCGCAAACATGCGTCGCCGAGCTATCGCACTCATCGCTATTTGGCTGCTGTATTTGGTCCCGCCCCTTACGGTCGTGTTGATGGGGGCGTACACACCGGTTGCCGTCGGCACGATCGAACATAACCCAATCCTACGCATTCCGGAATTTTTGGGTGGCATCTTGCTATACAGTCTTTATGCGTCTGGACATTTGAAGTGGATGCTCGGCGGTCGTTGGCGAAAGCCGGTAGCAGCGGCCTTCGTCGTTCTGTCGTTCTTGCTAGCGTCGCGTTTGATTGCGACTGGACCGCTGTACTTGCTCTACGTCTTGCACAATGGCGCGTTGATGCCTGCGGAGCTGGCGCTGGTGGTGTTGTGTGCAGATGCTCACATACCACGATGGGCGCACCGGACCGTCTCCCGGCTCGGAAACGCCGCACTGTCGATCTTCGGCATTCATGGCGCTTTATTTGCCGTGGCAATCAAAGGGCTGAAGTTGACCGACGTCAATGAACCCATATTACGATGCGCCGCACATTTCTCCGCGTGCGCGGCAAGCGCGAAAGCGTTTGAGCCATCCATGGCCTCCTATCCGCTTTACCTTATATTTACGGTTATCGCGGCCGTATTATTCCAGGAGCGCTGCTTCGTCCCCATTCGCACGGCGATTCGGCGGTCGCTCTTGCGGCAAGACCGTCGTCTTGTCGACCGGCCGGGATTCGCTAAAGTGTAAAATCTGACGTCGAGAGCTTGTTTGGCGCTTCGATCAGCACCCGCGAATGTCGCGGCATGGATACGCCCCAATAGCCATTGTCGTCGCGGTGACTGAAAGCTCGATGTTCGCGCGCCAAACAACGTTTATCTACGTCCTCGTTTGAGGCGCTTGTCCTCTACGCAGTCGACCCTGAGGTATTTCTTTTGTCCTGCATGTCGAGGTTCGCCTCCGACGACGCAGCGGTTTGGAAGCGGAGCGAAGCGACGAGAATCAGAATAAGCGGTCGATTGACCACGCCCTTGAACGGTCCCGCGAATTGGGCTGCGGTGTCGCTTCCGCGCTGGACCAGCCTCTATGGCAACAACGCTTGGCAATCGTCGGCGCTTCGCGCGTACGGCGACGCGAACGGCATGAGCACACGCATGATAGGCTGGAATATGCGCATTCGCACGTGCACGTGTCCATCACACATTGACACGCGCTCTTTCCCGGCATTGATCATCTTCACAGGCATTAGTACGTTTACAATCTCGCCTGACAAGCGACACATTTCGTCTCTACAAGCGCAGGTTGGTACCCCTTTACGCGGCCCTTGACTGCGGAAATCGCAATGTGAACGTCGTGCCAAGTTCGCTGCTCCGAACACCGGCAGCGCCCCGATGAAGCTCCATGATGGATTTGACAATGGCAAGTCCCAGCCCCGCGTTCTTCGAGGAACCGTGTCTCGACGTGTCGATTCGATAGAAGCGCTCGAAAATCCTGTCCATATGCTCGGGTGGGATGGGACGTCCTTGATTGGTGACTTCAACGATCGCGTGCCCGGACGAATGGAACGAGGCCAGCATGACAGTCGAGCCTGCGGATGCATGGTCCAAAGCGTTGGAGATGAGATTACCGATCGCACGTCGAAATAATGTGGCGTCGGCAGATATTTGGGCGTTTCCTTTGACCACGATCGTGACGCTTTTGTCGTCGGCGATGCTTTGAAAATAGGAGGCCAACCGGCCCAGTTCGCTCGCTGCGTCAAGGCTGGAGAACTTGAGATGTTGCCGCGCGTTATCCGTGCGGGCGAGAAACAACATGTTCTCGATCATCCGCTGCAGACGCTCGCATTCCTCGACATTCGAGTCGATGAGCGTTTCGTATTCCTCGCGGGTTCTGGGCCGCGATAACGTGACTTGGGATGAGCTGATGACATTGGCAAGCGGCGTCCGCATGTCGTGCGCCAGATCAGACGAAAATTGCGATAGCCGGACAAATGCCCGCTCGAGTCGGTCCAGCATGCGGTTCACGGATAGGGCGAGTTCCCGCAACTCAACCGGGCCGCCCGCTATGTCGAGTCGCTCGCTCAGGTTGTGTGCCTCGATGCTCGACGTCTGTCGGCCGAGGCATTCAACAGGTTGGAGCCCGCGGCGTGCAACCGCGTAGCCAAGTGCCGCAACCAGGAGGGCGCCCGCCGCAGTTGCAAACCAGATGTCGATGCGGTAGCTGTCAAGAAGCGAATGCCGATCGGTTGCCGATCGTACGAGCGATACCCGAACGGTTTCCCCGGACGGGAGTCTCTCCTCGGCGAAGGTGCAACGCGAGGGCCCAATCCCTTCGGGGGAGCAGGCATAGGGCGTGCGACTTGGGTACTGGTCGGTGATGATCGCCTTCAGCGCCACACCTGGTTTGTCTGTGTGTTCGACAAGCGGACTGTTTTGGCCGTCATAGACGCCCAGGTACACCCCAGGATGCGACAG
This sequence comes from Paraburkholderia sp., assembly GCA_004322045.1. Lineage (GTDB taxonomy): Bacteria > Pseudomonadota > Gammaproteobacteria > Burkholderiales > Burkholderiaceae > Trinickia. The sequence goes on from SCRN01000036.1 coordinate 80,129, forward strand.
TAGCACCTCGTGAAAGACAGCGGGGTTCGCACGGATTGCCTGCGTAGAACCGCTCGAGCGGGCAATCTGCAGAAACTGGGAAAGTTTGCCACTGATCTCGATGTCGTCGCGCCGTTGCAGTTCCGCAGAGAGAGACCGATAGAGGTAGGCGCCGGTCAGCGCAAAGACAAGCGCTGCGACCACTGCGAACGCAAGCGTCAGACGCCCGAGCAGTGAATATGGCCGGCGGTTAGTCACGAGCGGTCCTCGAGCACATAGCCCATGCCGCGAATCGTATGGATGAGCTTCTTCTCATAAGCGTTGTCGATTTTGGCGCGCAGGCGCTTGATGGCAGCGTCGACGACATTCGTGTCGCTGTCGAAGTTCATGTCCCAAATCTGAGAGGTGATGAAAGTGCGAGTGAGTACTTCGCCCTCACGTTCAGCAAGCAGTTGGAGCAGAGCGAACTCCTGCGCGGTCAGATCGATGCGGTTGTCTCCACGTCGTACCCGCCGCTTGATAAGGTCTACCTCAAGGTCAGCGACGAGCAGGATGTCGCGAACATTGCGCGGAGCACGTCGCAGCAACGACCGGATGCGGGCGAGGAATTCAGCGTAGGCGAAAGGCTTTGGGAGGTAGTCGTCGGCGCCTAGTTCAAGCCCGGCGACCTTGTCCTCAACGGCCTCTCTGGCGGTTAGGAGTAGCACCGGGGTCTGCTTCCGTAGCCGCAATCGCCTGAGGACCTCGAAGCCGTCCATTTCCGGCAGCATGACGTCGAGCACTATGAGGTCGAAATTCTCGTGCAGCGCCAGGAACAGGCCGTCCTTGCCATTTTCAGCGACATCGACCGTGTAGCTTGCCTCCATCAATCCCTTCTGGAGGTACGACGCCAATTTGGGTTCGTCTTCGACAATGAGTATCCGCATGGAAATTGAGGCTGGCTGCTGTCCGGACCGGGCAGTTTACTGCCTGAGCTTACGAGCGCCGGGATGCGCGAAAAATGACCGAGGGATGACAATTCTTTCACGAAACCCTGGCAGTCTGGCCGACCGTCGCCAAAAGGACTCAATGTCCCAACGCCTGGTGTAGCGCTGCGTGAAAATTCGGTCATTTTGTGGCCATGTCGTCGTCACGCTGACGGTTGTAAGCTCCAGCGGTACATCGTGAGGAGTGAGTCCGACACCGGTTACACCCTGACACGTTCTTGACCTTTCAGGCTTGACAGCTGCATGCTAGACTCCGCTCCCATGTCGTACTGGCGCAAACTCTTCATCGTCGTGTTGCTCGCGCTGAGCCTCCCGGTTCAGTCGTTCGCGGCTATCTCGATGAAATGTGTTGCCACATACGGCGACGCCAGCGAGGCGCATGCGCCCCGTGCCCAAGAGGCCGCGTCGGCGCACCACTCCCGTGTCAAGCATGGCATCGCGCTTGCCGACGACGACCACCACCATCGTTACCACGGCGACGCTCATCAGGCGCATTCGTGTTCCACCTGCACGTCCTGCTGTTTCGGCGCGGGGTTGCCGACTGTCCCAGCGGTCGCTGTTTCTGCGGACGTACGCCGCGCTATCGTTTCATTCCCGCCATCCGCCGGTGTCGTGTCATTCCTGACCGACGGCATCGAGCGACCTCCTCGCCGCTTTCCCGTCTAGTCCTTGCTCGCGGTGAACAGACCGCGGCCTGAAATCCATACTGGCGGCCTCTCAGGGCCAGCCAGATGACTCACGACGAGAAAACGTATGCGACTGATATCTGCAGCGCTGCTCGGCGCGGCGGCTACCTTGCCGTGGCTCGCGCACGCCACGACAACAATTCCTGACCCGACGGACGCAGCAGCCTCGGTGCCGGCCATCATGGTGCCGTCCGCCTTCGACGGATACCGACCCTATCAAGATGGCGAGGGACCGACCTGGCAGCAACTCAATCGAGCCGTGATGGAGAAGCCCATGATGAAGGGCGGCATGAAGCACGGCGCCATGTCCGCCACGCCTGTCGACAGTGGCGACGAGGCCCACTTGACGCATGAGGAGTCCGGCAAATGATGAAGCGATTCATCTTCACCCGGATGGGCGTGGGGATTGCCGTGATGGTTTTCCTCGCAGGGTGTACGACTTTCTCGAAAGACGGCGGATTCAATGGCATCTCCTCTACCGCTTCGGAGCGAATCGGCAAGGATGCGGTCATCGCCAAGACCGACGCGGACTGGGAATCGATAGCCAAACGAAGCCAAAGGTTACTGGCAAAACCTCTGTCAATGGACGACGCGGTGCAGGTCGCGCTACTGAACAATCGTGGCCTCCAGGCTTCCTATGCAGAACTGGGGCTATCGGAGGCAGACCTCGTCCAGGCCGGCCGACTCCCTAATCCTGGCTTTACCTTCAGCCGGACGCGTGCCAGCAATGGCGACCTGAGTATCGGCCGCACGTTTTCCGCCAATGCCCTCAGCATTCTGACGCTTCCGCTCGCTGCACACATCGAAAGCCGCCGGTTCGAACAAACGAAGCTCGAGACTGCCGATACGATGCTCAAGGTTGCGGCGGATGCCCGCAGCGCCTATGTCAATGCCGTTGCCGCCGAGCAGGCGGCAAAGTATGCCGAGCAGGTCAGGGATTCGGCAGACGCCAGCGCCGAACTCGCGCTACGCATGCGTCAGGCGGGCAATTTCAGCAAGCTCGACTACGCGCGCGAACAGGCCTTCTATGCAGACGCGGTCGCGCAGCAAGCCAAGGCACGCCAGCAGGCTGTGGCCGCTCGCGAAAAGCTCACGCGCACGATGGGCTTATGGGGTGCGGGAACTCAGTATCAGCTTCCGGACCGCTTGCCCGAGTTGCCGAAGGAGCGGCCGGACCTCAATGACCTGGAAAGCTATGCGATGCAGAACCGCCTGGACATTCAGGCGGCAAAGCTGCGGACTCAGGGCGTTGCGTCCTCGCTGGGACTCAGCAAGGCCACGCGGTTCGTCAACGCGCTCGATGTCGGCTACCTGCACAACTACGAGACCGACAAGGGACACGAGCACGGCTACGAAATCAGCGTGGAGATTCCCATTTTCGACTTCGGTAGCGTAAAGGTTGCCCGTGCGGAAGCCACCTACATGCAGTCTGTCAACCAGTTGGCGCAGACCGCCATCGATGCACGCTCGGAAGTCCGCGAATCCTACTTCGCATATGTGACCAGCTATGACGTCGCCAAGCACTATCGCGATGAGGTCGTTCCGCTACGCAAGACCATCTCGGACGAACTGCTGCTTCGCTATAACGGCATGCTGGCCAGCGTGTTCGAGTTGCTCGCTGATTCACGTGAGCAGGTGGGGGCGGTCAACAGTTATATCGATGCGCTGAAGGATTACTGGCTGGCGGAAACGCACCTCCAGCAAGCGCTTGGGGGGCGTCTGCCTCGAGCGGGCGAGGCTCAGGCAGCGAAGGGGGCGCACGCGGCCGACACGACCCAACCCGCGGCGCGACCGGCGTCGACAACGAATTCGGAAGGTAAATAACATGGTGTCCCGTCGACAATTTCTCAGCGGCTCGGGAGCCGCGCTCCTGGGCGCCGCGATGGTCAGCAAGGTCGGCGCCGCATCGCTGCCTGAAGCGCCCACGACGGCGAACGCCACTACGCAGCCGCCGCTCGTGCCGACCAACGGCCGCGCGTACACGCCGGTTGCGACGCTCAATGGATGGACGCTGCCCTGGCGGATGAAGAATGGCTGGAAGGAGTTTCATCTGACGGCCGAACCGGTCGTGCGTGAAATGGCGCCCGGGATGAAGGCGAACCTATGGGGCTACAACGGTCAGTCGCCCGGCCCGACCATCGAAGCGGTTGAAGGGGACAAGGTTCGAATCTTCGTAACCAACAAGCTTCCCGAGCACACCACCATTCATTGGCACGGCATGCTTCTGCCCAACGGGATGGACGGCGTGGGTGGTCTCACGCAGCCGCATATCCCGCCGGGCAAGACCTTCGTCTACGAGTTCCAGCTCGAAAAGCATGGCACGTTCATGTATCACCCGCACGCCGACGAGATGGTGCAGATGGCGATGGGCATGATGGGCATCTTCATCGTGCATCCACAGGACCGCGGCGTGATGCCGGTCGACCGCGACTTCGTCTTCCTGCTTGCCGCCTACGACATTGATCCCGGCAGCTACACGCCGCGCGTCAATGAAATGACGGACTTCAACATGTGGACGTTCAACTCGCGCGTATTCCCTGGCATCGACCCGTTGCCGGTGCGCGCAGGCGATCGCGTACGCATTCGATTCGGCAATCTGACGATGACGAATCACCCCATTCACCTGCACGGCTACAGCTTCGAGGTGGCGGGCACCGACGGTGGATGGATACCGCCTGCCGCGCGCTGGCCCGAAGTGACGACCGATGTGGCGGTGGGCCAGATGCGGGCCATTGAGTTCACCGCCAACCGCCCTGGCGATTGGGCACTCCATTGCCATAAATCGCACCACACGATGAACGCGATGGGGCACCAGGTCCCCAACCTGATTGGCGTGCCGCAGCAGGATCTCGCAAAGCGCATCAACAAACTGGTGCCTGACTACATGGCGATGGGCAGTACGGGCGGTGCGATGGGCGGGATGGAGATGCCGCTGCCCGACAACACACTGCCGATGATGACTGGCACCGGACCGTTCGGTCCACTGGAAATGGGTGGAATGTTCACGGTCGTCAAGGTTCGGCACGGCCTTGGCCGCAACGACTACCGCGACCCCGGTTGGTTCAAACATCCGAAGGGGACCGTGGCCTACGAATACACCGGCGAGTTTCCGGATAGTTGAATTTCACAACCAGGTCGGGGGCACCCCGACCATTGATTTCATCCCTTCAAACTTTGGAGAAAGCACGATGAAGCATGCACTTGTTTCGATTGCGATGGGCTGTGCGCTGGCGTTTTCCGCTGCGTCGTATGCGGCGGGCGATATGGGTAACATGGACATGAGCGGTGCCGCGAAGCAAAGCGCAGACGCGAAGAGCAGCATGTCGCACGGCGAAATCAAGAAAGTCGACACCGCCAATGGCAAGCTGACCATCAAGCACGGCCCGCTCGAGAACCTCGGCATGGAAGCGATGACGATGGTCTTCAAGGTAAAGGATCCGGCAATGCTGTCGCAGGTAAAGGTTGGCGACAAGATCGATTTCGTGGCGGAGGAAGTGAACGGCGCGCTCACCGTGGTGAAGCTGCAGAAGCAGTGACCGATTCTGGCGGGATACGTTTGTGTCGTGTCCTGCATTGACCATTCGAGACGAGCAAGAAGATGAAGACTTTGACTCTAAGGCATCTGGCCGGCCTGTCTGCGGCCAGCGCGATTGCGCTCGTGCCTGTCGCTGCACTGGCGCATGGCAAGCTTGAAACGGCTGCCCCGGCATTGGGCAGCACGGTTGACGTGGCGCCGAATACGTTGCGGCTTGCGTTCAATGAAGACATCGAGCCGAATTTCAGCTCGGTGAAGGTGTCCGATGCAAACGGAGCGCAGGTCACTAAGGAGAAAGCCAGGGTTGACGCATCCAATCCTCGCGTCATGACGCTTGCCGTGCCGAAGCTCACCTCTGGCGCCTACACGGTGCAGTGGGCGGTGATGACGGCCGACGCTCACAAGACCAAGGGCACCTATACCTTCAAGGTGAAGTGATGAACGAAGGGTCCCTCGGTATCCTCCGACTGATCTCCGTGGCTATCCAGAACGTTGGCTTCGCCGTCATCGTCGGGGCACTGCTCAGCAGTCAATGGCTCGCACGCGGCGCGTCAACATGGCAGGATGGTGTCGGACTGCGTCTGCTCATGACGCTGCGCGTCGCGTCCATTGGCTCATTGCTCTCAAGCGTGCTGTCGTTCTGGGCGCACTGCGCGTTGATGAGTGATTCGACGTTGCTCGAAGCTGGACCGGCTGTTTGGTCGATGCTTGTCGGAACCGGGTTCGGACATGTGTGGTTAGTTGGTGCCGTGTTCACGCTTTGCATTGTGGTTCTGTCGTTCCTGCGCTCCGGGAATGAAACCCGCTTCCCACTTGTGATGTGGATCTCCCTGGCCATCGTGGCGCTGGCGCGCAGTAACAGTGGGCATCCTGTGGATGCCGGGTTTTTCAGTTTGCCAGTGTGGGTCGACTGGCTGCATCTGCTGGCTATCAGTGCTTGGGTGGGACTCGTGCTCATCACTACATATGTCGTGATGCCGCATCTGCTCGACGCTCCGGGAAGCGAGATGCAGCACAGCGCATCGTTCGTTCAATCGTTGTCGGACGCAGCGACGTATGCGCTTTTTGTTCTGTTCAGCACGGGAGCGTACAACGGATGGAGAGGTGTCAACGCACCCTCGAATCTACTCGAGTCGACGTACGGTCAGTTACTGTTGCTCAAGCTGGCACTTGTGCTGATTGCGGCGGCGCTGGGCGGACACAATCGTTTCTTCGAGATGCCGAAACTCATGTCGGCACTCAGGAGTCCATCAGCGACTGAGCCTACTGGTCTGCTTCGCCGCTTTGGCTTGGTTCTTCACGTCGAGTCCATCGTGCTCGCTGGTGTCGTGTTGGTGGCTGCCGTCCTGGTTTCAAGTCCTTTGCCCGGTACCACGTAACTTGGCTATGCCATTTTCGCGTCCTTCCACGCGAGTGGTTCGCCCATGATGTCGAGACGTCCTGGGTGACCATCTCTTATAAGCCCGGCTTAACCGCCGGGTGCTTTTTTCACGGTAATGTATATCGCCTTCCGCGAATCGGTAGATGAACGCGGCATGACCAAAAGATCATTTCCATGTCACGGCCCATTCAGAGGCGGCTCTCCAGAATGATGACTGTCGGGGTCGTGTTTGACGGCCCCACGATTCGAAACGGAGAAAGAACATGAACATCCGAATTGTCGCTGCCATCATCGTTGCCGCAACCGCCGCCACGTCCGCGTTTGCGGACGGCGAACACGGCTATCCGAACGCCGTCACGGGTAACCCCGTCGAATCGACCGCTAGCATCACGTCGTCTGGTTCAATGGTGAGCCAATCCGGAAGCACGGCTACGCGAGAACAGGTACACCAAGAGCTGCTTCAGGCTTATCACGATGGCGGGCTTCCGGCCAGCAAGCGCGACTACCCACCGAGCCCTCAAACCATTGCCCGAAACAGGGAACTCCATAACCTGTTCGAGCCGAAGTGGGCGGCACAGCATTGACGCCGCGGGGAGCGGCGGCGGTGCTCGGTATCGATGCCATCGCCGACTGCCTTCATCTGCGTGGCGTGTGAACCACAAGGCCACGTCAAACCGACTCCATAACCCGAATCCTAGATGAAACCAATCGTGCGAAGCAATCGATATGCTGCTGCATCGTTTGCGACTTTGCTCGTGCTCGGCGGCTGCGCAAGCCCGACAAATCAGATAGCGGACGGAGCCTCCGGAAATGCTTCAGCGCGCGCTATCGCCATTCGGCTGCCGAAGCCCTATCCATGCCAGGACCTTCACGTACGGCCATCGAATTGCCCGCCACGGTAGTCGGTGCCGCGCGAGTATCGGACGACGCGTCAGGTCAGAGTGGCGTCGCAGTACTGAAAATCGTCGGTTATAATCGCCGCCATGAAACTGCTCCGGACGTTGATTCTCTTGCTGCTTTGTGCGGTGCTGCCCATCAGTGGGCTGGCCGCGAGCGGCGTGACCGGTGAATGTCCGATGCAGCAAGCGATGTCCGCGGACGTGGGCCCCGTTACGCCCGCAGACATGCCCGGCTGCGACGCAACGAAGTCCTCGCCGGACGGCAAAGCGAAGGCGAAAGGGGCGTTTTGCAAGATCACCGTACAGTGCCAGTTCGGCAGCCTCTACTATCCGGCCCCCCGCGCCGACGTCGGCCACCCGGTGGCATTCGACTGTCCGGTCGCCTTCCACTACACCGACTCTGTTCCGGTCCGCGATCCGAACGGGTTGTGGCGACCTCCACGTCTCGTCTGATCCCACGCTGAAAGGTTCACCGCGAGTGCGGTGAGGTCCGTCCTATGCCAGGACGTGGAATTCCTATGGGATTCCGCCATTGGGGTTAGAACATGCGATTGATTTTCGGCACGCCACGAGGTTGGCGTGCTCCTTGGCGCGCCCATCCGCTTTTAGCCACGCTGCTCATTGCGGGCGTCGTTCATGCTCAGCAAGCATCCTTTACGCTCGACGCCGCGCTGCAGTCGGCGACCGACCATTCAGCGTCGATGCAGGCGGCGCAGGCCTCGGTGCGCGCCAGCTCGGAAGCGGCCGTCAAAGCTGGCCAACTGCCCGACCCGATGCTCACGGCTGGCGTCGACAACCTTCCTATCAATGGCGCTCAGCGATTCACGATCGGCCAGGATTTCATGACGCAGCGACGCATCGGAATCGAGCAGGAATGGATCTCGCCGAAGAAACGCCGGCTACGGTCCTCGCTTGCCGACCGTAAGGTGGACCGGGAGCGCTCTGACTACCTTGCCCAACTGGCCAGTGTGCGCGAGCGGACTGCCGCGGCCTGGTTGAGCGCGGTCTACGCAAAAAAAACGCTCGCTCTGCAAGAAGAGCTTACGCACCGCATGACGCACGAGTTGGCCGCCACGGAGGCGTCCTACCGCGGGGCCAAAGCGACGGCAGCCGACGTCGCGCAAGCCCAGGTCATGCTCGCTCAGACCCAGGACGACCTGCTCAAGGCGCAGCAGACGTATCGCTCGGCCCTCATTGCGCTTTCGCGCTGGACCGCGGTACCCGTCGGCGACGTCGTTGGCGAGCCGCCCGCGCCACGATCCGGCGTCGCCGAACTGCCGCCGGACCAACTCAGCCAAGTGCAGCCCGCGCTCGTCGTGGCCGCCGCCGATGTCGCCGTGGCCGATGCGGCCACGGCGGTGGCGAGCAGCGACAGGAGTCCAAACTGGACTTGGAACGTGTCCTATCAGCAGCGCGGAGGCGCGTACTCGAACATGGTATCGATCGGCGTGACGATTCCGCTGCCGATCGATCGCAAAGACCGCGAGGATCGGGACGTGGCCGAGCAAGCCGAGCGTGCAACGCAGGCCCGCCTGATGTTCGACGACACGCAGCGCCAAATCGAAGCCGATATCCAGAATCTTGCAGCGACGCTCGCAAACGGGCGCGAGCGCATCGCTCAACTCAAACAAACCTTGCTGCCGGCCGCCGACCGCCGTGTGCAGCTCGCAGAGGCGGCGTATCGGGGTGGCACGGGCTCCCTGGCCGACACCTTCGCGGCGAGGCGAGCCCAGCTCGATGCGCAATTGCAGATCCTCGACCTGCAGCGCGATGTGTCGCTCGACTGGGCTCGGCTCGAATATCAGGTGGTCCCGCCGGCAATGGCCGTTGCACAGTGAAGGAGCATCCATGAACAAAAAAGTGCTTGCGCGAACGACGTTCGCGCTTTGCGCCGCGGCCGCGCTCGTTGCCGCGGGCTATGTTGCGGGAAGCCGCCACGCGGCAACGAACAGTCCGGCCGTGTCGGTTCCGGCATCCGGGGACAAGATCGATCCCAAGACGGGCCGCAAGGTCCTGTACTGGCACGACCCGATGGTCCCGAACCAGCATTTCGACAAGCCGGGCAAATCGCCTTTCATGGACATGCAGCTTGTGCCCGTCTATGCGGACGAAGGCGGCGCGAGCGGCATCCGAATCGACTCCGGACTCCAGCAGAACCTCGGCATTCGCTATGCGACGGTGCGCCGGCGGGAGGTGAGTGAAGGGTTCGACGCGGTCGGCACCACGCAGTTCGACGAATCGATGGCCGATGTGATCCAGGCGCGCACGACCGGCTACATCGATCGCCTATATGCGAGCGCACCGATGCAGCGGGTCGCGAAGGGTGCGCCAATTGCGTCGATCTTCGTGCCGGACTGGCTCGCGCCTCAGGAAGAATACCTCGCCCTGAAAGCGAGCCACGCCGATGCGAACCTGCTCGCCGCTTCGCGTGCCCGGATGCGGGCCATGTCGATTCCCGACGGCGTCGTCGCTGCGCTCGATCGGACAGGCAAGGCACAGACTCACGCGGTGCTGGTCTCGCCCGCGAACGGCGTGCTCACCGAACTGAATGTCCGGGAAGGCGCGATGGTGGCGCCCGGCCAGACGCTCGCCAAGGTCGAGGGTCTGTCGAAACTCTGGCTTGTCATCGACATTCCCGAAGCACTTGCCTTGCAGGTGCGCCCCGGAATGACGGTGGATGCGACGGTGGCCGGCGACACCGCGCAACATTTCAGCGGACACATCCGCGAGGTCCTGCCGGGCATCAGCACTGGGACGCGCACGCTGCAAGCGCGTCTCGAGATCGATAACCCGGACATGAGACTCACCCCCGGCATGCTCATGCGCGCCCGTGTTAGCGCGGCGAAGCCCGTATCACGCCTCGTCGTGCCGTCAGAAGCGGTCATCACGACGGGCAAGCGATCGATCGTCATCGTCCGGAACGCCGACGGTCGGCTACAGCCCGCGATCGTCACGGTCGGCAACGATATCGGCGGCGACACGCAGATCACCGACGGTCTCAGCGAAGGGCAGCAGGTCGTCGCCTCTGGCCAGTTCCTGATCGATTCCGAAGCGAGCCTTAAATCGGTCCTGCCGAGACTGGAAGGCAGTGCGACCTCCGGCAGCAGCGCGTCGACACCGGCACCCGCCTCGATGGCCTCCTCGACGGCCTCCGCGTCCCCGACCTACGAAACGACGGGGAAGGTCGAGCAAATCACCGCCGCCGGCATCACCTTCTCGCATCAGGCGGTACCGGCGCTCGGCTGGGGAGCGATGACGATGACCTTCAACAAGCCGGCCGCCAGCGCCTTCCCGGACATCAAGGTCGGCCAGACGGTGCACTTCGTCTTCAAGCAGGCAGACGACGGCTACCAGTTGATCAAGGTCGACCCCACCGGAGGCGCACAATGATCGCGCGCGTCATTCGCTGGTCCATTCAGAACCGGTTTCTGGTTCTGCTCGCGACCGTGCTCGTCGCGGCCTGGGGTGTCTACTCGCTCAAGGAAACGCCGCTCGACGCGCTGCCCGATCTTTCGGACACGCAGGTCATCATCAAGGCGTCCTATCCCGGCAAGGCGCCGCAGGTCGTGGAGGACCAGGTCACCTATCCGCTGACCACGACGCTCTTGGGCGTGCCGGGCGCGAAGACGATCCGCGCCTACTCGTCGTTCGGCGACGCATTCGTCTATGTCCTGTTCGACGACAAGACCGACCAGTACTGGGCCCGCTCGCGCGTGCTCGAGTATCTGAATCAGGTCCAGAGCCGCCTGCCGCCCGGGGCGACCTTGTCGCTCGGGCCCGATGCCACCGGTGTCGGCTGGATCTATGAATACGCGCTCGTCGACCGCACCGGGCACCACGACCTCGGCCAGCTTCGCGCGCTCAACGACTGGTTCCTGAAGTTCGAGCTCAAGTCGGTGCCGGATGTCTCGGAGGTCGCGAGCATCGGCGGGATGGTGCGCCAATACCAGGTCGTGCTCGACCCGGACAAACTGCGTGCCTACGGCATCACGCAGACGCAGGTCGCCGACGCGATCCGCCAGGCGAACCGGGCGTCCGGCGGCTCGGTCGTCGAACTCGCCGAGTCGGAATACATGGTGCGTTCGACCGCCTATTTGCACTCGCTCGACGACTTCCGCAACATCGTGCTGCGCACGAACGATGCCGGCACGCCGGTGCTGCTCGGCGATGTGGCCACCATCCGGATCGGTCCGGAAATGCGGCGCGGCATTGCCGAACTGAATGGCGAAGGCGAAGTGACCGGCGGCGTCATCGTGATGCGCTCCGGCAAGAACGCGCTCAAGACGATCGAGGCGGTCAAGGCAAAACTCGCGGACCTCAAACGCTCGCTGCCGGCCGGCGTCGAAATCGTGCCGACCTACGATCGCTCCCAGCTCATCGAGCGCGCCGTCGACAACCTGAGGGACAAGCTGATCGAGGAGTTCATCGTCGTTGCCCTTGTCTGCGCGGTATTCCTGTTTCATCTGCGCAGCGCATTTGTGGCGATTCTGTCGCTGCCGCTGGGTGTCCTGACCGCCTTCATTGTCATGCGCTATCAGGGCGTCAATGCGAACCTGATGTCGCTCGGCGGCATCGCCATCGCGATCGGCGCGATGATCGACGCGGCGATCGTGATGATCGAGAACGCGCACAAGCACCTGGAAGCGTACGAGCACGACAACCCGGACGAGCCGATGACCGCCGCGCGGCGCTGGGAACTGATCGCGACGTCCGCGGCGGAAGTCGGGCCGGCGTTGTTCTTCTCGCTGCTCATCATCACGCTGTCCTTCATTCCGGTATTCTCACTGGAGGGTCAGGAAGGCAAGCTGTTCTCGCCGCTCGCGTTCACGAAGACGTACACGATCGCCGGTGCCGCCGGCCTGTCGGTCACGCTCGTGCCGGTGCTGATGGGCTATCTGATTCGCGGCCGCATTCCGCACGAGAACGCGAACCCGATCAACCGCGTGCTGATCCGGCTGTACCGGCCGCTGCTCGAGGCGACACTCAGGCGCCCCTGGTTCGCGATCGGCCTTGCCGCTGTCGCGTTGGTGTTGACCGTGATCCCGGTGTCGCGTCTCGGCGGCGAATTCATGCCGCCGCTCGACGAAGGCGACTTGCTGTACATGCCGACCGCACTGCCAGGCATCTCCGCGGAAAAGGCCGCCGAATTGCTGCAGCAGACCGATCGTCTCATCAAGACGGTGCCGGAAGTGGCGACGGTGTTCGGCAAGTCGGGTCGCGCCGATACGGCCACCGACCCCGCGCCGCTCGAGATGTTCGAGACGACGATCCAGTTCAAGCCGCGCAGCCAGTGGCGCCCTGGGATGACGATGCGCAAGCTCATCGACGAACTCGATGCGCGCGTCAAAGTGCCGGGGCTGTCGAACGTCTGGGTGCCGCCCATTCGCAATCGGCTCGACATGCTCTCGACCGGCATCAAGACGCCGGTGGGCATCAAGATCTCCGGTCCCGACCTTCAGCAGATCGACCGCGTTGCCACGCAGGTGGAAGCGGCGGTCCGGCACGTTCCGGGGGTCACTTCGGCACTCGCCGAGCGCTTGAACGGCGGGCACTACGTCGATGTCGGCATCGACCGGCTCGCGGCGGCTCGCTATGGTCTGTCGGTTGCCGATATCCAGGATGTGGTTGCTTCTGCGATCGGCGGCGAGAACGTCGGCGAAGTCATCGCCGGACGCCAGCGATTCCCGATCAACATCCGTTACCCGCGTGCCTTTCGCGACTCGCTCGACAAGCTGCGGCAATTGCCGATTGAGACTGATCGCGGCGCGCAGATCATGCTCGGCGACGTGGCGAAACTGACGATCGCCGACGGCCCGCCGATGATCCGCAGCGAGGATGCGCGGCTGACGGGCTACGTCTACGTCGACATCCGCAACACGGACCTCGAGACCGCCGTCAAAGCCATGCAACATGCCGTCGCGCAGCAGGTGGTCCTGCCGCCCGGCTACTCGATCGCCTGGTCCGGCCAGTTCGAATATCTGGAGCGCGCGGCGGCCAAGCTGCGTACCGTGATCCCGGTCACGCTCGTTGTGATCTTCGTGCTGCTGTTCCTGACCTTCAACTCGGCCGCGGACGCGGCGCTACTCATGTCGACCGTGCCGTTCGCGCTCGTGGGCGGCTTCTGGTTCATCTGGATATTGGGCCACGCGGTGTCCGTGGCGACTTCGGTCGGGTTCATCGCGCTCGCGGGCGTGGCGGCAGAGTTCGGCGTCGTGATGCTCCTGTACCTGAAGGGGGCACTGAACCGCCGCCTTGCGGAAGGCGAGCCGTTCACCGAAGCGACGCTCGTTGCCGCGATTCGCGAGGGTGCCGTGCTGCGAGTGCGGCCCAAGGCGATGACGGTTGCGGTCGTGCTGGCCGGACTCGTGCCGATCATGATTGGCCACGGCGCGGGTTCCGAGGTTATGCAGCGCATCGCTGCGCCGATGGTGGGCGGCATGGTGACCGCGCCCATCCTGTCGATGTTCGTGATTCCCGCCGCGTGGCTGCTGTTGCAACGCCGCCGCGCCGCGCTTGCCCGGCGCCATGCCGAAGCTTTTGCTGTCCCCGTTGGCACGACCGTGCCGCAAACCAACCCTGGAGAAACTCGATGAAGAAGTTGATGACCCTGACCGCTGCGTGCTGTGTTGCCGTTTCGTTGACCGGTGTGGCATTTGCCAAGGAAAACGGCGGCATGATGATGCAGGCGGGCACGATGGGGGCTCAGGCCGGTACCTCGGCGCTCACGGACGCCGTAGTCAAGAAGGTGGACGCGGCCTCGTCGATGATCACGATCAAGCACGGCGAACTGGCCAACATCGGCATGGCGCCGATGACGATGGCCTACAAGGCGAAGGACGCGGGCATGCTCAAGGCCGCCAAGGAAGGCGAGAAGGTCAAGGTACGCGTCGAGAACGTGAACGGCACGCTGACTATCGTGAAGCTCGAGAAGCGGTAATCGGCCCCGTAGCCGCGACGCGAGGCACGCGTCCCAAGGAGGTGTGCCTCGTGAAGCACCAAGTCGAAAGGGCCGCCGGACGAGGCTCGTCCGGCTACGGCTGCACTTCGGCTCGCGTATGGATGCTGTAGAAGCGCGTGACCGGCATCACCGCGACGATGCCGTCGCCCGGCGCGCCGATGTGCGCGGCCTCCATGATCGCGGCAACCAGTTCATCGACGTCCGCCGCGCGCGCGAAGACCTCGACCTTCACGTGCTCGGTCGTCCACTCGTCGGCATAGGGGTTCAGGTGCATCCCGAACCCCCTCACCTTGCTGACCGTGATGCCGTGGGTGCGGAGCGCATGTAATGCCTGTTCGAGCGCGTCCAGCCGATCCGGCCGGACGATTGCCACGATGTATTGAGATTCCATGAGTGTCCCCCTTTCGATCTCTTAGGTGCGGATCAGATAGTTGCGCATGAGGCCGGTGTCTTCGTGCTCGAGCATGTGGCAATGATAGAGAAACAGCCCCGTGTAACTGCCAAAATGCATGAGCACCCGCACGCGCTCGCCGGGCATGACGAGTACCGTGTCCTTCCATCCTTCGTCGACGTATCCGCCCGAGAGCGTGGCGCGCGCAGCGGCGAGGTCGGCAGCCACCGACCGGTCGAGGACCCGAAATTGCACGTTGTGCACGTGCATCGCATGAGCCATGAGCATCATCGATTCGTCGTTGCGGAACTCCCAGATTTCGGTCGTGCCGGCCCGCACGGTTTCGGAGGACGTCACGCCGTCCATTTGGAACCGACGCCCGTTAATGCCCCACGTCATCATGCCCATTGTTATGCCGAAGGTGCGCGGCTGCGTTGCATTTATGGCGTCCTGAGCACGTATGGGCGGCAACGGCTTGAATTTGGGCGGAAGTTGATCATGCGCCTGTTCGCGGCGGGCGACCCGGAATTTCATGATCGGAAAGTGCGCGCCCATCGGCAACGTGAGGCCACCCATCATGCCGCCCATCGCCGCGTCGCCGTCGAACGGGAGGCTGTCGAGCGCTATGTCGGTGCCGACCGGCTGACCTGCGAAATCGATCCATAAATCGACCCGCTCGGCAGGAGCGAGCGTCACGTAGGGGCGTTTCAGCGGCTGACCCAACAGACCGCCGTCGGTGCCGATCACGGTCAGCGGTACACCGTCGCGCCGCGCGAATTTGTAGATGCGGCTGTTCGATCCATTGAGCAAGCGCAGCCGGTACGCGCGCGTGGCGACAGGCAGAACGTAATCGGGTTGACCGTTGACCAGGATCCGGTCGCCGAGGAAGCCCATCATCCGTTCCATCATGCCGGACATGCCGCCGCCCATCATGCCGCGCCCCATCATCCCGCCGGCGCGTTGTGCCAGATAGACGAACTGGTTGTCGGCATCCACCCTGCGATCCTGGATCATCAGCGGCATGTCGTGTTCACCCTTGGGCAGGCCGAAAGCTTCTTCTTCATCGCTGACGAGCAGAAACCCAGCCTGGCCGTAATAGACCTGCGCGCCGGTGCGGCCGTCCGGGTGCGCGTGGAACCAGTACGTGCCGGCCCGATTGCGGACTTCGAATTCGTAGACATAGCGTCGCCCCGTGCCGATCGCATCGCGTGGATGCCCGTCCAGCGCCGCGGGCACGGTCAGCCCATGCCAGTGGATGATCGTTGGCTCGGACAGCTCGTTGATGAAGTTGATCCGGATCTTTTGCCCGCGGCGTACTCGCAGGATCGGGGCATAGCCGTTGGCCACGAAACTCAGCGCGGATGGGTCACCTGCCACCACCCGGCCGTCGTAGCGCCAGACGCGCGTGGTCGGCCCAGGCCAAATCCGCAACGTGTCGCGCTTCGCGCGCAGTTCGACGATCAGATCGGGAACGAAGCCGCTGTTGGCCGACGCGGGCTGCGCAAGCGCATCGGGCGGCACGAGGGCGGCAAACGGCCAGACGGAGCCGGCCGCCATCGCAGAAGCGAGCGAGGCGCGCAGGATCGCCCGGCGCTTGGTGTTGGGTGGTTTCGTCACGACACAGTCCCTCCAGAGCCCTTTGCTTTAGCACGCTGCCGGTGCCGGCAATACGGTACAGACGATCGCCTTTTGCGCATTTACCTCAGATCGACGGCCGCCTGACTGGCCGCTCCGCTCACTGGACGGGGCATAGACAGCCTAACCGGCTCAGGGAGCTTCGCGAGCCCTCCAACTCCGCACCGCAGCTCCCGTTGCGATCGCCGATTATCGCCATGCCCGCATCGCGTCAAAACACGGCCGTGACGTACCCATCATGCCGAAGTGCATCACGGCCATGCCACCGACGCCCAGAACGGCGAGAAGCCCGATCACTGCAAGCACGATGACGATGACCTTCAGAATCCACGAGGTGCTATCCATAGGTCTTTCCTCAACGTTTCGGGTGCGCCGTCTTCAATCGGCGCACCTTGCTTGCGCGTCCGCCCAGCGCAATGCCGATGATGTCGGGCTGAGTGGGCCATCGCTCGATCGATCGGTGATGGCGACGGCGAGTCGTGCCGGTGGTTCCGTCGGTTCATCAACCACACCATGACCGCCATCGACAGAGGGCAGATCAGCACCGGCGAACGGGATCAGCCCCAGGATCTCCCTATGGAACTAAGGCGCAGCCCAGGAGCCGACGGTGGCGCTCCCAGGTCGAAGGTGCGCGCGAGTCAGCGCTGTGGCGAGTTTTTCACCCGGTCGGCGTACTTGCGCATGATGTTGCTCATCGCCTGCAACATGTCCGCGTGCATCAGCATGGCGTCCTTGCCGCTCAGGTATGTGCCGCTCATCGGGCAGCTACCCATGCCCATCATGCCCATCATGCCCATCCCGCCTTGGCTCATCATCCCCATTCCGCCCTGGCCCATCGTGCCCATGCCGCCCGAATGCATCGTCGGCGGAGCCGTCTCCTGTGCGGCGGACGAATTGTCTGCCGCCTCGGCGAGCCCGGTGAATCCCACCGCAACGGCGATGAGAACGGAAAGGGGGAGTCGTTTCGTGTTCATGTCGTGTTCCTTCGAATCCTCAGGGATTCAGTTGGGTTGAGTGAGCATGTCCTGGGCCGCCGTGTACCGCACAACCGGCCGGCGTGCAGCGGCCACGCCCATCAGAAGGTCGCGAAGACCCTCGGCGCGGACCCGGACTCGAGGTAATAGATCTTGAGTGGTCCCGAGCGCGCGCCGGGCATGCCAGGAGCCCCGGTGGGCATGCCGGGCAGCGCGATGCCCTTGGTAGCGGGATGCTGCGCCAGCAGGCTCTTCACGTATCTCGCGGGGACGAGACCTTCGACCACGTAGCCGCCGACGATCGCCGTATGGCATCCCTCTAGGCTCTCGGGCACGCCGTATCGCTGGGCGACCGATGCCAGGTCTTCCGTATTGACTGTCTTCACTGTGAAGCCGTTCGCCGCGAGGTCTTTCGCCCAGGCATCGCAGCATCCGCAACTCGGGTTCTTGTACAGAGTTACGGGTATCCCGGCGGCCATCGCGGGCAATTGCACGCCGATGGCGAGTGCGGTTAGCAGGGCTAGTTTCGGGTAACGCATGATTTCATTCCTTCATCGTGATGGGGGGACGGGTCGATTGTCCGGTTCAGGTTCGATTCACCGATGCGACGATATTCGCAGGCGGCAGGCAGATGCCCTGCGTGCTGCAGGCTTGCACGTGCACGACGATGCGATGCATCGGGAGGCTGGGGGGCAGCGAAAATGGAATCACCGTGCCGTCTTCGTAGACCTGGATGTGCTTGCCTTCGAGTACGACGCCGCTGTCCTTTCCGGGCGGATAGACGGCCTTTGCTTCTTGCGGCGAGCCATCGCCTTCGATCGATAGCGTGGTGGGAATGAGGTATTCGAGCGACGCCGGATTCGCATTCACGTGCCAGCCGGCGGTAATGTGCAAGGTCAGCGTGGCTTGGCGCTCATGCTCGGCGACGCTCGCGCTCACATAGTTCGACGAATTGATCATGCCGCTGCTGCCCGCAACGACGGATGCCGGTGCGGGCTTCGACGAACCGAACTGTAACGATCCGAACTGCGACGAAGCCCAGAGTGCGACACCCGCCAGCACGGCCGCGGCCGCCGTCGCGGCGAGGATGCGATTGACGTTACGTTTCACCGTCGGTTCTCCTTTATTTGAGCGTATTCAGCACATCCGCGAGACTGTCGCTCGTGAACAGCCCGGAAAAGCTGTGCACCTCGCGGCCGTCGCGATCGAGCACAGCGAGGAATGGCAGGCCCGCTCCGCCATAAGAGGCGAGCAGACGCTCGAGCGCCGGGTCGGGACGCGTCAGGTCGACCTGGAATGCGGCGATGCCGTGCCGGTGAATCGCCTGGACGATGGGATCGGACCGGTACACGGTGTGCTCGAGGATCTTGCAATTGAGGCACCACTGCGCAGTGAACTCGACGACTGCCGGTCGCCCGAGCGCCGGCAGCAACGCGGCATCGCGGTCGTGCAGCTGCTGCCACGGAATCGCCGGAGAGAATCCGAAGCTCGCGCCGACGTAGACCGAAGCTGCGGCCACGATGCCGATGACCGTCACGGCGCGGCGCGAACCGGCGTCCTTGCGGCGCGCGAAGATTGTCACTGTCCAGGCCAGCATGCCTGCGCCGAATGCGATCGAGAGCGGCGTTTCCCAGGCCGGAGGCAGGACGCTGCGGATGAAGAAGAGCGCGGCGCCGAGCAGTATCCAGCTGAAGCTTTGGCGTACCACGTCGGACCAGGCGCCTCCGCGCGGCAGGCGCTGGATCAGGGCGGGCCGGAGAATCAGAAGAACATAGGGCGACGCGAGCCCGAGACCGATCGACACGAAGAGCGCGACGATGTTGGGCGCGGGCTGGGCAAGCGCGAAAACCAGTACGCCGCCCAGGAGCGGGCCCGTGCACGGTGTCGACAGCAGCGCGCATATCAGGCCCGAGATGAGGGGCTCGAGAAATCGTGCACCGTGCATCGACGCGAGCGTGGAGGGCAGGCGCAGGCCGTGCCAGCGGAAGTTCACGATCGCCAGCCCGATCAGCAGTGCGCTCAGCAGGATCAGCAGGATCCGCGATTGAAACAACACGCCCCACTGCAAATGCAACAGCGCCGTCGCAAGCCCGAGGGGCGCGAAAAAAAGCACCGACCCTGCAGCGAACAGGACGGCCGACGTCAAGCGCGCACTCAGTTGCCCGCCCGTTTCGCGCAGAATCGCGCGAACCTTGAGCGGGATGGCCGGCAGCACGCAGGGCGTGAGGTTGAGCAGCGCGCCCGCACCGAACGCGAGCAGGATTTGAGCGGTCAGCATCGTCGACATATCGGTGTGCACTCGTCAGGCAGGCTGGGCGAGCGCCTGCTCGATCAGGCGGTGGAAAACCTGGAAGTCCGGTTCGCCGAGGATGCGCTTCAGGATTCTCCCTTGCTTGTCGACTACGAAGGTGGTGGGCGTCATTTCCACGTCGTAGAACTTCCGCTCGAGGCTCCCGTCGGCGTCGATCGTGACCTTGAACGGCAATTGCCGGGTCCGGGTGTAATTCCTGACGTACGCCGGCGGGTCGTATTTCATCGACACCGCGACGAAATCGAAGTCCGGTCCCTTGAACTTGTTGTACGTCTCGATCATCTGCGGCATTTCCTTGACGCAGGTCGCACAGCTCGTCGCCCAGAAATCCACGATGTACACCTTGCCGCGCAGATCGCGCGTCGTGAGCTTCTCGCCCGACAACAGGACGAACGTCGCATCCGGCACGGACTTCGTCCGGCCCAGCGCCAGGTAGGCCGAAACGAGGAGAACGACGACCGCGAGCGCGGCCGCAATCTTGGCCAACGAAAGCCGGAATCCCTGATTGACTGTCATGTCGTGCTCCCTGATTTCATTCCAGCAACTGGCGCATATCCGCAGCGAGTGTCTGCGCGTCCACGCCGCTGTCTTCGAGCACGCGGACGGCACCACTGCGGTCGAACAGGAAGACATTGCCGTTGTGCATGATGGTCTCGTCGCCTGGCTTTCCGGACGGGCCCGCGACGACTTTCATCTGGCTCGCCGCCGCCCTGAGTTCGTCCGGCGTGCCGCGCAGTCCCAGAAAGCGCGGATCGAACCCGGTCACCCACTTCGCCAGGACGGGCAACGTGTCGCGCATCGGATCGGCGGTCACGAACAGCACTTGCACCTGATCGGCTTCCGTTCCGAGAAGCTGCATGGCGCGCGCGAGCTGGGCCATCGTCGCCGGGCACTCGTCCGGGCAGTGTGTATAGCCGAAGAACAGGGCAATCACCTTGCCGCGGAAGTCCGTGAGCGTACGGCGCCTGCCGGTGTGATCGGTCATCGCGACCGTCAAAGTCATCGGGGCGCCGCTGATGTCAGTGCCCTTGAAAACCGGCTTCCGACTGCATGCGAACAGGAGCATTGCCGCAGGTACGACCAGGAGCCGGTGCAACGCGGCGCGCCGGGTGTCGAAGCGTATCGGGTGGATGACGCGCCGCGGCTCGCGGTCGCGGGATCGAGGCGAAAAGATGAACGATGTCATGAAGTTCCTCGTCAGCGCGCTTCTGGCGGAAACGGCTCCCGCCGGCTTTCCGTACGCTGGAAAGCTCTCTGCTCAGGCGTCCACATGGTCTTGATGTATTCGATCACGCTGCGAATCTCGAGTGGTGTCAGTTGGGTGCCGAAAGACGGCATGGTCAGGCAGCTCGTCTTGTTGAACGGATCGCGCCAGCCGTCGTGGACGAGCCGGTAGAGCATGCCGTCACCATGCTTCCATGTGTGGCCGCTCGCGTTGTGCGGCGGTGGGGGCATCTCCCCTAGTGCGTCCGGCCGCTCCCAGTTTGGCGCCCCTTCGCCGTGGACGCCGTGGCAGGAAGCGCAGTTCTGCCGGTAAATCGCTCGGCCGGCCGTGATCTGGTCGAGACCTCGCGAAAGCGCAGGCGTCGCACCGGCGTCGGCCCAGGACGCGAGCGCGAGCAATCCAGCTGCGGCGGCACGCGACGTCTTAACCATCGAGTCGCTCCCACGTGCCGGCGTGGTCCCGGCTGCGATATACCGCTGCGCCTCCGGCCGCATAGAGCACGCCGTCCGGCGTGACCAGCAACGCAGTAAGCGCCGGGCCGGGGGCATTGAGACGTGTCCATTGTTCGCCGCCATTCGAGCTCAGCAGGATTTCCTTGCCCGTCGCCGCATAGATCTGCTGCGGCTGTCGCGGATCGTAGGCGACGGCGTTCACCTTGCCGTCTAGCCCGCCGGCATTGCGCCAGCCGCAGAAACAGTCCATCGAGCGCCGCACGCCGCTGGCTGTCGCCGCGAACAGCCAGCCAGTCTGCATGCTGCCGGGCATGTTTGAGTGAATGAGCTGCAGGATGGCTTCTCGCGGCCCCCGATCCATCAACCGCCAATTCAGGCCGCCTTGTCGGCTTCGGAAGATTCCGCGTCCGGCCACATAGACGTATACCGTGTCGGCCTGATCGGCATGCACGGCCACTGTTTCGACGGAACGGCCCGGCAACCCTGCGTTGCGACCTTCCCAGCTTCGGCCGTCGTTTCCGCTTCGCAGGACCCCGAGGCCCGGCCCGCCTACATAGACGAGACCGGCTTGCCGTGCCGTCGTCGCCATGGCGGAAATGCGGCCGTGCGCGCCGGGTGGCAATGCGATCCGCGTCCAGTGCAGACCGTCGTCGGCGCTCCGGTAGAGCGTTTCGGCGGTGGCCTTCAATAGCACGTGATTCTGCGCATCGAACCCCAGTGCGACGATCGGGGCGCTCGTCGTATGGGAGGCATCCGCATTCGCGGCGTGGCAGGTAAGCAAACCGACGAGGACGGCGACGGCGCCCGCGGCGCCGGACAGCATCTTGCGCCGCGCCGGGACGGGGCGCGGACGACTTTCATGGCATGTCATCCAAGAACTCCACGAAAAACGGTCGATCTGCCGACGATCCCTTGTGCGTCGGAATCGTGCCGTGACATCGCCTGCGACGATCGATCGGCAAATCAGATTCGGCACGGCGCGCGGGTTTTCCGCTCGCGCGCGGGTTCGGGCAAACATGGCTGTTCCGCAGCGATGGGACGCGGCGAATGGCGTACCTCGGGTACGGCGATCGTCAAGGATGAACCTACGCCAGATGACGACGGCACGTCAGCGCCACGCTACGGAAGGCGTGAGGTCAGGCGAGTCGAGGTGGGCGCAGAAGCGTCTGCGGGAAGTCCTGCAGGACGAAATGTGCAGCGATTCGGGGGTATTTGAAGCGCTGGTACGGGGAATCCAGGAGGCCGGCTGCAGTGCTGAACACCGGCACCGTGAGGCCGCATGCCGCAGCGGCTTTGCAGAGTTGGCCGGTCGGCGCATGGCGAGTAGCATCCGACCGCTGGCAACTCGTCATCATCGCCATCGCATCCAACGTCGCATGGGCGGGGCATGCCTGCGGCGCTGACCATGACGTGCCCGTTTGCGCCAGGAAGGCGACGCAAACCAGCAGCGGCAGGAGGAAGCGTAGTGTGGCGCGCATGACGACGTTTAGAGGGGAGCCCAATCGGACCATAGACAGGCTCAATATATCAAAACTGAGCGCGCCGTCCACCGGTATCACCACGTTGCGGGAAATCCAGGTCGTTGGGCAAGTGCACCTAGCACCACTATCCCGCCCCTCGATCAGCCCTTGATGTGTCCCCCAAGGCGCACTGGAAGGTTGGTTGTGACCGGCGCGCAAGCGTATGCCGAGCTCCCCATCTGACTGCGGAGCTCGGCCAATATGGCACTGCACGTTTGACAGGGGGCCGCATGGCGAGTGGTGGGCCGGTGCCTTGCACAAATACGCTGGCGCGAATTTTGTGCATTACCCCTGCTGAAATGTCAAAGCGGTCATATGGAATTTTGGTCACGCCCCGGGAAAATACCTTGACATTCCAGTCATTGGATCGTCTAGATTGAAATCGTATGAAATGTGGGGCGTCCCGCTCATCAGGAGATGATGAAGGTCGCATCGTGGACGGGAATACGGCAATATCGAGGTGTGCCATGAACATCGGGCAGGCTGCCAACGCATCGGGCGTTTCCGCCAAGATGATCCGCTACTACGAGAGCATTAATCTCGTGCAAGCAGTCGGACGAACTGAAGGTGGATACCGAATCTACGGACAGAACGATGTCCAGGTGCTGCGCTTCATTCATCAAGCACGCACGCTTGGCTTTCCGATCGAACAGATTCGGCACCTGCTCGCGCTCTGGCAGGATCGCGACCGTGCGAG
>SCRN01000052.1 GCA_004322045.1 Paraburkholderia sp.
GCGCTCGGCCGGATGATCTTGTTGTCGACGCGCTGTTCGATGATGTGCGCGCTCCAGCCGGAGGTGCGCGAGATGACGAACAGCGGCGTGAACATGGCCGTGGGCACGCCCATCATGTGGTACGACACGGCGCTGAACCAGTCCAGGTTCGGGAACATCTTCTTGGCGTCCCACATCACCGCTTCGAGCCGCTCGGCGATGCTGAACAGGCGCATGTCCTCGGCTTCTTTGGACAGCTTGTGCGCCACTTCCTTGATCACCTTGTTGCGCGGATCGGAAATCGTATAGACCGGATGCCCGAAGCCGATCACCACTTCCTTGTTCTCGACGCGGCGGCGGATGTCGGCCTCGGCTTCGTCGGGCGTGGCGTAGCGCGTTTGAATCTCGAACGCCGCTTCGTTGGCGCCGCCGTGCTTCGGGCCGCGCAGGGCGCCGATCGCACCGGTGATGGCCGAATAGAGGTCCGAACCGGTGCCGGCGATGACGCGGCCCGTGAACGTGGAGGCGTTGAACTCGTGCTCGGCGTAAAGGATCAGCGACGTATGCATCGCTTCGACCCACGATTTGGAGGGCGTCTTGCCGTGCAGCAGATGCAGGAAATGGCCGCCGATCGAATCGTCGTCGGTTTCCACTTCGATGCGCCGGCCGTTGTGCGAGTAGTGGTACCAGTACAGCAGGATCGAGCCCAGGCAAGCCATCAAGCGGTCGGCGATATCGCGCGCGCCGGCAATGTTGTGGTCGTCTTTTTCAGGCAACACGGTGCCGAGCACCGATACGCCCGTGCGCATCACGTCCATGGGGTGGGCCGAAGCGGGCACCCATTCGAGCGCGGCTTTCACGTTGGCGGGCAGGCCGCGCAATGCTTTGAGCTTCTTCTTGTAAGCGGCCAGTTCCGACACCGTCGGCAGCTTTTCATGCACGAGCAGGTAGGCGATTTCCTCGAACTCGCACGTGGTGGCGACGTCAAGAATGTCGTAGCCGCGATAGTGCAAGTCGTTGCCCGTGCGGCCGACCGTGCACAGCGCCGTGTTGCCCGCGGTCACGCCGGAGAGCGCGACCGATTTTTTGGGCTTGAAACCGGATGAGGCGGGCGTTGCGGCTTGGGCGGCTTCGCCCGCGGTGGAGTCCTTACGTGCCATGGGACGTCACTTTTGAGCCGCGAAGAGGGTGTCGAGCTTCTCTTCGTAGCGGTGGTAGTCAAGGTATTTGTAAAGATCGGCGCGCGTTTGCATCGTCGGCACCGCAGCCTTTTGCGTGCCGTCGCGGCGGACCGTCTCGTAGAAGTTCAGCGCCGCAGCGTTCATCGCGCGATAGGCGCCGCAGCAATAGAGCGCGATATCGACGTTCGCGCTCTTCAATTCTTCGGTCGTAAACAACGGCGTCGCACCGAATTCGGTCAGATTGGCCAGGATGGGCACTTTCACGGCCGCCTTGAACTTGCGGTAATCGTCCAGCGTCTTCATCGCTTCAGGGAAGATCATATCCGCGCCCGCCTCGACATAGGCGACGGCGCGCTCGATCGCCGCATCCAGGCCTTCGCTGGCGGCCGCGTCGGTGCGCGCCATGATGACGAATTGAGCGTCGGTTCGGGCATCGACCGCGGCCTTGACGCGATCGACCATCTCGTCCTTGGGCACGCACTCTTTGCCCGGGCGGTGGCCGCAGCGTTTCTGCCCGACTTGGTCCTCGATATGCACGGCTGCCACCCCCGCCTTGATGAACGAGCGGATGGTGCGGGCGATGTTGAAGGCGCCGCCCCAGCCCGTATCGATATCGACAAGCAGCGGCAGCGAGCAGGCATCGGTGATGCGGCGCGCGTCGATCAGCACGTCTTCCATCGTGCTGATACCGAGATCGGGAATGCCGAGCGAATTGGCGGCCACGCCGCCGCCGGAGAGGTAGACGGCTTTAAAGCCGGTGGCCTGCGCCATCTTGGCCGCATAAGCGGTGATCGCGCCGACGACTTGCAAGGGCTG
>SCRN01000037.1 GCA_004322045.1 Paraburkholderia sp.
ATTCCCGTGTGAAAGTAGGTAATCGTCAGGCTCCTCCTCAGTACCAAACCCCCGTTAGCAAAACCCGCTAGCGGGGGTTTGTGCTTTTAACGCCCCCCAAAAAACTCGACGTCGAGCCGCCCACCCTCCAAGGCCGCCGGGCGAACTCCGATTGTCCATCCCCGATTTTTCCCCACCGTTCTCCGTCGGATTATCTTCTTCGGCGAGCACCCGCGCCGCGCACGTTTCCGACGTTTTGCCCGATTTTGGCGCCGGACCGAATACGGATGCACCCCGGCGAATATTTGGTCGACGTGGCCCGCTCATCGCAGCACGCTCGCGCGCCAGGCGTCCGATCACTATCCCCTCGTCGCGCGCATCTAGCGTCGTCGTGACCTTCACGCACGGTGTGCTGCGCAAGCTGGCCCAGCCGTTCTCGCTCTCAGGCGCGCGCGACCGCAACGAGTCGCAGCCGTGTGATTTCCGATGGCGCGCCCAGCCGCTTGGGCGGACCCCAATAGCCGGTTCCGCGGCTCGTGTAAATCCAGAGCGCGCCGAGCTTTGCAAGCCCCGCGGTGAACGGCTGCTGCAAACGAACGAAGAAATTCCACGGGAAAAACTGCCCTCCGTGCGTGTGCCCCGACAACTGCAGCGTATATCCCGCGTCGGCGGCTGCTTGGGCCGTGCGCGGCTGGTGAGCGAGCAGCACCTTCAGGAGGACGTCGTCAGGTGCATCGGCCAGCGCCGCAGCAGGATCGCTGCGATGCGTTTCGTCGAAGTGCCCCGCCGTGTAATCGGTGACGCCCGCAAGGATGAACGACGTGCCTTGGTGTTCGAGCACGACGTGCTCGTTCAGCAGGACACGCAATCCGAGGCGCTCGAATTCCGCGATCCATTGCACCGCGCCGGAGTAGTACTCGTGGTTTCCGGTGACCAGGTAGGTCCCGTAACGGGCGGTCAAGCGACCGAGCGGCTCCGTGTGACTGGCCAATTGCGCGACGCTGCCGTCCACTACGTCGCCCGTGACGGCGATCAAATCGGGCTGCAGCCGGTTGACGGCATCGACGATCGCATCAACGTAGCGCGCTTTGATCGTGGGGCCGACGTGGATGTCGCTGATTTGAACGATCGTCAGCCCATCCAGCGATGGCGGCAGTCCTTCGATCGGCACAGCGACCGATACGACCCTCGCGCGCCGACGTGCGTTGATGAATCCGACCGTCGTGGATAACAGCGCAAACGCGGGTACGCCCACCGCCGTATCGATCCGCCAGCGATCGAGCAAGAGGACGTGGCCCCATAGCGCATCGACGGTCAACGCCGATGCAAGGAGGATGTCGCGCAGGAAGGTGAACACGAGCAGCGATGAAAACAGCCCCATGGCGATCAGGCCGACCCATGCGAGGCGATCGGCGTGCGGCTGACGCTCGAAGGTGCGAGCGAGCATGCCGAGTGGGATCAAGCCGCACGAGAGCGCGAGCGCGAAGGCGGCGAGCAGCTTGGTCGGCAAACCGATCGGCAACTCGGGAATGATGCGCAGTCCCACGTAGAGGTGCATCAGCACGCCGATGAAAACGGCGCGCGTAAAGAAAGAGGAGCGGCGCATAGAAGGAGAGAAAGGGGCCGAATCGCGGCTGACCGTGCCGCGGAGGTGGCGCTAAGCATTGTACCGAGCCGCGCAAAACGCTGCCGAGAGCCGCTGAACGCTCGACAGTGGAGGGACAGGGGGTGGGTTAACGGCGACTTCCCATGTTATGAAATCGATCTAAGCTATGAATATTCGCGATTCGATTCCTGGGAATCGGCATTCGCGAGGGAGGGGACGAACGATGAAAGTCGTCAAATGGGGCCACAAGCCGCAACGTGCTCATCATCTCGACTACGAAGGCAGCCATGTCATGCTGCCGCTCGTCGTGCTTTCACTGATGGCGCTGGCCGTGTACTCCGTCGTTCGGCGCCTCGATTGGCTCGAAGTCAGTCGCAGCGCGCTATTCGACGTTGTGATGGTATTCGTCGCACTCGGCATTGCCGGGTTGTTCGGCGTGGCGGGCGCCTGGCTGCGCTCGGGCGGCGACGGCAAGAGCGAAGGCTTTTGCTTCGTCGGCGCGTTGATCGGCGCAGCCGTGTTCTATATCGCGTTGCTCACGTAGGCGAGAAAGTGAACGGCGCGGCGAGCTCGCCCGTGCGAAACATTCAACCTGACCGCATGCCGGGGCGTTGGGCCAGCGCGGCCGCGCGATTCACGCGATTCGCGCGGCCTCGTCGAACGATAGGCGCGGGTTCCGTTCATGCAGCTTGGAGCGATCGCCGTATCCGAGATTGATCAAGAAGTTCGATTTGATCGTCGTGCCGGCGAAAAACGCGTCGTCCACCTTCGCCGCGTCGAACCCTGACATCGGGCCCGCATCGAGCCCCAACGCGCGGGCCGCCATGATGACGTAAGCCCCCTGCAAAGAGGAATTGCGCTGCGCTGTGGAGCGAATCGCTTCGTCGTTGCCTGCGAACCAGCTGCGCGCATCCGTGTGCGGGAACAACTTCGGTAGGTGTTCGTAGAAGGCAAGATCCATCCCGACGATTACCGTGACCGGGGCAAGCATCGTTTTGTCGACGTTGCCGGCCGAGAGCGCCGGCTTCAGCTTTTCTTTGGCCTCGGGCGTCTTGACGAAAACGAAGCGGCCGGGGCTCGAGTTCGCCGATGTCGGGCCCAGGATGGCCAATGAAAAAATTTGCCAAAGGAGCGTATCGTCGACCGGCTTGGGCAGCCAGGCGTTGACGGTGCGTGCTTCGCGGAACAACTGATCGAGGGCGTCGTCGGAAAGTGGCATGATCAACGGTGGTGACGGCACGCGGCCTAGAGTCCCAAAGGGTCCCATGATAGCCACTCGAGCCTTTCCTTGCAGCCGCCCCAATGGCGCTACCACCGCTGCACGCTCGGGCGCGAGCAAGCAAGATTTCGGATGGCACGGTTCATTCTTCGTGCTCTTCTTGCGATAGCGGCGTCGGAATGCGAGAAGCCGGCTTGCGGCCGGCCAAGGCGTTCGAATGTATCAAAGGCATTGAAGGTATCGAAGGTATTGATCGAATGATCGAAGACATGTTCGGCGGCGTGCCGCGGGTCGATGTCGACTGGTATCCGCATTGGTTGTCGCCCGACGAGGCGTCTATCGCCCTATTCGCCCTCTTGGATGAGGTGCAGTGGAAGCAGGATGTCATCGGCACGCCCGGCGGCATCAAGCCGTTGCCGCGTCTGACCGCCTGGCAGGGCGATCCGGGCGCGATCTACATCTACTCGGGTATTCGCAACGAGCCGCTGCCGTGGACACCCACCGTCCAGGCGCTGCGCTCGCTCGCCGAAACGACATGCAAGACCCGCTTCAACAGCGTTTTGCTGAACCGGTACCGCAGCGGAGAGGACAGCATGGGCTGGCACGCCGATCGCGAAGCCGAGCTCGGGGCGGAGCCGGTGATTGCCTCGGTGAGCCTCGGCGTCTCGCGGCGGTTCGATCTTCGGCACAATGCGACGGGGCAACTGCACGCCTACGAATTGACGAACGGTAGCTTGCTAGTCATGCGAGGGCGCACGCAGCGCGAATGGCGGCATCGCATCGTGAAAGTGCCTGGCTTGCAGGGAGAGCGCATCAATCTGACGTTTCGCTTCGTC
>SCRN01000038.1 GCA_004322045.1 Paraburkholderia sp.
GGCGCGCGTGCGCACGAGGCCCGCGACGAAGCTCGACAGCGTGTGATAGGTCATCAGAAAGACGGCGGCACCGAAGAAATCGGCGGCCGGAAACGCGCTCTCGTAGAGGCCGACGAGGCCGGCGGTGAACGCGCCCAGGGCGCTGAAGCTCAACAGCACGTGCTGGTTGAGGATGCCACGCCGGATCGCGGCCCACGCCATCGAGAGGAAGCGCCGGCCCAGCACGAGCATGAGCACGGCACCGATGGCCATCGCGACGTTCAGCCAGGCCTGCGGGACCGGCAGGCCGAGCCATTCGGTCACCATCATTGTTAGGCCGGTGCCGGCGACGAGCACGGCCACGAGGAGCCCGCGTCGCTCTCGATCGAGTTCCTCCTCGGCCTCAACGAACGAGCGCAGTCGGTCGCGATCGCGAATCGTGTAGCCGAGCGAGCGCAGCGTATCGGTGATGCGCGCCGAGGTGGCTGCGTTGCCGTCGTAGCGGATCAAGGCCTCTTCGTGCGCGAGGTTCACTGCGGCGGCGCTGACGCCGGGCACCTGTCGCAAGGCCCGCTCGACGCTCTGCCGGCAAAACGAGCACTGCATGCCGCCAATGGCGATCTGCAATTGTGCAACCGACGGTCCGGGCATGGCACTGGTATTCATTGCGATTCCCTGTATCAGGTGAACCCAGTGTAGAGGTTGGAGTCGGGTCCAACGCAAGCGTCGATTCGGCCCCTCGGACGCTACCGCGCGACGATCTCGCCGAAATACATATTCTCGGAACAGTGGTAGCGGTAACGCCCCGGCTTCGGGGCGCGGATCACGATGCGGCGCCTCTGGCCGACCGGCACGCGGGTGAGTATCGTAGCGCCATCTGTGCCCAACCCTGGAAAGACGGTGATGAGTTGGCAGCCGCCGATGTTGTCGGTGATCTCCAGCGCAACCGGCTTGCCTGCGGGAATATCGAGTACGGCCGGACTATAGGGATCGGCCGATCCCGGTTGCCCTTCGACGATCGTGAACACCGGGATGGCCGATGATGCCTGCGTCGCGGCCGCATCGAAATTAGCGAAGGAATAGTAGAAAAGGTACCCGCCCGTCGCGACAAAAAGTCCGCCGATCGCGTATTGAAGGGCGGAGCCGGTCCAGCGGCGCACGGCGGTGACTGCCGATTGCCCAGCATCAGCATCAGGAGCATCAGGCCAGCCAGGGCGATGCCGTAGATCAGCAGCGCGGTCGCAGCCAGCCCGTAGCTGCCGGCCGCGAGCGGCAGCATCAGCATGCCGATGACGATCGGCAGCGTGCAGCTATGCGACGCGGCGCCATAGGCGGCGCCGAACGCGAGCAGTTCGAGGCGGCTGTTGCCCGACGCCTGGCCCAGCAGGCGCTGGTACGAGCGACGGCCTGGCAGGTAGTGCGCTAGCTGCGCCAAGCGGCCCCCCTGCCCGGCGAGCATCGCGGTGCCCAATCCGGCGAAAACCAACCCGACGAGCGGGATCAGATAGATAAGCGCGTTGTAGACGGCCGCGCCGATCAAGCCGACGAGAAGCGCGGCCACGGCCGAAACGGCAAGAATGCCGAGTGCGATCCATCCCGCCGCCGCGAACAGCCTGCCGCGGCTCACGACATGGCCTGCACGGCCGTCATGCTGCGCGAAATAGGTTAGAAACGCTGGCGTGATCGCGAGGCTGCATGGCGAGAAAAACGACGCCGCACCGGCCAGCACAGCGAGCGTCAGGACGAGGCCGGCCGGGAGCACGGTGGCGCTTTGCGCTTGGACGAACAATTTCCCGACGATATGCGTGTAGACCCACGAGCCGCCTGCGAACAGAGCGGCCAGCGCGGCGAAGGGGACCAGGACGCGCACCAGCCCCCCAACGCTGCCAGCCTTTGAGACGGTATTCTCCCGTTCGGCCCTCCTGTCGGTCACCTCATTTCCCCATCTTATCGCAGCCGTTTGACGATTTCCGCACGCAACGCCGCTGCGTCCGGCAGGCTCGGAAACACCAACTCGCCGTCTATCGCGATCGCCGATGGACTGATGAGCCCCAACTTGACCGCATAGTCGATCTCGTCGAGCAGGTTCACGTCGCGCCAGATCACGCGACCCTCGCCGAACGCCGCCAGCACGACCTTCAGACCGGTCGACGCCTGAGCGCAGCGGCTGCAGCCGGGCGTCGAGAACAATTCGATCTTGATCTGCTTCACAAGGCGTCATTTACGCCGCCACGGTGGCCTGGTTCGCGCGGCTCGCTTCCAGGGCCGAGAGAATCGGGCATTCGTCGAGCGAGC
>SCRN01000039.1 GCA_004322045.1 Paraburkholderia sp.
GGCGCGACCGCAAGCAACAATGGCGCGCTCGCGTTGGGTAGCAACGCGCAAGCGACGGCAGCGAACTCCGTGGCGCTCGGTTCGAATGCCACGACCACCGCGAATCTCGGGCTTGCGGCCTATAACCCGGGAACGGGCGTGCTGTCGGGCACTGCTCCGGTGGGCGAAGTCTCGGTCGGGTCTGCAGGCAACGAAAGGCGGCTCACGAACGTGGCGGCGGGCGCGGCCGCAACGGATGCGGTCAACGTAAGTCAGTTGCAATCGGTTCAAGCGGAATTGACGCAGACGCAGAACAACGCACTGCAATGGGACCCGACGGCCAACGGCGGAACCGGCGCCTATAGCGCCGACCACGGCGGCACGGGGCCGAACATCATCACCAACGTGGCGCCGGGGGCGTTGACATCGACGAGCACCGACGCCGTCAACGGCTCGCAGCTGTTCACGACGAATCAGAACGTCACGAATCTGACGACCGCAGTCGCCAACATTCAGAACGGGGCCGGCATCAAGTATTTCCATGCGAATTCGACGGCGGCCGACAGCCAGGCTACCGGCGCGGACAGCGTAGCCATCGGACCGCTTGCGGTGGCGAGCGGCGCCGATAGCCTCGCCGCAGCCAATGGTGCACAGGCCCAGGCGGCCAACGCCATGGCGCTCGGCGCGCAGTCGACGGTGTCCGTCGTCGGTGGCGTTGCGATCGGCGCGGGCTCGGTGTCCGATCGCACATTGGCGCCTGCGCAAGGCTCGTTGGCAGCGGGGAGCCACTCGATTCCGTTCAACACGACCGATGCGACGTTGCTCGGCGCAGTGTCGTTCGGCAACGCGGCAGCCGGCAGCCAGACCTATCGGCAACTGACGAACGTGGCCGACGGCACCGGGCAGAACGATGCGGTCACGGTCAGGCAGCTTACCGGTGCGCTTCAAGCGTTTTCGGTGACGGCGACAAAATACTTTCACGCCAATTCGGCGGCGACCGATTCGCTCGCGGTAGGCGCCGAATCGATCGCGGTCGGGCCAACCACGGTGGTCAATGGCGACAATGGCGTCGGCATCGGCAACGGAGCGATCGTCGGCCAGAATGCGCCCGGCGGCGTGGCGATCGGCCAAGCCGCGAATTCGGGCCAGGCGGACGCGATCGCCCTTGGCAGCGGTTCGACGGCTAACGGCGCGCAGTCGATCGCACAAGGCGCGAATGCGAATGCCGGTTTCGCGGGTGCCGTGGCCATCGGCTCGGGCGCGACCAGCAGCGCGGTCGATGCGCTGGCGCTTGGGGCGGGCGCGAGCGCAACGTTCGCCAACAGTGTCGCATTGGGCTCCGGCTCGGTCACAGCCATCGGCGCGTTGAGCAACTACGTGGCGTATGGGCTGAGCAGCCCCCAGTCCTCGATCGGCGAAGTCAATGTCGGTGGGCGTCAGATCACGGGCCTGGCCGCCGGGCGTCTGGGCACCGATGCCGTCAACGTCTCCCAGTTGCAAGCGGTGCAGCAACAATTGACGACGCTGATCACGCAGAGTGGAAACTTCTCCTCGACGTCCGGCAGCAGTTCGAACCCACCGGCGTCGACGGGCTCGAATTCGTCGGCCGGCGGTTTGGGCTCGGTGGCTTCCGGCTCCGGCAGCACGGCCGTGGGCAACAACACGCAGGCGAGCGGCTCCGGCACGACTGCCGTCGGAGCGGGGGCCACGGCGAGCGGCAGCGGGTCGACCGCCATCGGCGCGGGCAGCAACGACGGCGGCCGCTCGCAAGTCGTGGCCGTGGGAACGAGCACGTCGACACGCCAGATCATCAACGTGGCCGCGGGTACGGCAGCCAACGACGCGGTCAACGTCCAGCAGTTGAACAACGCGCTCACACAGGCGAACAGCTACACCGACAACCAAGTGGCGGGGATCCGCAATAGCCTCGACTCCTATCGGCGCGACGCCGACGGTGGCGCCGCGACTGCGATGGCGGTTGCAGGGTTGCCGCAGCCGACGGGGCCGGGCCGAAGCATGGTCGCCATCGCGGGCAGCGTCTATCGCGGTCAGTCGGGACAAGCGCTCGGCATTTCGACGATTTCCGAGAACGATCACTGGGTCTACAAAGCCGCCGTCTCTTCCAATACGCGCGGCTCGTACGGCGCGGTAGTCGGGGCCGGATATCAATGGTGATTCACACAGGACTCCTAACGAAAATGAAAGCTCAGTCTCTTTGCGCGCTTCTCTGTGCGCTGGCATGCGCGATCGGTCTTGGCGCCTGTGCCGGTCCGACCGACACGGCGTTTCCGGACCTGCAATCGGCGACTACGCCGGATGGGACGTTCCCAAATGCCGACAACTTGCGGATGATCGAGCCCGGCATGACCAAGCGCCAGGTCGACGACTTGATCGGCCCGCCGCATTTCCGTGAGAGCGTATTTCGCGTGCGCGTGTGGAACTACCTGTTCCACTTCCGCGATTCGGAAAAGACGGTGACTTGCCGATATCAAATCCAATACGACGACCATAGTCGCGTGAGCCGGACGCGATGGAGCGAACCGCAGTGTGAACGCTTCGCCCCTGCTAAGATCGCTTCGGGCGCCGACACCGACACGTCGGGCGCGAAGGAGAAGAGTCCATGAAGGGTATCGTCCGGGCATGCACCCTGGTGGGAGCGTGCGTGATCGCAGCCGTTTCGGCGTTGGCGCACGGCGCCGAGGCCGGCGGGTCCGCCGATGAATTGCTCGGCGCCGCGCAGCACGTGCTTCAGGAGATCGATGCGGGCCAGTATGCCGCGCTGTGGCGGGAAACGGCGCCGTTCGTTCGGGAGAAGTACGCCGCGGGCGGTTTCGAGAGCGGCCTGTCGGCATTGCGCCAATCGGTCGGGGCCGTCGATCATCGCGGCTGGGCGTCGGTGACGCGGCTGACTTACTCGCATGACAAAGTCGTCCCCGATGGTTTGTATGCGAACGTCGACTACGCGACATGGTTGACGGGCGGACGCATCGTCTACGAAAAGGTCAGCTTTCAACTGGGCAGCGATGGCCGATGGCATTTCACCGGTTACGCGCCGCGGCAGACTCAAAACGAAATGACGCAAGTGCATGTCGGTCAGGCTGCGCAGTGAACGGCGCGCGGTGCGAGCTCATGAATGACGAGCCCGGTCAGGCGACGCCGCCGCCGCATCCGACGCTGGCCTTGGCGGCGGGCGATGCTCCATCGCGGGCATCGACGGTGCGTGCGCACATCGATGCCGGAGCGTTGATCGAAGCATGGGAACACCTCGGCGCTTGGTTGACCGAGTGTCCCGCCGACGCCGATGCTTGTGCGCTGCAGGCGCAATGCCTGCGGCTATGCGGCCGCTATGACGACGCACAGGCATGGCTCGATCGCGCGTTCGCGGCTGTGCCTGCGCATGGCCCGGCGTGGCTCGAGGCGGCTCGTCTGGCGATACAAATCGGCGCGCCAGAGCGCGCGCTCGATGCGTTCGAGCGCGCAGCGGGCGCGATGACACCGCATCCGGATTGGCTTTCGCAGTGGGCCTCGCTTGCGCACACGATGAAGCGCGCCGATATCGGTGTACGCGTCGCCACGCAATGGTGCGAGCTCGCGCCGGACTCGGCCGGCGCATGGTTCATGCTCGGCCTCGTCCAACAGCAGGCCGGTGCGTTGGATGCCTCCCGGCGGGCGTACGAAAGCGCCATGCAGCTCGATCCCGACCTGCCGATGCTGCGCAACAACCTCTCGGCGCTCCATTACGATCGCGGCGAATACGAAATTGCGTTGCGAATCGGCAATGAGGCGATCCGCGCCGAGCCCAATCATGCGCTTGCCTGGACGAATTTGGCCAATGTGTGGCTGCGGTTGCGCGAGCCCGATAAGGCCTTGATCGCAGCGCGGCGCGCGGCGGCGCTTGCGCCCGACTTCGGCCTGGCGCAACTCGCGTTGAGCAACGCGGCGCGCGAGTCGCAGCAATGGGGCGAAGCGTTCGATGCGGTCGTGCGGGCGGCGAAGGTGGCCGGAGCCGACCCGAAGATCCAGTTCTCGGTCGCCATGCTGCAATTGATGCAAGGTGATCTGCGCAACGGCTGGATCAATTTCGAAGCGCGCTGGAGCGGCTCGCCGGAACTGGCCTCGAGCGTGGCGTTCTGCCCCGAGCGACGTTGGCACGGTCAGTCGCTTACGGGAAAGACGCTGCTGGTGTGGGGCGAGCAAGGCCACGGCGACGCGATTCAATTCATCCGCTTCTTGCCGCAGCTCGCCGAGCGTGCGCGCGCGGCGGGGGGCAAGATCGTCTGCTGCTGTTTCCCGCCGCTCTATGCGTTGTTCAAGCGC
Source organism: Paraburkholderia sp. (assembly GCA_004322045.1). Taxonomy (GTDB): domain Bacteria; phylum Pseudomonadota; class Gammaproteobacteria; order Burkholderiales; family Burkholderiaceae; genus Trinickia. Next base: position 4,297 of record SCRN01000039.1, read on the forward strand.
AGTCTGGCCGCCTGCGACGTCGACGTGTTGCCGAGCGATATCGCGCAGCTTCCGGCGTTCGACTATCAGATCCCGCTCGCGAGTTTGCCGCTCGCGCTCGATGTCACGCTCGAATCGCTTCCGGCGCCAGCCGCCTATCTGTCGCCCGATGCCGGCCGTGTCGAGTGGTGGCGCGCAGCCATGAGGCAAAGCACTTCGCTGAAAGTCGGCCTGGTTTGGTCGGGCAGCCATACGCATCAGCGCAATGCGCTGCGCGCTGTGGCGCCCGAGCGCTATGCGCAGGCGTTCGCCGGGGTTGCCGGTGTCGATTGGTACAGCTTGCAGATGGGCGCGGCGCAGGATGTGGCGCGCATGGCGCAGGCGGGATTGCAGCTCATCGATCGGACGAGCGAGTTGAACGACTTCGACGATACGGCCGCATTGATCGGCAGCCTCGACCTCGTCATCACGGTTTGCACCTCCGTCGCGCATTTGGCGGCAGCGTTGGGGCGGCCGACCTGGGTGTTGCTCGACGGCAATCCCCACTGGGTCTGGATGACCGAGCGGCGCGACAGTCCGTGGTATCCGACCGTGCGGCTCTATCGTCAGCGCAACTACCGCGACTGGACGCAGCCGCTCGCCGACGTGCGGGCCGATCTCGTGCAGGCAATCGAGCAGGCGGCAAACGCGAGCGCCGGGTAGCGCCCGCGTGTTTGCCTGCTCCGATCGAGGATTGCGATCCTTATCTTTATCTCACTGCAATGTTCGCTTGCGCGGCGCGATCCTTCGCCGTGACAGCCGATACGACGAGCGTCACGACCACGTTGGCCACCAACGCGATCAAGCCGATGTAGGTCGGATAGGTCGCGCCCGCGAAATGCAGCGCATAGACCGGCTTCAATCCCTGCATCGCGGCGAGTGTCGTGCCGAGCCCGATGCCCACCAGCCAGCCGAGGAAGAGGCCAGGCGTCGTGAGGCGGCGCGTGTACAGCGAGAACACCACGGCCGGGAAGATCTGCAAGATCCACACGCCGCCGAGCAATTGCATGTCGATCGCATATTGCGTCGGCAACGCGATGATGAACAGCAGCGCGCCGAACTTCACGACGAGCGACACGAGCTTGGCGTTGGATGCTTCCTTTTGCGGCGTCGCATTGGGCGCGATCAACGGCTTATACAGGTTGCGCGTGAACAAGTTGGCTGCGCCGATCGACATGATCGCCGCCGGCACGAGCGCACTGATCGCAATTGCCGCTGCCGCGAAGCCGACGAACCACGACGGGAACAGCGTGAGGAACAGCGCCGGCACCACGTCGGAAGCCGACTTCACGTGCACGCCGGCTGCGATCGCCATGTAGCCGAGCAACGCGATCAAGCCGAGCAGCACCGTGTAGGCGGGCAGGAAGATCGCGTTCTTCTTGACGGTCGCGGCCGAGCTGGACGAGAGCACGCCCGTCATCGTGTGCGGATACATGAAGGCGGCGAGCGCGGAGCCGAGCGCGAGCGTTGCATAGGCCGTGAACTGCGAGGGCTTGAGCAAGATGCCCGTGGCGCCGCCCTTGGCCGCGAAGTGCTTGTCCGCGATATCGAACAGTGCGCCGTATCCGCCGAGCTTGGAGGGAATCCAGCAGACGGCGACGATCACCACGATGTAGATCATGATGTCTTTGACGAACGCGATCATCGCGGGCGCACGCAGACCGCTCGCATAGGTGTAGACCGCGAGAATCACGAACGCGACGATGAGCGGCAATTCGCCGGTCACGCCCAAGCTCTTGATGACCACTTGCATGCCGACGAGCTGAAGCGCGATGTAGGGCATCGTGGCGACGATACCGGTCACCGCGATCGCAGCAGGGAACCACTTGCCGCCGAACACGCCTTGAACGTAATCGGCTGCGGTGATGTGATTGCCGCGGTGGCACGCTTGCCAAAGCTTCGGCATGACGGCGAACACGAACGGATAGACGACGATCGTATAAGGCAGAGCGAAAAAGCCATACGCGCCGACGGAGTACACGAGTGCGGGCACTGCGATGACGGTGTAGGCGGTGTAGAAATCGCCGCCCACGAGGAACCACGAGATGACGGTGCCGAATTGGCGGCCGCCGAGGCCCCATTCATGCAATTGCGTGAGGTCGCCGCGCTTCCAGCGTGCCGCGACGAAACCCAGTATCGTGATGAGCCCGAAGAATGCGACGAAGATCACCAGAGCGGTGGTATTGATCGAAGTAGGTTCGGTCATTTGGCGCTCCGGTAGACGGCGTACATCAACAGCGAGGTAATCGGCACCCAGAGGAATTGGTACCAGTAGAAGAACGGAAAGCCGAGCAGCGCAGGGCGTCCGTCGCTATAGAACGGCAGCCACAGCAGGGCGAAATAGGGCAACAGCAAAATCAGCGGTAGCCACGCGCGGCGTGGGGCGGTGGAGGTCTCCATGATGCTCCTTAGGGGTCGACGATGAGGCAATGGGCGCGTTACGACCGAATGCCGCCCACTCTCTGTCTTTATTGAACTATCGTGGGATGAATCGAGCCAAGCGCGAAGTTCCGATGCGGAAGAGGCGGGTGTTTGCCCACGCAAATCGCATTGCGATTGACGGGCGTAGTATTTGCGCTCGGTATGCGGACCGCAAGCGCATAACTACTTAGGGGTGCTAAGTAGGATTACGTAGGGGTGGGGTGGCGCACGCGCCAGGGCGGCCATTGTTCCACTGCCATTGCCACCGTTACCGCGGCCATGGCAAAAGGATTCATTACGCCTACGGCGAAAAGAACCGCCATGAAATTGGCGCAACAATAGCCGTCGTGAAGCGCGAGCCGAAATCCATGCAGCACGGCATCGCTCGCTAGGTCCGAATCGTCGCCGCCATGTCGGCAGATAGTTTTGCGGCACGCGACTCTGCGGGCTTTCCACGCGGTGAACTGAAGGACCGCCGCGAGCACAACGGTGACGCCGGAGCAGACCGGCATGGCGCGCGCCAACGCGCTCGATCGCATGAGGTTCGCCGCAACCGCCGCGCCGGCGACGAACACGATCACGCCGAAAGCGGCCCATGCACCGAAGTAGCTTGCGACGACCAATGCCGTAGCGCGTGCGGCCCGGCGTTTGCCCCGGGTGCGAACGCGCCTCCAATACGACAGCAATGCGGGCGCGAGCGACGGCAGCATCATCGGCGCCATCATCGCGCTCCACGTGAAGGTGAACGCTGCCGCAGCATCGAGCCACGTCTGACCGCACATCGGCATCCACATGGTGGATAGCGACCAATCCCCCGGCATCGGCAGTTCACCCATCGCAGGCCTCACCGCATCGCATACTCGTCGTGCCGCTTCCACCAAACGCCCGCCTCGTTGCGGCCGAGCGGTGCGCGATCGAGCCACTGATACATGCCCCACAACCCATCGAGCCCGCGCGCATACGTCGAGTACGTGTGATAAACGACGCCGTCCTCGAGTACGAAGGCGCTCACGCCGGGCCGGTCCCGGGCATACGTTTTCGCATCGGTCCCGCATGTCCGAGCGAACTGCTCGACCGGCGGCGGCGCGGGTTCGGCATCCATCGCGTGCGTGCCGCGTTGATAGTTGTATTCGATCTCGCCGTCGCGTTGCTGCGTCGGTGTGAACGATACGTTGAAATCGAAGTTGAAGTCGCTGCCGTGCGACGACGCCCACGGAAACGTCCATCCCATGCGCTGCTTGTACGCCCCGAGCTTGTCGAGGGAAGCACGGGAAACGGCAGTGAGCGTGACGTCGTGATTGGCCAGATGCACGTGAAAACCGTTGAACGTATCGGCGATCGACGAGCACGAGGGGCATCCCGCCTTGTAGTCCGGACCGAACATGAAGTGATAGACGAGTAATTGCGAGCGGCCTTCGAAAAGATCTGCCAGCGATACCGTGCCTCGCTCGGTGTCGAAACGGTAGTCTTTGTCGACGCGCACCCATGGCAGCGCTTGTCGTTGGCGTGCAAGCTCGTCGCTTTGGCGCGTCATCGCCTTCTCGGAATCGAGCAGGGCGAGACGGGCGGCGAGCCACTCGTCGCGTGTTCCTATTGCGTGTGTCGTCATGATTCGGCTCCGTTCGATAGTGTGATCGTGGGGTGCGCCGCCGTTGCGGGGCGTGCCGTTTTTGCGTCGGCGGGCGGCTACATGTCGTGACATGTCACGTGCTAGATTAGCGACCGGTATCGAACGGAAGGAGTGACAAGTGTGGCGGGATTCGAATGGATTCGCTGATTGCCGCCGCGGCGCGCGCGCTTGCCGCCGGTGATCCGCTGCGCGCGCTGAACTGCGTCTCGCAGCGCGAGGACGCGCCTGCGCTCGCATTGCGCGGCATCGCCATGGCACAGCTTGGCGATCTCGCGCGCGCTAGGGTGCTCTTGCGCAGCGCCGCACACGCATTCGGGCAGAAGAACGCATTGGCGCGCGCGCGATGCGTCGTGGCGCAAGCCGAAGTCGCACTCGCCGCGCGCGATTTGCGCTGGCCGGAGAAATCGCTCGATGCCGCGCGCGCCACGCTCGAAGCGCATGGCGATCGACTCAATGCCGCGCACGCACGCAATCTTGCAGCGAGGCGCTCCTTGCTGCTCGGTCGCATCGACGATGCGCAGCGCGCACTGGCCGCCGGCTCATCCGGTCTGCTGCCTCCCGCCTTGTTGGCATCATCGGAACTGCTCGCGGCGGGTGTTGCGATTCGCCGCCTGCAAGCAACGGCGGCGCGTGACGCGCTTGCACGCGCGGCTCGGGCGGCGCGTGCGTCGGGTATCGCGTCGTTGATGGCCGAAGTGGAAAGCGCCTCGCTCGCGCTTGCCGCACCGGTCGCGCGCCTGATCTCCGGCGGCCAGACGCGCACGCTTACGCTCGAGCAAGTGCAGGCGTTGGCCTCGCCGCAGCGGCTTATCGTCGACGCGTGCCGCCATGCCGTGCGCGATGCCGATACAGCGGTGACGCTCGCCACCCGGCCGGTGCTGTTCGCGCTCGCGCGCGTTCTGGCCGAAGCTTGGCCGCAGGACGTCCCGAGAGAGGCCATGATTGCTCACGCGTTCCGAGCGAGGTCGATCGACGAGTCGCACCGGGTGCGATTGCGCGTGGAAATCGGCCGCTTGCGCACGTTGCTCAGGCCGCTCGCGGACGTGACGGCGACCAAGCGCGGATTTGCGCTGATGCCCCGAGCGGCGAGCGACGTCGTCGTGTTGGCGCGTCCACTCGACGAGAAACATGCGGCGGTGCTCGCGCTGCTGGCCGACGGCGAGTCGTGGTCGAGTTCCGCCTTGGCGCTTGCGTTGGGTGCGAGCCAGCGATCGGTGCAGCGTGCGCTCGATGCGCTGGCCTCTTCGGGGAAAATTCAAGCCGTAGGCGAGGGGCGGGCGCGAAGGTGGATGACGCCGCCGGTCGTTGGATTCGCGACGACATTGTTACTCCCCTCGCCGTTACCGAACCTTTAGGATGCCTACGATGAAGCGATCGAATGCTGAAATTGTTCAGGAATACGGCCCATTGCCGGGAGTCGAGCATGTCGCCGGTGTGACCTACGACGGCCGTCAAGTTTGGTTTGCCGCGGGCGAGCAGCTGTGCGTGCTCGATCCCGTAAGCGGTCGAGCGCAACCGGCGCTCGACGTTCCCGCGCACGCGGGGACGGCGTTCGACGGAAAGCACATTTTTCAGGTGGACGGCGACTCGATTCACAAGCTCGACCCGGCCACAGGGCGCGTGCTGCGCACGATTCCGGCGCCGGCCGGCGGGGGCACGTCGGGGCTCGCATGGGCCGAAGGCTCGCTCTGGCTGGGCCGCTATGCCGAACGCAAGATTTTGCAAATCGACCCCGAAACCGGTGCGGTGCTGCGCACGATCGAATCGAATCGATTCGTCACGGGCGTGACTTGGGTCGACGGTGAGCTGTGGCATGGCACGTGGGAAGACGAGCAGAGCGAAATCCGACACGTCGATGCGCAGACAGGCGAGGTGATCGAGGCGCTTGCGATGCCGCCGAGCGTGATCGTGTCGGGGCTCGAATCCGATGGCGGCGCGCGGTTCTTTTGCGGTGGCGGCACGAGCGCAAAGGTAAGGGTGGTGCGCCGCCCGGTGCGCAGGGCAGCGCCCGGCGGCACGTCGAGCAACGCTGGCGATGGGCCGAGCGATTGATTGCGCGTGGCCAATGAAAAGGTGCGGCGCGTCACGCCTTGGCTCGCTTGGGCCGCGCTTGCAGTCGTGCGTGATGCTTTTCCGCCCATAACCCGACGTCGTCGATCTCGTGCCGCCGTATGTCGCCACCGAACTCATGGGCGAGCAGCAAGCGAACGACCCGAATGCCCTGCCGTCAAAATACTCGCCCAATCGCGCGCTGTGACGAAACGGCGCACACGCGCGAATCGCCGCCACCCATAACGCTTCGCGGCCTGAATACGCTGCGCGAGATCGGGCGCCAATACCGTCGGAATTCATTCGATGTTTTCGCTTGATCATCATCAATTTCATTTGCCGATTGTTTGACTACATTGGAATACATGAAGACAGGCATCGTGAAGCGTCGATAGTCGATCGACGGATCGAATGATGCAGTCGGAATACCCGTGACAATTAAGTCGAGGAAATCAATCGGGAATTCAAACTGTCTTCATGCATTCGAAAGCGACGCGGGTTCGTGCAACGGACGCGGCGAAGCGCCTCAATCGATTGCGTTTTAACAGGCGATGCCCGGCAAGGCCGGGATCACTCGCCCAACCAGCGCCGGCATCGAACCGCAGGGCACGCGTAGACCGCGGCGCCATGTCTCGGGCCGGTCATAAAACAGACTATCGGTTATGGAGCACATGATGTGCAAATTCCGTGTCATTACGCCAATCTGCTTTGCCGTCGCATTGATCATGGGGGGCGTCAGCACTGCCGGTTTCGCTGCCAAACCTATTTCCGCTTCCGCACCCGCCTCTAAATCAGCCGCACAGGGCAACGTTAAACATTTCGTACTTCGCACGAATATCGCGGATGGTAGGCTCGTTTATGAAGACGAGCGAGGCAACGCCGATCCCGATCTCAAAGTGCAAGTCGGCGATACGGTGGAAATCGCGATCGCAAGCAAGGAGGGCGCGGAACACGACATCACGTTCCCCGACCTGAAAGTCGAATCGAAGCGCTTCAGCGGCGCGAGCGGCCCGACGACGCTGCGTTTCGTTGCATCGCGCGCGGGCGAGTTCCCGTACTTCTGCAGCGTGGCCGGCCACAAGGAAGCCGGCATGGAAGGCAAGCTCATCGTGACCGCTGCCGGAGCCCAGGCTCCGGCCCCGGCCCCGGCCGCACATGGCGATGTCGGCGGCGTCGAACCGGCCTCGGCCCACGGCGGCATGGATGGACACGCGATGCCGATGCCTATCGTCTACGCCGCCTCGCCGGCCCCTGCCTTGCCGGCCAAAGCCGACGCCGTCAGCATCGCGGGCGACCCGTCCGCCGTGCCGGCCCCGATCGGCGATCGCGCGCCGCAGACGCTGAAATACCGCATCGAAACCGATGAAGTGACGGGCAAGCTTGACGACGGCACGACGTTCACCTACTGGACCTTCGACAAGCAAGTGCCGGGTCCCATGCTGCGCGCGCGGGTGGGCGACACGGTCGAGCTCACGCTCGCAAATGCGCCGACGAGCAAGATGAACCACTCGATCGACTTGCATGCGGTGATGGGCGGCATGGGCGGCGGCGGGGATACGCAGGTCGCCCCGGGCCAGCAAAAGACGATTACGTTCAAGCCGATGCACCCGGGCTTGTACGTCTATCACTGCGCGACGCCGCTCGTTCCGGAGCACATCGCGGCCGGCATGTACGGCATGATCCTGGTCGAGCCCCAAGGCGGCCTGCCGAAGGTCGACAAGGAGTACTACGTGATGCAGGGCGAGATCTACACGAACAAACCGTTCGGCTCGCACGTGCATCAACAAGTCGACATGGCCAAGCTCTCTGCGGAGCAGCCCGAGTACTACGTGTTCAACGGCGCGGTCGGTTCGCTGACGAAAACGCACAAGCTCGTGGCCGACGTGGGGCAGACGGTGCGTGTGTACTTCGGCGTGGGCGGCCCGAACAAGATGTCATCGTTCCACATCATCGGCGGGGTGTTCGATACCGTCTATGAAGAGGGTTCGCTGAGCGGCGTCAAGCACGATGTCCAAACGACGATCGTGCCGCCGGGCGGCGCGGCGATCGTCGAAATGAAGATGCAGTACCCGGGCAAGTACATGCTCGTCGACCATGCGCTCACGCGTGCCGGCAAAGGCCTCGTGGGCTTGCTCGAAGTGCAGGGCAAAGCCGATCCGGTGGTCTATCACGTCGGGGCAGCGCAGTGAGCCAGGCCACGAAGGCCTAGGCCCGGCCTGACATGGCTTAGCCGAGTGCCCCGAACGTTTGCAGCAAGAGCACGACGTTCAGGGCGAGGATGACGACGGTCGCGGCAATCGCGGCCGTCGTCACTTTCATGCTGTTCGCGAATTCGCCCATGATGTCCCGCCGGCTCGTCACGATGACGAGTGCGATCATCGGCGCCGGCAACGCGAAGCTGAGCACGACCTCACTGTAGAGCAGCGCGTTGGTTGCCTGCACGCCGAGTGCGGCGACGACGAAAGCAGGCGCCATCGTCAAAAGCCGGCGCAGCCCGACGGGAAGGTGAAAGCCGACGAAACCTTGCATCACCATCTGTCCCGCCATCGTCCCCACGACCGAACTCGAAATGCCCGAGGCCAGCAACGACACGAGGAAGACCGCGGCGGCGCCGGCGCCCAGCAGCGGAGCGAGGCTCCGATAGGCGGTCTCGATCTCGGCGACGTCGGCATGCCCCGCGTGAAACGCGCTCGAGGCCATGATGACCATCGCCATGTTCACGAGCCCGGCGACCGACAGGGCAACGATCACTTCCCGATTGGAAAAGCGCAGCAGCTTGCGGCGGGCGGCATCGTTGCGAGCGGGGGCGCGATGTTGGGTGAGTCCCGAGTGCAGGTAGATCGCGTGCGGCATGACCGTCGCGCCGAAAATGCCCGCAGCGAGCGAGAGCGCGCCGCCGCCTTGCAGGTGCGGTACGAAGGCGCCGCGCGCCGCTTCGCTCCAGTTCACGTCGACGAGCGTCAACTCGATCACATAGGAGAGCGCGACGGTGCCGATCAAGGCGCCGATGATGAGCTCGAGCGGGCGAAAGCCGCGCTTTTCGGCAGCGAGGATCGCATAGGTGACGATGCCGGTGATCGCCATGCCGACGATGAGCGGCACATGCAGCAGCAACGACAAGCCGAGCGCACCGCCGAGGAATTCCGCGAGGTCGGTCGCCATGGCGGCGATCTCGCTGACGCCCCACATGGCGTACACGACGGGCGCAGAAAAATGCGCGCGGCTGATTTCAGCGAGATTGCGGTTCGTGACGATGCCGAGTTTGGCCGAGAGCGCTTGGAACAACATCGCCACGACGTTCGCCGCCAGCACGACCCACAAGAACGAGTAGCCGTACTTGGCCCCAGCTTGGAGATTCGTCGCGAAATTGCCGGGGTCCACGTACGCAATGGACGCGACGACGGCGGGGCCGGCAAACAGAAGGGCCCCCCGCAGCCGCGCGAAGGAGCTGCGCCCGCTGCGTCCGGCGAGGGCGTCGCCGATTGCCAGCGTCGTGCGGCCCGTCATACCCAGTTGCAGTTGCGCAGTCGTCATGACGCACCTCGTTACCCTTGCTTGAGGGGTTCATGATAAAAGCTATCAATATATCAATGATAATTGTTTTTATAAATGATGCTCATACGCATCGCTGCGATGCCCCGGGCCGGGCCGGCCGTGAGCCGCGCGGCGGCCGGCCGCTGCTAGGCGCGCACCGCTCCGGCCCCGCTTTCCCTTCGTTCAGTTGCCGCTCGGTGGCGTCGAGGCCGCGCCAGCGACGGCGAACTGCGGCGCATATTCCACCGCGGACCAGCGAAAAGGCAGCGATGCGGGACTGCGTCGCACTTCCTCGACCGTGAACCGCACGAGCCGCTGAGCATCCGCGAACGTCTCGAGCGCGGCGGTTTCCCAGACGATTTCGGCGCGCGCGGCGACATAGAGCAGGTCGCCGCGATCGAAATCGATGAAGAGCAGCCCGGCGCGGCTGTCTTCGGCAAGATTGCCGAGCGTATTGAAGAATTGATTGCCGCGATAGTCCGGGGCGACGAAGGTGCGCTCGTCCTCGATACGGACGAACCCCGGCGGCCCCCCGCGGTGCGACACGTCGACCCCTTGCGACGCCGCGTCATCGGCCAGCGTGCTGCGCGTGGCGATGAAATAGGTATCGCTGCTCGCGATGAGCTCGCGGTCGGCCGCATCGAGCGTCGCGGCGCGGCGTTCGGAAGCCGGTTCCGTGGCCGTGTGCCCTTGCTCGATGCGAGTCGGCGTGCGGCTTTGGATGTACTTCGCGCAATTGCCGAAGCTTTGACGCACTTTCACCGTCAGCACGCCGTCCTCGTCGGCGGTCACAACGCCGTTGACGCGATTGCGCCGGCGCGTGGGCGGCTCGATGCCAAGGCCCCCTAACGCGGCACCCGCCTGCCAAGCGCGGGCGAGCGGATCGCCGTCGAGCGGCTTGCCCGCGATGCGCAGGGTCGTCGCATCGGGCGAGGAGATGAAGCCCGGCGCGCCAATGCGCAGCGTGGCCCAGGGCTGGCCTTGCGCATCGATGCCGCCGAGGACGATGAACGGCAATTGCGCAAAGAACTGCCGGTGCTGTTCCGGCAAATAGCGGCGTATGCCGCGCCGCCCGCCTATTTCAGCTTTCTCTCTGACGCCGGCGCGCGTTTGCACGGCGATCTCGCCGGCATGGAACGGTGCTTCGTCGAGGTCCCAACCGGGCGCTGGCGTTACGGGGCGGCGTTCGTGCGTGTCGGTGCTCATGGCGCAAGCGTCCTCGTCTAGGAGTAGGAGTAGGGCGACCTACGGGTCCTACGATTGCGTCGTCGGCGCGGACGCGGCTGGCGGCATGGCGACGAAGCCGGGCAGCGCTTCCACCCGTGCGAGCCAAGCGCGCAAGTTCGGATACGGCGCGAGCGAAATACCGCCCTCGGGCGCATGTGCGATGTAGGTGTAGGCCGCGACATCGGCGATCGTCGGCGTCGGGCCGACGGCGAAGGCCCGGGTGCCGAAGATCGGTTCGATGACGTCGAACAGCTTGATTGCCGTGCGCACGGCGGCGTCGTAATCGAGGTTGTTGCCGAACACCTTCACGAGACGGGCCGCGCACGGCCCATAGGCGATCGGACCCGCCGCCAGCGAGAGCCATTGCGTCACCTGCGCCGCGCCGACGGGGTCATCGGGCAGCCAAGATGCATCGGCATAGCGCTTCGCAAGATAGACGAGTATCGCGTTCGAATCGAACACGACCGTCTCGCCGTCTTCGATCACGGGTACGTGCCCGAAGGGATTCAGCGCTAGAAACGCCGGGGTGCGTTGCTCGCCCGCCCGAAGATCCACTTCGATCGTTTCGAAAGGCAGGCCAAGCAAGCTCAGAAAAAGCTTTGCGCGATGGGCATGGCCCGAAAGGCGCATCGAGTGAAGGCGGATCGGGCGATCGGGGCGAGCGAGCGGCATAGGGCTGTCCTTGCGATGAGAGATGAGAGACGAAACAAGAAAGAAGAAAGAAAAAAGAAGGTCGATTGGCTTGATGCGAAGCGTATCGCATCCGGATTGGCCGCATAAGATGGATAATCGACGAATCACAATCCATCAACAGTGGACAATCGCCCATGCCGCAACTGCGCGATATCAATCTCAATCGTCTCGTCGTCTTCGCGGCTGTGGTGGAGAGCGGCTCGCTCAGCGCGGCGGCAGAGCGGCTCGGACTGGCCAAGACCATGGTCAGCACGCATATGCAGCGCCTCGAAGCGGAAGTGGGCGCGACGCTGATCGTGCGCACGACGCGGCGCTCGAGCCTGACCGAGGCGGGGCGCACGCTGTATGAAGCGAGCCGGGCGTGCCTGCGCACGGCAAGCGATGCCCTCGCCGCCATCGCCACGACCCCGGGGCCGCTGCGAGGCGCCGTGCGTATCGCATCGCCGATCGACTACGGGGCGCTCGTCGTCGCACCGGCGTTGGTTGCGCTGCAGCGCGCGCATCCGCAGTTGCAAATCGAACTGATGTGCGCGGACGGATACGCCGATCTTGTCGCCGAGCGGATCGACGTAGCTATTCGTTTAGGCAACCTAAAGGATTCGAGCTATCGATCGGCTCGGCTCGGGCAGTATCTGCGATGGCTCGTCGCCAGCCCCGAATTCCTCGCGGGCCGCAAGTTGCCCGCATCGCCGAGCGGCTTGAGCGAGATGCCGTTCGTGGCTTTATCGACGATGCCGCACCCCAACACCGTGGCGTTGTCGAGCGCGGGCGGGCAGCGCTTGCGGGTGCGCTGCAAGCCGGCGTTCGTTGCCAATACGGCCAACGCTTGCCGCGCGGCCACGCTCGCGGGCGCAGGCTTCGCGCTCCTTACCGATTTTTCGATCGAAGAGGATTTGGCGGCCGGGCGGCTCGTTCGCCTATTTCCGCAATGGGCGGGCGAGCCTGCCGCGATCCAGGCACTCTACCCGTCGGCGCGTCAGCCTTCGCCGAAGGTCTCGGCCGTCATCGAAGCGTTGAAGTCGCACTTGAGCGCCCGCCGATAGGCGAGCGGCGAGGCGCCGACGGCCGCGCGAAACCGATGGCTGAAATGGCTTGCGTCGGCATACCCCGCTTGCTCGGCGATTTCGTCGAGCGGCAGCAGCGTCGTGCGCAGCAATTGCCGCGCGAGGTCGGCGCGCCGGCCCGCAATCCAGGCGTGCGGCGGCATGCCGAACGAGGCCCGAAACATGCGCGACAAATGAAACTCCGACAGGTAAGCGACCTCCGAGAGCGCGCCGAGCGTAATCGCGTCGCCCAAGTGCGCATCGATGTAATCGCGCAAGCGCCGCCGCACGACGGGCGCGAGGCCACCCTTGACGGGCGCGTCGCTGCGGCGCACCGATTGGCTGCGCAGCAATAGGCTCAGGATGTCGTGGGCCGCTTCGTTCGCGCGCAGGCGGTCGTCGGGCGCATCCCACGATTGCACCGCGAGGCAGCGGCATAGCGCGGCGATATGGGCATCTTCGAAGTAGGTGCGATCGGCCAGCGTCAGTTCGCGCGGTTCGCGATCGAGCTCTTGCACGGCGCGCTGGGTGAAGTGCTCGGGCAGGAAATACAGATGAAAGAAGTGCATGTGGCCCCGCACCCACCAGCGCGATTCGTGATCGCCCGGCAGCGCGCACAGTCGCGCCGGCGCACCGTACTGGCCGGGCAGCTTCTGCCGCTCGGTGCGATAGCCGCCGTCCAAGTAGCACGAGAGCGTGTGATGGCCGGGCCGATCGTAGGCCGTTTCGTCTTCGACGATGTCGCGCCGCCAAATCGCGGCGGCCAGCCGGTCCCCCAGCCACGCGAAACGCTCCAGCGTGGCGTTCGCGTTGGCAAGCGTGAGGCCGACCGAATGCATGCCGAACGGCGGCGCGTCGACGCACGGGGCGTCGGTCGGGGCGGGGGCGAAGGGGCTCGCGTTCACGGCGGCGATAGGAATCGGATCATGACCGCATGAGTATAGAGAAAGCGGCGTACTCGCGCCCGCCGTCGCGCCCATGCGCGCGAATAAAACCGCAAGGATAGACAACGCGAATCGCGCTCCGCCGTCGCATAGTGAAAGCGCTTGGGCATACCGGCCCGTTGCGAAACCTTCGACAGAACATGAGAGCCTCATGAACTTGCTGCTTTATTCGACCACGGTGCTGATTTGGGGCACGACTTGGATTGCCATCAAGTGGCAGACCGGCGTCGTGGCGCCGCCCGTCTCCATCGCGTTCCGTTTCATCCTTGCCTCCATCCTCATGCTGGCGATCGTGCGCATGACGGGCCGCCCGATGCGCCCGCCCCGCGCGGCGTGGCGGTTGTTGTTCGCGCAGGGGCTGGCGCTCTTTTGCTGCAACTTTCTGTGCTTTTACTACGCCGAGCAAATCGTGCCGAGCGGCCTCGTCGCAGTGGTGTTTTCCACCGCGCCGCTGTTCAACGCGGTCAACGGGCGCCTGTTCATGGGGCGCGCGCTGCAGCCGAGCGCGATCCTCGGCGCCCTACTGGGCCTCGTCGGCATCCTCTTCCTGTTCGCGCCTCAGGTTGCGGACCACGCGGGTGACAAGACGATGTGGCTGGGCCTTGCGATCACCCTGGTCGGCACGATGTGCTTTTCCGCCGGAAATCTGCTGTCCAGCCGGATGCAATCGATGGGCCTGCATCCGAGCGTGACCAACGGCTGGGCCATGCTGATCGGTGCTTGCGTGTTGACGCTGGGCAGCCTCGCGGCGGGTTTCTCGTTCCAACCCGAATGGACGCCGCGCTATTTCGGTGCCCTGCTGTATCTGGCCGTGCCCGGTTCGGTGATCGGCTTCACCACGTATTTGACGCTCGTCGGCCGGATCGGGCCGGAGCGCGCGGCTTATTCCACGGTGTTGTTTCCGTTCGTCGCGCTCGCGGTGTCGACCGTATTCGAAGGCTATCGATGGTCGGCCCCGGCGGTGATTGGCCTCGCGCTCGTCGTGCTGGGCAATTTGGTCGCATTCAATGTGTTTCGTCAGTTGCCGTTCTTGAAGGGGTCGCGCCGCGCGCCGGCGCGCTGAGCGGGGCCTGCTCGCTTCGCCATTGCGGGCATTGCGATTGCTCGCTCGCTCGTTCAAACGGCCCAAAGCGGCCGAGCGCACATCGACGGCTGGCGCATGCATGTTCTGCCGCGCACACTGGAACGAGGCGTCGCGCGCGCTCGGTTCGGCGCACGAAGCTTTTTCGCCCAAGGAGGAGCAGACGATGCAAACGGACAGCGCACTACAAGCCACGATCGACGCCATCGTGCAAAACGGCAAGGGCCTACTGGCCGCAGACGAAAGCGGCCCCACCATCGCGAAGCGGTTCAAGAGCATCGACGTCGAATCGACAGAAGAAAACCGCCGCGCGTGGCGTGAGCTCTTGTTGTCGACGCCGGGTCTTGCTCAGTACGTGAGCGGCGTCATCCTTTACGAAGAAACGCTGGGCCAGTGCGCCGCCGATGGCGAGCCGCTACCGAGCCTCGCTGCGCGGCAGGGCATCGTCCCGGGCATCAAGGTCGATACGGGCAAGATCCCGCTTGCACATGCCGAAGGCGACGAGATCACGCAAGGGCTCGACGGCCTCGCCGCCCGGCTCGAGAAATACAAGGCGCAGGGTGCCCGATTCGCGAAGTGGCGCGCGGTCTACAACGTGTCGGACACATTGCCGAGCCGCCTGGCCATCGAAGCGAACGCCGAGTCGCTGGCGCGCTACGCCGCCATTTGCCAGGCAGCGGGCGTCGTGCCGATCGTCGAACCCGAGGTGCTGATGGATGGCAGCCACTCCATCGACCGCTGCGCGCAAGTGACGGAAGCGGTATTGCACGAGGTGTTTCACGCGCTGCACCGGCATGGTGTGGCGTTGGAGCTCATGCTGCTCAAACCGAGCATGGTCTTGGACGGCAAAACTGCTGCGCGGGAAGCCGGCGTGAGCGAGGTGGCCGCGCGCACGGTGTCGATCCTGGGCCGCACGGTGCCACCCGCGGTTGCCGGCATCTATTTCCTGTCGGGCGGTCAAACACCGGCGCAAGCGAGCGCTCACCTCGATGCCATCAACCGGACGGGCCGCCGTCCGTGGCCGCTCAGCTTTTCCTATGGTCGCGCACTCCAAGAGCCGCCGCTCGAAGCTTGGCGCGGCAAAGCCGCCAACGTCGGCATCGCGCAGCAGGCGCTCCTTACGCGCGCGAAATTGAACAGCGCCGCTGCGCGCGGATGCTACGCCGCGAAGGACGAAGCGCTCAGCCCCGTCAATGCATCGCCATCTGCACGACCTTGACGATGACGAGCCCAACGGCAATGACGAGGTAGCCGCGCAGCGCCCCCATCCATAGGCGCGTCGTAAGCGTCAGGACGGGCGGCGGCAGCTCGTGCAGCGGCGGCATGCGCCACGTGTTGCGATTAGCCGGCTCATGTGGGGCCGGCGTGGTGGCCGGCGGTGCATCGTGCTTCGCGCGGGTCATGCGCCGCCACGCTTCCGTGCCGAGATACGCTGCCGCGAACAGCAACGCGCCACCGGCGAGAATGGCGACGATGACCTCACCCGAGATGTCGGGAAAGACGGTTGCCGCGGTCAAGATGATCGAGAGCACGACCAGGACGGCGACCACCGCACCCGTAAACACATTCAACCGTTTCGAATTCACCCATGGCCCGAGCACCGCTTTGTCGTTGCACAGCAAGAGCAGGAAGACCGTGGCGCTAGGCAGCAGAACGCCGGCCAGCGTTTGCACGGCAACCGTGAGCAGCCCGAGCGGGCTACCCGGCATCAACACGAGGGCGGCCGCGAAGGCGATGATCGCGAAGTAGACGACGTAAAAACCCTTGGCATCGGACACGCTGCGGTGCAGCGAGTGGCGAATGCCGAACACATCCCCGATCGCGTAGGCCGTCGAGAGGGAAACGGCGGCGGCCCCGATGATGGAAGCGTCGAGCAAAGCGACGGCGAAGATCGTGGACGACGTTTCGCCGACATACTTGTGCAGCCCCGCAATGACGCCGCCCGCATCGGTGAATTGACCGAATTCCGGGCGTCCGGCGAACAGCGCGGCGGTGAACGCCATCATCGCGACCGCGCCCACCACGACGAAGCCGATGCCGATCCACAGATCGATCTTTTCGTACTTCATGAAGCGCGGCGTGATGCGCTTATCGATGATGTAGCTTTGCTGAAAAAACAATTGCCAAGGCGCGACGGTCGTCCCCACGATGCCGATCACGAGCAGCATGACGTCGGAGAGCTTCGCGTGCTTGGGCCAACTCGGCACCAGGAAATCGCGTGCGATGGTGCCGACGGGCGGATGGATCGAGACGAGCACGGGCACGAGCAGCAGGCTGAGCACGCACAAGACGATGGCGAACCGCTCGAAGCGGCGGAAGTCGCCCGTGCTGACGGCGGCCATCGTCAAGACGGCTGCGATGCACACGCCGAGCACTTTGGGCACGCCCAAAAAGCCGAGTGCGAACGTGATGCCGATGAATTCGGTGACGATCGTCAGCGCATTGAGCAGAAACAGATCCACTACGCTGAAGGCGCCCCAGAATTTGCCGAAGCGCTGAAAGATCAAGCGGGCATGGCCGACGCCCGTCACCGCGCCCAACCGCAGCACCATCTCCTGGTTGACGTACAGCACCGGAATCAACAGCGCGAGCGTCCACAACAGCGTCGTGCCGTAGTTCTGACCGGCTTGCGTATAGGTGCCGAACGCGCCGGCGTCGTTATCGCCGACCATGACGATGAGCCCCGGCCCCAAGATCGCGAGCAAGGTGCGCAGGCGGGCGGCCCACCCGCGGCGCGGCGCCGTGTCGTGGTGAGCGATTGTCCCGAAGGCCCCTTTGATGTCGCCGACGTGCGCGTCGTCGAGCACGGCGCTCCGGGTGGGCGAAACGTTGATGGGTGTGGACATTTCTACTTCTCTCTCTCTCGCTCGCGCAAGGCGCGTACGACCGTGTTCATCGGCACGGCGGCAGCGCGCTTTAGCTTGTGGCGAGCGCGGGCCGGCGTGTGCGTGCGAAGCCGCGAGCGCAAGCCGCTCGCGGCTTCGAACCGCCGGACGCGCTGGCGTGAGATGCACGCGAAGCGGCGTCCGAACGGCGCGGTGGCCATTCGAAAATCGATGCGCGGAAAACTAGGGAGAAACTGCGGCGCGCACCGTCTGCCTGCTGGCAAGACGGCGGCTTAGGGAAGCATTAGCGGACGTCTTGCCGATCAGGCGGAAATACTGTTCGAAGGTCGACTACTGCAACTGTCCAAGGCATATGCCCCATTTGTGGAATTGGTTGAATTCTAGTTGTTGCATCGAAGATGCGTCAATAAGCGAGTTTGGTGCCACCTCAATTTTTTTGCGCCCGGGCGTGCGCTCGAGCGCCAAGAATGCTTCGGTGTCCTGAAGATTGAACGGGCTTGGCCGCACGCCGCAGACGACGGCGATGTGGGGTTCGCGCAACAGTGAGCTGAACCGTGCGGCTTCGCCGAAGCAATGAAGCGATGCAGTGATGCCGCCCCTTTCACGGCACCGGGTGAGGCGGAGGCGCGAGCGTATCGATGAGCGTGCGCATCCGCTTCCAATGCGAGCCTTCCCAAAAGACGCGCCGGCATACGTCGCAAGTGACGAATTGCGAATGCCGCTCGAGCACGCCTTCCGGGGCGCGGCCTCGCGCCTCGACTCGGTCGATCCGCCGCAGCGGCGCGTTGCAGGTGAGACAGAGCCGGAACGCGCGCACGCTCCCGGCCAGGTCGAGTCGATCGATGACCTCCAGCAGTTGCGCTTGCGGTTTGAGCGCGCGCACGTAGCAGCCGTGCGTGATCGTGCGGCGCTTGAGCAACTCGCGATCTCGCGTGAGCACGATGCGCTCTTGCGCGGCGGCGAGCGCCTCGATCTCGTCGTCGGCGAAATGGTTGTCGTACAGCGTGTCGAAACCGGCCAGACGAAGCAGCCGCGCGAGGCCGCCCAGGTGCGCATCGGCCACGAACCGTGTCGTGCGCAGCGGCTGTTCCCGAACGCGCAGGAGCGGCGTCACGTCGAGCGCTTCGAACTTGGGATAGACGGCGACGCGATCGCCATCGGCGAGCATACGGTCGAATCCCGCCGATTCGCCGTTCACGAGGATCAACTCCACCTCCGTATGCGGTACGCCCAGGGCCTCGATCATGTGCTTGGTCGTGGCGTTGCGGGCGCAGACGCAGCTGAACGCGCGCGAGCGCAGCGGCCGCGCGAGGAACTCGTTCAGCTCTTCGTAAAACCGGAACGTGGCGGTGACGGTCGGCATCGAACGAGTATCGCACCGACTCCCCCCGCGTGCGTGGCCGGCGCTCCCACGCCGGCCGGCAAATTTGCCGCAATCGTGCTTTACTGCGCTTTTTTCGTTTCGGCGAGGGGACAAACGATGGATATCGGCTTTATCGGTTTGGGGAATATGGGCCACGCGATGGTCGAAAACATGCTGAAAGCAGGCCATCAAGTGCGCGTATGGAACCGCACGCGCGAGCGGGCCGCCCCGCTGGCGGAACGCGGTGCGAGCATCGTCGACGAGCCGGCGGCCGCTTTTTCGGGCGATGCCGTGTTTTCCATGCTCGCCGACGATGCCGCCGTGCTCGACGTGGTCGATGCGGCCTTGCTCGAGCACGCGCCGCGCGGGCTCGTCCATGTGAACATGTCCACGGTGTCGATCGCGCTCGCGCAAGCGCAGGCGCGCGATCACGCTGCGCGCGGCATCCACTACGTGGCGGCGCCCGTCATGGGACGGCCCGACGTGGCGGCCGCCGCGAAGCTGACGATCATCGCGGCGGGGCCGGCCGAAGCGATCGACCGCGTGCAGCCCGTGTTCGACGCCATCGGGCAAAAGACCTGGCGCATCGGTTCCCTCCCGGAACACGCCAACGTCGTCAAGCTCGCGGCTAACTTCACGCTGGCATCGGCCATTGAAACGCTCGGCGAAGCCGCATCGTTGGTCACTGCGCATGGCGTGACAGTGACCGACTACCTCGACGTCATCACGTCCAGCGTGTTCCCGGGGCCCGTGTATGCAGGCTACGGCAAGCTCATCGCGGAGCGGCGCTACGAGCCGGCCTTGTTCAAGGCCCGGCTCGGCTTGAAGGATGTGCGGCTCGCCCTCGCTGCGGCCGAGGCGAATTCGACGCCGATGCCCATCGGTAGCTTGCTGCGCGACAACCTGCTCGAAGTCATGGCGCGGGGCGAGGGCGAGAAAGACTTTGCCGTGCTCGGCGAGGTGGCGGCGCGCCGCGCCGGACGCTGATTTGATTGCGTGCGCGGGTGCGTTCGACGCGAGGCGAGCGCACCCGCTGCTCATGGCGCAGCGACGAAACCCGATGCGAGAGCGCCTGCATGGGCATGAGATCGCGCGCATAATCGACGCTTTGCGCCTTTTTGGGGAAGCCTCGCATCATGAATATGCACACCTGGTGGTTATTCGTCGCTACGGTTTTCGTGATTTCGGCCATTCCCGGGCCGAACATGCTCGTCGTGATGACGCACAGCGCGCAGCACGGCCTGCGTCAAGCGACCGCGACGATGGCCGGATGCCTCTCGGCGCTCCTCATCATGTTGTCGGTCTCGGCGGCCGGTCTCGGCGTGTTCCTCAAGGCGTGGCCAACCATGTTCGACGCGCTGCGTCTGATCGGCGCCGCGTACTTGGTCTATCTCGGCGTGAAATCGTGGCGTGCGCACGTACCGGCTACGGCCAACGCCGATGAAGCGCCGCCGCAAGCGGGCCCGGCCAAACGCGAGCGCTCGCTGGGCGCGCTTTACCGCAACGGCTTTCTCGTCGCAGGCAGCAATCCGAAGGCGATTCTGTTCGCCGCCGCGCTGCTGCCTCAATTCATCGACGCATCGCGCGCGACCCTGCCGCAGTTCGGTATCCTCGTCGCCACGTTCGCGGTGATCGAGGTCAGTTGGTACCTCGTCTATGCGCTGTGCGGCGCGCGCATCGGCGCGACGCTCAAGAGCGGGCGCGTCGCGCGGGCCTTCAATCGACTGACGGGCGGCGTCTTCGTCGGCTTCGGCGCGATGATGGCGCTCGTTCGCCATTGATTCGAAATGACTTGCCACGGCTTCTGCACGGATAGCGCCCGCTATTCGTGAGCGCCGGGCAGCAGCCCCAGCACGAACGCCGTGCCCGCAAAGGCGAGGCCAACGACGCAGACGCCGCTCCATCCTGCCCATGCCCAGGCGGCCCCGGCCGCCGATGCGCCCACGGCGCCGCCGATAAAGAAGATGCCGACAAAAAGCCCGTTCAGGCGCCCGCGCGCAGCAGGGTTCAACAAGTTGATCGCACGGCGGCCGAGCGTTTGATCGGTGACGACACCGGCGTCGAGCGTGGCCGCGCCCGCTACGAGCAATGCGACGGCCAGGCTCTTATGGGCGCTTGCGTCGAAGCCGAACCATCCGGCGCCGGCGATGCCGCTCGCCACGAGCGCGATCAACATGCTCGTATGGCCGACGAGCAGCGCGGCACGGCCCAAGCGCTTGTCTCCGGCCCAGCCGGCCAGCGGCGTCGCCACGACACCGGCCGCGCCCGCAAGCGCGAACCAAGCAATGTCATACAAGCTGAAATCGAATGGGTCGCGCGCAAGGCGCAGGCCGATCGCGGTCCAAAACGCGCTGAATGCGCCCATCGCCAACGCCGCCGATACGGCGCGCCGCTGCAGCACCCTCTCAGAAGCGAGCAGCGTCCATAGCGAGCGCAGCAACGCGCCGTACGTCGTCGAAACGAGCGGCGCATGGCGCGGCAAGCGCACGGCGAGCACGAGCGCGAGCACCGCATCGGCGGCGGCCGCGACACCGTAGAAGGCCCGCCAGCCGATCGACCCGGCAATGACGCTCGCCAGCGGGCGCGACAGCAGAATACCGAGCATCAGACCGCTCATCACATTGCCGACGGCGCGTCCGCGCCGAGCCTCCGAGGCCATCGACGCCGCCATCGGCACCAGCATCTGAATGACGCTCGAACTGGCGCCGGCCAGAAACAGCGCCGCGAGAAAGACGAGGCCGTCGTGCGCGAGCATCGCGACGCTCAGCAACACCGCACAAGCGGCCAGCGTGCGCACCACGAGCCGCCGGTTTTCGAGCAGATCGGCGAGGGGCACGAGGAGGACGAGCCCTAAGGCGTAGCCCAGTTGGGGCAGCATCGCGATCGCGCCGGTCAAGGAAGCGGGCAGGCCTAGCGCGCGCTGAATCGGACCGATCAGCGGCTGCGCCGCGAAGAGATCCATGACGATGATGCCGACGGCGGCGGCAAATAGGATCGTCAGCGGCGTGGTAAGTCGATGCGCGCCTTGGCGATCTCGCTCTGCCGGGGCAGCGCTCGGGCAGGAAAACTCCGGGGAGGGTGCAGGCCGATTCATACGGGAGGTCGAACGAGCGGTTGAGGAGCGGCCATCGTAGGCTCGTCCGATATATGCGACAATTGAAAAATGTCGATATTCATTATGCGGAGTTGTTTTGAATACGCGAGACTTGCAAGCCTTCGTCGAAGTCATCGATAGCGGCTCGATGGTGCGTGCCGCTCAGAAACTACATGTGACGCAACCGGGGCTGACGCGGCGCGTGCAGAACCTCGAGACGACGCTGGGCGTGGCGCTGCTCGATCGGCAGAGCAAGCCGATGAAGCCCACCGGCGCGGGCAAGGAAGTCTATGCGCTGGCGCGCGCGGTGCTGCGCAGCGTGGACGATTTGCTGGCCGTGGCTGCGCCCGGCAGCGAGCCTGCCGGCGAATTGAAAATCGGCGTGCCGCCGTTCCTCTCTGAGCTTGCGCTGGAGCAGCCGATCGACCGCTTGCGCGCAGCGTTCCCGCGCCTCACGTTGCGAGTGACGGCGGCGTGGTCGCCTGCGTTGCTCGAGCGCGCGCTGCGGGCGGAAGTGGACGCCGCGGTCATCATGGCGCCGGCTGCGGCCGCGATGCCCGAGACAGTCACCGCAACGCTGCTGGCCGTGCAGCCGACGGTCATCGTCGCTCCACGTTCAATGCAGTTGCCGCGCAAAGGCCGTCGCGGACAAAGCGGACAAAGTGCGCCGTGTCTTACGCTGGCCGAACTCGCGCAACATCCCTGGGTGCTCAATCAGGACGGATGCGGCATGCGCTCCGCGCTGGGCCGGGCGCTTGGCGCGGCGTCGCTGCGGTTCGAAGTGGCGGTGGAGGCGTTCGGCTCCGAATTGCAGCTGTCGCTGGTGGCGCGTGGAGTGGGCCTGGGTATCGTCACGCCGAGCCAGCTTGCTGCCAGCGCCCACAAAGATGCGCTGCAGGCGATCGAAGCGCCCGAGTTTTCGGGCGGCCTGAACGTTTGGTTGGTGCACGGCACGCTGCCGGGCCGGCTCGTACGGCCCATGGCGCTATTGCGCGACGCGCTGATGGACGTGCTCGCGCAGCCCGATCGGCGTTAGCGTGCTTCAGTAAGCAAAGTACGGCCCCGTGCCGGCGGGCGTCGCTTCCTGCTCGATAGCGGTGTAGACGTTGCGCCCATAGAAGAACGGTAAGCCCCAATCGAACACTTGAGAGCCGACGAACGCAGGCCCCGCGAAAAGCGGCATCGCCGCTGCGCCGCCCGACGCTTGCCAGATTTGCGCGGCGTTGCCCACGCTGAAATCGACCGTGCTTGCGACGCCGTTCGTGCCGACGTTGGTCGCGCTGAACTGCTCGGTCGTGCCGGGACAGTAATAGCTCTGATTGGGGCTCGCACAGGCAGGCATCTGGCTCGTGGCGAAGAACAGACCTGTCGAGCCGCTATCGACGATGCTGCCCGAGTATGTCGTTCCGTTTTCGGTTGTCGTAAACACGCCGCGCGACGGATCCACCCCGATCACGTGTGCGCCGGCGCCGATGGTGTTATCGCTTTGCGTGCCGATGCCGAAGATCAACTGTCCCGCCACGCTCGTCGCGCTGCCGCTTGGCACGGCGGGGAGACTAACGATGACGCCGTTGCCGTCCGCGCCGAAGTAGGGTACGGGGTTGGCGACCTGCCGCTCTTCTGCAACAGTGGTCGGCAGGCAACTCGTGCCCGAGCACGCGTAGTAGGTGCCCACGATCGCCTGGTTGGCGCACGCCGCGCCGCAGTCGTGCTTGAATACGCCGATTCCGAGAATGCCGTTGGCCGCGAGTGTGCTCGGCGTATTGCGCGCCGCGCCGGTGTTCGAGCAACTCGCCGGCACGGCCGCGTAATTGGCGTCGATTACTTGGATAGGCAGCGATGCGGCGCGCTCCCCGCCGATCTGCACATCGGCGATGCGAACCGAGCCCCAGGTGTAGCCATCGAAAAACTGCATGCACTCGGCGAGTGGGCCGCCGCCGTCGCTGGTTTGTTGCGGCAGCGCGACCGACGTGGAGAGTTGCGAGGCGAACACGCGCAGGCCCCACGATCCCGTATCCACTAGCACGTGGTCGATCGTTTGACAACTCGCGCCGCCTGGCGTGCAGACGGTGACGCTGACGAACGGCATGTTGGGCACGCCTGCCACCCCATGGTCGACGGCGATCGCTGCGACGTTGGCGGCCAGCGCGGCCGTGGGGGCCGATGTTTGAGCGGAGGTATTGCTGACCGAATTGCCGCCGCCGGAACCGCCGCCGCAGGCCGCGGTGAGGCAGGTGATCAGCAACACCGCCGCGGTCTTCATCGCTTTCGAGATCGAGAATCGCAACATCGTCGGCACGCCTAACGAACTGCGGTGGCGTCGACGCCGGCCGGGAGTGCTTGGGGCAAATACGCGTGCCCCGAGAATGCGCGCAGATGTCCGCTGGAATAGACAACGAGATCGCTTGCCGACACGGCGAGCGGCCCGGCGCCGCGCGAGGGATTCGCATGCGTGAAGCGGTCGAACGCAGGGCCGAGCGCGGCTTTCAAATCGGGGAGGGTCGGGCCGTCCCATGCAACGCCGAAGACGATGCCGTCGGCCCCGGCATATTCGCGCACGACCGTGCCGGAGGGCAGGGTGATCGTGTGAAGCGTGTAGGCGGCATGCACGCTGCTTGCGTGGGCAATGGCTGAGAGGCGCGTTGCGTCGGCCGCGACGCTATCGGTGCGCTGGCCGAGTGTGGCCTGCGCGGCCGGTGCGGCGATGAATCCGGCCGCGGCGAGCGCCACGGCGATGGCGCTCGTACAGAAAGGCGATTTCACTGCATTTCCTTCACTGGTGATGCGACGAACGGCCGGCAATGGGCGTCAACCGGGTTCGTGCTGGCGCGCAACCGCGCAGCTTGCTTTCGTCTGCACGGCGCACGTTCTGTCTCGTAACCAGTGAGGTGAACGGACGCGCGACGCCGAACTTTAGGCCGAAGCGATGCCCGCGAGCGGTGAAACGGCTGTTCGAACGGGAGGGAAAGAGGGTTGGACCAGGGGGCGTGTGTTGGCCGGATCACGCGCGGCTATTGCCGATAAGGCGCACGACTGCAGTCGCGCTTTGCGGCGTTCGCAAGGGACGGATGAAGCGACGCTTTGCCGCGCGTTTGAAAAAATTTTTGCCTATGTGAGCAGAAACCCTTATTTTTAACCAAGCGCTGAACTTTTTCACCAAACGCTCGTTTGATCGAGCAGCACGACATCCGTGACAACGCGAATCACCATACGAATGCTTCCGCGGCCCCGGGCCCGGCGGGTTGCGACGAGCACTGCGCAAAGGATGAAGCAATGAAGTCCGACTGGTACGGCGCACGAGTGACCGTCGCGAACGCAACGGAAGGACCCGGCGACGGGAGCACGGTTGCGCATCCCAAGCGCGTGCTCATTGCCGACGCCGATGACGCGGCGCGCCGCATGTTGGTCAATCTGGTCGAGAGCTTGGGCTATGACGCCGTCGAGGCGCACTCGGTTGCGCAAGCGCTCGAGATCGCCCGGCAGGCGCCGCCCGATGCCGCCTTGATCGACATCGGCGCGCCGATGCTGGAAGGCTTGCCCGCGGCACGGCGCATGCGTGAATTGGCGGGGGCCTCGTCCTTGCTATTGATTGCGCTGACGGGCTGGGGGCAGCCGCAGTACCGCGACATGGCGTTGGCGGCAGGCTTCGACGTTCATCTCGTCAAGCCGGTCGGCGTGGACCAACTCGGATTTCTCCTATCGATGACCTTGGTGTGATCTTTGCGCCACAAATACCAGATGTTGTGCAATGGCAACGATGCCCGCTAGCGGGCACAACCATCGTGTTGCAATGCATCAAACGGTTTGCTAGAGTGAAGTTGTCTCCTCCATGTCTCCTCTGATATGGATTCAGCCCGCCGATAATTAGGCGGGCTTTTTTTTTCGTGCGTTGAATTGGCCCGGTCGCACCGAGCGTCGCCCGCGTCGGCCGGCGTGTCAGAACTTATACGAAAGCGCCAGATAGGTGATGATCGGATCGGCCGTCAATTGGGCCTGCGTCGTGCCCAGCAACGTGCCGTCGGCCGCTCGCACGTATACGGTCGAGCGCGACTTCAGCGGTATATAGGTCACCGATGCGCTCACCCCCCAATGTTCCGTGAAGTCGTACGAGGCGCCTGCGTTGAACACGGGGGCCCAAGAGGGCGACGCCTTCGCCGAAACGCTCGTGACGCCCGGTCGCGCCGCGCCCGCGGCTAGCACCGAACCCAGGTTGTTTTGCGTCGACGTGACGAAGTTCGGATTGAGCTCGAGATTGGTAAAGAAGTTGTACGAAATGCCGATGCCGACGTAGGGCCGAAAGCGCGCCGTCGCCGAATTGAAGTAATACTGGATCATCATCGCCGGGCTCCACTGGCGCACGCTCTTGACGATCGGCTCGTTGGCCGGGTCGTCGAGATTTTCGGTGCCGAGCGCGCCGGCGGGGCCGGGCGGGACGATCGAGCCGCGGCCTCTGATCTTGAACGTCGGCGGCACGCCGGCGACAGTCGTGAGCGCGATGTGATCGGTCAGAAAGTGACTGAAGACGAGGCCGAGCGTATCCGCGTTGTTCGTCGACAGCCCCGTTCCCTGCGAGGTGAATGCGCTTGGCAGCCGCAGTGGCGTATCGATGGGCTGCGGTGAAACATAGGTCGTCATCGGCGTGCTCGAGTCTTGCGGCATGATGTGAAACCATCCGAGCGTGACGACGTTGTCGCCGGCCTTCTGCGCATAGGCGCTGCTGGCCAAGGTACCAAGCAGCGCGACGCTAGCGGCGGCGCGCGCAAACTTGCCCAACTTGTTTTTCGTCTTCATCGTTTCCTCCCTGTCTTCGTTTTTTTTCGATCGCGCGCCGCCCCTCGCCCGCGAACGGGCCGGCCGGCGCATGCGTCGACTTCGTGCTGCGCCGCGTTTGCGCTATTGAACGAACGCGTTGATCGTGAAGTACGGCGACGAATTCTCGTTGTAGAGATAGCCGAACACACCGCCCGTGAAGATGAGCTTGCCCGTGGCCGCGCTCGATGACGAACCCGTCACGGCCGATAGCACGACGCCAGGCACGGCATTGGCAAAGCTCAGATCGAGTGGCGTGGCGACCGATGCGTTGGCCGCCTGGTACGGATCGAGCATCGTGGCTTGCGTGCCCACGAGCGCGGTGGCGCGATAGGCGAACTGGCTATCGACGCCGATGTATTGCCCGTTCTGCGTATTGACGGCGATGGGCGTTTGCGGTGCGAGGATGGTGATGCCCGATTCGTCGTCGGCGGTGAACGTCGAGGGATTGGCGTATCCGGTCCGAATCAGGATCGGCACGAGTTGATTGCGCAACTTGCCGACGATCATGAATCCCTTGCCCGCCGGCGAGACCGCGTTCGTGGGCTTGGCTTGGCTTTGAAACGCGTCGCTTTCGAACGCGCCGCTGCCATCGCTCGACTGCACCCAGTTCGTGCCCGCTTGCTGCGTCTTCCCCGCGTTCACGCCCACGTTGTCGGTTTCGCTCCACGTACCGTCTGCGTTGATGACGATCTTCGCGTCAACGGGCACCGTCGCATAGTTCTGCGAGGGAATGATGTGGTAGCCGAGCTGGTTGTAGGTGCCGGCTACGTTCGCCAGATTCGTCTCGATCGACGAAAAGCCGATGTACGGGAAGTAGGGGAACTTGTTGTCGGCCACGGCGCCGAAACCGACGATCCCGCTGTACTGAATTTCCTTGCCGGGGATCGTGCCGCCGAGCACCCCTTGCCCGACGAAGATGCGAGCCGGCTTGTTCGGATCCAAGCTCGCGCCCTGCAGGTAGAACGCGCATTCGTTCTGCTTTTGCGTCGGCAACAACGTCTCGGGCGCGAGCGTGCCGCTTTGCGATGTTCCCGCGCGAGACGGCGACACCGTCCCCGTCGTGGCCGGAATCGCCGATTCGACATAGGTCACTTGCCACGTCATCTTCGTGGTGTCGATCTGCATCTTCACGAGTTCGCCGTCGCCGCCGCCGCCGGTGAACACCGTGTTGTAGTCGAGCGATGCGGGGCAGAGCCGGTCGGCCGCGGCATTCGCGCCACCAGGGACGGCGCTGCTGCCGCCACCACCGCCGCCACCACCACATGCGGCCAGAAAGGGCGCGACGAGCGCCAGTATCGAAAGGGTGTTCCGTTTCATGTCGTTCCTCCATGCTTATCGTTATCGGGCGTCCGGCTCCCTGTCGGCCACCGCTTGATTTAATTCGCACTGCTAACTGATTCGATGGGTCGTGCGATTCCTCCTTGCGTATCCGCTCACGGGGCTTGCGGGCCGCAGGCCGACGCGCGCGGGCAGCGTTGCATGCAATCGACCGGGGAAGGAAGCATGCGGCGCCTGGCAAGCGGGCGCCACCGAGCGGCGGCCGCTTTGCCGCGCGCTTCGTCGAGCCGGCATTGGGTGTCGCCGGTCGTCTCCCTGATCTCGTTATGCGACATAATGTCCTCGCGCATATTTTTTGTGTCAATTGATAAAGCCGTCTAAAAAAGTCGATTCAAAAAACCGTGCATCAATAAAAGCGAGATGGGATAAGGGATTCAGCGGCGTATTGAAACAAAAAGAGCGTTTCAAGCGCTTGCATGCAAAGTGGCGTCCGGCGGGGGAGCGCACGCCGTTTGCAGGGATTGAGGGATGTGGCGCCCGAGTTCGGTGCGTGGCGCCCGGGCGCCTGTGCGGAACGTCGTGTCTCAACGATCGGATGAATGACGCAGTTATTGCTGACGCATCAATGCCCGTTCAGCGGCGGTGTAAGCCGATTTGAATATTCCTGGAGGATATGAGTGCGCCGCTTCTCGGCGCATCGCGATTCGCTATTGCGATGCATCAAATAAAAAAGCCGGCGTGGCCGCCGGCTTCATTGCACGTTCTTTAGTGCGTCTTATCAGCGTTGCAGACCGGCGTGCTCGTCCGCGCCGATGCTCAAGTTCATGCATTGAATGGCCGCGCCCGAGGCGCCCTTGCCGAGATTGTCGAGCCGTGCAACCGTGACGAACCGTTCTTCGTTGCCGAAGACGAACAGGTCGACGCGATTCGTGTCGTTGCTCGCCTGCACGTCGAAGAAGCCCGCGTCGAGGTTGTCATCGGCATCGAACGGCGCGACGCGCACGAACGCTTCGCCCGCATAGTATTCGGCCAATAGCGCTTGCACGTCGCGCGGGCCGACGCGCTTGGCGAGTTGGCTTGGCGAGAAATACGTCGTGGCGGCAAGACCCTTGTAAAACGGCCCGACTATCGGCGTGAAGATCGGCGCCGTTTTCAGGCCGGTATGTGCCGCCATTTCGGGTAAATGCTTGTGCCCGAGCGCGAGCGCGTAGGGCCGCGGGCTTTGCAGCTTCGGATTGGCCGCGCCTTCGTAGTCGGCGATCATCTTCTTGCCGCCGCCGCTGTACCCCGTGATCGAATGGCAATGCGCAGCGAAATCGGGCGAGACGAGGCCCGCGTCGACGAGCGGGCGCATGGCCAGCACGAACGCCGATGCATGGCAGCCCGGGACGGCGATGCGCTTGGCCGTACGCAGACGCTCGCGCTGGGCGCGCGTGAGTTCGGGCAGGCCGTAGGCCCAATCGGCATGGGTGCGAAACGCCGTGCTCGCATCGATGAGCACCGTATGCGTGTTCTCGACGAGGCTCGCCGATTCGCGCGAGGCGACATCGGGCAAGCACAGGAACGTGACGTCCGAGGCGTTGATGAGGCGGCGGCGCTCATCGATATCCTTGCGCTTCGATTCCTCGATGCGGAGCACTTCGACGTCGGTGCGGCGCGACAGGTATTCGAAAATCTTCAGACCCGTCGTGCCTTCCTGTCCGTCGACAAAAACTTTCGTGCTCATTTCGATCTCGCTATGTGGCCGGTTGAGATGGCGCCCGTTCGTGGCGCGAAACCATGATTTTAAGGGTTAACGGGAGTTGCGGAGGAATTTCGGCGCGAAACGGCACGTTGCCGCCAGAAGCCGCCCGAACGCCTGAGCGGGCAATCGCGCTTCAGCGCCCGTAGGTCACCGTCAACTGGGCCTTGGCGAGCACGGAGGTGTTGATCTCGTGATCGAACATCAGCGCATGGCGGGCCGGCCCCAGCCGCAAGTCCGAGGTGTTCAGCGCGAACACGGTAAGGACATAGCGGTGCCGCTTGCCGGGCGGTGGGCAAGGGCCGCCGTAGCCGGTCTCGCCGTAATCGTTGCGCGCCTCGATCGCACCGATATGCTTGATGGCGCCCGAGGCGCTCGCATTGGACGGCAACGAGCGAACGCTGCTCGGGATCTCGGCGACAGCCCAATGCCACCATCCGGGGCCGGGGGCGTCGAGATCGAACAGGGTGACGGCGAAGCTTTTGGTGCCGGGCGGCGCGTTGTGCCACGACAGTTGCGGCGACGCGTTCTCGCCTTTGCAGTCGTCCTTGTCGTAGACCTGCGCGATCGGGGCCGACGCCCCATCGCGCAAATCGCTGCTCGTCACGGTGAAAGGGCTCTGCGCTGCTACGGGGCTCAGGCGCGCGGCGCACCAGGCGATGCACAGCGCAGCGACGCCTACGGCGGCTCGCCTAGGCGGTCGCCCGGCGAAAACCGATGCGACGACTTCGCAGTGATTGCGCATGAGCCGATTCCCCGGTCGACGGCGAGAGCAGAGACCGCATGCGGCCCATTTTTCGACGAAAGCATGCCGCAGCGCGGTAGCCAGTCTAACATCGTCGTCCTTCGCGCGTGGCAGCCGCGCGCCCAGTGTGCACGGGCGGCACGCGCGACCGAACCTCTCGCAAATCAATCGTCATCGTCAAATGAACGAATCCGCTTCGACACTTCCTTCTTGCGGCGCGCAGGCAATGCGGCCCACGCGCGTCGTCGTCGCCGACGATCACCCCATTATCTTGCTCGGCGTGCGCCATGCGCTCGATGCCTTCGACGACATCGCCTTGCTCGGGCAGGCGCGCCAATCCACCGAACTCGTGGAGATGCTGCAGCGCGCGCCGGCCGATGTGGTCGTGACCGACCTTTCCATGCCGGGCGGGCGGTACGGCGACGGTCTCGCGTTGATCGGCTATTTGCGGCGGCATTTTCCCGACCTGCGCATCGTGGTCCTGACCATGCTCGGCAACGGCGCGCTGCTGCGGCGCCTGTTCGATGCGGGCGCGGTGACCGTCGTCGGCAAGTGCGACGACCTTTTGCATATCGGTTTGGCAGTGCGCCACGCGATGCGCGGGCTGCGCCACGTGAGCCCGTCGCTGCGCATGGCGCTCGAGCGGGCGCAGGCCGGCGGCGACGGCATGGCGGCATTGCCGGCGTTGTCGCCTCGGGAGATCGAAGTCGTGCGCCTATTCGCCTCGGGGCTCAGCGTGAGCGAAATCGGCCATCAATTGAATCGCAGCATCAAGACGATCAGCTCGCACAAGATGACGGCGCTGCGCAAACTGGGCTTGACGGGCGATGCGCAGCTCATCGAATACGCCCGTGTGAACGGCTTGAGTCACGGCGGCCTCGCGCGCGGCGAGCCGTTGCATCGTCGCGGGCGCTGGCGCGTGGAGCCGCTCGGGGAGCGTGGCGGGCCTAAAGGCCGGTGCGGGGTGCGAAGAAAGCGGGCGGCGCGCGCGTAGCTTGTACGTTGGCGCCGCCGAGCGTCGCGTAAGGCCGGGGGCCTCACGCGCTTTGGCTTGCGTTACTGCGGCGTGGCGGTTGCGCCGCCATGCGCGGCCGACCACTCTGCCGGCGCGTGCAGGAACTTCTCGACTTCATCGAGCGTTTTCGAATCGAAATAGCCCGACGCTTTGGCGACGCGCAGCACGTCCCACCAGGTGGCTAGCGCGTGCAAGTCGACGTCGATGTCTTTGAGCACCGAGAGGCTTTCTTTGAAGATGTTGTAGTGAAACAGCACGAAGCAGTGATTGACCCGCGCGCCCGCGGTGCGCAGCGCGTTGATGAAATTGATCTTGCTGCGGCTGTCGGTCGTCAGATCCTCGACGAGCAGGACGCGCGAGCCTTCTTCCAGATGCCCCTCGATTTGAGCATTGCGGCCGAAGCCCTTCGGCTTTTTGCGCACGTACTGCATCGGCACCATCATGCGGTCGGCGATCCACGCGGCGAACGGAATGCCCGCCGTTTCGCCGCCGGCCACGGCGTCGATCTGCTCGTAACCGACATCGCGCAAGATCGTCGTTTCAGCCATTTCCATCAGCGCGCGGCGCACGCGCGGGTAGGAAATCAGCTTGCGGCAGTCGATGTACACGGGGCTGGCCCACCCCGAGGTGAAGATGAACGGCTTTTCGGCGTTGAAATGCACGGCTTGCACTTCGAGCAGAATCTTGGCTGTCGTATCGGAGATCGTTTGGCGATCGAGGCCTGTCATGGGCGAATCCTTGGATGATGGGCGTGAGGTGGGCGGTTTGCCCGTTGGCGCAGGCGTATTTGCTGCGCGCGTAGGCGTGTATTTTACCCGACTTCCGAACCCGGCCCGCTGGAAACGGAGATTAGGGGGTGTACACTAGGCGCCCCGCGAAACGCTCTCGCGCCGTCTGCCTTACCCCCGGCAGGCGCGGCGCCGCGCCCAAACGGCGCAAGCATCGACTGCCGCAGTCGCTACCTTGCCGGCTTGCCCGGCGCGGCCCCGGCGTGAGCGTGGCGGCCAAATTCAATTACGTCTCGCAGGCTCAAATATGGACGAACAACTGAAGCAAAGCGCCCTCGCATATCACCAGAATCCCAAGCCCGGCAAGATCTCGGTCACGCCCACCAAGCCGCTATCGAACCAGCTCGACCTCTCGCTCGCGTACTCGCCGGGCGTGGCGGCGGCTTGCGAGGCGATTCACGCCGATCCGCTCGACGCGCAAAAGTACACGTCGCGCGGCAATCTCGTCGGCGTCGTGACCAACGGCACGGCGGTGCTCGGCCTGGGCAACATCGGCCCGCTCGCCGCCAAGCCCGTCATGGAAGGCAAGGGGTGCCTCTTCAAGAAGTTCGCCGGCATCGACGTGTTCGACATCGAATTGGCCGAGTCCGACCCCGACAAGCTCGTCGAGGCGATCGCCATGCTCGAGCCGACGCTCGGCGGCATCAATCTCGAGGACATCAAAGCGCCCGAGTGCTTCTATATCGAGCAGAAGCTGCGCGAGCGCATGAAAATTCCCGTCTTCCACGACGATCAGCACGGCACGGCGATCATTGCATCGGCCGCCATCCTGAACGGCTTGAAAGTGGTGGGTAAGGAGCTGTCGAAGGTCAAGCTCGTCTGTTCGGGCGCCGGTGCCGCCGCGATCGCTTGTCTCGACTTGCTCGTGAAGCTCGGGCTGTCCAAAGAGAACGTGCTCGTCGCCGATTCGAAGGGCGTCATCTACGAAGGCCGGGGCAACCTGGATCCCTCGAAGGCGCGCTACGCGGCCGTGACCGACGCACGCACGCTGGCCGACGCGATCAAATCGGCCGATGTCTTCCTCGGCTGCTCGAGCGCGGGCGTGCTCAAGCCTGAGATGGTCAAGGAGATGGGCGAGAAGCCACTCATCTTGGCGCTCGCCAACCCCGAGCCCGAGATTCGTCCCGAAGACGCGAAGGCCGTGCGCCCCGACGCCATCATCGCCACGGGTCGCTCCGACTATCCGAATCAGGTCAACAACGTCCTGTGCTTTCCGTTCATCTTCCGCGGTGCGCTCGACGTCGGCGCGACCACGATCACCGAAGAGATGAAGCTCGCTTGCGTGCGCGCGATCGCCGAGCTGGCCGAAGAAACGGATCAGGGCGACGAAGTGGCGAAGGCGTACGAAGGCCATTCGCTCGAATTCGGCCCTGAGTATTTGATTCCGAAGCCGTTCGATCCGCGTCTCATCATCAAGATCGCGCCGGCCGTTGCGCAAGCGGCGATGGATTCGGGCGTGGCCACGCGTCCGATCCAAGACATGGACGCTTATCGCGAGCAACTTGGCACCACGGTCTATCGCACGGGCATGGTCATGCGCCCCGTGTTTGCCGCGGCCAAGAAGAATGCCGCGCGAATCGTCTTCGCCGAGGGCGAGGACGAGCGCGTGCTGCGCGCCGCGCAATTCGTGCTGATGGAGAAAATCGCCAAGCCGATCATCGTCGGCCGGCCGTCGGTTGTCGACATGCGTCTGAAGAAAATGGGCTCGAAGCTGAAGGCCGGCGCCGATTTCGAGATCGTCAATCCCGAGGACGATCCGCGCTTCACGCAGAGCTGGCAGCTCTATCACGAGATCGGCGCACGCGACGGCGTGACGCCCGAGATCGCGAAGGCCGCGATGCGCAAGTTCAACACGCTGATCGGCGCGATCCTGATTCGCCTGGGCCAAGCCGACGGCATGATCTGCGGCATGATCGACACTTACCACAGCCATTTGAAGTACATCGAGCAGGTGCTCGGTCGCGCGCCGCAAGCCGAGCATTACGCGGCGATGAATCTGCTCATGCTGCCGGGCCGCAATCTGTTCATCTGCGATACGTACGTCAACGACGTGCCGAGCGCCGAGCAGTTGGCCGATATGGCGATTCTGGCCGCGCGCGAAATCGAGCGGTTCGGCATCGTGCCGAAGATCGCGCTGCTGTCGAACTCGAACTTCGGCAGCGCGCCGTCGTCGACGTCGCAGCGGATGGCGGCCGCGCGCAAGATGCTCGCTGAGCGCGCGCCGCACCTCGAGGTCGACGGTGAAATGCACGGCGATGCGGCGTTGTCCGAAGTCATCCGCAAGCAGTCGTTCCCGGGCACGACGCTCACGGGCGAAGCGAACCTGCTGTTGATGCCAAACGTCGAAGCGGCGAACATCGCCTACAACCTGTTGAAGATGGTTGGCGGCGAAGGCGTGACGGTGGGGCCGTTCTTGCTCGGCGCGGATAAACCCGTGCATATCCTCACGCCCGCAGCGACGGTGCGGCGGATCATCAATATGACGGCGGTCGCCGCGGCGAACGTGCGGGCGCAGTAACGGACGACGCTTTTAACTGGCTGCTCTCACCCATCCCGGGCGGGTCTCGGCGCTCGGCTTCCGACGCATACGATAGACCCGCCCAATGGGAGGTGCTGATGCCCCCGCTCTTTTCGATTGAAGGGCGCTAGCATGGTGGCGGTTGCTCGCTGGCGCAATTCCAAACATGGCAATTGCATTGCTCGTCGCAAAATGTTCCCCAGCAATACGGTACATTTGGATCGCAGGTATGTTGGGAGTCGCACGGGCACGTGCAAGGCTGCCCCTGGCTCATGGCCATCTTCGGCAACGCGGAATATAAGGCAATCGCCGTCAGGGTTTTGGTAAAAGTGCCCAGCATTTTTCGTCTGGGCACCTCTATGGATGGTGATGGGCCGAGGTTGCGACGAGCCGATACCCTCACCGAAAAGGCGATGATGTGCGCCAGCCACAAAATGGTGAGACCTCCGGCGCATATGGTGGCTGGGAGGGCTATTGATTTTGGAAAATAGTAAAAGAGAATCGATGCAATTCCGATGCTAATTATTGAGGAAATAAATGATTTTCTGATGCACTTCGGGCAATGTCCTAGGTTTGTCCAGGCGATCTGAAAAAGCGATTTCATAGGGATTCCTTTTAATCTTGGTGAGAATCCGAGTCGAAGCATCGCCTCAATCGTCACTTCGTTTGTTGCGAACAAAGGACCGAGGACAAAGGTAATTTAGTCGATGCGAGGGAGAAAGCAATCGGTGTATCGGAGAAATCGCTTTGAATCGACGGGGAGAGAGTTTTGATGCCCATATGTTGGGCACGAGTTGAGTTGCGTATTTAAGGTGTGGTCTTAAAGCGCTGCTGGAAAAATAAAGTCCCGCGTTTCGAACAACGCGGGACTCCTGACAAGGCAGCTTACGCTGCGTGTCGTGTCGCACCGCCCGGCGTACGCCACTTCGCCAGCAGCTCACTCCACTTCACCCGCACCGCCTTCAGGTTGTTTTCCTTCACATGCCCGTAGCCGCGGATCCCATCGGGCAGATTCGCGAGCTCGATCGCGAGCGCGACGTTCTCGGCTTTGAGCCCAGCGATCAACTCGCGCACGAGCCCTTCGTACTCGCCGATCAACGCCCGCTCCGTGCGACGCTCTTCCGTCTTGCCGAACACGTCGAACGCCGAGCCGCGCAGGAACTTCATCTTCGCGATCAGCTTGAACGCGGACAGCATCCACGGGCCGTACTGCTTCTTCACGAGATGGCCCTTGGCGTCCTTCTTCGCAAGGAGCGGCGGCGCGAGATGGTAGTTCAGCTTCCAATCGCCTTCGAACTGTTCCTTCAGTTTCGCGAGGAACGCCGGATCCGTCTGCAGGCGCGCGACTTCATACTCGTCTTTGTACGCCATCAGCTTGTACAGATTGCGCGCGACGGCTTCCGTCAACGGCTCGCTGACGGCGCTGGCGTCGGTGAGCGGGCGCTCGGCCGCCCGCACTTGCGAGACGAGGCTTTCGTAGCGCTTGGCGTACGCCACATCCTGGTACGCGGTCAAAAGCTCGATGCGCTTGGCGATCAACGCATCGACCGACTTCTTCGTATGCAGCGAGATCACCGTCGCGCCCGCGTCCTGCGCGCCGGCGGCGGGCTTGGCTGCGCGCTCGACGCTCGCCAAGTCGTGCGCCGCGCGCCGGCCCCATTCGAATGCGGCGAGGTTCTTCTCTACTTGAACGGCATTGAGTTCGATCGCGCGCACGAGCGAGCGATGCGAGAGCGGCAGCCACCCGCGCTGCCATGCATAACCGAGCACGAACGGGTTCGTGTAGATCGCGTCGCCGAGCAATGCGACGGCGAAGCGATTTGCATCGATGAGATCGACGTGCTCGCCGGCAGCCGCGCGGACATCCTGCTCCGTGCTCACGCCGGGGAAGGTCCAATTCGGATTCTTGATGAAATCGGCCGTCGGCGTTTTCGAGCTATTGACGACCACGCGCGTCAGCCCGAACTTCATCCGCGAGGTGCATTCGTCGCTAGCCGTCACGATCGCATCGCAGCCGATCACGAGGTTCGCCTCGCCCATCGCAATGCGCGTGGCATGGATATCGGTGGGCGTATTGGCGATCTGCACGTGGCTCATCACGGCGCCGCCCTTTTGCGCGAGCCCGGTCACGTCGAGCACGGTCACACCCTTTTGCTCCAAGTGCGCGGCCATGCCGAGCAGCGCGCCGATCGTCACGACACCCGTGCCGCCCACGCCCGTGACGAGCACGCCGTACGGGCGCGCGATCTCGGGCATCGCCGGCTCGGGGATCGCCGGCAGATCGCCGTTGGCCTTCGCGTCGACCGCCTTGGGCTTGCGCAACTGCCCGCCTTCCACCGTGACGAAACTCGGGCAAAAGCCCTTCAAGCACGAGAAGTCCTTGTTGCAACTCGATTGATTGATCTGCCGTTTGGTACCCAGTTCGGTTTCGAGCGGCTCGACCGACAAGCAGTTCGACTGCACCGAGCAATCGCCGCAGCCTTCGCAGACCGCTTCGTTGATCACGACGCGCCGCGCCGGATCGGGGAACTCGCCCTTCTTGCGGCGACGACGCTTCTCGGTCGCGCAGGTCTGATCGTAGATGAGGATCGTCGTGCCTTCGATCTCGCGCAGTTCGCGCTGCACCTCATCGAGCTGATCGCGATGGTGGATCGTCACGCCCGGGGCGAGCAGCGTCGTGCCGTGGTACTTCTGCGGCTCGTCGGTGACGATGACGATCTTCTTCGCGCCTTCCGCGGCAAGTTGATGCGTGATCTGCGGCACCGTCAACACGCCGTCGACGGGCTGGCCGCCCGTCATCGCCACGGCATCGTTGTAGAGAATCTTGTAGGTAATGTTCGCCTTGGCAGAAATCGCCGCGCGAATCGCGAGCAGTCCCGAATGGAAGTAGGTGCCGTCGCCGAGATTGGCGAACACGTGCTTTTCATTCGTGAACGGCGCTTGGCCCGTCCAGGCCACGCCTTCGCCGCCCATTTGGCTGAACGTGCTCGTATTGCGGTCCATCCAGACCGTCATGTAATGGCAGCCGATGCCGGCCATCGCGCGCGAGCCGTCGGGCACATTCGTCGATGTGTTGTGCGGACAGCCGGAGCAGAACCATGGTTTGCGCTCGGCGGTGACGCGCGGCTTGGCCAGTGCCTTCTCCTTGGCCTCGATCACGGCGATGCGCGCCGCGATGCGCTCGCGCACATCCGAGGGCAATTCGAATTTCTCGAGCCGCGTCGCGATCGCCTTGGCAATCAGCGCGGGCGAAAGCTCATAGTGCGCGGGCAGCAGCCAGTTGCCCATCGGCACGGACCACTCGCCGCCCGCGCCGTCCTTCTCGTCGAACTTGCCGAACACGCGCGGGCGCTGCGCGTCGGGCCAGTTGTATAACTCTTCCTTGATCGCGTATTCGAGAATCTGGCGTTTCTCTTCGACGACGAGAATCTCGTCGAGCCCGCGCGCGAAGGCTTGCGCGCCTTGGGCTTCGAGCGGCCAGACGCAGCCCACCTTATAGAGCCGAATGCCGATGCGTGCGCAGGTCTCGTCGTCCAGGCCGAGGTCCACGAGCGCCTGGCGCACGTCCAGATACGCCTTGCCGCCCGTCATGATGCCGAAGCGGGCCTGCGGCGAGTCGATCTCGACACGGTCGAGCTTGTTCGCGCGCACATAGGCGAGCGCCGCATACCATTTGTAGTCGAGCAGCCGCGCTTCTTGCACGAGCGGCGGATCGGGCCAGCGGATGTTCAGGCCGCCGTCGGGCATGGCGAAATCGGCCGGCAGCACGATTTGCATGCGATGCGGATCGATATCGACTGAAGCGGACGATTCGACGACGTCCGTCACGCATTTCATCGCCACCCATAGGCCCGAGTAGCGGCTCATCGCCCAGCCATGCAGCCCGAAGTCGAGGTATTCCTGAACGTTCGACGGAAAGAGGACCGGCAGGCCGCACGCCTTGAAGATATGTTCGGATTGGTGCGCGAGCGTCGAAGACTTGCAGGCGTGGTCGTCGCCGGCGAGCACCAGCACGCCGCCATGGCGCGAGGAGCCGGCCGAGTTGCCGTGCTTGAGCACGTCGCCCGAGCGATCGACGCCGGGGCCCTTGCCGTACCACATCGAGAACACCCCGTCGTACTTCGCGCCGGGGTACAGATTGACTTGCTGCGTGCCCCAGACGGCCGTCGCGGCGAGATCTTCGTTGATCCCGGGTTGGAATACGACATTGTTGGAGACGAGATGCTGCTTGGCCTTCCACAGGGCGAGGTCGAGACCGCCGAGCGGCGAGCCGCGATAGCCGGAGATGAAACCGGCGGTATTCAGTCCGGCGG
The DNA here is from genome assembly GCA_004322045.1 of Paraburkholderia sp. Lineage (GTDB taxonomy): Bacteria > Pseudomonadota > Gammaproteobacteria > Burkholderiales > Burkholderiaceae > Trinickia. Next base: position 43,450 of record SCRN01000039.1, read on the forward strand.
CTTGGTCGCGCGCGTGTTGCAGCATCGGCAGACGCACCAGCGCCTGGATGCCGCTCATATAGGCGCGGCCGCGTTCGAGCGTGTATTTGTCGTCGAGCGTGACGGAAGATAGCGCAGCTTCGAGCGAGGCTCGCTGACCTGCGTCCAGCGGGGCATTCATTATGTTGACTCCTCAACCCTGTTTGGGATCACCAAAACGTCTCAGCCTGGCGCATCTTGTGGATGCTTCGGCCGGGGCCGCCATATTGGCGGATTTTTTGCGATGGTAGCACTGGTGGAAACCCGCCGCAGCGGTCAAAAATAGTGCCACCGCTTATCTGGCAAGACTTCCCCGGCGGTCCAATATCTCGAAAATGACGCGTGACGCAGCTGTGTCACACGCGCGTTTCCTTCTGTAACGCCCGTAACGTGTTGTTTAAAGGGTGGAGCGAGCTTGGTCGAACTGGTCTAATTTCCCCACCTGCCGCTCATTGGCGGGCACGCGGCCCGTCCCACGCTGGGACGATGGGTGCGCGAGGCGTCCCTGGCGGATGGCATGCCATGGCGCCCTTAAATATAAGGAGTACAGATGGAAAAGCGACATGTTCAGACCTTCCTCATGATTTCCGCGGCGTTTTTCGCGATGAGTTTGCCCGTACGTCAGGCGCAAGCCGGCGTGATCGCGGCGGCCGTATCGCGCACGATGGCGCGGGCCGGCATCGGCGCGAGCCCGGCCGAGGCATGGGCCGCGTCGCTTGGCGAGGGGAGGGTGGCGCGCACGCCGTTCGCGGCGCGGCCGATTGCGCGGGCTAGCCGCGCGCATGCGTCGAGCATCGAGGCGGCCGCCAAGCGTGAAGACGCCGGCGCAGGTGCGGATACGATGCCGGTCGCTTTGATGTGATCGCATTGCCGCGCTGGGTAGCCGTGGCGGCTGCGTCAACCCGCCGCGGCGCATGCCCTCAAGCCCCTTCAAGTCCCTTCGAGCCTCTTCAAGCGCGGCAGCGTTTCGCCGTCGCGCATCCAACCTTTCAGGCCTTGTCCTGCACCACGCCGCGGCGAATTTGATCGAGTTCGATCGATTCGAACAGCGCTTTGAAGTTGCCTTCCCCGAACCCCTGGTTACCCTTGCGCTGAATGATCTCGAAGAAGATCGGGCCGATTTGGTTCTCGGTGAAGATCTGCAATAGCAGGTCGCCCTTCTCGCCGTCGATCAAAATCTTGCGCTTCTTGAGCTCGTTAAGCGGCTCGCCGTGGCCCGGGATGCGACGATCGACGAGTTCGTAGTAGGTATCGATCGTATCGAGCAGCTTGATGCCGGCCGAGCGCAGCCCATCCACGGTGCGATAGATGTCGGACGAACCGAGCGCAATGTGTTGAATGCCTTCGCCGTGGTAAGCGTCTAGGTATTCCTGAATCTGGCCGGCTGTCTCCGAGCCTTCCTCGTTGATCGGAATCCGGATCTTGCCGCAGGGCGAAGTCATCGCTTTCGATTTGACGCCCGTCACCTTGCCTTCGATGTCGAAATAGCGGATTTCGCGAAAATTGAACAGCCGCTCATAAAAGGCCGCCCATTCCTGCATGCGTCCGCGATGGACGTTGTGCGTCAAGTGATCGATATAGGTGAGGCCGTGGCCGACGGGACGCGACGCGGCGCCCGGGATCGGCTCGAAGTCGACGTCGTAGATGTCGATATCGCCGACGCTGCCAGCGGGCGCGCCGTTCTTGCCGCGCCAACGATCGACGAAATAGATCAGCGAATCGCCGATCCCTTTGATGGCGGGGATGTTCAGCTCCATCGGGCCGGTCTTGTTGTCGAAGCCCCAAGCGCCGAGGTCGAGCGCATGCTTGTAGGCCTTGGCGGCGTCCTGCACCCGGAACGCGATGGCGCAGATCGACGGCCCATGCAGCCGCGCGAAGCGCTGAGCGAACGAATCGGGTTCGGCGTTGATGATGAAATTGATCTCGCCTTGCCGGTACAGCGTCACGTCTTTGTGCCGATGGCGGGCGATCGCGGTAAAGCCCATTTGCTCGAACAGCTTGCCGAGCGCCTTCGGATCGGGCGCCGTGTATTCGATGAATTCGAAGCCGTCCGTGCCGACGGGGTTATCCCACGTTTGAACCTGCATGCTTGTCTCCGTCTCTCCGGTCTGGGTGTGGCCTAGCGTCGCAGGCCACGAAGAATAGACGCAAGTGTATAGCGACGGTCATAACAAAAATTTGCGAACTGGTCCGGGGTCGACTACGATTGCGCAACTTTCTGTCTCAATAAACCCGAGAGGAATAAAAAGATGGCTGAGATCGAATTGGATGCCGTCGACAGGCGCATTCTCGCCTTTTTGCAGGAAAACGGGCGCGCCTCCAACCAAGACATCGCGGAACGCGTCAACCTCTCGCCGAGCCCGTGCCTAAGGCGTATTCGACGGCTCGAGGAAGCCGGCGTGATACGCGGCTACGTCGCGCTGCTCGATCCGCAAAAGTTGGGCCTTGGGTTGCTCGCTTACGTCAACGTCCGCCTGGAGAAACGTGGCGGTGCCACGGGGCATGCCGGGACGACGCACGCCGAGCTCTTTCGAGCGGCCGTGCAATCGTGGCCGGAAGTGGTCGCCTGCCATGCGATGACCGGGGAGATGGATTACTTGCTGCGCGTGCAGGTCAAAGACATGATCCATTTTTCGCGCTTCGTGCAGGATCAACTGCTGCATCATCCGTCGGTCATCGACGTCAAGACGAGTTTCGCGTTGGAGTCGTTCAAAGAAACGACCGCTTTGCCGATCCTGTGATCGGCCGGCGCCGGGCCACCGGCCCACGTGCGCAAGTATGCAGGGAAGGGGCGGCGAGGCGGCCGAAGCCGCCTCGTCGCGCGCACCGCACAGGGGAGAGCGGTGCGCTAGGGGGAGAGTCTTGAACAGCCTCGAGTGGGCGCGATGAACCGCGGCGCTCGATTAGGCGAGCGCCTCGACCGGCATCATCGCCTCGAAGATGCGCGTCGTATTGCGGGCTTGGCGCTTGATCGCATAGTCGAATACCGCTGCTTGTTCTTGCAGCATCTCGGTGATGATGCTGGTTTGATCGGCCGGCGGCAGCGTCAGGTACGCATCGGCGCTGCCGTATGCATACTCGATCTTCATCCCGGCCTTCTTGGCGATGTGCATCATCGTCGTGTTGCGCGACAGGCAGTACATATAGAGCGTCGTGACGCGCGTATTGCGGCCGTGCATTGCCGCGCGCGCGAACAGCTTGGAGCCGACGCCCATCCCGCGCGAGCTTTCTAGCACGGACACGCCGAACTCGGCGGTGCGATTTTCGCCGTCGGCCGGCAAGTAGGCGAGATGGCCTACGCCCACGAGTGCGAGCCCGCGATCGTAGACGCCGAAGACCTTGTCGCGCGTGAAATCGATCGATTGCACGTAGTGTTCGATCACATGATCGGGCGCTGCCTGACCGAAGCGCAGGAGACGATCGTCCGCGTTAAGTGCGAGAAAGTGCGTCAACAGCTGATCGCGGTCGCCCGCCGTCAACTCACGCACGAGCACAGACTCACGATGCGCCGCTTGCGCACGGCGCTCGTGCTGCTCGGTCGACGCGGCGGCGCGGATAGAGGGCTGCGGGTTCATCGTGGGTTCTCCTTTCGTCGTGCGTCCGTTGTTGCGACGCAATGCGAATTCTACCCGATGAGCATCGGTAGCACTAGGGAAAACCCTGGTACAACCCTGAGGTTGGCCTCTATTGACGCGCTAATAACCGGCTAAGTTATTGAATTTTAGGTATAAAATTCTTTGTTGCGAGGACGCATCGCGTCATTTTGACCGATGTTCCTATGCGGTTTGCATGCTGCGGTGCAGCGTTCGTCGCGCAGCCGGGGGGGCGCGTCACTCGCCCTCTGGAACGAGACCGTGCTCCAGGACCTGCACGACTTGGTCGGCAAACTCGCGATAGCCGAGGCGCCCGCCGGGCTTTAGCCAGGTGAAGGTCCAATTGATCATGCCGAACACCATCATGGTCAGCGCCGTCTGGTTGTCTCGGGTGACGCGGCCCGGATACGCTCGTGCGAGTTGACGGGCGAACGCGGCGACGATGTCGCGCTGACGATCGAGGATGATTTCCCGTTGGCTTTCGACGAGGTATTTGACGTCGTTGAGCAGCGCGACGTGCCGGCTGTGCGAGGTTTCGTATTCGATCAGAAACGCTCGCACGAGTTCGGCGAACGTTTCACTCTCGGACAGAGCGCGCCGCTGGCTCGAGCCCTCCACCTCGGCGATGATCAGCATCAGCCGCTTGGTGTAGCGGTCGAGCAGATCGAACAGGATCGCTTCCTTGCTCTCGTAGTAGTGATAAAGCCGTGCTTTCGAGGTACCGCTGGCCGCGGCCAGTTCGGCCATCGAAGTGCTGGGATAGCTCGTTTGCGCGAAGGCGTTGGCGGCGAGTTCGAGGATCTGCTCGCGCTGCGTGTCGTGGTCGGGTGCTCGGGTACGGGCCATGGTTGTGTCGTCGTTGGGGGCCGGCCCAAGCGCGCGAGTCGCGTTGGAATCGTATTGATCGTTGCTTTTGCGCGCTAGGCGGCGGGGAGCCGCCGCGCAGCGCGGCCTCGGACCGCCGAGGCGCTAGTTTAAGCGAAACGCGGATGCGTCAAGCGCGCGGCCGCTCCGGAGTTCAACGCTCGTCGTAGCTGACGACGACGCGTTCGCTGACGGGATGGCATTGGCACGTCAGCACGAAGCCGTCGCGAAGCTCCTGCGCTTCGAGGGTGTAGTTCTTATCCATCTTGACTTCCCCTTCGAGCACTTTCGCCCGGCATGTGCAGCAAACGCCGCCCTTGCAGGCATACGGCAGCGCCAGACCGGCGTGCAAGCCCACATCGAGCAGGCTCGCCCCTTCATACGGTAGCCGCATCTTGCGGCGATTGCCGTCGATGACGATCTCCAGCTCGGCGGCCGGCGTGTCGTCGGTGATCTCGACGACGGGCGCGCCCGCTTGCGGCAAGGGCGTCCCGAAGCGTTCGACGTGAATCTTCGATTGCTCGACACCCGCCGCCTTCAGCGCCGCTTCGGCCGCATCCATCATCGGCGCGGGCCCGCAAATGAACGCTTCGTCGATCGCGGACGCGGGAACGAGCGTGTCGAGAAACGCGGCGCATTTCGCTTGATCGAGCACGCCGTTGAAGAGTTCGACGTCCTGCATGTCGTCGGACAGCACGTGATACAGGACGAAGCGATTCATGTAGCGATTCTTCAGATCCTCGAGCTCTTCCGCGAACATGATCGCATCGACGCTGCGGTTGCCGTAGATCAGCGTGAAGGTGCTGCGCGGCTCGATCTCGAGCGTCGTTTTCACGATCGCGAGCACGGGCGTGATTCCCGAGCCGCCGGCGAAAGCCACGTACTGCTTGCCCTGCTCGGCGTTCAGATGCGTGAAGAAGCGGCCATCGGGCGTCATGACTTCGATCGTATGACCGGCCTGCAGCGTGTCGAAGGCGAAGTTGGAAAAGCGGCCGCCGCGCACACGCTTGATGCCGATGCGCAATTCGCCATCGCGGTCGTAGTCGGTGACGCCGACGCAAATCGAATAAGAGCGCCGCGTTTCCTCGCCATCGACGTGCGCCTTCAGCGTCACGAATTGCCCTTGCGTGAAGCGATATTGCTCGCGCAGTTCGGGCGGCACTTCGAACGAGACGGAAACCGCGTCGGCGGTTTCCGGCCGCACCTCGCGGATGCGCAGCGAATGGAATTGCGGGGTCGTCATGAGGTCAGTAGGGTTTGAAGTAATCGAAGGGTTCGCGACAATCGAGGCAGCGGTAAAGGGCTTTGCACGCGGTCGAGCCGAACTGCGCCAAGCGCTCCGTGTGTGCAGAGCCGCAGCGCGGGCAGACGGGGGCGGCAACGGGGCGCGGGACGAAGCGGACCGCTTGCTCGTGTGCAGGCGCGCGCCAGCACTGGCCGCCCGGCGGCGCGATACCGTACGCGCGCAGTTTCTCGCGCGCCTCGTCCGTGATCCAGTCGGTCGTCCATGCGGGTGCGAGGACGGTCTTGATCCGATGCGGCGTCAAGCCGGCGCGATCGAGCGCCTGCCCGATGTCCTCGGCGATGTGCGCCATGGCGGGGCATCCCGAGTACGTCGGCGTAATGACGACTTCGAGCGCGCCATCGTCGGCCCGCTCGACGCCGCGCAAAATGCCCAGTTCTCTGATCGATACGACCGGAATTTCCGGGTCCGGCACCGATTCGAGCACCGCCCAAGCGCGAGCGAGGTCGACATCCTCGTTCAGTGGCAAGCTCGAATCGGCGGGGGCGACGTGATCGGGGCTGAGTAACATTGGACAGACCTTGAGCGGGGCGAATGTCGGATGGGCTCGCTCACCAGGTCGCGCCGGGATGCTGGCGCGCAAGGCTTTGCATTTCCGCGAGCAGAAATCCCATGTGCTCGGAGTGTTCGCCGTGCTTGCCCGTGGTCACGTGTTGTACCGGCTCGGGTAGTGTCAGCGTGGCCTCGGCCAACGTCGCTTGCACGTCACGCTGCCAGTCCGATTCGAAATCGGCGGCGCGCACACCGATACCGGCGGCTGCTACGGCGTCTTCGAGCGCATCGAGTGCGAAGCACTCGCGCATGTACGGCATCAAATGGTCGAGCGCCGCTTGCGCGCGCCGATGCGATTCGTCCGTGCCGTCGCCAAGCCGAATCAGCCACTCACGGGCATGCTCGAGCTGATAGCGCGTTTCTTTGATCGACTTCGATGCAATGGCGGCGAGCTGCGCGTCCTTCGAGTGTTCGAGTGCGCTCCAGATATGAGCCATCAGCGCGGTGTAGAGGTAATTGCGCACGATGGTCACCGCGTAATCGCGATCGCTGCGCGCAGTGCCGCTGAGCGGCCCGCAATGGGGCAGTTCGACCAACGTGTAGTTGGCGAACTCGCGCTCGGTGCGAAAGTACGCGTAGTCGTCCTCGGTCTTCTTCGAACCGGTGAGCGTGTGCTCGAGCGTCGCGGCGTGCGAGTAGAGCATGCGCGCCTGGCCGATGAGGTCAAGGCTCATATTGGCGAGCGCGATGTCTTCTTCGAGCACCGGCCCGTGTCCGCACCATTCGGCGTTGCGCTGACCGAGGATCAGCGCATTGTCCGCGAGCTGCAGCACGTAGGAAAGATGTTCGGGCGTGGTCGTCATGACTCTCTTACATGTGGTTGACTGCGTCGGGCAACGTATAGAACGTCGGATGCCGGTAGATCTTGTCGCCGGCGGGCTCGAACAGATCGGCCTTCTCGCTCGGGTCCGAAGCCGTGATCGCAGCGGCCGGCACGACCCAGATGCTCACGCCTTCCTGGCGCCGCGTGTAGACATCGCGCGCCATGCGCAGCGCCATCGACGCGTCGGCGGCGTGCAGGCTGCCGCAATGCTTATGGTCTAGGCCCTGCTTGCTGCGCACGAACACTTCCCAAATCGGCCATTCCTTGTTCATGAATTCACTCCTGGATGCTTGATAGAACGAACGCGCTTGCGCGAGAGGCGCGACGGCTCAGGCAGCCGCTTGCTGTGCGCGGCGGCGGGCTTTGTCGGCATGAGCGAGCGCGGCTTCACGCACCCACGCGCCGTCCTCGTGCGCCTTGACGCGCGTGGCGAGGCGTTCCTTGTTACAGGGGCCGTCGCCGCCCACGACGCGCCAAAACTCTTCCCAATCGATCGTGCCATAGACGTAATGGCCGCTGGCCTCGTTCCATTTGAGGTCGGGGTCGGGCAGCGTGACGCCGAGCACTTTGGCTTGCTCGACCGTGGCATCGACGAACTTTTGCCGCAGATCGTCGTTCGAGATGCGTTTGATGCCCCACTTCGCCGACTGATTGCTGTGAACGGAATCCTTATCGCTCGGGCCGAACATCATCAGCACGGGCCACCACCACCTGTCGACGGCTTGCTGCACGAGCTCGCGTTGAGCAGGCGTGCCTTTCATCATCGCGAGCAGCGCGTCGTAGCCCTGACGCTGGTGGAACGACTCTTCCTTGCAAATGCGGATCATGGCTCGGGCATAGGGGCCATACGTGCAACGGCACAGCGGAATCTGATTCATGATCGCGGCGCCGTCGACGAGCCAGCCGATGACGCCGACATCGGCCCAGGTGGGCGTCGGATAGTTGAAGATGCTCGAATACTTGGCGCGGCCGCTGTGCAGAGCGTCGATAAGTTCGTCGCGCGAGACGCCGAGCGTCTCGCATGCGCTATACAGGTACAGCCCGTGGCCGCCTTCGTCTTGCACCTTCGCGAGCAAGATGGCCTTGCGCTTGAGGCTGGGCGCGCGCGAGATCCAGTTGCCCTCGGGCAGCATGCCGACGATCTCCGAATGCGCATGCTGCGAGATTTGCCGCACCAGGGTTTTGCGATAGGCGTCCGGCATCCAGTCCTGCGGTTCGATCTTGCCGTCGGCGCCGATGACGGCGTCGAAGCGTTGCTGCTCGGGCGTGCTCGCGCCCGCGTCGAGCGCCGCCACATTGCCCGGAATGTCGAGGGATTGCGTATACATGGGGAACGGTCTCGTCCTGAGTTGTACGTTGACGCGAGTATAAATCAACCGACCGGTCGGTTAATAAATTATTTTATTAGGGATGATGCGGATGCGGCGCGTTCGCAAGAGGATCGGGGATGCTCGGCGGGCGGCGTGGCGGCTGCTAGACTGAAAGCACTTCCGTCGAGAAGACTGCATTGCGACCATGAACACCGTCTACTTCGTGAAATGCGGAGAACAGTACTTGGGCCCCGGAGAGGATGGCGACATCGGCTTCACACCCTCGATCGAAGAAGCCGAGCACTTCCTTTCATATGAAGAAGCCGAGCACGCCGCGCACGAGCACGCCGAACCCGGCTATCAGATCATCGCGCAGCATTCGCCGTGATGCGCGCGCGGGCCGGCGAGCTCGCGGCGGCTTGCGCGCTCTCCAACGGTGATCGGCATTCGCAATGGAGCGGCAGCGAGCGCTTACATGGCGTTCGCGCGTAGCGCGAGCGGTCGTGCCTCGAGAGATCGTGCATTGGTCGTGCTTTCTTGCCTCGACAGCGCCCATCGCTAATGGTGGGAGGGCCGAGCAGCCTACCGCAGGCTGCCTCCGTGAGGCACAATCCGCGCTACCTCATTGCTTCTCCCTGCGATCTCGATGGTTTTCACTTCCACTCCCAGGTTCAAACGGTGGCGCGCCCGCGCGATTGCGTCGACTGCGCTTATCGGCCTTTGCCTCGACGGCTCGGCGCTCGCAGCCCCGGTCTCAGGCCGTTGGGTGACCGCTTGGGCGAGCGCAATGCAATCGATCCCCGATCTGCCGGATCCGCCGCCGCTGTACCGCACCCCCGAAGTGGCGGGCCGAACGATCAGGCAGATCGTCTATCCGACGGTGTCCGGGCGCAGTGTGCGCGTGCATCTGAGCAACGCGCTGAGTCGAGCGCCGCTTACGCTGACGGCCGTAACGCTTGCGCAGTCGGCGAGTGGCGCGGCGACGCGCCCGGGAACTTCGGTGCGCGTGACTTTCGGCGGCAAACCGTGGGTCACGTTGCAGCCGGGGGCCGAAGCCGATAGCGATCCCGTTTCGACGGAATTAACGGCCGGCGAGCCGTACGCGATCAGTCTGGCCGCCGGACCCGCGCAGACGCTGACGGCCTGGCATCGGGTAGCCAACCAGATCAACTACGTGTCGACGCCGGGCGATCATTCGGCGGACGTCCGGGCCACTGCGTTTCCCCGCAAATTCACCGAATCCGCCTGGGTGAGCGGCCTCGACGTACAGGCATCGAGCGCGGCCGCCGTTGCCGCGATCGGCGATTCGATTACCGACGGCCTGCGCTCGAGCTTGAATCGAAATCGCCGCTGGCCGGACGCGTTCGCGCGCCGGCTCGAGCAAGCGGGCGTCGACCGAACCGCGGTTCTCAACCTCGGGATCAGCGGCAACCGGCTGTTGAGCGATTCGCCGTGCTATGGCCAGGCGCTCGAGCGCCGGTTCGAGCGCGATGCGCTGGGGCACGCCGCCGTGACCGCGGTCATCGTGCTGATTGGCATCAACGACATCAATTTCGGGTCGATGCCGCCACGCGTGGGGCTCGATTGCGACTTCCCGCACACCTCGGTCAACGCGCGCGACCTGACGGACGGCTACCGCCGGTTGATCGACCGGGCACACCGAAGCGGCGTGCGCATTTTCGGTGCGACGTTGCTTCCCGCTTCATTGCCACCGGCGCGCGAAGCGGTGCGCTCTGCCGTGAACGACTGGATCCGCCGCAGTCGAGCTTTCGATGGCGTGGTGGATTTCGATGCCGCGCTGCGCGACAGTGCGCATCCCGAGCGCTTGCAGCGACGATTCGACAGCGGCGACCACATTCACCCGAGCGACGAGGGGTATGCGGCGATGGCTGCGGCGATCCCGGTGGAGATGTTCGCGACGGTGACGCCCCGTTAGAAAAAAAAGCAAAAAAAGATGCGTCATGCCCTTGTCATGTGGGTGTGTTTGACCTAATATTCGCCTCCTCCTTCGAGGGGCGGCGATGAAACGGGCGCCGGCGGCAACGAGTTTTAAGCGAAGTGCTAAAAAACAGTTGACGCGATGTGAAAGACTCTGCATAATCTCGTTTCTCTGCTGCTGACGCAGCAACGCAAGACAGGCGGTGCTAGAAAGGCTTCTTTCGGTGCTGGTTGGTTG
>SCRN01000005.1 GCA_004322045.1 Paraburkholderia sp.
CCACATGATGGGCGTGCCCACGGCCATGTTCACGCCGCTGTTCGTCATCTCGCGCACCTCCGGCTGGAGCGCGCACATCATCGAACAGCGCGTCGACAACAAGATCATCCGGCCGAGCGCGAATTACACAGGGCCGGAGAACCTGAAGTTCGCACCGATCGGCAAACGCTGATCGCAAGGGCGGGCCCACGCATTCGACGCGGGCCCGCAGCAGCACCATGGGAGAGGTGGGGAGACAATCATGAGCACAGACATGTTCGAAGCAGGCCTTGGCAAGACCACGGCAAACTACACCGCGCTGACGCCGCTCAGCTTCATCGAGCGCGCAGCAAGCGTCTATCCGACACGCCTGGCCGTCGTGCACGGCCAGATCCGCCGCACGTGGCAAGAAACTTACGCACGCACGCGACGCCTCGCTTCGGCGCTCGCGGCGCGCGGGATCGGCGCGGGCGACACCGTGGCCGCGATGCTGCCCAATACCCCCGCCATGATCGAGGCCCACTTCGGCGTACCGATGACCGGCGCGGTGCTCAACACGCTCAATACCCGCCTGGACGCCGCCACGCTCGCGTTCATGCTCAATCACGGCGAAGCGAAGGTCTTGCTCGTCGATCGCGAGTTCGCGGACCTCATGCGCTCAGTGCTGCCGGCCGTGGAGCGGCCCATCTTCGTCGTCGACGTCGACGATCCGCTCTACACGGGGCCAGGCGAGCGAATCGGCCAAATCGAATACGAAGCGCTGCTCGATAGCGGCGATCCGCACTTCGCTTGGCAGCCACCGAGCGACGAGTGGGACGCCATCAGCCTGAACTACACGTCGGGCACCACGGGCAATCCCAAAGGCGTGGTCTATCACCATCGAGGCGCTTACACCGCGGCGATCAGCAACATCCTCGAATGGGACATGCCCAAGCATGCCGTCTACCTGTGGACGTTGCCGCTGTTTCATTGCAACGGATGGACCTTTCCTTGGGCCGTTGCCGCGCGCGCGGGGGTCAACGTGTGCCTGCGCAAAGTCGACGCAAAGGCGATCTTCGATCTGATCCGCGCCGAGCGCGTCACCCATTATTGCGGCGCGCCCATCGTTCACAACATGCTCGTGAATGCGCCCGACGACTTGAAAGGCGGCATCTCTCACCGGGTCCACGCAATGGTGGCCGGGGCCGCGCCGCCGGCCGCATTGATCGAAAGCTTGGAGCGGCTCGGCTTCGAGCTCACGCACGTCTACGGTCTGACGGAAGTCTACGGCCCGGCCTCCGTCTGTCCTCAGCAAGAAGACTGGAGCACGCTGGACATCGGCGAGCGCGCGCGTTTGAACGCGCGCCAAGGCGTGCGTTATCACTTGCAAGACGGGTGTGCCGTGCTCGACCCTGACACGATGACGCCCGTGCCCGCCGACGGCGAAACTATCGGCGAGATCATGTTCCGCGGCAACATCACGATGAAGGGCTATCTGAAGAACGCCACTGCCACCGAAGAAGCCTTTCGCGGCGGCTGGTTTCACACGGGCGACTTGGGTGTGGCCTATCCCGACGGCTACGTGCGCATCAAAGACCGTAGCAAGGACATCATCATTTCGGGCGGAGAAAACATCTCTAGCATCGAGATCGAAGACGTGCTGTATCGGCACCCCGCCGTGCTGGCTGCGGCCGTCGTCGCCAAGCCCGATCCGCGCTGGGGAGAAACGCCGTGTGCGTTCGTCGAACTCAAAGCGGGCGCAACGGCGAGCGCCGCCGATTTGATCGCGCATTGCAAGGTGCATCTTGCCGGTTTCAAAGTGCCGCGTGCGATCGAGTTCGTCGAATTGCCGAAGACGTCGACCGGCAAGATCCAGAAGTTCGAGTTGCGCAAACTCGCCAAATCCGTGTCGGCGATCGACGTATGACGTTCCTGCGCTTCCACTAACCGTTTCCGCGGCCGGCTCATCGCGATCGACCACGAATCGATCGCCGCGAGCCCGGCGCCACTTCGCCTCATACGCTATGAATACCGACTACCGCAAAGCATTGCCCGGCGCCGGGCTCGACTATTTCGACGCACGCTCCGCCATCGAAGCGATCCAGAAAGGCGCTTACGACACGCTGCCATACACGTCCCGCGTGTTCGCCGAGAACCTCGTGCGCCGCTGCGAGCCGTCGCTGCTGACGGACGCGCTCAAGCAACTGATCGAGCGCAAGCGCGACCTCGACTTCCCTTGGTTCCCCGCGCGCGTGGTGTGCCATGACATCCTCGGCCAAACCGCTTTCGTCGATCTCGCGGGCCTGCGCGACGCCATCGCCGAACGCGGCGGCGACCCTGCCTTGGTCAACCCCGTCGTGCCGACGCAACTCGTCGTCGATCATTCGCTCGCCGTCGAATGCGGCGGCTTCGACAGGGATGCCTTTGCGAAGAACCGCGCCATCGAAGATCGCCGCAACGAAGACCGCTTCCACTTCATCGATTGGACGAAGAAGGCTTTCGAGAACGTGGACGTGATCCCTCCGGGCAACGGCATCCTGCATCAGATCAACCTCGAGCGCATGAGCCCGGTCGTTCAGGTTCGCGATGGCGTCGCGTTTCCCGACACGCTCGTGGGCACCGACTCGCATACGCCGATGGTCGATGCGCTCGGCGTCATCGCCGTGGGCGTGGGCGGCCTCGAAGCGGAGAGCGTGATGCTCGGCCGCGCATCGTGGATGCGCCTGCCCGACATCGTCGGCGTCGAGCTGACCGGCGCGCGCCAACCCGGCATCACGGCAACCGACATCGTGCTCGCCTTGACCGAGTTCCTGCGCAAGGAAAAGGTCGTATCGGCATACCTCGAGTTCTATGGCGAAGGCGCATCGCGACTCACGCTCGGCGACCGCGCGACCATCGCGAACATGGCGCCCGAGTTCGGTGCGACCGCGGCGATGTTCTACATCGACGAGCAGACTATCCGCTACCTGAAGCTCACGGGCCGCGACGACGCACTCGTCAAGCTAGTGGAAACGTATGCCAAGCAAGCCGGGCTGTGGGCCGATACGCTCACGCACGCCCAATACGAACGTGTCCTGCGCTTCGATCTTTCGAGCGTCACGCGCAATATCGCGGGGCCGTCGAACCCGCACCGCCGCGTGCCGACCACCGAGCTGGCGGCCCGCGGCATCAGCGGCAAGGTCGAGAACGAGCCGGGCAAGATGCCCGACGGCGCGGTCATCATCGCAGCCATCACGAGCTGCACCAACACCAACAATCCGCGCAACATGATTGCGGCGGGCTTGCTCGCACGCAACGCCAACCGCTTGGGGCTCGTGCGCAAGCCGTGGGTCAAGTCCTCGCTCGCTCCCGGATCGAAAGCCGTGACGCTCTATCTGGAAGAGGCGGGGCTGCTGCCGGAACTCGAGAAGCTCGGCTTCGGCGTGGTCGCCTATGCGTGCACGTCTTGCAACGGCATGTCGGGCGCGCTGGATCCGAAGATTCAGCAGGAGATCGTCGAGCGCGATCTCTACGCCACCGCCGTGCTCTCGGGCAATCGCAACTTCGACGGCCGCATTCATCCGTACGCGAAACAAGCGTTCCTCGCTTCGCCACCGCTCGTCGTGGCCTATGCGATCGCGGGCACGATTCGCTTCGACATCGAGAAAGACGTGCTCGGCGTCGATCGCGACGGCAAGCCGGTTACGCTCAAGGACCTCTGGCCGACCGACGAGGAAATCGACGCCGTCGTCGCATCGAGCGTGAAGCCCGAGCAGTTCCGACGCGTCTACGAACCGATGTTCGCCCTCGCCGCGCAGCGCGCCGGACAGGCTCAGCCGCTCTACGCATGGCGGCCGCAGAGCACGTACATTCGCCGCCCGCCATATTGGGAGGGGGCGCTCGCCGGCGAGCGCACGCTCAAGGGCATGCGCGCGCTGGCCGTGCTCGGCGACAACATCACGACGGATCATATTTCGCCGTCCAATGCGATCATGCGCATGAGCGCTGCGGGCGAGTACCTCGAAAAGATGGGCTTGCCGGAGGAAGATTTCAACTCGTACGCCACCCACCGCGGCGATCATCTCACCGCCCAGCGCGCGACGTTCGCCAATCCCACGCTGAAGAACGAAATGGTCGTGGAGAACGGTCAGGTGAAAACCGGTTCTCTCGCGCGCATCGAACCGGAAGGCCGCGTCACGCGCATGTGGGAGGCCATCGAAACCTACATGGAGCGCAAGCAGCCGCTCATCATCATCGCAGGCGCGGACTACGGCCAAGGCTCGTCGCGCGATTGGGCGGCCAAGGGTGTGCGCCTTGCGGGCGTCGAGGCGATCGTAGCGGAAGGATTCGAGCGCATTCACCGCACGAACCTCGTGGGCATGGGGGTGCTGCCGCTCGAGTTCAAGCCGGGCACGACGCGCACGACGCTCGGGATCGACGGCACGGAGACGTTCGATGTGATCGGCGAACGTACGCCGCACGCCGATCTCACACTCGTCATCACGCGCAAGAACGGCGAGCGCGTCACCGTGCCGGCCACGTGCCGGCTCGACACGGCAGAAGAAGTCTCGATCTACGAAGCGGGCGGCGTGCTGCAACGCTTCGCGCAAGACTTCCTCGAATCGTCGATGGCGGCGTGAGCGGCATCAGTAAGGACAACTAACGAATGGCCCACCTACCTCAAATCAAAATTCCCGCCGTGTACATGCGCGGCGGCACGAGCAAAGGCGTGTTCTTCCGTCTGCAAGATCTGCCCGCGTCGGCTCAGACACCCGGCGCAGCGCGCGACGCCCTGCTCATGCGCGTGATCGGCAGCCCCGACCCCTACGGCAAGCACATCGACGGCATGGGCGGCGCGACGTCCAGCACGAGCAAAACCGTCGTCGTCTCGCCGAGCACGCGGCCCGGTCACGACGTCGACTATTTGTTCGGGCAGGTGGCAATCGATAAGGCGTTCGTCGATTGGAGCGGAAACTGCGGCAATTTGTCGGCCGCCGTCGGCCCCTTCGCCATTGCGAGCGGACTCATCGACGCCGCGCGTCTTCCTCGCAACGGCATGGCTACCGTGCGAATCTGGCAAGCCAATATCGGCAAAACGATCGTCGCGCATGTGCCGATGACCGATGGCGCGGTGCAGGAGACGGGCGATTTCGAACTGGACGGCGTGACGTTCCCCGCCGCCGAGATCGCGCTCGAGTTCATGGACCCGGCCGCCGACGAGGACGGTGCGGGTGGCGCGATGTTCCCGACGGGGAACGTGGTGGACGATCTGGACGTGCCCGGCATCGGCACGCTCAAGGCGACGATGATCAACGCGGGCATCCCCACGATTTTCGTCGATGCGCGCGCGATCGGCTACCAAGGCACCGAGCTGCAAGAGGCCATCAACGGCGATGAAAAAGCGCTCTCGATGTTCGAGACGATTCGCGCCTATGGCGCCTTGCGAATGGGCCTCATTGCGCACGTCGATGAGATCGCGAAGAAGCAGCATACGCCGAAGGTTGCGTTCGTCGCGCCGCCTGCGGACTATGTGGCCTCGAGCGGCAAAGCGGTAAGCGCGGGGGACGTCGACCTACTCGTGCGCGCAATGTCGATGGGCAAACTCCATCACGCGATGATGGGCACGGCGGCCGTCGCGATCGGGACCGCCGCGGCGATTCCGGGCACGCTCGTCAATCTGGCAGCGGGCGGCGGCGAACGCGAGGCCGTTCGGTTCGGTCACCCGTCCGGCACATTGCGCGTTGGGGCGCAGGCAGCGCTCGTGGACGGTCAGTGGGTCGTCAAAAAGGCCATCATGAGCCGCAGTGCGCGCGTGTTGATGGAGGGCTCGGTGCGCGTGCCGGGTTGATTAACGCCCCCGGATGATGTCCGAACGCGAAGTCGTATATACGACGCCCGATGCATCGAAGTGAACGTTGAAGTACGCTTCGCCGCTCGGGCCACCCTCCTGCCACTTCCAACTCCACACCGTTTCCGGCTTCAGTCGATACTCGGCGATCTCGCCTGGTTTGCCCAGCAGTCGCCGCACTTCATCGGCGGTCATGCCCATGCGGACTTTCGCGAAGTTTTCAGCGGTCAATACTTGGGTGACCGCAACGAGCCTACCGCGCGAGTCGACATCCACCATATAGGTCGTCGTGCCTTGCGGGCCACGCGGATATTCGAGCCGCTTCGACCCGTCCGCATGCGAGCGTTCGGTCTCCGGCTGCCCCATTTGCTCGCGAATCTGGGCCGCGGTCGTCACACCGGGCGTCAATCCCCGCAGGAGCAGTTCGTCCGGCTTGATCGCATTCAAGAAAGCTTTGAGTTTTCCCATGGCCTGCTCGCCTTGATTGTCGTCGCATCCTGCCAACGCGAGCGTGGCGCCCGCGCACGCGATCGTTAGCCACTTCCAATGGTTGTTCGTCTTGCCCACACGATCCTCGATAGGGAATTGCCGGTCGACGCGCAAGCATAGCGCACCCGCTTTGGATCGAGGTTACACGCGCCGAGGGTTTCGTCACAGCGCTTACGTTTTGTCACCAGAGCAGGGTCAACTCGCGTCGTCACCCTAGCGTTAAACCGGCAGCGCTGAATTTTCTCAGCCGCCCCAATAGGAGTTCACACATGAAGACGATGTTCGCTGCTCTCGCTTCCGCCCTGCTCGTTTCGACGGCTTTCGCTCAAACCGCGACCCCGGCCTCGGCTCCGGGAATCAGCGCAAACACGTCCGCTCAGGCCGGACAAGCCAACTTGAAGGCAAGCACGCAAGTGCAGGCTGGTGCAACGAAGTCCGATAAAGCGACGAATGAAGCCGGTGCCGCGCAAGAGAAAAGCACGACGGCAGGTCAGGGTGCCAAGCACACGGCGAAGCACCTGAAGAAGACGCACACGCACAAGGCCAGCAAGAAGAGCGCAAAAGAAACGGCAACCAGCGCCGATCAGCAACCGGCGACGGCTAAGGCCGATACGAAGGCGGATGTAAAGGCTGCTGATGCCAAGGCCGGCGCCAAGGCCGATACGAAGGCCGATATCAAGGCCGACACGAAGACCGATACGACGACGAAGACGCAATAACGACATCGGTCTGTTCGGCAGAGCACCGCGCGTCGCACACAATGCCGGGCCTGCCGTTTCGGGCGAACCCTCGAGTTCGCCCGTTTTTGCTTTGGCGCAGGCATGCGAATATCGGTGGCGACGCTTAGCGATCTGCAAGACCGGCAACCCCCCCTGCGCTTCGCCGTATTCCTTATTCTGCGAACACTTCCTGCAGCGTTCGCAGGGTGTTCGTTAACGTTTTTTCCACAACCGAACCCTCTTTCTTGACCAAGCGCACCTTGTCCACCGTGCGGATCTGGTCGAGCAAGATGAGCCCCGCCTTTCTCTTGAAAGTCACCGGTACGCGGTACGGGGCCGGTCGTCCCCTCGAAGTCATAGGCGCCACGATTACCGTGCGCAGGTGGTCATGCAGTTCGGGCGGAGAAACAACCACGCATGGTCGCGTCTTTTGGATTTCGCTGCCGAGCGTAGGGTCAAGTGCAACAAGCCAGACATCGCCCCGCTTCACCACGCGATCTCCGCGTCATCTGCGTTGCCGAATTCTCCCATCACGAGCGCATCGTCTCCGGCCTCGGCAACGGCCTTACTCGCATCGGCCCAACCTTCGCGGGCCTTCTTCTGCGGTCGACGCAAAATAATCACGTCATCCTCGACTTCCATTTCCACTTCGTCCTCCAGACCCAGCTGCGCCAGAATCGGCTTCGGTATCAATACGCCTTGGGAGTTGCCTATCCTGCGAATCGCGGTTCTCATCATATCACCGTAATAACAATATTATACCGTAAGCCAGAGTGCAGTCGAAACAATGTTATTACATCCTTGTCCCGCGCGCCATGTTCGGTTTCCATGCCAGCTCGCAGGCGATTCAACGAAAGAAATCGAGCAATGCCTCGATAGGATGACGAACTCGGCGTCCTCGGAAGCGAGCCACTTGGCACCGGCATGAGTAGCCGGTCGCCAACAGTTCGGGCGCCTCGGTATCCCCCGACGCGCCAGAACTGCCCGGCGCCACCCATTCGTCGACATATCGCGCCCACGACTGCTCGAAGATCGTCTTCGACGTTTCGACATTGCGCGACTCATGACCATACGTACCGGACATGCCGCAACATCCACTCGCAGGCACCGCCAGCGCCAACCCCATGCGCGCGAAAATATCCCGCCACAATCCTGCGGCCGCCGGCTCGCTCGTGCGCTCCGTGCAATGCGGCAGCATGCGGTAAATTCGCTGCCCTTGTGGCGCACGCTCCGGCAACACGCCATCGAGCGCGCCAATCAGCCATTCTTGCGGCAGCAAAACGCGCGGACACGTCTCGCCCCCCGAGACTTTTCGATATTCTTGCCGATAAACGAGCGTCATCGCCGGATCGAGGCCGATCAACGGCACGTCGAATCGTGCGAGCGCCGCCAGTCGCGTCGCGTTTCTTCGCGCAGCGCGAGCGAATGCGCCAAGAAACCCCTGAACGTGCAGCGGCTTACCATTTGGCATATATGGCGCGAGCAGGACCCGATACCCGAGCCGCACTGCGAGCTCCACGAACGCAGCGGCCACCTGGGTTTCAAAGAAGCGCGTAAAGGCGTCTTGAACGAACACGATGGTGCGAGCACGTTGTGCTTCGCTCAACCCGCCCAGCACCGCTTCCGAAGCAGGCTCCAGCGACCATCGACGACACACGTTCCCCCAGGAAATCGTGCTGAGCAATGGGCTGTCGACGATGCCGGCAGTGCCGCGCAGCAACGCCTTCACCGGCGCAGCCCGCATGAGTGCGTTGTAGAGCCGGCTCCCGCCGGGCGCCGCGGCGATGTAGGGCACCGTGAATTCGAGCGAGCCGATCAAGTAGTCGCGCGGCGAACGCGCGTAACGCGTATGGTAGTGCGCGAGAAAGCGCGAGCGAAACTCCGGCACGTTGACTTTCACCGGACATTGCGCCGCGCAAGATTTGCACGCCAAGCATCCCGCCATCGCGTCGTACACCTGATGCGAAAAATCGCGCTCCCCGCGCTGCTTGCGCAAGCTATTCGCGATCCGGACCGGCAATGCCGCCGCCCTCGGCTCCACAGTCAGATCGACGCCTGAGTCGCCCTGCAGGCGCAACCACTCGCGCATCAGCGATGCGCGCCCTTTCGGCGAATGAATTCGCTGGCGGGTCGCTTTCCATGACGGACACATGGCGTCGTCGGGATCGAAGTTGTAGCAAGCGCCGTTGCCATTGCAATGCACCGCGTCGGCGTTGCGCTGCCACACCCGCTCGTCGATGCGCCGGTCCGCCGCGCCACGCATCGGTACGTCATCGATGCGCAGCAGCGGCGCACCGCTTCCGGCCGGCGTCGCGATCTTGCCCGGGTTGAGCTGATTGTGAGGGTCGAATGCGGCCTTGAGCCGCTGCAGCGCCGGATACAACGGACCGAAGTACTCAGGCGCGTATTCCGAGCGCACCCCCTTGCCGTGTTCGCCCCATAGCAAGCCGCCGTATTTCATCGTCAGCGCCGCAACGGCATCCGAAATCGGCCGAACCAACGCGGCTTGCCTCGGGTCGCGCATATCCAAGGCCGGCCTAACATGCAGCACGCCCGCATCGACATGCCCGAACATGCCGTAACGCAGGCCGAAGCCGTCGAGCAAGCCGCGAAACTCGGCGATGTAATCGGCCAGGTTCTCCGGCGGAACGGCGGTGTCTTCGACGAACGGTTGCGGACGGCTTGCGCCGCTGACGTTGCCGAGCAAGCCGACAGCGCGCTTTCTCATCGCGTAGACGCGCTCGATCGCCGCTTCGCCATCCGCCACCGTGATTGCAACGCGGCGCGCGGCGGCGTCCGCGCGGATCTCCTCGATAAAGGCCGATACTCGCATGCGCACCGCTTCGGCATCGTCGCCGCTGAATTCGACCATGTTGATGCCGCCGGCAGCGTCGGCGGCGGATTCCGTATCCGGAAAAAATTCCGCCACCTTGGTCCATACGATGTCGCGACGCGCGAGCGCCAATACGGTCGAATCCACCGTTTCGATCGACAGCGGCCGGTGCTGCATCAGCGCGCGCGCGTCGCGCAGCGCGTCCATGAAGCTCAAGTAGCGAATATTGACGAGCGCCGCATGCGCGGGAATGGGAAGGACGTTCAGCGTGGCTTCGACCACGAAGCTCAGCGTGCCCTCGGAACCGCATAGGACGCTGTTGATGTCGAAGCGGCCATCCCCATCGCGCAGATGCGCGAGGTCGTAACCCGTCAAGCAGCGGTTCAATGCGGGAAACCGCTCGAGGATCAAATCGGCTTCGCGTTCGCCGATCTCTCGCGCGGCGCGGTACACGCGCCCTACCGCATCGTTGCGACTGCAGAGTTCGTTCAATTGAGTGGAGTCGACCGGCGCGCTCGATAGACGCTCGCCGCCGACGAGGATCGACTCGAGCGCAAGCACGTGATCGCGCGTCTTCCCATAAGTGCAGCTACCCTGGCCGCTCGCATCGGTACTGATCATGCCGCCGATCGTGGCGCGATTGGAGGTGGACAACTCCGGCGCAAAGAACAGCCCGTGCGGCCTTAGCGCGGCGTTGAGTTGGTCCTTTACGACGCCGGCCTCAACACGCACGGTCCGAGATTGCGGATCGATCTCCAGAATCCGATTCATGTGCCGGGACAAGTCCACGACGATCCCGTCGGTCAGCGATTGGCCATTCGTGCCCGTGCCGCCGCCTCGGGGAGTGGCCACGACTTCACGAAACGCTTCCCGGCCCAAGAGGGTTGCGATGCGCTGCACGTCGTGCGTGTGACGTGGAAACAGCGCCGCTTTCGGGTACCTCTGGTAGATGGAGTTGTCCGTTGCAAGCACCGTGCGCAGCGCGTGACTGCTGTCGATTTCCCCCTCGAATCCAGCCGCTCGCAATGCATCCACGAAGCGTGCATCGATCGTAGCTAGGGAATCGTCGATGGGAAGGCGTGCAATCGTCATGGTTCGCGCTCGGTATTCGCCAAGCCGAATCCGGATCCATGTAGACTTTGCATGGTTGGAATCGCAGCTCGACGCACATTTTCTGTCTGAATCGCATTCTGAATGCTACGTTTTCGCTCCGCAAACGGAAGTTCTTTGGGATATTCATGAGGTTTATGAATGAATTACCGCAAGCTCACCCCGTCGATGTCGCTCCTGTTGGCGTTCGAAGCCTCGGCTCGACACGAGAGCTTCACGCGCGCCGCCGAAGAACTGGCGTTGACTCAAAGCGCAGTAAGCCGACAAGTGCAGACCTTGGAAGCCATGTTGGGCGTGGCGTTGTTCGTGCGCGAAGGCAAGCGCATCACGGCGACCGACGCCGGCCGCGCATACATGACAGACATAGCGGCCGCGTTGACGCAGATCCGCAACGCGACGTTACGGGCATTGTCGTCGGAAGCGTTCGGTAAGCATCTGCGCGTGGCGACGTTGCCGACGTTCGGCGCCAAGCGGCTTTTGCCGAGGTTGCACGAGCTATATCGTGCACACCCTGATTTGCAGATCGATTTGCACTCGCGCATCGAGGAAATCGACTTCGCATCGCAGCCGCTCGATGCAGCCATTACGGTAGGAGACGGGCGCTGGCCTAATGTGATCGCTCATCGGTTGCACGCGGAAGAACTGGTTCTGATTACGAGCCATGGAATGCTGAAATTTGCAAGTCCCACGCGCAGCAAGGCCAAGCGCGCGAGGGCCACGCGCGAACGAGGTGTCAGCCCGAGCGTCGCAATGCTCGAAGGCTTGACGCTGCTCAGAGTGCGCAGCTTCCCCGACGCCTGGCGTGAATGGTGCGCTCACTTCGGCTTACCGCATCACGCGCTACGTCTCGGGCCGAGCTTTGAGTTGACTTCGCAGTTGATTCAGGCGGTCATTGCCGGAATTGGCGTGGGGCTCGTGCCGCGCATGCTCGTGGAAGACGAATTGGCGAGCGGGTTGCTTTGCAGCCCGTTCGAGCCGGTGCCGAGTTCGCGTTCCTACTACTTCACGTACCCCGAACGCGTGCGAAATCACCCTGCGCTGATAGCGTTCCGCGAGTGGTTGCTTCAGGAAGAAACCGCGACGGGTCGTTAGCGGCGGGGCGAGCGACAACTTATGCCGGCTCGGACAAGTCGATAGCACTTCGTCCGATTCGAAGAGGCTCCCTCCGCGCGAAAAATCATCCCACGTCGTTCACCTGGCGAATCGGAATGACCGTGTGGCCCCCGCAGTTGCGCAGTACATCGCGCAAATCGTTGATGACCGGAAACACTTCGTGGTTCCAATCGGCACCCTGTTTGTCATGGGCCTGCTGCTCGAGCTCGACGATCCAGCGGTCTTCCTTGAAGATGCCCTCGGTGAACCACACCAACAGCGGCCAAGCTAGATCGAGTGCGAACGGCAGGCTGGGCTTGCGGATGGACAGCAGCCCGAACGTGCGGTTGGCGCGCTGCTGCGCGTCCAGCGGCACATACACGATCCACAAATCCATGACCAGCGTGCCTTCGGGCGAACGGATCTGCAGCGTTTGATAGGGGTAGCCGGTGCGGATCGTCATCACGTCCTTATCCTGCTCGCGCCGCGCCTTGCTCGCCCCGAACACGAGTGCCTCGCCGACGGGCTGCTTGCCTTCCATGCGCGCGAAGGTGTAATCCACCTCGACCCAATCGTCGCCGCGCCGACGGCCCAGCGAACGCGTGCGCATGTTGCCCATCAACCGCCGGTGCAGGAATTGATGGTTCATGTCCATCAGGTTCTCGTGCATGAACGAGTAGTGGCACTTGACTTCGCGACCGAAGCGACGCGTCTTGTACGCTTTGTCCTCCACCGACTTCAACGCAGGAAATGGCCGCGTGTGAGCCAGAGCCGGATCGCCGGGAAACACGAAGATCAGGCCATGCGCCTCGCGGCACGGATAGGCCCGCACGCCATTGGGCAAACGCTCTTTCCCGAGATACGGCACCTCGATGCAGTGGCCCGAGCAGTCATAAGTCCAGCCGTGATACCCGCAGCGAATCGATTCGCCTTTCACGACGCCCGCATGCAGCGGCACCTGTCGATGCGCGCAGCGGTCTTCCAGCGCAAAAACCGCACCCGACTCCGTACGCACGAGCACGATGGGCTCGCCGGCGAAGTGCGTTCCATACGTTTTACCGCGCTTGACCTCCTTGGACCAAGCAAGCGGATACCAATAATCGGGATGGATGGGCACACGGCGCAGGTCGCGTGCGGGCGCGCTTGCGCGCGGATCGATGACACCGCTGTCCACGAATGGCACTGATTGCATGCGTGACGCCTCCTTGCATAAGGGAGCTGGGACCGCCGCCACCATCGGGCGAGCAAGCAAACGGCAGATTTAGCGAAGTCTACGTGAAGTTTGGCGGTTGTGGGCGGCGTATCGAGCGCTCTGCGCTCCCCCCAAAAAAACAGCGGGCCGCGTCCGAAGACACGCCCGCCCAAGTACGACGAGGAGTCAGATTAAAACGAATGCCGCATACCGATGCGTATATCGGCCTGCGTCGAGGTGGTCGACGGCGCGAAGCTATACCCGATGACGGCATCGACTCCGCGCGACGCCTTCAAGTAGTCCCCGGAGATATAAACATCCGTACGCTTGGACAAGAGATAGTGCAGGCCCGCCGACACCTGATTCCAATGGTGTCCTTCGAAATTCGTGTACTGATAACCGCCATCTACGGTGAATGCCGGCGTCACGCTCCACGATGCGCCGCCCTCCCCGACTTGCATATGCGACGATTGCCCGAACGCTTTGATCGTCGTATAGGAGTAGTTGCCCATCAGCGTCACGGGGCCGAGCGCATAGCTCGCTCCGATACCGAACGTGCCTTGCTTATCTACTGCAAATGCGGTGCTCGAGAAAAGATCCGTGACCGCTCCCGTCGCAGGGTCGACACTGACGGTCGGCCTACCCAGGAACGTGCGCGTGCCGATCATCGCGTAAGGATCGAACGCATAGATGCCGTTCGGATTGTTCAACTGCGTATAGGCGGCGCCCATCGTGAAGGGGCCATGGGCATAGTGCGCCCCGACGCTATACGCGCTCGCCTGATGAAAATTGCCCGCCACATTGCCGAACGACCACATGCCGCCAAACTTGAAGCCATCGATGTCGTTCGACATGAACTTCACCGAATTGGGCAACCGGTCCCCGTTGAATCGGTCGAAATCCCCCTGGTGAATCGCATAGCCGCTTGCCCACGCGGAGACGTTATATAAGAACACCATCTCCTCGGTCATATCGAGTTGATCGCCGAAGGAGACCGTGCCCCAAGGACTAGAAAGGCCCACATAGGCCTGCCGCCCGAACTCGGCGCCGCCGAACGTGAGCCGGCCCGTGCCGAGCTTGAATCCGCTTTCGAGGCCGAATACCGCGGCGAGCCCGTTCCCTAAATCCTCCTTGCCTTTGATGCCCCAACGGTTGCCGTACGAGATGCCGTCGTCGAACTTGACGACGTGCGAACCGCCGGTGTTGCTGACATACGTGATGCCGGCATCGAGAATGCCGTAGAGCGTGACACTGCTTTGGGCGTGGCTCACGGCGGGCAGACTGGCGAGCGCCAGCGCCACGCCCGAGCGGATCGGCGCGCGAAATGCTTTCATGATGAGGGTCTCGTTGTGTTGTGTTGTCTTGTGTTGTGTTGTGCCGAGTTGCGCTGTGATGCTGTCAGTGGTCGGCCAATACGCCATTGACTGCCTGCAGGCCGTTCGCGCCGCTCACGGTCGTTACGCCGTCGAGCCACGGCCCGAGCAATTTCGGATCGGCCTTCAACGCCTCGCGCGCCGCTGTATTGACGTTGACCTTGTTTTGCAGCACGTTCGCGATGATCCTATTTTCGAGGTCCACGTTGAACGTCATCTGCTTGAAGAGCCTGCCCAAATTCGTGCATTGATCGGCGAACCCGCTACGGGTCACCGTATTCACGGTCGCTCCGCCATAGTTCGGCCCGAAGTACGCGTCGCCGCCCGACAAATACGTCAAATGAAACTTCGTATTCATGAGATGCGGCTCCCAAGCAAGGAATACGATCCAACGCTTGTCGCGCACGGCGCGCTCGACCTGGGTCAGCATCGCGGTCTCGCTCGACGCCACCAACGTCCAATTGCCGAGACCAAACGCCTTGTCGCCGATCATCTTCGTGATGTTCTGGTTCGCAGGCGCGCCGGGCTCGATGCCGTAGATTTTGTCGCCGAACTTATCTGCATACTTCGCGAGATCGGCAAACGAATGGACGCCCGCAGCGGCCACATAGTCAGGCACCGCAAGCGTAAACTTGGCATTGGTCAGGTTGGCATGCAGCACGTCGATCGCGTGGCTATCGACGAACGGTTTGACGAGCGGTCCTTGTGCCGGCATCCAGTTGCCGAGAAACACATCGACCTGCCCTTTCTTCAAGCCTTCGTATGTGATCGGAACGGACAAGTTCGCCACGCTCTGCTGATAGCCAAGTGCTTTCAACACGACACCGGTGATCGCGTTGGTCGCATCGATATCGGTCCAACCGGGGTCGGCCATGCGCACCTGCGTGCAACTGCTCGGCTCGGCCGCCTTCGTCGCCGGCGCCATCGCGGCAACGGCCGCGACGAGGATCGCGGACAGGAAGCGCCTGGGCCATAAGTACGTGTTTCGATTCATCTCTAGCTCCTCAATGGTCGGTCAGCGTGTGGTGTAGTGCGGCTCATTCAAGACACTTCAGTTCAGTTCAGTTCCGCCCGCGTCGTTCGCTTTCGCTTCGGCGTGCATCGCGCTCGTCACTCGTGTGTCACGCGCGGATAGCGCGCCATCGCTTCAAGCGTGTCGAGCTCGATGTGATTGCGCATGTAACGCTGACTCGCATCATTGAACGGTTGCCAGTCCCACGATTGAATTCGCCCTTGCGTGGTCGCCGCGTAATGGAAGCGCCGCCGCCGTTGGCTGGCGAGCACCTCGCGATGCAGCGCGTCGAGGTCCCACCGTTGCCGCACTTCGGCGCGAAACTCGGCCGCGAGCGGTGCATGCGCCGGATCGCTCGCCAAATTGTTCAATTCCCGCGGGTCGGCCGCGAGATCGAACAGTTGATCGGGGTCGACCGGGGTATGAATGAATTTGTACCGGCCGCGGCGAATCATGACAATCGGGGCGATTGCGCCTTCGGCCAGGTATTCGCCGAAGGTCTCGTCATGGCCGCCATCGCCGCGCAAATGCGGCACCAGGCTGCGGCCATCCACGGCATCGGGCCACGCCGTTTCGCGCTTGCCCGTGGCCAATTCGACGAGCGTGGGCAAGAGGTCGATCGTCGATACCGATTCGGCCACGCGCCGAGGCTGAAAGTGTTTCGGCGCATGCACGATCAGCGGTACCCGCGCGGCGTTTTCGAAGAAGGTCATCTTGTACCAAAGGCCGCGTTCGCCGAGCATATCGCCATGATCGGACGTCACGATCACGATGGTGTCCTCGGCCATGCCAGTCGCATCCAGCGCATCGAGAATTGCACCGAATTGCGCATCGACGTACGAGAGCGCGCCGTAGTAGGCCCGGCGCGCATTGCGCACCTGTTGCTCGGTCGGCGGCGTTCGATCGTTTTCGCAGACATGGCGCAACCGCTTCGAATGGGGGTCGCTTTCTTCGAAGCCGAGCGTCGTGCGGGGCAGGTCGATCTCTTCGTCTCGGTACAAGTTCCAGTACGGCTCGGGAATCGCATAAGGATCGTGCGGATGCGTGAGCGACGCCACGACGCAAAATGGCCTCACATCGACGCCAGCCTGCCGCTCCCGCGCGATATCAAAGAGTTTTTGCCGGACGGTGAACGTGACCTCGTCGTCGAAATCGAGCTGATTCGTGCGCACGCACGGACCCGCATCGAGCACGGAGCTCATGTTGTGGTACCAGCTCGGCCGTACTTGCGGCCGCTCCCAATCGGGCACCCAGCCGAAGTCGGCCGGATAGATATCGGTCGTCAGCCGTTCTTCGAAGCCATGCAGCTGATCCGGACCGCAAAAATGCATCTTTCCCGACAACACGGTCCGATAGCCCGCGGCGCGCAGGTAGTGGGCGAACGTCAGCGTTTGCGCGGGAAATTCGGCCGCGTTATCGTAAGCGCCGATCTTCGACGCAAGCTTGCCGGCCATGAAGGCGAAGCGCGAGGGCGCGCACAGCGGGCTTGCGCAATAAGCCGAATCGAACGACACGCCGTTGCGGGCGAGCGCATCGATGCGCGGCGTCTTCGAAACACCATTGCCGTAAGGGCGCAGCGACGACGGCGTCATCTGGTCGGCCATCAGAACGAGGATATTTTTTCCTGTGTTGGGCTTCATGAACTCGTGTTTACAATGCGTTGATTCATCGGAACCGCGCGGTCATGCGCGGGCTTCGCGTCCGTCCATCGTCGCTGCACTGCACGACAAGCGGCGCCCCGAGCGCGTGACCTCAATATGTCGACCCACAATTCGCGTGTGAAGACAGCGGTTTCTTATGGCCCCATAAGGCATGCTTATGTCTGATCAAGACCGTTTGCCACCGCTGCAAATGCTGTCGGTGTTCGAGTCCGCCGCCCGGCTGGCGAGCTTCACGGCCGCGGCGCGCGAGCTCGGGTCGACGCAGCCGGCCGTCAGCCAACGCATCGTGCAATTGGAAGTGGAACTGGGCACACCGCTGTTCGAGCGCGGTCACCGCGGCGTGACGCTCACGGCCGATGGCCTGCGTCTTTATGAGGCCGTGCGTCAAAGCCTTGGAACGATTCGCGATGCGGTTACGGAAATTCGCGCTGCGCGTGCGAAAGGCGCGTTGACGATATTGACCGACGCAGGCTTTGCCACCTACTGGCTCGTGCCGCGCTTGATGGATTTGCGGCGCCTGCTCCCCGACGTCACCGTGAAAGTGGTGACTTCCCAGTCGGCGTTCGACCCGCGCCGCGACCACGCGGATGTAGCGATCGCGTTCGGCGAAGGCGATTGGTCGCCATGCACGGCAACCCGGCTGTTTCAGGAGCAAGTCGTCGCGGTCTGCTCGCCCGCGTTTCGCCAAGCGCATCCGGAGATCGCCACTCCGGCCGACCTGCGCACGGCGCCGCTGCTGCACGTGCAGCCCACCGAGCCCGAACGTTGGCTCGGATGGAATGGCTGGTTCGCCATGCATGGCTTATCTGCGCCGCCCGACGAACACGGCTCGACCTTCAACAGCTATGCGCTCGTCATGCATGCAGCGCTCACGCACCAGGGCGTCGCGCTCGGCTGGCTGCCGCTGGTCGATGAGCTCGTTCGCAGCGGCCAGCTCGTGACGCTGTTCGACGAGCCGGTTACGACGCCACGCGGTTATTTCTTGGTATGCCCGCCGGCACGTCCCGAGACGCCCGCCGCGCCCGCGTTCCGGCGATGGTTGTTCGCAGCGTGCGCTTCCAGTGCCGTGTAGTCGCGCACGCAGCCTAGCGCTATCGACGCTGCCCGCGCTGCCGCAGCCACTCCGCGAAAGCCTCGTCTTCCACACGATAGTGCCCGACCGACAACCGCGTAACGAGGTTGTCCGCCTGCAACCGTCTCAATGCATGGGCCACCGTATTCTTAGTGGCAGGCTTGTTCATCCAGGCCGACAAGGTTGCCAGGCTTTGCGCCCCATGCAAATCGGCATCTCCGCGCGCGATAAGCGTCACGACGGCTTGATCGGCGAGACTCAACTCGCTCCATTGCTTGAGAAAGTGCTCGTCGGAAAATACCGAAGCCTTAGTGTGCACAAGCGCTGCGTCTACGCCCTGCGGTTGATAGAGCATGTACCGCTCGACGAACCGCTTGAAAAACTCCGGTGTGCGGTGCAATTCGTCGAAAGCGCGCCTGCCTTGCGCCAGCGTCAGCTTGTTTTTGATCATCCCGTTCATCAGCTTGACGGTAAACGCGACGAAGTCGTCGCCGAGCAACGGAAACGGCTCCAGCGTGGCCCAGTTGTAGAAGGGCTCCGATGCGCGCGCGAACATTTCCCTCAAGGTCGTCTCGGAACTGCCCGCGAAAATCACCTTGATGCGTAGCTTGCGAATGTCGAGCGCGGCGCGCAACGAATGCGAGAAATCGCCGTGGGCCGCTCGCGCAAGCACTTGCGCCTCGTCGATCGCGAGCAGCAGCGGCTTCTTCTGCCGATCCAACTGCTTCATGACTTCTCGCAACGTCGCGCCGCTATCTCCCCGCGGCGGCGTCCATTCGGCTTCGACCGAACCCGCGACGCCGGGCAGGCTCGCACTCGCCCGGAGCCTTCGCACGGGCTTGCCCAGCTTGGTCAGCACAGCCTTGACACCCTGCGGCTCGAGCGCATCGGCAAGCGCCGACAGCAACGCCGCATCGGGCGCCGAGCGGCTGTCCCAGAGGTTGGTGTACGCGACGAGATAGCCGCGCTCGCGCGCCGCGGGCAGCAAATCGCGGCGCAGAAACTCCGTCTTTCCCATGCGCCGGCGCGCAAACAGCCCGCGAGCCGATGACAGCTTCAAATCGAAGGCGTCGAGATAGGCGCACGCGAGTTCCGAACGAGCGAAATGCCAAGGGTCCGGCTCGGAAGTTTCATCGAGTATCATCGAATCTGAGAAGTATCAAAATGTTTGATACCAGATGATACCAGGGCCGGCCGAGGACCGATCTCGGGCCGCCGGGCGATAGCGCCCGCCCGTTTTGCCGCGCATCGGCGCGCGACGCCGCTTCAAAGCGCTTCGACCAAATCCGGGCGCTTGGTCCGGCAATAGGCCGAACACGCGATATGTGCCGCGCTCGCGGCAGCGTTCACCATCGCGCTCGCTGTCATCGGCTTGCAGACCGACACGATGATCGGCGGCGGCACCGGCTTGAGCGCAAGCTCGACGAATTCGCCCGTCTGCAACTCGTCGGTGACGAACAGGCTCGGGATACAAGCGACGCCATAGCCGTCGCGCACGAGCTGCACGATAGCGGCCACCGATGGAGAGCAGGTCACCCGGGTTTGCTCGGGGCGGATCTGTTCCTGGCGAGCAAGCGTATGCACGATGCTCTGCAATGCCACTTGCGGCGCCGTCCCGCGGCCGAACGTCAAGATCGGCCGCTGCAACACGCGCGTGGCAAGCCCGGTCGCGCGCCGAGACAGCAAACCACGGCGCGCAATCCAGCGCACCGGGTAGCTGGCTATCGCGCGGGAGGCGATTTTCGTACTGTCGATCCCCTCCACGCGAATCGCCAGATCGAGTTCGCCGGCCAGCAACCGCTGCTGCAGGACGGCGCTCGAATCGACGGTCAAATCCACATCGAGTTGCGGGAATTTCGCGTTCAGGTGCGTGATGTAATGCGACAGCCATGAATGAACCACGGTCTCGATCACGCCCAATCTAAGCTTTCCGCCGACGACGACTTCTTGCCCGGCGGCCTCGCGCAGCGCCCGCGCCGCATCGACGACATTGCGTGCCAGGCTCAGCAAGCTTTCGCCCGCCGGCGTCAGGCGAAATTGTGTCGTCGTGCGATCGATGAGCTGCGTGCGCAGGTCATCTTCGAGCGATTTGATCCGCAACGAGATCGTCGCGGGCGTGGCGTGCAGGACGCGCGCAGTAGCGCGAAAACTCTCGAGTTCCGCTAGGGTGACGAAGGTTTCGAGAAAGCGCGTATTCATCGACCGGCTGCGTGCCCCGCATCGGCTTCCACCCGGAAGACTCGGATAGCCGCCCCTAATTGCTGCGTCTGTTCGTTCAGCGACGCAGCCGCGGCTGCGGCCTGCTCGACGAGCGCCGCATTCTGCTGCGTTGCACCGTCCATCTGCGCGATCGCACGATTGACTTCATCGATGCCGGTGCTTTGCTGCACGGACGCCGTGGCGATCTCGTCGACGATCGTCGTGACGCGCTTGACCGCCGTGACGATGCCATCCATCGCTTGACCGGCGCTCTCGGCCAGCGCAGCGCCGCTTTCCACCTGCGTCAACGAAGTATCGACGAGCACGCGAATCTCTTTCGCGGCGGCCGCACTGCGTTGCGCGAGACTGCGCACCTCGCTGGCCACCACGGCAAAGCCGCGCCCGTTTTCGCCGGCGCGCGCCGCTTCCACTGCCGCGTTCAGCGCAAGGATGTTCGTTTGGAAAGCGATACTATCGATGACCGACGTAATGTCGGCCACCTTCTTCGAGCTTTCGGCGATCGCGCGCACCTTGCTCACGACATCGCCGACCACGCCCCCGCCGCGCTCGGCTTCGGACGATGCACTCGCCGCAACTTCCGTCGCACGCGAGGCATTCTCGGCGTTTTGCTTCACGGTCGACGTGAGTTCGTCCATGGCCGCGGCCGTTTCCTCGAGCGAGGCCGCTTGCTGTTCCGTCCGGCTCGACAAATCGCCATTGCCCGTCGCGATCTCGGCCGCCGCGGTATGAATCGCTTCGGCAGCCGACTTGACGCGCGAGACCGCACCCGCGAGCGTGTCGCGCGTATAAGCGATCGCCGATACGATGCTGTCGTCGTCGCCGTGCGCGACATCGATGCGCCCGGTCAGATCTCCCGCAGCGATCTGGCGCGCTAATTCGGCCGCACGAGAAGGCTCCCCGCCCACCGAGCGGCGCACGCTCTTCACGGCCAACGACGTCAACAGAGAAATTGCCGCGCCGAGCACGATCAGCACCGCTAACGACGTGACGAGCGTGTGATAGAACGCCGCTTGAATATCGTCCTGGTAAACCCCCGCTATGAAGTCCCAATTCCACGGCTTGTAACGTTTGACGAAGCCCAGCTTGGAACTCGGCTCCTTTTCACCCGGCTTGGGCCACCAGTATTCGACGTAACCGATGCCGGCAGGCGACGCGCCCGCCGCCGCGATGTCCTGATAGAGCAGATTGCCCTTCGCATCCTTCCATTGCGACATGTCCTTGCCATTGAGCTTGGGGGCCATCGGATGCATGACCACCACGGAATCGGCGCCGACAACCGTGACATAACCGTTGCCGCTATAGCGCAGATCGGCAATACGAGCGAGGGCTTGCTGTTTGGCGGCGTCCGCACCGATCTTTCCCGCCTGCGCATCGCGATCGAGCCCGGCGGCGATCGAATAGGCCATTTCGGTGACGTCCGCAAGCGCATGCTTGCGCTCGGTCAACTGCATTTCGCGCATCTGCAGCGCATGCCAGACGGTCAGCGTCAACAATCCAACCCAGGTCAACAGCAGCGGGATCCAGAGCTTTTGTCGCAAAGTCAAACGGGACATAGTGTTTCTTCCGACGAGTAGGGCTTGTTCGTATAGTGGGCTGGCCGAGCGAAAGCATTGCGGCCCCCGATCATTCTTATCGGCATCCTGGTGCCGATGTTAAGCAGAATAAAAAGCCCGCGCCCAACTTTTCGATGCATCGATTGCCGGATTTTGCACCAGATTCGTCAACCTGATGCACCACCGCAGGGAAACCGATGAGAATCGCCTATGCCTTGTTCGGCGAGGCTCTGATGTTCGCTCCCATATTCGATCGTTCGCCACATCGCCGGGAAAACCCGCACGAATCTGTTAAAAAAACCTTGACGGCACCGAGCGGAATAACTTGCTGGCGTGTCATTAAATTCGAACCTAATCTCCTGTCCAAGCCATGGCCGTGCGCCATTGCTTCATTGCTCCACTGATTCGAGGAACACCGCCATGCCCCACCGCTTCCGCCAGCTCGTGCGCCGCAAGGACTTCACCGGTCCCACGGCAGGCCAGTGCGGCGAGTACGCTCAAGCCAATCTCGTCATCATCCCGAGCGCCTATGCAGAGGATTTCCTGCGGTTTTGCGTGAGGAACCCGAAGGCTTGCCCGTTGCTGGGCGTAGGCGAGCGGGGACAATGGGCCGTCCCCTCCCTCGGGCGCGACATCGATCTGCGCACCGATGTGCCTGGCTACAACGTCTATCGCGACGGTGTGTTGACCGAGCAGCCCCGCGACATCGCCTCGCTCTGGAACGACGATCTCGTGGCATTCGCGATCGGCTGCTCGTTCTCGTTCGAGCAGACGCTCGCGCACGAGCGCATTCCCCTGCGGCACGTCGAAGAAGGCGTCAACGTGCCGATGTTCCGCACCAACGTTGCCAACGTGCCGGCTGGGCCTTTCGGCGGACAACTCGTCGTCTCGATGCGGCCGATGACGGGCGCGAATGCGATCCGGGCCGTGCAGGTCACGAGTCGATTCCCGTCCGTGCACGGGGCGCCCGTGCATCTGGGCCACCCTCGCGCGATCGGCATCGCCGATCTTTCGCGTCCGGACTACGGCGATGCCGTCACGATCCGTGAAGACGAAGTGCCCGTGTTCTGGGCATGCGGCGTGACCCCGCAAAGCGCGATCGAAGCGGCGCGCCTGCCGTTTGCGATCGCCCACCGCCCCGGCCACATGTTGGTGACCGATATCCCCAACGCATCGCTCGCCGTCCTTTGACGTGCGGTTCGCTCTCAAACGTCCCTGGTAGCGAGGAGGCCACCATGAGTACCGAAGCACCTTATCCTGACATGAAGCACGCAGACGATATGGCGGCAGGCGCCGCCGACACGAGCGACGGCGGCCACGCGATGTTCGGCTGGTATGCGCATCTGAACGCCAACGAACGGCGTGCGTTCTGGAGCTGCAAGACCGGCTACGCGCTCGACGCGATGGACACGCAGTTTCTGAGCTTCGTCATCCCCGCGTTGATCGCCACTTGGGGGTTGACCAAAGGCGAAGCGGGACTCATCGGCACGGTTACGTTGCTGATGTCGGCGGTGGGCGGCTGGCTCGCAGGCATTTTGTCCGACCGGTTCGGACGCGTACGCACGCTGCAAATCACGATCGTCTGGTTCGCCGCCTTCACGCTGGCGTGTGCGTTTGCGCAGAATTTCACACAACTGCTCGTCGCGCGCGGGCTGATGGGGCTCGGATTCGGCGGAGAGTGGACCGCGGGGGCCGTGCTGATGGGAGAAGTCATCCGCGCCCGCGACCGCGGCAAAGCCGTCGGGATGGTTCAAGCAGGCTGGGCAATAGGTTGGGCTGTGTCGGCCGGGCTCTATACGCTCGTGTTCTCGCTGCTGCCGCACGAACTCGCTTGGCGTGCTCTGTTCGCGCTGGGCATTTTGCCGGCTCCCTTCGTCATCTTCATTCGCCGGTTCGTCGAAGAGCCGGAGGTGCATCGCCTCGCGAAGCAACGTGAACGCGAGACCAACACGACGCACTCGTTCCTCGAAATCTTCAGCGCCGACATGTGGTTCACGACGCTGCGCACCGCCCTGCTTGCAACCGGCGCGCAAGGCGGCTATTACGCGATCACGACTTGGCTGCCCACCTACTTGAAGACCGAGCAGCACTTGAGCGTCGTCGGCACCGGCGGGTACCTCGCCGTGATCATCGCGGGCTCGTACGCCGGCTATCTGTTCGGCGCATGGCTTTCCGACCGGATCGGCCGCAAGCTTGGCTTCATCACGTTCGCACTGGCATCGATGGTCATCGCGCTCGCCTACACGCATGTTTCGCTCGATGACACCCTGCTTCTGATTCTCGGCTTTCCGCTCGGCTTCTTCGCTTCGGGCATGTTCTCGGGCATGGGCGCTTTCATGTCGGAACTCTTTCCGACGCGCATACGCGGCTCCGGCCAAGGCTTTTGCTACAACTTCGGCCGTGCGGTCGGCGCCGCCTTCCCGTTCCTCATCGGCTACGTCGCACAGAAAATCACGCTGGGCGCGGCCATCGGCACATTCGCGGCAGCAGCTTACGGCATCGTGATCCTCGCTGCGCTGACGCTGCCCGAGACGCGCGGCGCCAAGCTCGAGCACTAACTCCCTATCGCACTCTCTGATTCAAGTCTAACCATGACGTACGACATTACTGAAAATATTTCGGACTCCGAACGATGGCAGTTTTGGATCGACCGCGGAGGCACGTTCACCGATATCGTCGCGCGGCGCCCCGACGGCATGCTCGTCACCCACAAGGTGCTCTCGGAAAACCCCGAGCGCTATCGCGATTCGGCAGTGCAAGGGATACGCGAGCTGCTCGGCGTCCCGAACGGCGCCCCCGTCCCCGCGCACTTGATCGAATGCGTGCGGATGGGCACGACGGTCGCCACCAATGCCCTGCTCGAACGCAAAGGCGAGCGCACCGTGCTTGCGATCACGAAGGGTTTTGCGGACGCGCTGCGTATCGCGTATCAAAACCGGCCGAAGCTGTTCGTGCGCAACATCGAGTTGCCCACGCTGCTGTACGAGCGCGTCGTGGAGATCGACGAGCGCATCGGCGCACGCGGAGAGTCCGTGCGTTCGCTCGATGAAGCGGGTGCGCGTCAAGCATTGCAAAGCGCCTACGACGAGGGCATCCGCGCTTGCGCGATCGTGCTGATGCATGCTTATCGTCATCCCGAGCACGAGCGCAAGCTCAAGGCGATCGCGCAAGAGATCGGCTTCACCCAGATTTCCGTGAGCCACGAAGTCAGCCCGCTGATGAAGCTGATCTCGCGCGGCGACACGACCGTCGTCGACGCCTATCTTTCGCCGGTGCTGCGCCACTACGTGCGCCAGGTGGAAAGCGAGCTCGGTCCCGTGCCGCTGCAATTCATGCAAAGCAACGGCGGCTTGACCGACGCGCACCGTTTCCAAGGCAAGGATGCGATTTTGTCAGGCCCCGCAGGCGGCATCGTCGGCGCGGCTCAAGTGGCCGCGCTCGCCGGCTTCGACCGCATCATCGGCTTCGACATGGGCGGCACGTCCACTGATGTCACCCACTACGCGGGCGAATACGAGCGCGAATTCATTACCGAGGTAGCCGGTGTGCGCATCCGCGCACCGATGATGAAGATCCACACCGTCGCGGCAGGCGGAGGCTCGATCTGCAGCTTCGACGGCGCCCGCTTCCGGGTCGGCCCCGAAAGCGCCGGGGCCAATCCGGGACCCGCATCGTATCGCCGCGGCGGCCCGTTGACGGTCACCGACTGCAACGTCATGACGGGCAAGCTCAATCCGCAATGGTTCCCTGCCGTGTTCGGCCCCGAGGGCGACGAACCGCTCGACGATGCGATCGTGCGCCAACGATTCACGTCGCTGGCCGGCGAAGTGGCCTCGGCGACGGGAATCGAGCGTCAGCCTGAAGAGATCGCCGAAGGTTTCTTGATGATTGCCGTCGAGAACATGGCCAATGCGATCAAGCAAATCTCCGTGCAGCGCGGGTACGACGTGACGCAGTACACGCTCGCTTGCTTCGGCGGCGCGGGCGGCCAACATGCGTGCCTGGTCGCGGATGCGCTCGGCATGACGCGCGTGTTCATTCATCCGCTCGCGGGCGTGCTGTCGGCGTACGGCATGGGACTCGCCGACGTGCGTGCAATGCGCCAACGCGCGCTCGAAGTTCCGCTCGACGCGCGTGCACTGGCCGCTTGCAAAACCGAGTTCGAGGATCTAGTGGATGCCGCTCGCCGCGAAGTCGCCGAGCAGCGCATCGACGAGACGCAGATCACCGTCTGCCACAAACTGCATGTGAAGTACGACGGCACCGACACCGCGCTCGAAGTCGACTTCAAGGAAGACGTGGCGGCCGTGACCGCGCAATTCCAAACGCTCTATCGTACGCGCTACGGCTTCCTGATGCCCAACCGCGCGTTGATCGTCGAAGCGGTTGCCGTGGAAGCCATCGGTTGCACGCAACAGGCCGGCGACGAACGCTGGCCGCTCGCCGAGAGCGCATCGGCTGCGCCGGCCCCGCTCGCCACCACGCGCATCTTCACCGGCGGCCAATGGCGCGAGACGCCCGTCTACGATCGCGACACGATGGCCCCCGGCGCGAAAATCGACGGCCCATCGATCATCAAGGAACGCACCGGCACGACGATCGTCGAACCGGGATGGCAACTCGTCGTGACGCGCCACAACCACATGGTCGTGGAACGCACCGTGCCGCTGGAGGCGCGCCACGCGGCCGGCACGCAAGCCGATCCCGTGCTGTTGGAAGTGTTCAACAACTTGTTCATGTCCATCGCCGAACAGATGGGGGTCACGCTCGCGAATACGTCGTACTCGGTCAACATCAAGGAGCGCTTGGACTTTTCGTGCGCGCTGTTCGACGGCGAGGGTAACTTGATTGCAAACGCACCGCACATGCCGGTGCACCTCGGCTCGATGGGCGAGAGCGTGCGCACTGTGATCGAGCGCCGCGCCGGCACCATGTGGCCCGGCGACGCGTTCGCACTGAATGCGCCGTATGCGGGCGGCACACACTTGCCCGACGTCACCGTCATCATGCCGGTGTTTGCCGCCTCCTCTAGCGAGCCGATGTTCTACGTTGCCGCGCGCGGGCATCATGCCGATATCGGCGGAGTCACGCCCGGTTCGATGCCGCCCGATTCGGTCCATGTCGATGAGGAAGGCGTGCTGCTCGATAACGTGCAGCTCGTCGCGCAGGGCCGCTTCCTCGAAGGCGTCATTCGCGACAAACTGCTCTCGAGCGCGTGGCCCGTGCGCAATGTCGAACAGAACCTGGCAGACCTGCGGGCTCAAGTGGCCGCCTGCACCAAGGGTGCATTGGAACTCGATCGCATGTGCGGGCAGTTCGGCGTCGATACGGTACAGGCCTACATGCGGCACGTGCAGGACAACGCCGAGGAAGTCGTGCGTCGCACGCTGTCGGTGCTCAAAGACGGCCGTTTCGAATACGCATTCGACGACGGCGCGAAGATCGTCGTCAGCGTGTCGATCGACAAGGCGCAGCGCTCGGCCGTCATCGATTTCGCCGGCACGAGCGAGCAGCAGCTGAACAACTTCAATGCGCCGGCGTCGATCTGCAAAGCGGCGGTGCTGTACGTTTTCCGAACACTCGTCGACGAGGACATCCCGCTCAATGCGGGTTGCCTGAAGCCGCTCGAGATCAGGATTCCCGAAGGCTCGATGCTGAACCCGCGCTATCCCGCCGCCGTCGTGGCGGGCAACGTCGAGACATCGCAGGTGGTCACCGATGCCCTCTACGGCGCATTGGGCGTGATGGCAGGCGCCCAGGGCACGATGAACAACTTCACGTTCGGCAACGATCGCTTCCAGTACTACGAGACGATCTGCGGCGGAGCAGGCGCGGGGCCGACGTTCGACGGATGCAGCGCCGTGCAAACCCATATGACGAACTCGCGCTTGACCGATCCCGAGGTGCTCGAATGGCGTTTCCCCGTGCGACTCGATGAATTCCGTGTGCGCCGGGGCAGCGGCGGAGCCGGACGCCATCGCGGCGGCGACGGCACGGAGCGGCGCGTGCGCTTTCTCGAGCCTATGACGGCCGTGATGCTCGCGAACCGGCGCGAAGTGCCGCCGTTCGGCCTCGAAGGCGGGGCGCCGGGTGCGGTCGGAGTGAATTGGGTCGAGCGCCTTGACGGCACACGCGAA
>SCRN01000040.1 GCA_004322045.1 Paraburkholderia sp.
GGCCGTCGATGCGCACGGGGCCAGCGAGGATCGAGCGCCATGACGCGGCCGTGGTGCGCAGGCGCATACCGCTTTCGATCTGGGTCGAACAGGCCCGCAGCCGCCGCCCGTCTTCGGTGCGGATCCAGCAATCCTGACAGGCGCCGATGAGACACAATCCCGCGCGCGGTTCGCCGCTGAAGTCGGAGACGCGCAGCGCATGGCGCTTGGTCAGGATCGCCGTGAGCACGGTATCGCCCTCGAGCGCGCTCGCCGGCAGGCCATCGAGCGTGAAGAAAACGGGTGCGCGTTGGACTTCGGCCAGACGTACCAGTTGCCCCGCATCATGCGACATATTTAGGTATCCTAACTATAGATAGGCTGTGCGACGAGCGCGCCCGCTCCCTCAGTGCTGCCCGATCAGAATGCGATTCAAGCCGTATGCGCGGTCGAGCAGCAACATGGCGGCGGCCGTGACGAAAATGACGAGCGTCGACACCGACGCCATCATCGGATCGATCGATTCGGTCGCGTACATGTACATACGAACGGGCAACGTGACCGTCTGCGGCGAGGTGACGAAGATCGACATCGTCAGTTCGTCGAAGCTGTTGATGAATGCGAGCAGCCATCCGCCCGTGATGCCCGGTACGATCATCGGCAGCGTGATGCGCCGAAACGTCGTCCATGCGCTGGCACCGAGCGATTGCGCCGCGTGCTCCACGCTGCGATCGAGGCCAGTGGCGGCGGCGAGCACGAGCCGCAGCACGAACGGTGTGACGATCACCGTATGGGCGAGTACGAGCCAAGCGAAGGAACCCGTTGCGCCGATCAAGGCGAAAAAGCGCAGCAGCGCGATGCCGAGCACGAGCCCGGGAATGACGAGCGGCGAGAGCAGCAGTGCGTTCAGGAAGTCCCGGCCCGGAAAGCGTGCGCGCGCGATCGCCAGCCCCGCGGGCAAAGCGAGGGCGAGCGAGAGTGTGGCGGAAACGAAGGCGAGCTTGATGCTCGTGAAGAAGGCCGTAATGAAATCCGGGTAGTTCATGATCGCGCGAAACCAGCGCAACGAGATGCCGTGCGTGGGCAAGGTCAGCGTTTCGTCGGGCGTGAACGCGACCAGTACGACGATGATGAGCGGAGCCAACACGAACGCGATGACGAGCGCGTGAAAGGCGAGGGCGAAAGGGCCGTTGCGTCGCATGTCGATTTCCTTGGCTCAACCCATGCTGCGGCCGTAACGGCGTTCGAGCATGCGGTAGTAGGTGAGCATGATGACGAGGTTGGCGACGAGCAGCAGTAGCGCGATGCACGCTCCGAGCGGCCAGTTGAGCGAGCCGAGGAATTGGTCGTACACGGCGGTCGCGGCGACCTTCAGGCGCCGTCCCCCGAGCAAGCCGGGAATTGCGAATGCGCTCGCCGACAACCCAAACACCATGAGGCTGCCGGACAACACGCCCGGCATGACTTGCGGCAGCACGATGCGGCGCAGCGTGGTGGCCGGCGAGGCCATCAGCGAAAGCGCGGCTTGCTCCGTCTGCGGGTCGAGCTTTTGCAACGCAGTCCAGACCGGAATCACCATGAACGGCAGCATCACGTGAACGAGCGCGATGACGATCGCGAACGTCGTGTATTCGAGCTTGAAGGGGCCGAGGCCAATCAGGCCGAACGCTTGATTGACGATGCCCGCCGTGCCGAGCAGCATGCTCCAGCCGAACGCGCGCACGACCACCGAGACGAGCAGCGGTGCGAGGATCACGAGCAAGAAAGCGGAGCGCCACGGGTCGCGCATCTTCGACAGTACATAGGCTTCCGGCGCGCCGATGGCGACACATAGGAGCGTCGTGATCGCGGCGATGCCGAACGTGCGCAGGAAGATCGTTTGGTAATAAGGCGAAGTCAATACATTGGCGTAGTTGTCGAATTGGAAGGCCGCGATCGGCCCGCTTGCCGGATCGAATCGATAGAACGTCAAGACGAGCGTCATCGCGAGCGGCACGAGCACGAGCGTGGCGAACAGCGCAAAGGCCGGAGCGGCGAGTAGCCACATCGGCAGATACGCGCGCCACGGCACCCGGATGCGGGCGAGCGCCGGCGACGATCCGGCCGTGCGGGCGGCTGCGTCGAGTGTCGCATTAGCCATGGCGTGCATCCCTCGCGACGAAGCGCACGGCTTCGCTCTTCCAATCGATGCCGACGGTGTCGCCTTCCGCGAGCGGCTCGTCGCCTTCGTTCTGACAGCACACGAGGATTTCGCCCAGGCGGCAATCGACGCGGTACAACCACTGGCTGCCGAGGAAGAAGCGGCTCGAGATCGTGGCGGGCAAACGGCCGCCGCCGGATGCGTTCAGACGAACCTTCTCCGGCCGGATGCATATCGTGACGGCATCGCCGATCGCCGGCCTGTCGCGCTGCAGCGAATGCGGGCCGTGACCGATATCGATGCGCTCGGCGCCGAGATCGATCTGCGTGCGCGCGTCGTCGGCCGCAACGACGGTGCCCGAGAACAAGTTGGCTTTGCCGATGAACTCCGAGACGAAACGATTTTCCGGGCGCTCGTAAGCGCGATACGGCGTATCGACTTGCGTGATGCGGCCGGCCTCCATGACGACGACGCGGTCGCTGATCGAGAGCGCCTCCGATTGATCGTGCGTGACCATGATCGTCGTCGTGCCGATGCGCCGTTGAATCGCGCGCAGCTCGAATTGCATTTCCTCGCGCAGCTTGGCGTCGAGATTGGACATCGGCTCGTCGAGCAAGAGCACGGGCGGCGTGATGACGATCGCTCGCGCCAGCGCGACGCGCTGACGCTGCCCGCCCGAAAGCTCGCGCGGAAAGCGCTGCGCGAGCGCTTCGAGCCGCACGAGTGCAAGCGCCTCGCGCACGCGCTCGTCGCTTTCCTTTTTGCTCACGCGCCGCATTTCCAAGCCGAAGCTCACGTTTTGGGCGACCGTCATGTGGGGAAACAGCGCATAACTTTGGAAGACGATACCCAGGCCGCGCTGGTTCGGTTTCATCTCGGTGATGTCGCGGCCGTCGAGCACGATGCGCCCACTCGTCGTCTGCACGAAACCGGCGATCATCTGCAGCGTGGTGGTCTTGCCGCAGCCCGAGGGGCCGAGCAAGGAGACGAATTCGCCTTTTTCCACCGACAGATTCAGATCGGTGACCGCGTGCATGGCGCCGAACGACTTCGAAACGTCGGCAAGCGTGAGGAACGACATGGTCCGGCTCCTGGGAAGCGATGGCCCGGCGAGTGTGATGGGGCGTCGGGTCTCTAAGGCTGGATGGATTCTGTCCAGCCATATAAGGCGAGTCAATTTAGAATTCCGCTAGACGGGAAGAATATCTAAAACATTCCATTGCGCGAAATCAATCTGCGAAAAACATGGCAACCTATTTCACGCCGTGTGGCGAGGGTTTGCCCTGAGTTCTTTCTGACGTCAAGGCAAAGGGCGCAAAAAGCTGCGATACTCCCGGCAAGAATGGTTCCGGGAAAACCTTCCGTTGAATGAAACTCGAGGATCGGCATATGGGCGTTAGGGCAGCGCGAAGCGATACGGGCGGGACCAGCGAGGAGCAGGGCGGCGCCGACGCACCCAACATCGGTATGTTGCCGCGCGCATTTGCGCTCGTCCGGGCGCTGGCGGCGCTGCAGGCCAGCGGTGCGCGCGTTACCCAGCTTGCGAAAGCCGTCGGTCTCACCCAAGGCACGACGCATCGGATCTTGCGCGCGCTGATCGCCGAGGGCATGGTCGAGCAGGACGAGCGTTCGAAGCTCTATCGGCTCGGCGTCGATTTCTTCGCATTGGCGGCGCAGGCGGGCAACCCCGGGGGGCTGCGCAATCTGTGCCGGCCCGCGTTGTTGCGATTATGCGCGAGCCTGGGCGAGACGATCTTCCTGCTGGCCAAGAGCGGCTTCGATGCGGTGTGCCTCGATCTGTGCGAAGGGCCGTTCCCGATCCGCTCGTTCACGAACGATGTGGGCGGACGGATCGCGCTTGGCGTCGGGCAGGGCAGCCTCGCCATCCTCGCGTTCGTGCCCGAGGCCGAACGTGAGGAGATCATCCGTTTCAATGTGCCGCGCATTCGCGGTTACGGCATGCTCGACGAAGTGTATCTGCGCACGGAAATCGAACGGGTGCGCCAACTCGGCTATGCCGCGCGCAATAGCGGCGTGCTCGAGGGCATGGCCGGCGTGGCGGTGCCGATTCTCGACCGCACCGGCACGGCCGTTGCGGCGCTGAGCGTCGGCACGCTCGCGTCGCGGCTCGGCGACGATCGGCTGCCGATGGTGGTGGAACTGCTTAGGCGCCAAGCAGAGGCGATCGGCCCGCTGACCAATCCGTTCGACGCCGCACTCAAGCGGCGGCCCGCGCACGGTCTCGTTGCGCCGCCCGAAGGCGAGCGCGTCGCGTAATTCGCGCCGGCCGCGGCAATGCAGACGCCGAAGTCCGGTAAACTCACGCCTTTCGCTCGCATTTTGCCGCGCTATATGACCCAAGACGAACTCAAACAATTGGTCGGCCAAGCCGCCGCCGACCATGTGCACGCCCATGTTGCCGAAGGCGCCGTGATCGGCGTCGGCACCGGCTCGACGGCAAACTGCTTCATCGATGCGCTGGCGGCGCACAAGCATCGCTACCGCGGCGCGGTCTCGAGCTCCGTTGCCACCACGGCGCGGCTGCAGCAGCATGGCATTCAGGTGTTCGATCTCAATGAAATCGAATCGCTGCCCGTTTATGTCGACGGCGCCGATGAGATCGATCCGGCCGGCGCCATGATCAAAGGCGGCGGCGGAGCGCTCACGCGCGAGAAGATCGTCGCCTCGGTCGCAGAAGTTTTCGTCTGCATCGCCGATGCCTCCAAGCGCGTGCCCGTGCTCGGTGGTTTTCCCCTGCCGGTGGAAGTCGTGCCCATGGCGCGCACGGCCATCGGGCGGAGGCTGGCGGCGCTTGGCGGCGTGCCTGTCCTGCGCGTGACGCAGGACGGCGCACCTTACATCACCGACAACGGCAACGAAATCCTCGACGTCAAAAGTCTCGC
Organism: Paraburkholderia sp.; assembly: GCA_004322045.1. Lineage (GTDB taxonomy): Bacteria > Pseudomonadota > Gammaproteobacteria > Burkholderiales > Burkholderiaceae > Trinickia. Next base: position 5,023 of record SCRN01000040.1, read on the forward strand.
GATCGACAACCCGTGCGCGTTCGAAACGACCGTGAACGGCTGGCCCGGCGTGGTCACCGTGGGCTTGTTTGCGAGCCGCGGCGCCGATCTTTGCTTGCTCGGCACCGAGCGCGGCGTCGAAACCATCGATTTTCGCGCGGGCCGCTAACGGTTAAAGCCGGGACCGATTTTTGCCGTAGTCATGGCGGACTGAGCGTTCGTTGAAGTCGATCGAACCACCAAGATCGGCCAACCAATACTTAGTTGTCCGAAGCATTCGGCGCTCGCCCGCGCCGAATGGGGCCGCGTTCAACTGATCGAATGGGTCTGACGCAGGCTTGGCAGGAGGCGGTCGAATTCTCGCTTCACGAGCCCGTAGCACTCGCAGGCGCGCGATTCGAGACCCTTGCGATCGAGCACCTTGATATGGCCGCGGCTGTGGTGGATCAATCCTTGATCGTGCAGTTTGCCCGCGGCTTCCGTGATCCCTTCTCGGCGTACCCCGAGCATGTCGGCGATCAGTTGTTGCGTGACGGCCAGATCGTCCGTCGCCGCGCGATCGATTTCGATCAAGAGCCACCGGCACAATTGCTTGCTCAACGAATGGTGGCGATTGCACGCGGCCGTTTGCGCGACCTGCGTGAGCAGCGCTTGCATGTAGAGCAGCATCAAACGGCGCAGCAAGTCCGAGCGCGCGATCTCTTGCTTGAGCTGTTGCGCGCTCATCCGATAGGCGAAGCCCGAGCATTGCACTTGGACGCGGCTTGGCATCGTCTCGCCGCCCGTCAGTACTTGAACGCCGGTCATGCCTTCTCGCCCTACGGCGGCGAGTTCTACCGAGCCGCCGTCTTCCATCATCGAGAGCACAGAGATGATGGCGGTCGTCGGGAAGTAGACGTGATGGATTTTATGGCCGCAATCGCAGAGCAATTGTTCGGTGCGCAGATGGACCAACTCGAGGTGCGGCGTCAGCGCTTGCCATTCGTGCGGCGGCAATGCGCCGAGCAGATGATTGCCGTGGAGATCGGATTGTAGCGTCAACATGGTCGGTCCTCGTTTTGGCTGCCGCGTCGCGCGATGCTTGCTCGACTTGATGCGGCTTCTCGTTACTGGGCCGGTTCCCGCCTGCATCGACATGAAGCCCGGATACCCGGCTCTTCATTCGTCGTTATCTCGATGCTTGCGTCCCGGCGTCTTTGGCCCTTCTCCCTGACCGTGGCGGCTTCTGTGCGGAAGCGCTCGGTTGCGCCCAATACTGCGAGGATCATGCCAAGCGCTGTTGCGAGGGGCCTTGACGCCGTCCCTGCCGTGTTGCAGCGCACCCGCTTTAGGTGACCTCTCCTTTTTGTTTCAAATCTGAAAAACCTAACGCAGCCTTTCAACTCCTTTCGAATCACTTTCAAATGTTCGCTTTAACTCATTGATCAGCTTGGTTTTTGGGAAGGGAGAGGAACAGCGGACATGCATACGAGCGCGAAGTGAACGACGAGTCGCCAGCGGGCGGCGGTGCGGGCAACGGCTTCAGTTGTGTCGGTGCATCAATGCGTGCGGCTGCGGTGCCCTGCCGCAGTGCGCGCCGCTGTTGCCCGATGCAGCGCGGTTCCCGACTCGGGTGTTTAAAACGATAAGCGCTGACGTCGGACGCAAGATCCGAATCGTGCTGCGGCGATGCGGTCTATGAGCCCCTCGGGACGCTCGAACGATGGCACCTGTCGGAAATGAATCATTGTTGAGACATGGCCGCGTGAGCGTGTCGCTGCGTAGTTACCCTGGCGGCGCGCGAACCTTCGACCTCGGTGCGATGCCGAACAGTCATACCGTTGCGCGCGACGTACCGTGCACTCATGGCGATTCGTCGTACGTTGTTTCGGACACCGAAACGATTCGCTCATGGCTGAAGCAATGCGAAGTAATGCGAAGTGCGGTGCGGTACGGGTCGTAAGCGGCGTTCGTACGAAATTGTGTAGGCGTCCGAAGCAATTGCCGGCGGTTGGCAGGGCCTTGGACGGTGGCCCAACGTGCGCGCAGCTAGCATCCGTTTCATCAGAGGGATAACCCTGTTCAGGCCTTTCCCAATGGCGCGCCGCGGCGGAACCAAGCACCGTATCGTTTGTCGGCTGCGGTTGGCGGGCGGTGCGCAATGAAACAGGCAAAGGAGCGTCGGACGGCGCATCGGGGGGAGTTATGGAGCAGGGCAAAGACCGTTCGCTGGTGAGCAAGGTGATGGATGGGCTCGTTAGCGGCATCGTCGAAGAGAAGTACGGCGCAATTTTGCCGCCGCAAGACGTGCTGTCCAAGGAGTTCGACGTCAGCCGCACGGTCATGCGCGAAGCGCTTTCCATGCTGCTTGCCCGCGACATGCTCGACGTCAGGCCGAAGGTGGGCACGCGCATCAGGCCGATGCGCGACTGGCGCATGATCGACGAGGACGTCGTCAATTGGCGCTTTCGCGCCAAGCCCGATCCGCAGTTCATGCGCGATGTGATCGAGTTCCGGATGCTGATCGAGCCGCGCGCGGCGGCCCAGGCGGCAGCGCGCGCGAGCGTGTCGGAAGTGGCCGCGATTCGTGAGGCCTTTGAAGTGTTTAAAACGCTCGCGCCGGGCGATGCGGGCTATCAGGCGGCCGACGAAATGTTGCATACACGCATCGTTCACGCAAGCGGCAACCAGTTCTTCCAGCAGATGGCCGCGATCATCCGCGGGGCGTTGACGGCCACGCATCCAATGCTCAGCCAAAAGCCGGGCGCCTGGGAGATCTCGGTGCGCACGCACGAGCGGCTCGTCGAAGCTATCGAGCGGCGCGATCCCAAGGAGGCCGAAGCCGCGGCGCTCGCGGTCATCGACTTCGCCGCCGACGAGATCAGCCGCGAGTTTTCGGTGGAAATGCCGAGTCGCAGGTAGCGGTTCTCTCATCGTATGAAAGACCGGCGGCATGTTGCGCCGGTCTTTGCATTTGGTGGGAGTAATGTATCGATGATCTCGTGCTGCGCACATTCCCACGCGTCACATTCCCTCGCCAAGCAAGGCGTGCGAGCCGAACGCATTCGTCTGCGCCGCGTCTTATGATCGCGGGTGGATCGACCACGGCTAGGGTCGGCTGCGGTCGATCTTTCTCTACGTCACGTTGACAAGGAATGCGGTTATGAATGAGTTGGGAACCATCGGCTGGGGCATCGTCGGTGCGGGGCATATCGCGCACCGCTTCGCTCAGGGCTTGAGGCACGTGCGCGATGCGCGGATCGCGCGGACGTGGTCGCGGCGCGCCGAAAGCGTCGATGCCTTCGTGCAGCGCTTTGGTGGAGCGGCATGCACCACGTTCGAAGAGGTGCTGGCAAGCGATGTCGATGCGCTCTACATCGCCACCCTCAACGATACGCATGCTCAGTTCGCGCGTGCGGCGCTCGCGGCGGGCAAGCACGTCCTGTGCGAAAAGCCCGCGACACTGAACGTGCGCGAGCTCGAAGCGGTGCTCGCGACGGCGCGCACCTCGGGGCGGCTTTTCATGGAAGCGATGAAGCCGCCTTTCTTTCCGCTCTATCGCAAGCTGCGCGAGCACCTCGCGAGCGACCCGATCGGCCCGGTGGGCCTCGTGCGCGCCGGTTGCTCGGTTGCCAACGTGCCGGCCGATCATCCGTCGTTTTCGTTGGCGCAAGGCGGTGGCGCTTTGCTCGATATCGGCATCTACGAAATGTTCCTTGCCGTCGACTGGCTCGGCGCGCCGCTCGAGGTTCAGACCTTCGGGCGTCTGGGCGCTTCGGGCGTCGATACGTTCGCGAGTGTGCATAGCCGCCACGAGGCGGGCATCGCGCAGCTCTTTTGCGGTCTGGACTTGGATGGCAAGGGCGACGCATTGCTGGCGGGGCCGCTCGGGCACGTCACGATTCACGAGAAATGGTGGAATCCCGTGCGTGCGACCGTCAGTTATTGCGACGGCCGCGTCGTCGAATTGAACGAGCCGTTCGAAGGCGGCGGGCTGAACTACGAGACCGCGCACTTTTGCGAATTGATGCGTGCGGGCACACTGGAAAGCCCGATCATGACGCACGCGAAGTCGCGGCAAATGATCTCGATGACCGATTCGGCGCGCGCCGCGCTCGGGCTGAGGTTCACGGGAGAGTAGCGGCGGCGGTGTTACGATGCGGCGTTGCGCCGGCGGCGGCGTCGTGATCGGGAGCAGCATCGGCGTCGCTATCCGATCCGGGCAAGCCCAACTGCCGGCGGCGTCACGTGCAAGATCGTCCAATGAGGAGCAGCTCGTATGTCCAAGCATCTCGCCAATCTATGGCGTTCGAACAAGAACCTAGTGGCCTTTTTGTTCCTGATGGTGCTGTTTCGCAGCGCCATCGCCGATTGGAACGTGGTTCCGACCGGCTCGATGTTGCCGACGATCCGCATCGGCGATCGCATCTTCGTCGACAAGATGGCGTATGACCTGCGCGTGCCGCTCACGCACATCACCCTCGCGCATCTGGGCGACCCGCAGCGCGGCGACATCGTCACGATCGATTCCGCCGCCGCGCACGAACTGCTCGTCAAGCGCGTGGTCGGGGTGCCTGGCGACACCGTCGCCTTGCGCGAGAACGTGTTGTACGTCAACGGCGTGCGCGCCGATTACCGGCCGCTCGCGCGCGCGCCGATGCCCGATGCCGCGTCCGACGACGTGCGTTATTTGACGGAGCGTTTCGACGGCGTCTCGCACATCGTGCGGTTATCGGAGACGGCGCCGAGCCCGCGCAGTTCGTTTGGGCCCGTGACCGTGCCGGCGGGCGAATATCTGATGCTCGGGGATAACCGCGACGACAGCGCCGATTCTCGCTACTTTGGCTTCGTCCCGCGCAAAGAGGTGATGGGTCGTGCGCGCAACGTGGCGTTTTCTCTCGATCCGACGCGGCTTTACCTGCCGCGCTTGAGCCGCTTCGGCGCGGCGCTCGATCAGCCACTCGCCGCAAACTGAATAACTGAATTCGCGGCTATCTAGAGAGCGGCGGCTCGACCGAGCCGCCGCGCCCGATCAATGCCGGGTGGGCAAGGCGAGGCGCCGCTCGTAACTGCGCTGCACCCATTCGAGCACCTGGCACAGCACCCAATAGACGGCAGCCGCGGCCAGATAGAGCGGCAGCGGTTGATAGGTCGATGCGATGATTTCCTGTGCGCTGCGCAGCAGTTCGGTCACGGTGATCACCGAGACGAGCGACGTATCCTTGATGAGGCTGATCAAGCTGTTCGACAGGCTCGGCACGGCGATGCGCAGCGCTTGCGGCGCGATCACGTAGCGCAGTGTCTGGCGGCGCGAGAGCCCCAGGCTATATGCCGCGAGCCATTGGCCTCGATGAATGCCGTTGATGGCGCCGCGCATGCTTTCCGACAGATACGCGGCCACGTTCGCCGACAGCGCGATCACGCCGGCCGGGGTCGGGTCCAGCGAGATGCCGACGCTCGGCAGCCCGTAATACACCACGAAGATTTGTACGAGCAGCGGGGTGCCGCGCATCAAGCTCACATAGGCCCGCGCAATCCAATTGAGTGGCTTGCTGTGGCTGATGCCCATCAAGGCGAGGAAGACAGCGGCGATGAGCCCGAAGATCATTGACAGCACGGCGAACTTGACCGTCAAGACTGCGCCCTGCGCGAGCACAGGCATCGATTGGACGAGCAGGGTGGTGGTGGACATGATTTTTGTTAATGAGGACAGCTAACGAGTCGACCGGCACGACGTGCGTGCGCGAGCGCACATGATATACGCGACGAAAACAGCGTGTTGGATCGTTGCACGTGTTCACGCGGCACCAAAGCAAAGGGCGGCATCTGTGCGATGCCGCCCCTGTGCCAGCGCTCATACGGCGTGCGCCAATGTGCGCGTTACTTGCTCGCGGGCTTCGTGACGTCTGTGCCGAACCACTTGTCCGAGATCTTCGCGAACGTGCCGTCCGCTTCGAGTTGCGTCATGGCGTCGTCGATCGCTTTCGCGAACTTCGGATTACCCTTCTTGAACGGGATCGCCGAGGGGTTGCCGGTGCCGACCATCGAGCCGGCGCGAAGCGGCAACTGCGAGTTCTTCATCAGATACGCCAGCATGAGCTTGTCGTTCAACGCGGCGTCGAGGCGTCCGGCTGCGAGATCGCGCAGATATTCGGGCGCACCGGGATAGGTTTTGACATCGATGCCGGGCACCGATTTCGCCATATCCATGTAGTTCGTGCCCAGGCCCACGCCAAGCTTCTTGCCCTTCAAGTCTTCGAGCGACTTGAACTGACGGTCATCGTCCTTGCGCTGAATCAGCTCGGCGCCCGAATAGGTGTAAGCCGGAGAAAAGTCGAGCACTTGCTTGCGCGCGTCGGTCACGCCCACCTGGTTGACGATCACGTCGAACTTGCCCGCTTGCAAGCCCGCAATGATGCCGCTCCATTCCGTCGTGATGAACTCGGGCTTCACGCCAAGCTTGGCCGCAACGGCCTTGGCGATGTCGACATCGAAGCCGACCAACTCGCCCGTCTTTGCATCCTTCGAGTTGAACGGCGGGAACGTCCCCTCCAGGCCGATGCGCAGCGTGCCGCGCGCTTTGACTTGATCGAGCAGGTCTTCGGCGTGCGCCGTGGCCGCGAAGCAGGTCAAGCCGATCAGGCCTGCTGTGAGGATCTTTTTTAGCGATGCGAACTTCATGGTTTTGGTTCTCCTTGGAAAGCTCCCCGATGGGCTTTCACGCGTGCAGCAATGATAGCGAAACACCCATCGCCCGAAAAATATCGTTTGTTTATGTCTATATGCGCGGTGCGTGCGCGATGGCGTCGATGCATTCGCCGATGAGCGCCGGGCCGCGATAGATGAAGCCCGTGTAAACCTGCACGAGCGAAGCGCCGGCTGCGAGCTTGGCGAGCGCATCTTCGCCCGAGAACACGCCCCCCACGCCGATGATCGCTACCGCGTCGCCCACTTGCGCGCGCAGCTTGGCGATCACCGCATTGGACGCGTCGAAGACGGGTTTGCCCGACAGGCCGCCCGTCTCGTTCGCATAGGCCATGCCCGCGACGGCCGAGCGCGAGAGCGTCGTATTGGTCGCAATCACGCCTTCGATGCCGTGGCGCAGCAGCGTGTCGGCGATCGCTTTGATTTGCTCGTCGTCCAGATCCGGCGCGATCTTCAGTGCGAGCGGCACGAGCTTGCCATGCAGATCGGCCAAGCGCTGCTGCTTCTCCTTCAGTGCACTGATCAGCGCATCGAGCTCGTCGGCGCCTTGCAACTGCCGCAAGTTTTTCGTATTGGGCGACGAGATGTTGATCGTCACATAGCTTGCGAACGGGTAGACGCGTTCGAGGCAGTAGAGATAGTCGTCGGCCGCGCGTTCGATCGGCGTATCGGCATTCTTGCCGATGTTCAGCCCGAGCGGGCCGCGATAGCGCGCCGCTTGGACGTTCTTGACGAACTGATCGACGCCGCCGTTGTTGAAACCCATCCGATTGATCAGCGCCCCGGCTTCGGGTAGCCGAAAAATGCGCGGACGCGGGTTGCCCGATTGTGCGCGCGGCGTGACGGTGCCCACTTCGATGAAGCCGAAGCCGAGCGCCGCGAGACCGTCGATGCAGGCGCCATCCTTGTCGAGCCCTGCCGCGAGGCCGATCGGATTGCGAAAGGCGATGCCCATGACGGTGCGCGGCAGATCCGGCACGTGTGGCGCAAGCAGCCGGGCGAGCCCGGTGCGGCCGGCTGCGCCGAGCGCGCGGAGCGTGAGATGGTGGGCGTCTTCCGCATCCATGCGAAAGAGGCCAGCGCGCACGAGCGGATAAAGGGAACTGAGCACGGATGGGGCAGGTGGGAAAATGGGAACCCGCCATTTTAACGGGTTCGGCGGGGCCGGTCGCCGTTAGCGCCGCAGGCCGCTGCGCCCGGCGGGATCGAGGCGCGAGCCGGAACCGGTCTCACGGAAGCGACGCCCAGCGTGCATCATGTTCCGGCGCCGCCCGCCGCGGCGGGACCGGGACCTGGAGCGGGCAGCGGCCCCCAATCTCCGTCGACGAGCCCTTCGAGTGGGTGGAAGTTCGCTTTATAGGCCATCTTCGCGCTCTCCCGAATCCAATAGCCGAGGTAGACATGCGGAAGCCCCAAGCTTTTCGCTTGCTCGATCTGCCACAGGATGTTGTAGGTGCCGTAGCTCGCATGGTCCGCTTCGGGTTCGAAGAACGTATAGACCGACGACAGGCCGTCGCCCAGGATGTCGATCATGCTGACCATGCGCAGCACGCCGGCGTCGTTCGGAGCGTCGAGCGGCTCCCGGAATTCGACGAGCCGCGAATTGATTCGGCTATGCAGAAGGAACTGCTCGTATTGGTCGCGGCTGTCGCGATCCATGCCGCCACCGGCGTGCCGCGCTGCTTGATAACGCATATAGAGCACGTAATGCTCTTCCTCGTAATGCAACGGCGCGACCGTCGCGACGAGCGTTGCGTGTCGCTTCCAGACGCGCCGCTGCGTGCGGTTCGGCATGAACGCCGCGACGGGCACGCGCACGGGCACGCACGCGCGGCAGCCCTCGCAGTACGGCCGGTAAGTGAAGACGCCGGAGCGCCGAAAGCCGGCCTTGACGAGTTCGGTATAGACGTCGGAGTTGATGAGATGGCTCGGGGTCGCCACCTGCGAGCGTGCGATGCGGCCTTCCAAATAGCTGCAAGGATAGGGCGCGGTCGCGTAGAACTGCAGTGCGGAAAGCGGTGAAAGCGGCAGCTCATTCGGGTGAGTCATTGGCGGCTCTCAAAGCATTGTTTCTTGCATGCCGCATCGATCGTGGGCGAGCGGTGCGAGCGTCCTTCTACGCCCCATGCGGCAAGACTTCGGCGAGCGCCGTCTTGTCGAAGCGCCACGGAATCGGGGCTGCGCTCACAGCGCTGCGCACGTGGGCGACGAACGTCTTGCGCGCGATCTCGCGTCCGCCAAGGGAAGCCAAATGCGGCGTATTCTGCTGGCAGTCTATCATTTCTATTTCGTGACGGCGCAGGTGCCCGGCGAGCGCGGCCAGCGCGATTTTCGATGCATCGCTCACTTGCGCGAACATCGATTCGCCGAAGAACATCGCGCCTAGCGATACGCCGTACAGGCCGCCCACGCGATCGCCATCGAGCCAGGTTTCGACGCTGTGCGCATGGCCCGCGCGGTGCAAGGATGCGTAAGCATCGACGATTTCTGCCGTGATCCAGGTGCCGCGTTGGCCGCGGCGGGGCGCTTGCGCGCAATTGCGCATGACCGCCGAGAAATCGGCGTCGACGCGAACCTCCCAGCGCGGATCGCTCAGCACGCGCCGGAGCGTTTTACGAAACGAGGGTGACACCTTGAACTCGCGCGGCAGCAATACCATACGCGGGTCGGGACTCCACCAAAGCACGGGCTGGCCGTCCGAGTACCACGGGAAGATGCCTTGCCGGTACGCATCGACCACCCGCCAGGGCAGCAAGTCGGAGCTTGCGGCGAGCAAGCCGGGTGCGCCGCTTTCGTGGCCGAGCGCACGCTCGACGGGCGGGAATGGGTCGTCAGGGCCGAGCCAGGGGACCATGCGAGGAGCTTGGGCGCGGTTAGCCGTCGCGCAGCGACCGGAAAATGTCGCCCGTATGCAGCCCGTAGTTGCCGGCGGAGCGATCGGCAAAGAAAAAGCGCAACGTCTGGCCGACCGTCGGGAATGCGATGTCTTCCCACGGAATTTCGCTTTCGTCGAACAGGCGCACTTCGAGACTCTCTTCGCCGGCCGCGATGTCGATGTCGAGCAGCCGGGCAAGATAGAACAGATGCACTTGATGGACGTGAGGCACGTTCAAGAGCGAGAACAAATGCTGCACTTCCACGCGGGCGCCGGCCTCTTCGAGCGTTTCGCGCGCGGCGGCCTCAGCCGTCGTTTCGCCCATTTCCATGAAACCGGCCGGCAGCGTCCAGTAGCCGTAGCGCGGTTCGATCGCACGCCGGCAGAGCAGCACCTTCTCTTCCCAAACGGGCACGGTGCCCACGACGTTGCGAGGATTCTGATAATGCACGGCGCCGCAGCTTTCGCAGACGAATCGCTCGCGGTTGTCGCCGGGCGGAATGCGTAAGCTGACTGCTTGACCGCAGACGGAACAGAATTTCATAGGAAGTGCGTGGAACGGAGTGATGCGAGTGTATCACCGGGCGCGCGCGATGCTGAGCCGGGCGCAATCTTCGGACGCTGCGCCGGGTTCGGTGCACGAAAAAGCCGGGCGCACGGCCCGGCTCGTGATGCGATGGACTGCTTGGCCGCGCTTAGCCGAACAGTTTCATCGCTTGCCTGAGCGTGTTGACGACGCCCCAAGTCAACGGAATGAGCACATAGGCCCAAAAAACGACGAGGCTGACGGCGCTCGTTCGGCGCGGGGTTTGCGTGGCGTGTTCCATGATATCTCCTTAGCGCTCCGCCGCGACTTGAGCGTCGCTCATGTGATGCTTTGCGTCGACGCGTTTGACGAGCAGATTGCAGACGAAGCCGACGATCAGCAGCGCCGTCATGATGTGCACCGTCATCGTATAGGCATCGGCCTTGGCCACGCCGTGCGCGACTTCATAGGCGCGGATGTAGTTGACGAGCACGGGACCGGCCACGCCCGCGGCGGCCCAGGCGGTCAACAGCCGTCCGTGAATGCCGCCGACGAAGGCGGTGCCGAACAAATCGGCCAGATAGGCGGGCACCGTCGAAAAGCCGCCGCCGTACATCGACAAAATCACGCAGTAAGACAGCACGAAGAGCGCGATATTGCCCGAGGTCGCAAAGCTCGGCACGAGGTAATAGAGCACGGCGCCGAGCACGAAGAACACGGAGTAGGTGTTCTTGCGTCCGAGCTTATCGGACGAGGACGCCCAGACGAACCGCCCGCCCATGTTGAACAGCGAGAGCAGGCCGACGAAGCCTGCAGCGGCGGCCGGCGTCACCGTATTCTTGAAGCTTTCCTGAATCATGACCGACGCCTGGCCCAGAATGCCGATGCCGGCCGTCACGTTCAAGAAGAGCACGAGCCATACGAGATAGAACTGGGGGGTAGTCAGCGCGCGATCGATGTGAACGTGATTGCGCGTGATCATTTTGTGCGACGTGTCGGGCGGCACCCAGCCGGCCGGCTTCCAGTCGGGCGCGGGCACCCGAATGGCCAGCGCGCCGATCGTCATCGAGATGAAATAGGCGATGCCGAGCACGACGAACGTCTCTGCCACGCCCACGCTCGTTGCACTCTTGAAGTGGTTCATCAATGCAACGGAAAGGGGCGCGGCGATCATCGCGCCGCCGCCGAAACCCATGATCGCCATGCCGGTCGCCATGCCGCGGCGATCGGGGAACCAGCGGATCAGCGTCGAAACCGGCGAGACGTAGCCGAGCCCGAGCCCGATGCCGCCGATGACCCCATAGCCCAAATACAGCAGCACGATCTGATGCAGCCAGACGCCGAGCGCCGAGATCAAGAAGCCGCCGCCGAAGCAGCACGCCGCGGTAAACATCGTGCGGCGCGGACCCACGTGTTCGAGCCACTTGCCTGCAAACGCCGCCGATAGGCCGAGGAAGACGATCGCGAGCGAAAAAATCCAGCCGAGCGTCGTCAGCGACCAGTCGCCAGGCGCCGATTGGGTGATGCCGATGACTTTCGTCAGCGGGCCGTTGAATACCGAGAATGCGTACGCTTGGCCGATACACAGATGCACGGCCAGCGCGGCGGGAGGGACCATCCAGCGCGAGAACCCGGGCGCGGCGACAGTCGCTTGCTTCGAAAAAAATGGCGGCGAGCCGGCGAAGCCGGTTGATTCGGTCATGCTGCTCACTGAGGTCTCCAAGTCATGTCGTTATCGCTGATCGGCAGCCGGCAAGGCGAGTTGCGCGGTCCCTGCGCGGCCATTTAATCTTACTTTTCGGATGCCGCGTGCTCAACGATAGGGGCGGCAGCCAGGGCACGCAATAGGAAAGGCGAATGCATAAAGGGTTGCGACCGATGCCGTGCCGATAAATGGGATGTGTCGGGTAGGGTGCCGGCGCGGGCAGGAGCGTCTTGCTCCGCGCGACGCGTGCAAAAAAGGCGCGCAAAAACAAAAAGCCCGATCCTGATGGGATCGGGCTTCGATGTGCTGCCGTTCACTACGGTGTTCTTCTCACGCAGACGACGAGGACTTGAGCCTACACGTCGTCGATCTTCATGCTGCTTGGCGTGTTTCGGCGCTTCGTTCTTGATGCTGCGAGGCGCTTTGGTTGCGGGGGTAGGATTTGAACCTACGACCTTCGGGTTATGAGCCCGACGAGCTGCCAGACTGCTCCACCCCGCGTCCGTCGAAAGATGAGAGTATAGGGGAAACCATAACCGCGTGCAACCGATATCGTCGGCCGTGACCAAACATTCGGCGGGTTTGCGAGCGCTGCGGCCGCATGCCTACGCTAGAATCGGCTCGCAGTGGCCGTACCGTGCGCGGGTTTGAACCGGCTGCCACGTGGCCACGTGGCAGCGTCGGTGCGAACGGACTATGCGGCGCCGTCCGGTCGGCACGATGCGTGCGGGCGATGCGGTCCTTTTGCGTCTTCTTTTCCTTCGTTGCTTTTTCGTTTCCTTGCCTATGAATCTCGATCACGATCTGCAAGCCATCGCCAAACAGGAGCATACGCTTGTCTTCCCGCGTTTCGACGCCGCGCGCGCGTGGCAGCTCGGGACGTTTCTGCGCGAGTTGGCCATTGCGCGCGGCCATGCGATCGCCATCGACGTTCGCACGTTTGGGCTGCCGCTGTTCTTCAGCGCGCTTGATGGCACCGCGCCGGACAATTCGGCCTGGGTGCGGCGCAAGAGCGGCGTCGTCGCGCATTTCCGGCGCAGTTCGTATGCCGTCGGCCTGCGCTTGCAGCAGAGCGGTTCGACGTTGGCGGACAAATATGGTTTGCCGCCTGCCGACTACGCCGCGGCCGGCGGCTCGTTCCCGATCACGCTGGCGGGCCTGGGCGTCATCGGCGCCGTGACGGTGTCGGGCTTGACGCAACGCGCCGATCACGAGCTCGTCGTCGAAGCGCTGTGCGCCGAACTCGAGCACGATTTCGCCGATCTCGCGCTCGACAAGGCCTGAGCGATGGGCGGTTCCGCATATATCTGGCTGGCAGTGGCGATCGTCGCCGAAGTGGTCGGCACGTCGGCGCTTCGCGCCTCCGAGGGCTTCACCCGCCTTGCGCCGGCGCTCGTCGTCGCGGGCGGATACGCGCTCGCTTTCTATTGCCTGTCGATGACCTTGAAGACGATGCCCGTCGGTATCGTCTATGCCATTTGGTCGGGGGTCGGCATCGTGCTCATCACGCTCGTGGCGATGGTCCTTTATCGCCAAGTGCCCGACCTCGCGGCCGTGGCCGGACTGTCGCTGATCGTCGCCGGAGTCGTCGTGCTCAACCTCTTTTCGGATATGCAAGCGCACTGAGCGCGCGGCTCGTCGTTCGCGGGGCCGATCGGCGCCCCGCGGGCAGCGAGCCCGTGCTACCTTGTGCGCTTCTCGACTTTCTCGTACGTCGCTCATGCCCACGCCCGAACCGATGCCCGTCGACATCGACGAAGTGCGCACACGTGTCGAAAATCGGATTGGCTTCATCGAACTGAATCGACCGCAAGCGCTCAACGCACTATCTCTTCCGATGATTGGAGCGATGCAGGCTGCGCTCGACGCTTGGCGCGACGATCCGCGCGTGCTGGCGGTTCTCGTGCGCAGCCTGCATCCGCGCGCGTTCTGCGCCGGCGGCGACGTGCGGTACTTCTATGAGGCGGGACGGCGGGGCGATCTCGCAGGACGCGATGCGTTCTTCGTCGGCGAATACACGCTCGATCACGCCATCTTCGCTTACGGCAAGCCCTACATTGCGCTGATGGAAGGCGTGGTCATGGGCGGCGGCATGGGCATCTCGCAAGGCGCGCATCGCACGGGCGGGCTGCGCATCGTCAGCGAAACGACCAAGATGGCGATGCCCGAAACGCGGATCGGTTTGTTTCCCGATGTCGGCGCGGGCTGGTTTCTCGCGCGCACGCCCGGCGCGATCGGCCGCTATCTCGCCGTCACCGGGGCGACGATCGATGCCGCGGATGCGCTCTACGCCGGACTGGCCGATGCCTACCTCGATACGGCGGCGATACCGCGGCTCATCGCGGCGCTCGGGACAACGCACTTCGAGGACAAGCATGACGTGCTGGCTTGCGTCGAGCGCTTCACGAGCATGACCGAGCCGGCTGCGAGCGCGCTTTCGCTGGCCGCGATACGGCCTTGGATCGACCGGCATTTCGGCCATGCCGACGTTGCCGGCATCATCGCATCGCTCGAAGGGGAGCGTGAGAGCGCTGCGCACACGTGGGCGCAAGAGACGATCGCCGCGATGCGCGAGCGCTCGCCGCTGTCGATGGCCGTGGCGCTCGAGGTCGTCGCGCGCGCGGAGGGGCCGATGTCCGATTGCTTGCGGCGCGATCTCGATTTGACCCGCTCGATGTTCGATTACGGCGACGTGATCGAAGGCGTGCGCGCGCGTATCGTCGACAAAGACAATCGCCCCGTATGGCGTATCGCAAACATCGAGGATGTCACGCGCGCCGAAGTGGAGCATATGTTCGTGAGCCCTTGGACGCCCGAGACCCATCCATTGCGCCATCTTGTCGGATGAGGCGGGGCCGGGCCACTGCGCTCGGCCTTAGCTTTCGTCCAGCGCCGGGCTCATGAAGGCGCGCATGAACACGAGCGCGCCCCAGCCCCACATGGCGTTCGCTGCAAAGCCTACGGCCAGGCGCGGCAACATGTTGCCGCTCGGCCAGATGCCGCGCGCCGGGTCGATCATGAAGACGCGCGCCGCCGTCAAGACGATGCCGCCGAAGACGAAAGCCTGAACCCACGGGGCGGCGCGTTCGGGCGAGACGCGCAGCAGCCACGCCATCAGTACGGCACACACCGCGCTCCAAATGGCATTCGCAATGAATTCGGGCATGCCGAGCGGCATGAATGGCTCTGTCGAAAAGCCTGTTGCATCGATTAACCCAGCGGCGTGCAGCAAGGCGAGCGTCGCTTCGCGAAAAAAGAGCGCGGCGAGAAAACCCGAAACGAACGGCAGAATGATTTTTTGCATGGAGTGCGGTGCGAGGGTTCGGCGGCGGACCGCGCGAAGGGGCGCGGCCCGCTCGAGCGGACGCGCTCGCCAATTCGGAACGAGCGACATTATAGGCGGACCTGCCGGCAACGCTGCCGGTGCTAGGCGCACGTGCGGCGAACCGCCGGGAAAGTGCTACATTGGATTGCGATAGCCAGCGAAAAGGAGCGGGCCATGTCCAAATCCTTGAGTCCGGAAGCCATCGAAGCGCTGCGGCGCTTGAACGAGGTCGGCATTGGCCAGGCGCCGCCGCTCGTCTCGACATCGATTGCCGCCGAATTGCTCGGTGCGGGGCTTGCCGACGAAAACGGCAACGGCGCAATCGAGATCACGTGCGACGGCCGAAAGTATTTGTCCGGCGATTGCGATTAGCGAAGCCGGCGCTTGGCAATGCGCGTCTGTCCGTCTGTCATTCGGAGGGCACGATGGAACCGAATGGAATCGACATGGGCGATTACGTCGAGCGTTACTGCTCGTTTACGCTCGAAGTCGCCATCGAGCAGGGCATGGCCGGGATCAAGTCGCACTATCGGGTATGGCGCGACAACGAGGTGGCATTGGATTGGCATCTCGTGTCCAGCGACGACACCTGGCCGACCGAGCGGCGTGCTGCGCAGCATGCGCTCGACGCGGCGCGCGCCGCCGTCGAGGCTGAACTGGCCTGCGCGTGGCCGCGCCCGCAGTAAAAAGCGCTTGCGCACGATGCCACGCCCATTGCGCCCCGGGGCCGTCCTGGTTTGTCCCGGTTTGTCCCGGTTCACCCCGGCATCGGGCCGGGTGTGGATGCGAGCAGGGGCGAATCAGGTCGTCGAGGGCTTGTGCGCCGGCTCTGCCGCTTCGTCATCGAACGCCTCGCGCGTCTCCGGCAAGGCCACCCAAACGAGTAGCACCGCCAGTGCGCCTGCCGCGGCGAGGCCGATGAAGCTCACCGTGTTGCCGAAACGGTCGGCCACGAACCCGGCCGCGAGTGTGCTTAGTGTTGCGCCGATACCTGCCGTGAGCCCGAACAGCCCGATGCACAGGTTGTAGTGGCCTTTGCCGCCGGCGACGTCGGCCGCGATCAGCGGCAGCATGACGCCGAAGACCGCCGCGCTGATGCCGTCGAACAGTTGCACCGGCGCCAGCAAGTAGGGGCTCGAGATGCCCGCGAATAGCAGGGCTCGGATGGGCAATGCGGCAAATCCCGCGATAAGAAGCGGGCGCCGTCCCCAGCGCTCGGCTGAGCGTCCCACCCATGGCGACAACGCCGCGACTACCATCTGCGGCACGATGATGCAGGCCGCGATCACCAGTTGAACGTTATCGCTCATGTGCGCGGTGACCTCGCCGGCGGCCAGATTGAGCATCGCCGCGTTCGACAGGTGAAAGAGTGCGATGCAAGCGGCGAAGACGAGCACGCGCCGATCGCGCAGCAACGAGGCGATGCTTTCTCGATGCTGCGGTTGCGCGAGCGGGGGCGGCGCCGCGGCGCGCTCGCGTGCGGCCGTGATCGCCGCACGGCCGGTGTCTTCGATCATCGACAGTGCGATGATGGCCGGCACCGTGAGCGCCGCCGTCAGCCAGAACACGGCGCGTGCGGATGAATATTCCCCGAACGCGCCCATCGCCGCCGCCGCGAAGGCGCTGCCGATCGAGGCGAAGCGCGCGTTGCGGCCGAGCCGATCCCCTAGCGCCCGGTGACCGACGAGCGCGAACGAAATGGCTGCGATGGCCGGTGTGAGCATGCAACTCGCGAAGCCGTGAAAGAGCTCGGCGGCGAGCACGGGCAGCAGCGTGGGGCTGGCGGCGAGCAGCAGCGCACAGGCGGCGATCGCAATGATCGCGGCCGCGCCCGCGGCTTTCTTGTTGCGCAGTGCATCGATGAGCGCCCCGGCCGGCACCTGGCTCAACATGGCCGTGGCGGTGCCTACGCTCAAGGCGACGCCGATTTCGCCCTGGGTCCACTTGTTGGCCGTCAGATACGACGCAATGAATGGCCCGAACCCTGTCTGCACATTGGCGAGAAAGAAGTTCAACCAGTCGAGCGCGCGAAGACTTCGAGAAATTGCCATCGGCGCGTTCGTCATCGAGTGGGGTGAGCGGCGGAAGCGGCTGCAGCGGCCGGAGCCGGTGCGACAGCCCGCGCCGGTTGATTCGGCAGATAAGGCGGCGCTGCATCGACCTGGGCATCGGACAGGTCCGTTTGCAGCGAAAGCTCGTCGCCCTTGGCGACGACACGCAGGGCCGCCCAGTCCGCGGCGATGCTGCGGCGCTCATGGATCAGACTGCCGACGTCGACCACGGCCGCTTGCGGCTCGCCATGGTTGTCGATCAGTACATCGATGACGCGTCCGACGCGCGCACCATTGGCTCGCTCGGCCGTCGCATCGATCACACCGAGCAAGTGCGCATCGTTCGCGCCTGCTGCGGCGGCTTTGCCGCTCGCTTTATCTTTCGGCTTTGACGACGCGGCCGCGGGCGGTTCGCCGCGCGGGATCGAGAGCGTGATTGGCGCCTTTTTCTGCGCAGCGTCGAACTTGAAGTCGGTCCACGGGAAGCGCATTTTGCGATCGCCGATGCCGAGGAACCCTGCCAGATTGACGAGCATCTCCTGCGGCTTGCCGGCTGCATCGATGAACATGTCGATCGCGCGGCCGATGACTTTGCCATCGGGGCGCTGCACGCGCGCGTCGAGCAAGCTGTGTGTATCGGCGGGTGCGAGTGTGCGCGTCGTGATCAGTCGCGGCTGCACGGGCGGTGGCGTTTGCGGCGGTGGCGGTGCGGGGCGAGGCCTGCGCGGCGACCGATAAACAGGCTTGGGCGCGGGGTGCCTGGGTTCCGTCGTTTCGTGCGGCGGCGCGACGACGACGGGGGCCGAAGCCTGGGCTTCGGATGCGGGAGCGGGTGGTGCTTCCTCGACAGGCGCAGGCTCGGGGACGGGCTGCTCGGCCTGCGTGGCCGGGGGCGGCGCGAACCAGGTGCTGCAGCCGGCGAGCGAGGCCAGCAACAAAACGAGCAGGGCGCGCCTGGTGAGGCACTGACGGGACGATCCGTCGTTCATCGACTCAAGCTCCTTATCCGTGGCAGGCGCGGCAGTGCTGTTGCGCGCCGCGCGTTTTCGCGGGGCCTCCATTCTAGCCGGGACGCTTGCGAAGGCGTGGGCCGATATCGGCGGGCCGGTTCGGCGTCGTCCGGGACGAGCGGCTAGGATGGCAGCTCGGACGGCGGCCCGCGCAACCGGGCCGATGCGGTAAAATTGCGAACTTGCCGTTTGAGCCGTCGATGCCGTCCGAGCCGTCTTTCATTTCCGCCATGCCGCTTCCCCTCCGCCCCAGTCCGCGCCGCGTTTGCGTGGCCCCCATGATGGACTGGACCGATCGTCACTGTCGTTACTTCCATCGGCTCATCTCGCGCCATACGTGGCTTTACACCGAGATGGTGACGACCGGCGCGCTGTTGTTCGGCGATGTCGGGCGCCACCTCGCTTTCACCGCCGAGGAAGCGCCCGTCGCGCTGCAGCTGGGCGGCAGCGAGCCCGACGATCTCGCGCGTGCGGCCAAGCTGGGCCAAGCGTGGGGCTACGACGAAATCAACTTGAACTGCGGGTGCCCATCGGAGCGCGTGCAGCGCGGCGCGTTCGGCGCGTGTTTGATGAACGAGCCGCAGCTCGTCGCCGATTGCGTGCGCGCGATGCGCGACGCCGTCTCCATTCCCGTCACGGTCAAGCATCGGATCGGCGTGGATGCCGTCGAGGATTACGCGTTCGCTCGCGACTTCGTCGGAACCATCGCCGAGGCTGGTTGCGAAGTGTTCATCGTGCACGCGCGCAATGCCATTTTGAAGGGACTGTCGCCGAAAGAGAACCGCGAGATTCCGCCGCTGAAGTACGACTATGCGTATCGGCTCAAGCGCGATTTTCCCGCGCTGGAAATCGTCATCAACGGCGGCGTCAAAACGCTCGATGAAGTTGAGCTTCATCTGCAGCACGTCGACGGTGTGATGCTCGGTCGCGAGGCCTATCACAACCCGTTCCTGCTCGCCGAGGTCGATGCGCGATTCTATGGCGGCGCGGCGGCGCCAACGCGTGAAGAAGTCGAAATGGCGCTGATCGAATATTGTGCGCGGGAGTTGGCGCGGGGGACGTTCCTTGGGGCCATCACGCGTCACGCGCTTGGGCTCTATCGTGGTGCGGCGGGCGCGCGCGGCTGGCGGCGCGTGCTTTCCGACAACAAGCGCCTTGCGGCCGGCGATCTGGCGATTTTCGATGAAGCGCGCCGTTACTTGCGCGAGCCGTCGGAAATAATCGGCTAAGGGGGCTAGGCAAGCAGCATTTCTGTTCGTATAATCTCGCTTCTTCGTTGGTCACGCCGGCGTAAGAACGTGTCGTACAGTGGTGGCTGTAGCTCAGTTGGTAGAGTCCAGGATTGTGATTCCTGTCGTCGTGGGTTCGAGTCCCATCAGCCACCCCAATAAAATCAAGTAGTTACTGCTTCAATTCCCCTCGTTGTTACAGCTTTTGGAAGATGAGATTCCAATTTTTGGAAGATCATCAGCGGGTGGCGCGCACCTTGCGCTGCCGGCGCCGGTCGTAGACCGTTCGTACCATCCGCTCGTCCGAATGCCCGGTTGCGTCAATCAGACGTTCATCTCCCTCGTCGCTTCGATCAGTAACAGCCGTCGGACGCATGTCTGCGAGCGTGAACCGCTCGAAGGCGATTTCGCGTTTCTTCGCTTCTTCCTCGCAATAGGTCATCAAACGGGACCAGTTCGTATTCCAGCCGCTCCGCGTATAGGGTTGCCCGGACGTGTTGCCGAAAATATAGAGACTCGTCGTGCGTTGGATTGATAGCGCCTCGTCGATCACGCTGCGGAGCTCCGGCGACCATTCGACGAGCTTCTCGCGCTGCATGTGGCCGCCCTTGCGTTTCCCGACGGGCACCCTTACGCCGGCATCGCCGATCGCTTGCCGGCGCAGCTCCCTCATTTCAGTCGGCCGACTGACGGTCAAATAGGCCGCTTTTGCACACAGCGCCGCAATCACGTAGGCCGATGTCGACTCCTTGCCGTCGGTGCTTCGCCGCGATCTTGCGATCTCAATCGCTAGGTCGAGCTCATGCAGCTGCACGACCTTTTGGCGCGGGCGCGTCGGGTTGTATTTAATGCCGCGGCATGGGTTCACCTCGAGCTCGCCGCGACGACGACCGTACTCGAGCACGGCCGAGAGAAGGGCGATCTCCTTGTTGGCCTTCGCCGGTGCGCCCTGGCTCGCGCGTTTGTCCAGATACCCATAGACGTGCTTCGGCTTGATCGCTGTCGGTGCAAGCTTCCCGAACACTTTGATGAGCGGCTTCGATTCGCGCTCGTTCTCGTCGAGCGTGATTTGGGCCTTGCGCATTTCGCTGTCGACGGGCATTTCATCCTGCCACTTGAAGTAGCGCTCAAAGAGGGCTGCGACTGTGCCCGGCTCTATGGCATCGCCGTTCAAAGCCTCGGCGCGCTCGATCGCCTGCTTCCTGATCTCGGCGATGGCCTCCTTGTTCTGTGCCGGGGCTGAAAGCCGGAACGCCCATTTCCCGTTCGGTAGCTTATAGGCGAAACTGACCTTGTGCTTGCCGTAGCGGGGGTATAGCCGAAACGGTAGGCCGTCCGGCGATTTGCGTCGTCCAATCATGTGTCGAGTGCTGCAAAGTCGGGTTCTTGTTCTGTGATCGCGGCGACAGGCACCGCGCCGTTCATTCGTGCTTCGTAATATTCACGCGTGACGAGCGGCACGCCTGCTAGGTTGGCCGCATATGGCCAGCGATTTCGCTCGAGCCAGCGCTTCATGCATGTGAGGCTTCGCGGCTGACAACCGACCAATTCAGCGAGCTCGTCGCGCGTGAGATATCTGCTCATAACTTCACCGATACATATTTCGTGGCCACGGCCACCTCGGTTGTGTGGTGATACTGCAGAACAATTGTCACGCCGTGCCCGATGTCCAGCGCCCGGCCACGCTCGTTCATTTCATTGAGCGGCCGGTTATGCATCGACGTGCCCAACTCGCTGACGATGATCGCGAGCAGTTCGGGGCGCCCCTGGAGCTCGTGCAGGAAATCGTGATTGATTTCGATAAGGGTTCTGGTACTCATGCCGTGCTCCCCGTGGGCTCGTTTTCCTTGAAGATATCGAGCGCCTCGTCGCAGTGCTTCAGGAGCCGCTCTACTTGAACGCGCAGATCCTTTACTCCACCGTACGTTTGGCAGACGCCTAGCTGCATGACTGCCCGGACGGCGCGCCCGATATGCTCGTCGTTCCACGAGTTGATCTTCACGCCTGAGATGCGCTCAATCTCATCGACGGATTTTTTCAGCTCAGCGTAATGGCGTGTACGGTGCTCGATTTCGCGCGCGATACGAGATTCGTCACCCTCACGCAGACGTGCAACTTCAGCTGCGACCGAGGCTCCCACCTCGCCGGCGTCGAGCTCGCTCGCGCGACGGAGCATGGCTGCGACAAACTCGCGCGTTACGGTCTTCGCGCTCAACTTCGGCGCGGCGATGATCTGCCTGATCTTGCCGCCCGGCTGCGCTTCGAAGTGCCCCCAGGTTGGCGGCAGCTCGCCGGGCGCGATCGTGGCCGCCGGCGCGACAATCCACCAGCGATCGCAGTACTGCTGCACCGGTGCTGACTTCTCGGGGTTCTTCAGTTCGCGGAGCCAATCCGACCGGCTAACCTTGATCTCGAAGCCATGGATCTCGAGCCCGCGTGATGGAAAGAGGTTGATTGCCACCGCGTCGGCCCAGCGCCGATGACGTGCGCCAGTGGCATCCGCCACTTCGAAAAATAGCGCCCATTCTGGTCCACAGAACCTCGCACGTAGCGCAGCCTTCACGTCGCTTGTCTTCACGCCGCTCTCCGAAATTCAACGACCCACACCCAAGGGTTTGCGTCCCAGCCGTAGCCACGCGCAGCGTTGAGGCTGTCCCACAGTTCCCGATATTTGGCGACGCAACCTTCGATCGGATCGACGCGCCAGGCGGCTCGCCTTGGATCGCGGATGCCCTCTGCGATCGCGTCTTCCCAATCGATCTCCTGCAATCGCTCGACGCGCACGCAGGTCACTTCGAGTGTGATGCGCGACGCCGCGCGCGGCATGTGAATGCTTGGACGCCATTGGCGGCGGATGCCATCAGGCGATCGCTCAAGATCCGGGCCGAGTGGATCGTCGAGGTAATCGGCGCGGTAGAAAACCGTGCAATCAGGCTCGTATGGGCCGAGAGGATGGTTGTCGTGCTGCCACGTCTCGCGTACGTACAGCCGATCGGCGACCTCGCCATATGGGCACGGATAAGCCCAATCAAGCAGCGCATCGCCGTCGAACGCCCAATAGTGTTCTCGGGGATCGGGATGGTGGAACGTGATGACGTCACGCGTCGCTTCGGGCGGCTGCGGTTTCATGATGCGCCGCGTCTGCGTCTTGCGGCCGTCGAGTAGCGCGCGAACCATATCGCCGCTGAAAAGGATAGGGCGTTCTTTCATCGCGTCCTCGCCATCAACGCCAGCTGCATTCGCGTGCGCATCTCGGCGTCGTAGCCGGTTAGCACGCCATCGAGTCGAACGTGTACGGGCGCCGTCGCGATTGTCGGGTCGTGCTTTTCGGTCGATTTGGGCTTCATGAAGCCGAAGGTCTTGTCGATGCACCGACGGCGCTCGAGGATGCCCTTGTGGTGCATGTCGTTGAGGGTCGGCCGCGTCAGCTGCGGGCGAATGCCGAACCACCTTGCGACGTCGGTGACGGTATAGATGACGCCCGGTGTCATGCGGTCGAGCACCGCGGAGATCGTCAGCTCGATGATTGGTTTGCGCGGGGTCCTCATGCTCGCTTCCCACCCGCTGCAGCGCGGTCGATGCGCTCGATTTCGGCGAGGATCAGCGCGCCAGCTTTGATGAGTGCACGACGGGGGCTTGTTGGCTTCCACCACTTCTCGGACCACGGCCAGATGTCAGGCGAACGTGCATAAAACGCCGCGCCGCTGTTGATTGTGCGGCTTGTGTAGTCGGCTACAGCGAGGGCATAAGCAGCGCCAGCTTGAGCGAGTTGACCGTCTATGTATCCGTCATCGCGTGTCGGTGCGAACCCTTCGAGTTCGACCTGGCGGCGGCGCTCTGCCAGCACATCCCGCACCGCCTCGCTCATCGTTGGGGCAGTGGCGAGTGCGGCGCGGGCGGGTGCCTCATCGCTCCATTTCGGGAGCGGTTGCCAGCCGATGATTTCGTCACCGTCATTGCAAACCTTCTCGTAGACGTACGAGTACTCTCCGCTCATGTCTATGCCCTGCACGAACCACCCTGTTCGGCCTTTTGCTTCCTCATCTTCGTTGTCATCGATATATGCGTTCGCGTAATAGGCGGCGAACACGAATATTTTGCTCGGATCGTGCGCGCGACGGCATGCGACGTTGAACTCTTTGCTGTCGCCCCGTTTAACGGGCGGCTCGCCGGTTTGCCAATCCGCCTGCTCGTCCACCACCTCCCGCCTATCAGCAGGTCCCGAAAGTGCTGCACGAAAGGCGTTGCGTAGAACATTCACCGCTCCGTGAATGTTTTCTTCATGCTTGGTCTGAATGCCGGCGATTTGGAGAACAAGTCCGCGCAGCGTCGCGTCGTCGGGCATCCCCCCCTCAGCAGGCGCAGCGCTGGCGGCAAGCAGCTTGCGAATAATCGCAGCGTCGCTCTCTGCGAGCTGGCGCCCCATTTCTTCGGCCTCCGCCCGTTCCTCTTTAGTTAGCATTTATGGCTCCTCCGATAGGTTTGGGTGAATTGTTTGTTGACGGTGTACCCGCGGTCTCGCAAGACGTTCGCGAGGTTTGCTCTGTCGTAATGGCTTGCCGACGCTTGGCGCAGCAGCCCGAAGTAGGAGTTCGCGACAGGCATCAATTCGCCGGCCGGTGTCACCGATACGCGCCGCAAGCCTTCGGAAAATGTCCTCCGGCGCGTGTAGCGGCGCCACGGTTTGATGACCTGGCCAACGAAATCGACGCCCCGCTCGATCGGCTGAAGGATCGTCTTGCGCGGATTTATCTGGACGCCGAGCCGCTTGGGCAAGAAGCCGGTCACGTCGGCGAGCATTTCGTTCAGCCGCACCGCCGATTCATGCAGGAAAAGGAAGTCGTCCACATATCGGATGTAATGGCGCGCACCGAGCACATGCTTCGCGCGCTGGTCCAAAACATCGAGGTAGACGTTCGCAAAGAACTGACTTGACAGGTTTCCGATTGGGAGCCCCATATAGGGTTCCTGCTCGAGCAGACGCTTGTGTCGAGGAACGAGTTGCATCATTGCCGGATCACCGCGGTATTCGAAGTCGGTGCGCGGATCGTGCATCAGCACGAGTTCGGTCAGCTCGCGCCAGAACGGTTCGGAGATCTTCGAGAGCAACAATTCGCGCAGGATGCGCTTGTCGATGCTTACGAAGAAGTTCGCTAGATCGCACTTCAGGTAATACGCCGGCCGCGTCCAGTTCTGCGTAATCGAGCGAATCTTTGCCTCGAGGCGCGCGGCCGCATATAGCGTTCCGCGCCCCTTGATGCAAGCGCACGAATCGGCGATGAATGAGCGTTCGAAGCACGTCCCGATCCGGTTGTAGATCAGGTGATGCACGATACGATCGCGAAACGCAGCCGCCCATACTTCGCGTGGCTTCGGTCGCGTGATGACGAAGCACTTCGAGCGGCCCGGCGTATAGCTGCCGTCGACCAGCTCGTCGTAGAGTCGGCGCAAGTTGCCTTCGAGCCGCATCTCGAATGCAAGCGCCGCATTGCTGTTTCGCTTCGTCCGCCGGCAGTCGAGGTAAGCCTCGACTAGCTCGGCGAACGAGAATGGCCCTCGATCTGCGGACGGCTCGGGCACGGAACCGGTTGTTCTGTTGGTTGTTGTTCTGGTTGCCGTTGTTGAAGTTCTGATACCAAGCCCAGCCGGAAATATCGTGCTATCTACGTCGCCCGACCGATTGCTCAGCCGAGAAACTGCGCTGGACCTATCCGCACTCCGGCGGTCGGTTTCCTCATTGCGCATGGCGGTGGCCTTGTGAGCCAGCGGCACGACCAGATTGAAAGATCGCTCAGCCATGGGAGCCTTGACCTCCATGGAGCGGGCGATTAGCTGCGGACTTCTTCCACCCGGTGGCCTGCTTCCCGATGCTGGTCGTTTGCTCGACGGCGTTTGCGTAGACGTCGCGCGAAATCATGCGCTTGTCCATGCCGAGACGAAGAATCAGCTCGATCACCTGCACGCGCTCGAGCAGCTCGTCCAGGTGAGGCGACTTATCGGCGGCGACGTTGGCGCGGAACACGAGAATCGTGATCTCGACGGACTCGTCCATCATGCGCTTACCCATGTTGCCCTTGGTATCGCGCGGCATGTTTTTGACGGCGCCCATCACCACATCGAACAGCTTGTAAGCCGCCTTGTAGATCGGGAGTTGGGTGTGAATGGCCACGGTGGATTTAAATGATTAAATTACCGAAGGAATAAATCTGCGGACGGCTCGGGCACGGAACCGGTCGCTCTGCCGGTAGTTGCCCTGGTAGCCGTCGTAGAAGTACTGACACCAAGCCCAGCCGGAGTTCTCCTCATACGCTTCGCCGGACCAATACCAAGCGGCCTCGAACTCGCCTTTTAGGTTGGCGAACAGGAGCGATTGCTCGCGCCGCGTCGGAAGATCACCTCCGCGCTCAGCGGCCCATTCCTTTGCGTCCGACCAGGTGATCTCCTCGACATCTGCCGGAAGCAAAATCACGTAGTGACTGAGCGTGCCGTCGTCGTTGAAGATCGGGCCCGCCACGCGCTCGCCGGCCGCAAGCGGAATCGTCACCGCATCGATGTGGTACTCCGTTGCCTTGGGCTGATTTTTGAATTGCTCGATCAAGGTGGCGATGCGTGATTGCTCGGCCTCGATATGTTCAAGCGTGATCGTCATTGCAATCCTCGATTGGAAATGGATGAATGGTTAAATCGACAATCTGCGGACGGCTCGGGCACGGAACCGGCCGAGCTGTCGGTCGTAGTCCTGGCTGCCGTAGAGGAAGTCCTGAAACCAAGCCCAGCCGGAATAGCCGGGATCGGTATCGGGCGTGTTCGACCAGTACGCAGCCGCTTTGAACTGCTCGCGATGCTGCTCATAGGCGATGATGAGTTCTGCGCGCGTTAGTAAGTCGCCGCCGATGCTCTTCGCCCAATCCATCTGCTCTTGCCACGATGCGCCGTCGTTGTCTCCGGGGAGCATGATCGTATGTGTGACTTCGCCGTTGGCGTTCACGAATCCGCCGAGGTAGATCTCGCCGTCAGCGAGCGGCGGCAATTGAATCTGCTGCATGGTTTCTCCTAGAAAAAGTGCTGCGAGTGGTAAGCGGACGGCGTTATGCTGTCGATTCCGTATCGCCTCGGGCATCAGCGCCGGTGATGCGTTTCTGCATTTCAGTGAGCTCGGTACGAGCGACATTCCACCAGTTGGCGCCATGCTTCAGCACAAGCGTTATGAACCAATGGAGAACGACCGCTTGCTCGTCTTCGGCCTTGGTTTTGATATCGGTGCCGGCTTCCCGCATAACCTGCGCATCTTCATCCTCGAACTGGAGGGCGGCGCGGTTGTGCAACTTCTCGACGAGCTTGGCCGTGTCGCCGGCCGGCTCGTAATAGGCTTCAGCGAAACGCTGCAGGGCTGCGAAGCTACCGCTGACGCTCCGGTATTCCTCGCGCCCAATCTTGCCGTTCAGGAGCACGGTAAGGCCGGCATCATGTGCCAGCAGTGCTATGTCTTTCAT
Organism: Paraburkholderia sp.; assembly: GCA_004322045.1. GTDB lineage: Bacteria > Pseudomonadota > Gammaproteobacteria > Burkholderiales > Burkholderiaceae > Trinickia. The sequence continues at coordinate 31,900 of SCRN01000040.1, forward strand.
GCTGCGGCTCCTGTCGGATATGGCCAGTCGGGATTGGTGGCGTTGTATTGTTCGGCCGGCGACATTTCCACCGCTGCTTTTTTGGGCTTTGCAGCCTTCTTTGCCGCCGGCGCCTTCGGTTTGGCTTTTGCCTTCACCGTGGCTTTTCGCTCGGCATCGACTTCCTTGCGAATGGCGGCGGGATCGAGGCCGCGATGGCGCGCGATCGCCTCGAGCAGATCCGGTTTCCCATTGCTGTAGGTCGCCGAGACTGACTCGTTGATTAGGGCAACGTCCATGAGCAAGAGGCTGATCGCGGCGGGGTCGGCGGCCTCCAGCTCGTCGAGCTTCTTCGCGAAATCTGCCTCGCTGAGCGGCTTTTGGTCCCAACCTTGCAGCTTTGTGAGCCGCTTTTGGTTCTCGCTCCAAAGGCGCGTATAGAAGGCGAGCGCGACGACCTTGAGGTCCATGCCGTCGAGCCCCGACGATGCGTATGCGGCGCGCACGCCGGCGAATAGGCGGCCGCGATAGGCGTCTTCCGCCTTCTTCTTCGCATCCTCGCGCGCGTTCGGGTTGGATGATGACGAACGCTGTAGCTCGATGCCCTTGTCCGCAAGCAGCTTCTTGAGATCGGCCCGCGGGACGACGTCAATAAACTTCTTTTCGTGCGGGTCCTCGAGCACGGCCGCGACCTTGGCACCTTTAGCGCCGACGAGTTGCCGGTAGGTTCGATATTTCGGATCCGCAGCGCAATGGGAATCGAGGTCGATATAGTCGCCCTTGAGGGCACCATAACGGTCGGGCTTGATCTTCTTGGCCTCGGCCCCGGCGATCACCGTGCGGCCGGCAGCTTCCGCCTCAGCGCGCTTTTGTGCGGCCGCGGCCTCGCGCTTCTTTGCGAAGCAGCTCGGATCCGTACAAATGTTCTTGCCGTCGATATCGCCGAATAGATCAGGGGCACTACCGGTGCGCTTTGGACACGGGCCGCAGGCGCCGGCGGCGGCCACAAGTGACGCTTCCGAGGTCTTGAAAGGTGCTTGGTCAAGTCGCAGCATGAAACGCTGCTGGAGGATCCGCGACGCCTCGCGCGGCGTCGCGACATCTTCACCGAATGACGGCCGCGTGATTTCCTTGACTGCCTCGTCCTGCAGCTCGACGGGCATGCGCGCAATCATCAGCGCCGTTCGATCGACGAGCTTTCCGTCGAAGAATGCATTGCGGGCTGATTCCGTGAGCGAGCATAATTTCAGTCGCCGGCGGATGTACGACGGTTCTTCGCTGACCTCATCGGCGATCTGTTCAGCGGTCCAGCCGCGCTTGAAAAGAACCTCGTAAGCATCCGCCTCCTCGAGAGGGTGGAGATCTTCCCGCTTGAGGTTCTCGATGATCTGAAGGTGCAAGACCTCGTCGTCCGATAGGTCTTTCACAAGCACAGGCACTTCATTTAGCTCGGCCGAGCACGCGGCGCGATATCGGCGCTCGCCGGCGACGATCTCGTAAAAGTCGGGTTCACCGGGCCATGGCCGAACGAGCAACGGTTGCATGACGCCATGCTTTTGTACGCTCGCGGTCATTTCGCGGTGCACCGCCTCCGCGAAGCGTTTCCGCGGATTCGTTGGCGACGGGCGCAGTACCGCGCGCCGCAGGCTCGAAGGTATCGTTGTCGGAACGGTGGACATGGCTGATTAGTGGGTCGTGGGCTTGGAATTGGTCGCGGAGATCTCGATCTCGAACGCGGCCGGGAGCCAGCTGAGAACGGACTCCGCGGCTTCTTTGGCGGCGCGGATCTGCTCGGCCTCTTGCCGCTCGATCTCGCGATGGAGGATTCGCAGCGCGTCAAGGCAACCAGGGTCGCGACGCGGGTCGTCGAGCCAAACTGCCGTCCATTGCCCCTCGCCGAAGCGGCGATTGAAGCCGATGAATGCGCTTTCACGGGTGCCGGCTACGAGAACCGCGTTGCTGCCTGTCGCATCGCATTCCTGAATGCAGCACATAGCGAAGGGAGCGTAGGGGAGCGTCCAGTCGTCAAAATGGGTGATGGCGGCGGGCTTGCCATCGTCCGCGAGCGCGAAGATTGCGTGTTGCCGATCGCTCGGCCGCGTGTCGTTGAAAACGTAGATGATCTTCATTTCGACTTCCTCTTTGAGAGACGTCGGCCGCGATGCTCGGCGGCGCGGATGTGAGCTCGAATCAATCGATGGGCGGCGCGTAGATCGATGCTGTGGCCCTGCAGGTCAACCAGAACCTGCCATGCGGTAGGCGTGTCGGCGCGTCGCCGGCGCGCGGCTGCCATTAGTCGCTGCGGCCGCGGTAGTAGGTGTCGATGTTGTCTTCATTGCCATCGACGATCAGCTTCGTGCCGGCGGCATACATCTGGAAAAGGCGGTGTTCGAAGTTGAACAACGGGCCGATGAAAAGGGCCTTCTTTGGATCCAAGTCGCCGATCTTGAGGCTATAGACGTGCCCGATGTCGGTCGTTGCAATCTGGTATTTGCACGAGTACTTCGATTTGTCTTCTTCGCGATCCAGAAAGATGTGGTGGTATCCCGCAACGTTTCCGCCACCCTCGACGATTAGCGTAATACGCTCGCTGCTGTCATCGCATGAGCAGCCATATCGCTCGCTTTCATATTTCACGAAATCGGAGACCAACTCGGACAATTTGATTTCGGCCGGAGCGGGCGCCAAGAGGGCTGCCAACTGCTTTTCGACGTGCTTCGCGATCGAATCTTCCGCGAGCTGACTGACCTGGTTGCGGATCGTCTTCAGGATGAAATCGTTGTAGCCCGGCAGCCCGAGATTTGAAAAATCGATCTGCATGGCATTCTTCACGTGCTCACCCAACGCCTGACCGAATTGGGAATATGAGCGCAAGTGCTCGTTGATGATCGATGCGACGGTCTTGGTCAGGTTTTCTTCGATTGCTTTCTCGATCACGCCAGACGCAACGATGTTCGCGAATGCGTTGCCGACGGCTTGTTGAAGTTGTTCCATATCATCCTCACGGAAAAAGCGGGGCGCCAGACGGGCCGCCCGCTGAAAGCACACGGCTACGGGGATAGCCAGCGTGAGACCACTTGAAAGCGCGCCCTGAATTCGGCGCGGCTAATTCGGTCAGGCGCCGACGGCGCGCTCGACGTTGATGGAGTCGAGGAATTCGAGAAGGCGAGACGTTTCTTCGCGGCTGAGCTTGATCTCTTTACTGCCCTTCGAGACGGTCACCTGACCATTCGAAAAGAATCCGAAGTGGCAGCGAGCCTCATTCGTCGAAGACTCGTCAGCCGTCGCAATGGTGCGGGGAGTGCGAGGAGCACGCGAAAGCAAGACAATCCGGCCATCGCTCGCGTCGACGAGCGACTGCGCAGGGAAGTAGATGAAAACATCACGGCCGCTGCCTTCGGACTTCTTCTTGTCACGCTTTACGCGCCCAGCGTCGATATATGATTTGAGACGCGATTGCACGTCTTCAGCAGTCATATCGAGCTCGTCACCAATCTCGGCCGCCGTAAAGCCCGGGTGGTCGACGATCGTTTGCAGAATCTTTTCAATGGAGGCCATGGCGGCTCACTCCTCATCTAAATCGTTGGCGGCGCGCCGCTTGATATCGACGACTCCGTCGAAGCCAAGCGATGACTGCACGGACGTGTGTTGCCGAGGACGCAGTGCCACGCGGCGCGCCTTCGGATTTGGGTGAAGCTGCGCGCGCACAGCCGCCTGAACGGCGGCGCGCAGCGCGGGATTCGAAAGTGCCTCCTCTGGCGCGCCCGCACCCAATGTCGCGCACGCAGGGGCGAGCAGCTCATCAGGAAGGCGGGTCGGCGTCGCGCGCATTTCAGAAGACCTCGGCCGCCTTCGGCGCATAGAGGTGCGAGAGGCCCGCGCCGTCCGCGAGCGCTTTCGCGATGTCCGGATGATCTTGCTGAAGTCCACCGCAAAGGTGCGCGATAAAGTCGCTGGCCTGATAGCGCCCGGGGTATTTCGCGGCACTTTCCCCAGCTCGCGCAATGCATGCGAGGAGCATTGGAACCCGCACGGTCAATCGCGCCATGATCAGACTCCCCAGACGAAACGTCGTATGCAGCGATGGCAATTGCCGGCTGCGTGCGCAGGCTGACGGCAATGCGCGCATGTATAGGCCATCACATGCACCTCGCATAAACACAGGCGAGATCGCTCGCGGCGGCGTGCTGCGTGTAGTCCCACATCCCATGTCCGAGCAGATAGAGGAAGAAGACGCCCAACGCGGCGAGCGCGTTGCGCATGATTTCAAGCGCCTTCTTCACCGTGCACCACCGATGGACACGTAAGCGAAATTGCGAGCGGTGGCCGGCGTCATGTATGCGCTTCCGATTTGAATGCGGGGACGAATGCCTCGGCTCTTGAGCGCGGCTTTAGCCACTTTCTGGCGACGCTCGGTCCGTGCACGAAGCGCGCCGAGCTCAGACTCGAGCAACTCAGCGCGCGTAAGCTGCACGCCCGTAACGATGCGACGAAGATCAATCATTTTTTGCATCTCAGCCCCCGAAGAACACGTTGACGGCATCGGGCCCAAAAGTGACGATCGCGATCAAGCAGGCGATTGCTGCAGCCGCGAAGCCGCAATACATCCCGACGAGCATCGAATGCCGCTTGACGTCTTGATGCGTTGGATGCCTTTTCATCGCGATCCCGTTCAGTGGGTCCTGGTAGCGACGCAACGTCCGGCCGAGAAAGCGGCGATGACGGCGGCGCGCCGATCGCAGGTTGCGAGCGCAGTCAGATTGAGAACCTGAAGCGATCGGCCGACGGCGACGACGAAACGGATATGGCCGTCGAGCGAGCGATGAGCTGCCTTTCTGTTGGCCTTACGCACGTTCACTTTCGTCTCCGTTGGCGCCTGCGATGGGCTGAATAATACGAACGTAGTTTATCGACGTCAATACGTCTGTATTGTTGCGACTAAAATTTTTCCTATCGTGCGGCGCGATCGGATAGTTTTACGGGGAATGCGGCAACCGAGGAAGGAGTGGTCGCCGCCTAGAAGCTACAAGCCGCGCCGCGCGTTGAGCGTCCGCGCTGCTTCGGTAAGGTCGAAGAGGGTTTCCAGATATCCGTCTTGCCACAGGTCTCCCATACTTTCAAAGAGCCTGCGACCGTCTCCTTGCATCAATAGCAACATGCTGCTGGCCCCGAGTAGCTTCCGCGAGATTTGATCGCGAACATCCAGTTCCTCTGCGGGCGGCTTCTGACCTTCTTTTGCCTGCATGACTTCTCCGTTTACGTGTGATTGCGGTCCGCCCCCGGCCCCGGGGTGCGCAGTCCGACCGCACGAAGGAAAATGCCTCATTCCACGCTAAACGGTTACTTCGTTTGATTCGCCAACGACTTGCTCGAAGATGACGAGCCGGTGTCGACCCCAATCGACCGAAAGTGTTCCTTCAGGATGGCGATGATCTGGCCGTTCATCGAACGATTGTTGTCACGCGCATCGGCAGCCAGAGCATCCCGGATTTCCACTGGGAGCCGCAGCTGCATCTTCACCTCGTGTTTCATTGTCGCCTCCAAACCCGAGTCTTTGAGACATCGAAAAGAAGCATATTGTGACCTCTATTTGAAGGCAATACTAGAGCAGTGGCTTAATAGGTGCATGGTCGGTAGAATTCGCCGAATGACCAAGCCAGACGATTTCGTCAAGACCGCGCTACGCCTGCCACGAGACCTTCGGGATGAACTGAAGGAGTCGGCCGCGTCCGCTGGCCGATCGATGAACGATGAGATCGTTGCTCGAGCGCGACTGCAGCCTCAATCCGTCGCAGCTACAGCGATTTTGAACAAGATTGAGCTTTATGAAACGCAGATCAGAGAAGCTGAGAAACGACGCATGGAATCGCTCTGGCGCATGGTCGAGCGCCTGTCAGCTGTCATAGGCCGCGCTGAGCCGCTGGTGCAAGCGTCCCAAGGGCAGGGCAAGGAAGAAGTGCTCCGCGAAATCGAAGTCACTAGAGAGCTGGTCAAAGCATTGAGTGATTATCGGTAGGAAATCCCCACCAAACTACCGGCGCCGCCGCGGGGGCTCGGAACTGGCTAGCATCGCACCAATTGAAGCGACCAGCATGCGCCGCCGAGCGTCGTCGATCTTGTCGATGTTTTTCAGTTCGACAATGATCGTGCGCATCTCGCCGCTGACTCCCTCCAGCGAGAACATCATGTCCGGCTCATAGGAGCCCTGATTCGGGGGCGCCTGGACCCCATGCGCCGCATTCCAAACATCGAATGGCACGTCGCTTTCTTCGTCGGTGAGCCACTCGACCGTCACTCCAAGTGCGCGAGCGATTTCCGGCAGCTTCTGCGGTCGCTTAGTGCGCCCGCTCTCCAGATGGCCGACCGCGCCCTGCGTGACGCCGGCTCTGTCCGCAAGCTCATCTTGCGTCCAGCCGTGCGCCTCTCGCGCATCCCTGATCTTTGTGCCGATATTAGCCATGTATTGATTGTCGCCTATCGTCAGGCTACGTTCGTATTGCATGTTGACTGAACAATACGAACGTATTAAAGTCGCGGCCATGGAAGCCATCGATCTGATCCGCGAGCTGAGGCGTCTGGGCCTTACTCAACAATCCATAGCCAAACGCAGCGGGCTGTCCCAAGGCGCGATCAGTCACATCGAGACCGGCCGTCGCAAAAACGTGTTTGCTGTCACGCGAGACAAACTTGCCGCTTTGCTTCACGAGGTGACGTCGGAGGTAGCGGCAGACGAGCGTGCTAGTGGCGCGATGGCACGAGAGGGCACCTGACATGCGCGCCTTCAAGTCGATGTTCATCCGAGAGCGCGGCCGCCTGCGTAGGCGGTGGCGAGACGCCGAAGGGCGGCGCGCTCGAGCAACAGTCCTCAAAGCTGACGCACTCAATGCGCTCCAGCGGGAGGTGGCTACGAACGATCTTCTAGTCGACGCTGGCTTGATGTCGATCGAGGAGCACTTCCGGGAAAAGCAACGCGATATCGGTGCCGCCGATGACTGGGATGAGTTGCTCAGGCAGCGGCAGCGCGAAATTGCGGCATTGCGCGCTCGGTTCGCGAAGCCCAGTGACGACGAGCGGTCAAAAAGGGCGCTTCGCGACTTCTTCGTCGCGACAGCTAGGTCTTTCGGATCAGTGTCATCAGAGCGGCAAATTTCTCCAATTGTTCGCGCATTGCGTCGATTGCTTCCTCGGAGTTGGTCGTGGCCAAGAAGTGCGAGATAGCTTCCTCCGACTGCTCGCGCATGTCGCGCTCGACGCGGTCGAACGTAAGTTTGTCGAGGTTTCTCAGAATGCAGGCCAATAGAACGCTGTTGCCTTGCACGATGCCCGATAGCTTTTCGATGTTCATGAGGGTTCCCCTTTGTTCGGAAAAGGTTGGTGTCGGAACCGCCGATTCTAAACGGGGAGGGAACCCTCACCCCAATTTGCACGAGGTGCGCTGAGTGAAGCCGCGTTTGTTGCATTCCGTCATCGACGACATCTTGGCCGCGGCTGAGCAGTGGCCCGAGCTCGCGGCCGACATCCTGCATTTCGTGTTCGATGCCACTCACGACGTTCGACCGCACCTCTATTGCGAACAGACGTCGTGCGTGGCCGACTCGTCGGTCGTCGTTGAAACGCTGGCGGCTGATCGTCTCGTGCAGTTCGCGCACGCAGTTACCAGGGGTTTCATTCCTCACGTTATGCCGGCTGGCGGCGCGTAGTTCGCAAATCACGATTTCGAATCCCTAGAAGAGGTTAGTAATGCGTCGTGCTCAATTTCGCAATGAAGTCAAAACGAGGCTGCCAGATCGCACCTACAGCGGCCTGCAGGCGTTCAAGCGCTTGCATGGCATCGAGAGCGATTCGGCGGCGCTATGCCGACTAGCGGATCTGCAGTTGTTCGGCACAGTCGGCAATTTGCCGGTGAATTTGCTCGACGTCAGTGTCGAAGCGCCCCAAAGCGGCCTGGTTTGTCCCGCATGAAGGGCGATACCACGCAAGTCGAGGTTTCGCTTCCAGCGGTTGAAGCGGCAGATCTGGCGGTGCAGGCGGCGCGTGAGGGCGTATCAGCTCCGGATCTGCTCGGATATCACGTGCTTCGCAGTGCCTACGGCTCGCTGCATCCGCTGGTGCACGAGTTCGAATCGCGGCCCAAGTTGGGACGCGCAGGGCAGATCACGGACGACAAGGAGTAGCGATGCATCTCATGACGATGATGTACCTGGGCGCGCTGATCACCTTCATTGGCTGGATCAACTGGGCGACGACGGGGCGCGCATGAACGTCAAGCCCGGCGACATCGCGCGGATAGTCGACAGCCGCACGCCGAACGACGGCGCGATCGTACTCGTTGAACGCGCGGACCCGCAAACCGCCGCGGAATGCGGACTGCATTGGTGGATCGTGCGCGGAAAAGCGCTTGCGGGCTACCGCAACACGCCTTGGCCGACGTTGGTCACGGACGAAGTGACGGTACCGGACCAATGCCTGCGCCGCATCGACCCGGGCCAAAACACGCGCGACGAGCGCGAGCTGCTCGGGCACGTCCCACCCATTCCCGTGGAGAACGCATGTCACACCACCTGACGAACCAGGCATGGGAAGTCGAGCTCCGCTCGAACCAAAAGATCGTCTTCCTCGCGCTCGCGCATCTGAGCCAGCTAAGCACCCAAGAGTCGACGCCCACCGTGCGCCGGCTTGCGTTCATGTGTGGCCTATCGGATAGCGGCGTGCGCGATCAGCTCCAGCAGCTCATCGAGGCACGTCTCGTCGAGCGCATCGCCACTGCGGACGGCGCCGGCTTTCGGATCTATCTCGGCAGCCGGTCGTGACCTCGAGCATCCCGCCGCTCATTTCTTCGCAGCGCTTTCTGGACGCACGCGTCGTCGCTGAAAAGGCTGCGCGCTTTTCCGTTTTCGTCGTGCGCGTGGCCGAAGTGACGCTCCGAGGGACGCAGTACCGGATCCTCACCGATGGTCATCACAACCTGGCAGCAGCTCGGCGAGCGGGCGTCGAGCCGGACTGGCGCGGCCCGAGCAACAAGTGGCGGCGCATTCAGGCGCGCACTAAGCCGGCGGTATTCGAGATGTTCCTGATTAACAACCTGACGGATTCCGATTGGTACTTCGTAGATACGGGCGACGTAGTCGCCGAACTATTGCCCGTCGCAAGGTGACTACATGAACATCGACACGATCCTTGCAGATATCAAACGCGTTCGCGATGAGATCGAGCGTTCGGCGCCCACCGTCCGACCGATGCGCCTCCTCGAGAGCGAACTATGTGTGCGCAACAGCGATCGGCCGCGGCGAGTCCATCACCGCCGTCGCGGAATGACGGCGGCGTACCACCATCGCATTCAAAAGAAATGGGTGAAGCGGTTCGGGTTCGAGCTCGAATACACCGCCTACCAGATCGATCCTAGCGCGATGGGGATGCCTGGCGAGCCGTATCTCTGCGTGCATCCGGTCATCGCGATGCGAATGCGCGCTCGAGGAGTTCCCGCTCCGTCACCCAGTCGCTCACACCCTCTCAGCCCATCGCAACGCGATTTGCTGGGATTGTGGCTGTGACCATCCATATCGAGGACAGATATATGAGCGACGTCCGACAACTGCAAGCGCGGCAAGAAACCACGCGGCCCGCGCCGAAGCGCATCGTGCGCCCATGCGAGTGGGGACTGTTCAATGCGGTCAATGCACTCGAAACGCAGTTGGGTTCCGTCGAGGCATACAACCGACTGTGCGACGCAGCCCGCGATTTGAAGGCGAAGATCGATGCCGGCCATGGGAAGGCTCAACACCCAATGTGGGCCACCGATCCCGCCATGATCTATCCAGCTGGATGGCGCCCATGACGGTCTACGTCGACGACATGTACCAGACCGAGTTCGGCCGCTACGGGCGCATGAAGATGAGCCACATGATCGCGAACACGTCGGTCGAGCTGCTCGCGATGGCGAAGACGATCGGCGTGCAAAAGCGCTGGCTGCAGCACGCCGGCGAGGCTGGCGAGCATTTCGATATCGCAAAGTGCAAGCGGGATCTCGCGATCGCCGCGGGCGCGGTGCCGATCACGATTCGCCAATGCTCCGCTATGTGCGCGCGGCGGCGCGTTACTGGAGATCTCGGCTCGCCTGACGGAGCTGAGCAGTGGCTTGCGGCCTATGCGAGCCGGCGCCGCGCTCCCGAGACGGAGGGCCGTCCATGAGCGTGAAGGTTATGACGGCGGTATTCGAGCGCTATCCGGAGGGCGGCGGCGAGATGCTGCTAGCGCTGGCCCTCGCCGACCACGCTGACGACGACGGCACGCATATCTTCCCGAGCGTCGCCACGATGGCCAAGAAGACGCGCCAATCGCGTCGCGCGGTGCAATACCAGCTCGAGAAGATGCAGGAGTGCGGTTGGCTCATCCTGGTCAAGGCGGCGCGTGGCGGACGGCCGGAGAAGGGTGCAACGATGGGCGGCAAACCGGCCGAATACCGCATCAGTGCCGAATGGATAAAGGGTGCAGAAATTGCACCCAATTTGCCCGCTAAGCCCGAGCGGAAAAAGGGTGAAAAATCTGCACCCAATAAATCTGTGGACAACTTGGAAAAGGGTGCAGAAGTTGCACCCAATAACTCGGGAAATGGGTGCAATCCACGACAGAAAAGGGTGCAATCTGGAGCAGAAAAGGGTGCAAAGCTTTTGCACCCTACCCATCAGTTAACCGTCATAGAACCATCAGCAGCAGCAACGCACGCGAGTGGCAATGTGGAAAAGCCGCCGGCTGCTGCTGCCGATGGTCAAAAGCCGACCGTCAAAACCGAGAGCGAGCTCGCCGATCAGCTGGTCGAGTTGGAGCGAGGCAGGGGCAAGCAGCTGACCGTCGACCCGACGAAAGACCGGATCCACCTGCTGACGTGGGTCGGCAAAGGCGTGACGGCCGACCAGCTGCGAGCGGCGCATGCCCTCGCCGTGGCGGCGCGCGGCCGAGACACCGATGCGCGGCCGACGTATGCCGGGTTCGTGACGCAGTTCATCGCCGAGGCGCAGGGGGGCAGCGCGCCGGCGGCGGGTGTCCCCGACGAATGGTACGAGAACGGCTCGGACATCGAGGCGAAGGGCAAGGAACTCGGTATTCGGCCGCGCAAGCCCGATGAGCCCCTACCGCTGTACCGAGTGCTCGTTGCACGGGCTGCGGGGAAGGGGCCGTGGATCGACTACGTACTTCGCGACGCGCAGCGGTCGGGCTCCGAGCAGTACTTCAAATTCGTCGTCGACACGTTCGGCGAGGCCCTTCTACCAGCGGACTTCTACGCATGAACTGCAAACCGGGCGATCTAGCCATCGTGATCCGCGGATTGACGCATCCGTCGCCGAATGTGGGCCGCGTTGTCGAGGTTGTGTCGAGATTCGCCGATCACGAGTCGCTCGGCGCTTGCTGGTACTGCAAATCCAGGCAAGCCGTGAAAGTTCGTACGTCTCGTGGAGACGAGCCCGCGACGGAGTTTTGGGCGCCTGATGCATGGCTACGACCGGTGAGCGGTCTGCCGCTGCATGACGAGCAGCTCGATGAGGTGCCAGCGTGAACCCCTATGACCCGGTGGAAGGCTTTCCCGGGCCCGCGCAGATGATGCCGGGCGAGATCTTCTTCGCTGCGGAGCCGGCCCCGTTCGAGGAATTCCAGCGAGAAATGATGCGGCTTATCGCCAGCTGTTTCCCTCGCCTTCGGACCGTGGAGTCAGGAGGTGCACCGGAATGAGCAAAGGCACCATTCGTCTTCCCGAGAGCGCGATCGCCGACGGCCGTGTCGGTACCGCGCGGATTCGCGAACAAATCGCGGGTGCGGCGGCGCGTCTCAATTCCGCCGATGCAACCCCAATGGATGCGACGCTGCGCATGATCGCCGGCAATCTCGGCATCCCATACGACCAGATGAAAGCAGCTTGGTCGCCGACGGACAATGAATCGCTATCCGCGTTGAAGCTGCGCGGAGACTTGGCGAATGCGCGCTGGGTTAATCCGGAACGGACCCCCGCCGAATCGCCGATCGAGCGTATGCAGCAGCTCGGCAGACTTCCGCGCGGAAAGATGAACAAGACCGAGGCCGCGTACGCGCTGCAGCTCGAGGCGGAACTGCAGGCCGGTCAGATCCTCTGGTACCGCTTCGAGGCGATCAAGCTGCGCCTCGCCGACAACACCTTCATCACGATCGATTTCCCCGTCATCACGGCTGCCGGTCAGCTCGAATTTCGGGAGGTGAAGGGCCGATGGACGGACGACGCGCGCGCGAAGACAAAGATCGCCGCGGCGCAATATCCCTTTCGATTTCTCGCCATTCAGCGCGACGGCCGCCATGGCTGGCGCATTGAAGACCTGACCAGCCGCAGCTGGTGAATTCCCCCTAGGAGATCCCGCATGTTCAAGAACAACCGATCAACTTCGATGCCTCGCGGCCTGCACCGCCCGCACATCGGCGAAAAGGAGCAAACGCGCGCGCAACGCAGCTACATGGAGCCGAACCACCCGAACGGCAAGCCGCGAAGCGCGCCGATCTTGCAACAACGCGCCAAAGCATAGCGGCGGCGCGAGACGGACCCGCCGGCGCTCGCCGGTAAAACCCCAACCTGGAGCACTTTGAAATGCCCGTACGCGCGAAATTCATGTTGTCGGAAGTGACGACGAACTCCTACAACCCTGCCGCGAAGAAATTCAAGTTCACGGCTCAATACGATCCGTCCATTCCGGAAGATCAGCGTTTCCAGAAAGCCACGCCTTGGGGCGAATTCGAGATGCAGGTCGACAACCCGGCGGCGGCCGTGCAATTCGAACTCGGCAAGCAGTACTACATCGACTTCACGCCGGCCGACATTCCCGCTGCGGCGCAAGAAGGCGCCAACGCCACCCAAGGCTGATCGAGGGCGGCGCGCATGCGGATCTATCTCGCTGGCCCGATGACGGGCTACGACCAGTTGAACTTCCCTCGATTTCACACGGAAGCGGGGCGGCTGCGCGAACTCGGGTTCACGGTGATCAATCCGGCCGAAATCAATTCGGACGCGTCAAAGAGCTGGCGGGAATGCATGCGCGCCGATATTCGCGAGCTGGTCACCTGCGACGCGATCGCGCTGTTGCCCGGGTGGGAGCGCTCGCGCGGCGCCGCGCTCGAACACCACATCATGACTACCCTCGGCTTGGCCGTCTTCACGGTCGACGAGCTCGTCGATTTGCAGGCGAAGAGGGTTGCATGCATTTGACGTTTGTTCTCCCACCAGGGTATCGGCGCCACGGTGTGCTCCAGCAGGATTGTGCCGTTTCATCGGTGGAGCTCGAGGCGCACGAGCTCATGCTCGTCAGCGCGGCCCGGATGAAATGGCGCGGCCGCCAACGGCGGCAGTACTGCGCGCCGAAGATCGCGGCCCTTGTCTGGTTGCCGGATTGGATCACGGCACCGGCCGGCACCCACGTCGATATGCTCGGCCGCATTTTGTTGGACGTCCCCGGCGCATTCAACCGTCGGCGATTGCCCGAGTTCCCCGCGGGCTGCAGGCGCCTCGAATGGGCGGCGGGTGAATGGAGACCGGTCAATGCTGAGGCGTAAGAAGCCACTGCAGAGAACCGCATTCGCTCCGAAGCAGGGCGGATCGTCGCTGCTCCGCACGACGTCGCTAAAGCGGTCTCCATTCAAGCGCAAAGCCAGGAAGAAGCGGGCCTGGCATGACAAACGGATGCTCGACGCGTGCCGCGGGCAGATCTGCTACCTGCGTGTGCCGGGTACCTGTCCACGCCGCAATCCCGAAGAAACGATCGTGCCTTGTCATAGCAACTTCAGTGAGCACGGAAAGAGCGGCGCGCGAAAGGCAGACGACAAATTCACCGTCCCCGGATGCATGTGGTGCCACGCATGGCTCGATGCTGGCGGCGCGTCATTCGAACAGAAGCATGACATATGGTGCCGCGCCTACTGCGAATGGTCCGAAGTCCGTGACGGCGAAGCAAAGGAGGGATAGGGATGTGCGAGCCTAATAGGTCGAGCAATGACTGGACGCCCGAGGAGGACGCAACGCTCAGGCGCCTGTGGCTTGCGTTCGTGCCCACCAAAAAGATCGTCGAACAGCTGCCCGGGCGAACGTATGCCTCGATCGCCAAGCGCCGCGGAAAGCTGAATCTGCCGAAGCGGTCGGGCGCTGGCGTAAGCCCGATGGAGCGCCCGGAAATGCAGCAGCTCTGGAAGGCTCTCAAAAAGCATAAAGCCACGCGCGCGCAGTTGGCGAAGCGAGCCGACGTCGTACCCGCGACGGTCAGCAAGTTTGTGAAGCTGTTCCGTTCGCAATTTCATGTATGCGGGTGGGTGAAAGCAGATCCGAATGGCGATTATGCGGAGGTGCTTAAGGCCGGCCCTGGGAAGGACGCCCCTAAACCAGCGCCGGCATCGGCCTCCGAGCGGTGCCACCAATGGTGGGAACGATGCAAGCGCGAACGGCCGCTCGATGCTGGCAGGCGGCTCGCCAGGGATGCCGTGCGGCGCCGGGAGCGGGAAGGCAAGTTGGTGCGACGAGATGCGGCCGCCGTCGCACTGTTCGGCAAGGATGGCTTGTCCGGGCCCGCAAATGACGGCTGAGCTGGAATGGTGGGAATACAGCGATCCGCTCAGAGTGCTCGAGCGGCGCGAGAACGAACGATGCACCGGTTGCGCGCACGCGGTAGCGCGAGAGGATCCGTTCGGCGGCGTGCGCATGGTATGTCGAAAAGGAAAGAAGTACGGGAAACGCTGCAGGCAATACAAAGGACCGAACAATGATTGATACCGAAGAGAGGCTGTTTCGCACCCCGCAAGAGGCGTTGGTGTTCGCGTTCAACTACAGCATGCAGCAACAGGGGCGCCCGCTCGCGGATCGGCTTGCATCGCCTGCCGCACGAACAGGCAAGGGGCTGAGTGGAAACGACGGCGCCGGTCAGGCGGGCATGATTCGGCGTGAGCTCGAGCAGCTATCTGCAACTGATCGGGCTGTACTGATTGCGCGGTACGCGCCGCGTTCAATGCCATGCGCATGTGGTCGCGCGTGCTGTTCGCACCATATGCCTAATCCAGAATATGCGGCGGCAATAACGGAGCTGACGCGTCTAGCGCAGTCATTGTTTTCGGGGCGCCTCTCGAATTACCAATTGCGCCGTGCCCTTGTTGAGAAGGCTTTGGGCGTGAAAGTGACCATCAAAGCGATCGCCGATAAGTGCGAAGTGGCAGAGAAGACGGCGGATGCGCATTGGCGAACCATCCGCGATTGGATTGGGGGACAGCCAAAGAAAAAGGCCAAGAAGGAGGCAAAGCGAGCCCGGGTAGCGGCGGGGTCAGCAGCTGCGGACATTTCGGAGGACGTCGACGGTGACGGTGGCGAGATGCGGACGGCGATCGACGGTATTGAATCGGCGGCGCGCAAGCGGGCGGACGACCTACTCTCAGGGTTGCCGTTCATTCGCTCTTGAGTTGCGATCCTTGACTTTTCCGATTTCGACCGTAAAATACGCTCCAATCTGACACTGTGAATAAGTGTCTCCAAAGCCCCGACTTGAATCCAAGCGGGGCTTTTTTGTTTTCTGCTGAGGCTCGTCCCGATGGCCAAACCCGCTTCGAAGGCTGCTGCGCCGAAGGGCGTACGCCCGAAGCTCGGGCAGCCCGTCATCATTAGATATCGCTTCGTGAAGCCCAACACGGTTGGCATCATCGTTGGTCTCTACGAATCCGATACGGATGACGTCATCGTGCAGGCGTTTCCCATCGATCGCGAATCGATGCAAATTCCGGCGATTCCGTTCTATAACGCCGAACCGGACGACGATGTTCAATCGGCCGTATGGGCTGCCTAAGTCTTCCCGATCGCGCTACGCATGTTCTCGATATCTGTGCGAGCGGACTTCCAGGCCGCAGCCCGGGGGCTGAATGCCCTCGAGAAGAAACAACTACCTTTCGCGACCGCGACGGCGCTGACTTCGCTGGCGAAGCTGGCTCAGGCGGCCGAGAAGAAGGCCCTGCCGCAAATATTCGATAGGCCCACACCGTTCACGATCAATTCGATTGGCGTGAAGGGGGCGCGAAAGGCATCGCTCGTTGCGATTGTCTTCGTGAAGGACATCGCGGCCGCATATCTTGCGCCCTTCGAGTTCGGTGGCCCGCACAAGCTGATTGGCTCGGGGCGAACGTGGTTGAACCCGAAAAACATGGCGCTCCTTAATCAATACGGAAACTTTGATAAGTCGGCGCTCAAGCGCCTTGCTGCGAAGCCCGACGTATTTATCGGATCCGTTACTTTCAGGAAGAGCGGGCAGACTGTAAGCGGCCTGTGGCAACGACCGCAAGTCGGGCAGAGAACGTGGGTGCGCGGCCGAAATCGGCGCACGTATGGAACTAAGGGCAACACACAGAACGTCGTTGGGGGCATCAGAACCGGACTGCGTTTATTGGTTCGATTCGGGGATGCTCAGCCGGTGAGGCAGCATCTCGATTTTGGCGCCCGCGCTGAGGCCGTCGTGAAGGCAAACGTCAATGCGGAGTTTGCAAAGGCATTGGCGAGGGCGATCGCAACTGCGAAGCGAAAGTGATGCTGCCGCCGCGAGTGGTTCGCTTAAGCGCGCTGCGTTATGCATTGACTAGCACGACGCCAATGACTGGCGTCGGTGCCGGTGCGCCGTCCTGCAGCCCAATCGAGACAAGCACCGACGTGGTGCGCCGTCCGCACCAAAGGTGGGAAACCTCGGAGGGTGTGCACCGGAGTTGGGCCAGGGTCCTTCCTGCGCCCTTCCAAGAACACGGGCACTGCGCGCGCCCGTTCTTACCGTTCTTTTGAGAAAAAAAATCGCGTTACACGTTACACGCTGGTGACGTGGCGCGTGGCGCAAACCCTTATGGCTACTGGCGAGATTGGTGTAACGCGAAAAAAGCGCGGCGTTACACCGAGCGCGGGGAGCGTTACACCAGCGACGATCGGCAAGGCTGCACTGTGCGCAGCGCTCTGCTGGACGCGACCGCGTCTCGATCGGAGGCTTGAGAGTGATGGCTCGTTTCCGGTGGCGAAGCGCGGCACACGCGCCGGTGGTTGGGAGTTCGATCTCGCGGCCGTGCGTACCTACCTCGGCGCCGAGCTGCCGGTCGATTCACAGGAAGAGTCAGCTGCGCCCCTGAAGTCGAAGCCGGAGGGGCGTGCACCAATCGACGCGCGTACGCCGTTCGCGGAGCCGAAGTTCACTGTCGTGCCGCCTGCCGGCGTCGAGCCGGTTGTGCACAGCGGAGAGCAGACGGCACGGCAGCGGCGCGATCTCGTGCAAGCAGAGATCCTCGAGGACAAGCTGCGGCGCGACCGCGGTGAGCTCGTGCAGGTAGAGGTAATGCGTCAGGTGCTAAACACAATGCTCGCGCACCTCGGTAAAGGTCTCGACAGGTTGTCAGACCAGGTCGTCGAGCGATGCCGGTTGCCGGAGGAATACGCCGACCAGATACGGGTGGTGACCGACGATCTGCGTCGCACGATGGTCGACGAACTACGCGTGCTGTTGGGGTAGCACGATGTTCGAACAGGAATACGCGGATCCTTACCAGGTCGCGCGCGAGTCGCTCAGCTCGCTGGTGCCGCCCGAGCGGCAGACGGTCGCCGAATACGCGGTGCTGTATCGCCATCTATCGAATCAGGGCGGCGGCTACGTGGGCCGCTGGCATCATGAGAAAGCGCCATATGTCGTCGCGCCGATGGAGACGCTCACGCGTCTCGATTATCTGACGACCGTCGTAGTCGGTCCCGGACAGTCCGCTAAAACTGAGATCGCGCAAAACTGGATGCTCAAGTCGGTCTCGAACGATCCGGCTGACATGCTGTGGTACATGCAGACCGACCCCGGCCTTGAGTCATTCGTTAAGAGCCGGATCAACCCGATGATCGATTCGCATCCCGAGATGGCGAAGCGGCTCGGGTCGAGGCCAATCGATGATTCGCTCCACTTCAAGCGATTCGACGGCATGCGCATCGAGTTCCTTTCGGCGTCGCACAACAATGTCATCAATAAGTCGGCGCCGCGCATCGTTGCCGACGAGACGGACGCTTACGACCCGTCGCTCGGCGATATCAAGACGCTGCTCGACGTTCGGCGCCAGACGTTCGGACGCCAGTCGATGTTGCTGGCGATGAGCCATCCGGACCGCGCGCGCGGCCTCGTTCCTGATCGTGACTGGTCGGCAGGGATTATGGCGATGTATGCCGACAGCGATCGCCGCATCTGGTATTGGCCATGCCCTCACTGCGGTGCCTGGTCGAGCCCGGTACCGATCGCCGCGCGATACATGGCGCTGCAGTATGACGAGACGCAGTCGCTCGACGAAATCGAGAAGAACGCGCGGCTCGTGTGCCCAGTGAATGGTTGTCTCGTCGATGACGGCGAGCGGCGTGCGATGAATATAGCTGCGTTTCGCTCGCCGTTTGGCGGATGGATCGGCGACGGACAGGAGATTTCTCAGGACGGTGTTGTGACCGGCGAACTGGTCGCGCGTAAGACTGCCGGCTTCTGGATCGTCGGTGCGATGTCACCGTTCATTCTCGGCGGAATCGGAGGACTCGCGCGTGCGAAGGTAAAGGCCGAACGCGAGTTCGAGATGAGCGGCGATGACATGGCGATTCGCCAGGTCATGGTTAAGCAGTTCGGTTTCCCTTACGCGGCTGCGCGCGGCGTTGGCTCGATCGACGCCAATGTGCTGGCCGAGCGCGCTGATTCAGAGTTGAAGCTGAGTGTGGTGCCAGATGGAGTGCGCTTCCTCACGGCAGCCGTCGACTGCCAGATCGCACACTTTGAGTGGCTCGTGCGCGGTTGGGGCGTCGACGGCGAGAGCTGGGTAATCGATAAGGGACGCATACCTGGCGATCCGGCTACGTCTGCGGAGGACTGGGATCAGATCATCGACTTGATCAAACGTGCTTATCCGCTCGCGGACGGTTCTGGTCGTGCGATGCCGATCCGCGCGTTGGGATTCGACAGCTACGGTCAGCCTGGTGTTACTCAGCAGGCTTATGCGGCCTGGCGCCGCTGGAAAAAGGCGGGTCTCGCACGTTTGATCGGGAAGATCGCCGGCCGCGACGCGTGGACGGTCATCCCGACGAAGGGTGCCGACAAGCTCGCCGCGCCGCGCTTGATGGTTGTCTATCCCGACACATCGCGCAAAGCGAACCGCGCGGCCTCGAGCGGTGATGTGCCGGTGGCGCGGTTCAATCCGAACTTGTTCAAGGACGATCTAGCCGGCCAGCTGCAACTGGCCGAGCCCGGCAAGTTGTATGTCCATTTCCCGCATGCGCTTCGATCGCCGGAGCAGCCGCACGTCTGGTTCGAACAGCTCACGTCCGAGACGCGCTTAAAGAACGGGTCATGGGAGAAAAGCGCTGCCGGGCGACGAAACGAGGCGCTCGATTTGATGGTGCTTACGCATATGCTCGCGCAGCTGCATGGCCTCAATCGAATCTCATGGGATAAGCCGCCGTCCTGGGCAAAGCCGTGGGACACCAACTCGTCCCTTGTCGCTGCCGCTGCTGTGGTCAGCTCAAGTTTATCCGCTTCGACTGGCACGCCGGCGCCGCAAAAGGCGTCAGGCGAAAAGAAGAAATCTGCAGTTCACCGATACCGATAGCCATGGCCACAACCGATCTTAGCTCGCCGCTGTACGGCATGACCGATTCGCAGCTGCAGGCAGCGCTTGCGGCCGCGCAACAAGCGTATATCGACCTGCGTACGGGTGATAAGGCAGTAACGGTCGCTTATGCGCAGGGCGATGGCACGAAGAATGTGACGTTTCAACCGACGAATATGGTCGCGGTCCAACGGTTCATTCTTCAGCTGCAGGCTGCCCTCAACCCAGGCGTGAAGATCTGCACGCGCCGTCGCATGGTGCCGTTGTTCTAATGACGAGCGCGACCACTCTGGTCGACGCGAGCGGTCGACCGCTGCGCGCTCGAGCAGATACGGGCGCTGGGCCTGGCAGCCTCGCGAATAACGTCGGCCGTGGCTTTTTCCCGTATCAGGCAGCCGACTGGCAGACACAGGAAATGGGAGCGTGGCTCCCATGGATCCGCTCCCCCGATGCCGAGATCAACCAGTTTCGCGACCGCATGGTCGCGCGCTCGCGAGATCAGGTCCGCAACGACGGCCGATCGAGCGGCGGTATTACCCGGATCCTCGATAACGCCGTCGGCGCGTCTCTGCGGCTGTCCGCTGCGCCCGACTATCGCGCTCTCGCGGAGATCAGCGGGGCCGCATTCGATATCACATGGGCGAACGAATTCCGGCGCGCCGTGGAAGCACGTTGGCGCCTGTTTTCGAACGACTTGGGCCGTTACAACGACGTTTCGCGTCAGCTCACGGTCTCACAGCAACTTCGCCTTGCTCTTAGGCACAAGCTGATCGACGGTGAGGATCTTGTAGTCAACTACTGGCTGCCCGAGCGCATAGGTCGCGGCGCCGCTCGCTACGCAACTGCATATCTCGTCGTCGACCCCGACCGTCTGTCCAACCCGAATCAGATGGTCGACACGCGATATATGCGCAACGGCGTCGAGATCGACGATAACGGCGTACCGATCGCGTATCACATCCGCAAGGCCCATCAGAACGACTGGTACAACTCGGTCGAAAGCATGATCTGGGAGCGCGTCGAACGGGAAGACGACGACGGCTGGCTTCGCGTGATCCATGACTTTGAGCGCGAGCGGGCGGGCCAGAACCGTGGCATTGGTGTTTTTATTCCGGTCCTGGCCCACGCGAAGATGCTGGCTCGCTACTACGGAATCGAATTGCAGGCGGCCGCGCTCGCAGCGTCCATCGGCACATATGTTACGAGCCCATACGATCCCGCAGAAGCAATGGACGCGGTGGGCGGCGATTCGGAGTTGGGCTTCTATCAGGGGTTGCGCGCGGAATGGAATGATGAGCGGCCCGCCATGTTTAACGGCGTGAGGGTGCCCGCGCTCGCGCCGGGCGAGGACATCAAGGCGCTGACGTCTGAGCATCCCCATAACGGATTTACCGAGTTCGTGCATGAGATGCAGGGATACGTGGCATCGGCGCTCGGGATCTCGCTCGAACAGGTTACGCAGGACTGGTCGAGGAGCAACTATTCAAACATGCGCGGATCCCTGCTGGAGAGCTGGAAGACGCTGATTCGACGCCGCTTGGAATTCTCTGCGGGCACTGCATCGCCGATGTATTCGGTGTGGCTCCGCGAATCAATGGAAAACGGCGAGCTTCCACTTCCTAATGGCGCGCCCGATTTCCTCGAGGGGGCGACCGCCTATGCCGCGTGCTCGTGGCTCGGGCCGGGGCGGGGCTGGGTCGACCCCGTCAAGGAGCCCCAGGGCTCCATCCTGAAGATGGACGCTGCGCTCACCACCCTCAAACAGGAATGCGCCGAGCAGGGCGGCGACTGGGAAGAGTGGCTAGATCAACGCCAGATCGAAATCCAGGGATTCCGCGAGCGCAATATTCCGCTGCCTGAGTGGGGCGGCAGCGAGATGGCGACTCGCACCGATGAACCTCCCCAGGAGCCGCAAGCAGCATGAGCAACTATCCGCATCTCGCAACGCGGCTATTCAATACGCCTATCGCGATCGCACCGCAGAAAGCAGAGATCGTGATGGCTGCGCTGGCGGACCGCTTTGGCGTCGCGAAACTGTTTCGTGCATCGGGCGATGTCGTTGTGCTCGCCGACGGCGGCGCGAAAGCATTTCTCGATGGAGCCGCCAGCGATAGCCGCGCAGACTATCGTCCGTACGAGGTCATCGCCGGCGTCGCGATCATCCCGATCGAGGGCACGCTCGTGCAGAAGCTTGGCGAGATGCGTCCCTACAGTGGCATGACCGGGTACGACGGGATCCGCGCAAACCTGAGCATGGCGATGAACGATGAGGGCGTGCGCGCGATCGTGCTCGATATCGACTCACCGGGCGGCGAGGTCGCGGGCTGTTTCGATCTTGTCGACGCGATCTATCAGGCGAGCGGGACGAAACCTATCTGGGCGATCCTCACCGAGCATGCGTTCTCCGCTGCGTACGCGATCGCGAGTGCCGCATCGCGAATCATCGTGCCTCGCACGGGCGGCACCGGCAGCGTCGGCGTGATCTGCATGCATGTCGACTTCTCGCAGGCGTTATCCAAAGCCGGCATCGAAGTGACGCTGATTCATTACGGTGCGAAGAAGGCCGACGGCAGCGACATGAAGCCTCTATCCAAAGACGCTCTTGCGCGTTATCAGGCGGATGTCGATGCGATGGGCGAGCTCTTCGTCGAGACCGTCGCGCGCAACCGCAATCTTTCTCCTGCCAAGGTGCGTGCCACCGAGGCGGGCACCTTTCTGGGCGCCGCCGGCGTCGAGATCGGCTTCGCCGATGCCGTCATGGCGCCGGACGAAGCCTTTGCGTCCTTGCTCGACGAGCTGGGCTGATTCCCCCACCAACAGGGCCATCAAATGAGTAACTTGCTTCGCAATCTGACCTCGCGTGGGCTGAGCTTCAGCCATCTCGCGAAAGTGCCGGCACGCGCCGGCGACGATACGCCGCCAGCGGACGACAAAGACGGCAAGAAGGGCAAAGCCGAAGGCGATGATCAGGAGAACAACGATCAGGACCGCGATAACGGCGATAGCAAGAAGGGCAAAGCGGGCGACGATACGCCGCCAGCGGACGACAAGGATGGCAAGAAGAGCAAAGCCGAAGGCGATGACAAGGATCCGGACGCTGACGATGACGACGACGAGGAAGAGATGCGCGGCAGCAGCGCATCCGCTAAGGCGCGTCGTCGCGAGCGTATGCGTTGCGCAACGATCATGGGCTCGGCCGCCGCTGGGAAGAATCCGGTGCTCGCCGCAAACCTCGCATTCAACACCGCGATGACTCGTAAGGAAGCGCTCGCGGTCCTGGAAGGCACGCCGGCTCCAGCTGCAGCGGCACCGGCCGCGCGCCGCAATCCGCAGCTCGGCGCTGGCGGTGAGCGCGGTGTGAGCTCCGAGCAGGCAATCCAGGCGAGCTGGGATACCGCGATGGAAAAAGCCCGTCCCAACCGCCGGCGTTAATTCGCGATTCTTCGTCAATCCAATTCAGAGGTAGCAAATCATGGCTCAAACCCCTCTCGTCGAAGGCCGCCACGATGGTGGCTTTCTGGTCAGCGAAGCCCGTGGCCATCGTTCTCGCGACCGCGGCACGCTCAGTGGTGCCGTGAAACACCAGGCGGGCACAGTGCTCGGAAAGAAAACAGGCGGCACGGCAGCGGCCGCAGCCAAAGCGGGCAACACCGGCAACGGTACGTTCACGCTCGACGCAACGACGCCCATCGTCGGCGGCGCGCAGGCCGGCGTCTACGTCGTGCGATGCACTGCGGCCGCTGCGAACAGCGGTACGTTCCGCGTATTCGATCCGACGGGCGACGTTATCGGCGACGTGGCGGTCGGCGCGACGTTCAACGATCAGATCAAGTTCGTGATCGCCGACGGCGCCACCGACTTCGCGGTCGGCGACGAGTTCGACGTTACCGTCTCGGTTCTGTCGAAGATCTACGTGCCGTTGAGTCTGACGGCAACGGACGGCTCGCAGATCGCTGCAGCTATTTCGTTCGCGAACGTCGACGCCACGCTCGCGGACCAGACGGGTACCGTCGTGATGCGCGATTGCGAAGTGAACGGCTCGGAGCTCTTCTGGCCGACCGGAGCGACGACTGCACAGATCGCCACGGGCACCGCGCAGCTGGCAACCCTGGGAATCATCGTCCGCTGATCTCCAGAAGTACTTCTCTTCAAAGGTAAATCTCGGCCGCGCAAGCGGCCATTATTATTTCTGGGAGCCAATAATGGCCAGTTTGGACGTGTTTCATCAGGATGCGTTTTCGACCATCCAACTGACGACCGCGATCGAGAAAAAGCCCTTTCAACCGACGGGTCTCGGCGATCTGGATATCTTCGAACCGGACCCGATTCGAACGACGACTCTGGCGATCGAGCAGCGTCAAGGCAAGCTTGTCATCGTCCCTTTCAGCGAACGCGGTCAGGCGGGCACGCAGCGCACGACCGAACAGCGTGAAGCGCGCTACTTCAAGGTGCCGCGGATCATGCACGAGGACACGCTGTACGCGAACGAAATTCAGGACATCCGTGCTTTCGGTACCGAGTCGGAGTTGATGCAGGTGCAGGCGGAAGTCGCGCGTCGTCTCAACGGCCCGACGGGTCTCACGAGCAACATCGAATACACCTGGGAATATCACCGCTTGGCGGCGGTGCAGGGGATGCTGCTCGACGCGGATGGCTCTGTCAAAT
Organism: Paraburkholderia sp.; assembly: GCA_004322045.1. Lineage (GTDB taxonomy): Bacteria > Pseudomonadota > Gammaproteobacteria > Burkholderiales > Burkholderiaceae > Trinickia. The sequence continues at coordinate 56,164 of SCRN01000040.1, forward strand.
TCAACTTCTTCGACGAGTTCGGCATCACTCCCCCGACGGAGGTGCCGTTCAATCTGGCTGCGGAGACGTCGAACAGCCTTCGTCCAATCATCAACGGCATCGTGCGTTCGATGGCGCGTAAGGCCCAAGGCGCGTTCCTTCCGACGACGAGGGTCTACGCTTTGTGCGGTGACCAGTTCTACGATGAGTTCACGAATCACCCGGACGTGATCCGTACGTTCCTGAACTGGTCTGCGGCCAAGGACCTTCGCGATGGCAGTCAAGGCGCGGCGTTTGAGGCGTTCCCATTCGCCGGCGCCATGTGGTCTAACTACCGGGGCTCGGACGACAACTCGACCATCAAGATTCCCGACGACGAGGTCCATTTCTTTCCCGTGGGCGCGCCGGGAGTCTTCAAGGTTGCTTATGCGCCTGGCGAATCGTTCGAGTGGGTCAATACGCCGGGCAAACCGATGTATGTCATTCCGATCTTCGATCGCGATCGCAACTCGTGGTGGAAGATGGAGGTGTACAGCTATCCGCTGCACATCTGCACGCGGCCGGAGGTCCTGCAAAAGGGCCGCGCCGGCGCATAACCGATGCCGTTCGATTGGCGTGCCGTCACTGACAAAGTGAACGGCATAGCGGTGAAGACGTTCGGCGAGGTCGAGCGGGTTCTATTCATGCCGGCATCGGGCGCCACGCCATATGCAGTGGACGGCATATTCGACGAAGCGTTTCTCGACCTCAGCGTCATCGATGGCGTGCAAGTCGCGACCGTTCAGCCGAGGCTTGGGATTCAGCTTTCGCAATTCACTGTTCCGCCCGCGCAGGACGATCAGTTGCAGCTGATCCGCACCGGCGCAGTGTATGTGGTGCGCGAAGCGCGGCTCGATGGCTGGGGCGGCGGCGGCTTGATGCTTAATCTCGTGAGCGGCGGCAATGGCTGATCCAACCGGGCGGTCGGCGATGCGCAAGCTGGTGGTCGCCGCGTTGCAAGCTGCAGCTGCCGCACCAACGATTCAGTCGCCGGGTGATTGGAGCGTGCCGCCGGCGAAGCTCCCGGCCATCCTGATCCGCTGCGGCGATGATCAAAAGACGTCTACGGGGCCCGACGGCGAGACGCAGTTCAACACCGACTTCGTGATTGAGATTCGGGGCATCGTCTCAGGGTCAACAGCGGACGCCGCGCAGGATGCGCTCGAGGATCTCGGCGCAACGATCGAAGATGTCGTGCTCCGCAACGTCGCAATTCGCGCGGTGACGCAGGACTTCCCTGTCATCGCCACTGCGACGGAGATCAAGGCTGAAGGGCAGAAGCATTTCGGCGCCGTCAGCATCGCGGTGCACTTCCAGATCTACGAAGCGTTCGATCCGGACGTTACGACGAGCTTGAGTGAGATGGCCCTGACCGTTGATCTGCGGAATGTTTATGACCCTAGCGGTACATACGCCAATCCGCCATTTCCCGATGCAGTCCAGCCAGCGCCGCGCACGTCGGGCCCCGACGGCCGCGCCGAGGGCGGCTTTGATATTGAACTTCCCCAATAGGAGCGACGCATGTTGGTCAAACCCGCGCCGGGTCTGAAGATTCGCGACCCAGAACTGAAGGACCTGATCCCGGATGAAGGCCGGGAAGTGGCGGCCGACGACCTGTATTGGCATCGTCGTTTGCGCGATGGTGACGTCGTGCTCGTTGAAACATCCGATGCGCCGGCGGAAGTGCAGCCAGCGCATAACCTCGGGAGCGAATAATCGTGGCCGTTCCGTTCAAAAACATCCCCTCGGGTGATCAGATCCGCGTCCCGCTGTTTTATGCGGAAGTCGACAACAGCCAGGCCAATACGGCGACGCAATCGCAGCGCGCGCTGATTATTGGCCAGATCACCGCGAGCGGTAGCGGGGTGGCCAACACCCCGACGATCTGCCAGGGCATCTCGGATGCGAAGACAGTGGGCGGCCCCGGCTCCATGCTCGCCCTGATGACCGCGGCATATCGCAACAGCGATAGTTTCGGCGAGGTCTGGTACTTGCCGCTGGCGGATGATGCGAGCGCCGTTGCGGCCACTGGCTCGATCAACTTCACCGCGATGGCGAGCGCAACCGGGGTGCTATTTCTCTATCTCGGCGGTCAGCTCGTCACCCAAACGGTCAATTCGTCGCTCACCCTCGCACAGATCGCCACCGCGTTGGCAGCGACAGTCAACGCGGCCACGGACTTGCCGGCAACGGCAGCTGTTGACGGCACGACGCCGAGCAAGGTGAACTTCACAGCGAAGAATAAGGGCCTCGCGGGCAACGACATCGATATCAGCGTCAACTATCGGGGCACGGCTAACGGGGAGGTGACGCCGGCCGGTCTCGCGTTCACGATCACCGCGATGAGCGGGGGGCTCGTCAATCCGGTTCTCACGACCGGGCTGGCGAACCTCGCCGACATGCCGTTCGACTTCGTTGCGATGCCCTATACCGACGCGACGTCGCTGGACGCGCTGAAGGCGTTTCTCAACGACCAGAACGGGCGCTGGGCGTGGTCGCAGGGCATCTATGGGCACTATTTCGCGTTTTATCGCGGCACAGTTGGGGGACTCACAACCTTCGGTGTTACGCGAAACGACCAGCACGGAACGGTCATGGGCTTCAACGGCTCGCCATCGCCGGCCTGGATTGGTGCGGCTGATCTCTGTGGCGCAGCCGCGGTCGCACTGCGTGCCGATCCGGGGCTGCCGCTGCAAACCGTCGCGCTGTCGACATTCCTAGCCCCGCCGGTGGCGTCGCGCTTTGCGCTGACCGACCGCAACACGCTGCTTTTCGACGGCATCTCGACATTTACGGTTGCCGATGATGGCACCGTCGCGATCGAGAATCTGATCACGACCTACCAGAAGAACGGCTTCGGCCAGCCGGACAACAGCTACCTGCAGGTCGAGACGATGTTCCTGCTGATGTACGTGATCCGGCGCCTGAAGGGCGTCGTCACGAGCAAATACGCTCGCAAGAAACTGGCGGCCAATGGCACGCGGTTCGCGCCGGGCGCGAACATCGTCACGCCCAATATGATCCGCGCGGACCAGATCGCCGAGTATCAGGCGATGGAGTTCGAAGGATACGTGCAGAACAGTGAAGCGTTCGCAGCTGGCCTGATCGTCGAGCAGGATGCGCAGAACCCGAGCCGGGTGAATGAGCTGTGGGATGGCGTCCTGATCGACGGTTTGCGGATCTTCGCGCTGCTCGCTCAGTTCCGCCTGCAATAAGCAGTTTTTCCGCCGGCATTGGTCGCCTTCGGGCGCCCACTTTTTTGTGAGTTCATAAATGTCGAATACCACGAACCGCATTGCGGGGACGGCATATCTCGCTGTCGACGGCACCTCATACGCTGTTGCAGGTGACTTCGAGTATGACCCGAGCAGCGTTACGCGTGAGACGCTAGCCGGACAATCCGGCGTCGACGGCTTCAGCGAAAAGCCGAAGGCCGGTCAGATCAAGGCAACTCTGCGTGATATGGGCGGGTTGACGTTGGCGGCGATCAACGCAATGGATAACGTCACCGTGACCGTTGAGCTTGCGAATGGCAAGACTATCATTGGCCGGAATATGTGGACTGTCGATCCTCAGGGCGCGAAAGCGGAGGATGCGACCGTGCCGGTCACGTGGGAAGGTCCGAGCGTCTCGGAGCATTGATAGATGGATTCCACGAAGACGATCACGTTTCGCAAGCCGATCGCCGTCGGCGCCGGCGAAGGCGCCAAGACGTACGAATCGGTCACGTTGCGCGAGCCGGTGGCCGGCGACTATGAAACGGCGGAGAAAAACGCGGGTAAGTGCGGCTTTCTCGTCGCCCTGATCGCGCTGATTTCTGGCGTGCCGATCGACGCAGTCGACCAGATGTTTGGCAGCCAGCTGGACGAAGCCGAAGACTATTTCGCGGCCTTCGCCGACGGCGTGAGCGACCAGGACAAGCGCAGCGAAGACGAGATGACGCTGCAGCTGCAGCACGCCGTGAAGCTCACGGACGATGACACGGGCCTCAACGCGGCTTCACTGGACCTTTGCGAGCCTACTAACCAGCAACGGCGCAAGGCTCGCGCAGCGGGCGGCCCGTTCGCGGCTTCGATCGCCCTGATTTCCGATGTCGCCAAGGTGCCCAAGAAAACGGTCCGCGCGATGTGCGCGCGCGACTTTCTGACGGCCGTCGGCTACTTCAACGGTTTTCAGATCGGGCGGCGGCCAGGCTCGGACGACTGATCGCCGCCGATGCGACTTATGTGCCGGATGGGTGGGAGCAATGCATCGCCGATGCTGCCCACTTCTGGAACGTTCCCCCCTCCGCCATCTGGGCGATGACTTGGCCCGAAACAGAGTGGCATCTGACTGAAGCGCATCGCATCCGCAGCGCCACTGAAAAACCCTATGGCCAATAAGATTCAGTTCGTCATCACTGCCGTCGACCGCGCGACGTCTACCGTGCGGAAGGTCAAGGGTTCGATCGCTAGCACGGTCGCGCCGGTCACCGACCTCGCCAAATCGCTCGGCTCGCTTAGCCGAGAAACTGGTTTGTCGCGTCTGACGCGGGGACTAATGGGCGCGGCTCGAGCAGCTGGCTCGCTGGCGAGCAAATTGTTTTTGAAGGCGACGCCACTCGGCTTGCTCGGTGGCCTCGGCACCGTCGCGGGGCTGGGGGCGATTATTACTGGGTGGGGGCGCGCGGGCCAGGAGCTCGATCGCACGTCGTCGCTGCTTGGTGTCAACACCAATGAGCTGCAGCAATATCGCGGTGCCGCCAGGCTGGCGGGGCTGACGACGGAAAGCATGGACGCTTCCTTGGCGCAGCTCGGCGATACGATGCAGGGCGCGGTCAACGGGCGCGCGCCCGAGGCGCTGGCACTCATGAGCGCGTGGCGAATCGGCCTGCATAAGACCGCCGACGGCGCAGTCGACACCTCGCGGGCACTGCTCGACGTGTCAAAGGCGATCCAGTCGAATATGCGGGCAGGCGGGACGGTGCAATCGGCACGGCAGATTGCGCAGGCATTCGGAGTTGAGTCGTTACTGCCGCTGCTCATGAAGGGTCCGGCTGCGATCCAGGAATTGGTGCGGGAGTTCGATAACCTGCATGCGGCGATGGACGGTCAGGCGATCCGGCAAGCCGACGAATATGCCCAGAATATTTCCAAGCTCGAGATCTCGGTGGAATCGCTCCGCAACTCGCTTGGCAATGCGCTCATCCCGGTGCTGCAGCCGGCGATTCAGTTGATGACTGAATGGCTCGCGGTGCCGGAAAACAAACAGAAGCTCATCGATGGCGTGGCAGGCGCGGTGCACTGGCTTTCCGACGAGGTGAAGAGCTTCGACTGGGAAAAGGCGAAGAAGGGCGTGAGCGAGTTCTTTGACCTCATCTCGCGCGCTTACGAGCTGCTGCAGAAAGTCGGACGAACGACCTCGAGCATCGGTGATGGGTTCGAGAGGATGGGGAACGCCCTGCGAGGCAATGGGCCAAGCACAAACGCCGAACTGGCGGCGGGCGTCAACGGCAACACAACGTCCGCAGTGCAATTCTTTGAATCACGGGGCTGGTCCCATGCGCAGGCTCTCGGCATTGCAGCCAACCTGCAGATGGAAAGCAAAGTCGACCCTGCTGCCGAGGGCGACAATGGACAGGCTTACGGGATTGCCCAATGGCATAAGGATCGGCAAGAGGCGTTCCGGAAGTGGGCCGGAAACTGGATCGGAAACTCTACGCTCGAGCAGCAGCTCGGCTTCGTGGATTACGAGCTGAAGCAAGGCGGTGAAAAACAGGCTGGCGCGGCGCTCGCCAACGCGAGCACGCCCGAGCAAGCCGCCAGCGTCGTTTCTCGCCTCTATGAGCGGCCGCAGGCGGCCGACGCCGAGGCAGCTAGCCGCGCTCAGTTAGCAAGCCGCCTAAGCGGCCTATACGGGCAATCAGGCGCTCCCGTCGCGCCGGCGAATCAGCCATATCAGGGTGATACCCAGGCGTCCCTGAGCCAGGGCGAATCGATCGTGAAAGTGGATATCCACTTGAAAGGCGCGCCGCACGGCACGCGCACGTCCGTGAGCTCGTCGCGCAACGTCGATACCAACGTGCGCACTGGTTCGACCATGGATCTCGGAGCAGCAACATGAATATTGGCGGCGGCGCGGGCGCAGTGCTGGGCAGCATGTCTGGCATTTCCAATCTCGCCCAATCACTGTCGGCACGCCTGGGTGGTTCCATCGGCAGCTATTTCGAGCAGCTGCGGCCGGCGTCGTTTCGCGGCATGCAATTTGTCTCACTCGGTGCGGACGGCACCTTTGGCCGGCGCAATGCGCTCCATGAATATCCGAAGCGAGACACGCCATGGTCAGAGGACATGGGCCGCGCGGCTCGCCGGTTTCAGGTGACCGGTTACATCGTGGGGGATGACGTCATCCAGAAGCGCGACGTCATGATCAAGTTGTGCGAGACGGAGGATACCGGCGAGCTCGTGCATCCGACATATGGGCGTCGCACTGTCAGCCTGATGGAATTCAGAGTGATCGAACGCTGGGACAAAGCGCGCTATTTCGAGCTCCAGTTCGATTTCGTCGAGAGCGGTGAAAGGGTTTTCCCGACTGCTGCGAATGCGACCACGAACCTCATCGCATCGGCGGTCAACGCGCTTGGCTTGTCCGCAGCAGCCGATTTCGCCTCCCGCGTACTCAATACCCTGTCCTACGGTGCCGCAGTCGTTGGCATGGCGGTGAACACCGCGCTGTCGTGGTACACGAATGCGAAAAACATCGTGGGCGATGCCCGGAACCTGGTTCGACTTGTCTTTAACCTGCCAGGCGCCTTCGGCCGATTTGCCGGGAGCGCGACGGTGCCTACCTTCAGCAAGTATCCCGGCGGCCCACGGGCGTCATCGCTCACTGTTGACGATCTCATCGAGCAGGCGACACAGGCGCGCACCGCAGTTTCGACTGCGGCCAGCACACTCGCGACGGCAGCGGCCGCGCTCGGTACGAATTCGACGGCGGCTTTCGCCACGGCGGCGCAGGGCGTTGCAAGCGCCGTATTCGCGGCCGCGCCGGCGCCGGCGGATGCGATTCGGCTGTTGACCTCGCTGGCCACCTTCCAGCCGGCAACTCCTACCACTTCGTCGGTGATCGGCGTCGGAATGGCAACGATGCAATCTGCGTGTGGTGATTTGTTTCGGCGGGCCGCAATTGGATCTGCGGCGCTGGCAGCATCGCAATATCAGCCGACATCCGCGGACGATGCTGCGGCGATGCGCGACGCCTTGGCTGCGCTCATCGATAGCGAGATCGAGGTGGCAGGAAACCAAGGGGAAGACGGGACATACGGGGCGCTCCGATCGCTGCGCGCAGCTGTCGTCCAGGATTTGAACAAGCGGGGCGCCGGTCTGGCTTCGGTTAAGACGTTCAGCATGAAGGCGGGACTGCCGGCTTTAGTGCTCGCTCATCGCCTATACCGGGATGCAGGACGCGCCGACGAGCTCGTCGCTCAGGTCGACCCGATCCACCCGGCTTTCATGCCCCTTAGCTTCCGCGCGCTTTCGTCCTGACCATGGCAGACGACCTGACTCTGGTAATGGACGGCGTGAGCGTGTCCGGCTGGACAAAAATACGCGTCACTCGAGGTATCGAACGCCTTCCGAGCGATTTCGATATCGAAATGACCGACCTGTACCCCGGCGACCTGAGCCAGGTGAGCGCTATTCCGGGGCAGGCCTGTCAGGTCGCGCTCGGCGGAGATGTGGCGATTACCGGATATGTCGACCGCGTCCACCCGGGTTTTGGTCGAGATTTCCATCGAATTCGCGTCGCGGGTCGTGGCAAATGTGAGGATCTGGTCGACTGCAGCGCGGAATGGGACGGTGGCCAGATCAGCGGTTCGAACGCGCTTCAGATCGCACAGAAGCTCGCTGCGCCCTACGGCATCAACGTGACCAGCGATGGAAATAACGGGCCGAGCATCCCGCAATTCAATTTGATGATCGGCGAGACGCCGTTCGAGGTCATTGAGCGCATCGCGCGCTATGCAGGGTTGCTCGCATATGACTTGCCGGACGGAAGCCTCAGGCTTGCCCGCGGCGGCGTCGATGCGCATGCCTCGGGCTTTACAGAAGGGCAAAACGTCGAGGAGGCCGATTTCGAATGGGGCGCTGATCTCAGATATTCCGAGATCGATTGCTACCTGTTGACCATGCAGACCATGGGCGACGCCGGCGTCAATCTCGTCCCGGTTGCCACTGCGCAAGATGCGACGGTCGGGCGCCACCGCAAGCTATACATCGTTTCGGAGCAGGTGCAAGCCGGCCGGAACATTGCGCAAGAGCGGGCGAACTGGGAAGCGGCGCGGCGCGCGGGGCGATCTCAGGCAGTCCGAGTCGTGACTGATAGCTGGCGCGACGGCGATGGGCTGCTATGGACGCCGAACACGCTCGTGCCTGTAACGCTGCCGTTCCTAAAAATCCCCGACGAGACGTTCATGCTCATTTCCGAGGTGACCTATACGCTCGATGAGCACGGCACGCACGCTGATGTGCTGCTGATGCCGCCGGATGCGTTCAAACCGGAACCTACGATTCTGCAACCTCTTTCACCAGACGTCGTGCTCGGCGCCCCGAACGCTCCATGAAGGCCTATCTCGATCGCACCGCGAGGCGAGTGATGAGCGCACTTGCGCAAGGCCTTGTAAAGCTTGTGAATGACAACGCCGGCATCCAGTTCATGCAGGTGAAGTTCAATCCGCTGCAGACCATCGACAACCTGCCGCGCTGCGCGGAGTACGGGCTCACGTCGAACCCGCCCGAAGACTCCGACGCTGTGGTGGCATTCGCCGGCGGTGATCGTTCGAATGGCGTCGTGATCGCGACGGGCAACGCCAAATACCGCATGAAGCAGCTGGCGACCGGTGAGGTGGCGATTCACGACAACATTGGGCAATCGATCTACCTGACGGCAAGCGGGATCGTCATTAATGGCGGCGGCAACCCGATCCGGATGACGAATCTGACGAGACTTCGAGTCGAAGCGCCGATCGAAAGCACGGGGGACATCACCGACAACTGCGATACGACCGGCCGAAGCATGGTCGGCGATCGAGAAATCTTTGACAGCCATCATCACGAGGTCAAGAACGTGCAGGGTGGAACGAGCACGGTCTCGTCCGAAGTTCCGACGCAACAGGAATAACCGATGCCCGATATTTCGCTCATTTGGGACGTCGACAACAGCCGCGGCGACTGGCAACTGTCGGGCCCTGTGCTCGTCACCGGCAACGATCTTGCGAGCGCTACGCTCATCAGTCTGTTCACCGATCGCACCGCTAATCCCGACGACGTGATTCCGGACGGCACCGACGACCCGCGAGGCTGGTGGGGCGACCTCGGCGAGGACCGGCCGATCGGTTCGCGCCTGTGGCTGCTCTCTCGAGCCAAGCAGACGCAGGAGACGCTAAACAACGCCGTCGACTATGCAAAGGAGGCGCTCGAGTGGTTCATCGACGACGGCGTGGCGGCGCGCATCGACGTATTTGCCCAATGGGTGCGTACATCTTTTCTCGGCCTGCAGGTCATCCTCTACAACCAAGACGGCACCACGATAGCGTCGCTCAGCTACGCATGGGCCTGGAAACAGATCGTCTGACATGCCATACGCTCGAAAAACACTCGCGCAGATCCGCTCTGACGCGCTCGCCGACATTTCGGCGGCGCTGGAGGGATCGGATCCGTTGCTGCGCTATGCGGCGCTGAAGATTATCGGCGTCGTGCTGTCCGGCATGACCAACGAGGAATATGGTTATCTCGACTGGATCTCGAAACAGACCAATCCCTTTACAGCCGAAGGTGAGTTTCTCGAAGCTTGGGGTGCGCTGAAGAAGGTCTATCGAAAGGATGCGAGTAAAGCCATCTTGACTGCGGCTTTCACTGGTGTGGCGGGAAAGACTCTCGACGACGGCACGCCGGTTGATCGTAGTGACGGCGTGCCTTATATGAGTTCGGGCACGGCCATTGTTGTCGGCACGTCCGTTTCTGTGACGATCGTTGCTAACGTCGCGGGCGCAGCCGGCAACGCAGACGTTGGCACTGTGGTCTCGCTCGGCGTTGCCGTGGACGGAATTCAATCGACGGGCAGCGTGACGGGAATCGTCTCGTCAGGGGCGGACATTGAGGATCAGGAAGAGTACCGCGCACGCGTGCTTGATGCGTATCAAAATCCGCCTCAGGGAGGCAACCGGAGCGACTACGTTGAATGGGCGCTCAAAGTCTCGGGTGTGACCCGCGCGTGGTGCGCTCCGAATGGATTCGGGGCCGGCACGGTCGTTGTCTATGTGATGCTCGACGAGGCGCAAGTCAATAACGGCGGCTTTCCACAGGGTACGAACGGCGTCTCGCAGTTTGACCAGGGGCCGGGCGGCCTGCCGCGGGATACACCCGCCACCGGCGATCAGTTGGTTGTGGCCGACGCATTAGTGACGCTTGAGCCCGTGACCGCGCTGGTATACGCATGTGCGCCTATCAGAAACACGCTCTCATTCGTGATCAGCGGCCTCGCCACGGCTTCGACGACCACGCGCGCGGCAATAGCGAATGAGATCACGGATGTCTTTTTTCGCAATGGCGATCCTCGAGCGGGAACGATTAATCGATCCGATATCAACACGGCAATCGCCACAGTGCCTGGCACGGCGGGATTTGTTATCGAGTCGATTACGGGCGTGATCAACGGCGTCACGACGCCATATCCCGACAACATCACCGGCAGCTTCGGCGCGCTACCGGTGTTAGGCACCGTGACGTACAGCTGATCCATGGCCGCTCCTCAACTAATCGACGCGGATTTTCTCGCCGCGCTCCAGGCATTGATGCCGCGTGGCCGGGTGTGGCCGCGTGACGCAGACGCGATTCAAAGCAGAACGCTCGCAGGCTGCGCTCCGACATATACGCGTCTGACCGCTCGAGCAAACAACGTCATCAGCGACGGCTTTCCGGGCTCGACATATGAACTGCTCCCCGAATGGGAGGCGTCTTTAGGGCTGCCAGATCCCTGCGCGGGTGCAGCGCCGACGACACAGCAGCGCCGCAATCAGGCCGTCTCGAGGCTCATCGCTACCGGTGGCCAGTCGATTTCATATTTCACTGCCGTCGCGGCCGCCCTCGGCTACACGATCACGATCACCCAGTTCGCACCGTCGAGATTCGGCCGGCCGTTTGGAAGGGCATTCGGCGGCGTCGCATGGGCGTTCGCGTGGCAAGTCAACGCCCCGACGTTCACCGTCAACAGCTTCCAGTTCGGAGGCTCGTTCGGTGCTCCCTTCGCCAACTGGGGCAACAACGTACTGCAGTGCGAGCTGAAAGCCTACGCACCAGCTCATACAACCGTGCTCTTTTCATACTCTTGAGGGATTCATGGACCGATTGATCGCGCCAAACAGCGTCGATGTGGCGCATGCGGACACCGCGCCAGCGACAGGCACTCCCGGATACGCAACCGACGGTAACCCCGCCACAGGAGTGCCAGCGACGCTGTGGCCGGCATATGCCTTCAATACCATCCAGGATGAAATCTACAACGTCATCCTCGCCGCTGGATTGACGCCCGACCGCACGAAGTGGAATCAGTTGCTGACTGCGATTCAAACAATGCTCCAAGGGGGGACGACAAACGTTGGAGTCGATACTGGCGCTGCGAATGCATACGTCGTGGCGTTCACGCCGGCGCTCTCGGCTCCAGTCCCATGGGCGCCGTTTTGGGTGAAGATCAAGACCGCCAATACCGGCGCGTCGACGCTCAATGCGACCGGTACCGCTGAACCACTGGTCGGCGGCGCGCACCTTGCTCTGCAAGGCGGCGAAGTCGTCGCTAACGGCAATGCGTTGATTTATTGGAACCCGACGCTCGCCTCCGGCGCGGGCTCGTATGTGCTTCTGTTCTGTTCTGGCGCGCCTAAACAAGTCGCCCCCGCGACCGCATCACAGCATTCGATGCAACTGGGACAGGCTACGGGGCGTCTGCTCAACGTCCAGCATTTCGTAGCACCGGGCTCGACAACCTACACGCCAGCGGTCGGGACGACAAGAATCATTGTCGAAGTAGTAGGAGGTGGTGGCCTCGGCGCTAGCACTGTGAGTACGAGCGGGACCCAAATTGCGGTTGGAGGCGGCGGGGGCGCAGGCGGATACGCTAAAAGCTATCTCACCTCTGGTTTCAGCGGCGTCACGATCACCATTGGAGCGGGTGGCACAACCGGCTCACCGAATGGCGGCACGTCCTCTTTCGGTTCGCTGCTATCTGCAACTGGGGGCGCGGGAGGAACCAGTGCAAATACCGCGCAGGTACCTCCATTTGCGTCAATCGGCACCCTTGGTGGAGTGGGGTCAAACGGGAACATCATCAACGCCATGGGTGGCCAAGGAACGGCCGGCATCGGCACAAATACGTCGAGCTTTGTCTCGGGTGCCGGAGGGGCATCCGCATTCGGCATGGGTGGCTATTCCCTTGCAACGCAATCAACCACTGGAACGGCTTCCGCGTCAGCGGGCGGTGGTGGTGGCGGAGCGCTTGCGGGGGGCAGCACTCCCGCACAAAACGGGGGCGCCGGTGGTCCGGGTGCAATCATCGTCCATGAATACGCATAAGGAACTCTATATGCACTCCTACGCACGCATCGTTGGCGGTTTTGTGGTCGAGCTTATCTCCCCAGCCATATATGACATCGACTCTCCCCCAGAATGCGAGTTCGAGTTTAAGTGCGGCGATGAGGTGCCGATTGAACGCCGCTTCACCGCCGATATCGTCGCGCAACTAGTCGATATAACGCCCCTCTCGCCGCAGCCATCGCCAGGTTGGACGTTCGATGGCAATAAATTTTTCCCTCCCAAGGAGGCATAAGCATGCCACGTGAAGTCTATCTATCAGCCAGCGGTATTCCGACCGGCAGCGACCAATCGGCAAACGTCGCGCAATGGGCATACACCAATCGCGGCATGATTCTCGTGCTCGATCCGCCGCCCGGGCAGATGTATGTGTTCGGAGGCATCCTTCTCGACTCGAGCTATAACGGCACGCGGCTGCGCTGGCAGGGCTATACGCAATTGCCATCAAATATCGCGTCCCCTGGTGTGACGACACCGAAGAACTTCGGGGGCTGCTGGACTGGGATCGTCATCGGGCAGGCCGATGAGGTCACGCTCGAAAACATGATGATTCACGGCAACAGGCTCAATATGGCCGATAACGAGCACGTGATACCGATCGGGGTAGCTGGTGCGACGAACCTGCGCATCGAAAATGGTTGGCGCGTCAAAGAGGTCCGCGGCGATGCGATTTACCTGGGTCAAGCCGATTGGCAGGCAAGCAGCTCGAACCCGCAAAATGTCACCATCGGCGATGGGGCCGTCGTGAACAGTGCAGACGATGGACGCAATGCGATCTCGGTCGTCGCCTGCACGACCGGCAGCATTGGGCGGCTCGTATCGATCGGCGTAGGTGGCGTCGTTGGTGGGGCTACGCAACCGGGCGGCTTAGACATTGAGCCCGATTACGGCTATCAGAGCGTGACAGATTTCAAGGTGCACGACCTGCAGGTGACGACGGCCGGGACGGCTGGCGTCGGTGTCATCGGCAAGTCGATTAGCGGCAATAACGCCTCCCGCGATTGGAACTGCTACGGAATCGAATTTGGCAGTATCCGCGTGTTGCGGACCGGTATAGCGGACCCGACGCTACCCGATCCTAGTCAAACGCCCGCGCTTGGCCCGGCCCCTTTCGTCAATTGCGCAGACGTCGACATCGCGATAGGTCATATGAAATATGCAGCTGGCACGCGCGGGCAAGGAGTCAGCCATGATTTTTGCCAGAATGTGCGCGCTAAGTGGAGGGTTTCCACCGTCTCCGTGGGCGTCGCAATCGGCATGGGCGATATGGTGCTAGATTCCGATTTCGAGGTGATCGGGAACGATTATTCGGTAGCCGTCGCGCGCACGAGCCAATTGGTGCGTACAGACGTGCGGACCAAAGCATATTATTCGGTTCCGGGGAGCACAGCGTTTCCCGTCCAGGCGCATTCGGGAAATCGGTCGAATATTTCTCAGGTCAACACGCACTACATTGTCGAGGCTCCATACGACGGAAACAACGCCCGGGCATTCCGTAACGAGCCAAACGCCGCCGTGACATTTGGTGCGGGCACAGAGGTGAGGGGTGGCGATTGGACCGGCTATGCAAGCCCGCCGGTGACGATCGATGCGGCGATCCCGAAACGGCACATTACGGGGTTGATGCAGGGTCCGCAAAATCCGGGGCTTGGAATGTGGGCGGCCGGAGACAGGTTTGAGTGCGTGCCGCCTCAGTACTCTCAAACTACAGGAAAGGTTCTCTCGACGTGCATCAGATTGACCAGCGGCGGCGGAAATACGCCAGGCGTCGATTGGGTGAACGACTACGGAACGAACAGCTAACGCCTCTTCCATCAAATTCCAGTTCGGCTCCCCAAGGGAATATAATGCTCGTCGTCTTGGGGTTCAGTCTCGGGGGCGAGGCTGCCGACATGGAAATCAAAAAAATGATACTGGCTGAGGCGCTGCGGCGCGAAAACAACAATGCTGATCTGATGCGGCTGTTGGCCGCGTTCGCGGTGCTCTGGACGCATTCATATGGGCTTGCGCCACACCTTGGGGTGCAGGAGCCAATCGGATCATTTTTGGGCTTTGATCAAGCAGGCCCGCTAGGCGTGAAGTTCTTCTTCTTTCTTAGTGGGATTTTGGTCACCAATAGCTGGCTGACAAGGCAGTCCCCGATCCGCTTCGCGTTGGCCCGATTTTTTCGGATTTTCCCCGCCCTTCTGCTGAGCGCGACCTTTTGCATCTTTGTGATAGGACCAGTTTTTTCGAGCATCCCACTGGCGCAATACTTCTCAAATACTGAGACCTTCACGGCGGTGTTTTTGGCTCCGTATCGTGAGTACTTGATCCCTGGGCTGTTTTCGAGCAACCCTATCAAATACACGAATGGTGCCATCTGGACCATTCGATATGAGTTGGCGATGTACATCCTTTTACTCGCGCTTGGGATGTTAGGCTTGTTCAAGCACAAGGTTGTCTCCACGGTTTTCCTTGTGGCTGTGATGGCGGAGTCATTTGTTTTTCCGAACAACATTACTTTCATTAGTCTAAGCAACGTGAACGTCGCCGGCTATTTGCCGGGATTCTTCGCTTTCGGAGCGCTGTTCGCTGTTCATAAGAACAGTATCGCCATCGATGCGAAATTGGTTATCGGCTGCGCCCTGATTGCCGCCATGTGCATCGATGGCCCTGGGTTTCGCTATGCCTTCTGGGCTGCGTTCCTGGTTGCTTGTCTTTGGGCGATGACGCTTCCGGCCCTTCGCAAGCTGCGATTGCCGGGCGATTTCTCCTACGGCGTCTATGTCTTCGCATGGCCGATTCAGCAATGTCTCGCCCAGGTGATGCCGCATTCGGTCTTATATGCTCACCAGACGTTCACGTTCCTGCTGTCACTGCTGTGTGCAATGCTCTCGTGGTACGCAGTCGAAAAGCCTTGCATGCAGTTCGGTCGTCTTCTTGCGGACTCGATCGACCTCATTATGAGACGCGGACCAAGAGAAAAAGCCGTGCCGATCGCCGAAGTGAATACAGCCGCTGCGTTGCGAACGGACTGACGACAAAGCGCTGAAGTTAGCAATGACCAAACCGCCTCCGGGCGGTTTTTTCGTTTCGGAAGCCGCCTCGAGCAGCTTCTTCCTTTTCCGGGGTATGCATGTCCGAGATGAAGGCTGCGCCGTCGCGCGCGAACACTGAGGAACGCTTCAAAGCGGGGGAGCGCCGGTTCTCGCGTTTGGAGCAACGAATGAATGGCCTCGATCAGCAGATGGATGCGAATAACCAGGCTGTCCTGGAGCATTTGCGGCAGCAGGATGCTCGCACGGAAGGCATCGCATCGAGCATCGACGAGCTGCTGGCCATCCTGAAGATGGCGAAGTCGGGGATCGGTTTCTTCGCGGCGACTGGTCGCGTACTTCGACGAGTCGTAGTCTGGTTCGGCCCATTCATCGCGGCGGTCGCAGCGATCTGGGGGCTGGCGCACGGTAAGTGGCCGGGACAATCGTGAATCTCACGCCTCAAATCATCAGCGCCGGGTGCGGCGCGTCGCCGTCGCGTGCCGCGCTCTTCACGCCATTCATTCAGGCCGCATGCGACCACTACAGCATCGCGGAGCCGCTCGATGTCGCCGCGTTCCTCGCGCAGATCGGCCACGAGTCCGAGCGCTTGGTATTCACGAAGGAACTGTGGGGCCCGACGATCGCGCAGCGTGCCTATGAGCCGCCATCCGAGAAGGCGAAGGAGCTGGGCAACACACAGCCGGGCGATGGCCGATTCTTCTGTGGCCGCGGGCTTATCCAGATCACCGGTCGAGCCAATTACGCGATCGCGGCTGTCGCGCTCGACCTCGACCTATTGAGCCATCCCGAGCTGCTCGAACAGCCGGGGCACGCCGCAATGTCGGCGGCTTGGTTCTGGTGGAACAAGAAGCTCACGCCGTTGGCGCTCGCCGGCGATTTCATCGAACTCACGAAGCGTATCAACGGCGGCACGAATGGGCTCGCCGATCGACAAGCACGGTATGCCGCGGCGAAGGTCGCGCTCGGCATCGCCTAACGGGGCTCGGTGCCCGCCGAGGATCCTTATCTGACGGCCGTTTCGCCCCTCCGTGCCTGCATTCCGCGCCCGCCGTTGAGCGGGCTTTTTCGTTTCAAGACCGCGGCTAGGTCGGCCGGCCGAAAGCGCGCTTCCCGGGCGCGTTGCCGCGGTCCCTCATCACCGGGATCTGCGGGAGATTCCCATGCAACACATTGTCCATGCAACCTTTCAAGGGCTCGAAGTCCGCTTCACCGATGACGGTTGGTTTGACGCCACCGCGGCTGCTGCGAAATTCGGCAAGCGCCCCGTCGACTGGCTGCGCCTGCTCGAGACAAAGCGTTACATCACGGCTCTTTCTGCTGCTCGCGGAATAAGTGAGAGAACTGCACTTATTCGAGCCAAGCGCAATAGCGGCACGTGGATGCACCCGAAACTAGCGGTTCGGTTCGCCCAATGGCTAGACATTGAGTTCGCCGTTTGGTGCGACGAGCAGATTGATGAACTGATCCGTGACGGCTACGCCCGCATCACTGATGCCGAGCGCGCCCACTGGCGGGCAATGCTTGAACTCGACAAGCGCGACGAGACCTCGCGCATCCGCGCTTCGTTCGGATCCCATTTGATGCTGATGCGAAAGCACGAGTTGCCCGACATCAGGGCCGAGCGAGAACGGCTCGCCACTCTACTGCAACCCTGCCTCCTCACTCACTGAACCCGGCTCCGGCCGGGTTTTTCATTTCTGAGCCATGACACAAGAACACGAACTGCGCGAGACGTTATCCGTCGACGTCGTCACGCCGGAGCACGCCGATCGCGTGACGACACCGCTTTTCAAGCATACGAAGAAAGCGCTCTTCGAGAAGGCCGAGCCGGCCATCATGATCCCGCGCGACGAGCCGGGCCGCTGCTGGATCTGCGGACAGACCGAGACCGAGCTCGGCACGCCGCTCGAGGCGCATCACTTCGGCGTCGAGCGCAGCTTCGCCGAAGGAAAGATTCGATGGGATCGCGTGAAGGCTGACTACCCGCATTGGGATTGGTCGAAATTCGATCCGTCGAACCCGTATTCATTCGTCGACGACATGGAAGCGCAGGGCGTCCTGCTGTGCAAAGAGCACCACACAGGCAAAGACGCTGGCATCCACAGCATGCCATTCAGCCTGTGGATCATGCAGCGGTACCTCGAGGACGGTGAGCAGTTCTCGCCAACCGAAGTCATTCACCACGATCCGGAGCACCTATGAACGCAAACACGCAAAAGATGATCGCCGCTGGCGTCGTCATCGCAATCTGGGGCGCCTTCGCCTTCACCGGAAAAACGCCCGTCGACGGCTTCATTGCCGCACTCGGGTCGGTCCTGACCGGTCTCGGCGTGTGGCATGCCGCGACGTCGAACAATAAGCCGCCGCAGCAATGATCCGCGCCGCGCTCGCCTGCGCCGGCGTGATCGCGCTCGCTGGATGCGCCGGCACCGCGCACTACTCGGTCTCGCCGTTCTACGAGCCCGCGCTCGGTCGGATGGTCTGCTGTCGCGCGGATGCGACTAACAGCAAGGACATCTCGTCCCTGCAATTCGACCTCGCCGAGCAACCTGGCGGCGCGGTCACGGTTCATTTCACGGAAACGGGCGTTGGCGCCACCGCCCCGATCAAAGCCGAAGGCGCCACAACCACGGCCGTTGCCGGCGCCGTATCGAACGCCGCGACGGCCGTCATCAAACTTTCCAAGTAGGGATTCCCAAATGAAGAAGCTCATGCTGCTCGCGGCAGGAATTGTCGCGGTCGCTCTTTCCGCGTGCGGCGGCACCGCGCCGACGTTGACCTTCCAGCAACAGGTCGCGATTGCGTGCGGGGGCGCCAAAGGCGAAATCGCCATTCTGCAAGGTGACGGCGTATTCACCGGCGGCGCGGCCGATACGCTTACGAAGACGATCCAGCCGGCCATCGGAAAGGCATGTTCGGCGGGCGCGACCATCGGGAAGCCCGATCTCCAGACGCTCGTCAATGCGACGCTTCCGCTCGTCAAGTCGCTCGTCGATTCGTCATCGCTGTCGCCGGACAAGATCAAAACGGCTGATGCGGCGATTGATACCGGCATGCTCGCGTTCAACGTGGCGATCAGTTTGGCGCCGTCCGTCGCGGCAACCACCGCTCCGGCCTCGGGCGCTTCAGTTGCGTCTGCGCCCGCTGCCGCATCAACGCCGCTCGCCGGCGAACCGCTGAAATGACGCCGCGCGACTATGCGCTGCTCGCGCAAGAGGCATATAACGCGGCGCCGGACATCGGCAAAGCAGATAGCGCCTCGCGCGCGATCGTCCGGCAGACGGCGGCCGGCCTCGTCATAGCCTTCCGCGGCTCCGATGACGAAGAAAGTTGGCTAACGGACTTCGATATCGAGCTAGTCGACGTCCCGGGCGCGGGAAAGGTGCACGGGGGCTTCTGGCGGGCCTGGAAGGCGATTGGGGTAGGCGTGCTCGCCGCGATCGACGGAAAGCCGGTTACGCTCGTCGGGCATAGCCTCGGCGGTGCGTTGGCGCTGATGGCTGCGATCGAGATGACGATCTCAGGGAACCCTCCGGCCGCCGTATATGGCTTCGAAGCGCCCTGCGTGAGCCCCGAGACCAGCGTGGTCGAGCTGCTCGCGAATGTGCAGGTGAAGCTCTATCGGAAGGGTCTGGATATCGTGCCGATCCTACCGCCGGGCTGGCCGCCGGCCGCGCCGCTCATCGGTATCGGCAAGCCGGAGTTGCCGGTAATCAACACGCTTGATCATAAGCTAGCAGGGGTCATCGAGGCGCTGCCGGCGGTAGAGCCGATCGCCGTGTGATCGGTCGTCACCCAGGTCATCGTCCGCGCCGCTCGACCGTGCCTAGAAGCCACCTCAATGATGCTTGTTGTGCCAGGCGGATCTCCGCCCCGGCATTCACATGCGCGGCGACGGTGAGACGTTCCGTAAGGATTGTTGAGGTTTTGCAGCAAGGGTGCCCGATTCCTGTATGGATACACAGCATATCGGCCACTCGCGGGGGCGGCAAAATTTTGGAAGATGGCAAAAACGGCTCATATACGCCAATGGTGTGGCGCAATGTCAAATTCCAAAGAAACGCGCTAACCTAATGATTTTGTTGATTTTATAGCCAGGATTGTGATTCCTGTCGTCGTGGGTTCGAGTCCCATCAGCCACCCCAAAGAATTCAAGCATTTAGCCCAGCCCTAGCCGCTGGGCTTTTCGCTTTCTGGAGTCCGTGTAACCAATGTGTAACCGGATTTCATCAATCGCGACTCTCAGCATCACTGCAATGGTTTGCTCGAAAGGTCGGAGATCTCGCGCGCCCTACACGACTCATCTCTAACGTCGGAGAGGTCGCGGAGGCTACCATTGTGACGCCCTGGCACCCGAGTGCTTGTCGGGCCTGTCGCCACCGCAACGCCTACAATGCAAGTATGGTTGCAACCCAGCAAGGAGGCTGCCATGACTCAGTCAATGATTAGCTTTGTAGTGGGCCTAGCGGTCCTGTTGGTTATAGCGTTCATGCTGGCGCAGCGCTACATGCGTGACCATAAGGGCGAGGGGATAACTCAGTGGCTCGATGCGCATCACATGCGCTGGATGCACCATAAGCATTAGGGCCATCACGGAAAGCGAATGCAAAGCTAGGTCGCCGATTCCAGGCGGATGACAGCGCGGCTTCCCGTCGCTTCGGCGTAGCGGGACAGCGTGCGCAACGACGGCATCGTGCGGCCACTCTCCATGCGCGCGATGGTCGACTGGGTCGTTTGCATCCTCTCGGCCACCTGTTCCTGAGTCAGTCCGGCACGCACGCGAGCGGCGATGAGTTCGCGCGCGACGGCAAATTCCGGCGCCTGCGCCTCGTACTCGGCCAGGGTAGCCGGGTCCGCCAGCAGGCGCCTCTTCAGGGTTGCAAGGTCAGTCATCGTTCAATCCTCTTTCATCCGGGCGTAGGCCATTTCGATGGCACGGCGCGGGGTCTTCTGCGTCTTCTTCACGAACACGTGCAGCACAACCAGCCGCTGCCCGGTCCTCGTAACGTATATCGCCCGCGCGATGCCATCCCGGCCCGTCATGCGGATTTCCCATAGCTTCCCCTCCAGCGGGCGCACATGGGGCATCCCGACGCGCTGCGGCCCAAACTCCGCCAGCATTTCCGCAATGTGCAGGAATCGGGCTCGCATATCGGGCGGCAGCACCAGCAATTCGGCTTCGGCCTCGGGTATCAACTCAACATGCCACGTCATCAGTCTATCTCTTTTTTGCTATATTTGCACATCACTGACTGACCTACACCTCGGCGGCATGAACGAATGGCCGCAACCGGCTGGTCGCGGTTCGCTATTTGCGACGCGATTGCGCGCCGCCGCCCGAATCGCCCGTTTCGACGCGCCTCTGAAGCTGGCGCTCTCGTTGGGTGCAACGTCGCAGACATGCGGCACGGCGCAGCGCAGGTGGTACGATTCGTCAATTGGGCGGCGCGCCGACGGGGCGCCGGCGATGAACAACCAAGCATCGAGCAAATCACGACTTCATTATGGGCAAACAGAAGACCCACCCGAAACTCGAACAGGCGCTGACACGCGGCGATCTCGCGATCCGCCAAGCCAATTCCGTGCGCGCCACCACCGTTCTGCAAGCGCTAGGCAAGATGGTGGTAGATGCCTGCGCGACGATCAGGGTGGAGGCGTTCACGTCCATTCCCGACGGCGACCGCATCTATGATCCCGATGCGGGCATTTGGCCGCAGACGCTATTGATTTCGCTCGACGGCCCCGTCGAAGAGGCCGATCCGGACGAGATCCGCAAGGTTTGGCTCCTGGCGGACACGCCCTCGGTCGTTTTCCGCGTCGAATGGCAGCGGGCCGACGGCAAGATCGGTCGCCACGAGGCGCGGCCGTTCGCCACCGTGGCCTTTCTGAGCGATGTCGAGATTCCCTGGAGCGACGACGAGGAGTGAAGCGACGCGGCGCGATGCCAAGTTTGGCGAAGCGCCGTTGCTGACGGGGCGCGCACGTCCTCGCGCGCGCCCGTGCTTTCAGCGCATGAGCCGGCGTCTGAACAACCAGGCGCAGACGAAGAACGGTGCGATCGCATAGGCGATCAGCACGGCTACGTGCAATCCAACATCGACGATCGGGCGCCCCAACATGGCGGCGCGGATCAGTTCGACGGCATGGGCGAGCGGCAACGCCATCGCAACGTGGCGCACGCCCGAGGGCAGTTGTGCCAGCGGAAAAAACACGCCTGAGAGCAGGAGCATCGGCGTGAGCACGAGCGTCTGATAGAACATGAAGAAGTCGTATGAAGACGCGAGCGCCGTCACGATCATCGCGAGGCTCGCAAACGCGAGACCGGCCAGTGCAACGACGGGCAGGGCGAGCAGCATCGAGGGGAACCTCGCGTAGCCGAGTAGGCCCGCGACGAGCATGATCGCTGCCCCCGACAACACCGCCTTGCTGGCCGCCCAAACGATTTCGCCTATGACGATGTCGCCGAGCGTCAAGGGCGTATGCATGATCGCCTCCCAAGTCCGCTGCACATGCATGCGCGAGAAGGCCGAATACATCGACTCGAACGAAGCGGACATCATCACGCTCGAGCCGACGGTGCCGGCCGCCAAGAACGCGATGTACGAGACACCGTCGACATGGCCCACCATCAGCCCGAGCCCGAAGCCGAGTCCGAACAGGTAAATCATCGGATCGGCTAGATTGCCTAGCATCGAAGCGGCCGCGAGTTTGCGCCAGACCAAGTAGTTGCGCCGCCAAACCGAGACCCAGTTGGTTGCATTGGCCGGCAGCGCGAGCGTCCAGCGGCGGGTGCGATGGCTCGAAGCGGTGTGGCGTGTGGGCACCTGCGTATCGTAAGGGGGAGCATCCATCTTGCGTTGCCTTCAAGTCTGAGTGAGGGCGCGGCCATCGGCGCGGCGCAGCTATCCTCGGTTTCGCTCTTGGTTTGGGTCTGGGCTTCGGTTTCGGCGGCGCTCCCGAATTCGCCACGGGCGGCTGCCGCAAAAGCGGTTCAATCCTGCATTTCTCGTCCGGTCAGCCGCAAGAAGACGTCTTCGAGATTAGCTGGCCGGTGCAGATAGCGCAGGCCCGCGCGACCCGCCAGTCGCGCGTGGATGGGCTCCGGATCGCGCACATAGCAAAACAGCGTGTCGCCGCTGATCTCCGTGCGCATTGCAAGCGGCGCCAACTCGTCGCGCAATGCGACCGGCGCCGCGCCGTATACCTCGATCACATCGCAACCGATCTCGTTTGCCACGAGCTCGCTCGGCGCCCCTTCGGCGATCTTGCGCCCTTCTTCGATGATGCACAGCCTGTCGCAGAGGCGTTCGGCTTCTTCCATGAAATGCGTCGTCAGCAAAATCGTCTTGCCTCTTGCCAACAATGAGCGCAACCGGTCCCAGATCAGATGGCGCGCCTGCGGGTCCAGGCCCGTCGTCGGTTCGTCGAGGATCAGGACGTCAGGATCGTTGATCAACGAGCGCGCCAGCGTCAACCGGCGTTTCATCCCGCCTGAAAGCTCGCCGACACGCGCGTCCGCCTTATTCTCGAGCCGCGCGAATTCGAGGAGCTCAGGCACCATGGCGCGCGTCTTGCTGGCAGATAGGCCGAAATAACGGCCGAACACGAGCAGGTTTTCGCGGACGCTGAAGTCCGGGTCGAGATTGTCGAATTGCGGTACGACGCCAACGCGCTGGCGCGCAAAGCGCGCGCCCGAGGGCACGCGGTGGCCGCAGAGGGAGACGACACCCGAATCGGGTTCGGCCAGCCCGAGCAGCATTTTGATCGTGGTGGTTTTACCCGCGCCATTGGGGCCGAGCAAGCCGAAGCACTCGCCCGCGCGGACATGGAACGACAAGCCGTCGACGACGTTTTTGTCACCGTAACGCTTGAGCACTTCGCACAATTCGATGGTGTAGGTGGACATGAAAAGAAACGAGCGTAGCGACACATGTTCGAAGCGAACGGCGCCTCATTCTATTGCATCGAGCACCGACGCCTCGCCTCGATGCGCAGCACGCCGTTGGTGCAATGCAGCGTCAACACGGGGCACTGCGGTTGCGGATCGATATCGAGAGGGGCGGCGCGTAGGCGTTTTCCTAGCCTTGCAAGACCCAGTGCGTCGCACCATGATGAAAAGGCGAACCGCGATCGGCGCGGATTGGGAGGCCAACGATGGCAAGCTATAAAAAAATTCTGTTGTGCTACGACGGCACACGCGAGGGACGCAAAGCACTGCGTTGCGGCGCGGATCTCGCGCTCGATCTTAAGGCGGAGACGCACCTGCTGTCCGTCGTCGATATGCGCACGAGCATTGCGCAAAGCGCGGGGCTGTTGACGGATGTCGCGTGCGGCCGCTTCGAGGACGCTGCCCGCGAGATTCTGCAAGAAGGGGTGGATTGGCTAACCGAGCGCGGCGTACTAGCGCATGGTCACTTTGCGTTCGGTCATCCGATCGATGAAATCGCCAATCTTGCAGAGGAACTCGCCGTCGATCTCGTCGTCGTGGGCCATCGCTCACGTAGCGGGCTGTCGCGATGGTGGATGGGCTCGGGCACTACGCATTTACTCGATCGCGTCTCTTGCAGCATCCTGGTGGCCGTCTCAACGCGCAACGAGCTGGAGGAGCCTTCGACGGCGCCAGCCTCGCCAAGCGGAGCGGTAACGTGAAATAACGTTGGGCGCCGCGTAGCTCCTCCGGAGCGAGCGGCGTTGTGAGCCAAAGTCGCTGCGCAAGGCTGTGCGGTGCATAGCGCACCGCTTGGGCGATGCCGCTGGATCGCCATCACCGCGGTGACGCCATGCGGGCTACGAGGGCAATTCGACGGCGTCGATCTGCCAAGAGAACCACCCGCGGCGATGAAAGACGACGCTGTACGCGGGGCGGTCGCCGCCGCCCGCATAGCTGACGGCGAACGTGTCCATATCGCGATAACCCGCGCTGCCTTTTGCGCGCGGCGCCTGCGGCGTAGCGGAAGACCCCGGCGAGGGCGGCGCCTCCGGCTGTTGCGACGCTGGCTCGGATTGCTGATCGATGACGGCCGGTGGCGCCTCGCCGGGCTCGCCGCGCGGCGGTAAGCCGGCGAGCAGGGCCGCTACGCCGTCCGGCGTAGCATAGGCGTCCACTAGCGGATCGACGAGCGCCATGCCGACGAGCGCGCCGAGCGCCGCGAACGGATGCTGCAGTTTTTGCGTTTGGACTCGCCTGCTCAGCATTTGCGTGACTTGCTGCTTCAGACTTGCCCGGAGCGCCGGGTAATCGACATAACGATCGATCATTTGAGCGTCGCGCTCTTGCACTGCGTCACGTACCCGACTGAGCACGAGATAGGGCGATGCGTAAATCAGGACGACGAGCACGAGCACGATGATCGCAACGCCTGTCACAACGGCGGCGATGGGTTTTCGTGCGGTCGGGCGGTTCGCTTGTGTCTTCTCTTGTGTCATAAGGAGTCGGTCTTTGTCGGTGTCCAAGCTTTAGAGACAACGACCGAGCCGAAACGATCCCTAATGAGGGTGGGGAAGCACACGATTACTTGCATTATGTGGTTGCCGCAGCGCGTTCGTCGGCAATGCACCGATCGATCATCTTGCAAACGGCATCGATCGTGCCGACGAGAATGACGCGCGACGCGCCGTGGTAGACCCGCACGGGCGCTCGTCGCGCCGGCTCGGCATGCAATGCGTTGTTGAGCGATACGCGTGCGAATGCGGGTAGCGCGGAAGGTTGCATGTTGGCGCACGGATCCTCCTCGCGTTGATGCGCGGCACTTGGGCGAAGCGTGTCGAGCGGCGGGCAGGGAATCAGGCTGCGCAAGTGACGCAGGCGGCCAAAAGCGCGAAAAGGCATGAGGCGAGCAAGGCGATCCATGGCGGCTCCTAAGCGTGTTCAGAGTCAGAATTCAGTGGGACGGATGAGGCCCACCGCGATGCCTTCGAGCGCGAAATCGGCGCTGCCGGCTTGGACGAAGATATTCTCGTAATCGGGGTTCTCGGCGATTAGTTCGATGCCGTTCGACCGCCGTTTCAACCGCTTGACCGTCACATCGTCGCCCAGCCGCGCGACGATGATCTGACCGTCCTTCGCTTCGCTACGCTTTTGCACGGCGAGCAAATCGCCATCGAGGATGCCGGCGTCGCGCATCGATAGCCCGCGCACCTTGAGCAGGTAATCGGGCTTGCTCGAAAAGAGCGCCGGATCGCACGCGTAGTGTTGCGCAATATGTTCTTGCGCGAGGATGGGGCTGCCGGCCGCCACACGCCCAACGAGCGGCAATGACAGTTGCATCAACGCCGGATGCGGCAACGATAATTGATGCGGCATGTCCTCGAACGCCAGCAGCCGAATGCCGCGCGATGCTCCCGCGGCCAATTCGATGACGCCTTTGCGCGCGAGCGCCCTCAAATGCTCTTCGGCCGAATTCGCCGAAGAGAAACCGAGCGCGGCCGCGATTTCCGCCCGCGTGGGCGGAAATCCGCTGTGTTCGATCGATTGGCGGATCAGATCGTAAACCTGCTGTTGCCGTGCGGTAAGTTTGGTCATAGCGCCACTGTATGGATAGACAGTCGCTGTATTTTTATACAGTACTCGCAGGAACACAAGTGCTATGTTGCGACCCCGCAGCGGCGCTTAGCAGAAAAAGGAATTAAGGAATGATGATTTATTTGTTTTAGGAATAAGCGGGAGTGCATAGACTGGCCGCTCCGAGCCTGCCTGAGCCCGGGCCCCGGGGCGTGGCCGAAGGGTTGCCACTGAACGAGAGACTGAACGGGCGGCCCGGTGGTCCAAGGGCGGTTCTTGCAAGTTCCGCTACGACGACGTGCACGCCGGTGATTTGCAGCCTGTCGCGCCAGGCCTTGGAGCGAGCGGTGCGGGAGCGCGACCCGGCCGTTCGCATCGATCGATTACAACATTCGCGCTTTGTCGAAGAGGTCAGCATGAACTTCCAGCAACTACGCTTCGTGCGCGAAGCGGTACGCCGCAACTTGAACCTGACCGAGGTGGCCAACACCCTATTCACCTCCCAATCGGGCGTATCCAAGCAGATCAAGGATTTGGAGGACGAGTTGGGCATCGATATCTTCGTGCGCCGCGGTAAGCGGCTCACGGGCTTGACCGAGCCAGGCAAAGCCGTGCATCAGTTGATCGAGCGCATGTTGCTCGATGCGGAGAACATGCGCCGCGTCGCGCGGCAATTCGCCGACGAGGACACGGGGCACCTTGTCGTCGCGACGACGCACACTCAAGCACGCTATGCGTTGCCGAAGGTCGTGCGCGAATTTACGCAGGAGTTTCCGAAGGTGCAGCTCGCGTTGCGTCAGGGCAACCCACGGCAAATCGCACAAATGCTCATCGATGGCGACGCGGACATCGCCATTTCCACCGAGGCGCTCGATCGCTTCGCCGACATCGTCACGTTTCCGTGCTATTCGTGGCATCACGTCGTCGTCGTGCCGAAACACCACCCGCTGGTCGGGCGCGCCAACGTCTCGTTAGAGGAGGTCGCAGAGTACCCCGTCATCACTTACGATCGGGATTTCACGGGCCGCTCGCATATCGACGAATCGTTCGCAAGGGCGGGCGTGCTACCCGACGTCGTGCTGACGGCGATCGACGCCGACGTCATCAAGACCTATGTCGAGCTGGGGATGGGTGTGGGGATCGTCGCGGCAATGGCGCACGATCCCAAGCGCGACACGGAACTCGTTGCGCTCGACTCGCAGCATCTGTTCGAAGGCAGCACGACACGGGTGGGCTTGCGCAAAGGGGCGTTCATGCGCGCTTTCGCCTATCGCTTCATCGAAATGTTCGCGCCGCACCTTTCCGAGAGCGACATCGCCGGGCAGTTGCGCGAGGCGGCATAAGCCCGGGTGGCGCGGCGGCGCTTCGATGAGCCGCGTCGCCACCGTAAAGCGCATTGAACGCATTTATTCGCGCTAGCGGCACGGTTAGAATGGCGCCCATGATTACCACCCACACTTCCGCTTCCACTGCTGCACTGCCGCGCATCGCCGTACTCGCGACGGGCGGCACGATCGCCGGCTCGGCCGCCGATGCCGCTCAGACCTCGGGCTATCAAGCCGGCGTCGTCGGCGTCGATCGACTATTGGCCGCCGTGCCGGCGCTTTCTCAAGTGGCCCGCATCGAGGCCGAGCAAGTCGCGAGCATCGACAGCAAAGACTTGGACGTCGCGCTGTGGACCACGCTCGGTGCGCGCATTGCCGAACTTGCCGCACGCGAGGACATTGACGGCATCGTCATCACACACGGCACGGATACGCTCGAAGAAACCGCGTACGCGCTGCATTTGACGGTCAAAACCGACAAGCCGGTCGTGCTGACGGCCGCTATGCGGCCCTCGTCGGCCCTTTCCGCAGATGGCCCGTTGAACTTGCTCGGCGCTGTGACGGTCGCCGGTTCGCAGGCTGCGCGGGGGCTGGGCGTTCTCGTCGCCTTCAATAATCGAATTCACTGCGCGCGCGACGTCGTCAAGACGAGCACGTACGCCGTCGATGCCTTTCATTCACCCGAGATCGGCGTGCTCGGCTGGGTGCAAGACGGCCGCGTGGAGTTTCAGCGCGCCGCGCTGCGGCCCCATACGAGCGCGACGCCATTCGTGCTCGGCGCATCGTGGCCGAATGTCGAAGTCGTCGCGAGCTATGCGGGCGCGTCGCGCACGGCCGTCGACGCGCTCGTCGCGGCCGGTGTGCGGGGCATCGTCGTCGCTGGGACCGGCAACGGTTCGATCCATGCAACCGTTCAAGCTGCGCTTGGCGAGGCGCGCGCAGGTGGTGTCGCGGTGGTGCGTGCATCGCGCGTCGGCTCGGGCCACGTCATGCGCAACGGCGCGGCGCCGGACGATGCGCTCGGATTCGTGAGCGCCGGCACGCTCAACCCTTATAAAGCGCGGGTGCTGCTGATGCTCGCGCTGGCGGTGGGCGAGAGCGAGCCGGCCGCGCTGCAGCAGGTCTTCGATACGTATTGACTCCGCTCGGGGAAGGCGCTGCAAGCAGCCGCCCACACCGCATGGGCCGAGCCGAGCGGCGAAAGGCCGGCGCCGAAAGCGCACTGCGAGATCGAACGCTAGCGAAGCGATATTGCAATAGGTTGAATGGTTGGCAATCCGACAGACGGACACCCGACGACGACGTCTGACCGACCAAGGCTTCCCCGGCGCCGCCGGGTGCCGCTGCGGACCCCACTGCCGCTCTCAGCCCGAAAGCGGCTTTTGCTTCCCCTGCCGGTTGCAGTTCAGCTTGTCGGCCTGCGCCGCGCATCGACAATGCGCGTCAGAGCCTGACCTCACCGCTCACGAAAGGGGAAGCGCCCCACGTGCCGGCCGTTCTTGCGTGCCTCCCGAACGGCCGAATCCTGCTTGGCCTGTCACTTCATCGCGCCAGTGCCGCGCCCTCGGTTTGCGCCGGCGCTTCGGCGATCTCGAACCCGGACATGATTTCGAGCGCGCGCAAAAGCGCCGAATGATCCCAATTGCCGCCGTCATGGGCTGCGCAGACGCTGAACAGCTGCTGGGCGCTGGCCGTGTGCGGCAACGCAATGCCGAGTTTGCGCGCGCCGTCCAACGCGAGGTTCAGGTCCTTGCGATGCAAGTCGATGCGGAACCCCGGCTTGAACGCGCGCTTGGTCATCCGCTCG
Source organism: Paraburkholderia sp. (assembly GCA_004322045.1). Lineage (GTDB taxonomy): Bacteria > Pseudomonadota > Gammaproteobacteria > Burkholderiales > Burkholderiaceae > Trinickia. The sequence goes on from SCRN01000040.1 coordinate 85,476, forward strand.
CCGTGGACTTCGAGAATGCGCGAGGAGGCAAAGCCACCCATCAGCGCGCGGCGCACGCGTTCGGGATCGGCGCCCGAGCGCGCCGCGAACAGGAGCGCCTCGGCCACGGCTTCGATGTTCAGCGCGACGATGATTTGATTGGCGACCTTGCAGGTCTGGCCCGCGCCGTTGTCGCCGACGAGCGTAATGTTCTTTCCCATGAGCTCGAACAGCGGCTTCGCGCGCTCGAACGCGTCTTCTGGGCCGCCCACCATGATCGAGAGCGTCGCCTCGCGCGCGCCGACCTCGCCGCCCGACACCGGCGCGTCGAGGTAGTCGCAGCCTAGCGCATTGATGCGTTCGGCGAACTCGCGCGTATCGAGCGGGGAGATGGAGCTCATATCGATGACGAGCTTGCCGCGCGAGAGGCCCCGGGCTACGCCGTCGTCTCCGAACAGCACCTTCGCGACATCGGGCGTGTCGGGCACCATCGAGATGACGATGTCCGCTTCGCGCGCGACGGCGGTCGAGTCGGCCGCGAGATGTGCGCGTTCGCGCAAGTCGTCCGGCACGGGATAGGCGCCGTTCACGTACAGCGTATGACCGCCTTTGAGTAGATTTCGCGCCATATGGGCGCCCATGATGCCGAGGCCGATGAAACCGATCTTTGCCATGTCGATGTCTTCCGTTTAGCGATACGTCGTGTTCAGAAAAAGCGGGGAGTCGTTTCCGGGTATCCCGGCAGGCTCGCGCTACCGCGCGTCGCGTACGTGGGCGATTTCACGCAGCCAAGAGAGGCCTTCGAGCGTCGTCGTGCGCGGCTTGTACTCGCAGCCGATATAGCCGCTGTAGCCGAGCCGGTCGAGCCAGTCGAAGAGGAACGCGTAGTTGATCTCGCCGGTGCCCGGCTCATGCCGGCCCGGGTTGTCGGCAAGCTGGATGTGCGCGATGCGCGGCAGTTGCCGTTGCAGCGTCGCCGCCAGTTCGCCCTCCATGCGCTGCATGTGGTAGATGTCGTACTGCAGATACAGGTTGTCGGAGCCCACCTCGCGTATCACGTCCAGCGCCTCGCTCGATCGGTTCAGTGCGAAGCCCGGGATGTCGTACGAATTGCACGGCTCCACAAGAAGGCGGATGCGTTCCTTTGCGAGTGCGGCCGCGGCGAAGCGCAGGTTCTCGACGATCGTTGCGCGGGCGCGCTCGGCGCTGACGTCGCGGCTCGGGATGCCGACGAGGCAATTGAGTTGCGGCACGCGCAGCGCCTTCGCGTATTCGATCGCGCGGCCCACGCCGTCGCGGAATTCGGCAATGCGCTCGGGCAGGCACGCGATGCCGCGCTCGCCGGTTTCCCAGTTGCCTGCCGGCAGGTTGTGCAGCACCAGTTGCAATCGGTTCGTCTCGAGCCGTTCGGCCAGTTCGGCAACCGCGTAGGGGTAGGGGAACAGAAATTCTACGGCGGAGAAACCCGCGCGTGCCGCGGCCTCGAAACGCTCGAGGAACGGCACTTCGTTGAACAGCATGGTGAGATTGGCAGCAAATTTGGGCATGATGCGCTCGCGCGTCGGTCGGTCAGTTAGTCGGTCAGTTGGTCAGTCGGTTATCGAGGAGGGGGACGATCGCCGCTTGCTCGGCGATCGTCGGCTCGTTCGATGATTCGGTAGGCGGCGCGGCGGGCGCGCCTCAATCGAGCAGGGAAATGGCCGTCGGCGCGTCTTGTCTCGAATCGGCGAGTGGCTCGAATTCGTTGACGGCATCGATCTCCGTGCCCATCGCAATGTTCGTCACGCGCTCGAGAATCACCTCCACGACGACGGGCACCTGGAACTCGGCTGCCATCGCTTGCGCCTTTTGCAGGGCGGGGGCGATTTCATCGGGTTCGAACACGCGCAGGGCTTTGCAACCGAGACCCTCGGCCACCGCGACGTGGTCGACGCCATAGCCGTTCAGTTCGGGTGCGTTGACGTTATCGAACGACAGTTGCACGCAGTAGTCCATGTCGAAGCCGCGCTGCGCTTGCCGGATGAGGCCCAAGTACGCGTTGTTGACCACGACGTGGACGTAGGGCAGCTTGAACTGCGCGCCGGCGGCCAACTCTTCGATCATGAATTGGAAGTCGTAATCGCCCGAGAGCGCGACGATCGGACGGCTCGGGTCCGCCGCCCGCACACCGAGTGCGGCGGGAATGGTCCAACCGAGCGGGCCCGCTTGCCCGCAGTTGATCCAGTTGCGCGCCGCGTACACATGCAGAAACTGCGCCGCGGCGATTTGCGACAGCCCGATCGTGCTCACGTAGCACGTGTCCCGGCCGAACGCTTTGTTCATCTCTTCATACACGCGTTGCGGCTTGATCGGCACTTCATCGAAGTGCGTTTTGCGTTGCATGGTGCGCTTGCGTTCGCGGCAGGCTTGGCTCCAAGCGCTGCGATCCTTGAGCTTGCCCGCCGCTTTCCACTCGCGCGCGACCTCCACGAACAGCTCCAACGCGGCTTTCGCATCCGAGACGATCCCGAGATCGGGCCCGAACACGCGGCCGATTTGCGTCGGCTCGATGTCGACGTGCACGAATTTGCGGCCCTTGGTGTAGACCTCGATGCTGCCCGTATGTCGATTGGCCCAGCGGTTGCCGATGCCGAGGACGAAGTCGGAAGCGAGCATCGTCGCGTTGCCGTAGCGGTGCGACGTCTGCAGGCCCACCATGCCGGCCATGAGCGGATGATCGTCGGCGATCGCGCCCCACGACATGAGCGTCGGCACGACCGGCACGCCCGTCGTCTCGGCGAATTGGACGAGCAGCGCTTCGGCGTTGGCGTTGATCACGCCGCCACCCGACACGATGAGCGGACGCTCGGCGGCATCGAGCAAGGCAAGAGCCGCTTCGATTTGCTTGCGCGAGGCCTTGGGCTTGTAGACGGGCAGCGGCTCGTACGTGTCGATGTCGAACTCGATTTCGGCCAGTTGCACGTCGATCGGCAAATCGATCAGCACGGGGCCGGGGCGGCCAGAACGCATCAGATGGAACGCTTGCTGGAACACGCGCGGCACGAGCGCGCTCTCGCGCACCGTGACCGCCCATTTGGTCACGGGCTTGGCGATCGATTCGATGTCGACCGCCTGGAAGTCTTCCTTATAGAGCCGCGCGCGAGGCGCTTGGCCTGTAATAGCGAGAATAGGAATCGAGTCGGCCCAAGCCGAATAAAGTCCGGTGATCATGTCGGTGCCGGCGGGGCCGGACGTGCCGATGCATACGCCGATGTTGCCCGGTGCGGCGCGAGTGTAGCCCTCGGCCATATGCGAAGCGCCTTCGACATGGCGCGCGAGGACATGGCTGATGCCGCCTGCGCGGCGCAACGCGGAGTAAAGCGGGTTGATCGCGGCGCCGGGGACGCCGAACGCCGTATCGACACCTTCTTTCTCCAGCACCAGTACAGCGGCGTCGATGGCTCTCATCTTCGGCATGGGTATCTCCTCATCCTGTTCGTCAATGCGTACGGTCACGGGTTAGGAGCACTGTAGGGCTACGAAAAAGGTTTGATAAGATCGCTCTAAGTTCTTTAATACGATACAAAATGTATTGAATGGAGGCGTCGAACGCGGCAATGGGCAGAGGCATGCTCGGATCGCGGCGGGTCGCTGCCGTCACGGGGCGCCGAACCGAGCCGAGCCGATCCGCTCGGGCGTGGCGAATGGGGCAGGGAGGGGATTGACGATGGATCGCTTCAAACAGATCGAAACGTTCGTGCGCGTGGCCGAAGCCGGCAGCTTGGCGGCGGCGGCGCTCGAAGAAGGCGTCTCCCCGGTCATTCTCGGGCGGCGCATCGATGCGCTCGAAAAACGGCTCGGCGTGAAGCTGATGTATCGCTCCACCCGCAGGCTCGTGGTCAGTGAGGCGGGGGCCGCGTTTCTCGAACGTTGCAAAGGGCTGCTGACGGACTGGGAGCAGGCGGAGAACGAATTGGCCGTGGGGCGGCAGGCCGTGAGCGGGCATCTGATCGTCTCGGCGCCGGCCGCTTTTGGCCGCAAGCATGTCGCGCCGCTCGCCCCCGCCTTCTTGGCCGACAAGCCGGGGTTGCAGATGTCGTTCAATCTGACCGATCGCGTCGTCGATCTCGTCCGCGAGGGCTACGATTTGTCGATCCGCATCGGCGGCGTCGTGGATCCGAACTTCGTCGCCGTCAAGCTTGCGACGAACCGGCGCGTCGTCTGCGGCACGCCGGGGTACTTCGCGCGGCACGGGCGCCCGCGCGCGTTGGAGGATTTGCTCGCCCACAATTGCTTGGCTTTCAACCTGCAAGGCGGTCAAAACCGCGGCTGGTACTTCTTGCGCGGCGGCAAGCGCGTGACGATGCGCGTGACCGGCACGCTCGATTGCAACGACGGCGAACTGCTGCACCGATGGGTGTCGGAAGGCCTCGGCCTAGGTTGGCGCTCCACGTGGGAGATCGCCGAACAACTCGCGCGCGGCGAACTCGAGACGGTGCTCGACGAGTTCGCGCTGCCCGAGTACGACATCCTGGCCGTGTACCCGCAACAGCGTTACGTGCCGGCCAAAGTGCGGTTCTTCATCGATTATTTGAAAGAGGTGTACACGCGGCCGGGGTATTGGGGCGGCGCAGTGTAGCCCGCAGTGTGGCCGCTTGTAGGCGCAAATTGCATCCTTTGACCGGTTGGGTTACAATCTCCGGCTTCTCACTTGCCACACCGGTTGGTCCGATCAACGAATCGTCAACGAATCGGGCCATTGACGCCCGGGTGGCTTCAATCCACAAGGAGTGTGTATGCGTCATTACGAAATCGTCTTTGTCGTGCACCCCGATCAAAGCGAGCAAGTGCCCGCGATGATCGAGCGGTACAAGTCCACGATTAGCGCGCGCGGCGGCAACATCCACCGCATCGAAGACTGGGGCCGTCGCCAGCTGGCCTACATGATCGAGAAACTCGCCAAGGCTCACTACGTCTGCATGAACATCGAATGCGACCAAGTCACGCTCGAAGAACTCGAGCACGCGTTCAAGTTCAACGACGCCGTGCTGCGTCACCTCATCGTCAAGATGAAGAAGGCCGAAACGGGCCCCTCGCCGATGATGAAGGAAGTGCAGCGCGAAGAAGCCAAGAAGGCGGCCGCCTCGTCGCAGCCGTCCGAAGCGCAGGCTTAACGGTATTCACGGTTTAAGCCACCAAGGATTCAGCTTTTTTCGCCCCCGTGAACCGGCTGCAACTCACGGCCAGCGTCATCGAGCGCGAGCCGCTGCGCTATACGCCGGCAGGTGTGCCGATCGCAAGCTGCACGCTGCAGCATCGCGGGGAAGTCGTCGAAGCCGGCGTCGTGCGGCAAATCGAATTGACGATGTCCGCGCTGGCTGCGGGCGCCGCGAGCGGGAAGCTCGAAACGTGTGAGATGGGCGTCGAAACGCTCTTCACCGGCTTCCTGGCGAAGAAAAGCCGCAACGCGAGAACCTTGGTGTTTCACATCACAGAATTGCAGGACATTGGAAAGGACTAAACATGGCCCGCCCCACTGGTAAGAAATTCGACAAGCGCCGTCAGCAACAAAACCCGCTGTTCAAGCGCAAGAAGTTTTGCCGCTTCACGGCTGCTAGCGTCGAGTACATCGACTACAAAGACCTCGACACGCTGAAGGACTTCATCGGCGAAAACGGCAAGATCACGCCGGCTCGTCTGACGGGTACGAAGGCCCATTATCAACGCCAGCTCGATACGGCCATCAAGCGCGCTCGCTTCCTCGCGCTGCTGCCGTACACCGACCTGCACAAGGCCTAATCAGACGACGCGATAAGGAGAATCCGAATGCAAATCATTCTTTTGGAAAAAGTCGTCAACGTGGGCAACCTCGGCGACGTGGTGAAGGTCAAGGACGGCTACGCCCGTAACTTCCTGATCCCGCAAAAGCTGGCACGCCGCGCCACGAAGGAAGCGGTCGCCGAATTCGAAGTGCGCCGCGCCGATCTCGAAAAGGCTGCTGCCGAGAAGCTCGCCACCGCGCAAGCGCAAGGCGAGAAGATGGCCGGCCTCACGGTCCAGATCGGTCAGAAGGCCGGCGTCGACGGCCGTCTGTTCGGCTCGGTCACGAATGCCGATATCGCCGAAGCGCTGACCAAGCAAGGCTTCAAGGCGGAAAAGGCGCAAGTGCGCATGCCGACGGGTCCGCTCAAGATGGTGGGCGATCACCCCGTGCAAGTGTCGTTGCACACCGATGTCGTCGTCGACATCACGGTGTCGGTGCTCGGCGAGCACGCGTAAGCATCGCGACGCAATACCGGCCGTTCCGGGTGCTGTTTCCGGTTCGGCTCAGAATGTCGAAGAGGGCAGGAGCCGGAACACCGGTCCCTGCCTTTTTTGTTTTGGCCTCGTTTTGCCTGCTGGCTAAGCCGCGGCCATTTCGCGATAATGCCTCCCCATGAACGCACCGTCGAACGATCCGCAACTCGAATCGCTGAAAGTCCCGCCGCATTCGATCGAGGCCGAGCAATCGGTGCTCGGCGGCTTGCTGCTCGACAACGCAGCGTGGGACCGCATTGCCGATTTCTTGTCCCAGGGCGATTTTTACCGTTACGACCACCGGATCATTTACGAGCACATCGGGCGGCTCATCGCCGCGACGCGGCCTGCCGACGTGGTCACGGTGTACGAAGCGCTGACGACATCGGGCAAAGCAGAGGATGTCGGCGGGCTGTCGTATTTGAACGCGCTGGCCCAGAACACACCGAGTGCGGCGAACATTCGGCGCTACGCCGAAATCGTCCGCGATCGGGCGGTATTGCGCCGCCTCGTCTCCGTTGCCGATGAAATTTCCGCCGACGCGTTCAATCCGCAGGGCAAGGAAGTCCGGCAACTGTTGGACGAGGCCGAATCGAAAGTGTTTTCGATTGCGGAGGAAGGTTCGCGCGGCACACAAGGCTTCCTCGAGATCGGCCCGCTGCTCACGCAGGTGGTCGAGCGCATCGATACGCTTTATCACACGGCCAATCCCAGCGACGTCACGGGCACGCCCACGGGCTTCGCCGATCTCGACCGGATGACCTCCGGCATGCACGGGGGCGAACTCATCATCGTGGCGGGACGCCCGTCGATGGGTAAGGCCCAGCCGCTCGATGCGCGGATCAAAACGCTATCGGGCTGGAAACGCATGGGCGAGCTGCGGCTCGGCGATGCATTGGCGTCGGTGGACGGGGCGCCGTCCAGGGTGACGGGCATTTTTCCGCAAGGCGATCGGCAGGTTTATCGCGTTCGATTTTCGGATGGCCGCTCGGCCGAATGCTGCGACGAACACCTTTGGCGCGTGCATTGCCGTGACTGGCGAGCGCCGCGCGTTGTCGACACCGCTCACTTGCGTACACTGCTGAGTCGCAAGCGATATCGAAACCGTTTGTCGATCGATGTGCCGAGCGGTGATTTCGGCCACGGGCAAGCGCTACCGATCGATCCTTGGGTGCTCGGCGCGTTGCTCGGGGACAGCGCGATCGGTACAAGCTCGATACGGTTCGGCTCCAAGACGCAAGAAGCCTTCGCGCGTATGCGGGCGAGCGCGCACGCCACCGCCGCGGTGCAGTGCGGCGATTGGCGTGCGCGTGATCCGGGAATCTCGGGCCGCGATCACAGTGAGCCGGGTGCAGGTCTCAGAGTCGACCCGCTCGAGCAGGCGCTCGAGCGCCTCAGGCTCTGGGGCTGCACGAGCCATGACACATTCGTTCCGCGCGCGTACTTGGATGCCGCGAAGCCCGAGCGCCAGGACTTGCTCAGTGGGCTGCTGGACACGTGCGGTCGTATCGACGCCTCGGGCGCGGTACGCTATTGCACGGCAAGCGCGCGGCTCGCGGGCGATGTTTGCGAACTCGTGCGCTCGCTTGGAGGCTGGTGCTCGGTGTCGGAAGAACCGGCGAGCTCGATCGGCAACGGTCAGGCCGATCCAGGCGCGAGGACCTACCATTGCACGATCCGCCACCCGGAACCGCAAGGCCTGTTTCTTTTCGATGGCGATTGCGAGCGCCCTGGCCGCGACTCACGCCCGAGCAACATGCCGATCCTCGTGTCGATCGAGCCGACGCGGCGCGCGCCGACGCAATGCATCTCGGTGTCTCATCCGTCGCGTCTGTATGTGACCGACGACTACGTCGTGACGCACAACACGGCTTTTTCGATGAACATCGGCGAATACGTCGCCGTCGAATATGGGCTGCCTGTCGCCGTGTTCTCGATGGAAATGCCTGGCACGCAACTCGTCATGCGGATGCTCGGCTCGGTCGGCCGGCTCGACCAACATCGAATGCGCACGGGGCGCTTGACCGACGAAGATTGGCCCAAGCTCACTCACGCCGTGCAAAAAATGAGCGAGGCCCAGTTGTTCATCGACGAGACGGGCGGCTTGAATCCGATGGAGTTGCGCTCGCGCGCGCGACGCTTGGCGCGTCAATGCGGCAAGCTCGGGCTCATCATCGTCGATTACTTGCAGCTGATGTCGGGTTCGTCGTCCGGAGAGAACCGCGCAACGGAAATCTCCGAAATCTCGCGCTCGCTCAAGAGCCTCGCCAAGGAACTCGACGTGCCGGTCATCGCGCTGTCGCAGTTGAACCGCGGCTTGGAGCAGCGCCCGAACAAGCGCCCAGTCATGTCGGACTTGCGCGAGTCCGGTGCAATCGAACAGGACGCGGACGTCATTCTTTTTATTTACCGCGACGAAGTGTACAACCCCGACAGCCCCGACAAGGGCACGGCCGAAATCATCATCGGCAAGCAGCGTAACGGTCCCATCGGGCCTATACGGCTCACGTTCATGGGGCAATACACGAAGTTCGACAATTTTGCCGGCCCGCAGTCGTTCTACGGGGCCGAGTAGGCGTAGCGCCCCGGCGTGGGGGGCGGCTGTTGCATTCTCGTGCGAAGGTGCAACCAGGCGTTGGGCGCACCCGCATGACCCGGTACAATGTTGCAGTTTCATGTCAGCCCCGAGAATCGCTGTGCGCTAGCGCGGATCGCTTCGCAGCGGATTCGTTTTCGGCCCAGCGGTTTCTACCGCCGCGGCGTTGGGGCGCCCAATATGACCACCTATCGGGATCTCAATGTTCGGTCGCTTCATGCCCACCGAGGGCAAGTTCTTTAAAATCTTCAACGAGCACGCGAAGTGCATCGTCTCCGCGAGCGAGGAGCTCGAACGGCTCGTCGATAACCTCGGCGAAGCCGAAGTGCATAAGCAGCGCGTGCAGGCCAATGAAAAGGCCGCAGATAAGCTCACGCACGAGACGATCGACCTCTTGCACAAGACGTTCATCACGCCGCTCGATCGCGACGAAATCCATAAGCTGATCACGACGATGGACGACATCCTCGATTTGATGGAGGACGTCGCCACGGCCGTCTCGCTCTACGACGTGCGAGTCATGCCGTCGGAGGCGAGCCAGCTCGCGCACATCTGTACGCAAACGGCGAAGTACGTGCAACAAGCGGTCAACATGCTGTCGGACATGCGGCAGGCGCGCCAGATTCTCTCGGCGTGCGAGGAGATCGACCGCTTGGAGTCGGAAGCCGATCGCGTGCTGCGCTCGGCCATGTCGAAGCTGTTCCGTGAGGAAGACAATGTCAAGACGTTGATCAAGCTGAAGGCGGTCTACGAACTGCTCGAATCGATTACCGACAAGTGCGAGGATGTCGCGAACATCATCGAAGGCATCGTGTTGGAAAACGCATAAGAGCGAGCGGACAAAACCGATGCAATCGATCCAAGTCGCCCTATGGGTGCTCGCGACGTTAATCGCCGTCGCGTTCGTCTTCGACTTCATGAACGGCTTCCATGACGCAGCGAATTCGATCGCTACCGTCGTCTCCACCGGCGTGCTCAAGCCTCAGCAGGCCGTCGCTTTCGCAGCCGCTTGCAATGTCATCGCCTATTTCATCTTCCACCTGAAGGTCGCCACGACCGTCGGCAAAGGCACGATCGATCCAAAAATCGTCGATCACTACGTGGTGTTCGGCGCGCTGTTCGGTGCGATCATTTGGAACATTCTGACCTGGCGCTTCGGCATCCCGTCAAGTTCCTCGCATGCGTTGATCGGTGGCCTCGTGGGCGCGGCGCTCGCCAAATCGGGATGGTGGGCGCTCAACATCGACGGCATCATGAAGACCGTCGCCTTCATCTTCATTTCGCCACTGCTCGGCTTCGTGTTGGGCTCGTTCTTCATGACGGCAGTGTCGTGGATCTACTTTCGCACGCCACCCAGCAAGGTCGACCGGCGCTTTCGGCGCCTGCAGTTGATCTCAGCCGGCCTTTATAGCCTCGGGCACGGCGGCAATGATGCGCAAAAGACGATCGGCATCATCTGGATGCTGCTGATCGCGACCGGCCTCGCCTCTGCCACGGCCGATGCACCGCCAGTTTGGGTCATCGGAGCGTGTTACATGTCGATGGGCCTGGGCACGCTCTTCGGCGGCTGGCGCATCGTCCGCACGATGGGGCAAAAGATCACAAAGCTCAAACCGGTCGGTGGTTTCTGCGCGGAAGCGGGCGGTGCGATCACGCTGTTCACTGCGTCCGCCATGGGCGTGCCCGTTTCCACGACGCATACGATCACCGGGGCCATTGTCGGAGTGGGCGCCACGCAGAAGCTGTCCGCCGTGCGTTGGGGCGTGGCTGGCAGCATCATTTGGGCCTGGGTGTTGACCATTCCCGCGTCGGCGGTGCTGGCGGCAGCCGGCTGGTGGCTGGGGCATCGATTCTTATAGCCGCGAAGGAAGCCGCGAAGCGGCCTGGCGAACGCGCAGTTGCCTAACGACGATGCGCGGCCGCTCGGCGTTTGATCCGTCGATTGCTGCTCGCCCCTCCGTCGTATTGCGTCACTCGCGGCTGTTCGCGAATTGGGCGATCGGATCGTCGCTGGTCGAACTCGGCGCGTTTTGCGTGCGCGGCATCGCTGAAGCCCGCATGATTTGAACGGTCGATTCGTGGGGCCCGGGCTGAATCGACAATGCGCCGGCGCGCCTTGCCTGTCGCGCGGCTTGCGCCGCGGCAGGGGGCGGCTCGAACGCGTCTGCTACCGCATCGATAGGATCTTCGGCGGCTGGTGCTGGGGTTGGCGCGGCGGCTTGGTGTGTGGCGGCGTTCCCGGCGATCGGCGACGGCGTTGTCGAGCCGATCGAAGCGGCCTGTGCGGGCGCATCGGATGCTTCAACCGAGGCTGCTCCCGACGCGCCGGCGAGCGTTGGCGGCCGGGCGGCGGTGGCCTGCGTAGCGACACCCGGCGTAGCGATGGACGCTGTCCCCGTCGCGGCCTCTACCGGGGGCTTCGCTGCCGGCGGCGCTTGCCGCGCCGCCAACCGGGTGGGTGCATCGAATGGCGATGGTGGCTCAAGCGGGGCAGCCACGCGCCGAATGCCGTCGAAGCGTTTCGCCCAGTACGGGTTCGTCAAATAATCGAGCCGCACGGTGCCACCCGTCGACGGCGCGTTCACGAAGCGCAACTTGCCGACATAGATTCCGACGTGCGAATGCGGCCGGCCCGTCGTATTGAAGAAAATGAGATCGCCCGGCGCAACCTCGTCGGGCTCGATCGATTCGCCGCGGTGGCTCATGTCGGCCGTCGTCCGCGGTAATTCGACATCGGCTGCGCGCGCAACGACGTAGCGCACGAGCCCGCTGCAATCGAAGCCGCTATCGGGCGTGTTGCCGCCCCAGTGATACGGAATGCCGACGAGACTCATCGCTTGAATCGAGATTTCTTCGCGGCCAATGCTGTGATCCACGAAGCGGGGCGAGCCCGGCGGCATCGTGCGCAGGGCATTCTCGCCGCGCGACGGCGAGCCGACAGCGCGTGCGGCCTTCGGCGGCGCGCTCGAGCACGCGGCCAATGACAGCACGACGAGAAGAATTAGCCAGAATCGCAGCATGAGCTCGGACACCGGTGCGGCCGGTGCCAGCTAAGTCCGGTGAGAAGTCAGGTAAAACGGCGCCACATTAAAGGCACGCCACATTGCACGGCGCGTCGCTTGCGTCACGCTCGCGGGGGCCATTGCGGCCGATAGTAGCCCTGCCGGCGGGCCTTCGGCAACAACTCTTCATGAATTACTTGAGGTTTTGCGCGCATCCGTTGCCCGACCGATACGCCCGCCGATACCCCGAGACATGCCGGACATGCCGGACATGCCGAAAGAAAACGCCCGGCGAACCGGGCGTTAGTGCTACGCAGTGAGAGCAGAACCGCGAGGGGCGATCGTCCAGCGCATCGCGCCCATCACACGATCACAGGATGTCGGACGCGTAATCGGCCAGCCGCGAGCGCTCGCCGCGCGCCAGCGTGACATGGCCGCTGTGCGCCCATCCTTTGAAGCGGTCGACCACGTAGGTGAGCCCCGAACTGCCTTCGGTCAAATACGGCGTATCGATCTGTGCGATGTTGCCGAGGCAGACGATTTTCGTACCGGGGCCCGCGCGCGTGACCAGCGTCTTCATTTGCTTGGGCGTTAAATTCTGCGCTTCGTCGATGATCAGATATTTGTCGACGAACGTACGCCCACGCATGAAGTTCATGCTCTTGACCTTAAGACGCGAGCGAATCAGTTCTTGCGTAGCGGCTCGCCCCCACTCGCCTGCGCTGTCGTCGGTCCGTTGCAGCACTTCGAGGTTATCGTCGAACGCACCCATCCACGGCTGCATCTTCTCTTCTTCGGTGCCGGGCAGAAAACCGATGTCTTCGCCCACCGGCACCGTCGCGCGCGTGACGATGATCTCGTTGTACCGCTTCTCGTCGAGCACTTGCGCCAGACCGGCCGCCAGCGCCACGAGCGTCTTGCCGGTGCCCGCTTGCCCAAGCAGCGTCACGAAGTCGATTTCCGGGTTCATGAGCAGGTTCAACGCGAAGTTCTGCTCGCGGTTGCGCGCCGTAATGCCCCAGACGTTGTTCTTGTTGTGGCTGTAGTCGCGCAGCGTCTGCAGGACGGCCGTCTTGCCATTCAGTTCGCGCACGATGGCTTGGAACGCAGGCTCGCCCGTCTGCGGTTCCAGATAAAGGAATTCGTTGACGAGCAGCGACGGGCACAGCGGCCCCGTCACGCGGTAGTAGGTCGTGCCGGTCTTGTTGTCCTGCCAACTTTCCATGCCCTTGGCATGCTTGGTCCAAAAGTCTTGCGGCAGCGGGCGTACGCCCGAGAACAGCAGATCCTTGTCCTCGAGCACTTGATCGTTGAAGTAGTCCTCGGCCGGCAGACCCAGCGCGTGCGCCTTGATCCGCATGTTGATGTCTTTCGACACCAGCACGACCTGCCGATCTTCGCGTTCGCGCTGCAGCGCGCGCACGACCCCGAGTATCTGGTTGTCGGCCTTGCCCTGAGGCAGTCCCTCCACGGGCTCGATGTCGGCGAGCGTCGTTTGAAAATAGAGACGGCCCAGCGCCTCGCGGCTGCCTAGGCGGGCGAGGGGGAGCCCCTCGGTGATGGGGCCCGCGTTGGCGACGAGCGCATCGAGCGTGCGGCTGACTTGCCGCGCATTGCGCGCGACTTCGGACATGCCTTTCTTGTGGTTATCGAGTTCCTCGAGCGTCATCATCGGCAGATAGACGTCGTGTTCCTCGAAACGGAACAGGCTGGTCGGATCATGCATGAGCACGTTCGTGTCGAGCACGAACAGCTTGCGCACTTCGACCTCGTCCGCGGCGGCTTTACGGCTGCGCGGCTTGGCGGCGGGCGCAGCCTGGGCTTGGGCGGCGGGCGTTGCGGCAGCGGGTGTGGGTGTGCGTGCTTGCACGGGAGCAGGCGTTGCCGGTTGCAGCAGGGCAGCCGTTTGCTTCGGCTTGCGGCCGCGGCCACCGGGCGCTTGCTCGGCGATTGCGGCGGAGGGTGGCAGCGAACGCACCGCGGCGCCCGCATTGGCAGCGGGCCCCATCGGGGCGGCGACCGCAGCGGTGCCGCTCACCGCGTCATATTCGGTCGCTTCTGCTTGCTCCCCAATCGTCCCCTGTTTTTTGGCGGTGCGCGCCGGCCTGGCTTTGGCCTTGAATTCGTCGGGCGGCAAAAGACTGCCGAGTTTGCTGGGCGGGGTAGGCAAAGGCATGGTTTCCCTCTAAGAATCGGGTCGCATCTCGTGCGCCGCCAGGTGAAAGGCTGCCCGCGGTCCCGGGCCGGCCTGCTAGCGGCGCGTTTCAGGTTTCGGTTCGCCGGTTCGCCTAGATTTCGATCAGCTCCTTAGCAAAAGCCGGCGGCCGAACAACCTCTGGCTGCCGAAAAACAAAAAAGCCGCCGCTCCTGTTGCGATGGAGCAAGCGGCTCGATTGCGAGCGTCGCGCGGCGCCTGGCGCATAAAACGTCCGCCATGGCGAGAACGCCGGCGCGGCTGCGGACAAGACGAAGTGAACGGGAACTCATTGCAATGCAATATAACGCGCGTCAAAGTGCTTGTACAGCCTCGAGCGTTTCCTCGACGTGCCCGGGCACCTTCACCCCGCGCCATTCGCGCCTGAGCACGCCCTGAGCATCGATCAGGAAGGTGGAACGCTCGATGCCGCGCACTTCCTTGCCATACATCTTTTTCATCTTGATGACGCCGAAGAGCGAACACAAAGTTTCGTCGGTGTCCGCGATCAGCGGGAACGGCAGTTCGAGTTTAGCCTTGAAATTTTCGTGCGAGCGCAGGCTATCGCGCGACACTCCGACGATCTCTGCGCCCGCCTTCTGAAATTGCGGGTAGAGGTCGCGAAACTGCAGGCCCTCGGTGGTGCACCCGGGCGTGTTGTCCTTCGGGTAAAAATACAGCACCAGCTTTTTGCCACGCAGGCCGGACAGGGTAATCTCGCCGCCGGTCGCGGGAGCCGAGAAATCGGGGATGGGTTGGTCGACTGCAATAGGCACGTGGTTCTCCTGTTTTTATCGCGCAAATCGTCGAGCGGTTCTACACGGGCCGCACGGCCGGGCAAGCCGCCTATGCGGCGCCAAGCGGCCGGGCGATCAGTCCGGCTGGACGATCAGCTCGCCCGAACGGCCCGGAATCGCGCCCCAGGTGACAGGGTACGATGGCAGCAGGCTAGGGTCCAGCGCAGCATGGTAATCGCCCATCGTCGCGAAGGTGTGACCTTGAGCTTGCCAGCCGGCAAGCAATCGCTCGAAGACGGGGGCGAGCTTTTGTCCTTCGAGCTCGGCATGCAGCGTGAACACTTGATCGTGAGCGCTGCGGGCCGTGGCCGCGAGCAGGCGCTCGGCCACGTTCGTTTCATCGCATCCGTCGATGCCCAGCAGTTCGTCCAGCGTGGGTAGCGTGGTGGGCAGTTGCACGTGCCGAAGCGTTTTGCCATGGACGACGGGACGGTACGGCGAGTGGCCCCGCCCATCGGACGAGTACGCCATGCCCCAAGCGTCGATCTGTTCGAAAGCGTGCTCGTTCATTTGCCAGCCGGCCGATCCGTGCGTAGCCGGCGGCGCGCCGAAAATATCGGCGAACCGAGCGAAGCTTTTTTGCATCTGGCCGACGGTCCAGTCGCGCCCGCGCGAGCGGACGTTATCCTGCCAGTAGACGTGGTCCCACGTGTGAATCCCGCATTCGAAGCCCGCTTCGTGGATCGCGCGCATATCGGCCACGGCGCGACGGCCGATGTCGGGGCCGGGCAGCAGCACGCCGTACATGAGCTGCTTCACGCCGTAATGCTCGAGCACGGACGTGCGCGAGACCTTCTTCAGGAACCCGGGCCGCAGCACTCTGCGCAGCGCCCAGCCCGTGTGGTCGGGGCCGAGGCTGAACAGAAAAGTCGCGCGCGCCTTGAAACGGTCGAGCATGCGCGCGAGATTGGGCACGCCTTCGCGCGTGCCGCGCAGCGTGTCGACGTCGATTTTCAGAACGATGCGGGGCAAAGACGGGCCTCGAAATGTTGCGTCGGCGTAGCCGAAGCGAGCTTACTGCTGCTCGACGAGCGCGCGGGCATCGGCAACGTGGCCGCGGTACGCTTCGAAGATTTTGCGCAGGGCGTCGTCGAAGGTGGCCGTGGGCGCCCAGCCGAGTTCCGCCATCGTATTGTCGATCTTCGGCACGCGATTCTGGACGTCCTGATAACCCTTGCCGTAGTAAGCGCCCGACGACGTTTCGACGAGTTGCACGGCCTTGGCTGAATCTGCGTACTCGGTATATTCGGCTGCGAGCGCCAACATCTTGTGGGCGAGTTCGCGCACCGAGAAGTTGTTCTTGGGATTGCCGATGTTATAGATCTTCCCCGAGGCGATGCCGTCCTTGTTCTCGATGATCTTCATCAGCGCGCTGATGCCGTCGTCGATATCCGTGAACGCGCGCTTTTGCGAGCCGCCATCGACGAGACTGATGTTTTCTCCGCGCACGATATGCCCGAGGAACTGCGTCACCACCCGCGAGCTGCCTTCCTTCGGCGTGTAGATCGAATCGAGGCCCGGCCCGATCCAGTTGAACGGGCGGAACAGCGTGAAATTGAGGCCCTCTTGCATGCCATAGCCCCAGATCACGCGGTCCATCAACTGCTTCGAGCAGGCGTAGATCCAACGCGGCTTGTTGATCGGGCCATAAGTGAGCGCCGATGCCTCGGGATCGAACTCCTCGTCGGCGCACATGCCATAGACTTCGGACGTCGACGGAAACACGAGGTGCTTGCGGTACTTGACCGCCGAGCGCACGATCGGCAGGTTCGCTTCGAAATCGAGCTCGAACACGCGCAGAGGCTGTTGCACGTAGGTAGCCGGCGTTGCGATTGCGACGAGCGGCAGGATCACGTCGCACTTCTTCACGTGATACTCGACCCACTCCTTGTTGATCGTGATGTCGCCTTCGAAGAAGTGCATCCGCTCGTGCTTCGTCAGGTCGCCCAACCGGTCCGTCTGCATATCCATGCCGAACACTTCCCAGTCGGTCGTCTCGAGGATGCGCTTGGACAAATGGTGGCCGATGAAGCCATTGACGCCGAGAATCAGGACTTTCTTAGCGGAACGTTCGGTTTTGGCGGAATTCATGAATGACGGGAACTGTGAGTGAGCTGGGCGAACTGGGCGGGGGTGACGACGGTTTCTTGCCCGTCGCGCTGATGCCGCAGTTCGAAAATGGCGATCGCGCGCGCATCGCCGCATACGCCGAAACACGCATTATCGCCTACGTGCAGACCCGGGGGCAAATCGGCCAAATGGGCTTGGGCGATCGTCTCGAGACTGGCCAGGCGCGCGCGCGCGATGACGAAGCGCTCGCCGGCAATTTCGGTGAACGCACCGGGGTACGGCGGGGCAACCGCGCGCACGAGGTTGTAGACCTGCTGCGCGGGCTTGGACCAATCGATACGGCCGTCTTCGGGCTTGCGCCCGCCGAAATAACTGCCGCGCGCGAGATCGTTCGGCAGATGCGGGGCTTCGCCCGCGAGCAGCGCCGGCAGCACGCGCCAGAGCGTTTGTTCGGCCGCGACCGTGACTTTATCGAACACTTCCTGCGCCGTATCGTCGGGCAGGATCGGCACGCTCGTCTGTCCGACGATCGCTCCGGCATCGGGCTTGGGCGCCATTTCATGCAACGTGGCGCCCGTTTCGGTTTCGCCGTTGAGCACGGCCCAGTTCGTCGGCACACGGCCTCGGTACTTGGGCAGGAGCGAGCCGTGCATGTTGTAGGCGCCCCGCGGCGCGAGCGCCAGCAGCTCCGCCGGCAGCATGTGGCGGTAGTAGAACGAGAAGATGAAATCGGGCCGGGCGCGGGTGAGCGCCTCGCGCAACGTCGCGCTCGTGGGATCGGCGGGCGTGATCGTCTCGATGCCGTGCTCGGCGGCAACTTGCGCAACGCTGCCGAACCAGATGCGCTCAGCCGGATTGTCCTCGTGGGTGACGACGAGCGCGACGTCCACCCCGCGCGCAAGCAGCACGCGCAGACAGCGCACGCCAACGTTGTGGTAGGCGAAGACAACGGCGCGCGCCTTCATCGGTCTCGCTCCTCGCTCGGCGCGGGCCGCGCCGCCTCTACGTCTCGCGCCGCCTCTACGTTTCTCGCGGGGACGGGGGGGGCATCGCCGGGACGCGCTTCGAGCACCGTTTGCACGAGATAGCGAGGCCGTGCGCGCACTTGCTGATAGATGCGGCCGATGTACTCGCCTAGCAGCCCCAGCGCGAAGATGATGACGCCGAGCATGAAGAACGTGATGGCGAACAGCGTGAACACACCTTGAACCTCCGCGCCGATGACGAAGCGCCGAATGACGAGCAGCAGAAACAAACCGGCCGATCCCATCGACAAGATTACGCCGATGAACGAAAGCCATTGCAGCGGCACGACCGAGAAGCCCGTCACTAGATCGAAGTTCAGCCGGATCAAGCTGTAGAGCGAGTACTTCGATTCGCCTGCGAAGCGCTCTTCGTGCGCGACTTCGACTTCGATCGGGTTTTGCGCGAAGGTATAGGCGAGGGCGGGAATGAACGTGTTGACCTCGCCGCATCGATTGATCGTATCGATGATTTGCCGGTTGTAGGCGCGCAGCATGCAACCCTGGTCCGTCATCTTGATATGCGTGATGCGCTCGCGCAGGCGGTTCATCGCGCGCGACGCTTTGCGCCGCCAGAGCGTGTCCTGGCGTTGGATGCGGATCGAGCCGACATAGTCGTACCCTTCGCGCATCTTGGCGACCAGCTTGCCGATTTCTTCGGGCGGGTTTTGCAAATCGGCGTCGAGCGTGAGGACGATATCGCCGCGCGACTCCTCGAAGCCGGCGAGGATCGCCATATGCTGCCCGTAGTTGCCGTTGAGCAGCACGACGCGCGTCGTGTCGGGGCGTGCCCGGAATTGCTCGGCGAGCATTGCGGCCGATTTGTCGCGGCTGCCGTCGTTGATGAAGATGATCTCGTAGGTCGTGCCGAGCGCATCGAGCGCCGGATACAAACGCGCAAACAGCGCGCGCAGCCCGGCCTCCTCGTTGTAGACGGGGATGACGATCGAGACTTCGGGGTGTGCCGAACGGTGTTCCGGATAGCTCATGTCCGCTTATTTCCCAAATTGTTCGCAGATCTCGTTGACGGCGCCGCACACGCGCGCCACGTCACGCTCGGTCATCAGCGTGAACATCGGCAGGGTGACCGTCGTCGCGCCGAAGCGCTCCGCCTGCGGAAACATGCCGGGCGCGAAACCGCGCGCGCGGTACAGCGTGAACAGGTGAATCGCCGGGTAATGCACGCCGGAGCCGATCCGGTACTCGTCATGCAGCTTTTGCATGAACGCGGCGCGATCGATCGTCAGGCGTTCGAGCGGCAGCGTGACTTGGAACATGTGCCAGTTGCCGTTTTCGAAGTCGGCCGGGGGCAAGCCCATCCCGATCTTCGCTGCCGCGCCGCCCTCGAACCCCGCGAAATACGCGCGCGCCAGCTTCTTGCGTTGAGCCGTGAACCGTTCGATCTGCGCGAGTTGGCCAAGGCCCACACGCGCTGCCACATCGGTCAGATTGTACTTGCCCCCGAGCACGTCGCAGTCCATGCCGTCGTATCCCGTGCGGGTAATGCCCTGCAGCCGGTATTTGCGTGCGAGTTCGGCTTCGTGCTCGTCGTTGAGCACGAGTGCGCCGCCCTCGATCGAGGTCAGATTCTTGTTCGCATGAAAACTGAAGGAGACGATGTCGCCCAGCTTGCCGATTCGCTCGCCGCGCCAGGTTGCGCCAAATGCTTGAGCCGCGTCCTCGATCACGCGCAGCCGGTAGGCGCGCGCAATTTCGTAGAGCCGGTCCATATCGACGGGCAGCCCGCCGAGAAAGACGGGAATGATCGCCTTCGTGCGCGGCGTGATCGCCTTTTCGAGCAAATTCAGATCGATGTTGCGCGTGATGGGGTCGATGTCGACGAAGACGGGCGTCGCCCCTACTTCCAGAATCACGTTCGCCGTCGACACCCACGACGCCGGGGTCGTGATGACCTCGTCGCCTGCGCCCACGCCCGCGATGCGCAGCCCGATTTCGAGCGTCGCCGTGCCCGAGTTGAACGTGCGCACCGGGCGGCCGCCGCAATACGCCGACAGCGCCTGCTCGAACGCTTGGTTCTGCGGCCCGGTCGTGATCCAGCCGGAGCGCAGCACGTCGACGACGCCCGCGATCGTCTCCTCGTCTATTTCGGGGCGCACGAAAGGCAGGAAGGCAAGAGAGTCTTGAGTCATGGGCTTCGCTCGAGTACGAAAGTGTTGAGTTC
This sequence comes from Paraburkholderia sp., assembly GCA_004322045.1. GTDB lineage: Bacteria > Pseudomonadota > Gammaproteobacteria > Burkholderiales > Burkholderiaceae > Trinickia. The sequence goes on from SCRN01000040.1 coordinate 105,594, forward strand.
GTGGCGGCGCTCGGGGCGCCGCCTTTTTTTATCGTCGATGTGCAACCGAAGCGCGCCAGTCGCGACCGGGCGTTCGACCATGCGGCAGTTCAACTGCGCGCAAGCACGAGCACGCCGATCAGAATGATGCCGATGCCGATCAGCCGTTGCAGGCTCAACGCTTCGCCGAACAAGTACCACGCCGCCACTGCGTTGACCACGTAGCCGAGCGAGAGCATCGGATAGGCGATCGACACGTCGACGCGCGAGAGGCCGACGATCCAGACGACGACGCTGACCACATAGCAGGCGAGGCCTCCGATGATCGGCCATTGCATGGCGAGCTTCAGCCCGATCGGCAGAATGTTCGCACGGGTGAAATCGAAGTGTCCAACGGCATTGACGCCGGCCTTGAGCAGCAATTGTGCGCAGGCGTTCAGTGCGACGCCCAACAGGATGCAAAAAAGCGAAATCGGATTCATCGATGCTCGGACGGTTGGACTCGGTGGGCGTAAGGGAGCGTTAGCGGTTTTCACGGTTTTTCCACGACGACGCGCCGCGCGTCGCGCGCGATCACGCGCATCGGCACGTGCTGGGCTGCGAACTGGTCGTAGAGCTCCGGCCGCATGACCGCCAGCGCATAGGGGTCGCCCGTCCAGCGGGCGATCCATGCGTTCACGGTCGGCACCCATTTGGACGGCTCTTGGGTCACACCGAAGCGCAGTTCGTCGGGGTTGGCGACCATGATCGTCGTGTGGCCGACGTAAAACGGCAGCGTGTGGTCCAGATAGCCGACCGAATAGAAAGGCGTGCCGGCCGGCACGCGTGCGAGGGCGGCTTTGACGGCCGGGGCGAGCAGGGCTCCGGAGCTTTGCCGGCCGAACACGTCGTGGCCCGTGCCGCCGATCGTGCAGAGCATGATCCAGCCCGCGGCGAAGACGACGGCCGACGCCAGCACGCCGCGCTCGGCGCGCCGCAGCACGGCGAAGGCCACTAACGTGAGGATCAGCGCAACGCCGATCGCCGCGAACACCCATACGCGAAACTCGCGGTAGAGGGCATTCGGGGTGCGCGCGTCGCCGAAGCGGGCGAGGAAGATGGCGCCCACGGCCGCGGCGACGAGCAATGCCAGATAACCGAGCAAGTGCCGGCGCCACGCTTGGCGCGAGAGGCGCGGCAGATAGGCGCCGATGACGAGGGCGAGCGCCGGGGCGATAGGCAGCACGTACGAGACCAGTTTCGAGTGCGACGCGCTGAAGAACAGGAAGATGAACCCGGACCAGACGATGAGCAACTTGCCAGGCGCAAATCCGTTCGCCTGGCGCGGCTGCGCGAGCGCATGGCGCACGCTTTGCCAGCCCAGCGAAAGCCACGGCAGAAAACCGATCAGCAAGACCGCAACGAAGTAATAAACCGGACCGGGGCGGTTCTGCGCTGGCGTCAGGTACCGATCGAACTGCTGGACGATAAAGAAGAAATTCAGGAATTCGGGGTTGCGATGCGCAACGAGCACGAACCAAGGCGTTGCGATCGCGAAGAAGACGACGAGCCCGCTCGGTAGATAGAGCCGTTTCCAGAGCGCCCAATCGCGCGTGATCAGCGAGTAGAGCACGAGTACCGCGCCCGGCAAGATAATGCCCACGAGCCCCTTGGATAGCACCGCTAGGGCCATCGAGGCCCAGCATACCCACATCCAGCGCCTCGCCGCGCTCGGCGCCACGTTGGGGCGCTGCGCGAGCAGCATCGCGCACAGCGCGAGTTCCATCCACAAGGACAGGCCCATGTCGAGGGTGTTGAAGTGCCCCATCAACGCCCAATAAGGCGCGCCCGCGAGCACGACAGCGGCGGCGAAGCCGGCCGCCGCGTTGAACACGCGGGCGCCCGTGTAACCGGCCAGCAGGACGCCGGCGAAGCCGGTCAACGCCGTATAGAGCCGGGCTTGCCAAGCGCCGATGCCGAACCAGGCGAACGTCAGCGCGTTCATCCAAGTTTGGAGCGGTGGCTTCTCGAAGTATTTGTAGCCGTTGTAGCGCGGCGTGATCCAATCGCCCGTGACGAACATTTCACGCGCCATTTCCGCGTAGCGGCCTTCGTCGCTCGGTACGAGATGCCGCCATCCCAGCGGGACGAACCAGACGAGCGCGAGCGCAAGGACGAGCATGGCGATCGCGATGCCGCTGACGGGCCAAGGTGTCGCGGCGCCGTCAGCCTGCGGCGCGCCGGCGCTTCGAGCGGCGCCGACGGCGCGAGGGTAGCGTTGAAACGACATAGAATCGGTATCAGTGTCTATCTAGGTAGGTAGATCGAACGGCGTGTGCAGCGAGCGCGATGCTCAAACGGTACCCCGCCGCATGGACAGCGTTTGCTCGTGCAGGGCACGGTGAGACAAGGCGGCGCGGCCGTGCACTCATCGTTCGATGAGCAATGCCGCGGCGACGCGCCGGCCTTCGGCCATCAGAATGTTGTACGTACGGCAAGCGGCCATGAAGTCCATCGTCTCGACGCCGATGCGGCGGGTGCTGAGCGATGCCGTGAGCCGCGGATGCGGAAAGCGCAGCCGCGCGCCGCTGCCGAACACGACGACCTCGGGCGCTTGGCCGAGCAGCAGTTCGAAATGCGCCGGGTCGAGCGCGTCGAACGACGACACGGGCCAATCGATGACGGGCGTATCGGGCAGCAGCAAGATGCTGCTTTCGTGACGAACGAGGTTGACGTCAACGTAATGGGCACCGTAACCGGTCACGGTGTTGAGCGCGCCGCTGGAGTCTTGGTGTAATTTCAAATCGGTTTCCGTAGTTCCGTCGGGCACGGCATGGCCGGCCGCAACCGCATCTTGGCTCGGCCGCGCGCCCCAAAGGGGCCTCTCGCGACGATTGTGCATTGCGAAAGTCGGCCGAAATCCGCTAAATTATAACTTTTTAGCCGCCCTGCTGCGGCCGGCATCGTGCATCCGCGCGAGCGAACTCCACTCACCGCCCTTGCGCGCGCCAAAAGCGCCGCCGTTGAGGACGGTCTGCTGCGCACGTTCGACCGGCACACTCAACGCTGCCCGGGTGCGACGCGCTTGATCGCACCGAGCGCCGTTTGCTTGGCCACCGCTCCCCGTGCTTCGGCTCTCCCCAGGAAATAGTGCCCGCCGTGAAACCGATTCTGAAATCGAACAAGCTGCTCAACGTCTGTTACGACATTCGCGGCCCCGTGCTCGAGCACGCCAAGCGCCTCGAGGACGACGGGCATCGCATCATCAAGCTGAACATCGGCAATCTGGCGCCGTTCGGCTTCGATGCGCCCGACGAGATCATTCAAGACGTGATCCGCAATCTGCCGGCTTCCGCGGGGTACTCCGATTCAAAAGGCGTATTCGCCGCGCGCAAGGCGATCATGCATTACTCGCAGCAAAAGGGTGTGCTGGGTGTCGACTTGGACGACATCTACATCGGCAACGGCGCCTCCGAGCTCATCGTGATGGCCATGCAGGCGCTGCTCAACGATGGCGATGAAGTCCTGCTGCCGGCGCCCGACTACCCGCTCTGGACGGCGGCGGTCAGCTTGTCGGGCGGCACGCCGGTGCACTATTTGTGCGATGAATCGAACGGCTGGATGCCCGATCTGGACGACTTGCGCTCGAAGATCACGCCGCGCACGCGCGCGCTCGTCGTCATCAATCCGAACAACCCCACGGGCGCGCTGTATTCCGACGAGCTTTTGCTCGACCTGCTTGAGATCGCCCGCCAACACGGCTTGGTCGTCTTTGCGGACGAGGTCTACGACAAGATCGTCTACGACGGCAAGAAGCATACGTCGCTTGCCGCGCTGTCCGACGACGTGCTGACCGTGACGTTCAACAGCCTGTCCAAGAGCTACCGCTCGTGCGGCTACCGCGCCGGCTGGATGTACGTCTCGGGCTTGACCGGCGAGAACCGCCGCCTCGGCAAGGATTACTTCGAGGGGCTGGGCATTCTGTCCTCCATGCGGCTGTGCCCGAACGTGCCGGGGCAATACGCCATTCAAACGGCGCTCGGCGGCTATCAAAGCATCAACGATCTGATCGCCCCGGGCGGGCGGCTCTACAAACAGAGGCAGGTCGCTTACGAGATGCTCAACGCCATTCCCGGCGTGAGCTGCGTCAAGCCCGAAGCGGCGCTGTATATGTTTCCGCGGCTCGACCCCGAGGTCTACCCGATCAAGGACGATCAGCAGTTCATCCTCGATCTGCTGCTCGAAGAACGCGTATTGCTCGTGCAAGGCACAGGCTTCAATTGGCCGCGGCCCGATCATTTCCGGGTCGTGTTCCTGCCGAACGTGGATGATTTGACCGACTCGATCAATCGGATCGGACGCTTCCTCGAAGGTTATCGTAAGCGCCACGGCGGCTGATCGCGGCACGGGCCGGGCCGCATGCGGCTCCCGGCGCGCCGCGCTTGCCTTTCAACGATTTATCTAACTAGAACACGCTGCATGGAATCGATCAAAGTTGGCTTGTTGGGCTTCGGCACGGTGGGCAGCGGCACCTTCACGGTGCTGCGCCGCAACCAGGAAGAGATCAAACGCCGCGCGGGCCGCGGAATCGAGGTGTCCCGCATTGCCGTGCGCGATCCGGCGAAGGCGCTGGCCGCGCTCGGCGATCGCGCGAGCGGCGTCGAGGTGGGCAGCGACTTCGAGGCCGTGGTCGACGACCCGTCCATCGCGATCATCGCCGAAATGATCGGCGGCACCGGCGTCGCGCGTGAGCTCGTGCTGCGCGCCATTGCGCGGGGCAAGCACGTCGTGACGGCGAACAAGGCGCTGCTCGCCGTGCACGGCACCGAAATTTTCGAGGCGGCGCGAGCCAAGGGCGTGATGGTGGCGTTCGAGGCGGCGGTGGCGGGCGGCATTCCGATCATCAAGGCGCTGCGCGAAGGCTTGACGGCCAACCGCATCCAATCGATCACGGGCATCATCAACGGCACGACCAACTACATCTTGTCGGAGATGCGTGAGCGCGGGCTCGATTTCGCGACGGCGCTCAAGGGCGCGCAGGCGCTCGGCTATGCCGAAGCCGATCCGACCTTCGACGTCGAAGGCATCGACGCCGCGCACAAGCTCACGATCATGAGCGCGATCGCTTTCGGCATCCCGATGCAATTCGACCGCGCTCATATCGAGGGCATCAGCAAGCTCGCATCGATCGACATCAAATACGCCGAGGACCTCGGCTACCGCATCAAGCTGCTCGGCATCACGCGCCGCACCGATCGGGGCATCGAGTTGCGCGTACATCCCACGCTGATCTCGGCCAAGCGCTTGCTCGCCAATGTCGAGGGCGCGATGAACGCCGTCGAGGTGCATGGCGACGCCGTGGGCGCCACGCTCTACTACGGCAAGGGCGCGGGCGCGGAGCCGACGGCTTCGGCCGTGGTCGCCGATCTGGTCGACGTGACGCGCCTCGATACGGCCGATCCGGGCCATCGCGTGCCGCATCTCGCGTTCCAGCCGCAGAGTGTGTCCGATACCACCGTGCTGCCGATCGACGAAGTGACGAGCGGCTACTATCTGCGCCTGCGCGTGGCCGACGTCACGGGCGTGCTGGCCGATATCACGCGCATTTTGGCCGACGCGGGCATTTCTATCGACGCGCTGCTGCAAAAGGAATCGGAGCAGATCGCCGACAACGGCGAGACCGACGTCGTCATCATCACGCACACCACACTCGAGAAGAACGTCGACGCGGCGATCGCGCGCATCGAAGCGCTTTCGACCGTCGTGTCGAGCGTGACGAAGCTGCGAATGGAAGCGGAAAGCTGAGCCACTCACCGAAATCGAAGTCACGAAGCCGACTATGAACTACATCTCGACGCGGGGCGCCGGCATCGGCGAGCGCCATACGTTCTCCGATATTTTGCTCACGGGGCTCGCCAAAGACGGCGGGCTCTATTTGCCGGCCGCGTATCCGCGCGTGACGGCCGACGAGCTTGCGCGCTGGCGCACGCTTGCGTACGCCGATCTGGCCTTCGAGGTGCTAGGCAAGTTTTGCGACGATATTCCCGCCGCCGACCTGCACGAGCTCACGCGCCGCACGTATCGCGCCGATGTCTACAGCAACGTGCGCGCGGGCGAAAACGCGAGCGACATTACGCCGCTCACGCCGCTTGGCGTCGAAGGCGGCGCGCCGCTGTCGTTGCTCGCGTTGTCGAACGGGCCGACGCTCGCATTCAAGGATATGGCGATGCAGTTGCTCGGCAACTTGTTCGAGTACGCGCTCGCCAAGCATGGGCAGACGCTCAATATCCTCGGTGCGACTTCGGGCGACACGGGCAGCGCGGCGGAGTATGCGATGCGCGGCAAGGCAGGCATTCGCGTCTTCATGCTGTCGCCTCACCGCAAGATGAGCGCTTTTCAAACGGCGCAGATGTACAGCTTGCAAGAGCCGAACATCTTCAACTTGGCGGTCGAAGGCGTGTTCGACGATTGCCAAGACATCGTCAAGGCCGTTTCGAACGATCATGCCTTCAAGGCGCAGCATCGGATCGGCACGGTCAACTCGATCAACTGGGCGCGCGTCGTCGCGCAGGTCGTGTACTACTTCAAGGGCTACTTCGCCGCGACGCGCTCGAACGACGAGCGCGTGTCGTTCACGGTGCCCTCGGGCAACTTCGGCAATGTCTGCGCGGGGCACATCGCGCGCATGATGGGGCTGCCGATCGAAAAGCTCGTCGTCGCCACCAACGAGAACGACGTGCTCGACGAATTCTTCCGCACGGGCGCTTATCGCGTGCGCGCCGCGGCGCAGACCTACCACACGAGCAGTCCTAGCATGGACATCTCGAAAGCGTCCAATTTCGAGCGCTTCGTGTTCGATTTGCTCGGCCGCGATCCGGCGCGCGTGCTGCAGCTCTTTCGCGACGTCGAAGAAAAAGGCGGGTTCGATCTGGCCGCCAGCGGCGATTTCGCCCGCGTGCGCGAGTTCGGTTTCGTGTCGGGACGCAGCACGCACGACGATCGCATTGCGACGATCCGCGACGTGTTCGCGCGGTACGGGCAAGTCATCGACACGCACACGGCCGACGGCCTGAAGGTCGCACGCGAGCATTTGGACGAGGGCGTACCCATGGTCGTGCTCGAAACGGCGCAGCCGATCAAGTTCGGCGAGTCGATCCGGGAAGCGCTGGGGCGCGATCCTCAGCGGCCGCCGGCGTTCGACGGGCTCGAAGCGCTGCCGCAACGCTTCGAGGTGCTGCCGGCCAAGGCGGAGCAGGTCAAGGCTTTCATCGCCGAGCACGCGCTCGACTGAACGCGGGCGGCGATAAAGCCGCTCGCTGCGCATGCCGTCTCGGCGCCGCCTCGCTACAATGAGGGTTTTCGCAGCGGGAATCGCTTGCCGATGTCGACGCCCACACAATCCGCTTATCGCGCCCCCCTGTTATCCACCGCTGAAGCGCTGTCTGCGCTATTGGCGGCTGCCGCTCCCGTTGCCGAAACCGAATCGGTCGCGACGCGCGATGCGCTCGGGCGCGTCCTTGCTGCGGATATCGTATCGACGCTCGACGTCCCGCCGGTGCACACGAGCGCGATGGACGGGTACGCGGTGCGCGCGGCAGACCTGACACACGGCGACCGGCGCTTACCCATTTCTCAACGCGTGGCTGCGGGCCAATCGCCGCAGCCGCTGGCCGAGGGAACGGCTGCCCGCATATTTACGGGCGCGCCGGTGCCGCCCGGCGCCGACGCCGTCGTCATGCAAGAGCAGGCGGAAGCGGACGGCGTCGCCGTCTCGATCCTCCATACCCCGAAAGCGGGCGAGTGGATCACGGCGCAAGGCGCGGACATTCGCCGCGGCGCTGTGATCCTGCCGGCCGGCACGCGGCTTTCCCCGCAGGCGTTGGGGCTTGCGGCATCGGTCGGTTGCGCGAGGCTCGAAGTGACGCGGCGCTTGAAAGTCGCGGTGTGCTTCACCGGGGACGAGCTGACGATGCCGGGCGAGCCGCTCGCGGCCGGTGGTATCTACAACTCGAACCGGTTTACGCTCGTCGCTCTGCTCGCACGCTTAAATTGCGATGTGACCGATTTGGGCATCGTCCCCGATCGACTGGATGCGACGCGCGAGGCCTTGACCGCTGCAGCGCGCGATCACGATTTGATCCTGACCTCAGGCGGCGTCTCGGTCGGGGAAGAGGACCACGTGAAGCCGGCCGTCGAATCCTTGGGCCGTCTCGCGCTTTGGCAGATTGCGATGAAGCCCGGCAAGCCGCTTGCGTTCGGTGCGGTGCGCAAGCCGCCGCACGGTGCACCGGTCGAAGGTGTCGCCGAAACGCATTTCATCGGCCTGCCCGGCAATCCCGTATCGAGTTTCGTGACGTTCCTGTTGTTCGTTCGGCCGTTTCTGCTGCGCCTATCGGGTATGCGCGAAGTCGCGCCGCGTGCATTATCGTTGCGAGCCGATTTCACGCAGGCAAGGGGCGATCGACGCAACGAATTTTTGCGGGCACGCATCAATGCGGCAGGCGGGCTCGATCTCTTTGCGAACCAGAGTTCGGCTGTGCTGACCTCGACGGTCTGGGGCGACGGGCTTATCGACAATCCCCCCAATCACGCGATCAGCGCCGGCGAGACGGTTCGGTTCCTTCCTTTTTCCGAATTGCTCGGCTAAACGCCGAATCGATCGCCCCAATCAAGCGGTAAGCGGACATGAAACTAGAGTTGAGGTACTTTGCGAGCGTGCGCGAGGCGCTCGGCACGTCGCAGGAAACGGTGGAGGTGCCTGACGGCATCGCCACCGTCGGGGATGTACGGGCCTGGTTGCGTGCGCGCGGCGGGGCGTGGGCGGAGACGCTCGCCGAGGGGCGGGCGCTGCGCATGGCTTGCAACCACACCATGACCGACGCCGGGACGCGCCTCACCGATGGCTGCGAAGTTGCCTTTTTCCCGCCTGTTACCGGCGGCTGAGCGCGGGTTCATTGCCTGAATCGACTGGAGCCGAGGCCATCATGACCGTTCGCGTACAAACCGAGGATTTCGACCTGTCGGCCGAAATCGCAGCCCTGCGGGCCGAAAATGCGCAAGTCGGCGCCGTTGTCGCGTTCGTCGGGACGGTGCGCGATTTGAACGACGGCGAAGACGTCTGCGCGATGGAACTCGAGCATTACCCGGGTATGACCGAAAAAGCGCTCGAAGCGATCGTCGAAGAAGCCAAGCGCCGCTGGCCGGGGGCTCGCGTGCTGATCGTGCATCGGGTGGGTAAGCTGTACCCGCGCGATCAGATCGTCCTGGCCGCGGCCACATCGGCGCATCGGCACGATGCGTTCGATGTCTGCTCGTTCGTGATGGATTATCTGAAGACGCAAGCGCCGTTCTGGAAGAAGGAGACGACGCCAAGCGGCGAGCGTTGGGTCGATGCCCGTGTCTCGGACGATGCCGCGCTAGCCCGATGGGGGCTGACGTCGACGAACGTTACGCCGAGCGACGAGTAAGTAACGGCGGTGAGCGACGAGCAATGGGCGGCGGACGGCCCACGGGTCAGGCTCTGCTGTCGGCGTCCGAGCCCGGCGTGGTACGGCCGACGCTCTTCGCCGGGAACGGCTCTGCGCGGCGGCCCGGCTCGCTGGGCGCATCAGCGCTAGGCGGAGCGTCGGCAGGATGCCGACTCGGTGCGATCCGCTCGAGCAGTGCCTGTTGCTCGGCCGGAATCACATAGTCCCAGCCGAAGCGGCTTAGCTGTAGGCTTTGTGCGATCCGCAGCGCCGGCGCCATGAAGCGAACGGCCGCGGCCGGCTCGTAACGCTCGCAGACGGTGTCGAGGAACAGATGCAGCCAGCGGCTGAAGTGGCGGGGCTCGACGCCTTCGAGCGGTTGATGCGCCTGTTGGACGTTGCCGCGGTAGCGCTTGTCGCCGAGCACGAGGCTGCCCCAGAACGCGCACATTTTCGGCAAGTGCGTGTCCCAGCGGCCTTCGAGCACGGCGTCGAAGACGGGACCGAGCAGCGGATCGGCGCGCACGCGATCGTAGAACGCGTAAACGAGCTCGCGAATATTCGCCTCGGTGGGCTCTCGATAGCGCGCCGGGGGCATCCCCGAACCGGTTTGAGTTGAAATGGACATCGAAATGCAGGGCCGAGTGCTGGATTTGGGACGGGATCTGTCCAAAACTGCGCGCAAAGCAGACTAAATTACAGGAATACGCTTGGGTATCGCAGCAGGCGGCATACTTGCGCGCCCGATGCATGTTATGGTCAAGCCGCCTTCTATACAACCCTTCGCGCGGTGCGGTCTTGCGGGCGGTTCACAGCCGTCGCGCACGAGTGCGCCGCGCCACGTTCGATCTGTTGCCCGCCGATGAGACTGACCGACTACACCGACTATGCCCTGCGCGTACTGCTGTTCCTGGCCTTGCGCGAAGAGGGGCTGACCACGATTCAAGACATCTCCGACGCGTACGGGATTTCGAAGAACCACCTGATGAAGGTGGTGCAACGGCTCGGCGAACTCGGTTGGATCGACACTGTGCGCGGACGCAACGGCGGGCTGCGGCTGAACCAGCGCTCGCTCGCGCTGACGATCGGCCAGGTCGTGCGTGCCACGGAAGGCGATTTTGCGATCGTCGGGTGCTTTCCACGTGAGGGCGCCGAGCCGCGCAGTTGCGTCATCGAGCCGCAGTGCCGCCTCAAGCACGTATTCGAATCCGCCCGCGGCGCATTCCTTGCGGAACTCGACCGGCACACGCTGGGCGAGCTTGCGAGCCCTGCGGCGCCGCTGGCCGATCTGCTTGGTCTGCGCGCCGTGTCCGCTAGCGGCAGGGCACGGCCGGTGGTGCCGATCTCGGCCCGCTAGCGCAGGCCCCGAGGCGACAGCGCGCCCCGTCCGAGCGCCGCGCTGCGGTGCGGTGCGGCATTTTTGTGCGTCGGCGCGCAAAAAATCCGCTTGAAACGCGCCGAGCGCACCTCATTTTGGTGATAGTTAAAAATTGGAGGTCTCTTCATGAGAATCGACAAGCTCACCACCAAATTCCAAGAAGCGCTCGCCGATGCCCAGAGCCTCGCCGTCGGGCGTGGTAACCAGTACATCGAGCCGCAGCATGTGCTCGCGGCGCTCGTTGCACAACAGGACGGGTCGGCCCGCTCGCTGCTTTCGCGCGCGGGCGTGCATGTGCAAGCGCTGCAAACGGCGCTGAACGAGGCGGTTTCACGCTTGCCGCAAGTGCAGGGCACCGACGGCAACGTGCAGATCAGCCGGGAGCTCAACGGCTTGCTGAACCAAGCCGACAAAGAGGCTCAGCAGCTGAACGACACCTATATCGCGAGCGAAATGTTCCTGCTCGCGGTTGCCGACGACAAGGGCGAAGCGGGACGGCTCGCTCGCCAGTACGGCCTGACGCGCAAGTCGCTCGAAGCGGCGATCGCCGCCGTGCGCGGCGGAGCGCAGGTGCATAGCGCCGATGCCGAAAGCCAGCGCGAGGCGCTCAAGAAGTACACGATCGATTTGACCGAGCGTGCGCGCGCCGGCAAGCTCGATCCGGTGATCGGCCGCGACGACGAGATCCGCCGCTCGATTCAAATCTTGCAGCGGCGCACGAAGAACAACCCCGTGCTGATCGGCGAGCCGGGCGTGGGTAAGACGGCGATCGTCGAAGGCCTAGCGCAACGGATCGTCAACGGCGAAGTGCCCGAATCGCTCAAGAGCAAACGCGTCCTGTCGCTCGACATGGCGGGCTTGCTCGCGGGCGCGAAGTATCGCGGCGAATTCGAAGAGCGGCTCAAGGCGGTGCTGCAAGACATCGCGCGCGACGAAGGCCAGACGATCGTCTTCATCGACGAAATCCACACCATGGTCGGCGCAGGTAAGGCCGAAGGCGCGATGGACGCAGGCAACATGCTCAAGCCAGCGCTCGCGCGCGGCGAGCTGCATTGCATTGGCGCGACGACGCTCGACGAATACCGCAAGTACATCGAAAAGGACGCAGCGCTCGAGCGGCGGTTCCAGAAGGTGCTGGTCGACGAGCCGTCGGTCGAAGCGACGATCGCTATCTTGCGCGGATTGCAGGAGAAATACGAACTGCACCATGGCGTCGAAATTACGGACCCGGCAATCGTAGCCGCGGCCGAGCTGTCGCATCGCTACATCACCGATCGTTTCCTGCCGGACAAGGCGATCGACTTGATCGACGAGGCCGCCTCGAAGATCAAGATGGAAATCGACTCCAAGCCGGAAGAAATGGACCGGCTCGACCGGCGCTTGATCCAACTGAAGATCGAGCGCGAGGCCGTGAAGAAAGAAAAGGACGAGGCGTCGCAAAAGAGGTTGCAGTTGATCGAGGAGGAAATCGAACGTCTGAACCGCGAGTACTCCGACCTCGAAGAGATTTGGACGGCCGAGAAAGCGGCCGTGCAGGGCAGCGCCCAACTGAAAGAGGAAATCGAGAAAACGCGTGCCGAGATTGCCCGTCAACAACGCGAAGGCAAGCTCGAGAAGGTGGCGGAACTGCAATACGGCAAGCTGCCCGAGCTCGAGTCGCGTCTGAAGCAAGTGACGCAGGCCGAGGCGAAGGAGCAGCACGACCCCACGCATCGTCGCCTGTTGCGCACGCAAGTCGGCGCAGAAGAGATCGCGGAAGTCGTCTCGCGCGCCACGGGCATTCCGGTCTCGCGCATGATGCAGGGCGAGCGCGAGAAGCTCTTGCAGATCGAGGGCAAGCTGCACGAGCGCGTGGTCGGGCAGGACGAAGCGATCAGTGCCGTGGCCGATGCCATCCGGCGCTCGCGTGCGGGGCTGGCCGATCCGAACCGCCCCTACGGCTCGTTCCTGTTCCTCGGCCCGACGGGCGTGGGTAAGACCGAGTTGTGCAAGGCGCTGGCCGCGTTCTTGTTCGATTCCGAAGAGCACCTGATTCGGATCGATATGAGCGAGTTCATGGAAAAGCACAGCGTCGCACGGTTGATCGGCGCGCCGCCGGGCTACATCGGCTACGAGGAGGGCGGCTACTTGACCGAAGCCGTGCGCCGCAAGCCCTATAGCGTGATCTTGCTCGACGAGGTGGAGAAGGCGCACCCGGACGTCTTCAATGTGCTGTTGCAGGTGCTCGACGACGGACGCATGACCGATGGGCAAGGCCGCACGGTCGACTTCAAGAACACGGTGATCGTCATGACATCGAACCTGGGCTCGCAAATGATCCAGTCGATGTCGGGCGAGCCGCAGGAAGCAGTGCGTGAGGCCGTTTGGGTCGAGGTCAAGCAGCATTTCCGCCCCGAGTTCCTGAACCGGATCGACGAAGTCGTCGTGTTCCACGCGCTCGATCGCAGCAATATCGAATCGATTGCGAAGATTCAGTTGCAGCATCTGCGGGACCGGCTGACCAAGCTCGATATGGAACTGGTCGTCTCCGACGGCGCGCTCGAGCAAATCGCGAAGGTCGGCTTCGATCCGCTGTTTGGGGCGCGGCCGCTCAAGCGAGCGATCCAGCAGGAGATCGAGAACCCGGTCGCCAAGCTGATTCTTGCGGGGCGCTTCGGGCCGAAGGACGTGATTCCTGTCGATGTCGAAGGCGGCCAGTTCGTCTTCGAGCGCGTCGTGCATTGACGCGCTTGGCCGGGAGAGCGGCCCGGTGTTAGCCTCATGGGGCCGAGCGGTCACACGCTCGGCCTTTTTTGTTGGCCAGCTGCGCAAACGCGCTTGACTTCGAGTGCGCTCGAAGTCTTAACGTTGGGGGTGTCATGTCGGAAGCACTGACCATTGGCCGGATGGCCGAAGCGCTCGGCGTCACGACGCATACGTTGCGATATTACGAGCAAGCCGGGCTGATTCGGCCGGTGTCGCGCTCGCAAGCAGGGCATCGCCTCCACTCGCCGGCAGATATCGAATGGCTGCGATTCGTGATGCGTCTGAAGGCGACGGGTATGCCGATCGCGCAGATGCAAGCATTCGCCGCGCTGCGAGCCAAGGGAAACCGGACGGCGGCCGAAAGGCGCGCGCTCTTGATCGAACATCGCCAAGCGGTGGTCGAGGCGTTGCAGCAGTGGCAGGCGAACCTTGCGGCGATCGAGGAGAAAATCCTTGCCTACGATGCGATGGTGCGGACCTCCGACATGACGGATGACAAAGCGAACCCTCAACCGTCAAAGGATCGGCCATGGCCAACCACACCGCCCACCACGCAAACAACGACCGCTACACACGGGGATGGGACAAACTCAAAGAAATCGACGGCGAGGCCGGCGAGCGCGTGATCGAAGCGCTCGCGCCGATTGCGCCCGATTTCGCGCGTTACCTGATCGAATTTCCGTTCGGCGACATCTACAGCCGGCCCGCGCTCGACCTGAAGGCCCGCGAGATTGCGACGATAGCCGCGCTGGCTGCACTCGGCAATGCGCAGCCGCAACTGAAAGTCCACATCGAAGGCGCGCTCAACGTCGGCTGCACGCGTGAGGAGATCGTCGAAGTATTTATCCAGATGGCCGTGTATGCAGGTTTTCCGGCAGCCCTGAATGCGCTCTTCGCCGCACGTGAGGTGTTCGCGGCGCACGATGCCGATGCGCTCGCACACACCGAGTCGGCTTGAGTGCGCGATCTCGCGCGGCTTCGGTCAAACGACGTCGATGTGCGCGCCTTGGGCCGCGCGCGCCTGGCGTTCGCTGACGATGCGCCAATGCGCGAACAAGCCGCCGCCGGCCACGGCTAGGCTCGCGGCGCTGGCGGCCCAAAAGCCGCGCGCGCCCGTGAACCAGGGCGGCACGAGCCCGCCCACGTCGAAACCGAGCCAGTAACCGCCGCCAAGCCCCACGCCCCAAAGCGCGACTGCATAGATGACGGTCGGCCCGACGGCGACCTTATAGGCGCGCAAGACGAAGGCTGTCACGGTCTGGAACGTATCGAAGATGTGATAGACGAGCATGATCGGCAACAACGGCATCGCCGCTGCAATCACCGCGGCGTTGGTCGTATAGCCGGCGAGGATAGCCGGCCGCAGCGTGAAGCCGATCACGGCATATCCGAGGCCGATCGTGCAAGCCATCGCGATGCCGTGCAGCGCCAGCGTTCGCGCGGCTTCGTGGCGCTGGCCGCCGAGCGCTTGCGCGACGAGCGTCGAGGTCGCGATGCCGATCGACATCGGCGTCATATAAAGGACGGCCCCGAAATTGCCGGTGATCTGGTGGCCGGCCAATGTTGTGGTGCCGAAGCGGGCAATGAACAAGGCCATGAACGTGTAGGACGTGACCTCGATCAGATACGACAAGCCCATCGGTACGCCGAGTTTGAGCAGCGCAATTTGCTTTCGGCGCTCAGGCCAGCAAAAGTGCTTGAAGATTTCGAAGGGTGCAAACAAGTCGAGCCGGGCGAGCAGCGTGAGGCCCAGCGCGGCGAACGCCCAATTGATGACGGTGCTGGCGAGGGCGCAGCCGGGGCCGCCGAGCGCGGGCAGGCCGAGCCCGCCGAAAATGAACCACAGATTGAGTGGGATTTTGACGAGCAGTGCGGCCACTTGCAGGATCATGACGAGGCGCGGTTTGCCGATGCCGTTCGCGAGCGAGGTATAGACGCGAAAGGCGAGGCTCGCGGGCAACCCGAGCGCCGCGATGCGCAAATAGCTTTCGGTGCGCTCGTATAGCGCCGGCGGCACGTGAGAGATCGCGAGCAACGGTCCCGGGAAGAACATGACGACAAAGCCGACGAGCGCCAAGCCCGCTGCCAGCCAAAAGCCCTGGCGCACTTCTGCGCCGATCTGCGTGTAGCGCCGCGCGCCGTAGAGTTGCCCGCAAATCGGCTGGAGCGCGAGCACGACGCCCGTCAAGCCGACGAACACCGAGATGTACACCGACGAGCCGAGGCCGAGCGCGGCCAAGTCGACCGCCGAATATCGGCCGACCATCACCGTGTCCATCACCCCGAACGCGATGATGGCGAGTTGTCCGATCAGCACCGGCCACGCAAGGCCGGCGATTTTCCGCATATCAGCGAACATGGCGCGCAGGCGTTGATGTCAGCGTTTGCGAGTGGGGTGTCGATGTCGTTCGATCTTCGGCGCGGGGCGATCGACGCGCACGTACAGCCGGAAGCGTTCGTCGCGGTCCGCTGCGCGCCGGCCTTCCCAGACGAGCTTCCACGCATAGTTCAGCATGGGGCTGGGGGCGCTGAAATCGGCGCTGTCTTGCCGCAGCAGCACGTCGCAGTCCTCGTTGAACGAAAACTGCATATCGGCGAAATAGGAAAAGGAAGCAAGCTGCGCATCGCCAAGCCGGACAGGGGAAATACAGACGTAATCGTCGGGCAGGTGCTCGGCGATTTGCAATGCCACGTCGCGATAAGTCCTGCTGTAGTTGACCATCGGCAGCCATAGCGTCATCAGCAACACCCACATCAGCGTGGTGCCCGCGCTCGAGAGGATGACGCTGCGCCAAAGCACCTTCGGATGACGGGCGATGCGCCAACGAACGAGCGCCAGCCATGAAACGGTCGCGACGATAGCGCACAGGAACGATAGAACGCTGAACTGCGGTTCGAACCCGGGCACTAGGCGGGAAAGATTACGGGCAAGCGGGTGCGGGAAGCCGGTTAGCGCGGCGAGCCAGACCAGCCAGACGAAGATGCTGAGGATAGAGAAGCTCAGGACGGCGAACCAATCGAACGCGTTGATCGCGCCACGCTTGAGCGTGGGCAGTGCGAACGCGGCCAGCGTCGCGAGCGGCGGCAGTAGCAGGATGTACAACCGGTTCGTTTGGTGGCTTTGCAAGACCGAGAGGATGAGCAGCGGAAGGGCGACGAACACGGGAATCGCGACGTGCGGCTTGCGGCGCACCCCGCCCCAACTGACCCAGGCCCACAACGCCAGCGGCCACGCGGGCCAGGTGAACAGCGGTAAGTTCTTTAACGCGTACAGCCAGACGTGCCCCGAGGGCGCGGTGAATCGATTGATGCTGCCGTTGCCCCATTGCTGGAGGAACCAGCGTGCATCGTCCGGGTAGGCGTGCAAGATCGTGAGCGGCCAAGCCAGGGACAGCGCCACGGCGAGCGGCAACCCCACGAGCGGCAACCACGGCGAGCGCATCTCGGACACGACGCAGAACATGACGATGGTGCTCGCAACGAGCGCGAGCACGAGCAAAGGGTTGCCCGACAGAGCCAGTATGCCGATCGCGCAGGCCCACCACAGCGCCCCCTGCAGCGGCTTGTCGATACCGCGCACGAACCCGTAGACGAGCATGGCGGCGCCCACGAACTGCGACAGTTGCGGCGTCGTCTCGTGCCCGCGCTCGGCCAGCCCGAAGCAGGCGACGAGAATCAAGAGCGCGCCGTCGGCGAGCGTGCGTCCGTAGTCGCGCGGCTCGGGTTCGCCGCCGAAGGCGTACTTGAAGGGTTGAACCTCGGCGCGGCGGCCGAGGAGATAGGCGGCGTACCAGACGAATGCGCAGGCCGCGCAAAACAGCACGCCCGTCGCAAGCCGCGAGGCATCGGCCGCGTCTATCCACGGCGCGAGCGCGCGGATGCAGGCCGCGCCGAGCCAATAGCCAAGCGGGCCGTCATCGGTGATGAATTTGCCGACGAGATTCGGTAGCAGCCAGTCATGCGTGTTGCCGCCAGCCATCGTCCACATGACGCCGAAACCGGCAGCGTCCTCGTTCTTCCACGGATCTCGGCCGAACAGGCCAAAGGCCGCATAGACGATGCAAAGCGTGAGCAACAGCCAGCGCGGCAGGGCGCGCGTGGCGGAGGCGGTGAGGCGGACGACAGGTCTCATGCAGGCGGAGCGGATCTCAAACGGCGGTTGTCATGCTGATGGGGCGCTTGCCGCGGCGCGCGCGATCCGGCATTGTAGTCGCGCCGTGCCTCGCCTGCCATGCGGTGCGCGTGCGCGACCGCTGCCGTAATGAAAAAGGGCAGCCATCGCTGCCCTTTGGGTCGATCCGGCCTAAAGCCGGATGCATATTTCGGCGGGTGCTTACTTTGCGGCCTTGCCGGCTGCGCGAGCACCGAACTTCTTGTTGAACTTTTCGACGCGGCCAGCCGTGTCCATGATCTTTTGCTGACCCGTGTAGAACGGATGCGATTCCGACGAGACTTCGATCTTGGCGAGCGGGTAGGTCTTGCCGTTATGCTCGACCGTTTCGCGCGTTTGAATCGTCGAGCGCGTCACGAACATGAAGCCGTTCGACAGATCGTGAAAAACGACTTCGCGGTAATTGGGGTGAATGCCTTCTTTCATGGTGTTTCCTTTGGTCGGGCGGTAGCCAACCCACGCTGCGGCGCCGGCAGTCTAGGGCTCCCCACGGAGCCGACATGCGGCACGCCCAAGGCGCAAGCCACTTGCCTAAGGTCGAAAAACGGCGATTATGCCAGAAAATCAGCTGGTTGACGAATTTTCACGTTCATCGTGTTGTGCCGTCAGCGTCCAACACAAAGACGATGGGCGTCGCGCTCCACGCGTTGTCTCGGCGACAGGACGAGCTCGAGCTGTCCAGAGAACCGAGCCCCGGGCGGGCTCGGGCATTCAGGCCGAGGCGAGAACGCCCGTGCCCGCGGGATCCTGGCGGTAGTAACGCGCGAGCAAGCGGTAAAGCTCGGGGTATTGCGTTTCGAACGCCTGCGGCTGGACGAACAGCGCTTCGCTGCACACTGCGAAGAACTCGGAGGGGTGGTCGGCCGCGTAGGGATCGATCAGCGATTCGCGCTCGAAGCGTGCCCAGCGGCGGCGCGGGACGGCATCGACGTCTGCGCAAAAGCGGTCGTACGCATGATCGAACACGTCCGCCCAGCGTTGTGCGTCGAGCGGAGCATGCCAGCGCCTAAAGAGCGGGGGATGGCCGTCCGTTGCGCCGCTTAGCATGTCGATCTTGTGGGCGAACTCGTGGATGACGACGTTGTACGCATCGCGTCCGTCCGTCAGTTGCGCGTCCTCCCACGAAAGGACGACAGGCCCGCCTTCCCATGCCTCGCCGCTCGCGTCGTGCTCGACCTCGTGGACAACGCCATCTTCGTCTTCCACGGTTTTGCGAATCACGAACTCGCCGGGATAGACGATCACGCCTACCCAGCCCCGATACAGGTCAAGGCTCAGGTTCAACACGGGCAGGCACGCCTGGGCGGCAATGCCGACGACCATTTCGTCGGTCAGCTCGAGACCGTGGGCCGTCGAGAATTCTTTCTGCGCAATGAAAAGGCTTGTCGTTTCACGCAGCCGCGAGCAATCGGCGGGGCTCAGGTAACTGAGAAAAGGCAAGCCCTTCAGTGTGGCTTCCCAGAGCGCGTCGTCGATGGCGTGCTCGCGCAGTGCGCGCTCGCGACGGCGCGTATCAAGCCAGTGCGTAAGCTTGGTGAACATCGAGAGACAGGCAAGAGCCGATGGACGCCGCCCTCACGGCAACAGTGGGCGGCGGTTGCCGTTATCCGCCGCGGCGCATCATATCGAAGAACTCGGAGTTGCTCTTCGTCTGGCGAACCTTCTCGAGCAAGAACTCCATCGCTTCGACTTCATCCATGTCGTGGATGAATTTGCGCAGCACCCAGACCTTTTGAAGAATCTCGGGTTTGATCAAAAGTTCTTCGCGGCGCGTGCCCGATTTGTTCAAGTTGATCGACGGGTACACACGCTTTTCCGCGAGGCGCCGTTCGAGATGCACTTCCATGTTGCCCGTGCCCTTGAACTCTTCGTAGATGACGTCGTCCATGCGGCTGCCGGTTTCGATGAGCGCCGTGCCGATGATGGTCAGCGAGCCGCCTTCCTCGATATTGCGGGCCGCACCGAAGAAGCGCTTCGGACGTTGCAGGGCATTGGCATCGACACCGCCGGTGAGCACTTTGCCCGATGCGGGGATGACCGTGTTGTAGGCGCGCGCGAGACGCGTGATCGAATCGAGCAGAATGACGACGTCGTGCTTCATTTCGACGAGACGCTTGGCCTTCTCGATGACCATTTCGGCCACTTGAACGTGGCGCGTGGCCGGTTCGTCGAAGGTCGAGGCGATAACTTCGCCGGCCACCGAGCGCTGCATTTCCGTCACTTCCTCGGGGCGCTCGTCGATGAGCAGCACGAACAGAACGACGTCGGGGTGGTTCTGCTTGATCGCATGCGCGATGTGCTGAAGCATGACCGTCTTACCGGACTTCGGCGACGCCACGAGCAGGCCCCGCTGGCCCTTGCCGATGGGGGCGATCATATCGATGATGCGGCCCGTGACGTTTTCCTCGCCGCGCATTTCGCGCTCGAGCAGAAGCGGCTTGTTCGGGTGGAGCGGCGTGAGGTTCTCGAACATGATCTTATGTTTCGAGGCCTCGGGCGGCTGGCCATTGACCTTGTCGACCTTGACCAGCGCGAAATAGCGTTCGCCGTCCTTCGGCGTGCGCACTTCGCCTTCGATCGTGTCGCCGGTGTGCAAATTGAAGCGCCGGATTTGCGAGGGGCTGATGTAGATGTCGTCCGTGCTTGCGAGGTAGGACATTTCTGGCGAACGCAGAAAGCCGAAGCCATCGGGCAGCACTTCGAGCGTGCCGTCGCCGAAGATAGTCTCGCCGGTCTTGGCGCGCTTTTTCAGGATGGCGAACATCAGTTCTTGCTTGCGCAAACGGTTCGCGCTTTCGATCTCGAGGCCATTCGCCATCTCGATCAATTGAGACACGTGCAGAGACTTAAGCTCGGATAAATGCATACGGAGATCCCGCCGGGGAGAAGATGCGACGAAAAGAAATATGGGAGGAGAGTTGAGCGGAACCGCTCAGAGACTTATACGTCTTGAAGTCTTATGGTTATAGCATAGCACACGCGGGCAGCCGTCCAGGCGGACGCTCTGCCGCGGGCCGGGCTTGTTGTCCAGTTGCAACAGGCCCGGCCCGCGCCGATCACAGGTGACTGTCGAGGAATGCCGTCAATTGCGACTTCGACAATGCGCCGACCTTCTGGGCCGCCACCGCGCCGTTCTTGAATAGGATCAGCGTGGGGATGCCGCGCACGCCGAATTTGGCCGGCGTCGATTGGTGCTCGTCCACGTTGATCTTCGCGATCTGCAGGCGGTCGCCGTAATCCTTGGCGACTTCGTCGAGGATCGGGGCAATCATTTTGCACGGGCCGCACCACTCGGCCCAAAAATCGAGAAGCACGGGCTTGTCGGATTTCACGACGTCCTGTTCGAACGATGCGTCGCTGATGTGCTTGATTTGTTCGCTCATGTAAAAGTACCTCTTCGGGTTCGAGGCCCGTGTCTGAAATTGCTCGCCACGATACACCAAAACGGGAAATCGTTCCGAGCGCGAGCGAGCTGTCGAACTTGCCCGGCAGCGCATACGGCGCTCGTTTTGCAGGAAAGCGCGAGCCGGTCGATGCGCTGGGCTCGCTTGCGGGTCGTCTGTTTGTCATATTAGCCCAAATTGCTATGCGTCGTGCAAAGCGATAGCGCCCGTGAGAGCGCCATCGCACGCGCTTTCGGGCCTGCTCTGGGAAAGAAATCCGCGCTCGGGAGTCGCGCGCGGGGGCACTCGGTGATAGAATGCTTCGTGACGGGCCTCCTCGCATGGAGGGGCGGTCAACCTGGTCAGGTCGGGAACGAAGCAGCCACAGCCGTTTTCCACCAGTGCCGAGGGTCGGGCTCGTCACCTTTCGTTTCTCCTCGCTTTACTTCTCCGCTGTATCTTCGCCGTACCTCCTTTCCGGCTTCAGAAGTTTCCATCGTGTTTTCCTCGCCGCTGCTTTGCCGTGCGGTTCGTTCTGTTTCTCCTTTCTTTTTATCGAACGTCTCGCCATCGAGATGCCGTCTGTTCGCTTGCTTGGCGCGACGCACGGGGTTGCATTGGCGCCGCGGCGTTACTGATACAATTTCGCGATGACCTATCAAGTTCTCGCACGCAAGTGGCGACCGAGAGATTTCGCCTCGCTCGTCGGCCAGGAACACGTCGTGCGCGCGCTCACGCACGCGCTCGACGGCGCGCGCCTGCACCACGCCTATCTGTTCACCGGGACGCGCGGCGTCGGCAAAACGACGCTTTCACGCATTTTCGCCAAAGCGCTCAATTGCGACACGGGTATCACGGCCACGCCGTGCGGCGTCTGCCGCGCGTGCCGCGAGATCGACGAAGGGCGGTTCGTCGATTACGTCGAAATGGATGCGGCGAGCAATCGCGGCGTGGACGAAATGGCCGCGTTGCTCGAACGCGCGGTGTATGCCCCCGTCGATGCCCGCTTCAAGGTCTATATGATCGACGAAGTGCATATGCTGACGAACCATGCGTTCAACGCGATGCTCAAGACGCTGGAAGAGCCGCCGCCGCACATCAAGTTCATCCTCGCCACCACGGATCCGCAAAAGATCCCCGTGACCGTGCTCTCGCGCTGTCTTCAATTCAATTTGAAGCAGATGCCGGCCGGGCACATCGTCGATCATCTGGAAAAAATTCTCGGCGCCGAGCAGATTGCGTTCGAGCCGCAAGCGCTGCGTCTGCTCGCGCGGGCGGCCGAAGGCAGCATGCGCGATGCGCTTTCGTTGACCGATCAGGCGATCGCCTATTCGGCCAATCAGGTCACCGAGGAAGCGGTGCGCGGCATGCTGGGCGCGCTCGATCAGAGCTATCTGATTCGACTGCTCGATGCGATCGTTGCCGGCGACGGTGCGCTCGTCTTGTCGGTGGCCGACGAAATGGCGTTGCGCAGCTTGTCGTTTTCCGCCGCGTTGCAAGATCTGGCGAGTTTGCTCCATCGCGTGGCCTGGGCACAGTTCGCGCCGGCGTCGGTCCTCGACGAATGGCCTGATGCGGGCGACCTGCGGCGTTTTGCGCAGGCGCTAGCGCCGGAACAGGTTCAGTTGTTCTATCAGATTGCGACACTAGGACGCGCGGAGCTTGGGCTGGCGCCGGACGAGTACGCGGGCTTCACGATGACGCTGTTGCGCATGCTCGCTTTCGAGCCGGCGTTGCCGCCCGGTTCGGGGGCGGGGCCGTTGTCCAAGAGCGCGGGCGGCTCGCCCGCTGGGCCGGGCCGCCGCGCCGCCGTGACTGCGCAGGCGAATGCGGCCGGGGCGGCTCAAGCCGTGGCCGCCGCGCCCGCAGCCCGCGCCATGCCGCCGGTTCCGGACGTCCTCGCCTCGGCGCGCCCGCTGTCACAGCCGTCTGCGGCTCGCCCGCCGGTGGCGACGCAGGCCGAAGCAGCAGGCATCGAACTGCCAAGCTCGCAACGTCCGCCTGAGGCAACGCGGGGTGAGGCAACCGACGTCGAACCGCCAAACGCGAAACCTCCCAGCGAGGCGACGCTGGCCGAGGCAGCCGACGGCGAACCGCCAAGCGCAGAAAGTCCGCGCGAGGCGACGCAGCCCGTGCCAACCGAAATCGAATCACAACATACACAAGATCCGCGCGAGGCGGGCACGCCTGCCGCGCCTTCGCTCGCAGCCGCTGCGCCGCAGGCCGCGCCGCCGCTGGACGACCAAACGCGCGCACGTGGCGGCGGTGCGAGCGCAGCGCTCGACGTTCTGCGCAACGCGGGCCTGCGCGTGTCCACCGACCGCGGCAAAACGGCTGCCAAGCCGGCCGTTGTTGCACCCGCTAAAAGCGCGGCGCCGCGTGCGCCCGTCGTCGTTCCTGCGCCGCGTCCGCGCCGAGTCGAAGCGCAGCCGCAGCCGCCCGCTTCGGCTTCGGCGCCGGCGCCATGGGACGACATGCCCCCGATGGGCGACTATCCGCCGCCATCGTCGGAGGACGATTATTTCTCGGGGATGCCCGACGACGGCTTCACTCCCGCATTCGGCACCGGTCCCGACGATGTCCGGCTCGACGCGCGCTTGGACGCGCCCGCCGCACCGACAACGCCATCCGTCGATTTGAGCAAGTTGCCGCCGCCGCTGGCGCTCGATGCCATCGGCTTCACGGGCGACTGGCCGGCTCTGGCTGGCAGTCTCGGCTTGACGGGCGTGGCGCACCAATTGGCTTTCAATAGCGAATTGACGGAACTGGCCGGCGACACGCTCTCGCTGAGCGTTCCAGTGCCGCAGTACGCCGACGCCGCGCAAGTGGCGAAGCTGAAGACGGCGCTCGCCGAGAAGCTAGGCAAGCCCGTCGAAGTGCGCGTCACGGTCGGCCCCGCGCGCCGCACGGCGGCCGTGCTGGACGCTGCCGCACGCGCGGAGCGTCAGCGTGAGGCCGAGCGTGAAATCGGCGCCGATCCCTTCGTCCAGTCGCTGATTCGCGACTTCGGCGCGAGCATCGTGCCGGGCTCGGTCCGGCCGATTGCACCCGACGCCGAGGCGGGAGCCGGCGCGCATTGAGTCACCGTCCGCGCTAAGCGGCGCGCCGCGGCTAACCAGAGACATCTCTTCCCAACCCCTGATTGGCGGCGTCGCGTCGACGCGAGGGCCGCAGGTAACGACACTACGATCGAAGGAGCACAACCATGATGAAAGGCCAACTTGCCGGGCTCATGAAGCAGGCCCAGCAGATGCAGGAAAACATGAAGAAGATGCAGGAACAGTTGGCGCAGATCGAGGTAGAGGGCCAGTCCGGCGCCGGCCTCGTGAAAGTGACGATGACCTGTAAGAACGATGTGCGCCGCGTGTCGATCGACCCGAGCCTGCTCGCCGACGACAAGGACATGCTCGAAGATCTCGTCGCGGCCGCCTTCAACGATGCCGTACGCAAAGCCGAAGCGACGGCGCAAGAAAAGATGAGCGGCATGACATCCGGCCTGCCGCTGCCGCCCGGGTTCAAACTGCCGTTCTGACGCTTGAGCGCAGCCGGCGCCCGTGAGGGCTTGCAGAAAGCCCCTTCGCGGCCCCGCTGCTTGCGCAGGCGTCTTTTTGGTGCGGCGCGTACTGACGACTGATATGAAACAGCCTTCCGCTCTCGTTGCGCTCGTCGAAGCGCTGCGCGCACTGCCTGGCGTCGGACCGAAGTCCGCGCAGCGCATGGCCTATCACCTGATGCAACACGATCGGGAAGGGGCCGAGCGCCTCGGCCGTTCGCTGCTGTTCGCGACCGAGCATTTGCGTCATTGCGAAAAGTGCAACACGTTCACCGAGGCGCGCATTTGCGACGTCTGCAGCGACGAGTCGCGGGATCCGACGCTGTTGTGCGTCGTCGAGACGCCTGCCGATCAGATCATGCTCGAGCAGACGTTGACCTACCGCGGCCTCTATTTCGTGCTGATGGGGCGCTTGAGCCCGCTCGATGGGATCGGCCCGAAGGAGATCCACTTCGACCGTCTGGTCAAGCGAGCCTCGGACGGCATCGTCAAGGAAGTCGTGCTCGCAACCAACTTTACGAACGAAGGCGAGGCCACGGCTCACTACCTCGCGCAAACGCTCAAAGCACGGGCGCTGACGGTGACGCGCCTCGCGCGCGGCGTACCGGTGGGGGGCGAGCTCGAATACGTCGACGCGGGCACCATTGCTCGCGCGGTGCTGGATCGGCGCTCGCTGTAGCCCACCGCGGTAGTACGCGGCTCTGCTCTGTCCGGCTAGACAGCGCGGTGCCGCCTAGCCTTCGTCGCACTTTCTTGGATTGAGGAGAAGATCGACATGAGCGCATCGACCGGCCCGCTCGCGGGCGTCAAGGTGCTCGAACTCGGCACGCTGATCGCGGGGCCGTTTGCCTCGCGCTTGCTCGGCGAGTTCGGCGCCGAAGTCATCAAAATCGAGGATCCGAATGGCGGCGATCCGCTGCGCAAGTGGCGCATGCTGTATCCCGAGGCGGGCGGAACCTCGCTGTGGTGGGCCGTGCAGGCGCGCAACAAGAAATCGGTGACGCTGAATCTCAAAGCGCCGGAGGGCAAGGAGATCCTGCTGCAACTTGCGCGTGAAGCCGACATCGTCGTCGAAAACTTCCGTCCTGGCCTACTCGAAAAGCTCGGCCTTGGCTATGACGCGTTGAGCGCCGGCAACCCTGGCCTCGTCATGGTGCGTTTGTCGGGGTACGGGCAAACCGGACCCTATCGCGATCGGCCCGGGTTCGGCTCGATCGCCGAGGCGATGGGCGGGCTGCGCCATATCACCGGCTATCCTGACTTGCCGCCGCCCCGCATCGGTATTTCGATAGGCGATTCGATCGCGGCGCTGCATGCGGTGATCGGCGCGCTCATGGCGCTTCACCATCGGCAAGCGAACGGCGGGAAAGGGCAGGTCGTCGATGTTGCGCTCTATGAGGCCGTCTTCAATATGATGGAGAGCATCGTGCCGGAGTACGGCGTCTATGGCGCCGTGCGCGAGCGCACCGGCGCTTCGTTGCCCGGCATCGTGCCGTCCAATACGTATCCGTGCAAGGACGGTAGCTTGGTGATCGGCGGCAACAGCGATCCGATCTTCAAGCGTTTGATGCTGGCGATCGAGCGCCCCGACTTGGCTGAGGATCCGGCGCTGGCGCACAACGACGGGCGCGTGCCGCGCACGCGCGAGATCGACGATGCCATCGAGGCATGGCTGGCCGATCGCACGATCGACGAAGCGCTCGCGGTGCTCAACGCCGCCGATGTGCCGGTGGGACGCATTTATAGCGCGGCGGACATGTTCGCCGATCCACAATTCGCGGCGCGCAAGATGATCGAGCACTTCAAGTGGCAGGACGGGCTCGACATAGCGTTGCCGAACGTGACGCCCAAGCTATCGGAGACGCCAGGCGGGACCCGCTGGCTCGGGCCAGCGTTGGGAGAGCATACCGACGAAGTGCTCGGCTCGCTCGGCTACGACGCCGCGGCGATCCAGGGCTTGCGTGAGCGCAAAGTCGTCTGAGGTCGGCATGCGGCGCCCAGGCGGCTGCGTTCCTTGGCGCCGGTTGGGTCGAGCAGTGCGAGGTTCAGCGGCAGCTTCGGAATCTCCCTGCTTGCGAAGCCGACGTTTCAGGCGGTCCGTGACGGTTGCAACGAATGGCTCGCATGTGATGATCCTTGCGGGGAAAAGGCGCGTCGACGCGGTGTAGATCAACTCGAACGACCGTGCCTTTTCGAGGCGAATGATTCACGTCGCCGGCCGCTCGCGCGAGCGTAGAGGTGCGCACGCTCCTCGGTTACAATCGCCGCATGCGAATCCTATTGAGCAACGACGACGGTTATCTCGCGCCCGGGCTGGCGGCGCTCTATCATGCGCTCAAGCCGCTCGGCGAAGTCACGGTCATGGCGCCCGAGCAGAACTGCAGCGGCGCGTCGAACTCGCTGACGCTCGCGCGGCCGCTGTCGGTTTGGCGCTCGAGCAACGGCTTCTATTACGTCAACGGCACCCCGACCGATTCGGTCCACATTGCATTGACGGGCATGCTCGATCACAAGCCGGATCTCGTCGTGTCGGGCATCAACAACGGCCAGAACGTCGGTGAAGATACGCTCTACTCGGGCACGGTTGCAGCGGCCACGGAGGGCATCATGTTCGGTGTGCCGTCCATCGCGTTTTCCCTCGTCGAGAAAGACTGGGTGCATCTGGAAGACGCAGCACGCGTCGCGGCCGAGATCGTTCGCCACTTTTTGGCGCACCCGCTACCTGCGCAGCCGCTGCTGAACGTCAATATTCCGAACTTGCCTTACGAGGAATTGGGCGACTGGGAGGTGACGCGGCTCGGCAAGCGCCATCCGTCGCAGCCCGTGATTCGCCAAACGAATCCGCGCGGCGAGCCGATCTACTGGATCGGCCCCTCGGGCGAGGCGCTCGATGCGACCGAGGGCACCGATTTCCACGCGCTCGCGAACGGCCGAGTCTCGATCACGCCGCTGCAGCTCGATCTCACTCATACGCACATGATGGCCGCCACGCGCGAGTGGGCGCGCGCCGGGCGTCGCAATTCATGACGGGCGAACGCGCCAAGCGTTTTCCGCTCGGGCTCGCCGATCTCGAGCGCAAGCCGCGCGCCGCCACGGAACGCCCGCGCGAACCGCTCGCCGCGCGGGAGGCCGCGTCGCGCCGGGCTGACACGCATGCGTCGCATGGCACGGACAAAATGGGCGCGCCCAACGTTCCGCTTGCGAGCGCGCTGGCGCTGACCTCGGAACGCGTGCGCGAGCGGATGGTCGAACGCCTGCGCGGCAACGGCATTGCCGATGCGCGGGTGCTCGATGCGATGGCGGCCGTGCCGCGCCATATGTTCGTGGATCCAGGGCTCGCAGCACAGGCTTATGAAGACGCCGCGCTACCGATCGGGCATCACCAGACCATCTCGAAGCCCTCGGTCGTCGCACGCATGCTCGAACTTGCCGCTGTGGGCCGTCCGCTCGAGCGCGTCCTCGAAATCGGCACCGGCTGCGGGTACCAGGCAGCCGTGCTCGCCCGCATTGCGCGCGACGTCTATTCGATCGAACGGATCAAGCCGCTTTATGAGCGGGCCAAGCTTAATTTGAGGCCGCTGCGAGTGCCGAACATTCGGTTGCATTACGGTGACGGCCGCGTGGGGCTGCCCAGCGTTGCGCCGTTCGACGCGGTCGTGATCGCGGCGGCGGGGCTCGATGTGCCGCAGGCACTGCTCGATCAGTTGGCCGTGGGTGGCAGGCTCGTTGCACCGGTCGGTTCGCAGAGCGGGCAGGCTCAGGTTCTGACGCTTGTCGAGCGGGTGGCTCCTAACCAGTGGCGGGAGTCTCGTCTCGATCGTGTTTTCTTTGTCCCCTTGAAATCCGGAGTGATTTGACACCGATGTTTACGTTGCGCGCGATGCAAACAAACAACGAACAGGCGCGATCGACCGCCGCTCAGCGCGTCGTCTGTGCGCTTGCCCTCACGACGCTCGCCGCATGCGCGACGCGGCTCGATCAGGCGCCCGTCGTCGATCGTTCGAGCCCGCTGTCCACGGGCGCGGCGGCCGCCCTCGGCGCGTCGCAGCCGGCCGTGCCGCTCGGCCCGCCGCCGCCCGGGTATTACCGAGTGAAGCCCGGCGACACACTCTATCGGATCGCGCTCGAAAACGGGCAGAACTACCGCGACATCGCGGCGTGGAACAATCTGGCGAATCCGAACCAAATCGAGGTCGACCAATTGCTGCGCGTCGCACCTCCGGGTGCGAACACCGCTGCAATGACGCCGGGCGTGGCCACGGCGCCCGTCACGAATGGCGGGGCCGTCTCAGGCGGGCCGCTCGCGCCATCGACGGCAGGCGCTCCCGCCACGTCCTCGGCTACGGCGAACGCGTCGGCGCCGCCGATCTACGGCACGGGCCCCGGCTCGACGGCTACCACCATTCCACCTCAGCCGGCGGCGAGCGCGCCGGCGGCTGCGGCCGCGAACGACGGTAATGTGTCGTTCTCTTGGCCCGTCTCGCCGCACGGCTCCATTCTGAATACCTTCGACGACAACCGGAACAAAGGCCTGAACATCGGCGGCACGCCGGGCGAGGCCGTGAAGGCCGCTGCGGACGGGCGCGTCGTCTATGCGGGAAATGGGCTGCGCGGTTACGGCAATCTCATTATCATCAAGCACAACGCGACGTATCTCACCGCCTATGCACATAACCGCGCTTTGATGGTAAAAGAGGGGGACGCGGTGACGAAGGGGCAGAAGATCGCCGAGATGGGGAACAGCGATTCCGACCGCGTGATGCTGCACTTTGAGATCCGCCGGCAGGGCAAACCTGTCGATCCGATGACATACTTGCCGCCGCAATAAAGCGATACGACCATGCCGACATCGAAGCGCCGCAAGCAGCAAGCTGAAACGGACACGCTCGTCGCACAGGACCGGGTGCCTGATGCCGGCGCTTCGACGCACGAGCCCGACGACGAACCGGCGGAGGCCGAAACCGATTTCGAGCCCGAGGCGGCTTCCGGAGAGGGCGAGGAGACTGAGGGGCGTGAAGAAGCGGCGGAGCCGGCGCCCGATCCCGACGACTTTCGCGCGCTCCTGCAGGCGGAGTTGACCGCCGATACGATTCAGCATTATTTGAACCGCATCAGCGTGAAGCCGTTACTGACGGTGGAGGAAGAACAGCGCTATTCGCGGTTGGCCAAGGCGGGCGAATTCGAGGCCCGCCAGGTCATGATCGAGCGCAACCTGCGGCTCGTCGTCAGCATCGCCAAGGGTTACCTCAATCGCGGCGTGCCGCTGCTCGATCTGATCGAAGAGGGCAACCTCGGTCTCATGCATGCGATCGAGAAATTCGACCCCACGCGCGGTTTTCGTTTTTCGACCTACGCGACTTGGTGGATCCGCCAAAGCATCGAGCGGGCGATCATGAACCAGGCCCGCACCGTGCGCTTGCCCGTCCACGTCATTCGTGAACTCAATCAGGTGCTGCGCGCGAAGCGCCATCTGGAAAAGAATTCGATGAATTCGGGCGAGCCGGTGGAGCGGCGCGACGCCAGCATCGACGATATCGCCTACCTGACCGGCAAAACCACCGACGAAGTGACCGATATTCTGGCACTCAATGAGCACACGGCATCGCTCGATGCGCCGCTCGATTTGGATCCGGCCAGCAGCCTGTTGGATCTGCTATCGGACGATCAAAGTCAATCGCCCGATGCCGAAGTGCAGCACCGCGAACTCGAAACCTTGACGCGGGCATGGCTGTCGCGTTTGTCCGACAAACACCGGCATGTCATTGAGCGGCGCTTTGGCCTCAATCACATCGAGCCGGCGACGCTCGAAGAGTTGGCTGACGAAATGGGTCTCACGCGCGAACGAGTGAGACAAATTCAACAAGAGGCGCTCGTGCGACTGAAACGCTTTTTCGCCTCCAACGGTGTGCGTAAGGATGCAGTCCTTTAGCGCGATGGCGCTCGCGCGTTTCCTCTGCGGAACGAATCCTGGTTCATGATCCCGATTCTCGTTTTCGACATCGAGACGATTCCCGATGTCCCCGGCATTCGTCGTCTCGACGATCTGCCCGGGTCGATGACCGACGCCGAAGTGGCCGAACACGCCTTTGCCGCGCGTCGCGAAAAAACCGGTGGCGACTTCCTGCCGCACTACCTGCAACGCGTGGCGGCGATTTCGTGTGTCTTTCGCGATCGCACCGGATTTCGCGTGCGATCGCTGGGCACCGTCGATGACGGCGAAGCCGCGCTCATCCAATCGTTTTATCGCGTGATCGAAAAGTACACGCCGCAGCTCGTCTCGTGGAACGGCGGCGGCTTCGACTTGCCCGTTTTGCATTACCGGGCGCTAGTGCATGGGATTTCCGCCTCCCGATATTGGGATCTCGGCGAAGACGATCGCGACTTCAAGTGGAACAACTACATCAGCCGGTATCACTCGCGTCATACCGACCTGATGGATGTGCTCGCCATGTACCAGGCGCGCGCCAATGCGCCGCTCGATTCGCTCGCGAAGCTCTGCGGTTTTCCGGGCAAACTCGGGATGGACGGGGGGCAGGTGTGGACGGCATTCCGCGAAGGGCGTATCGAAGAGATCCGCAATTATTGCGAAACGGATGTCGTCAACACCTACTTGCTCTACTGCCGCTTTCAATTGATGCGTGGCGCTTTTTCCCCCGATGAGTACACGGACGAGATCGCTTTCGTAAAGCAGTCCCTCGGGCAAGAAAGCGCGCCGCATTGGGCGCAATATCTAGCCGCTTTCGGCGAACTCACCGGCGGCGGCGCCACGCCGAACTGACACCGCGTCGAGCCATCCCCGTGGCGTTCGGAGTTCGTTCGCGCGCTCGCGCGGCTGCAAAGGGCTTTGCGACCTCAATCCAACTCCAGCACGATCGGCTGGTGGTCCGATGCTTGGGTTGCGCCATCTATCTCGCAGCTTCGCAGCCGAGTGCGCAGGTCCTCCGTGACGAACACGAAATCGCAGGCCATGGGGCCGTCGCTCCATTGCTGCGTGTCGTAGACGCCTGCCGTGGGCGGCGGCGTTCGGCCCGGATGCAGCGCGGTCCATGCATCGATGAACCCGGGCGCGCCCGCCAGCGGTGCGATAAACCGTTGATACGCCTGCGAGCCGAAAGCGCTGTTGAAATCGCCGCAGACGATCGCGCTGACCGGCCGCGACGTCGGTGCGAACGGACCCGTAGCGTTTTCGGCCGCGGCCGGATGCGCGGCATGATCGGCTGCCTCTTGTTGCAGGCGCCGCAGCTCGTCCACTTGCGCCAGGCGTTGCTTCAGCGAATAGAATTCGAGATGAGTGACGATGATCCGCAGCGCGCCGCCGTTCGTTTCGACCACTGCCTCGAGCGCGACGCGTTGCATTGACGGGGCGGTGGCATCGGCAGGCCACGGCAGTGAGTGGCGTATGACCAGCGAAACCGGCAATCGAGTCGCCAGCGCATTGCCAAACTGGCGCCGCCGCGGCGATCCGTCTAGCGACGGCAGATCCGCCCCGATGGCGTCGAGCACGGTGTAACCCGAAAGCGCTTGCTCAAGTTCGGCGAATTGGTCAGGGCCGGGCCCGCCGGGGAGCACGCCGAACCCGCGCGTGATTTCCTGCATGCAGATTACGTCGAAATCGGCCAGACGCTGGGCCTGTTCGACAGTGCGCTTCAAATCGACGCGGCCCTGGGCATCGCGTCCCCATTGCACATTCCAACTCACGAGCTTCACAGTCGCCTCCGTTGCGTTGCGCCGTTCGTCTACAATCTCGCCTTTCGTCTCATGTCCGCCAGGAAGCCGCACGTGTCCGAATTTCCTCGTAGTAAAGCGCGTCGCAGCGAGAGCGGCGCTTCGCCCGTCGAACCCGTTCGCGCCCCTATGATCGAAATCGATTCGCTCGATATGGAGGCGCGTGGCGTCGGCCGTTTGATAACCGAGAGCGGCGAGCCCGGAAAGGTCATTTTCGTCGAAGGCGCGCTGCCGGGCGAGCGTGTGACCTATTCGAGCTATCGCAAGAAGGCGAGCTTCGAGCAAGCGCAAGTCGTCGACGTCTTGCGAGCAAGTCCCATGCGCACCGCGCCGCAATGCAAGTTCTTCGGCACCTGCGGCGGCTGCTCGATGCAGCATCTGGACGAGCGCGCGCAAGTGGCGATCAAGCAGCGTGTGCTCGAGGATAACCTCTGGCACTTGGCAAAGGTTCGGCCCGAGACGGTGTTCCGGCCCATCCATGGGCCGTCATGGGGCTATCGCTACCGCGCGCGGTTGACCGTGCGCCATGTCGCGAAAAAAGGCGGCGTCCTCGTCGGGTTCCACGAAAGAAAGAGCAGCTATGTTGCCGACATGACGAGCTGCGAAGTGCTGCCGCCTCATGTTTCGGCCATGCTCGTGCCGCTGCGCCGGCTCGTCGAAAGCCTGTCGATCCGCGATCGCTTGCCGCAAATCGAGTTGGCGGTGGGCTCGACGGTGACCGCGCTCGTGCTGCGCGTGCTCGAGCCGATG
This sequence comes from Paraburkholderia sp., assembly GCA_004322045.1. GTDB lineage: Bacteria > Pseudomonadota > Gammaproteobacteria > Burkholderiales > Burkholderiaceae > Trinickia. Next base: position 138,724 of record SCRN01000040.1, read on the forward strand.
ACAGACGAAGACGAGGCGCAGGTGCGCACATTCGCGGATGCATACGGCGTGCAGTTCTGGGTTCAGCCGAAGGGGCCAGACACGGCCGTGCCCTTCTACCCGAAAGAGGTCGAACTCGATTACACGTTGCCCGAATTCAACATTCGCATGCCGTTCAAGCCGACCGATTTCACCCAGGTCAATCACGCGATCAACCGCGTGCTCGTCGGTCGGGCGCTGCGATTGCTCGCGCCGACCCGCTCGGAACGCGTGCTCGATCTATTTTGCGGCCTGGGCAACTTTACGTTGCCGCTTGCGCGGTTGGCGCGCGAAGTCGTTGGCATCGAAGGCAGCGAGGCGCTGACTTCGCGCGCGCTGGCCAACGCAAAAGTTAACGGCGTCGATGGGCATACGTCGTTCGCTTGCCGCAATCTGTTCGAGGTGACGGCTGACGATCTGCGCGCGCTGGGGCCATTCGACAAGTTTCTCGTCGACCCGCCGCGAGAAGGCGCGCTCGCTATCGCGAAGGCGCTCGCCGAGATCGCCCAAAGCGGGGCGGGATCGCTGCCGGGACGGATCGTCTATGTGTCATGCAACCCGGCGACGCTCGCGCGTGACGCCGGCTTGCTCGTGCACGAGGCGGGGTATCGCTTGAAGGGCGCGGGTGTCGTCAATATGTTCCCGCATACGTCGCATGTCGAATCGATAGCGTTGTTCGAGCGCGCGTAATCTGGCCGCGCATTAGCGGACGCGTGGGGCGCAGGTAGCGATGGCGGCAGTGCGACGATGAGCGCCGGCGCGGCGTGGCGGTGGGTCGGAGGGCGCACGAATGCCGTGTCGCAAATAATAAGCCCCCGGGCGCTAGACGCACGGGGGCTCACTCTTACGACGGAGACGACGGGGCGGCGGGCGAGCGGCTGCCGATTGGCGGGCGCCCGTGGCGTTGCCGCCGCAATCGATCAGTTCCGGTTGCCGCCAAAAATGCCGAGGAGCGACAGCAGATTGACGAAAACGTTGTAAAGATCGAGATAGATCGACAGCGTGGCCGAAATGTAATTCGTTTCGCCGCCGTTGACGATACGCTGAACGTCGAACAGCATGTAGGCCGAAAAGATCACGATGGCCAGCACCGAGACGGTCAGCATGAGCGCCGGCAGGTGCAGGAACATATTGGCGATGCTCGCGAGGATGATCACGATCACACCCATGAACAGCCACTGCCCGAGACCCGAGAAATCGCGCTTGCTGACCGTGGCGATCGTGGCCATGGCCGCGAATATGACGGCTGTGCCGCCGAACGCGAGCATGATGAGCGAGGCACCGTTCGAAAAGTGCAGGATCATCGTCAAGAGGCGCGAGAGCATCAGGCCCATGAAGAACGTGAAGCCGAGCAGGACGAGCACGCCGACGGAGCTTTCCTTCGTCCGCTCGATCGCGAACATGAAGCCGAACGCGATCGCGAGGAATGCGAACATGCTCATGACCGGGCTCGTGGCGGCAAAAAGCGAGAAGCCGGTCGCGACGCCGAGCCATGCGCCGATGACCGTCGGGACCATCGATAGCGCGAGCAGCCAATAGGTATTCCGTAGCACCCGGTTGCGAAGGGCGGCCGAACCGACGGCGCCGCCGCGGGCGACGTTGTACGGATAGTCGTTCATGCTTTCTCCTTGCGTAAAAACGCATTCAAACTGGGCCGTTCGGTGCTCGGCGACAAGCCGGGCATCTGGCTTACCCGTTCCTAAGATCGGTGCGGTGCGCGCGAGTTTCAAGCACTGCCGGGTATTTTGCGCCACCTTTCCGAAGCGTAAGGGTTTGATCGCAATCATACACTGGAACATGCTACAATTGCAGATTCGTTAGAATTCGTAACCCCTTAATTTTTTGGAGTTTTTATGGCGATCGAGCGTACCCTGTCGATTATCAAGCCCGATGCAGTGGCGAAAAACGTGATTGGCCAGATCTACGGCCGCTTCGAAAACGCGGGCCTGAAGATCGTCGCGGCGCGGATGGCTCAGCTCTCGCGCGCCGACGCGGAAAAGTTCTACGCCGTGCATGCCGCACGCCCGTTCTTCAAGGATCTCGTCGAATTCATGATTTCGGGCCCGGTCATGATCCAGGTGCTCGAAGGCGAGAACGCCATTCTGAAGAATCGCGACCTGATGGGCGCGACCGATCCGAAGAAGGCCGACAAGGGTACGATCCGCGCCGATTTCGCCGACAGCATCGATGCCAATGCCGTGCATGGCTCCGACGCAGCAGAAACGGCGGCCGTGGAAGTCGCATTCTTCTTCCCGGAAATCAACGTCTACTCGCGCTGATCGCCGGGCTAGGCGAATCGAGCCCGCGAATCGGTGCTTGGCGCGCTCGGCGCGCCTATCGCCGCCGCTTTGGGTCGGTGGCGATAGGCAAGCCGCATTGAAACAGCAGGATCCGACATGACGAGCAGTACTCCCGTCAATCTTCTCGACTTCGACGCCGCAGGCCTCGTCGCATATTGCGATAGCCTGGGCGAGAAGCCGTTTCGCGCCAAGCAACTGCAGCGCTGGATTCACCAGTACAACGCCGCCGATTTCGACGGCATGACCGATCTCGCGAAGTCGTTGCGCACGAAGCTCAAGGACTGCGCGGCCATCGTCATGCCGCCCGTGGTGAGCGATCATGTGTCGAACGACGGCACGCGCAAGTGGCTCGTCGACGTCGGCAACGGCAATGCTGTCGAAACCGTGTTCATTCCGGAAGAAACGCGCGGCACGCTTTGCGTATCATCGCAGGCCGGGTGCGCCGTCAACTGCCGGTTTTGCTCCACGGGCAAGCAGGGTTTTTCCCGCAATTTGACGACGGGCGAGATCATCGGCCAGTTGCGCATGGCCGAGTTCGCGTTGCGCGCCGCCCTTGGGCGAGCGCACGCGCCGGACAGCAAAGGGGAGCGGGTCATCACGAACGTCGTCATGATGGGCATGGGCGAGCCGTTGCTCAATTACGACGCGCTCGTCCCCGCGCTGCGGCTAATGCTCGACGATAACGCCTACGGCCTTTCGCGGCGCCGGGTTACCGTGTCGACCTCCGGCGTGGTGCCGATGATGGACCGGCTCGGCGCCGATTTGCCCGTCGCGCTGGCAGTATCGTTGCATGCGCCCAATGACGCACTGCGCGACATGCTGGTGCCGCTGAACAAGAAGTATCCTCTGCGCGAGCTGATGGCCGCTTGCTCGCGCTATCTCGAAGTGGCGCCGCGCGACTTCGTCACGTTCGAGTACTGCATGCTGGACGGTGTGAACGACAGCGACGCGCACGCACGCGAGTTGCTTGCGCTGACGGCCGATGTGCCTTGCAAGTTCAACTTGATCCCGTTTAATCCGTTCCCGGAATCCGGCCTCTTTCGCTCGAAGCCGGAGCGGATCAAGCGGTTCGCGCAAATCCTCATCGATGCGGGCATCGTCACGACGGTGCGCAAGACGCGTGGCGACGACATCGATGCCGCGTGCGGCCAGCTCGCGGGCGCCGTGAAAGACCGGACGCGCGTCGCCGAACGGATGGGGCTTGGCGCGCAGGGCCGAGGCGCAAGCGGCCAAGCGGGCGATGGCCGGATCAGCAAGGTGATCGAGGTGCGGCCCGTGCGCTGACGGGCGCGAGGCCGACGCGGTAAAAAAGCGGGCGCGCCGCGGCTAGCGCCGCGTGGCGGGAAAATGGGGCGTGCGCCCACGTAGTGAATAGATTGACGGTTCGCGCATCGGCGCCAATGAGTCGGATTGGCCGGGGGGCGCGGAGTGGACAAAGAGAATCGACGCGAGGATCAGGGATGAGTGAGCCGCAGCATCCGCAATCAGAAGGCATTCAGACGGGCGCGGAACGTCCGGGCGCGGGGGGAAGCGCCGTGCCGCAGACGGCGCCCGGCGCAACGTTTGCGCCGCTCGATTCGCTGGCGGCGGTCGGCGCCCGTCTGGCGCAATTGCGGGAAGCGAAAGGCTGGTCCGTCGACGACGTTTCCGCGCGCTTGAAGGTCTCGCCGAACAAAATGCGTGCGCTCGAGGCGGGCGATATCAGCCAATTGCCCGGCACGACGTTCGCGCTGGGCGTCATTCGCAGCTATGCCAAGATGCTCGGTACCGATCCCGAGCCGTTCGCGCAGGCACTGCGACGCGTCAAAGGCGAGAGCGAGCCGGATTTGTCGATGCCCGCGTCGAGGGGCGCCGATCTGCCGCGCGGGCGGGTTTCGGTCTCGCTCGGGGGCACGCCGAAGCATCGGTCGTGGTGGTGGGGCGTTGCGGCTGGCGTGATCGTTCTCGTTGCACTGGCGATGTGGCGTCAGGGCGGCGATTCATCGGCATGGCTCGCGCGCCTGAAGGCGAGTGCGGGCGGGATCGCGGCCAATCCGGGTGGCCCGGCGTCTAGCGCCGTGGCGTCTGGCACAGCCGTGACGGCGGCGGGCTCGGTCGGCGAGCAGTCGGCCGCTGCGTCGGGCGTCACATCCGTTTCAGAGGCGCAGGCAAGCGGTGCCGAGATCACTCGGCTCGAGACGACGGACGCAGCCTCTCAGCCGGTCGTCGCTCAGGCGGCGCCGGTGGTATCGGCATCGTCGCCCTCAACGTCGTCGTCCGCGGCTACGGCGCAGCAGCAAGCCCAGCCGGCGAGCGCCGGCGCGGCCGAGTCGGCGGCTCCGGCACGGCCGGCCTCTCAGGCCGCGGCGCAAGCGCCGGTGCCGGGGGCGGCGACGCTCGCCGTCAAGGTCACGCAAGACAGTTGGTTCAGCGTGCGCGACAAGAACGGCAAGGAAGTGTTCTCCGGGCTCGTGCACGCGGGCGACACCAAGGAACTCTCGGGCATGCCGCCGTTCAAGATCACCGCGGGTAACCGCGCCGGGCTGGATTCGATGACGTTCGACGGGCAGAAGGTCGATGCGGCAAAATTCGGCCCCAATAAGGGCAACGTTGCGCGCTTCACGTTGCCTTGACGGCTTGACGATCGCTTGACGATCGATGGCGGCGGCGGGCGCGCCGCGGTTCATTTATTCGGGCGCGCAGCGGCGGTCAGCGCCGCGCGCGCAGCACAACCAGGACTCATGGGTCTTTCGATGGCTACCGACAGCAGCAGTCAGATTTGTTCTTCCGAGCCGGTTTTCGGCGGTCACGCGAAGCGGCGCGCCTCGCACGCGGTCGACGTTCGCTGGGGCGGCCAGCTCGTGACCATTGGCGGCGACGCCCCCGTGCGCATTCAATCGATGACGAATACGGACACGGCCGACGCCATCGGCACGGCCATCCAAGTCAAAGAACTGGCGCAAGCGGGTTCCGAACTCGTTCGCATCACGGTGAATACGCCCGAGGCGGCGCAAGCCGTGCCGGCGATCCGCGAGCAACTCGATCGCATGGGGGTTGCCGTGCCGCTGGTGGGCGATTTCCACTACAACGGCCACTTGTTGCTGCGCGATTACCCGGCGTGCGCCGAGGCGCTGTCGAAGTACCGCATCAATCCCGGCAACGTCGGCCAGGGCGCAAAACGCGATACGCAGTTCGCCCAGATGATCGAGGCGGCGATCCGGTACGACAAGCCCGTGCGCATCGGCGTGAATTGGGGCAGCCTCGATCAAGATTTGCTGGCGCGCATGATGGATGAAAACGCTGCGCGCAGCGAGCCGTGGGAAGCGCAGAGCGTCATGTACGAGGCGTTGATCCAATCGGCGATCGGTTCCGCTGAACGCGCGGTCGAACTCGGTTTGTCGCGCGGCAAGATCATCCTGTCTTGCAAGGTGAGCGGCGTCCAAGATTTGATTGCCGTGTATCGAGAGCTTGCGCGCCGCTGCAAATTTGCGCTGCACTTGGGGCTAACCGAGGCCGGTATGGGTTCGAAAGGCATCGTCGCGTCCACGGCGGCCCTCAGTGTGCTGCTGCAGGAAGGCATCGGCGATACGATCCGCATCTCGCTCACGCCGGAACCCGGCGCCTCGCGTACGGGCGAAGTCGTCGTCGGCCAGGAAATCTTGCAGACGATGGGCTTGCGTTCGTTCACGCCGATGGTCATCGCCTGCCCCGGCTGCGGTCGCACGACGAGCACGCTGTTTCAGGAATTGGCGTCCCAAATTCAGAACTACCTGCGTGCGCAGATGCCCGTGTGGCGCGATCAATATCCTGGCGTCGAGAAGATGCACGTGGCGGTGATGGGTTGCATCGTGAACGGTCCCGGCGAATCCAAACAGGCCAATATCGGCATCAGTCTGCCGGGTTCGGGGGAAAATCCCGCGGCGCCGGTTTTCATCGATGGCGAAAAAGTCAAAACGCTGCGCGGCGAGCGCATCGCCGAAGAATTTCAGCAAATCGTGAGCGATTACGTCGAGCGCCGTTATGGCCGCGCGAGTGTCGCTAACTAAAAAATCGACCCAACGACGATGACAGAACAGAAGAGAAAGCTCGAAAAGCTTGCGGGCGTCAAAGGCATGAACGACATCCTGCCGCAGGATGCCGTGTTGTGGGACTTCTTCGAAGCGACGGTCAAGTCGATGCTGCGCGCATACGGCTATCAAAATATCCGCACGCCGATCGTGGAGCACACGCAACTGTTCACGCGCGGGATCGGCGAAGTCACCGACATCGTCGAGAAGGAGATGTACAGCTTCGTCGATTCGCTGAACGGCGAACAGCTGACGCTGCGTCCCGAAAACACGGCGGCGGTCGTGCGCTCGGCCATCGAGCACAACTTGCTCTATGACGGTCCGAAGCGGCTTTGGTATGTCGGCCCGATGTTCCGGCACGAGCGGCCTCAGCGCGGGCGCTATCGCCAGTTTCATCAAGTCGGCGTCGAGGCGCTCGGCTTCAGCGGTCCCGATGCCGACGCCGAAATCATCTTGATGTGCCAGCGGTTGTGGGACGATCTTGGCCTCACCGGCATTCGGCTCGAGATCAACTCGCTCGGTCTTGCCGACGAGCGCGCGGCGCATCGCGTTGAGCTGATCGCCTATCTCGAAAAACACGTCGACGCGCTCGACGAGGACGCCAAGCGCCGACTTTACACGAACCCGCTGCGCGTGCTGGACACGAAGAACCCCGCCTTGCAGGAAATCGCTAAGAACGCGCCCAAGCTCATCGATTTCCTTGGCGACGCATCCCGCGCGCACTTCGAGGGTCTGCAACGTCTGCTCAAGGCCAACAACATCCCGTTCTCGATCAATCCGCGGCTCGTGCGCGGTCTCGATTACTACAACTTGACGGTGTTCGAGTGGGTGACGGACAAGCTCGGCGCGCAAGGGACCGTTGCCGCCGGCGGCCGTTATGATCCGCTCATCGAGCAACTGGGCGGCAAGCCGACGGCCGCGTGCGGCTGGGCAATGGGCGTCGAGCGCATTCTCGAGTTGCTCAAGGAAGAGTCGCTCGTGCCGCAGGAAGAAGGCTGCGACGTGTACGTCGTCCATCAGGGCGAGAGTGCGCGCGAGCAGGCGTTTATCATCGCGGAGCGGCTGCGCGATACGGGCCTCGACGTCATTCTGCACTGCAGCGCCGACGGCGCGCAGGCGAGCTTCAAGTCGCAAATGAAGCGTGCCGATGCGAGCGGTGCGGCTTTCGCGGTGATTCTCGGCGAGGACGAAGTGGCGAGCGGGACTGTCGGCGTCAAGCCGCTGCGCGAGGCGGCCGCCGCGGGCGAAAAGAGCGAGCAGCAGAGCGTGCCGCTCGAAAACTTGACCGAATTTCTAATCAATGCGATGGTTGCAACCGCCGAAGACGGCGACGACTGACGCAACTGTTGCCGCTCATGACAAGATCGGCGCGAGACAAGAAGGAATCGCTTAGCGATGAGTTATCACGACGAACAAGAATCGATTGAGAGTTTCAAGGCATGGTGGGCGCAATGGGGTGATGCGACCACCTGGATTGTCCTCGTAGCGCTGGTCGCGGCGGCGGCATGGAACGGTTGGAATTTCTGGCAGCGCCGTCAGGCTACGCAAGCCGCCGTGCTCTATGAGCAAGTGCAGCAAGCAGTGTCGTCGAAGGACAAAGCGGCTGTCGCGCGCGACGCCGGAGATATGGAGTCGCGTTATGGCGGCACGGCGTATGGCCAAATGACGGCGTTGGCGGCCGCCAAGGCGCTGTACGAAGCGGGCGACGCAGCGGGCGCGAAAGCGCAACTGCAGTGGGCCGTCGACCACGCCAAGGACGACGAGTACAAAGAAGTCGCGAAGCTGCGCCTTGCGGCGCTTCTGCTGGATGAGAAGGCATACGATGCCGGTCTCGCGTTGCTCTCCGGCACCCCGCCCCAAGGCTTCGAGGGCGCGGTGGCGGACCGCCGCGGCGATCTGCTGGCGGCCGCGGGAAAACGTGCCGACGCGCGTGGCGCGTACCAGCTCGCGCTGTCGTCGCTCGGCAAGAGCGATACATCGGCGCGGCAGCTCATCCAATTCAAGCTCGATGCGCTCGGCGGCTAAGCCGCGCCCGTACCGACCCAGCCGGCTCAACCTGAACAACTTTTGACGAAGCTTCGCTCACCGATGAATTTGCTGAAACGTATCGCCGTGCCCATCGCTTGCGCGATGACCGTCCTCGCGATGACGGCTTGCTCGTCCACCAAGGACGAACGCCGCAATCCGGTGCCGCTCACCGAGTTCAAGCCTGTCTTCAACGTCGAGCGGGCCTGGAAGGCAAGCCTCGGTAAGGCGGGGCGTTACTTCTTCTCGCCGGTCGTCGTCGGCGAAGCCGTTTATGCGGCCGGCTCGAACGGCACCGTCGCGAAGATCGATGGCAAGACGGGGCAAGACATTTGGCGCACCAAGCTGCATACGGATTTGACGGCAGGGGTGGGCAGCGACGGCACGTACACGGCGGTCGGCGCGGAAAAAGGCGGCGTCGACGTCATCGACTCGGACGGCAAGCTGCTTTGGAAGACTTCGGTGCCCGGCGAGATCGTTTCGCCGCCGCTTGTGGGCAACGGCTATGTGATCGTGCGCACGATCGACGGTCAAATCAGCGCGTTCAACGCGTCTACCGGCGAATTGCGCTGGCAGTATCGCAACCGCGCGGTGCCGCTGAACCTGCGCGTCTCGGCCGGGATGGCCTTCGCCGGGCAGGTGGCGGTGCTGGCGGGTTTCCCGGGCGGCTCGCTCGCCGCGATCAATTTGAAGACAGGGGATGACTACTGGCAGGCGCCCGTGTCGTTCCCGAAGGGTGTGACCGAAGTCGAGCGCATCAACGACGTGACGGGCGCGCCTACGCTGGTCGGCGCGCAAGCTTGCGCGGTCACGTTCCAAGGCCGCTTGAGCTGCTTCGATGCGAACAACGGCCAGCCCGTGTGGGAGAAGCCGTTTTCGGGCATCAGCGGCTTGGCCGAAGACAGCAAAGCGGTGGTCGCACCCGACGACTGGTCGGTGCTGCATGCGTTCGATGTGACGACGGGCAATCCGCTTTGGAAGAACGATAAGCTCAAAAATCGCGACTTGAGCGCGCCGTACTTGCTGGGCCCGAACGTGGTGGTCGGCGATTATCAGGGCTACGTCCACTTCCTCTCGCGGGACGACGGCTCGCTCCTCGCCCGCACGAAGACGGACGGCAGTGCGATCACGGCCGCGCCCGTAGCGGTGGACAATACGCTTATCGTGCAAACGCACGACGGCGATCTGTACGGGTTCGTGTCGCGCTGAGCGCGGCCGTCTCGTCCAATAGCCCATAGCGACTGCGGGCCGGCTCAGCCGGCCGCAGCTGTTTCATGTGCCGGCGCGCAGAGTGCGCGGCCGGCGAATTGATACGCGGCGGTTTTCGCCCCGTTGTATCGTGATGATTTTAAGCGGCCATCGCGCACACCCGCTCGTGCAGCCGGCGGCGCGTACGGTCACCGGCGCGCCGTGCCAGCTCGCATCGCTTGCTGCTGCGCATTGAAACCCGGTTGCTCCCGTGGCTTGTCGCTTTGACGAGCCAATGCCGCGGCGCGAGCTCCATTTAGGCAACAACAGATGAAACCCGTTATAGCCCTCGTCGGGCGCCCCAATGTGGGGAAATCCACGTTGTTCAACCGCCTCACGCGTTCGCGCGATGCACTCGTCGCCGATCTGCCCGGCTTGACGCGCGATCGCCATTACGGCGAAGGGCGCGTCGGCGAGCGCCCCTATCTCGTCGTCGATACGGGCGGTTTCGAGCCGGTTGCGAAGGACGGCATCCTGCACGCCATGGCGCTGCAGACGCGCCAAGCGGTGGAGGAATCGGACGTCGTCGTCTTCATCGTCGATGGCCGCAACGGACTGGCCCCGCAGGACAAGGCAATCGCCGATTACCTGCGCAAGACCGGGCGGCCGATCATGCTCGTCGTCAACAAGGCGGAGGGCATGAAATACACGGCAGTGGCGTCCGACTTTTACGAGCTTGGTCTCGGCGATCCGCGAGCGATCTCGGCCGCGCACGGCGATGGCGTCACGGAAATGATCAACGACGCGCTCGAAGTCGCGTATGCCGGGCATCCCGAAGAAGAGCCTGAGCCGAGCGATGGGCGTGGCATCAAGATCGCGATCGTCGGGCGGCCGAACGTCGGCAAATCCACACTCGTGAACACGCTCATCGGCGAGGACCGCGTCATCGCCTTCGACATGCCCGGCACGACGCGCGATTCGATCTATGTCGATTTCGAGCGCCAGGGGAAGAAGTACACGCTCATCGATACGGCCGGCTTGCGCCGTCGCGGCAAAGTGTTCGAAGCGATCGAGAAATTCTCGGTGGTCAAGACCCTGCAATCGATCGCCGATGCCAACGTCGTCATACTGCTGCTCGACGCGCGCCAGGACATCTCGGAACAGGACGCGCACATCGCCGGGTTCGTGGTCGAGCAAGGCCGTGCGTTGGTTGTGGGCGTCAACAAGTGGGACGGGCTCGATCCCCACGTGCGCGAACGCACCAAAGCGGACATGACGCGCAAGCTGAAATTTCTCGAATTCGCGAAATTCCACTTTATCTCGGCCACCGAGAAGACGGGGATCGGCCCGCTCATGCGTTCGGTCAACGACGCCTACGCTGCCGCGATGGCCAAACTGCCGACGCCCAAGCTCACGCGCGCGTTGATCGAGGCCGTCGAATTCCAGCAGCCGCGCCGTCGCGGCCCCGTGCGCCCGAAACTGCGCTACGCCCATCAGGGCGGCCAAAACCCGCCGATCATCGTCATCCACGGCAACGCGCTCGACGCGGTAACGGAGACCTACAAGCGCTATCTCGAGAACCGTTTCCGCGAAACTTTCTCGCTGACAGGAACTCCATTGCGCATAGAGTTTCGCTCGTCGACGAATCCGTACGCGGACAAGGGCTGATTCCCGTGTTCGGCGGGGTCGGCCGGATGGCCTAGCGGCCCCGTGCGGCAACGAAAATCGGCTATAGTGTAGCGATTGGTGGCGGATTTCTTTTTCTTCGTCCCAATCTGGATCCAACCTGCAAAAAAATGACGGAGTTTGCTATGAGCAACAAAGGGCAATTGTTACAAGACCCGTTTCTGAACGCACTGCGCAAAGAGCACGTGCCGGTTTCCATCTATTTGGTCAACGGCATCAAGCTGCAAGGGAACATCGAATCGTTCGACCAGTACGTCGTGTTGCTCCGTAACACTGTGACCCAGATGGTTTACAAGCACGCCATTTCGACCGTGGTGCCGGCCCGTCCGGTCAATTTCCACCCTGATTCGGAAACGGCCTAAATTCATCCCAGCGGCCGGCACGGCGCCGACTCATCGGCGCGCTGTGCCGGCCGCTTCTCATTTAGACGCTCATCAATTTGATCAACGCAGCGCTAGTCGGCATCGATTTCGGCAAGATCGACTTCGAAGCCAGCCTCGAAGAACTCAGCTTGCTCGCGCAAAGCGCGGGCGCCCATCCCGCCGTGACACTGACAGGGCGCCGTTCCAGCCCCGATGCCGCCTTGTTCGTCGGCAGCGGCAAAGCCGAGGAATTGCGCCTCGCGTGCGAGGCCAACGAGGTGGAGATCGTTATCTTCAACCACGCATTGGCTCCGGCGCAGCAGCGCAATTTGGAGCGGGCGCTTAACCGGCGCGTCATCGATCGCACGAGTCTGATTCTCGACATCTTTGCGCAGCGGGCGCGCAGCCACGAAGGCAAGCTGCAAGTCGAATTGGCGCAATTGCAGTACATGGCCACGCGGCTCGTGCGCGCTTGGACTCACTTGGAGCGCCAAAAAGGCGGTATCGGCCTGCGCGGCCCGGGCGAGACGCAGCTTGAGACCGACCGCCGCCTGATCGGCGAGCGGATCAAGATGCTCAAAGTGCGGCTCGACAAGCTGCGGCGCCAGCACGGCACGCAGCGGCGACAGCGCGCCCGCAATCGCGCCATGTCCGTCTCGCTCGTCGGCTATACCAACGCCGGTAAGTCGACGCTGTTCAATGCGCTGACGAAAGCGCAAGCCTATGCGGCCGATCAACTGTTCGCGACGCTCGACACGACATCGCGCCGCCTCTACCTTGGCGACGAGGCGGGGCAAGTGATCATTTCCGATACGGTCGGCTTTATTCGCGAGTTGCCGCACCAACTGGTGGCGGCATTTCGTGCGACCCTCGAAGAGACGATTCACGCCGATTTGCTGCTGCATGTCGTCGACGCATCGAGCGCCGTGCGTCTCGACCAAATCGATCAAGTCAATGAAGTCCTTCAGGAGATCGGGGCGCATACGGTGCGGCAAATTCTCGTCTTCAACAAGATCGACGCGGTGCCGGAATTGGCGGCCCGTGGCGAGGCGGTCGAGCGAGATGAGTATGGTAATATCTCGCGCGTCTTTTTGAGCGCGCGCACGGGGCAGGGTTTAGATACGCTGCGCGCCGCCATTGCCGAAATCGCCACCTCAGAACATCTCCCAGATAGCGGGCGAGCGCAGCCGGAGGAAGCACTGCCGGGGCATGAGCGCGAAGACTTCGACGCGTCTGCGTCGGGCGCGCGGCCATGGCGCTCCGATTTGCATTGACCGGCTCTCCCAACTCGAGCGAAAGAACACAGGTGAACGAATACAACGAGCGGAGTTTCTGGCTGCGTGCGCGCGCCATTCTTTCGATCAGCGACCCTCGGTGGGGGCGCAGCGACGGCAACGGTAATCGGCAACGTCCGAACGAACCGAAGCGCGGGCCCGGCGACGACAATGGTCCGCCCGATCTCGACGAAATGTGGCGCGACTTCAATCGCCGCCTGTCGCGCTTGTTCGGCGGCAAGGGGCAGGGCCCCGGTCCCGGCGATCGCCGCCCGGACAATGGGCGCGCGGCGCGTATCGGCGTGGGCATCGTCATCGGCGTTCTCGTGGCCATCTACATCGGCAGCGGGGTGTTCGTCGTCCAGGACGGCCAAACGGGCATCGTGCTGCAATTCGGCAAATATCGCGCAACGGCGGAGCCTGGCGTGCATTTGCGGCTGCCTTATCCGTTCGAAACCCACGAGATCGTCAACGTTGCGCAAGTGCGGTCGGTCGAAATCGGGCGCGGCAATCCGATGACCGATTCCAGCATGAAGGATGCGTCCGTCATGACGCGCGACGGAGATATCCTCGATGTCCGCGTGGCTGTCCAATATCAGGTGAAATCGGCTACCGATTATCTGTTTCGCACCGCCGATCCCGATCTGAGCGTGACGCAGGCGGCGCAATCGGCCGTGCGAGAGATCGTCGGCACGCGCAGCACTGCGAGCCTGCTCGACGGCAATCGCGATGCGATTCGCGAGCCGCTCGCGCAAGCGATCCAAAGCGCGCTTGACCGGTATCGCACGGGCCTTGCCGTGGCCGGCGTGACGGTTCAATCCATCGATCCGCCCGCCGCGGTGCAGAGCGCTTACGCCGATGCCGTGCGGGCAGAACAGGAACGCTCGCGCGCGAAAAGCGAGGCACAGGCTTATGCCGGCCAGATTCTGCCCGGGGCGAAGGAACAAGCGCAGCGCACGATCGACGACGCGAAGGCATATTCCGAACGCGTCGTCGCGCAGGCGCAGGGCGATGCCGAACGCTTCAAAGAGGTCTACGCCCAATACGCGAAAGCGCCCGCGCTCGTGCGCGAGCGAATGTACCTGGACACCATGCGCGAGATCTACTCGAACACCACCAAGGTGTTCGTCGGCAGCAAGAGTGGCAACAACACGCTGAATTTGTCGCTCGACAAGCTCCTCGAGGCGAACCGGCGCGCAGCTTCCGAGCCGGCCGCCCCTGCTTCTGCGCCGGCAGCGAACACAGCGCCGGCCGCGTCGCCACAGCCGCCGGCGGCCGCCCCGAGCGCCGCCAGTCAGGCCGCCGCCGCGAGCGAAGCAGTGCGTTCCCGCGATGCGCTACGTAGCCGCTCGCGCGAAGATGATCTACAGCAGCAATAGGGAGCGCTCCATATGAATCGCATTATTGCGCTCGTCATCGTCGTCGTGGCCGTGATGTTCCTCGGCTCCTCGACATTGCTCGTGGTGGATCAGCGGCATGTTGCCGTGGTCTATTCGCGCGGCGGTAAGAACCCGGCTGTTGTCGGCCCCGGCTTGCACGTGAAGTTGCCCGCGCCACTCCAAGCGGCGATGGTGGTCGATACCCGCGTGCGCACGCTCGTGCCGAGCGACCCTGACCGCTACGTTACGTCAGACAAAAGCGACCTGCTCGTCGTGCCTGCGCTCAAGTATCGCGTGACCGACCCCCTGAAGCTCTTCAACGAGACCGACGGCGACCAGCAAAGCGCGAGCGAGCGTCTGGCCGCGCAGTTGCGAGCCGCGCTGAGCGCAGCGCTCGGCAAACGCTCGCTTAGCGACGTCATCGCGAACCAAGGGCAAGTCGTACAAGAGGCGCAAGCGGCGGCGGCCGGCGCGGCCGGCGCGCTCGGGATCGAGCTCGTCGGTCTGCAACTCTTGCGCGTCGACTTGCCGCAAGCGAGCGCCGACGTGGTTTATAAGCGCATGGCGGCCGCAAGGGAGCAAGTGGCAAGCGACGTGCGCGCCCAGAGTGCGGCGCAGGCGGCGGAAATCAAGGCCGACGCGGAGCGCCAGCGCCAAGCCGTGCTGACCGATGCCTATGCGGCCGCGCAGGCGATCAAGGGCGAGGGCGACGCGAAAGCGGCCGGCATCGCAGCGGACGCATTCGGCCGCGACCCCGGCTTTTATCAGTTCTACGAAAGCCTGCAGGCCTATCGAAGCGTGTTCAAGGCAGGCGACGTGATTGTGGTCGATCCCGACAGCGAATTTTTCCGCTTCATGCGTCACCCCGACGGGAGCGCCGTGTCACCCAATCCGGCCGCCTCGGCGTCACGCAAACACTGATTCAGGGGCACCGCCGATCGATCGGCGGCGCCGTCATTCCCATGGACATGGCCGGTTCGTTACTGCTCGCGATCGCACTGATGCTCATCATCGAGGGCATGTTCCCGTTCGTCTTCCCGAAAGCGTGGCGCGACACGTTTCGTAGAATAGCGGAACGGCCGGCGCATCATATCCGCATCGGCGGCCTGATCGTCATGACGCTTGGCTTGTTGTTGCTCGTCGCCGCCACCTGAGCGCCACGATGACGATCGCCCTTCGCGCGCTTCGCGCTTCGCTTGACCCGCTTGCGGCTGCGCGTTGCGCGGCCCATTAACGTTGTAGGACCGAACCGATGTCGACCTGGCTGCTTCCCGAAAATATTGCCGACGTGCTGCCCTCGGAGGCACGCAAAATCGAAGAACTGCGGCGCGCGCTGCTCGATCGTTTTCGCACGTACGGGTACGAGATGGTGATGCCGCCGCTGCTCGAGTATCTCGAATCGTTGTTGACGGGCGGCGGCACCGACTTGAACCTGCGCACCTTCAAGCTCGTCGATCAATTGTCGGGACGAACGCTAGGGCTGCGTGCCGATACCACGCCGCAAGTGGCGCGCATCGATGCGCACTTGCTTAACCGCCAAGGCGTGACGCGGCTTTGCTACGCCGGCAGCGTGTTGCACACGAGGCCGCGCGGGCTGCACGCAACGCGCGAGCAAATTCAGATCGGCGCCGAAATATACGGTCATGCGGGGCTCGAAGCCGATCTCGAAGTTCAGCAACTGATGTTGGACGTGCTGCGCTTGGCCGGGATTGCCGACGTCCGGCTCGATTTGTGTCATGCGGGCGTGCTGCTCGAATTGTTCGAGCGCGACCCGATCGCCGCCGAGCGCGGCGAAACGCTTTACGAGGCGCTCGCGGGCAAGGATGTACCGCGTATCGCGGAACTCACGCAAGACCTGAACCCGACGGTACGCGACGCGCTGCGCGCGCTGCCATCGCTGTACGGCGACGCTTCGGTGCTCGAACTCGCGCGCCGGCAGTTGCCGCAATGGCCCGCCATCACGCGTGCGCTCGACGATTTGACGTTCCTGGCGACGCACGTCGAAGGGGCGCAAGCGGCGATCGACCTGGCCGACCTTCGGGGCTACGCGTATCACAGCGGCGTGATGTTCTCGGCATATGTCGACGGCGTGCCGAACGCGCTTGCGCGCGGCGGCCGTTACGATCACGTCGGCCAAGCCTATGGGCGGGCCAGGCCGGCCACGGGCTTCTCGCTCGACTTGCGCGAAATCGCGCGTATCTCCCCGATCGAGGCCCGCAGCAGTGCGATCCTTGCGCCGTGGAAGCACGACGATGCGTTGCGCGAGCGCGTCGCCGCGCTGCGCGATGCGGGGGAAGTCGTGATCCAAGCGTTGCCGGGACACGATCACGCACTCGACGAATTCGCCTTCGACCGCGTGCTCGTCGAGCGCGAAGGCGCTTGGCTCGTCGAGGCGCGCCCGTTGCAAACGGGCGGTTGATCCAGGCGGTCGAAGCACGCCCGGGCAGGGTGTGCGAATGGTCCATGCCGTTGAAGCGAAACGGAAAAATTCGGAAGCTTCGGCGAACATGGGTAGAATACGTTTTTAACCAGCTAACGAAACAACATGTCTGCCAGTGCAGTGAACGCGGCCCCGGGGCGCAACGTCGTCGTCGTCGGGACCCAGTGGGGTGATGAAGGCAAAGGCAAGATCGTCGACTGGCTGACGGACCACGCGCAAGGCGTCGTGCGTTTCCAGGGTGGCCACAATGCCGGCCATACGCTCATCATCGGCGGCAAGAAAACGATCTTGCGCCTCATTCCGTCCGGCATCATGCGCGCGGGCGTCGCTTGCTACATCGGCAATGGCGTCGTGCTCTCGCCCGAAGCGTTGTTCAAGGAAATCGAAGAACTCGAAGCTGCTGGCGTCGACGTGCGCAAGCGCCTGTTCATTTCCGAAGCGACCACGCTGATCCTGCCGTATCACATTGCGATCGACCAGGCGCGCGAGGCGCGTCGCGGTGCGGGCAAGATCGGCACGACGGGGCGCGGTATCGGGCCCGCATACGAGGATAAGGTCGGCCGCCGGGCGCTGCGCGTGCAAGATCTCTTCGCGCCGACAGCGTTCTCGGAGCGCCTGCGCGAAGTCCTCGATTTCCACAATTTCGTGCTGACCCAATATCTGGGGGCAGCCGCCGTCGATTTCCAACAAACGCTCGATACGATGCTCAGCTACGCCGAGCGCCTGGCGCCGATGGTGGCGGACGTATCGCGACGCTTGTACGACGAGAACGCTGCCGGCCGCAACCTGCTGTTCGAAGGCGCGCAGGGCACGTTGCTCGACGTCGATCACGGCACTTATCCTTTCGTGACCTCGAGCAACTGCGTCGCGGGGGCCGCGTCGGCGGGCGCCGGCGTCGGGCCGCAAAAGCTGCATTACGTCCTCGGTATCACCAAGGCATACTGCACCCGTGTCGGCTCTGGTCCCTTCCCGAGCGAACTGTATGACGCCGATAACCCGCAGCGGCAAGCCGCGGTCGGGGTCACCCTCGCGAACGTCGGCAAGGAGTTCGGCTCCGTCACGGGTCGGCCCCGCCGCACGGGGTGGCTCGATGCTGCTGCGCTGCGCCGTTCGATTCAAATCAACGGTGTGTCGGGCCTGTGTATCACGAAGCTCGACGTGCTCGACGGCCTCGATGAAGTGAATCTGTGCGTCGGCTACCAGATCGACGGCAAGAGCGTCGATCTGCTTCCGCGCGGGGCGACAGAGGTTGGGCGCTGCGAACCCCTCTACGAGACGTTCGCCGGCTGGAAGGAAAGCACGATCGGCATCACGCAGTGGAGCCAGCTTCCGGCCAATGCGCAGGCCTATCTCTCGCGTGTGCAAGAGGTGGCCGGCATTCCGATCGATATGATCTCCACCGGCCCCGATCGTGACGAGACGATCTTGCTGCGCCATCCGTTCAAGGCTTGAAGGATGACGCAGAACATGACGATGATCGCCATGACCGATCCGCGCAACGACGATAAGAACCTGTGGGTGAGCTGGGACGAATACCACCGGCTCATCGAGTTGCTCGCGCTCACGGTGCATGAATCGGGCTGGAAGTTCGACCAAATCCTTTGCTTGGCGCGAGGCGGTTTGCGCGTTGGCGATCAGCTTTCGCGCATTTACGACTTGCCGCTGGCGATCCTCGCGACGAGTTCGTATCGCGAAGCGGCCGGGACGCAACAGGGCGAACTCGATATCGCGCAATACATCACGATGACGCGTGGCGATCTATCGGGCAACGTGCTGCTCGTCGACGATCTCGTCGATTCGGGCGTCACCCTGGCGCGGGTTCAACAGCACTTGAAAGAACGCTATCCGGCCGTTGCCGCGGTGCGCTCTGCCGTGCTTTGGTACAAGGGCTGTTCCAAGGTCAAGCCCGACTATTTCGTCCAATCTTTGCCCACGAACCCTTGGATTCATCAACCGTTCGAAGAGTGGGACACCGTCCGTCCGCACAATTTGGGCGCGTGGATCAAGCGTGGCGTCGCCCAGGATTGACCTGCGGCACGCAAGTTGCGTTTAATTTGGGCGCTGCCATTACGAGCGCATCGACGATAGAGCGGAGTCGGCCGACCCCGCTCTTTTTATGTGTATCCGCCATCGATGCACCGCTAGAATAGCGCTCGGTGCCGGCTGATCCGGTACGAATCGCTTGCGTTTATGAAACAAAACAACCACGACAACCTTCGTCAGCATTCCTTGCCGACGCTTGCCCTGGCGGCCATTGGCGTCGTATTCGGCGACATCGGCACGAGCCCGCTGTATGCGCTCAAGGAAGCGTTCAGTCCCGCGCACGGGATCGCGCTGACCGATCATTCGATTCTCGGCGTGATCTCGCTGCTGTTTTGGGCGATCGTCGTCGTGGTGTCGATCAAGTACGTGCTGTTCGTGATGCGCGCCGACAACAACGGCGAGGGCGGTGTGCTCGCCTTGATGGCGCTGTCGTTGCGGCCGTTTTCCTCGAAATCGCGCGTGACGGGCGTGTTGATGATGCTCGGCATCTTCGGCGCTTGCATGTTCTATGGCGATGCCGTGATCACGCCCGCCATCTCGGTGATTTCCGCTGTCGAAGGCCTCGAGATCGCCACGCCGCATCTGTCTCATCTCGTTTTGCCCATCACGATGGTGATCCTCGTTGCGCTGTTTTGGATCCAGCGGCACGGCACCTCGCTCGTCGGGAAGCTATTCGGCCCCATCATGCTCGTTTGGTTCGCCACGCTCGCATTGCTCGGGGTCAACCACATCGTGCGCGCGCCTCAGATCATCGCCGCGCTCAATCCGTATTACGCGCTGTCGTTCATGCATACGCATATGCTGCAGGCGTATGTGGTGCTCGGTTCTGTATTCCTCGTGCTGACGGGCGCCGAAGCGCTCTATGCCGACATGGGGCACTTCGGCGTGCGCCCGATTCGGCTCGCGTGGTATGTGCTTGTCATGCCGTCGCTCGTTCTCAACTACTTCGGCCAGGGCGCGCTGCTGATGCAGAATCCGAAGGCGATCGAGAACCCGTTTTTCCTGATGGCGCCGCAATGGGCGCTCCTGCCGTTGGTCGTTTTGTCGACGGTGGCGACGGTGATCGCGTCTCAAGCGGTGATCTCCGGCGCGTATTCGCTAACGAGTCAAGCGATCCAGCTCGGCTACGTGCCACGCATGAAAGTGCTTCATACATCGGAGCTTGCGATCGGGCAGATCTATGTGCCCGTTGTGAACTGGTTGTTGCTGTTCATCATTTTGTGCGTCGTGGTCGGCTTCAAGAGTTCGGACAGCCTGGCCGCCGCATACGGTATCGCCGTCACCACCACCATGGTGATCACGACCGTGCTTGCCTGCGTCGTCATGGTCAACGTTTGGAACTGGAACAAGGTGCTGGTGGCGATCATCATCGCGGCGTTCATGGCGGTGGATCTCGCGTTTTTCGGCGCCAACCTGCTCAAGGTGGCGGAAGGCGGTTGGCTGCCGCTCGGCATCGGCGCCATGCTCTTCTTCTTGCTGATGACGTGGTACAAGGGCCGCATGCTCGTGAAGGAGCGCACCGCGGCCGATGGTATCCCGCTGGCGCCGTTCGTCCAGGGGCTGCTCGCGCATCCGCCTCATCGCGTATCGGGCACGGCCATCTATCTGACCGGCAGCGATTCGCTGGTCCCCGTCAGCTTGTTGCACAACCTCAAACACAACAAGGTGTTGCACGAGCGGACGATCTTTTTGACCTTCCTGACCCGCGATATCCCCTACGTCAAAGAGGCCGATCGCATTACGCTCAAAGACGTCGGCGGCGGTTTGTATCTCGTTAGGGCCGCTTACGGTTTCAACGAAACGCCCGACGTCAAGGTAGTCCTCTTTGAGCTAGAACGCGCCTACGGCATGCAATTCGAGCTCATGGATACGTCGTTCTTCCTCGCGCGCGAAACGGTCGTGCCGACACAACTGCCGGGCATGTCCATTTTGCGCGAGCGCGTGTTCGCGTGGATGCATCAAAACGCGGCGAAGCCTACCGATTTCTTCCGCATTCCCGCGAATCGGGTCGTAGAACTCGGGACGAAGATCGAAATTTGATCGTCGTTGGGACCGTATCGGGCATGCAGCCGGATAGGATTGAAAAAACAAAAGCCCGCATCTGTGTGCAATTCATTCACAGGGGCGGGCTTTTTTTGCGGCTTTGATTTCTACCGTTGACGACCCTTGCTCGGGCTAGCCGCCGGGTTGCGACGGCGGCCGCGAGGGCGGTGTGCGTCGAACCGCTCAGCGCTGCTTGAGCTTGGCGAAGGCAGCGGCCATTGCGCCGCCCGCCTCCGGCTCGCGTGCGCGTTGCGGGCCGCGCCCCGGGCCATTCGGGCGGCTTGCGCCGCGCTCATCGCGTGGGCCGCTGCGCGATGCCGGTGCAGCGTCGTCGTCCAGACGCATCGTCAGCGCAATGCGCTGGCGCTTCACGTCGACGTCGAGCACTTTGACCTTTACGACTTGGCCTGCTTTCACGACTTCGTGCGGGTCTTTGACGAACTTCGTCGACAACGCGGAGACGTGCACGAGCCCGTCTTGATGGACGCCGATATCGACGAACGCACCAAACGCTGCGACGTTGGTGACGACGCCTTCGAGCACCATTGCCGGAGCGAGGTCCGAAATTTTCTCGACGCCTTCGCGGAACGTCGCCGTCTTGAATTCCGGGCGAGGATCGCGGCCGGGCTTTTCCAATTCCGCAAGGATGTCGCGAACGGTGGGCAGACCGAAGCGCTCGTCGACGAACTCGGTGGGCGACAGGCCTCTGAACGCTTCGCGGTTGCCGAGCACGTCGCCGATCTGCTTGCGGATCTTCGCCAGCATGCGCTCGACGACGGGGTAGGCTTCCGGATGCACCGATGACCTGTCGAGCGGGTTCTCGCCGCCGTTGATGCGCAGGAACCCGGCGGCTTGCTCGAACGTTTTATCGCCCAGGCGCGGGACTTTGCGTAGGTGCTCGCGCGAGGGGAACGGCCCGTTGACATCGCGAAATTCCACGATATTGCGTGCAAGCGTGCCGTTCAATCCCGATACGCGAGCCAGCAGCGCGACCGATGCGGTATTGGCGTCCACGCCCACTGCGTTCACGCAGTCTTCCACCACGGCATCGAGCGAACGCGCGAGTTCGCGCTGATTGACGTCGTGCTGATACTGGCCGACTCCGATTGCTTTGGGCTCGATCTTCACGAGCTCGGCCAGCGGGTCTTGCAAACGGCGCGCGATCGAAACGGCGCCGCGCAACGAAACATCGAGGTCGGGGAATTCTTTCGCGGCAAGTTCCGACGCCGAATAGACCGACGCGCCGGCCTCGGAGACGACGATCTTTTGCAGCTTGAGTTCCGGATGCCGTGCGATCAGCTCGCTCGCCAGCTTGTCCGTTTCCCGCGAGGCGGTGCCGTTGCCGATGCTGATCAGTTCCGCCTGCGTTTGCGCCGCCAGCCGCGCAAGTTTCGCGATGGAGCCGTCCCAGTCCCGGCGCGGCTCGTGCGGGTAGATCGTATCGGTGGCGAGCACCTTGCCCGTGCGATCGACCACCGCCACTTTGACGCCCGTACGCAAGCCCGGATCGAGGCCGATGACGGCCTTGGGGCCAGCCGGCGCGGCGAGCAGCAAGTCCTTCAAGTTGCGGGCGAAGACTCGGATGGCCTCATGCTCGGCTGTCTCGCGCAACTGCGTGAGCAACTCATTTTCGAGATGGGGCTGCACCTTGACGCGCCAGCACCAGCGGCAGACGTCGGAGAGCCATTTGTCGGCCGGGCGATTTTGATTCGAGATACCGGCATGGCGCGCGATCATCGCTTCGCACGGATGCGGCACTTGTGCGTCGAGATCTTCTCCGAGGCCGAGCTTGATCATCAGCACGCCGGCATTGCGACCGCGGAAGAGGGCCAGTGCGCGGTGCGAAGGCACGGTCTTCAAAGTCTCCGCGTAATCGTAGTAATCGCGGAATTTCTCGCCTTCCTCGTTCTCCTTGCCCTCGACGACCGATGACGAAACGACGCCGCGCTCGGTCAGGTAGTCGCGCAATTTGCCGAGCAGGTCCGCCGTTTCGCCGAATTGCTCGGACAGGATGTCACGCGCGCCGTCGAGCGCCGCTTTCACGTCGGCCACGCCCTTTTCGGCGTCGACGTAGGCGGCCGCTTCGGCTTGCGGATCGAGGCGCGGATCGGCGAGCAGCGCTTGTGCCAGCGGTTCGAGCCCCGCTTCGCGGGCAATTTGCGCGCGGGTGCGGCGCTTGGGCTTGTAGGGCAGATAGAGATCCTCGAGCGCTTGCTTGCTATCCGCTATGTCGATCGCGGTGCGCAACTCGTCGGTCAGCTTGCCTTGCTCCTCGATGCTCGCGAGGATCGTCGCGCGCCGGTCTTCCATTTCGCGCAGATACAGCAGGCGCTCTTCGAGATGACGCAACTGCGTGTCGTCGAGGTTGCCGGTGACTTCCTTGCGGTATCGGGCAATGAACGGCACGGTTGCGCCTTCGTCGAGCAGTTGCACGGCCGCGGCGACTTGGCGCGGCTGTACGGTCAATTCGGTGGCGATGCGCTGTACGATCTTGAGAGCTACGGAGTCCGTCATAGAAGGTGCGTGTGCCTGCTTGGCCCCCTGCGGCGCGCGCGGCGCAAGCCGGAACGCTGGCCCGGGGCCGGGTTGCTGAAGCGGCGCATTTTGCCACAAATGCTCGGGCGCCCGAGCGTGGGTGTTAGAATTTCGACCATGTTCCGATCCCCGCCTACGACGTTGCCGACCACCCGTTTGTCAATCGCCCTGCGTGCCGCCGTATTGGTCGCGGCGGCATTTGCTGTGCCGTTTTGCATGCCCGTGGCCGCGCACGCACGAGCCGTGCCGGAAGGCCAATCCGCGCCTGCGCCGATCGCGAGCGATGCGGCGCAGGCGGGCGCGCCCGATTTCAGCTCGCGGCAGCAGGCGCTCGACGATCGCACCGCCGAGAACGAGTACGTGTACGGCGTTGCGGTGCACGACTGCTATAGCAAGTTCTTCGTCAACGCGTGCATCAATCGTGCACGCGACAAAATGCGCGAGGTGCGCGCGAAGATCCGGGCCGAGCAACTGGCGCTAGACGACGAGCGGCGTTCCGTGCATGCGCGGCAACGTGACGAGCAAGACGCGCTGCGGCGCGAAAGCGACGCAGCGCAAGCCCCGCAGCGCGCGTCGAGCGCCGCCCGCGACGAGCAAGCGTACGAGGACAAGCAGCGCCAGCATGCGCTCGACGAAGCGCGACGCAATGCCGAGGCGCCGCAGCGTTCCGCCGATCAAGCGGCATACGATCGCAAGCAGGCCGATTACCAGCGCAAGCTCGACGAGGCCCGGCGCAACGCGGTGAAGGATGCAAAGGAGCGCGCCGACCGTGCGCAGCACTTCTCGCAGAAGCAAGTCGATGCACAGCAGCATAAGGCGGACGTCGAAGCCCGTCAGAAGCAGGCTGCGCAAAAGGCGCAGGAAAAGCAGGAGCAGCAGATGCAGCAGCAGGAACAGCAAAAGCGCTTGCAGCAGGAGAAGGACAGCGACTGAGGCAAGGAGGGGCTTTTGCTGGACGGCAACCTCAGGCGTGGCGGCTGCGTGGGCGGCTTCCCGCCTACCGAACCGAGGAGGCGACCATGCGCGGCCATCAGGCGATCCAACCGGACATGCTACGCGACCGCATCTTGCAATTGCAGTCGGAGCATAGCGAACTCGATCGCATGATCGACAAATTGGCTGACTCGTCGGACATTACCGACCTCGAGCTGCGGCGCCTGAAAAAGCGCAAGCTCAAAGTCAAAGACGACATCTTGTTGCTGCAATTGCAGCTCGAACCGGACAGGCACGCGTAAGCGGCGAGCGGGCAGGCGTTTGCGCCGCGCGCTCAGCGCCGGTCATTGCAGGGAAATGCTTGCCTTGAATTCACCGCTCGATGCCTCTTCCGACGCGCCGCGCATGCCGGCGCCGACCTTGCCCGAGGGGGCTAACGATCACGCCGCGCAACCGGCGCCGCAGCCGCAAGCGCAGGTGCGCAAAGCGCACGCGCTGGCGGTCGCGCTCGCGCCGCGCCGGCGTGCCGAACTCGACGCCATCTTTGCCGGCGACGGGCTGCTCGCGCGCACCATCGAGGGCTATCGGCCGCGCGCTTCGCAGATCGAAATGGCATGCGCGGTGGCCGCCGCCATGGAGGCGTCGGGTCGCGCCATGCCCGAGCCCGCGATGTTCGAAGCGCAGCGCCGTCCGGCGCGCCGCTTGCGCGCCGATGCCGATGCGCGGACCGAGCCGGGTGGCGACACGCCCGCACCCGGCACAGAGGACGAATGTGCCGCCGGCGAGAACACATTGGTTGTCGAGGCAGGCACCGGCACCGGCAAGACGTTCGCTTACCTCGTGCCCGCCATGCTATGGGGTGGCAAAGTCATCGTCTCGACGGGCACCAAGCACCTTCAGGATCAGCTTTTTCAGCGCGACATTCCGACCGTGCGCGACGCGCTGGCGGTGCCGGTGTCGGTGGCCATGCTGAAGGGTCGCGCGAATTACCTGTGTCATTACTATCTGCAGCGCACGGCCGATAACGGCAGGTTGCCGTCGCGGCAAGACACCGCTTATCTGCAAGATATCGTGCGGTTCGCGAAGATCACGCGCACGGGAGACAAGGCGGAACTCGCGAGCGTCCCTGAGACGTCTTCCGTTTGGCCGATGGTGACTTCGACGCGAGAGAACTGCCTCGGCCAGGAGTGCCCGCACTACAAAGAGTGCTTCGTGATGCAGGCTCGGCGCGAAGCGCAACAAGCGGATATCGTGGTCGTCAATCACCACTTGTTCTTCGCAGACATCATGCTGCGCGATACGGGCATGGCCGAACTGCTGCCGACGGCCAATACCGTGATCTTCGACGAAGCACACCAGCTACCGGAGACGGCGACTTTATTTTTCGGCGAAACGCTATCGACGGCGCAGTTGCTCGAACTTGCGCGCGACACGGTCGCCGAAGGACTCGCGCATGCGCGCGACGCGGTCGAATGGGTCAAGCTGGGGGCGGGACTCGAGCGTGCCGCTCGCGACGTACGGCTCGCGTTCAAGGACGATACGCTGCGCGTGTCCGCTGCCCAGTTCGGCGAGGACCATCCCCTATACGGTGCGCTCGATGCGTTGGAAGGCGCGCTGGAGGCGCTGGCAACGGCGCTCGCAGGCCAAGCCGAGCGCGCGGAATCGCTGGGCGCTTGCCTTCGCCGCGCACGCGAACTGCAAGATCAGCTTGGGCGATGGACAGTCCTGCCCGATGGCGAAGACGGCACGAGCGGAGCATCGCAACGAGCCGGTTCGCCGGCGGCGAGCGAGGCGGCTGCGAAGGGCGATACGGACGAGCGCATCCGTTGGGTGGAGGTGTTCTCGCACTCCGTGCAACTGCATGAAACGCCGCTTTCCGTTGCGCCCATCTTCGCCAAGCAGCGGGCAGGCGTGCCGCGCGCATGGATCTTTACGTCGGCGACGTTGTCCGTGCGTGGCGATTTCACGCATTACGCCGCGCAGATGGGACTCGACGCGCGCCGCTCGATGACGCTGCCGAGCCCGTTCGACTACGGCACGCAAGCTCTGCTTTACGTACCCCGCAACTTGCCTCAACCGTCTTCTCCCGCATTTACCGACGCCGTCTTCGAGGCGGCGCTGCCGGCGATCGAAGCCGCAGGCGGCGGCGTGTTCTTCCTATGCACGACGCTGCGAGCCGTCGACCGCATCGCCGGGAAGTTGCGCGATGTCATCGAAGCACGCGGCTGGTCGACGCCCTTGCTGACGCAGGGCGATGCAAGCCGCACGGAGTTGCTCGACCGCTTTCGCGCCTACGGCAACGCGATTCTCGTGGGCAGCCAGAGTTTTTGGGAGGGCGTCGATGTGCGCGGCGACGCGTTGTCGCTCGTGGTCATCGACAAGCTGCCTTTTGCGCCGCCTGACGATCCCGTGCTGGCGGCGCGGCTCGATGCGCTCACTAAGAAGGGTTTGAGCCCCTTTGCGGTTCATCAATTGCCGCAGGCGGTGATCACGCTGAAGCAAGGCGCGGGACGTTTGATCCGCGCGGAAACGGATCGCGGCGTATTGATGATTTGCGATACCCGGCTCGTCGATAAGCCCTACGGCCGCCGTATCTGGCAGAGCCTGCCGCCGTTCAAGCGCACACGCGAAATCGATGTCGTGCGGGAGTTCTTTGCCGAGACAGAACAGCAGAACATACACGACGCATGAAAGCGTGCCCTTCGGTTCTGCGGTGGGTAACGCAGGGTAGGGGCAGTGCATAGCAGAAGCCGCGGTCGCTTTACCGCTCTGCCGGTGTGAATGTCACGGCATACCTGCGCAAAACAAAACCGGCCCTAGAGTAGAGGCCGGTTTCGTTTTATCGCTGCCGTGGCGCCGAGCGTGCGCTCAGCTTGTAGCCGTCAGAACTGCCACCACGACTTTTCCGTACCGGGGCGAGCGTGCCCCGTGATGTACGGACTGTCGGGGAACGTGCCCGCGAGCACGCGGCGCGTATCGTCGGCGAGCTTCGTTTCGTTCAGCTTCGTGTACGACAAGATCATGAGATGCAGCGCATCTTCGATCGCCGGTGCGTTCTTGTACTCTTTGATCGCCAACTGCGCACGGTTGATGGCGGCCACGTAGGCGCCGCGGCGATAGTAGTAATCGGCCGCGTGCACCTCATACGACGCGAGCGCGTTGACGATATAGCGCATGCGTGCCGCCGCATCAGGCGCGTATTTGCTGTTCGGGTATTTGTCGACCACGATCTTGAACGCATCGTACGACTCGCGCAGCGACTTCGGATCGCGTTCGCTCATGTCCTGGCCGGAAAAGCGGCCGAACAGACCCAGATCGTCGTTGAAGTGGATCATGCCCTTCAGATAGTACGCATAGGCGATGTCGGGGTGATCCGGGTGCAGCGCGATGAAGCGGTCCACTGCCTGATCGGCGGCGGCCGTATCGCTGTCTTTCCAGTCACAATAGGCGACGTTGATCTGCGCTTGTTGCGCAAAGTGCCCGAACGGATCGCGACCCTCAAGCGCTTCGAAATACTTCGCGCACTTGCCCCAATCGCCGCCGCTCAAAGCGTCTTGGGCCTCCGAGTATAATTTGTTGTTTGGCCAGGCGGCTGTCTCGTCGGTCTTTTGCGGCAGGCCGTGGCAACCGGCCACGAGCACCGCGGCAGCGGCGAGGGCCAGGCCGGCCGAAGCGGATTGAAGCGCGCGCTTAGCCGCGCGGCTCGCTGCGCACGAGGCCGTGCGCATCATGGTGTTGAGGGCTCGCCGCATTTCTCCATGCATCCTAGCAATCAGTCTCACTCAGTGATCCAGTTTCAATGACCCGCACACGTGCTTCCGGCAACATGCTCGGCCCTATCGATAGAAGCGACGATTATAGCCGAAGCGCCGGCCCCGCCGACGCGCGAGCAGACGATGCCCGCGCGGATCGTTCGACCGAGCGCTCCGGCGCTTCGCAGCAAGCGAGCGCGCCGTCGCCGCGCCTGGCGCTCGTGCCCGCTGCGCTGGCGGGCGAGCGCCTGGACAAAGTGCTTGCCAAAGTGTTTCCCGAGTTTTCGCGCAGCCGCTTGCAGAGCTGGACCGAAGCGGGGCGGGTATTGCTGAACGGCGCGCCCGCCAAAGTGCGGCAGGCCGTGCCGCTCGGTGCGCGCATCGAGCTCACGCCCGATCTGCTGCCCGAGCAGCTTGCGTTCACCCCCGAGCCCGTACCGCTTCAGATCGTGTACGAAGACGATGCGCTCGTCGTCATCGACAAGCCCGCCGGGCTCGTCGTGCACCCAGCTGCGGGAAACTGGAGCGGCACGATCCTCAATGGCTTGCTGCATCGGTACCCTGACGCGGCAGGATTGCCTCGGGCCGGCATCGTTCATCGGCTCGACAAGGAAACGTCGGGACTCATGGTGGTCGCACGCACGCTCGAGGCACAGACCGATCTCGTGCGTCAGTTGCAGGCACGCACGGTGAAGCGCCGCTATGTTGCGCTCGTGTGGGGGGCCATGCCCGAGGAAGGGATCATCGATGCGCCCATCGGACGCGATCCGCGCGAGCGCACGCGCATGGCCGTCGTCGCTGGCGCCACGGGCAAGCACGCGCGTACGCGGTTTCGCCTCGTCGATCGAACGGTCTGGAATCAGCAGACCATCAGCGCCATACATTGCGATTTGGAGACGGGGCGCACGCACCAGATTCGCGTCCACTGCGCCCACGTCGGGCATCCGCTACTGGGCGACCCGGTTTATGGCAATGCGCGCGGGCGCCGCTCGAGCGCACCGCTGCCGGGCGGTTTCGCAAGACAAGCGCTGCATGCGTGGCGACTCGGTCTCGTGCATCCGAACTCGGGGCGTGCGATGCGCTGGCGCGCCGATTTGCCCGAGGATATGACCGCGCTGATCGAGGCGCTGGGGTTCGGGCAAGACGGCGCGGCCCTCGAGGCGGACGAAGTGGACGATGACGATGCGTATGAAGGATTCGAAGGCGGGTACGAGGATGAGCCAGAAGACGATTCCGACATTGAATGAGCGTGCGGGAGCGTATCTCGGTATCTCGGTATCTCGGATAGGTAATGGCCCACGCGCATCGAGCAACAAACAACAAGCAATAAGCAATAAGCAACGAACGATCACCGAATGACCCCCACGACTGCGCACGAGGATGGCGAAGCCTTGATGACGGAATCTGCCTTGACCGAAGCCGATTGCCTGTACCCGCCCTGGCGCGTTTCGCCACGGGTGCGCGCGCTCGTCACGACACGCGCCGGCGGCGTCAGCCTGCCCCCTTACGGCCGCTGCGTGGCCGGGCGCGAAACGTCGGGCGGCTTGAATCTCGGGCTGCATACGGGCGATGATCCGGTGCGCGTCCATGAGAACCGCGCGCGCTTGCTTTCATTCGCGGGCGTGCGCGCCGCCTGGCTCGAGCAAGTGCATGGCGCTACCGTAGTCGATGCTGCGGACGCGCCGCTCGATGCCCGCGCCGATGCGAGCGTGACCGCGACCTCGGGCATCGCTTGCGTGGTCATGGTGGCCGATTGCTTGCCCGTTTTGCTTTGCGACGGGGAAGGCAGGGCCGTCGGAGCGGCGCACGCGGGATGGCGCGGCCTCGCGGCCGGCATTATCGAGAAGACGGCGCAGCGCGTCGCAGCGCTCGCGCACGGCGATGCCGCCAACCTGTACGCTTATCTGGGGCCTGCGATCGGTCCGAAGGCGTTCGAAGTGGGAGGTGAGGTGCGCGAAGCGTTCCTCGCCGCAGCCGAGCCCGCCGAGCGCGATGGCACGGCGCACGCCTTCGTTCCCCATGCGTACGCGCCCGGCAAGTATTGGGCGGATCTCTACGCCCTCGCGCGTCAACGCTTAGCGCGGGTAGGTGTCACGCATGTGACAGGGGGCGAGGCTTGCACGGTGTCCGAGCCCGAGCGTTTCTATTCGTATCGCCGCGATCGGGTGACGGGGCGCATGGCGGCGTTGATTTGGCTTGGCGAGTGAACGCGCCGGTGCGACCCTGCGGCGCACAAGAATGGTGGGCCAGCGCACCTACGTGGATGCCCAGGTGCGCCTGGCACCGGCTTTGCGATATGGCTCGCCTGCCCGGCGGCGCTTGGCTTGCGCGCGATCGATCGACATCGGGAAAACGATAATAAAAAAGCTATCGCGCTGCGGCAAAATCGGTCCCAAGCATTGACACGCCTCGTGGCGGGGAGCAAGAATGACCGCTCGCAAGGGTGAGCGCAGCGAGGGTCGCAAGGGTTCGCCCATGTGCGCTCGGCGCCCGCCTCTCATTCAGTCTTCCTAGACTCACGGCCAAAGCGGGTATGACTGCATCAAAACGTCGATCGACTTCTTCTCACACCGAAGCGCCTCCGAGCGGCGAGCAGCAAGCGCCTGCCGGCAATGCGGATATGCAGCGAATGTTCGAGGCTTGGATGGGCGCGTGGCGTTCGTTCGCCGATCCGAGCAAATGGCCTGCCGCCGCGCAGGCCGCACAGGCCGCTCATATGCAAGGGATGGCTCCTCAGGCGGCGAACGGCAACGCGGGCGGCGCTGCGTTTCCCTTTTCGTTTCCATTCGCCATGCCGCCGATGCCCGCGGGCGGGTTCCCCGCGATGGGATTGCCGCCGATGATGGCAGATGCACGGCAGGCGTTCGCGGGCATGCAATTGCCGGCAGCATCGATTCCGCCCGAACGATTGAGCCGCCTCCAGGCCGACTACTCGCGCGACTGCCTCGCGCTATTGCAGCAGGCGAGCGCGGCCGACAAGCCGCCGCCCGAGCTGCCCGACAGGCGCTTTAGCGCCGACGCCTGGAAAGCGACGCCGGCCTTCGCATACACGGCCGCGTGGTATTTGCTCAATGCGCGTTATTTGCAGGCGCTCGCCGATGCGCTCGACACCGATGCGAAAACGCGCGAGCGAATTCGCTTCGCCGTGCAGCAGTGGACGGCCGCCGCCTCCCCCAGCAACTTTCTCGCGCTCAATCCCGAGGCGCAGAAGACACTGCTCGAAAGCCACGGCGAAAGCTTGCGCCAAGGGGTGATGAATCTGCTTGCCGACATGCGGCGCGGCAAGATTTCGCAGAGCGACGAGTCGCGCTTCATCGTCGGCAAGAACATCGGCTCGACCGAAGGCGCAATCGTCTACGAAAACGAGTTGATGCAGTTGATCCAGTACAAGCCGCGCACGCCGAGCGTGTTCGAGCGGCCGCTGCTGATGGTCCCGCCGTGCATCAACAAGTTCTACATTCTCGATTTGCAGCCCGAAAGTTCGCTCGTCGCGCATGCGCTCGAATGCGGCCATCAAGTGTTCATGATCTCGTGGCGCAACGCCGACGCATCGCTCGCCGGCAAGACCTGGGACGACTACACGACCGACGGCGTGCTGGCCGCGATCGATGTGGTCAAACGCATCAGCGGGCGCGAGCAGATCAATACCTTCGGCTTTTGCATCGGCGGTACGATGATCGCGACGGCGCTGGCGGTGTTGGCGGCACGCGGCGAGCATCCCGCTGCATCGATGACGCTGCTCACCGCGATGCTCGATTTCTCCGATACGGGCGTGCTCGACGTCTTCGTCGACGAAGCCCACGTGCGCATGCGCGAGCAGACGATCGGCGGCCTGAACGGCGCGCCGCCGGGACTCATGCGCGGCGTGGAATTCGCGAACGCATTCTCGTTTCTGCGCCCTAACGATTTGGTGTGGAACTACGTCGTCGACAACTATCTCAAAGGGCGCACGCCCGCTCCGTTCGACTTGCTGTATTGGAATAGCGATTCGACGAATCTGCCCGGGCCGATGTATGTCTGGTATCTGCGCAACACGTACCTCGAGAACCGTTTGCGCGAGCCTGGCGCCGTCACGGTGTGCGGCGAGGCGCTCGATCTGTCGCGCATCGACGTGCCGACCTTCATCTACGGCTCGCGCGACGACCATATCGTGCCGTGGCGCACCGCGTATGCTTCAGCGCCTTTGCTGACAGGGCCGCAGCGTTTCGTGCTCGGCGCGTCGGGGCATATCGCAGGCGTCATCAACCCGCCGGCGAAGGGCAAGCGCAGCTTCTGGTATCACGAGGGCAACGAAAGGGCGCTGCCCGAGAATCCGGACGATTGGTTCGCGGGTGCGGTCGAAAAGCCCGGTAGTTGGTGGCCGGAGTGGATGGCGTGGCTCGACCAGTACGGCGGCAAAAAAGTGAAGGCTCGCGCGCAACTCGGATCGGCCGAATATCCGGTCATCGAGCCGGCGCCCGGGCGGTATGTGTTAGAGCGGGATTGATCCGGATTGACCCGGCGATCGATCGGGGACGTTCGAAGGTTTTTAACTACGATGCGCGGTCTTATGGGTTAGGGCCGCCACATGCAAGGAGTCTCAAATGACTGACGTAGTGATCGTATCGGCTGCTCGCACCGCGGTCGGCAAGTTCGGCGGTTCGCTCGCGAAGATTGCCGCGCCCGAGCTGGGCGCGGCAATCGTTCGCGCGGTGCTCGAGCGCGCGGGCCTCAAGCCCGAGCAAGTAAGCGAAGTCATCCTGGGGCAAGTGCTCGCGGCCGGCTCGGGCCAGAACCCGGCGCGTCAGGCGCTGATCAAAGCGGGCCTGCCGAGCGCGGTGCCCGCCATGACCATCAACAAGGTGTGCGGCTCGGGCTTGAAAGCCGTGATGCTGGCGGCGAACGCCGTCATCGCCGGCGATGCCGACATCGTTGTGGCCGGCGGCCAGGAAAACATGAGCGCGGCGCCGCACGTGCTGCCGGGCTCGCGCGACGGCTTTCGCATGGGCGACGCCAAGCTCGTCGACACGATGATCGTCGACGGCCTTTGGGACGTCTACAACCAGTACCACATGGGCGTCACGGCGGAAAACGTGGCCAAGGAGTACGGCATCACGCGCGAAGAGCAGGACAAGTTCGCGGCCCTGTCGCAGAACAAGGCCGAGGCGGCGCAGAAGGCGGGGCGCTTCGACGATGAAATCGTTCCGATCGAGATTCCGCAGCGTAAAGGCGAGCCGCTGCGCTTTGCCACCGACGAATTCGTGCGCCATGGGGTGACGGCCGAGTCGCTCGCGAGCTTGAAGCCGGCGTTTTCGAAGGAAGGCACGGTCACGGCGGCCAACGCATCGGGCCTGAACGACGGCGCCGCCGCCGTGCTCGTCATGTCCGCCAAGAAGGCCGAGGCGCTGGGCTTGACGCCGCTTGCGCGGATCAAGGCGTATGCAAGCGCCGGCGTGGACCCGAAAGTCATGGGCATGGGTCCGGTGCCGGCCTCGCGCCGTTGCCTCGAGCGCGCGGGGTGGTCCGTGGGCGACCTCGATCTGATGGAGATCAACGAAGCGTTTGCGGCGCAGGCGCTCGCAGTCCACAAGCAAATGGGCTGGGACACGTCCAAGATCAACGTGAACGGCGGCGCGATCGCGATCGGCCATCCGATCGGCGCATCGGGTTGCCGTATTCTCGTGACGCTGCTGCATGAGATGCAAAAGCGCGATGCGAAGCGCGGCCTCGCCTCGCTCTGCATCGGCGGGGGGATGGGCGTAGCGCTGGCCGTCGAGCGCGTCTAAGAGCGCGCAAGCGTCGCCGCGGGGGCCGCAGGGCCACGGCGACAAACACAAGGGGCGCCGCCGGGCGCCCCGCGATAAATCAGGAATGGAGCGTGATTCATGACACAGCGTATTGCGTACGTAACGGGCGGTATGGGTGGCATCGGCACCGGTATTTGCCAGCGCCTGCATAAGCAGGGCTTCAAGGTGGTGGCCGGTTGCGGGCCCAACTCGCCGCGGCGCGTCACTTGGCTCGAGCAGCAGAAGGCGCTCGGCTACGATTTCATCGCCTCCGAAGGCAACGTCGGCGATTGGGAATCCTCGAAGGACGCGTTCGACAAGGTCAAGGCCGAAGTCGGCGAAATCGACGTGCTCGTCAACAACGCCGGCATCACGCGCGATGTCGTGTTCCGCAAAATGACGCATGAGGATTGGACGGCCGTCATCGATACCAATTTGACGAGCTTGTTCAACGTCACCAAGCAAGTGATCGACGGCATGGTCGAGCGCGGTTTCGGCCGCGTCATCAATATCTCGTCGGTGAACGGCCAAAAGGGTCAGTTCGGTCAAACGAACTATTCCACGGCCAAGGCCGGTATCCATGGTTTCACCATGGCGCTGGCGCAGGAAGTGGCAACCAAGGGCGTGACGGTGAACACGGTGTCGCCCGGCTACATCGGCACGGACATGGTCAAATCGATCCGCGCGGACGTGCTCGAGAAGATCATCGCCACGATCCCGGTTCGGCGTCTTGGCTCACCCGACGAAATCGCGTCGATCGTCGCGTGGCTGGCTTCGGACGAATCGGGTTTCGCCACGGGCGCCGACTTCTCGCTGAACGGCGGTTTGCACATGGGCTGACGCGTTTGCGCCGGTGGCGCTTCGGATGGCTGCCGGCGCAAAACGCGTTAAAGTGTATGGGTTTCAGGGGTCCGGTTCGCTGCGGGAGACGCGGTGGGCTTAAGGCGCGCCGTCATTGCGCTGCGTTGCGTTCATAAAAGGCATTACATGTCGACTACAAAGAAAACAGCCGAGCGATTCATTAAAAAGTACCCGAACCGTCGGCTTTACGACACGGAGACGAGCACCTACATCACGCTGAGCGACGTCAAGCAGCTCGTGCTCGATCAGGAGGACTTCAAGGTCATCGATGCGAAGACCAACGAGGACCTGACGCGCAGCATCTTGCTGCAAATCATCCTCGAAGAGGAGAGCGGCGGCATGCCGATGTTCTCCTCGTCCATGCTCTCGCAGATCATCCGTTTCTACGGTCACGCGATGCAAGGCATGATGGGCACCTACTTGGAGAAGAACATCCAAGCGTTCATCGAGATCCAAAACAAGTTGACCGAACAGTCGAAGAATCTCTACGAAGGCAATGCGCTCAACCCCGAGGTCTGGTCGCAGTTCATGAACATGCAAGCGCCGATGATGCAAGGCATGATGACGAGCTACATCGAACAATCGAAAAACATGTTCGTGCAAATGCAAGAGCAGATGCAGAACCAGGCCAAGACGATGTTCAGTTCGTTCACGTTCAACAAACCTGGCGCGGGTTCCGAGCCCGAAAAGAAGTAGCGTATCGCGGCGGGGCGAGTCGGCTCTGCACCGCGCGTCCGGGCCGCGGATCGATGCTGCATCCGGGGCGAGCCGTCCTTGCATCGGCAAAGGGCGGCTGTAGTTGGGGCTTTGTCGTAAAACGGATCGGGAATGCGCTTCCCGCTATGCTCGGGCAGCAATCGTGCAGCCCGGCCGGGGCTCACGGTACAATACGCGGCTATTTTGGGGCGTCGTGAGTCAGCGTCGATGTCGGTGCTGAGCGCGCGATCTGTCCCGTAGTCGTCGCCATTCGCCGGATCACCTCATGCCGCACACGCCCGCTTCCCCTGCCTCGACCTCGGCCGCACCTCAGCCGGCCGCACCTCAGCCGGCCGCACCTCAGCCGGCCGCACCTCAGCCGGCCGCACCTCAGCCGGCCGCGCCCAAAGTCGGCTTCGTCTCCCTCGGCTGCCCGAAGGCGCTGGTCGATTCCGAGCAAATCATCACGCAACTGCGCGCCGAAGGCTACGCGATCTCAGGCACCTACGACGGCGCCGATCTCGTCGTGGTCAATACCTGCGGTTTCATCGACGAAGCGGTGCAGGAGAGCTTGGACGCGATCGGCGAGGCGCTCACTGAAAACGGCAAGGTGATCGTGACGGGCTGCCTCGGCGCGAAGAAGAGCGCGAGCGGCGAGGGGCTCATCGAGCAAGTGCATCCGAAGGTGCTCGCCGTGACGGGGCCGCATGCGGTCGGCGAAGTCATGCAGGCCGTGCATAGCCATTTGCCCAAGCCTCACGATCCGTTCGTCGATCTCGTGCCGGCGGCCGGCATCAAGCTTACGCCGCGCCATTATGCGTATCTGAAGATTTCTGAAGGCTGTAACCATCGCTGCACGTTCTGCATCATTCCGTCGATGCGCGGGGATCTCGTTTCGCGACCGGTAGCCGAAGTGATGCTCGAAGCCGAGAATTTGTTCAAGTCGGGCGTCAAGGAACTGCTCGTCATATCGCAAGACACGAGCGCCTATGGCGTGGACGTGAAGTTCCGCACGGGTTTCTGGAACGGGCGGCCGCTCAAGACGCGCATGACCGAACTCGTTGGTGCGCTGGGTGAGCTCGCCGCGCAGTACGATGCTTGGGTGCGGCTGCACTATGTCTACCCGTATCCGCACGTCGACGAAATCATTCCGATGATGGCCGAGGGCGCGCTCAAGGGGCATGTGCTGCCGTATCTGGACGTGCCGTTCCAGCACGCCGACCCCGAAGTGCTCAAGCGCATGAAGCGCCCGGCCAACGCGGAGCGCACGCTCGAGCGCGTTGCCGCCTGGCGCCGCATGTGCCCCGATCTGACGATCCGCAGCACCTTCATCGCCGGGTTCCCCGGTGAGACAGAAGCTCAGTTCGAAACGCTGCTCGAGTTCATTCGCGCCGCGGAACTCGATCGTGTCGGCTGCTTCGCGTACTCGCCCGTGGAAGGGGCGACGGCCAACGAACTCGACGGTGCGTTGCCCGACGAGGTGCGCGAGGCCAGGCGCGCGCGCTTCATGGAAGTAGCCGAGGAAGTTTCGTCGCGGCGGATGAAGCGCAAAGTCGGCAAAACGCTCAAGGTGCTCATCGACGAAGTCAATGCCGACGGCGGTATCGGCCGGACGGCGGCCGATGCGCCCGAGATCGACGGTGTGGTCTATGTCGCTCCCGCGACAAAGGCGTCCAAGCGATACAAGGCGGGCGATTTCGTCTCCGTCAGAATCACGGGCGCCGACGGCCATGACCTTTGGGGCGAGGTCTGACGACGTGCCGTGGGCGCATGAACGCAACGTCTGCGCGCTGCGAGTGTCGTGGGCGCGAATGTCGAAACGAGGGTGCAGACGGATGAGCGTGTGGTTCGATAGGCAATTTCGGGAGCAAAGCGCGGCGCGCAAGCGGGCAGGGCGCGCGATCGCGACGTGGCTCGGGGTGGTGGTGCCGATCGTTCTCGCGTCCGATCCCTCGTGGGCGCAAAAGCCGCCGACTCAGGCCGCGGGCGCCGTCGCGCAGCAAGCCCAGGGCGCAGCCGATTGGGTGGCGCAGCGGCGTGCCGGCGCGGCCGCCTGGGTTGGGCAAGGCGCCTCGGATGCTGCCGACGCAGTCTCGCAACAATCGGCGGACGCCGCGGGGGCCATGGCGCAGCAATCTGCCGATGCGGCAGCCGAAACGGTGCCGCGCATGCCGGCGCCGCTTGCGCCGAATCCCGAATTCGCACGATTCCCGCGCTACGGCGGGATGCTGGGCTCGCGCCGCATCGTCTTGCGTCTTGGCAAGAAGACCGACGAACCTTCGGGCGTGCACGGCGAATATCAGTTCGCCGATACGGGCCAGGTCGTCCTCGTAGCTGGCGACCGTGAAGGCGATGTCCTAGAAATCGAAGAATCGACCGACGGCACATCGATCACCGGCAACTGGGTCGGACGCTTCGCCGCCGACGGCTCCCTCGCCGGAGAACGCATGAACCTCGACGATTCCGATCCTCAGCCGTTCGATCTCCGCCCGCTAGCGGGTTCCTCATCGACACCGTGACCATGACCGACTCCGCTTCCTCTCGCGCACGCCAAACCCGTATCGTTCATCCCGACCTCGAACTCGCTCCTGGTTTCGAGTCGTTCTCCACACCGGTGATGCGCGCATCGACCGTCGTTTTCCCCGATTTGGCCGCCGTGCGCGGCGCCGATTGGCGCAATGATGCGCAGTGGCGCTACGGGTTGCATGCCACGCCCACCTCGGCCGCGCTCACGCAGCGTCTGGCGCAGATCGAGGGCGGCAAGCACGCGCTGCTGCAGCCCTCGGGCCTGGCCGCAATTTCGAATGTGTACTTCGGCATCGTCAAAGCCGGCGACGATGTTTTGATTCCCGATAACGTTTATTCGCCCAATCGCGAGCACGGCAATTGGCTTGCGCATGACTTCGGTCTATCCGTGCGCTACTACGATCCGATGATCGGCGCCGGCATCGCTAACATGATTCGCCCGAATACGCGGCTCATCTGGATCGAGGCGCCGGGATCGGTGACGATGGAAGTGCCCGACGTACCGGCCATCGCGGCCGCGGCGCGCGCGCGCAACGTCGTGACCGCGATCGACAACACGTACTCGGCCGGCCTCGCGTTCCGGCCGCTCGAGCATGGCGTCGACATCTCCGTGCAAGCGCTCACGAAGTACCAGTCGGGCGGCAGCGACGTGCTGATGGGCGCGACGATCACCGCCAGCGACGAACTTCATCACGAGCTCAAGCGCGCGCGCATGCGGATGGGAATCGGGGTGTCGGTCGACGATTGTTCGCTCGTGCTGCGCAGCCTGCCGAGCATGAAGGCGCGGTTCGAGGCGCACGATCGCAGCGCGCTGGCGCTTGCCCATTGGCTCAAAACAAGACCGGAAATTGCAGCGGTGTTGCACCCCGCGCTCGAGGATTGCCCCGGCCATGCCAGCTTCATGCGCGATTTTTCGGGCGCGGGAGGGCTGTTTTCGGTCGTGTTCGACGAACGCTACAGCGCGACACGGATCGATGCCTTCGTCGAGGCGCTCGAACTCTTCGCCATCGGCTGGAGCTGGGGCGGCGCGCATAGCTTGGCGATGCCCTATGACGTGGCGTCGATGCGCTCGGCGTCGCAATGGCCGCACCGCGGCACGCTGGTGCGTTTTTATGTCGGGCTCGAGGAAGAAGCCGATTTGCGCGCCGATATCGAACGCGCCATGGTGGCCGCGCTCGGCTGACATGCCTGCAGCGAGCGCGGGCCTCGTTCGGGCTCGCGCTTGGCGTGCATCACGCCATCGTCGGTCTAGGGGCGACTAGGAAGCGCCGGTACGCCGGCGCGCCGGCGCTCAAAACAAGCGCAGCAGCCCGTCCAGGCCGACGTGATTGAACGCCACGTTGGCCGCCGCTCGCACGACGGGCTTGGCGCGAAAGGCCACCGAGAGGCCGACCTGCGCCATCATCTCCAAGTCGTTGGAGCCATCCCCGAGCGCGATCGCGCGAGACGTCGGGATGCCGAGCTTCGCGCAGGTTTCGCTCACGGTCCGCGCTTTGACGCTTGCATTGACGATCTCGCCCGTCACTTTGCCGGTCAGCTTGCCGTCGACAATCTCGAGCGTATTGGCGTGCGCGAAGTCGAGCCCGAGTTGCGCTTTGAGCCGCTCGGTGAAGAACGTGAAACCGCCTGAAACGAGCAATGTGCTCAAGCCGGCCGCTTTGGCGCCTGCCAGCATCGCTTGCGCGCCGGGCGACAAACGCAGCCGCTCGGTGAAGACATGTTCGAGCGCCGAGGCGTCGAGCCCCTTGAGCAGCGCGACCCGGGCGGTCAGGCTTTCGTTGAAGTCCTTGATCTCACCGCGCATCGACGCTTCAGTGATGGCCGAAACCTCCGCCTTGAGCCCGCAGAAATCGGCAATCTCGTCGATGCATTCGATCGTGATCAGCGTGGAGTCCATGTCCATCGCGATCAGCCCAAAATCTTTGAGCGAGCGGCCTGGCGGCACATAGGCGTAATCGAGCGCGTGGGTCGCGCAGTACGATTCGACGTCGAGCCGTTGCTGCGGGTCTGCTTCGTCGATGCGCATTGCATGGGCGTCGATCGAATGCGCTTGGCCGCCGCGAGAGAGTGCGACGAGCGGCTTGACATGGGCGGCCGCGAGCGGCACGGGGCTTTGTACGACGAGATTCATGAAAGATGACGATGCGCTGGAGGAAACCGGCCGCCGCGGGCGCGCGGGCGGACAATCTGGCTATTGTAGCCGGTCGAGCCGTGCTTTCGACTGAACGCCATAACGATGCCGGGCGCAAGCGGGACAACCCCCGAGCCGCAAACGCAGTCTTTCGCGCGAGTTGGGATTAGACTGATTGAGCGTCGTTGACGAATCGACGCGCGCGGCCAAGCCAAGCGCGCGCCCAGCCAGGAGATGAGCATGAGGGTTCGTTTGAAGCCGGTAGCCGTTTTCGTTTCGATCGCCGCATTGGCGGCCGCAGGTTTTGCCGTGTCGGCGCAGGCGGCGCCGCCGATTACCGTGACATCGAAGACGCCGGCCGATGGGCCGATTCAATACACCGTCAAAATCGCTTCGAAGACTTACGGCAACGCGCAGGAGACGCGCACTATCCGCTCGGGTCAAACGGACGATTACACCTGGATGACGGCGCCGCCCGGCGGCGCTGTAGCGGTACCTGAGCGATGCCCGAACTACAGTTCGTTCTCACTCGATGGCAATGGCTTGGCACAGCGAGCGGTGCGCATTCGGCTAGCGCCCATCGTGGCCGAGAACGGCACGGCGAATGTGCAGTTGAGTGTCCAAGCCAGCACGCCGCACGGCAAAACGAATGCGAAGGTGGGCGGCAAGACGATTCAATGCCCCGGTATCCAAACCTTGAGTCAGATCGTGCGCTTTACGATGTCGACGAACGGCAGCGCAAAGACCGTCACGCTCAGCGACGGGTCGCAGGTCACCGTTTCGGCGAAACGCTAGTGCCGGCTGGCGCGAGCGCAGGCGGGATCACCGGGCGCGGGCGCGCTCGATGAGCTCCGCCGCGTTGAATCGATGGTCGGCGCTAAATAGCCGCCGGTACGTGAGCAGCACCGCTGCGACCGTGCCCAGGGCGGACGCGGCGGCGATCAGGAACATGATGGCGATCTGATAGCGCACGGCTTGCAGCGGCGACTGCCCGGCGAGCACTTGGCCGGTCATCATGCCCGGCAAGCTGACCACGCCCACCACGGCCATCTGGTTCAGTGTCGGTATCATGCCCGCGCGAGCCGCTTGGCGTGCGGGGCCGCGCGCGGCCTCCCAGCGTGTGGCGCCCAACGCCAGCGCCATTTCGACGCGATCTCGCCGCGCCGTCAACGCCTCGGTCATGCGCTCGATCGCAAGCGACACGCCGGTCAGCGTATTGCCCAGGATCATGCCCAGTATCGGGATTGCATATTGCGGTTGGTACCACGGATGAATCCGCATGACGGCGAAGAGGCCGACGGCTGTCACGAGCCACGCGCTGATCCAGATCGATGCAAGGCTGTTGAGCCGTTGCCCGCGGTAAGTATGAGCGCCGCGCGCCGCGCCTGCGAACCCGGCGATGACGGTCATGATCGCCATCAGCCCCAAGACCAGATACCAGCGATCGACCGCGAATACCCAGCCCAGTACATAGCCGATCGCGAGCAATTGCACCACGGTGCGCACCGCGGCCAGTGCCAACTGGCGCCCAAGGCCAAGCGAAAGCGCGAAGGAGAGCGCGCCGTTCACGACGATGAGCAGCGACGCAATGCCGACGTCGACCAGACTCAGTGTGTGCAA
This sequence comes from Paraburkholderia sp., assembly GCA_004322045.1. Classification (GTDB taxonomy): domain Bacteria; phylum Pseudomonadota; class Gammaproteobacteria; order Burkholderiales; family Burkholderiaceae; genus Trinickia. Next base: position 180,347 of record SCRN01000040.1, read on the forward strand.
GATCGGGTTCAAGCGAGATCCTCCTGACGCTCTGTGAGACGGCCCGCATAAAGCGTGAGTTGGCGTCGACCGACACGGGCCGCTTGCGCCGGATCGTGCGAAACCCAGATGCACGCCCGCGCGGCACTGTCGGTGGCGAACCAATGGTCGATGAGCGTTTCGATTGCAAGCACGGTTTCGGGGTCGAGCGAAGCGGTAGGCTCGTCGAGCAGCAAGACTTCGGGATCGAGTTGAAGCACGCGAACGAGCGCGGTCACTTGGGCTTCGCCGCCCGACAGTTCGCTCGCCCGCTTGTCGAGAAAGTGGGCGCCTCGGCCTGCCGCGCGGGTGAGCTGCAAGGCGCGTTCGCGGTCGAAGCGCGCGTCTTGGTAGGCGTTGAGCGAGTAGGGGTAGCGCAGATTGTCTTCGACCGTGCCGTCGACCACGGCCGGGCGCTGCCGGGCGTAGGCGACGCAGCGTCGAAAGCGCGGGATCTCGCGGCGCTCGATCCTGCGCCCGTGCCAAAGTACTTCGCCGCCGTCGAGTGGATCGAGCAAGGCCAGCGCGCGCAGGAACACGCTTTTGCCGGAGCCGGAAGGGCCTGAGATCACGACGCGCTCCCCGCAAGCGAGCAAAAAATCGGTGCGCGCGAGCAGTGTGCTAGCCGTATGCGCGTCGCGGCGCACGACGCCGCGGGCTTCTAGGAGGATTGGAGCGGTCATCGGTCAAGACTCGTTGGCAAGACAATATGGTGCAGAATGTTTCCTTGTTGGCCACCGCCGAGCATAGCGCGAGAAATGTGATCGGTGATCGCTTGTGCGCCGACCGGCGAGCCTAGCACGGCGAGCGGCATGAGTATTGCTGCTCGACGAAGCCAGGAGGGCTTAGCACGCCGTAGGCGGCAGCCTGTCACGTTGCCGCTACACGAACACTCATCCCAAAGATCCGCATGGCGCACCCGTCGACCGTCGCTCGCACCACTGGCAAAATCCTCGCGTGGATCGTCGTCGCAGTGCTCGTGCTGTGCGCTGCGATCGCCGTGTTCGTCGTCACCTTCGACTGGAATCGAGCACGCCCCTGGGTGGACGACAAAGTCTCGCAGGCGATCGGACGGCCCTTCGCCATCAACGGCGATCTGCGCCTGAACTGGCAGCGCCCCGTGAGCGAATACGGCTGGCGCGCCTGGGTGCCCTGGCCGAGATTCTCGGCCTATGGCGTGACGGTCGGCAACCCTTCTTGGGCAGCATCGCCGACATTCGCCAAGCTCGAAAAGATCAGCTTCGATGTCGAGGTGCTGCCGCTGTTGGGGCATGTCATCTCGGTCCCGTCGATCGACCTCGTCAACCCCTCGCTCGATCTCGAGCGACTCAAGGACGGACGTGAAAACTGGTCGTTCGATCTGCCCAAGTCGAAGGCGCCTTCACGCTGGACGTTGCAACTGGCCGATCTCGGGTTCGCGCAAGCGCACATAGCGTTGTCCGACCAGATCAAGCAAGTGAACCTGCATGTCGATGTCGACATGCTGGGCAAACCGCTTCCGATCGGCGATGTGTTGAAACAGCAGGAGAGCGCATCGCAGGGGGCGGCCGGCGCAGTGATCGGCCAAAGCGGCGCGCGCCGGCTCGCCGCGCAGACGCAGCGCGCAGCGGCTGCGCAGCAAGCGTCGGCGCCGCTCATCTACACGCTTGCGTGGCAAGCCAAGGGCAGCTATCGCAAGACGGACATCTCCGGGTCAGGCAAATTGGGCAACGTACTCGCACTGCGCGACGCCCAGCGGCCGTTTCCGCTGCAAGCGGATGTGAAAATAGGCGACACGCGTCTTGCGCTCGTCGGCACGCTGACCGACCCGGTGCATCTATCGGCGCTCGATCTGCGGTTGTGGCTGCAGGGCCAAAGTCTCTCGCGTCTTTATTCGATTTCGGGCGTTACGCTGCCGCAAACCCCGCCCTATGCAACCGATGGGCATCTCGTCGGGCGCCTGCAAACCGGCGCGAACGTATTCACCTATAGCGGCTTCACGGGCCGCGTGGGCGGCAGCGACATCGAAGGAACGCTGACGTACCAATCGCGTGCGCCGCGCCCGTCGTTGACGGGGCACGTCTCGTCGAAACTGCTGCAATTCGCGGATTTGGGTCCGATTATCGGGGCCGACTCCAACGCGAATAAGGCGCGGCGCGGCGAGGCCGTCAAACAACCGCCCGATCGCGTGATTCCGGTGGAGCCGTTTCACACCGATCGCTGGAAGGCAATCGATGCCGACGTCGTTTTCAAGGGGCAACGCATCGTCAAGGGCCCCTCGTTGCCGATCACGGACGTCGACGCGCACGTCGTGATGAAGGACGGCGTCCTGTCGTTCCATCCGCTGCGCTTTGGGGTCGCGGGCGGGACGTTGGCATCGGATTTCGACCTGGACGGTGCGAAGGAGCCGCTGCGCGCGCGCATGCAGCTATCGGCGCGGCATCTGAAGCTCAAGCAACTGTTCGCGACGCAAAAGCCGATGCAATCGGCGTTGGGCGAAGTCAACGGCGACGCGCAACTGTCGGCGACAGGCAACTCGCCGGCAGCGCTTGCCGGGACGCTGGACGGCGAGGCGAAAGCGCTCATCACGCAAGGCAAAGTCAGCCTCTTGATCATGGAGGCGGCGGGCCTGAACGTCGCCAACGTCGTCTATGAAAAGCTGTTCGGCACGCGCGATATCGACATCAACTGCATGGCGGCGGACTTTGCGGCGACCGACGGCGTGCTCGATACGCGCACGTTTGCGCTCGATACGACCGACGCCGTGATCGGTATGAGCGGCAAGATCAATTTACGCGACGAGTCAATGGACCTGACGATCCATCCTCATACGAAAGGTTTTCGCGTCTTTACGCTGCGCTCGCCGCTGTATGTGAAAGGCACGTTCGAGCATCCCGATGTCGGTGTCAGCAAAACCGCGATCGCGTTGCGGGCCGGCGCGGCGGTCGGGCTCGGGCTGCTCAATCCGTTTGCGGCGTTGATTCCTTTGATCGCGCCGAGCCGCTCGCAGCCGACGCCGTGCGCCGCGCTGCTCGCGCAAATGCGCCAACCGCCGCACGCGCCGCCGCCGGGCGTGCGGCCGGGGCCGGCGCATTGAGCCCGCCTCTGCGCACCGAGGCGGGCAGGGTCTGGCCGACGTGTTGATGGCGCGAACCGGTGAGATCGGCGAAAGCTTGGTAAAATACACGGTTTTTCGCCGATCACCATTCAAAGGGACGCGCTGTGCTGTCTACCGCCAATATCACCATGCAATTCGGGCCGAAGCCCTTGTTCGAGAACATCTCGGTCAAGTTCGGCGAAGGTAACCGCTACGGTCTCATCGGCGCGAACGGCTGCGGCAAGTCGACGTTCATGAAGATTCTCGGCGGCGATTTGGAGCCGAGCTCCGGCACGGTCATGCTCGAGCCGAACGTTCGCCTCGGCAAGCTGCGCCAAGACCAATTCGCTTATGAAGATATGCGCGTGCTCGACGTCGTCATGATGGGCCACACGGAAATGTGGGCCGCGATGGCCGAGCGCGATGCGATTTACGCCAACCTTGAGGCGACCGACGACGACTACATGCACGCGGCCGAACTCGAGGCCAAGTTCGCCGAGTACGGCGGCTATACGGCCGAGGCGCGCGCGGGCGAGCTGTTGCTCGGCATCGGCATTGCCATCGAGGATCACAACGGCCCGATGAGCAACATCGCGCCGGGTTGGAAGCTGCGCGTGCTGCTCGCGCAGGCGCTGTTCTCGAACCCCGACGTGCTGCTGCTCGACGAGCCGACCAACAACCTCGACATCAACTCGATCCGCTGGCTGGAAGATATCCTCAACGAGTACAACTCGACGATGATCATCATCTCCCACGACCGGCACTTCCTGAACCAGGTCTGCACGCATATGGCGGACATGGATTACGGCACGCTCAAGATCTATCCGGGCAACTACGACGACTACATGCTTGCGTCGACGCAGGCGCGCGAGCGTCAAGCCGCGGCCAACGCGAAGGCCAAGGAGCGCATCTCCGATCTGCAAGATTTCGTGCGCCGCTTCTCGGCGAACAAATCGAAAGCCCGTCAGGCCACGAGCCGCTTGAAGCAGATCGACAAGATCAAGATCGAGGAATTCAAGCCGTCGTCGCGTCAGAACCCGTTCATTCGTTTCGAGTACGAAAAGAAGCTGCACAACATCGCCGTGGTGGCCGAGCGCATCACAAAGCGCTACGAGCGCACGATCTTCAAGAACTTCGATTTGAGCGTGCAGCCGGGCGAGCGCATTGCGATCATCGGCGAAAACGGTGCGGGCAAAACCACGTTGCTGCGCGCGCTTTACGGCAATTTGGCGCTCGACGGCGGCTCGATCAAGTGGGCCGAAAATGCGAACGTCGGGTACATGCCGCAGGACACGTATGAAGAGTTCCCGAACGATGTCACGCTGACGGAGTGGATCGACGACTACCGTAAAGACGGCGACGACGAACAAATGGTGCGCGGTACGTTGGGGCGGTTACTGTTCAACGCCGACGACATCAGGAAGTCCGTCAAGGTCCTCTCGGGCGGCGAGAAAGGGCGGATGATCTGGGGCAAGCTCATGTTGGGCCGCCACAACGTGCTGTTGATGGACGAGCCGACGAACCACATGGACATGGAGTCGATCGAGTCGCTGCAGATTGCGCTCGACAAATACGACGGCACGCTTATTTTTGTGTCGCATGACCGGGAATTCGTGAGCGGCCTGGCCAATCGGATCATCGAAGTGCGCACGGACGGCACGCTGTACGACTTCGGCGGCAATTACGAGGAATTTCTTGCGAGCCAAGGGGTGCAGTAAAAAGGAGGGGGTTGCCGACAATCGAGCGCGAATCGTGAGATCGGCAGCGTCGAACGGCGAGGGCGAGCGCTTCGCCCTGCCGCGTAGAATAAGCGAGTCGAAAACCCAATTGGTGAGCACTCGCATGAAGACCTACGATCACCTGTACATCGGCGGCAAATGGCTCGCGCCTTCGGGCACGGGCACGATAGACGTCATCGATTCCGGTACGGAAGCTGTCATGGGCCGCATTCCCGAGGGGCTGGCGGCCGACGCCGAAGCGGCCGTCGAAGCGGCGAAGCTCGCATTCGACGGCTGGGCAGCGACGAGCGCAACGCAACGTGCCGAATACCTCGAAAAGATCGCTGCAAATCTGAAGGCTCGCACCGACGAGCTTGCCGCCGCGATCTGCGGCGAAGTGGGGATGCCGCTCAAGCTGACGCGCGCGATTCAGGTGGGCAGCCCCATCTATAACTGGAAGGCTTACGCCAAGCTCGCGCGACAGTTCCAATTCGAAGCTCGGGTCGGCAATTCGCTCGTCGTGCGTGAGCCGGTTGGCGTCGTGGCCGCGATCACGCCGTGGAATTATCCGCTCAACCAAATCACGTTGAAGGTCGCAGCGGCGCTCGCGGCCGGCTGCACCGTGGTGCTCAAACCCTCGGAAGTCGCCCCACTGAACGCTTTCATGCTCGCGCAAGCGATCCACGAGGCGGGGCTGCCGGACGGCGTGTTCAATCTCGTCAGCGGCTACGGGCCTGTCGTCGGCGAAGTTATCGCGAGCCATCCGTTCGTCGATATGGTCTCGTTCACGGGTTCGACGCGCGCGGGCAAGCGCGTGGCCGAACTCGCCGCGGCCAGCGTCAAGCGCGTGGCGCTGGAGTTGGGCGGCAAGTCGGCGTCGGTCGTGCTCGACGATGCCGATTTCGAGGCGGCGGTGAAGGGCACGGTGGCGGCGTGCTATCTCAATTCAGGGCAAACCTGTTCGGCGCACACGCGGCTCATCGTGCCCGCGGCGCGCTACGAACAAGCGCGCGATCTGGCGAAGGCGGCCGCTGAGACCTACGTGATTGGCGATCCGCGCGATGAAAGCACGCGCTTGGGGCCGCTGGCCTCTGGGGCCCAATTGAAGCGCGTGCGCGATTACATCGAACGCGGCATCGCGGAGGGCGCCGAGCTCGTGACGGGTGGCGCGCAGATGCCGGACGGGTTGTCCAAGGGGTATTTCGTCAGGCCGACCGTGTTGGGTCGTGTGCATCCGAAGGCCACGATTGCGCAGGAGGAAATTTTCGGGCCGGTGCTGTCGATCCTCACATACGCGGACGAGGAAGAAGCGATCCGCATCGCCAACGATACGCCGTATGGCCTCGGCGGCGCGGTATGGGCAGGCAGCGACGAGCGCGCCGAGCGCGTTGCGCGGAGGATTCGCACGGGGCAGGTCGACATCAACGGCGGAGCCTGGAATATGGAGGCCCCGTTCGGCGGATTCAAACAGTCGGGATACGGGCGTGAAAACGGCGTTTACGGGCTCGAAGAATATCTCGAATACAAGTCGATGCAGTTTCTGGCGGACAAGCGGGCGAAGTAAAGAATGCGTTGCGGATGCATTGCGCTTAGCCGGGCCCGCCGGCTGATGACCCTATGGGATGCTCCTGCCAGCCTCGCTGGTTAGCGATGCACGCTAAGACGTGACTTGTCATGGGCGAGGAAGGGTCGCATGAGCGTGCGGCCCGCTGCCGCAGGTTAGCGTAAGCCCTCACTTGACTAGGGTCAAATTCCCTCAGTGTTTAACCCCAAATGATGTAGGGGTTTAGACGACAGGGAGTCGATATGCAAACCGAAGGTTTCACCCTCATCAAGCGTTGTACCGTGCTGGCCTGCATGATTGGTGCGTCGCTCGCAGCGACCGACGTTTTCGCCGCGGATGCGACTTCGTCGGCCAACGTGCCGGCCACGGTGGCGTCCGGCACGAGCAGCGGCGCATTGCACGCCGGCGATTGGCTCGTGCGGCTGCGCGCCATCAGCATCGAGCCGCAGGCCCGCACGAACGAGACGCTTTCGGCGCTGAACGTCGGGGTGAACAACGCGATCGTGCCTGAGCTCGACTTCACCTACATGATCCGCGACTACCTCGGTGTGGAGCTGATCCTCGCCACTTCGCGCCATCAGGTGACGTCCAGCCTCGGCAATCTGGGCGGCGTGGGCGTTCTGCCTCCGACGCTGTTGCTGCAATATCACTTCAATCATCAGGGACGCATCAGACCGTACATCGGCGCCGGTATCAACTACACGCTGTTCTACAACAACGGGCTCAACGCCGGCGGCCAATCGATTTCGATCGACAACCACAGCTTCGGACCGGCAGTGCAAGCGGGCGTCGACGTGCAGATCACGAAGAAGCTTTATGTGAACGCCGATATCAAAAAGATCTGGATGAAGACGGGCGCGTCGCTTGGCGGCACGTCGCTCGGGACGCTGCATATCGACCCGTTGGTGGTGGGTGTGGGCATCGGCATGAAATTCTGACCGCTGCGCGAAGCGCCTCGTATTTCCAACGCCGGCAAGTCCGGCGTTTTTCGTTTTTCATTGAGGTAAAGCGCTTTTAGCCTTTGTCGTTGCGAAACCGCATCGCGGTGCCTTCGCGCTCGATACGCTCCCACACCGCGCGTTTTTCGACGTCGCTCATGAAGACCCAATTGGAGACCTCCATGGCCGTGCGTCCGCATCCTTTGCAGATCTCGTCGAACAACGTGGAGCACACTCCGATGCAGGGGCTGTCGGGTAGGTCGTGGAGGTTGGAAGCCATCGCAAGCGGTCTCGAAAACGGAGCTGCCTGTATGGTATCCGAGGGCGAACGCGCTTTGACAATCACCCTGCGCGCAACGGGGACGCATAGCTGCAGGCTATCCGAAAGGCCAAGGCAGGTTTTATTCCGGTAGACATGGGGCGATAACCCGATAAAATTGCGCCCGATTTGTCGTTGCGCGAAAGTCCGCGGCGAGCGTGTGGGCGGGGTTCTCGGTGAGGCTGTGCGGTTTGTGCGACAACCGGTCCGATCCGCTCGCATTTTTATGTCGCGCGCCAATGATTGATGGTAGCTTTCGGGTTTTTCACGGGAAGCCGCGCGCATAGCGTGGCGGCATGGCGGGGTTGAGGCCGGCGAACCGGTCCGCATCGGAGAACGGGATGAAAAAACAGGCAATGGGCGCGCTGGCTGCACTCTTTTTGTGCGCTGCGCCGTGGGCGGCGTCGGCGAAAGATACGCAACTGAACGTCTATAACTGGTCCGATTACATCGCCAAGGACACGATCCCCAACTTCGAGAAGCAGACAGGCGTCAAAGTCCGCTACGACAACTACGACAGCGACGACACGCTGCAAGCCAAGCTTCTGACCGGTAGTTCGGGCTACGACATCGTGGTGCCAACGAGCAATTACGCAGGCAAGCAAATCGCCGCGGGCATCTTCACTCCGTTGGACAAATCGAAGCTGCCGAATCTCAAATACCTCGACCCGCAACTGATGGCCCTCGTCGCGGGCGCAGACCCGGGCAACAAGTACGTGGTGCCTTGGGCCTGGGGCACGACGGGCCTCGGCTACAACGTGACGAAGGCCCAGCAAATCCTCGGCAAGAACGTCGCCCTGGACAGCTGGGATGTGCTGTTCAAGCCCGAGAACATTTCGAAGCTCAAAGCCTGCGGCGTGTCGGTGCTCGATGCGCCCGATCAGGTCTTCGCCGCGGCGCTGCACTACATCGGCAAGGATCCGGTGAGCACGAATCCGGCCGACTATCAGGCCGCGCTCGCGATGCTGAAAAAAATCCGCCCGTACATCACGCAGTTCAACTCGTCGGGTTACATCAACGACATGGTTGGGGGCGACATTTGCTTCGCTTACGGCTGGTCGGGCGACGTCGTGATCGCCAAGCATCGCGCACTCGAAGCGAAGAAACCGTACAAGATCGAGTACTTCGTGCCGAAGGGCGGTGCGCCCATTTGGTTCGACGTGATGGCGATTCCGAAGGACGCCGCGCACAAGGAAGCGGCCCTCGAGTGGATCAACTATATCGAGACGCCCCAGGTTCATGCAGCGATCACGAACGCCGTGTTCTATCCGAGCGCGAACGCGGAAGCGAAGAAGTACGTCGATCCCAAGATTGCCAACGATCCAGCCGTCTATCCGCCTGCCGACGTTGTCAAGACGCTCTTTTTGCTCAAGCCGCTGCCGCCGGAAATTCAACGGTTGCAGACGCGGCTTTGGACTGAATTCAAGTCGGGCCGATAACCTCATCGCCGCACGCGGCATGCAGTCATCAAGCCCCCGGAGACGTTGCCGGGGGCTTTGTACATCAAAACGAGTGGAGTCAAGCAGGACATCATGAGCGATCAGTCGAGCTCACAGCCGCCCGCCGGCGCGCGACCCGCAACTGCAAAGCCGGCCGGCGAGGCATCGGTCGATAACTTCGTGCAGATCGTCGACGTCGTCAAGAACTTTGGGGAAACCGCGGCGGTCAAGAATGTCGATCTGTCGGTAGCGAAAGGCGAACTGTTCGCATTGCTCGGCAGCTCGGGTTGCGGCAAGTCCACGCTGCTGCGAATGCTCGCAGGGCTGGAGTCGGTCACCTCGGGCAAGATTTTGATCGAGGGAGAGGACTTGGCGCTCATGCCGCCGTACCGCCGGCCGGTCAACATGATGTTCCAGTCGTACGCGCTGTTTCCGCACATGAGCGTCGAGTCGAATGTCGCATTCGGGCTCAAGCAAGAAGGCGTGGCGAAGGCCGAATTGAAGGCGCGGGTGGCCGATACGCTCGACCTCGTGCAGATGGGGCGGTTCGCCAAACGTAAGCCGCACCAGCTCTCCGGCGGTCAGCAACAACGCGTGGCGCTCGCGCGCTCGCTCGTGAAGCGGCCGAAGCTGCTGCTGCTCGACGAGCCCATGTCGGCGCTCGATAAGCAGATTCGCCAGCGCACGCAGATCGAGCTCGTGAACATTCTCGATCGGGTGGGCGTGACGTGCATCATGGTGACGCACGATCAGGAGGAGGCGATGACGATGGCCGACCGCCTGGCGGTGATGAGCGAAGGCCAGATCGTGCAGCTGGGCACGCCGCATGAAGTCTATGAATATCCGAACTCGCGTTTCTCGGCCGAGTTCATCGGCTCCACCAATTTGTTCGACGGGCACGTCGTAGAAGACGAACCCGACCATGTCTTCGTCGAGACGGTGGAGTTGCCTTGCCGCCTGTACGTCAATCACGGCATCACCGGGCCGCTCGGCATGCCCGTGACGATTTCAGTTCGGCCCGAGCGCATCGCGCTGACGCGAAAGCCGCCCGAAGGCGCATTCAACTGGGGGCACGGCACTGTTTCCAACATTGCGTACATGGGCGGGTACTCGCTTTATCACGTGGAGCTCGACTCGGGCAAGACGGTCATCGCCAACGTGTCGAGCCTTGCCTTGACGGAAATCGATTCGCCCACGTGGGGCGATGAGATCTATGTGCGCTGGAGCGCATCGGCCGGCGTGGTGCTGACGGCATGAAGACGCTTGTGCTCGCGCTCTCGACCTGGCCCGCTCGCAAGCTGAAATTGACGGGCGGCACGGCCGTCGTCGCGGGGCCGTTCCTCTGGTTGCTGATGTTCTTCTTCGTGCCGTTCTTGCTCGTCGTCAAGATCAGCTTTGCCGAGTTGCAGCTCGGTATCCCGCCGTACACCGAGCTCGTCGCATTCAAAGATGGGGTCGTCCAGATTTCGCTGAACGTGGCGCATTATGCGTTCCTCTTCACCGATAGCCTGTACTTCGCCACTTACGTCAATTCGGTCGTCGTCGCGGTCGTCACGACGCTGATCTGCCTGCTGCTCGGCTATCCGATGGCGTACTACATCGCGCGCTCGGACCCGCATTCGCGCAACCTCCTGATGATGGCGGTGATGCTGCCGTTCTGGACGTCGTTCTTGATTCGCGTCTATGCATGGATCGGCATCCTCAAGAACAACGGCTTGCTCAACAATTTCCTCATGACGATCGGGTTGATTCATACGCCCATCGAGTTGTATAGGACGAACGCGGCCGTTTATATCGGGATGGTCTATTCGTACCTGCCGTTTCTCGTGATGCCGCTTTACGCGCACCTCGTGAAGATGGATTTGACGCTGCTCGAAGCGGCCTACGATCTCGGCGCCAAGCCGTGGAAAGCCTTCGTGCAAATCACATTGCCGCTATCGAAGAACGGCATTATTGCCGGGTGTCTGCTCGTCTTCATTCCTGCGGTGGGCGAGTACGTTATCCCCGAACTGCTCGGGGGCGCGAATACGTTGATGATCGGCCGCGTCATGTGGAACGAGTTCTTCAACAATGCCGACTGGCCGATGGCGTCTGCCGTCACCTGTGCGATGGTCTTGCTGTTGCTCGTGCCGATGGCCATGTTCCAGCACTTTCAGGCCAAACAACTGGAAGCGCGGCGATGATCAAACCGAACCGCACTTTGCAACTGACCGCGCTCGGGATCGGTTTTGCGTTTCTGTATATCCCGATCCTGAGTTTGATCGTCTATTCGTTCAACGAATCGCAACTCGTGACGGTCTGGACGCATTTTTCGCTGCGCTGGTACGCGGCGCTCGCGCAAGATGACGAACTCATCGCCGCGTTCTGGCTTTCGCTGCGCATCGCGCTGTTGACGGCGTTCGCATCGGTATTCATCGGCACGTGGGCGGGCTTCGTGCTCGCACGGATGGGTCGTTTTCGCGGTTTCACGCTGTTTTCGGGGATGATCAACGCGCCGCTCGTCATCCCCGAAGTCATCCAAGGCATTTCGCTGCTGTTGCTTTTCATCGAAATGGGCAAGTGGCTTGGATGGCCTCAGGGGCGTGGGCTCGTGACGATTTGGATCGGTCACGTTATGCTGTGCATGTCGTATGTCGCGATCATCGTGCAGTCGCGCGTGCGCGAATTGAATCCGTCGCTCGAAGAGGCCGCGCTCGACCTGGGTGCGACGCCGTTCAAGGTGTTCTTCGCCATCACGCTGCCGTTGATTTCGCAAGCGCTGATGGCTGGGTGGTTGCTGTCTTTTACGCTGTCGATCGACGATCTCGTGCTCTCGGCGTTTTTGTCCGGGCCGGGTTCGACCACGCTGCCCCTCGTTGTCTTCTCGCGCGTACGGCTTGGGCTCAATCCCGAGATGAATGCGCTGGCGACGTTGTTTATCGGGGTGGTTACGACGGGCGTCATCGGAATCAACTACATCATGTTGAGGTCGCGCAGAAGGATAGAGCAGGCCATTTAAGCTTAAGGTGGGAATTAAAAGTCGTCGAAGCCGTACGGTGGTGAGCCGAAGCGGTACAGTTGTCCCAACCCGTCGAACCATGCTTGTTGTTGTTCCCCCACGGGTTGCTGGTTCGCCGCCGGCGGCGGTTGCTCGGCCGCCGGTTGTTGCCCCGCCGGCGCTTGCTGGCCGTCCACCGCTTGCGGCACCGCTTGCAGCGCTTCATAGACAGCCTGCGCTCGCTCCTCTTCCTGTGTGACGGCCTGATCGACAGGATATGTGACGATCGTCGACTGGTCCGCCGGGGTTGGATACAAGCAGTTATGGAAGCGATCGCCCGTCCAGTACCAGTCGCTTGGATTCAAAGACGCCCACGTCTTCGTTTCGTAATCGGAGAACGCGAACCGCATGCTGTCGCGGAATCTTGCGTAGCGCGCTTGTTTCTGACTGGTCAGGGGCGCGCCTAGGGCCGGTTTGCTGCGATAAAGACTCATCTTGTTGCCGTATCCCAAATGGTGCCCGGCAAGGATGGCATAGGCCGTACGAGGCCAAGGGTCGATCACCACGTAGTATTGGTCCTGCCAGTGCCGTTTGCCGACGCGGCAAAACGTATGACCCGGGACGCCGATCAACTGCACGACATAGTCGGACGGGTATCGTTCGCGTGCAAACATGAACGTGAGTGCGGCCATTTGGTCGCAGTTTCCCGCTTCGACCGTCAGGGCTGCCTGAGCGCGCAGCCTTGGTTTGTCGTTCATCACTTGGCTTCGGAGGTCGTCCATTGCCGATTTGACGTCCTTGTTCGAAGCCTCTGCCGCGCTCGCTTCGCTCCCCGTCGGTTCCAGCGCTGCCATCAACGCACGCTGAAATGCCTGTTTCAAGGAATCTGCTTGGGGCTCCCTTTTGTCGTCGAACTGCTGGGCATAGGCCGCGAGCCGCGCGTCGACCCAGGCGGTTCGCTGTGCCGGCTCCCATCGAGCGATATAGCGCCGCAGTTCCTCTTCCAGGTAGAGACTGGCACGCTGATACAGAAACTGCACTCTTTTAGTTACCTCGTCTCGCTGGTGCTGGGAGTAGGAGACGTTCCAGGCTTGATTTGCGCTTCCGAAACGAAGCGCTCTCTTTACATCCGAGATGATCTCGTTCGCAATTCCCATTGCCCTGTCGTGTTCGGCTGAGACCGGGGCGTAGGTATAGATCGGCTGCACGTCCTGGTGCCGAATGGCGGGAGGCGACGTGGGGGTGGCGGTGGCCGTGGATGTTTGTCCCAATGCCGAGGTCGATGCCGCCTCGGCGGCCGGCGCCTGCTGGGCGTTGGCGGCCGCGGCGACATCGGTAGCTTGTTGCTCCGCTACCGATGACAACCGAGATGGCGTTGGGCTCGGTCGCCTATGCCTATTGCTGATGTTGACATACCGACCTTGCCACTCCGCCCGCAGCGCCGGCACCGAGCCAGGTGGACTCCCGTTGACACCGGGCGCAGCGGGCATTTGACGAGGCTCGAGCACAAGGGGCTCGGACGCGGCCCGCTTTCGTCGGCGCGCGAGGAGCGCTTGCTGCGTAAAACACGACTGTGGGCCTGGCATTCGCTACCTCGACTGAGGCCACCGATGGCGTGGTGGGAGCGGGGACACCGGTCGTATGCTGCCGTCGAGCTTCCGTACTCGATCAAAGCCCCGTAAGTTGGTTTTTTCACACCGGGGATGTATTCGGGCATGAAACCGACGCATCGTCGGCGCAAGACTTTGCGTCAGTTTAGCGTGCCGTTCGCCAGCGCTGCCGAGCCAATGCGCCGAAGCACGCGTTCATTTCCCACTATTGAGGAATGCGCCGCTCAGGCGACTCTCCCATCGCTTGGAACAATGCGGCCGTATCGATCAACCGTTGCCCCGTTGCGCGAATCGCGCCGAGTTCGGCATTGCGGTATTGCTGCTCGCTCGCTTGCACCGCTGTAGGCGCCACTGCGCCCAAGCGTCCCCGCGCCGCCGTTTCGTCGAACGCTCGTCGCGCCGCTTGCGTTTGTTGTTCGGTGGCACTCGCCGCTTGGGCATCGTGTTCGAGCGCGGCCAACGTATCGGCCACATTCTGGAATGCCGACAATACCGTCGCTTTGTACTGATCGGCCGAAGCCTCGTAGAAGTCGATCGCCGCACGTCGTTGCGCCAGCAGCGCTCCGCCATGAAACAGCGGCTGGCTCAGCGATCCGCCGATGCTCCATAGCGCACCGGCGGCCGAAAGCGCCGTCGGCCAACTGAACCCGCCTTGTCCCATCGATGCCGTCAGCGACAGGCTCGGGAACAACTGCGCCGTCGCAACGCCGACTTCGGCCGCCGCCGCTTTGAGCGACGCTTCGGCCGCGGAAATGTCGGGGCGCGCATGCAAAAGCTGCGACGGCACGACGACCGGCACGCGCTCGGGCAATGCGATGCTCGAGAGCGAGGGAACGCTCGGCGCCGCGTCGGGCGTGCGGCCGATCAGCACCGCCAATGCGTGCAACGCGGCTTGCCGCTGTTGCAGCAGCGCGGGCAAGCCGGCCGCGAGTGCGGCCGCATTTTGCTCGGAGGTCAACGCTTGCACGTGGGGCGCCGCACCCAAGGCATAGCGCCGCGCATCCTCGCGCGCCGTTTGCTGCGCGAGCGCAATCAGCCGCTGCGTGGCGTCGATCTGATCGCTCAGCGCTGCCGCAGTGATCGCCGTCGTGACGATGTTGGCGGCCAGCGCCCGCCGCGCCGCATCGAGCTCGAACGCTTGGACGTCGACGCGCGCATGAAGCGCCGCATTGGCATAGCGAACGGCGCCGAACAGATCGAACGTGTAATGTGCTTGGATCTGACCGACGAACACGTTATAGCGCACCGTCGGCGGGCCGGCTTCGGGAATGCCGAGCGCGCGTTCGCGTGTCGCTTGCGCACCCGCATCGATGGTCGGCAGCAGCGACGAGCCGATTTGCGCACGCAACTGCTCGTGCGCGCCCGCAAGGGTTCGCTCGGTCGCCGCCAGCGTCGGGCTGTGCTTCAAGCCTTCATCGACGAGGGCATCCAATTGCGGCGAGCGGTACAGGCGCCACCACTGCGGCACGGGTTGCGCGTCGGCCTCGAACTGCTGTGCGACGCCACCGGCAACGGCCGTTTGCGCGGGAAGCGCGGTTTGCCCGTAGTGCGCCGGCGAGGGCATGGCGGGCGGCTCGCCCGTCGGCCCCAAGGAACAGGCCGCCAAAGCGAGGGTGGTCGCGAGCGCAAGCCCGGGGCCGAGCGCTTGGCGTTCATGAACGATGCGCAAGATGCTCATGGTCAATTTCCCGTATGCGCTTGCGCGTCCGGCGATGGATCGCGTTCGTCGAGCCGCACTCTGAACCACATGGCGTAGAGTGCGGGCAAATAAAAGAGCGTCAGCACGGTGGCGCTCGTGATGCCGCCCATGAGGGCGGTGGCCATCGGCCCGAAGAAGTTCGAGCGCAACAGCGGAATGAGCGCGAGCACCGCCGCGGCCGCGGTGAGCGTGATCGGCCTGAACCGGCGCACGGTCGCACCGACGATGGCATCGAAGCGCTTGTGTCCGGCCCCGATGTCCTGCTCGATCTGATCGACGAGAATCACCGAGTTGCGCATGATGATGCCCAACATGGCGATCACCCCAAGCATCGCCACGAAGCCGAACGGCTTGCCGAAGACGAGCAGCGTCGTGACGACGCCGATCAGCCCGAGCGGCGCGGTTAGCACCACCATCAGCACGCGCGCGAAGCTCTGCAGTTGAATCATCAAAAGCACCAAGACGGCAATCGCCATGAGCGGCATTTGCGCGTTGATCGAGTTCTGCCCCTTGGCGCTTTCTTCCACGGAGCCGCCCACATCGATTCGATAGCCGAGCGGCAGCGAGGCACGGATCGGCGCGAGCGCACGGTCCACGTCATGCGTCACGTCGATGCCTTGTGCATTGCCGCGTACATCGGCCTGGACCGTGATCGTCGGTTGGCGATCGCGTTCCCAGATGACGCCGTATTCGAGCGTGTTGCGCATGTGTCCGAGCGAGGCGAGCGGCACGGGGCCGTTGGGCGTGGGCATCGCCAAGCCCAGCAAGCGGGCGGGATCGACGCGCTCGCGCTTGGGCGCGCGCAGGTCCACGCTAATCAGTTTGTCGCGCTCGCGAAGCTGCGTGACCGTATAGCCCGAGAGCGTCATCGCGAGGAAGTTCGACACGTCTTGCGAAGTCACGCCGAGTTGACGCGCTTTGTTCTGGTCGATTTCGAATGTCATCGAGCGCTCGGCCGGCTCGTCCCAATCGAATTGCACGCCGCGCGTACGCGTGTCGGCGCGCATCGTCGAGGCCACTTTTTCGGAAATGGCGCGCACCTTCGCGATGTCGTCGCCGCTCACGCGGAACTGGACCGGATAGCCGACGGGCGGCCCGTTTTCGAGGCGCGATAGGCGCGTGCGCACGCCCGAGAAGTCGTTTTCGAGCCGCGTGTCGAGCCAGCGCGCGAGCTGTTCGCGCGCTTCGACCGATTTGGCCGTGACCACGAACTGCGCGAAGTTCGGTTGTTGCAGTTGTTGATCGAGCGGCAGGTAGAAGCGCGGCGCACCCGTGCCGACGAAATCGACGAAATGATCGATCTCGGGGCGGCCGTCGAGCGTTTTCTCGAGCCGTTCGGCTTGTCTGAGCGTCGCGTCGAACGATGCGCCTTCGGGCAGGCGCATATCGACCAGCAATTCGGGGCGATCCGAACTCGGGAAGAACTGCTGCGGCACAAGCGAGAAGGCCGCGAGCGAGAGCACGAAGAGCACGACGGTGATCCCGAGCACGACGTAGCGGCGTTTGACGCACCACTCGATCCAAGTGGCGAGCCGCCGATAAAAGCGCGTGTCGTAGATCTCGTGTTCGTGGTCGTGCGCTTCTCCATGGGCGCGCTTGCGCTCGGGCAGCAGGTGGTAGCCGAGCAGCGGGATCAGCACCACCGCGGCGAACCACGATGCGATGAGGGCGATGGCCGACACTTCGAAGATCGAGCGCGTGTACTCGCCGGTGCTCGATTTGGCGAGCGCGATCGGCAAGAAGCCCGATACGGTGACGAGCGTGCCGGTCAGCATGGGAAAGGCCGTGCTCGTGTAGGCGAAGGCGGCGGCACGCGTGCGCTTCCAGCCTTGCTCGAGCTTCACGGCCATCATTTCGACGGCGATGATGGCGTCGTCGACGAGCAGGCCGAGGGCGAGCACGAGAGTGCCCAGCGATACCTTGTGCAGGCCGATGTCGAACATCGACATGACGAGCGCGGTGACGGCCAGCACGATCGGGATCGAAATCACGACGACCATCCCCGTGCGAAACCCGAGCGACACCAGGCTGACGATGAGCACGATCGCCACGGCTTCGCCGACCGCTTCGAGGAAGTCGTCGACCGAATGCGCGACCGCCTTGGGCATGCTCGAGACTTGCTCGAGCTTCAAGCCGGCGGGTAGATGCGCGCGCAGTTGCCCGCTCGTGGCATCGAGCGCTTTGCCCAGGCGAATCACGTCGCTGCCCGGCTGCATCGTCACGCCGATGCCGAGCACGGCATGTCCGTGACTGCGCATTTGCGTGACGGGTGGGTCGTCGTAGCCGCGCTTGATCGTGGCGATGTCGCCTAGTCGCACGTTGCGATGGCCGATCGCGATCAAGGTATCGGCTAGCGCTCGCACGTCGTTGAACTGACCGTCGGGGCGCACGAACACACGGTCGTCGGCGGTCGTGACGGTGCCGGGCGAGGCGACGGCATTTTGCGACGCGATCGCCTGCGCGAGTTGCTGCGGCGAGATGTTCAGGCGCGTGAGCTCGGCGTTGGCGATCTCGACGTACACGTGCTGATCGGGATCGCCGAAGTAATCGACCTTCGCGACGCCGGGCACGCGCAGCAGCACCGTGCGCAGCTCGTCGGCGTAGTCGTGAAGCTGCGCCGCGGAGAAGCCGTCGCCTTCGAGCGTGTAGACGTTGGTGTAGACGTCGCCGAATTCATCGTTGAAGAACGGGCCGATGACGCCGGGCGGCAATGTCGCCGCAATGTCGCCGATCTTCTTGCGCACTTGATACCAAGTCGGCTGCACTTCCTTGACGGGCGCGGAGTCCTTCATCGAGAAGAAGATCATCGATTCGCCGGGGCGCGAGTAGCTGCGCTGGAAGTCGATGTACGGCGTCTCTTGGAGCTTGCGCGCGATTCGGTCGGTCACCTGTTCTTGGACTTGGCGCGCCGTTGCGCCCGGCCAAAGCGTGCGGACCACCATCACGCGGAACGTGAACGGGGGATCTTCCGATTGCGCGAGGCGCGTATAGGCGAGGATACCCGCGAGGGTCGCGAGCGTGATCAGAAAGATGACGAGCGCTTGATGCCGCAGCGCCCACGCCGAAAGGTTGAAGCGGCCTTCGTCGTGGACGCTCGTTTGCGGATCCGCATGCAAGGCCGGCGCGCCGGTGGCGGCGGGCGATGCGGACGAAGCGGGCGGGGTGGCCGAGTCACGGCGATCGGAACCGCTCATGATGCGAAGTCCTCGGGATGCAGCGGCGCGACGACGCGCACGTGCTCGCCCGCGCTCACGGTATGAACGCCTTGGTAGACGACACGGTCGCCGTCGCTCAAGCCTTGCGTGACCGAGAATGTGCGCTCGTCGTAGCGCCCGACGGCGACACGCCGCAACTCGAGCGTGTCGGCGCCCGAGCGAACGACCCAGACCGCGGGATCGGAGCCCTGGTGGAACAATGCGGTGACGGGCAGCGTGAACGGATGCGCACCGGGTTGCGCTTGCGCTTGAGCGAAGGCGATTTGCGCGGTCATGCCGAGCCGCACGAGCGCGTCGGGCGCGGCCAGCGTGAGTTTGACGCGATAGGTGCGGCTTTGCGGATCGGCGGCGGGGGCGACTTCGCGCACGCGCGCGGCGAAGCGCTGACCGGGGAGGGCCGGCAGGCTCACTTGCGCCGCACTGCCGACGTGCAGGTACGACAGCGCGCTTTCCGGTGCGTCGCACACGACGTCGACTTCGCCCGTCCACGCGAGACCGTAGACGGCTTGGCCCGCGGTGACGTTTTGCCCGGTATCGGCCTGCTCGGCCGTGATCACGCCTGCGTGATCGACGATCAGCGCCGCATAGGCGAGCTGATTGCGCGCGAGCGACAGTTGCGCCTGGGCGGCATCGCGCTGTGCCGCGGCCGCGGCGTACGCGTCTTGCGTCTGCTCCAATTGCGCCGGTGCGATCAGGTTTTCGTGCGCTTGGGCGCTGTCGCGCTCGAGTTGCTGCTTGGCGTAGACGAATCGATGCTGGGCTGCATCCGACTGTGCTTGCGCGTTGGCCAGATTCTTTTGCAGATCGGCGGGATCGAGCCGTGCGACTACCTGGCCTGCCTTGACGGTATCGCCCAGCCGCACGTCGCGCTCGATGATCTTGCCGGCCACGCGGAATGAAAGCGGCGTGCTGTAGCGTGCTTGGACGTCGCCGGGCAGGGTGGCCTCGGG
Organism: Paraburkholderia sp.; assembly: GCA_004322045.1. Classification (GTDB taxonomy): domain Bacteria; phylum Pseudomonadota; class Gammaproteobacteria; order Burkholderiales; family Burkholderiaceae; genus Trinickia. The sequence continues at coordinate 199,870 of SCRN01000040.1, forward strand.
AGGCGCGCCATCGGGATGGACGGCGACGGCGACGACGGGCCGCGGCGGTATCGCAACAGTGGGGCGCTCGTGGCAAGCGGTCAGAACGAGCGCGCCGCCGACGGCAAGGGTGGCCCCGCAGCGGCGGATCGTGGCGTGCCAGCGGGTGAAGGGAGAATCGTCGAATTGCACCCGCGCCGTGCTAGGCGCGTCAACACCGGGACGTGTCACGATAACCCCAGAGAGAAGAGCTACATCGAATCGGGACAAGCTGCATCGCTTGCAAGAGGAGGCGCCGCCATCGGACTGCAGCGCTGCATTCTAATACAACTGTGTATTTGAATGCAAAGATGAATTAAATGAAACAGAGGTGCTAAACTTCGCTCCATGAAACGAAAACGTTTGACCCGCGAAGAAAGCAAGGAGCAGACGCGCTTGCGTCTGCTCGATGCTGCGCAAACCATTTTCATGAAGAAAGGCTACGTCGCGGCCAGCGTCGAAGACATCGCCGACGCGGCCGGCTACACGCGCGGCGCGTTCTATTCGAACTTTCGTGGAAAGGGCGAGATCTTGATGGAGCTGTTGTTGCGCGACCACGAGCGCATGCAGTCGGATTTGCATTCGATCATCGACGACACGGCCACCCGTGAGGAGATGGAAGCGCGCGCGCTCACGCTGTACAGCCAATTTTTTCGCGAAGACGATTGTTTTTTGCTGTGGGCCGAAGCGAAGCTGCTGGCCACGCGCGACGCGAAGTTTCGTGCGCGCTTCAATGCGTTTTCTCACGAGAAGCGCGAGTTTCTGACCGGCTATATCTGCATGTTTTCCGAGCGCGTCGGCACGCCGTTGCCGTTGCCTGCCGAGGTCCTCGCACTCGGGTTGATCGGCTTGTGCGAAGGCGTGCACGCGTTTCGCATGTGCGACCCGCAGCACGTGACGGACGACCTCACCGAAGCCGTGCTGGCCGGGTTTTTTTCGAAGGTCATGTTCGGCGGCGATAGCGGGCCGCAGCGCACGTGAGCCGCGACGCGGCGGTTCGCACCCGAACCGAGCTGCATGAGCAAGCCGTCAGCACCCGAGGCCCGGCCCGTAGTTGCTGGTGATCAGCCGCGCGACTGCGTCCACATCGGTGTAATCCTGCTCGGGCAGACCGTCGAGGATCGCGAGCAACTCGTTGCTCGCGCCGGCTTGCCGCGCCGCATCGACGATATGGTCCTTGTTGGCCGGGTACGGCACCGCGTGAAGCACATCGGCGATCTGCAGTTCGATCGACTCGGTGGGCACGGACGCGGTGCTCCACTCGGCTTGCTTGTCGGGGCGGGTCGAGTTGCCATCGGGCGTGCCGGACGCCGGATGCAAGGGTTTTTCGCGAGCGCTCATGTGCGGGCCTGCCGCTCGTGGGCGGCGAAATGATTGGCGAGTTCGTGTTGCTTCGGTAGCGTGATGCGCGTCCAATGCCCGCGCTTGTTCGCCATGTCCGGCTTGACGTCGGGGGCGGGCGGCGCGACGGGGGCGGCGTTCGCCCGCGCCGCCGCCAAAGCCGCGCGCGCGGTGACGCTGTCGAGCGCCGTGGTATGTATCGGTGCCGCGAAGCACGAAGCCGAGAGCAATGCCATAGTTGCCAGTGTCGAGACTTTCATGGCTCGACCTCCTTCCTCGAAAGAGCGTGCATCCCGCCGATGCGGCCGGACCGTCGGTCCGATCGATATCGGCTTGCACCGAGTGTCGGTGCAGCACGCCTCGTGCCTAAGCCCCTATCTGCCCAGATGGGGGCTTACCGCAGCACCTCGAAGCGCGTCCACGGCCAGGAAGGCCGGTCGCGCATATAACCGTTGAGCCAATTCCATTGCGGATGGCGCTTCATGAACGCTTGCGCGTCGAATGGCCTGCCGCACGGGTGCCCCCAGCGCGCCCAAAATGCCAGGTCGCGCGCCATTTCGCTGTCCACCACCTTGCCGTCGTTCGCGCCCCATGGGTTGAACGGGCCGTGATCGGATACGCCAAAGCGGGCATCGTCGAGTTCCAAATGACCGCAGATGGTGCGCGAGCACGGGTTGTCGTCCCGGTTTAGATAGACATCATGGTGATCCGCTAGCATTTGCTTGGCGAGCTCGAGGTCGATCTTGCCGTGGTGCAACTCGGCCAACTGCATGAACCGCAACCGGCGCGCCCCGTTCTTGCGCACGTCGGTGTAGTCCTCGCCTTCGCCGATGCATTCCTGGTTGCGAATCTTCAAATCCGTGGCGGTGTTGTCGCCGCTGTAAAACCCGTCCTTCGTGCTCTCGAAGCCGGAATAGCGCAAGCCGAGCTCGTAACGGGCGATCTCGCCTGTTTTCGTGTCGCCGAGCAACCAGCTGTTCGCGTAGCCGCCGTTGTTCGACAACGAGAACATTTCGCACCAATCGCCGATGCTGTTGGCGTACTGGGTGGCGCGGCGCGATCGATAGAACTCGGGGGCGCAGGCGCTGTTGTAGCCGGCGAAGTTCGAAATCGTCGTTTCGGTGATCATGAGCCCGGCCGAGGTGACCCAAAAATCGGTCAGGCTCGAAATGCAGCCCGGCAGCCCTTGCATGAGCATCCGATGCCCGGAGTCCGGGACGATATCAAAGACGACATTGAACGCATCGCCGGCCGCATAGCGGTCCCACGAATTGTGCGCCATGACGATGCGGCCGTCGCGCGTGGCGCTGCCGGTGGCGATGAAAGCGCTGCAGTGATGCCCGCGCCGCCCGCGCCAGGGCTTGGCGCCCAAGTGCGGGTCGCGCGCGGCCACTTGCGCCGGCCACCAGCTCTGCAGCAGGTCCATGTAGCCGTTCCACGCCAGCACTTCCTCGAACGGCAGCTTCGCGCCGTCGGCGATGCCCTGGATCTCGTCGGCGAATTCGGTGTCGAGCTTCGACGAAAACTGCGCGAGCGCCGCTTTGGTGAAGGTTTCGAAATCTTCCCCCGTGTCCCAGCGAGCCAAATACTTGGCCGTGCGGATCGCGTTCTTGATCTCGGCCGCCAGCAATTGCCCGTGCTGCTCGCCCCGATCGTAGGGCTCGCCTTCGATATGCACGAAAATCCAACCCGCTTGGTCGCGGCGCACGGCATCGAGGGACGGTTCGCTCATCTTCGCTCCGAATCGACTAATCGATCGAAAGGGCTGCGCTCAGGCGCCATTGGGTGCGGCGCGCGGCAGGCTCGGCGGCCTGCTTTCATTGTAGAAAATATGTGGCGCTTTGCCATCGGCTCGTGCGCGCGTTGCGCGCCGAGCGCGGGGGGCGGCGGTCAGATAGAGGGATTCATCCGACGGTAGGCATCGAGCAGCGACGTTTTGTAGACGGCGCCGACGAGCGTGGGCTCGTGCGTGCTCGCGACGACAGGCAAGCGCTCTCCTTGGAATGCGAGGAAGCGTTGCAACGCCGTGGCAATCGGCATATCGGGCGTGAGGACGGCGAATTCAGGCTGCAGATAATCGGAGGCAGTGCGCGCGGATGTGTCGCGCTTCTCGAGCAGATCGGAGGTGATGTCCTTCAGGGCAACGACGCCGCGGAAATGCCCGGCATCGTCGGTGACGTAAAGGTACTTCACCGGGTATTCGAGGAACACGCGCGCCATGTCCTGCACGCTTGCGCCAAGCGGCACCACGGTATTGGCCGGTTTGACGAACTCGCGCACCTGAGCCGCGCGCAGCCGCATCCGTTCCTGCTCGTCGGCATGGCGACGCAGCGTGATTTCGTACATCGACGTCTTGTTGATCGCACGGGCGACGAAATACGCGACGACGCATGACAGCATCAGCGGCAGCACCACCTGATAGCTGAGCGTCATCTCGAAGATCATGAGAATCGCCATCAACGGGGCTTGCGTCGCTCCGGCCAGGAACGCGCCCATGCCCACCATCGCATAGGCGAACGCGCCCGAGGTTCCATGCGGCCAAAAGCCGTGGATCAGCAAGCCGAACAATGAGCCGAGTGTCGCACCGACGAACAGCGTCGGCGTGAAGACGCCGCCCACGGCGCCCGAGCCTACCGTAGCCGCCGTCGCAAGGATCTTGCAGCCGAGCACGACGACGAGCGCCGTCCAGGTCCACGGCGAATGCAGGATCGAATTGACGACGCTGTAACCGTTGCCCCACACCTCCGGTGTCCAGACCGAGACGATGCCCACGATGAGACCGCCGAGCGCCAGGCGCAGTGGCAGGGGCAGGGGCAGGCGCTTAAAGCGCGCCCGCGATGCCTCGATCAGATGCAGGAACTGCGGCGCGACGAAGCCGCACAGAAAACCGAGCGCGACGAAGAGCATGACTTCGGGGCCGGCGACTGCAGGGAACTCGGGCATCTCGTACGGCGGCTTATAGCCCGAGAACTCCCGCATGACGATATTGGCCACGACGGACGAAACGACGACGGGACCGAAGTTTTCCATCGCGATCGAGCCGAGCACGATTTCCGTGACGAAGAACGCTCCGGCGATGGGGGCGCTGTAAGCCGACGTGATCCCCGCGGCGGCGCCGCAGGCAACGAGCAAGCGCAGACGCGGCGGATCGAAATGGACCCAGCGGCCGACGACCGAGCCGGCCAGGGCGGCCAACTGCACCATGGGCCCCTCGCGCCCGATCGAGCCGCCGCAACCGATCGTGAACAGCGACGACACGCTGCGCCAGACGCTTTGCCAGACGGGCACGACGCCATCGCCGATCGAGATCGCCTCCATGTAATCGGAGTTCGCGTGCTTGTCCGCGCTGCGGCGCGCGATGACGAGAAAGCCGCCCGCGACGAGCCCGCCGGCCGCGGGCAACCAGATTCGAATCGTCCAGGGCAGCGCACGCGCCATTGCGACGAAGCTGCCCGTGTGGCGCGTGAAGGCCCATTGGAAGGCATCGATCCCATGCCGGAACGCGACCGTCGCAAAGGCGCCGAGCACGCCGACGACCACGGCCCACACGAGCATGGTGTGAGCCTCCGAGAGGCGAAACAGCGATTGCGCGCGGGTGCGCAGGCGAAGCAGGAATGAAAGCACGGAAAAAGCGGGGGCGTGTGGTTCTAGGGCGTCAGGACGAGCGCAAGGATAGCATCGGCTCGACTCGCTCGACGCGCCCGGTTCGCTCGATGCACTCGCCGCGCCTTGGGCCGTTGGGGTGACACCCGGTTCGCTCTGCTGCGCCATGCATTAGTGCGCCGGGGCGTCCAGTTCGGGGTAATGCCTGAAGATGCCGGTTTCGTTGAACGGCAGCCGGCGCTCGGAAGCCAAGTAGGCAGCGATGTTCGGGCGTGCCGCGACCGCCTTGCGCAGCGCGGCCAGCCGCGGATAGTGCGAGGCGAAGCGGGAGTTCGCGCGCGGAAACGCGTAATGGAGCCCCTCTATCACTTGAAACATCGACAAGTCGGCGTACGTGAGCGCGGCGCCGACGAGGTGGCGATCGCCCTGCGGGTTGTGCGCGAGCGTGCGCTCGAAATAGCGCAGGTACTTCGGCAGGCGATGGGCCAGAAAATCGGCGGCACGCGCTTTGGCCGGCGCTTTTTGCTCCTCGTAGTACTGGCCGCTCGCGATCGGATGATGGGTGTCGTGCACCTCCGTGACGAGATCGGCGATCGTCAACTGCAGTCCATGCACCGCGTAGCGCAAGTCGTTTTCCGGCGAAAGGCCCAGCTTCGGGCCGAGGTAGAGCAAGATGTTGGCCGTCTGCGAGACGATGAGATCGCCGTCCTTCAAGAAAGGCGGCGCGAACGGCACGTAAGGTTCGGTCTTGCTGTTCAACACCGCGACGAGCGCCGACTCGCCTTGCCCCGGCGCATCGGCGCCGCGCGCAACGTCGACGTATGGCGCTTGCGCCTCTTCCAGCGCAAGCCGAACGAATTCGCCGCGACCTTGCAATCCGTCCCAGTAGTAGAGTTCGTAAGGCATTTTCGTCCTTTCTAAAAAGCGGCGGCGCGTCGAGCGCCCATGGCCGCTCGACGCGCTCGTAGTCCGCTCGCTAGATCCAAAACGTTACGATTACGAGAACAGGCGCTCGACGCCCCACGTGAGGGCGAGGCCGCCGACCATGAGCCAAAGATAAAGGATAAAGCCCGTTGCCAATGCGCGGGGGCCGGCTTTGCGCACGTGCGCCACTTGCGTCTCGATCCCGAGCGCCGTCATCGCCATCGTGAGTGCGAACGTGTCGAGCGCATTGACCGCTTGCGTCGCGGCATGCGGCAGCACCTGCAGCGAGTTGACGAGCACGCAGGCGAGAAAGCCCAGCGCGAACCAGGGCACGGCGAGCTTGCGGGCCGCAGGCGAGCGGCCGTGCTTGCCGCCCGCCGCTGCCGGCGCGGCGCTGCGCGGGGTCCGGGCGAGCCACACGCCGAGCACGAGCAAAACGGGCACGAGCAGCATCACGCGGGTCATTTTGACGATGGTGGCGATGTGCGTCGCTTCGGGGCTGACGTTGCTTGCGGCCCCGACCACTTGCGCGACCTCATGGATCGTGCCGCCGAAAAAGAGCCCCACGCCGAGCGTGTCCAGATGCAGCCAACCGGCGCGGTACATCAGCGGGTAAAGGAACATGGACAGGGTGCCGAACAATACGACGCTGCCCACCGCGACCGCGCTTTTTTCCGGCTTCGATTGCAGCGTCGATTCGAACGCCAGCACGGCAGCCGCGCCGCAGATCGCGCTGCCGGCTGCGTTGAGAATGGCCGTGTCGCGGTCGAGCTTCATGAGTTTCATGCCGAGCCAGGTGCCGAAGATCAGCGTGCTCACGACGACACCGACCGACACGGTCAGCCCGGCAAGCCCTACTTGCGCAATTTCCTGCAAGCTCACGCGAAGGCCGAAGAACGCGACGGCGATGCGCAGCAGCTTGCGCGCGGAGAAGTTGACGCCGGCCGCCCAGTGGGCGGGCATGCCGGCGCGCAGCGTATTGCCGTAGACGGCACCGGCGGCGATCCCGACGATGAGCGGGCTGATGCCGAGCGCGGCGATGGCGGGCAATGCCGCAAGCCGCGTAACCGCCGCGGCGAACAGCGCGACGAACAGAATGCCGTTGAGTTGGCCGTGCGGTTCGATCCGCGCCGGCGCCGATAGCGTGGGAGAGCTGGACATCGTCTTGCCTCGTTGGGGCGTTTTTGATGGGCTAATCCTATCTGGGAGATAAGCTTATGAAAAATCGTCATTTGTGACGTAACATATCGGCGTAACCGATACATTTCGCGCCATGACCCCTGATCAACTGATAACGTTCGCCGCCGTCGCCGAACAGCTGAACATCAGCCGCGCCGCGCTCGCCTTGCATCTGTCGCAACCGGCTGTCTCGGGCCAGCTCCGACAACTGCAGGACGAATTCGGGGAGCCGCTGTATCGGCGCGACGGTCGAGGCGTGCAGCTCACGCCGAGCGGCGCGCAGCTCGCCGACTACGCCGCGAAGCTGCGCGACACGTTCCGCCAAGCCCAGGCTTATCGCGACGCGCTTCGCGGCGTGGCGAAAGGCACTTTGCGCATCGCCGCCAGCACGACCATCGCGAGCTATGTGCTGCCGTATCTGATCGCCGAATTTCAACGCCGCTTTCCGCAAGTGGAAGTTCAGACGGCAGGGGGCAACACCGGCGAGATCGTGGCCTCGCTTGCATCACTGGACGTGGCGATGATCGAGGGACCCGTGGGCTCGGGCTTGCCCGAAGGAACGGGCGTGCGGAGCTGGCGCGAAGATGAAATCGTTGCGATCGTGCCGCGGGGCCATGCGCTGGCGGTCGAAGCGGCGCAGCGCGGGACGACTCCGACGCTCGCGCAGGTGGGCGCCTATCCGCTCGTCATGCGCGAGGAGGGGTCGGGCGTGCGGCAGTTCGTCGAGCAGTCGTTCGAGGCCGCGGGCGTTGCGCCGCGCGTGGCGCTCGCGGTGGCCGGCGTGGAAGGGGTGAAGGAAGCCGTGCGCGCCGGGATGGGGGTGGGCTTCATCTCGGCGATGGCGATGCGGCACGAAGATGGCGCGCTTGCTGCGCTTTCGCTTGGCCCCGCTCCTTTGACGCGCCATTTTTCCATTTTGGTTCCACACGAAGGCGCTCCCTCGCGGGTCGCGACCGGGTTCCTAGCATTGTGCGAAAGCGAGCCTGCGGTCGGAGCGCGGTAAGAGGGCTTAAGGGCCACGAGACCAGCGCGACGTCAATGCAAAGCGCGCCGCAAGCGTAGCCGCTACAGGCCGTGCGTAGGGATTTCCATGATGGCGCGGTCACGGGCCGGCAGTGCAAGATCGAGGCTGATCGGGCGGTTCGCTCGTTTTTTTTGAAATTTATTTGGAACCGGTTCCATTTAACTTTTCACCTTTCCAGACGGACGACACGCTGACTATGACTGAAGTTGCAATCGTGGCGAACGCGTTTGGCACGCAGGCTGTGCGTCTTCGAGGCCACGACGCGTGGCTCGATCTCGCCGCGCGCTCGGGAGCGACCGGCTTCGAGGTGCGACGCGAGCTGTTCTCCCATGAAGCCGATGCGTCGCCGGAAGCGTTGCGCGCGCTGGGGGCCGCCATTGCCGCCCATGGGTTGTGGGCGGTTTATTCGACGCCCTGCGAACTGTATGGCGACAGTGGCGTGCTCGACGCGGATGCGTTGTCCGAGGCTCATGCGCAGGCGGATGCACTGGGCGCACGCTGGCTGAAGCTGCAATTGGGCGCCTTTCGCGGCCACGCGCATGCGGAAGCGATCGCTGGCGTGACCGCTGGACGCCGGGCGCGGCTCGTCATCGAGAACGGACAAAGCGAGCGCAGCGGTGCGATTGCTCAGTTCGTCGATCTGTTCGCGGCGCTCGAGCGCGAAGGCGCCCCCCGGCTGCTGGGGATGACGTTCGACATCGGCAATTGGGCGTGGGCCGGTCAAGCGCCGCTCGATGCGGCCCGCACGCTGGCGAGCCACGTCGAGTACGTCCATTGCAAATCGTCGCAAGGCGAGGGCGCGAGGCGCTTTCCGATGGCTCCCGCGATCGACGATCCGGTGTTTGCCGCCGTCTTCGGGGTGCTGCCTCGCACTGCGCCGCGCGCGATCGAGTTTCCGCTCGACCCGGGCCGTCCAGCCGGCGACGCACAGAACTGGGTTGCATGGCTTGCGGCGGCATGAGACGCGGCCCGCGTAGTAACTTGGCAAGCGGCCGGTTGAGCCGCTTTATCGACACTGGGAGGCATCGATGTCTATTTCGCTCGACGTATTGACCTACGGGGAGGCCATGGCGCTTTTCGTCGCCGACGAAACGGGGCCGCTCGAGTCCGTTGGGCATTTTACGAAGCGGATCGCGGGCGCCGATCTGAACGTCGCCATCGGCTTGTCGCGGCTCGGCTTTGGCGTGGGCTACGTGAGCCGCGTCGGCGCGGACGCATTCGGGCGTTATGTGCTCGCCACGCTCGCGAGCGAGGGCATCGACGCCAGTCACGTGAGCGTCGACCCGCGCTATCCGACCGGGTTCCAGATGAAAGGCAAGCAAACCGATGGGGGCGACCCGGCCGTCGAGTACTTCCGCAAGGGATCCGCCGCGAGTCATCTGTCGCACGACGATTTCGACGCCGCTTACGTGGGCGCCGCACGCCATCTGCACCTGACCGGCGTCGCGCCCGCGATCTCGGCCACGTCGCGCGAATTGGCGTTTCGCCTCGCCGAATCGATGCGCGCGCAGGGCAAGACCATCTCGTTCGATCCCAACTTGCGCCCGACGCTGTGGCCGTCGCGCGAGACGATGACCGTCACGCTCAATGCGCTGGCGGCGCTCTCGGACTGGGTGTTGCCCGGGCTTGGAGAAGGCGTCGCGCTCACCGGCTACGACACGCCCGAAGACATCGCGCGGTTCTACCTCGACCAGGGATCGCGCGGCGTGATCGTCAAGCTCGGCGCCCAGGGCGCTTATTTCCGCACGGCGGACGAGTCCGGTTACGTCGCCGCGCAGCCTGTCGGGAACGTCGTCGATACGGTGGGCGCCGGCGATGGCTTCGCCGTGGGAGTCGTCAGCGCCTTGCTGGAAGGCCGCGATTGGCTAACGGCCGTGACCCGCGGCAATCGCATCGGCGCACTCGCCATCCAGGTGATCGGCGATTCCGAGGGCCTGCCCACGTGCGCCGAGCTCGAGCGCATCGAAACTTCCGCTGCATCCGTCTAACCCCTTTCCAACGCGGCCCATGGAGGAGACAACCATGCCCACGACCACGACGCTTTCACCGCGACGCTGGTGGACGATCATGCCGATCGTTTTCATCACTTACAGTCTTGCCTATCTCGACCGCGCGAATTACGGATTCGCATCGGCGGCCGGCATCAACAAAGATCTTGGCATCAGCCCCGCTTTATCGTCGCTGATCGGCGCGCTGTTCTTTCTCGGCTACTTCTTCTTTCAGATCCCCGGGGCCATCTACGCGGAGCGGCGCAGCGTGCGCCGGCTCGTCTTCGCGAGCCTCGTGCTCTGGGGCGGCTGCGCCGCGCTCACCGGGATCGTCAGCAACGTCGCCTCGCTGATCGTCATCCGGTTTCTGCTAGGGGTGGTCGAAGCCGCCGTCATGCCGGCCATGCTGATCTTCATCAGCAATTGGTTCACCAAGCGGGAACGCTCGCGCGCCAATACGTTCTTGATCCTGGGCAATCCCGTCACGGTGCTGTGGATGTCGGTCATCTCCGGCTACCTCGTGCATTCGTTCGGCTGGCGCCAAATGTTCATCGCGGAAGGCGTGCCGGCGATCATCTGGGCCGTTTGCTGGTGGTTCGTCGCGCGCGACAAGCCGCGTGACGTCGGCTGGCTCGACCAAGCCGAGAAGCAAGCGCTGGCGGATACGCTCGCCGCCGAGCAGGCGGCGATCAAACCCGTGCGCAACTATGCCGAAGCGTTTCGTTCGCCCGCCGTCGTCATGCTGTGCGGACAATATTTCTGTTGGAGCATCGGCGTGTATGGCTTCGTGCTTTGGCTGCCCTCGATCCTCAAGAATGGTTCGACGCTCGGCATGGTCGCTACCGGGTGGTTGTCGGCGTTGCCTTATCTCATGGCGACCATCGCGATGCTCGCCGCTTCGTGGGCGTCCGATAAGCTCAGCGCGCGCAAAGCGTTCGTGTGGCCTTTCCTGCTCGTGGGAGCGGTGGCGTTCGCCGTCTCGTACGCGCTGGGCTCGACACATTTCTGGTGGTCCTATGCGTTGCTCGTCGTGGCAGGCGCCGCGATGTATGCGCCTTACGGGCCGTTTTTCGCCATCGTGCCGGAGTTGCTGCCGAAGAACGTCGCGGGCGGCGCGATGGCGCTCATCAACAGCATGGGCGCGCTCGGCTCGTTCGTCGGCTCTTACGTCGTCGGCTATCTGAACGGCACGACCGGCTCCCCGGCCGCCTCGTACGCCTTCATGAGCGCGGCGCTCGTGGCCGCCGTCTTGCTGACCCTGGCCGTCAAGGCGCAGGGCGCGAGCGACGTGCTGCTCGCGGGCACGCGAGCCCATGCGCACGGAAAGTGAAGTCGATGACGCCTAAAATCGTCGTTTATAAAACCTTGCCCGAAGATGTGCTCGATTATTTGCGCGAGCACGCGCAGGTCTTCGTCGTGGACCGTGCGCGCGGCGCTTCCCAGCAAGCGCTGGCCGGGGTGCTCGGCGAAGCGCTCGTCGATGCGGACGGCGCGATCGGCGCGAGCGTCAAGGTCACCCCGGCCATGATCGCGCGCGCAACGCGGCTCAAGGCAATTTCGACGATCTCGGTGGGGGTCGACAATTTCGACCTCGACGATCTGACGCGCCGCGGCATCGTGCTCGCCCACACGCCGGACGTGCTGACGGAATCGACCGCCGATACGGTGTTCGCGCTGGTGCTATCGACGGCGCGGCGCGTGGTCGAGCTGGCCGAGTGGGTGCGGGCAGGGCATTGGCACGGGAGTATCGGGCCCGCTCAATATGGCGTTGATGTCCACGGCAAGACGATCGGGATCGTCGGGCTCGGCCGTATCGGCGGCGCACTTGCCCGCCGCGCCGCCCTCGGCTTCGGCATGCGCGTCATCTATACGAATCGGCATATCAACGAGGCGGCCGAGCGCGCGTACGGCGCGCGACGGGTCGAATTGGACGAGTTGCTCGCACAAGCGGATTTCGTTTGCCTGCAGGTGCCGTTCACGCCGCAAACGCACCATTTGATCGGGGCAGCGCAGTTGCGCGCGATGAAACGCAGCGCGATTCTGATCAATGCGTCGCGCGGTGCCATCGTCGACGAAGCGGCGCTGATCGAAGCACTCGCGAACGGCGCGATCGCCGGGGCCGGCCTTGACGTCTTCGAGCGTGAACCGCTTGCCGCCGATTCGCCGCTGCTCGCGATGCGCAACGTCGTGGCGCTGCCGCATATCGGTTCGGCCACTCACGAGACGCGTCATGCCATGGCGCGCTGCGCGGCCGAAAACCTCGTAGCCGCTTTGGCGGGAAGGCTCCGTCTCAACGTTGCCAACCCCGAGGTTTTGGCGCGCTAGGGTGCGCGGCGCCGCGTAAAATCGAGCGCATGCAGCCCCCGTACCGGCCCCGCAGCGTCGACACGAGTGGCCGGGCTCATCGCCGTGCGCTATGATGCCGCCACTGGAAGTTTCGCAAAGCGCGCCCCGGCGCGCTTTTGTCTATGCGCCCGCGTGCGGCGCGGGGCGCGGACCTTCGCCTTCGAACAGGAGATCGTTCTTGACTCACGCCATTGATGGCGCGCGCTCGGCGCGCGCCGCCACCCGATGAGCATCGGCCCTCCGGGCGCGGTGCGCCGTGCGACGATCAGCGATGTCGCGCGCGAAGCCGGTACCGGCAAGACGAGCGTGTCGCGCTATCTGAACGGGGAAACGAACGTTCTCTCGTCGGATTTGCGCGCGCGCATCGAAGCGGCGATCAAACGGCTCGACTATCGCCCGAACCAAATGGCCCGCGGGCTGAAGCGAGGCCGCAACCGGCTGATCGGATTGCTCGTGGCCGATCTGACGAACCCGTACACCGTTGGCGTGGCGCGCGGCGTCGAGGCCGCTTGCCACGCACTCGGCCTCATGCCGCTCGTTTGCAATGCCGCCAACGAAGTCGAGATGGAACGGCGCTATTTGCAGTTGATGACGACCTATCGCGTCGAAGGCGTGATCGTCAATGCGCTTGGCGTCAAGGAAGAGGGCCTGCGCCCGCTCGGCGAGGGCGGCACCCCGGCGGTGCTCGTCGACCGCACGATCGACGGGCTCGCGGCGGATATGGTGGGACTCGACAACGGCGAGGCCGTTCGGCTCGGCATGCGTCATTTGCTCGAGCAGGGCTTCGGCGACATCCGCTTCGTCGTGCAGCCTTTCGAGCATGTGAGTTCGCGGCGCTTGCGCGAGGCCGCGTTTAGAGCGGCGCTCGAACAGGCGCGCGGCGCGGCCTCGCTGCGCGGCGAGACGATCGTGCTCGATTTGAACGATGCGCACGCGCTTGCGCGCACACACGAGACGCTCGATCGGCACTTGGAGGAAGCGTCCAAGGCTGGCGGCCGCCGCGTGGCGTACTTCGCCGCCAACGGCCCGGTCGCGCTTTCGCTCGCGTTGCATCTGCATGCCCGCTATGGTTCGCATTGGCAGGAACGCGTGGCGCTCTTGTCGATCGATGATTCCGAATGGGCGGAGCTCATTGGTGTGAGCGCCATTCGGCAACCCACTTACGACATCGGTTATCGCGCCGTGGAGTTTCTGCACGAACGCATCGAGGGCGCCGCGCTACCTGCCCGCGAAGCGATGTTGCAGGGTGAACTCGTCGCGCGCCGCTCGACCGTGTGGCGCGACGGCGATTGACGGCACATGTTCGTGCCTGAGCCGCGCTCGCTTGCCGCCGGCGCACCACCGACCCGGCCCGCTCGACTTACGTATTGAGCCTCACGATGGAACCTTACCGATTCGAATGCACTAGTGGGGACGTGGAGGCGCTAGCCCGAGTGGTCAGCGATCTGTTTCCCGAGCAGACGGTATTCGCCGAGCGCGTGGACGATGCCGGGACGCCTTCTTTAGCGATCCAGTGGGTGGCGATGCGCTTCGGGGCAACGGCGCGTCGCATGACGCTGGCGATCACCTTCGCCGCCGCGGCGTTCGCTCGCTATCGCGCGTTGCCGCCGCGCGCGCAAGCGCGCAGCTTTGCCGTGTTGCGTGCCTACGTGGAAGCGGCGCTCGGTTCGCTCGAGGAGCAATACGCCGCAGGCGAGACTGTTGCGCGCGAAGTGACGATCGAGCTAGGCGACGAGTTCGCGTAAGGGCGCGGGCTGTACCGAATGCAGGATGCTCCCGCGCGCGGCCGTCAATTGGGCTCGGCGGCGCGATAGACCTGCGCGAACCGATCGGCGCGCACGACACCGTAGTCGCCCGGCGCATACTGCAAGACCCAATCGCCGGCCGCGCCGCTCAGCACGTCCCCGGCGGCACGGCGAGGGATCGAGAACGGCGCGCTCATGCGCTTGGCGAGCACGACGGCGGGGCGATTGCGGTACTGCCCCGGCGCACCATGGGCCCAAGCGGATTCGGCTGGGACGTATTTCGCGTCGAATCGGCTGCGTTCGACGACCCATCGCGCACCGCCCGTGCCCGTGATCAGCGCGTCGCCGGGCTCGTATCGGTTCGCACCTTCGAGGCTCATCAGTTCGCCGGGCTCGGACGCGAATTCCACTGCAACGACTTCGTCTTTCACATATCGCCCTGCGGCGGGATCGTCGCGCAAGTCGATGTCATTCAATTCGATCATGGGAAATGAGCCAAATGCCGAGAAGGCGTGAGCGTAGCGGGAAACCGCGTAGCGCGCACGCCTTTCGTTCGGCTAACGGCCCATCAGGGTTTGGCGGGCGCGCCCGATTTGCCGCCGCGCGCATCGCGGTTGCGGCCGCGCTCGTGCTCGTGCTGACGGAAGGTCGTATCGGCAAGCTTCTTCTGCTCGGGCGACATGCTGTCGTAAAGCGGCCCGAAGGCGTCGACGAGCTGTTTCATGTCGTCAGCGTGCGCTTGAGCGAGCAAGGCATATTGCTTCATGTTGTCGAGCGCGGATTGGGTTGCCTCGGCCTGCATGCGCTGACGGTACAGCCGGCCCATGTTTTGGCCGTTCGCGCGCATGACATCTGCGAAAGCCTTCCACTGCGTCTCTTGCGCCGCGGTGATCTTGAGCTGAGTGTGCAGATACGCGATGCGTTCTTCGACATGGGCCTCGCGTTTGGCCGCACGGGCATCGGCTGCCGGACCGCTGGACGCGCTCGGCTGCGCGGCGGAAGCGGCCGCCGGTACCGAAGCTTGAGCAAATACGCTGCTCGATCCGAGCCCTAGGCCGGTGGCGAGGGCGCAAGTGAGAATGGCGATCGTTGTTCGTTTCATCGAACCTCCTGCAGTCGTGTGGATGTAGCCGGAACCGGCCATGCTTGCTGCATGTGCACGGATCTGGCGGCAGTTGTACCACCGCTCGAAGCGTCTTATCGAACCATGAGACAGACGCTTACATTTGAAACGTATTAGCCGTATAGAACGGCCCGTGCGCAAAAACGTCAGATCGATCCGCGCCGGCCCTCGCAGGTGCGCGCTTGTGCCGCGCTCCAGCGCGCGAACCGAGGCTGTATTACAGTGGCGCTCTTGCGCGCATCGAGGTGACGATGACGGGCGATTATCGAGGAGCAATGATGCGGATTCTGGTCGTGGGTGCCGGTGCGGTGGGCGGATATTTCGGCGGGCGCATGGCGTTGGCCGGTCAAGACGTGACCTTCCTCGTGCGTGAGGCACGCGCCAAGGAGCTCGCGGCGAACGGGCTCGTCATCAAGAGCCCGCGCGGCGAGGCGAAGCTCGCCATCGTGAAGACGGTGCTCAGTTCGGACATCGATGCGCCATACGATCTCGTGCTGCTCAGTTGCAAAGCTTACGACCTCGCCAGTGCAATGGATTCGTTCGCGCCGGCCGTCGGCCCT
This sequence comes from Paraburkholderia sp., assembly GCA_004322045.1. Taxonomy (GTDB): domain Bacteria; phylum Pseudomonadota; class Gammaproteobacteria; order Burkholderiales; family Burkholderiaceae; genus Trinickia. The sequence goes on from SCRN01000040.1 coordinate 215,721, forward strand.
GCGACGGCGATTTTGCCGTTGCTCAACGGCATGCGGCACCTCGACGTGCTCGGCGAGCGCTTCGGCGCCGCGAGCGTCTTGGGCGGCGTGTGCTTGATTGCGGCGACGCTCGACGCCTCTCGGGCGGTCGTTCAGATGACCGACATGCACGCGATCGTTTTCGGCGAGTTGGACGGCGCACAGCGCGCACGCACCGCCGCCATCGCGGCAGCGCTGAGCGCCGGCGGTTTCGACGTCGATCTGACCGATGCGATCGTCCAGCAGATGTGGGAGAAGTGGGTTTTCCTCGCGACGCTCGCGGCCAGCACGTGCTTGTTCCGAGCGAGCGTCGGCACCATCTTGAGTGCGCCCGGCGGCGAAGCGGCGATGCGCGCGCTATTCGAGGAATGCGGTGGCATTGCCGCCACCCATGGGCATCCGATGCGGGCGCCGTTTGCCGAACGCTCGCGCGCCATGTTGTTCGCGCCGGGCTCGTCGCTGACCGCATCGATGCTGCGCGATATCGAAAACGGCTCGCGCACGGAGGGCGATCATGTCCTCGGCGATATGCTGGCCAGACGCAAAGCGCCGGCAATGAACACGAACGATGGGCGGCCTTCGCTGCTCGAGCTGGCTTACACGCACGTGAAAGCCTATGAAGCGCGGCATGGGCGATAATTCGACCCTTCTTGTCCCACTTGCCGCCGCCACCCGATGAGACCTCCGCGCCTGGACCAGCTCGATGAGCTCGACCGCAATCTCGTGACTCTGTTGCAGGCCAACGCGCGCGAGAGCGTGGCGAATCTGGCGCGGCACCTTGGTGTGGCGCGCACGACCGTGCTGGCGCGCATCGAGCGCCTCGAGCGCATGCAGGTGATCGCCGGTTACGGCGTGCGGCTAGGGCAGGACGTGCTCGACGCTAGCATCAACGCATACGTCGGCATCATCCTCGCGCCCAAATTCGGCCCAAGCACGCTCAAGCGGCTCGAAAAAATACCCGAAGTCCAACTGCTGTGCGCGGTGAGCGGCGAATACGACTACGTCGCTTGGCTGCGCGCCCCCTCGCCGGACCGTCTCAACGAACTGCTCGATCAGATCGGCGCACTCGAGGGTGTCGAACGTACGACGACCTCGATCATCCTCGCACGCAAGATCGACCGCACCTCGTTCGGCGGCTGATCGGCGCGCGTCTCGCAGGGGCGATGCGACACGCCTTTGCGCTTCGTTCGTAGCCAAAACGGACGAAATGTCGTGCGCCTTCGACTTTTCGTCGAAAACTCGCACGCGCGCGCAGCACTTTGCACCTATTTTCCGTGTCCGCGGCTCTCTACACTGTTTCGAACGCAGCAGCGCCTGTACGGCGCGCCGGCCGCAAGGCCTCTGCCACGACAACTCGAAACATCAAACGAAGGAGAACCGCATGAAAGTCGCTATCGTCGGTGCTGGGCTGATCGGCCACACTATCGCCCATATGCTGCGTGAAACCGGCGACTACGAGGTCGTGGCGTTCGATCGCGATCCGCAGGCGCTCGAGAAGCTGGCGCGCGAGGGGATCGCGACCGAACGCGTCGATTCCGCCGATTCGAACGCGATCCGAGCCGCCGTCCAAGGCTTCGACGCGTTGGTCAACGCGCTGCCGTATTACCTGGCCGTGAACGTCGCGGCCGCGGCGAAAGCGGCGGGCGTGCATTATTTCGATCTGACCGAGGACGTGCGCGCCACGCATGCGATTCGCTCGCTCGCCGAAGGCGCACCGCAGGCCTTCATGCCGCAATGCGGTCTCGCGCCGGGCTTTATCGGCATTGCCGCGCACGAATTGGCCAAGCGGTTTTCGGAAATGCGCGAGGTGAAGATGCGCGTCGGCGCCTTGCCCGAGTTTCCGACGAACGCGCTCAAGTACAACTTGACGTGGAGCGTGGACGGCCTCATCAACGAGTACTGCCAGCCGTGCGAGGCGATTCGCGATGCACGCACGCAATGGGTTCAGCCGCTCGAAGGGCTCGAGCACTTTTCGCTCGATGGCACCGAGTATGAAGCGTTCAACACCTCCGGCGGCCTCGGCACGCTGTGCGAGACGCTGGCGGGCCGAGTCGAATCGCTCGATTACAAGTCGGTGCGCTACCCGGGGCATCGCGACCTCGTGAAGTTCTTGCTGGAAGACCTGCGTTTATCGAGCGACCGCGACACGCTCAAGACGATCATGCGTCAAGCCGTGCCGTCCACGTCGCAGGACGTCGTGCTGATCTTCGTCACGGTGACAGGCATGCGCGACGGTCAGCTCATTCAGGACGTGTTCACGCGCAAGATCTTCGCCAAGACCGTCTGCGGCATGCCGATGAGTGCGATCCAAATCACCACGGCCGGTGCGATGTGCGCGGTGCTCGATTTGTTCCGCGAAGGCAAGCTGCCGCAAAGCGGGTTCGTGCGGCAGGAGCAGGTTTCGCTGCGCGATTTCCTCGCGAATCGGTTCGGCCGACTGTACGAAGGCGCAGCGCTGGAGGCAATGGCGACCGCCTAACCGCGCTGTTCAACGAACGTGCGCTAGCAACATCCTCGCCGCTGCGATCGCGGCGAAGGCGCATAGGTCCTCCGGCGCAACGCCGGGACGAGGGCAGCCTGAGAGAAGCGGCGCAGCCGTGCGCGCCGCACCGAAAAAGCGGCACTGAGCATGGCCTCGAGAGAGCCGCTTCAGAAGAGGCAGCCACGCATGCATCGGTGCATGCGTGGCGAGCCTCCCGGCCCGGCTCCGGTAGCCCTTTATTCCCCCGAATCCGCGACGATCTGGCGCAGCAACGCGTCGAACTCGGCTGTCGTCGGCGCCGTATTGTCGAACATGATGAGGCCTTCGCGCGCCGCGCCGCTCGGCACGAAGCGCCGCTGCCTGTATTCGTCCCAGTGTGCGAGCTTGTAGGCGTCGTTGGGATTGTGGCGCGCGATGATGCGCGCGCGCGCCGTCGCCTCCGAGGTATGGACCCAAACGATGCGCAGCGTCACGTCCTCGCCGACGCCGAGCCAACCGCGATCGAACAGCTTGCGCTCGCGGACCTCACGCGAGAGCGGGCCGACGACGAGCGCACTCACGCCCAATTCGAGGTTTTCGCGCGCGGTGTCGAGCAGCCCCTGATACTCGGGTTCGCGCAGGTGCTGCAAGTAGAGCGGGCTGTCGCGATCGTTGGGGTCGCCCGTCAGCGCACCCATCGCCGCGGCGCTGTAGCGGCCATAGAGCGTGTCCTTGTCGAGCAGGCAAAAGGCTTCGCCGGTTTCCCGCATGAGCGGGCCGGCGAGGCGCTTGGCGAGTGTCGTTTTGCCTGTGCCGGCATGGCCGCAGAAGAATACGAGGTGAGTCACGAATCAGGTTCCTTGCCAAGAGCGTGCCGCGAACACGTGCCGTGAAGCGCGCGGCCGTCGCGGTGCGGCCTATCGCGCATTGCATGACGAGCGGGGCACAATCGACATGCGTATAGGTTCACGCATCTTAGCAGTCCGGCCACGGGGCGCTGCGCTCGCTGCGACGGGCGCCTCGCGCCCCGGTGACACGACCATCCGTTCCGATTGCCCAAACGTCGGGGTCGCGACCCGCGGCACGCATCTTCGCGCGCGCACCGGTGCGGCCGGCATCGGTCCGCAATGCTTCGATACGCGTCGAAACAAGCTGCGCTCGCTCACGGCTATAGTCTGCGTTCCTGTCGTGCGGCCCCGAATGGAGGCTGGCGACGCCTCGGAGACACTCGATGAATCACACCGCCGACGCCAAATTGATGCTGCACGTTTTCGAGACTTGGCACGATACGGTTCGCAAACGCGATCTGAAGTCTACCGCCGCGCTATACGCGGAGGATGCGATTCTCGAAACGCCGTTGGCGCTCGCCGTCTACCCGGAGCGGCAGTCGGGCGTCCTCATCGGCCGCTCGACGATCCTCACGTTCTTCGAAGACAGCATCCGCAAGTTCCCGAGCGATCTTTCGCAGTGGTACCGAACCGGTGTCTTTTTCGTCAACGGCAGGCAACTGACCTGGGAATACCCGCGCGTCGCGCCGGCCGGCGATCAGGTCGATCTCATGGAGATGATGGACATCGGCGAGCACGGCCTCATTGCGCAACACCGCGTGTACTGGGGCTGGAACGGCGTGAAGTTACTGGCTCGCGCGCTGAACGGCGTCGGCGAGCGCGCCGCTCGCTAACAGTGGAGCCGGTTCCGATACGGCTAGCGAGCGCGGCGGCGATAAAAGGCGCGACGGTGGCTTTGAATCGCACTTCGATTCTCAGGAGCGTTATGGCAGCAAGGCGAGGTGAGCGCCGGCTGGTGATCGTGGGCGGCGGCGCGAGCGGCGTCGCCGCATTCGTTGCAGCGGTGCGATACGGCGTTGCGCGGTCGATCGAGCTTGTCGATCCGAGAGGCATCGGGCGCAGCACCGCGTTCGCGGCAAAGCATCCGGCGCTGCTTTGCAATACGTCGGTCGAGACGATGTCGATCGTCGACGACGATCCCGATGACTTCCTCGCGTACTTGCAATTGATCGGCGTGATGGCGACGCGCGACGGGTTCGTTCCGCGTGCATACGTGTCCGGATACCTCGCGTCGCGATATGACCGATACGCCGCGCTCGCGCGCGCTTCCGGCATCGAACATCGACTCGTGACCGCCGCCGCGCTTCGCATCGAACGCATGTCGGCCAGCGAGTACCGGGTCGTGCTCGAGAACGGCGTGACATTGCCTGCGACCGATGTCCTCATCTGCACGGGGCATGGGGCGCCGTACGTTCCGGACGCCGTCAGGCCGCATCTGGGAAAGCCGCTGTTGTTCGAGAGCCTCTACCCGGAAGCGCACGTTCTGGCTGAACTCGAGGCGCGCTCGCGCGTGCTGGTTCTGGGCAGCCGGTTGTCTGCGCTCGATTCCGCGTTACTGCTGTGCGCGGCCGGGCATTCGATCGACATCGTCTCGCCATCCGGGCGTTTGCCCGCGGTCCGCACGGCTACGCCGCGTGCGTGCCCGGTGCCGGTCGATGCGGCAGCGCTCGCACGGTTGGACTTGGATTGCGCCGCCGCCACGCTGTCGTGGCGGCTCTTGCGAATCGTCGCACGCGCGGCGCGCGCGGTGCATAAACGTCCGTTGAGCGCTCAGGTCGAGCGCGCCCGCGAGCCGATCGAGCGCATGCGGCGCGAGGCCGAGCTCGCGCGGCGCGGCGCGACCGATTGGCAGGAGATTCTCGTCGCGCACATGGACGCTGCACAGATACGCTTGCACGATGAGCCCGTCGAACGCCAGCGTCATGCGCTGGCCGAATGTTCGCGCGTCGTCGGACGTTACTTGTTCGCCTGTCCGCTGCAAAGCGCCGACGCGCTGATCGAATACGCGCAAGCGCAGCGCTTGACGGTCAGCGCGGCGACGCCGGCTGCACTCCATCGCGGCGCTCGGTGGACCGTGCGCTGGGACGACGGCGGACTGGACGAGTACGATGCGATCGTCTGCGCGACCGGTTTTTGCAAAGCGCCGCTCTATGCAAGTGCACACGCAGTCGCGCTAGGCGAGCAAGCGGTAGGTGCCGGCGAGAGCTTGCGCGTGGGCCCCGACTTGCGCGTGTCGCTGCCAGGGCTCGCCCACCCAGAACGCATATGGACGCTCGGCCTCGCGTCGCAATCGGGCGCACCAATCGTCAACGCGGTCTACCAAGCCGTGCGTCAGGCGCACGAGCTTTGCCGGTCGTGGCAAGCGGCCGACGCCGCGGACGCGTTGCCGAGATTCGTAGCCGAGGAGGCGGAATGAAGCTTTACGGAGATCGCGGATCGAGCAATACGCGCCGCGTACTGACGGTTATCGCTCACCTGAATTTGCAGGTCGAATTCGAATTCGTGAACCTGTTCGTCGGAGAAAATCGCAAGCCCGCGTATCTCGCGCTCAGTCCGAGCGGTACGATACCGGCCTTCGTCGACGGCGACATCGCGTTGTTCGAAGCGTCCGCCATCATGATCTACTTGGCGGAGCGAGCCGGCTCTACGCTTTGGCCGGCGGGCGCTGCGCGCTTCGAGGTGCTCAAGTGGATGTTCTGGGCCGCCGAGCATTTCCGGCGGGGGCCGGCGGTGCTCATCGACGAGCGCTTCATTCATCGGCTCAGGGGGCAACCCGAGCGCCCGGCATTGGTTGCCGATGCGTTGAACTCGATTCATCGCTACGCGGCCGTGCTCGACCGGCATGTGCGCGATCGCGCATTTGTGGCCGGCGAGACGCCGACGCTGGCCGATATCGATCTCGCTTCGCCGTTCAGCCACGTGCCGCGCACCCGTGCGCCGTTCGATGCGTATCCCAACCTGTGTGCATGGCATGCGAGGCTGGCCGATGCGATACCGGCCTGGCGCGCGACCGGAGACGATTTGGAGCGGCGGATCGCCGAGATCGAAGCGTCGTTCGCCTATGGCGACGCCTCACGCCTTGGCTTGCCTGCCCCCGCCGTCACACCCGGCTGAGATCCAAGAGCGCGCGGGTCAAGCGCTTTCCCGATACTCGTTAAAGCCTGTTGCCGCGTTTCGCAGCGCATCGAGTTCGATGCCGAAATGTTCGCGCAGCGCTTCCGAGCCGGCTGGCGTAATCGCGACCGCACGCGTTTCCTGTCCGCGCTTGAGCCACGCCCAGGCGCAGAAAGCGTTCATCAGATGGGCGCCGAGCGGCCCGGCGATATGGTATTGCCGCTCCGTCCAATCGAGGCAGCGGTGGGCGTGGCCGGTTTGGTTCGGGAACGGGCCGCCGACATCCAGCCCAAGGCGTTGCAGCAGCGCATGTCCAGCCGGTGTGAGTTCGTATTCATAGTCGCTGCGCTCGGCGAGATACCCGCGGCCGATCATCGCTTGCGTGACGGCCACGCCGACTTGGCCCGCCAGATGGTCGTAGCAGCAGCGCGCAAAGCGCAATTCGCGTGCGCAGCGATTGGGCGTCGAACGCCATTCGGGCGTGACCGGGCCGACCGAGGCCAGGCTTTCGAGCACGCGCGGCACATGCGGGCCCGCCAGGCTGTAATAGCGGTGCCGCCCCTTGCTCTCGACGCGCAGCAAGCCGCCATCCAGCAGCTTCGACAAGTGCGAACTCGCCGTTTGCGCGGTCACGCCGGCTGCATCGGCGAGCGCACCTGCGGACCGGGCGAAGCCGTCTGCGAGCGTAATGAGGATGATCGCGCGCACCGGCTCTGCGATCAAATGCGCGACGGTGGAAATATTGTGCTGACTCACTGTTGCCCTCAGGTTCGAACAATCTATTTATCGTTTTTTGTAGTTTTTTAAAACTATCGCGAAATACTTCGATACGCTTCGAAGCATTCTCGATGAGTACGAGATTATAGTCAACAGACCATTCCGAACCGGACTCATTGCTGTGAATGAAACGAGCGAATATAAAAAAAGGGTATTACTGGCGACGAGTTTGAGCTATGTCGTAGTCATTCTCGATACGACAATCGTCAATATCGCGCTCGCCAAAATCGCCGCCTCGCTGGGCGCCGACGTGGCCGGGCTGCAGTGGGTCGTCAATGCCTATACGCTGACCTTCGCAAGCCTGTTGCTGACGGGCGGGCTGCTCGGCGACCGGCTCGGCGCCCGCAACGTCTACTTGACGGGACTGCTCGTCTTCGCGGCGGCTTCCGCGCTGTGCGGCTTCGCACCGAATCTGCAGGTCCTCGTCCTCGCGCGCGTGATGCAAGGCATCGGCGCCGCGCTGCTCGTGCCTTGTTCGCTGACGCTGATCAGTGCGGCGTATACCGACGCGCAGCAACGTGCGGGAGCCATCAGCGTTTGGGCAGGGTGCGGCGGCATTGCAATGGCGGCCGGTCCGCTCGTCGGCGGCTTGCTCGTCCACTGGCTCGGATGGCGCAGCATTTTCGTCGTCAACGTGCCGATCGCCGCGTGCGGCGCCTGGCTTACGCTGCGCATCCCGGCCACGCGCCGCGCTCGCGTCGAACACATGGACTTCGCGGGCCAAGCCGCGGCCATCGTCGCGCTTGCCTGTTCGGTGGCCGTGTTGATCGAGGGCGCGAAGCTCGGCTGGCGCTCCGCGCCTATCGTGACCGGCATCGTGGCGGCCGTCGCGGGCTGGATCGCGTTCGTCCTGATCGAACGCAGGCGCGCGCGGCCGATGCTTCCGCTCGCGCTCTTTCGTCATCCGGTGTTCTCGGCCTCCGTGTTCGTCTCGCTGATCTCCGCGCTCGTCTTTTACGGTCTGCTGTTTTTGCTGAGTTTGTACTTTCAGGAAGGCCGCGGCTGGCAATCGTTGCAGACCGGTCTCGCGTTTCTACCGCTCACGGTGATGGTGACGGCGGGCAGCTTTTCGGCAGGCCGGCTCGGTGCGGCTTACGGCACCGGTCGCGTCGTGATCGGTGGCTTCTTGCTCTATGCAATCGGGTTCGCGGGGTTGCTGGCGCTCGCGCACGATGCGCCGTATTGGCGTATCGCCTTGTGCTTCCCGGCCGTGGGCTTCGGCTCCGGGGTCATCACGCCGGCCGCCACGGCAACGCTGCTCGGCGCCGTCGACAAGACGCGCGCCGGTGTCGCCGCCGGCGTGCTCAACGCGAGCCGGCAGACCGGTTCCGCATTCGGCGTCGCGATCTTCGGCTTGCTGCTCGGCGCGTCGCAACCGGCAGGCGGCGTGCATGCCGCCGTGAGCCTTGCGATCGTGCTGTCGCTGCTCGCGGCCTTCTCTTGGCGCATCACGTTGTTGCTTGCCGCACGAGCGCGGGGCGCCGTCGCCTGATTCTCGCTGCGTTTTATCGCGTCCGGGCGCGCCGCGCCCGGACATTTGCATGCCCGCTGTTTCACTGTCGCGTCGCCCATACAAGGACTTGAAATGCGCTATTCATCAACCAACGGCCCGATCGACCTGGTGGGAATCGGGATCGGGCCGGCCAACTTGAGCCTTGCAGCACTGCTCAAGCGCCATCCCCGCGTGCGCGCCCGCTTCTTCGAGCGCCGCGCGCAATTTCAATGGCACGCCGGCTTAATGCTGCCCAACGCGTCGTTGCAAGTCCCTTTTCTAAAGGACTTGGTCAGTCTCGTCGATCCGACGAGCGAACTGTCGTTTCTGCAATTCTTGGCCACGCATAAGCGCCTGTTGTGCTTCATCAATGCCAATTTTCCGCAAGTGCTCAGACGCGAATTCAACCAATACTACCGGTGGGCGTGCGAGCAATTGGACAGCCTCGAGTTCGGTCGCGAAGTGGATGCGGTCGAACTCGACGGCGAGACCTTGATCGTGCGCGGCAACGGCTGGAGCCAGCCGACCCGCAGCGTGGTGCTCGGCACCGGGCTGCAAGCGGCCGTCCCCGACTGCGCGAAACCGTGGCTCAGCACCACCTTGCTCCATGCGTCGCAGTACTTGATCAACAACAATGCGGTGGAAGGCAAGCGCGTCGTCGTGATCGGCGGCGGGCAAACCGGCGCGGAAGTGTTTCATCATTTGCTGTCCGATTCGGGCGCGATGCCGGCCAGCGTGACTTGGGCGTCGCGTCGATGGAATTTCGCGCCGCTCGACGAATCGTCGTTTACGAACGAGCTCTACACGCCCGGCTATAGCAATTACTTCTACGACTTGCCCGAGACGCTGCGCGCCACGCTGTTGGCCGAACAAAAGCTTGCGAGCGACGGCGTGTCCTCCGCGCTGCTCGAAGCGATTTATCGCCGGGTCTACGAACTGCGTTACGTCACCGGCATGTCGTGCAATTTGCAATTGCGGCCGGCGCGCGAATTGATCGCCGTCTCGCGGCGGGGCGAGGGCTGGTCGCTCACGTTCAGACACCTGCAGCGTCAAACACACGAGACCATCGATGCCGACATCGTCGTGCTTTGCACGGGCTACGGGTATGGGATGCCCGCGTGCCTGGACGCCATTGCCGATCGGATCGAGCGCAACGGCGACGGCTATGTCGTCAACCCCGACTACTCGGTTCGATGGGATGGTCCTAAGGGCTGCCGGCTCTATGTGCAGAACGCGGCGAAGCATCAACGCGGCATCGCCGATCCGAACTTGGGCCTGATCCCGTGGCGGTCTGCGCAGATCATCAACAGCGTGGCGGGATGTCAACTGTATGACGTCGACGAAGCGGCGCCGTTCGTCCATTGGGAGGCGCAGCCGATGGCCGTGCAAAGCGGGACCCCGGACTTGGAGATGATGTCGTGAGCGCCGCATCGAATGAAGCGACGGCCGCAGTGAACGAGCGCCAATTGCCGGTTGGCCACGGCGAGGGGCGTGCGCAATCGGTCTTGGCTGTGCCGAGGGCGCCTGCGATCGAGGAGGCGGAGGAAACGGTCGACCTGCCGGGCGTGCGGCTGTTCATGCATGCATTCGTCGATCGGTTAGGCAACGCGCCGCTGCGCAGCTCGCGCTTCACGATCGAGCCCGGCTGCGGCACGGGGGAAGACCGGCACGCCGTGCATGAGATTTGGTTCGTGGCGAAAGGCCAACTCGATGTCTGTTACGACGGCGAGTGGTATCGCGTGGAAGCCGGACAGGCGCTGTTCTTCGAACCGTGGCGGCCGCACTTCACGCGCAACGCTGGTGACGAAAGCGCGCAGATCTTTTCGGTATGGTGGGCGTGACATGAAGCGCGATTACGATCTGGTGATCGTCGGCGGCGGCATCGTCGGTGCGTGGACCTTGTGGCTGGCGCAGCGGCGCTTTCCGCAATGGCGAATTTTGCTCATCGAGCGCTTTCGCAATAGCGAGGGTGCGACGGCGCATTCGGCGGGGGTGCTGCTCGCCACGGGGCGCACGCCGCGCGAACGACACCTCGCCGCGCTAGGGGCGCAACTGTACAGTGAAATCCGCGCCTCGTTGAACTTGCGCACGAGCGCGGCGGACGTGTTTTGGGTCACGGCCGCCGCGAACGCACCGGCGTTGCGCGAGGTCGCGGTCGATTTCGCGATCGACGAGACCCCAGTATCGCCGCGGGCATTGCAGGGCCGCTTGCCGGCGCCGCTCGAGCTAGCCGCGAACGAGGTGTTGCTGCGCGGCGGGCAAGCCGTGAGCCACGATCCGGCGTCGATCGCGCGCGCGCTGATCGAGGCGACCTTGCGTGCGCCGCAAGTGTTCTGCGTCGAAGGCGCGGGCGTGCGCGCGCTCGCGCGTCACAAAGTAGGCGTCGAAGTGCGGCTCGATGACGGCTGCGCCGTCTATGCAGCGCGAGCGGTGGTGGCCGTGGGGCCGTGGCTCGTCGGCGAGCCGTTCGCCCAAATGTTCGGCGCACTTTCGCCGGTGCGCGCGGTGCGGATCAAGAAGGTCGTCGCGCTGCACGTCGACCGTGTGCCACCGCCCGATGCCGCTGCCGTATTCCTGCCGCAGGCAGACGCGTATTTGATGCCCTTGCCGCTGCGCAAACAGTGGTTGTTCAGCTTCCGCGCAGACGAATGGGACTGCCGGCCGCTGAAGCACGCGCTCGAAATCTCCGCTCAGGACCGTGAAGCCGCGCTGCGTATCGTCGATCGCTATGGGCTTGGCCCGCGCGACGCGTACCGCGGTGGCCGCGTGTTCTGCGACGCCTATACGCCTACGGGCGAGCCGCTCGTCGAGCGGGTGCCGGAAGCCCCGATCGTCCTCGCAGGTGCCGGTAGCGGTGCGGGGTTTCGGCTATCACCGGGGCTTGCGCACGAAGCATTGCGTCTTCTGACCGATTGACGGTTCGGCCGTTCGAACGTTCGACGGTTCTACGGCTAGGCGGCCGCCCGTGTCACGCGTGCGCCGCTATTTCCGCCGGCTCTTTTCCTTCTTCTGGATCGCTATGGACGCCACCTCTCGCAGATTCTTCTTGATGCCGATTCCACCGACGCCGAACGGGCGCTTGCATCTCGGCCATATCGCCGGTCCCTATTTGCGTATGGACATGCTGGGCCGTCACCTGCGCATGCTCGGCCATCGCGTCGATGTCGTCTCGGCCGTCGACGGCTTCGACTCTTACGTGTTGTGGAAGGCGCTGCAGGAAAACCGCACGCCGCAGGAGGTGTGCCGTGACTATCACGCTCGCATCGCACGCGACCTCTCGGCGCTCGATATCGTCGTCGATGATTTTCTCGACCTGGTGCAAGGTCCTTACGCGAACCGGCATGCCGAGAATGCGCGGCGTGCGCTCGCGCGTTTGGTGGAGCAGGGACTGACAGAGACGATCGTCGAAAAAGTCTTGTATAGCCGCGCAACGGGCCGTTATCTCGCGGGCGCTTGGCTCGTCGGACGGTGCCCGCAATGCGATGCGGACGCGGCCGGTTACTTCTGCGAAGCGTGCGGCGCGCATTTTCGGCCCGAGTCGATGGTCGAGCCGAGAGCGCGCGTGGGCGACGAGGCGCTCGAATGGCGCGAAGTCGAGAGCCTGTTTCTGCGTATCGACGATCAAGCGGCCCTGTTGCGCATGATCGCTGCAAGCGGTGCGCCACCGCGGTTCGTCGAGGTGGTTCGCCGCTTTCTCGAGCAGGAGGCGAGGCGCGTGCGGCTGACCGCACCGGGGGAATGGGGTGTCGCGTGGAGCGCGGACCGGTTCGGCAATCCGCGCGTGTTGTTCGAGGCCGGTTGGGAATATGCGTTGACGTGCGGCGATCGCTGTGCGGAGCGGGTGAGCGAAGCCGACGACGCGGACGGCACGCACCCCATGGCGCGCGGCAGCGAGACGACCACACTCGTGAGTTTTGGCATCGACAACGCCGTCCTTCTGCTAGCGGGTAGCGCGGCGGTGATGGGGGCGTTGCCGGAGTGCAAGCCGTTCGACTATGCGCTGACCAACTACTTCTACAACCTGCAAGGCGCCAAGTTTTCGACTAGCCGGTTGCATGTCGTGTGGGCGGCCGATATCGTTGAGGCCACGCCTGCGACCAGCGATGCGGTTCGCTATTTTCTCGCGCGAGAAAGCCCGGAAGAGGGGACGACGAACTTCGACGTCGATGCGTTTATCGCTTTTGTGAACGATGAGCTGGCTGGCACCCTGCAGGCTCGCATTCATGAGGCCAGGGCGGCGCTCGAGCGCGTGATTGGCCACTCGATGCGCGTCGGGGTTGCTTGGCAAGCGCAGATCGCCGCCGCGCTCGAAACACTGGACGCATCGTTCCGGCTGCATGCCGTCACTGTCCGCGGCGCATGTGCGGTGCTACGGGCGTGGTCCGTGCGGGCGGTGACCGATCTAAGCGATCCGGAGCAAGCGTATGGTTGGCTCGCCGGGCTCGCCTGTGTCGCGTTCCCTGTGATGCCTCGCCTCGCGTCCGACATATGGCATGCCCTTGGCCACGAGGGCGCACCGATGCGATCGGAATTGCCAAGCACGACGCAGCCTCGCGGTGGATTATCCGGGCGCGTGTGGTTCGCGCCGCTCATGCGCGATTCGCTCGATGCGTGCCTGCCGCCTGCGCTGGTTGCGGACAGAAGTGCAGCACATGCGTGAGACCGCCGACATCGTCGTGATCGGCGGCGGGACGACCGGCTGCGCGATCGCATGGCACCTTGCGCGCGGTGGGCTGCGCGTGCGACTCGTGGAGCGCACGCGGATCGGCGCGGGATCGTCGGGGGCCTCGCCCGGAATCGTTCGGCAGTATTACTCGGACTCGGCGCTCGCAACGCTCGCTTGCGAGGGGCTCAATGTCTACCGGCATTGGCGAGAGGTTGTCGGCGGAGATTGCGGTTATCGGCGCACCGGTTTTTTGACGGCTGTGCCGATTTCCGAGGAGCAAGCAACACGCGCGCATGTGCGCTCGCTGCAAGCGATGGGTATCGAACTGCAATGGATACCCGCCGAGACGATGCGAAGCCGGTATCTGGATCTTGCGCTCGACGATCTCGCAGGCGCTGTGTTCGAGCCCGATGCCGGGTACTGCGACGCGCGAGCGACGGCGGCGAGCTATGCCGCTGGCGCGCGCTCGCGCGGTGCGGCCATCGACATCGGCCGCGCCGTCCGGCGCATCGTCACCGAAGGCGGACGTGTCGCCGGGGTCGAGACCGATCGCGGGCGCATCGATTGCAGCATCGTCGTCAACGCGGCTGGGCCTTGGGCTGCGGCGCTGGGCAAGGGGTGTGGGGCGGCGTTGCCAATCACCGCATCGCGCCAATGCGTGGCGATCGTGCAGGTAGAGGAAGACGATGCGAGCGAAGCGTTGCCCGGCATGTCGGACCGGTGCGCAGGCTTTTATTTGCGCCCGGACGTGCCTGGCCATTACTTCATCGGCTCGCTGCGGGCGGACGACTCAGGGCCGGCAGAGCCGGACCGATTGGATTGCTCGATGAGCGATGTACAGGCTGCGCGCTACCGAAATCGGGCCGCGCGAAGGTTCGCGCGGCTGACCGATGCCGTTCCTGTCGGCAGCCGCGTGTCGTTCTTCGACGATACCCCTGATGGAAATCCGTTGTTTGGGCCTGACCCGCGCGTGCAGGGCCTGTTCGTAGCGGCGGGTCTTTCGGGACACGGCTTTAAATTCGCCCCGCTGTTTGGTCGTGCGGTCGCGGACTGGGTTTCGACCGGTACGGTGTGTCAGCGGATGTCCGCATTCAAAGTGGAGCGCGTGTTGGCGTAAGGCGGCGTGAGGGCTTTCTGGCCGCGGTCTAAATCTGGTGCTCGATGAAACCCGCGCCATCGTTGGCGTCGCAAACCCAGGCTCGGCCGATTCTGGACGGTCGGGGAAAGGCGCACGCGAGGGCGGAAGGGGCAGATGGAGGGCAGATGGACAAATCGCAAAGTTAGATTGTATCAATATCGACATAGCTGTAGCATATTCTACATGAATACATTGTCGACTTGGTCAATGCTCGTGCTGACGCTGCCCACTGAGAATGCGACCGCGCGTATGCGGTTTTATCGGGCACTGAAGTCCAAGGGCTGTGCGGTCCTACGGGACGGCGTCTACCTTTTGCCGTACAGCGAGGCGCGCGAAGAGGCGCTGCGCGAGCTCGCCGGTGCGATCGCGGAAAGCGGCGGCACGGCTCATCTATTTCGAGCGCCGAGCCTCGACGCGTCGCAGGAGGACGAGTTCCGAGCCTCGTTCGACCGGGAAGGTGACTACGACGCCTTCATCGGCTCGCTCGCGGAGGCGCGAAAAACGATTTCGGGGCAATCGGCCGCCGAGTTGACCCGGCTGCTACGCCGCCTGCGCAAGGATTACGAACTCATCCAGACAATCGACTATTTTCCTGACGATGCCGCCACCCGGGCAGAGGTGGCCTGGCAGGACTTCGTCGAGCTTGTCGATACAGTGCTTTCGCCCGGCGAGCCGCATCCTGCGGAACGCGCCATTCGTCTGCTTTCACGCGATGACTACCAGGGCCGCACTTGGGCCACGCGTCAACGGATGTGGGTCGATCGCGTAGCGAGTGCCTGGCTCATCCGGCGCTTCATCGATCCGGACGCGCATTTTCTCTGGCTGCCGTCGCCGGATGCCTGCCCGGCAGATGCCATCGGTTTCGACTTCGACGGCGCGGCGTTCACCCATGTAGGCGAGCGCGTGACCTTTGAGGTGCTGATTGCCAGCTTCGGCCTCGACACGGACCCGGCGCTGCTGAGACTGGGCGAAATCGTCCATGCGCTCGACGTAGGCGGGCCGGCTGCTCCCGAGACAGTCGGCTTCGAAGCAGTGATGGCAGGCACACGCCGACGTGTCGACAACGACGATCAATTGCTCGAGCAGATGAGTCCGGTAATGGACGCGCTTCATACGCATTTCGCCGCGAACGCAAAGGAAGAATCAGGGAGACGCTCTTGAGCATGGTCACCGCTGCCGCCCCCGCTTATTCATTGGGGCAACTCGCCCGATACATGTTGCGTCTCGGCACATTCGGCTTTGGTGGGCCGGTCGCCCTTGCGGGCTATATGCGGCGCGATCTCGTCGAACGTCTGGGCTGGATATCCGAATCGGACTACAAGGAAGGCCTCGCGCTGGCGCAGCTTGCGCCCGGTCCGATGGCTGCGCAACTCGCGATCTATCTCGGCTTCGTCCACTACCGGATTTTGGGCGCGACGCTCGTCGGGTTCACCTTCGTCTTACCCTCGTTCGTGATGGTCGTGGCGCTCGGTTGGGCCTATGCCCACTTCGGCGGCCTATCGTGGATGCAGGCGGTGTTCTACGGCGTGGGCGCGGCCGTCGTTGGCATCATTGCCATGAGCGCATATAAGCTCACGACGAAGACTGTCGGCAAAGACAAGCTGCTGTGGACGATCTTTCTCACGCTTGCAGCGGTCACCTTTATGACGGAATCGGAGATTGCATGGCTATTCATTGCCGGGGGGCTGGTCGGCTGGCTCTGGCGCGCTCCGCCGAAGTGGCTGCATAAGGGGGGCGTGAATGCCCTTGCTGCCGCGAACTTAGCTGCGGCAAGCGGCATTGCCGCTGGACTCGACTGGCCGCTCCTTGCTCAGATCGGCGCGTTCTTCACGAAGGCCGGCGCGTTCGTGTTCGGCTCGGGGCTTGCCATTGTCCCCTTCCTTTACGGTGGCGTCGTGACCGAGCATCACTGGCTCAACGATAAGCAGTTCGTCGACGCTGTCGCGGTTGCCATGATCACACCGGGACCGGTCGTCATCACCGTCGGCTTTATCGGCTACCTCGTCGCGGGGCTGCCGGGTGCCGTGGTCGCGGCCCTCGGCACTTTCCTGCCGTGCTACCTCTTCACGGTGATCCCCGCGCCGTACTTCAAGAAGTACGGTCGCCTACCCGGCGTCAAAGCATTCGTCGACGGTATTACCGCGGCGGCAGTCGGCGCCATTGCGGGTTCGGTGATCGTGATCGCCAAGCGTTCGATCATCGACGTCCCGACCCTCGCCATCGCCCTCGTGACAATCGCCCTGCTGTGGCGTTTCAAGAAACTTCAGGAACCGGTCATCGTCACGGCGGCAGCACTCCTCGGGCTCGTTATTTATCCGCTTATCCATTCGCACGCTATCTGACGGAGCACGTTCGAGCAAGCGAATCGGCGGACTCGACACAGGATGACCGACGATGCGGCTTGTCACTCGATGCAGGGTGCTCGAGCTGAAGGACGTCGACGGACGCCCAGTATTGCGTGTCATGGAGGCACGGTGATCGAACCGTGAACGGCCTTGCGGCTCTAGTGCCGATGGCGGTGATGGATATCCGGGAAATGCGCATGCGAGTGCGTAATAGGCAAATGCACGTGCGCATGGGTATGCGGTTCGTCGCCCTCGTACGGGAAGTCGTGCGTATGCTGATGATGCGCGTCGTGGCGATGCCGGTGCGTGTGCTCGAGCCGGTCATGCGTATGCGCGTGCTCGTGGCGTTCGCGCACATGCAACCACACGCCGAACGCCATCAATGCCGCTGCGATCCAAAACGTCATCGAAGGCAGCTCCGGCCAAAGGACGAACGATAGAGCCACGCCGAATAGCGGCGCAACGGAAAAGTAGGCGCCCGTGCGCGCGGTCCCTAGATGCCGCAGCGCGATGACGAAAAGAACGAGGCTGATGCCATAGCCGGCGAGGCCGGTGAGCATGGCGGCGCCCGCCGCGCCGAGAGAGGGCAATGCCGCCCCCGTTGCGAAGGCAATCGCGAGATTGACGGGACCGGCGATCAAGCCTTTCAGGCAAGCGATCACCATGGCATCGTTGGCGGAGACCTTTCGGGTTAGATTGTTGTCGATCGCCCAGCACAGGCATGCGCCGAAGATCATCAGGGCGCCGACGGGAATGGCCATCTGACCGGGGCGCCACGATAGCAGGACGCCGCCCGCGACAATGGCGATCATGCCGAGCAGTAGCTGGCTGTCCACGTTCTCGCGGAAGACGACCCAAGCGATCACCGCGGTCATCACGGCTTCGAGGTTCAAGAGCAACGCGCTGGTGGCCGCGGGCGTGCTCGTCAAGCCGAGCATGAGCAATGCCGGGCCGGCGACGCCCCCGGCGAGGATCGCGCCGAGCAGCCACGGCCATTCGGCTTTTTGAATGCGATGCTCGTTTGGCGGCTGTGCGCGGGGGCGCCGCACGCGCCGAGCAGCGATGCCGAGACCCAACCCGAGCCCGCTGCCAAGATAGAAAAGGCCAGCCACGAGGAAGGGCGACATGGAACCCAACAGCGATTTGGCAAGCGGCGTTGCGGCGCCGAACAAGGCGGCTGCGGCTAGGGCGGTAAGGATCGCGGCGGGGCGTGAATTCATGGGGTGGGGCACGGCAATGAGCGAGCCGAAAACAACCGGGTGGCGAGCGATACGCCAATGATCGCATAGCCGATCGTGCCCGCCGCATTGCGTGGGGCGCAGTGGCGCTCAGGTGGGTCAGGTGAGTCAGGTGACGGTGTCGGGAAGCTCGACGAGCCGCGCCGCCGACGATCGTAAGATCACGAGCGCTTGCGCCGCGAAGGCGAGGGCCGCCACGAACAGGCAAGGCTTGACCCCGGCCGCGCCTGCGAGCATCGCGCCGATCAATGCGCCAAGCGGACGTGCGCCGTAGGTTGCCGTGCTGATCAACGCGGACACGCGTCCGAGCATTGCCTCCGGCGTGATGGCTTGGCGCAGCGTCGTTGAGCCGATGACCCAGAGTATCGGGCCGACGCCGAGTTGGAAATAGGCAGCGCCGGCTAGCCACGGCGACGGGACGAACACGGTGGCGCAAAGGGTCAATGATGCGGCCAATCCGCATAGCGGCCCGACTACGATGACCTGGCCGAACCGCAAGCGCGCCATCACGCGCGGCGCTACGAGCGCGCCGGCGATCATGCCTGCGCCGTAAGCGGCCAAGGTGGCGCCGACCCAGGCAGGCGACAGCCCTAACTGATGGCTGGCATAGGGCACGTAGACCGCTTGGATGACGAAGAATCCTAGGTTGAATAACACCGCGGTCAGCGCGATGGCTCGCAGCAAGGGGTTGCCGGTGACGAAGGCCGCGCCTTCGTGTAGTTCCGATACGAATCTTCGCTGCCGGTTCGGCGCACGCACCGGTTCGGCGATGCCCGCGAGCAGGAGTGCGGCCGAAGCGGAAAGGCCGGCCGCGACGAGGAAAGCGCAGGAGCCGCCGATCGTACCCACCAGCAAGCCGCCGAGCGCGGGCCCTGCCGAATACGCCACGCTGCGCGCCAATTCCGTCCGGCCGTTGGCAGTGGCCCAGGCGCTGCGCTGGACGAGCGCTGTGATCAGCGACGGCGCCGCGACGTTGTAAGCGACGGTGCCGCATGCACCGATAAATCCGCACACGGCCAGCAGCGATAAAGAGAGCTTGCCGAAGACGACGCCCGCGAATACGGCAAGTAGGGCCGTGCAACGCACCGCCTCGGCGCCGGCCATGAGCTTCTTGCGCGATGCTTGATCGGCCCAGACGCCGAGGACGATCGAGAACAGGAGGAACGGCAAGGTTTGTGCGGTTTGGAGCCAACCGGTCTGACCGGCTCCCGCGCCGAGCACGAACACGGCGACCATGGGCGTTGCGGCGAGGCCGATCTGCTCGGCGGATTGCGCGGCGAGATTCGACCAGGCCAATCGATGGAAGGCCGGAGACAAGTCGGTGGCGGGGGATTTGATAGCGCTATGAACCGGCATGACGAAAAGCCCGTTGTGGAAAGTTCGATCGGGCTATGGTCGTTGCCGCCGGTGTTCAGGGATAGCGGATTCTTGCGGTGTCGTTGCGGGCGCTACGCCAACGCGACCAAGGTCGCGTGCTCGGGGTGCCCGATCCACACGACGACGGCCGAGTAATTGTCGGCGCGCGGCGCGATCCTCGCATGACGCGATGCCTCATGCTCGAGCAACCGAGCCCAGTCGTCGGCAGAATGCACGATACGCAGCGTGCGTTCGAGCGTGCGCTCCGACACCAGTTGCCAAAAGCCGTCCGTGCAGAGGATGAACGCGTCGCCGTCGACGAGCGGGAGGATATCGCTGTCGCTTGTCGACAGCGGACCATGCATGCCGAGCGCCCGATGCAGCAGGCTTGGGTTTACACCATCGACGGCCAATCCGGCATCGCGCATTCGCTGCGTTACGCTGTGATCGGACGTGCGCTCCGCCAGCGCGCCATGCCTGAACCTGTACAGCCGGCTATCGCCGACATGCAGCCATTGCGCTCGGCCATGAAGTCGATCGATGAACAACGCGACGACGGTCGTGCTCATGTTCGCGTGCGTCGGATCGTGCCGCTGCCCCGCGGCGATGGCCTCGCTCGCGGCTTGCACGCATGCGCGCGCCGTTTCTCGAGAAAAGGTATCGGCTTCGCTCCAATGCGCGATGATTGCCGCTACCGCGCGCTCGGCGGCGACGCCGCCGCCGGGCATGCCGCCGATGCCGTCACTGACGACGAAACAAGCGCGTTCGGCGTCGATTCGATAGCCGACGACATCCTGGTTGCTCCGCCGTGCGCCTGCACACGAGAAGTGCGCACAGGACACATGCATGCTCAACTGGCGCGGGCGTTTTCACGCCTCGCGTGATAGTTCTTTACTTCCTCGTCGTAGGCATTCAAGAAGGCCTTGCCGAACACGGCGCCGAAATCGTCTTCCACCGCAAGGGTCATCTCGCGGTGCAGCCGCATGTAATTGCGCCATAGCGAGGCTGCGCGCAGCACCGGCAGCGCGCGTTCGAGCCGGTTCGGCGTCCCCCCGCGCGCGGCCATCCGTTCAGGGGACGATCGGTTCAGTAGATCGATGAGGGCCGCTCGCATGCCGGCCACGATCGCGATCTGATGTGCGTGCAAGTCGTGGAACGCGTCCTCGACGGCGATGGAGGGCGTCATGAACCCAGGGAACGGCAAACCGAACATTTGCTTGAGCGCCGCGCTGCCGTCAGGGAGCAATTTGAGCGGGTTGTTTTCGCGATCGAGCAGAATCGTCATGTCGGCCTTGACTTCTCGCTTCAGAATGCTGCGCGAGGAAAGGAGCTCCACGGTGCCGTTAGCGAACAGCGACAGCAGTTGCCCAGCCGTTTTCAATTGCTCCGTCGACCAATCGCAAGCGACTCTATCAAGCCCAGCGCCATGGAGGAACGCGGCAAGCAATGCATCGGCTTCGCGCCGGGTTGCTTGAGCTTGCGGCATCGAGGCATCCGGCGCGGGGGGAGCCGGCACTTGCGTGGTGCGGTCGAATCGGGCCGGTTCAGGCCCGCGAGCGGGCGCCGAACCGGCACCGTTAGGCATACGTGCATCTTGCGCCGCCGCGGGCATAAACAAGGCGAGCGGATCGGTGGGAATCGTGCGCGGCGCATCCTCGTTTGCCGCGCGAGTGCGCGATGCAGGGGCCGCGGGCTCCTCCTCCCGATGGCGCGAATCCCAATCGGCTCTCAACACGTACGGCCCGATGCGGATCGCGTCTCCGGGACGAACGACATGCTCTTGTGCGCAATCGAGCGAGACGTCGTTGATCTGCACGAGGGCAACGCTGCTCAAATTCTTCAACTGGCAATGCGTGCCATCCGTTTGGAGCAGGGCTTGCAAGCGCGATATGCGGCGCGTCTCGTCAGGAAGCACGAGCTGATTATCGGCGTTGCGGCCGATCGTGCCGCCCGGCGGCAGGAACTCGACGGAAGTCTTCGATTCGGCGGGTTTGCCTGCGTATTCGATGACGGTCAGTTGCATAAGCGTCGTCCCAAGAACGAAAGGTTCGGGGTGAGGGCGGCCGTTACTTCAGGAGCCGATGTGCTGGCGCGCGGCTTCGAATGCCGGCCCCCAAATCGGGTGTCCCTTTTCGGCGTTCGATAGGTCGAATGTCGGATCGAGACGAAGGGCCTTCTCGAACTCGGAGCGACACATCGAGACGCGTCCGGTAACGCAGTAGCTAAATGCCATCAGCTTGTGCGCCGCGACCTGTGTTTGACGGTCCGAGTCCGTTAGCGCGTCGCTGCGCAGGAGCCGGATCGCGCGCGCGTAGTCGCCCGACGCGAACGAGGCCTGGGCAGCCTGCAGTGTTTCGTCGGCGGCTCGCTGGGTGGGCGACGGACTCGAGCACGCGGCCATTCCGACGAAAAGGCATGCAACGCCTATCAGCGCGAAGAGTCGTCGCCCATTCACTACGAAGTTCGTGTTTCGCTGCATGGCTGTATTAATCTTCACCTACCATTTTTGGTTGGTCGTATTTGAGGAAATTTGTATATCTTCGAGGATTGTCTCGGTTGCTGCTCAATTTCAACTGAACTATAGTCTATTCACTTTTCAATCGAGGAAGTAATCAAACACCAAATGATAATGTAAGGGGCGGATCACGCTCTTTTAGCTAAATGCTGAATACTTAATATGTCGGTGCAGGGGATGCCTAAAGCATGGCATCGTCTACGTCGCGGGTGCGTTCGTGTCTGCGCAAAAGATACTCAATTTTCATCGCGATCGGAGTCGAGAATTGAAATGGCTCAATTATTTACTTGGAACGGCAAATGCAGGGTTTTTGTTGATTCTTTATTTTGCGCTGCATTGCTTCTTTCGAGCGGATGTGCCGAAACGGAAAAATCTCTCCCGGCTCCATATTCGGTGACATTCGAAGCGGCCACCGATGTAAATCTCGATAGCCAGAGAAGACCTGCGCCCGTGGCGTTGCAGTTATTTCGGCTCAGGTCCGGGGATGCGTTCGAGCGCGCCGGCTTTTTTTCGTTGCAGAACAAGCCGGCCGATGCGCTCGGCGGCGACCTCGTCGGCGCCGACAGGTTGATTCTGCGCCCCGGCGAATCGCGCACGCTGCGCTACACGGGGGACGAATCGGTGCGCGAGCTGGGGGTGGTCGCCGGTTTCCGCAACCTGGAAAAGATGCGCTGGAAGGTTGTCATAGCGCTGCCGTCGCCGCGGCAAACGAACCTCTGGAAGTTTTGGCAACTGCCCCCAAGCGAGATGCACCTTGTCGTCGTCCTGCGCAAGGATGGCATCGACACGCAAACCGGGAATCGATAGATGCTGATGAGCCGAATCGCGAATTCTAGTCTGCTTGCCACCGCGGGAGATCGCGTCGTGTGGTCGGAGGGCATGTTCCTGCGCCCGCAGCACTTTCAGCAGTTGGAGCGTTTCTTCGAGCGTTATGTTCATCTCCGGTGCGCGCAGCGCCAGCCGTTCTATTGGGGGTTCTCTGCGCTCGAGATTGACCGCGAGGCACTGGCGCACGGCAAGGTCGCGCTCGAAAGAGCCGTCGGAGTCATGCCTGACGGCACGCCATTCGAGTTCGCGCGTGCGGACGACGCGCCGCAAACGCTGGATGTCGGTGCACAGGCCAAGGGTGCAACCGTGGTGCTCGCCGTGCCGCTATCGCGCGGCGATGGTGTGCAAATCGCGTTCGATGTCGATGGCGCGCACGCTGGAGCCCGGTTCGTGGCGCACGAGCACGAGCTTGCCGATATCAACGAGATCGGCCTCGAACCGGCGCTCGTGCAACTCGGGCGGCTGCAATTGCACTTGATGCTCGATTCCGACTTGGGCCCCCACTGGCACGCGCTTGGCGTACTTCGCATCATCGAGCGCCGATCCGACCGCCAACTCGTCGTGGACGAGGGCTACATTCCACCGATGCTCGACGCTCATGCGGATCCGGTGCTGAGCGCCTACATACGAGAGTTGCACCGGCTGCTGCTCGCGCGCAGCGAGGCGCTTTCGAGCCGTCTCGCTGCGCCGGGCCGAACGGGCGTATCGGAAGTCGCCGATTTCCTGCTGCTGCAACTCGTCAATCGATCGCTCGCTTTCGGCGCCCATGCGGAGAGCATGCCGCGCATGCATCCCGAGCGGCTATTTAGCGAATGGCTCGAACTTGCCTACGAATTTGCGACCTTCACGAGCGATACGCATCGGCCGCCGGCTTTGCCTGCGTACGAGCACGACGATCTGCGCACATGTTTCGGGGAGTTGTTTGCGCAGCTGAGGCGATCGCTTGCGACCGTATTGGAGCAGCAAGCCGTGCAGATCCCGTTGGACGATCAAGGCAACCGCGTCAGCGTCGCCGTGATCGCCGATGACGCGTTGCGCGAGCACGCCGGGTTCGTGCTGGCGGTGCATGCCGATCTGCGCGCCGAAGAGATTCGTCTGCGTGTGCCCGCACAAATCAAACTAGGCCCGGTCGAGCGAATCCGCGATCTCGTTCACCTGCAACTGCCCGGCATTGCGGTGCAGCCGTTGCCGGTGGCGCCGCGCGAGATTCCCTATCACGCGGGCCACGTTTATTTCGAGGTCGACAAGGGCGGGGACCTATGGCGGCAACTCGAACGATCCGGCGCTTTGGCATTGCATTTGGCGGGAGAATTCCCCGGCCTTGCGATGGAACTTTGGGCCATTAGGGCGCAAGGGAATCAGGGCATGAGGGCAGGCTCGCGATGAACGAATTGCACCCGTTGAACGATCCGTTTGCGGCCGGCCCCGGAGCCGGTCTTGTCCCGGCGGACGGCGGGGACGAGCGCGAGCGTAGCGCCGATGCGCGGCTCGGCGCCGGCGGACACGAAGGTGGGCCGGCGCCGACCTCGGCACTGCCCGGATTGGCCGATCCACGCAACCCGCTCGTCGGCGCCGCCGGATCGCTGCTCAATCTGGTGCCGCAGATTCGCAGCACCGTGCATCATCCGAACCCGCGTTGGCTGCGAGAACATCTCGCCGCGGAGATTCGTGCCTTCGAGATTCGCGCGCAGGGCGCCGGTATTTTGCCGGAAGAGATCGGCGCCGCTCGCTATTGTCTATGCACGGCGCTCGATGAAGCCGCAGCATCGACTCCTTGGGGCAGCGCGGCGAATTGGTCGGCCGACAGCCTGCTCGTCGCGTTTCACAATGAGACGTGGGGCGGCGAGAAATTTTTCCAGGTCCTCGAACGCGTATCGAAGCAGCCCCGCGAGCATCTGCTTCTGCTCGAGTTGCTCTTTTATTGTTTGGCATTGGGTTTCGAAGGGCGTTACCGCGTACTCGAGAACGGTCACACGCAGCTCGACGCCTTGCGGCGTCAACTCGCCTCGACCATCAGAAGCATACGGGGAGAGTTCGATCCGTCGCTCTCGCCGCATTGGCACGACGCGCTCGCCAGCCATGATCCGCGGCGCGCGATCATCCCGCTCTGGGCGTGCTTGGCCTTGGCCGTATTGCTCGGCTTCGGCGTTTTCGTCGCGCTATCGCTCACGTTGGCGGGCCGCTCCGACCGTGCGTTCACGATGATTGCCCGGCTGCCGATCCCGAAGGTGCAAGCGGTTGCCGCGCAAGCGCCGGCCGCGATGCCGCCGGTCGCGCCGCGTCTCGCGGGTTTTCTTGCGCCCGAAGTGCGTGCGGGTCTCGTCGAGGTTCGCGACGAGGCCGATCGCAGCGTCGTCGTTTTGCGCGGCGATGGGTTGTTCGACTCGGGCTCGGCAACGATCATCGATCGCTACCAAACCACGCTCGCTCGCATCGCCGATGCTCTGGATCGAAGCCCGGGCGGCATCGTCGTTGCCGGATATAGCGACAACCAGCCCGTTCGCACGGCGCGATTCCCATCGAACTGGAACTTGTCGCTAGCGCGCGCCCAAGCGGTCGCACGGTTCCTGGCGGACCGCATGCACGACACGGGACGTTTGCGCGCGGTAGGGCGAGCCGATGCCGATCCGATCGCACCGAACGACACGCCCGCGGGCCGCGCTAGGAACCGTCGTGTGGAAATCACCTTGCTTACGGCGCCGGTATCGGCCGAGCGTGCGGTCTCGCCTGGGGTGTCCCGATGAGTTCGCTAAAGGGGAGGCTGTCGAGGATGGCTCACGCATTCGCGAGCCGCCGTATCTGGGTGACGACGGGCCTCGTAGCCGTGGTCGTGGCCCTCTGGCTGGTTGGGCCATTGATCGCGGTCGGCGATTATCGTCCGCTCGAGACCGTATCCGCTCGTGTTTGGGCGACGGCATCGGTCGTTGCGATATGGGCGGCTCGGCGGGCTTGGCTGCGCTGGCGCGCCGCACACGTGAACGCCGAGTTGCTGACCCGGCTGCACGAGCAAGGCCCGGGCGCTTCGCTTGGGGGCGAAGCCGAAGCGGCACACGTGCGGGAGTTGCGCAGCCGCTTCGACGAGGCGGCCGCGCTGTTGAAGTCGGCGCGCTTGGGCGATGGGCAGGTGCGCTCGAGCATGGCGCGCTGGTTCGATTCGATGACGCGTCGCTATCTCTATCAGCTTCCCTGGTATGTGTTCATCGGCGCCCCCGGATCCGGCAAGACCACTGCGCTCGTGAATTCGGGCTTGACGTTTCCGTTGGCGGAACAGTTCGGCAAAGCGGCTATCCGCGGCGTAGGGGGAACGCGCCACTGCGATTGGTGGTTTACGAACGAAGCGGTGCTGATCGATACGGCAGGTCGCTACACGACGCACGAGAGCAACCGTGCGCTGGACGAGGCCGAATGGGCCGGATTCGTTGGCCTGTTGAAGAAGTACCGTGGGCGGCAACCGCTCAATGGCGCGTTGTTGACGATCAGCGTCTCGGACTTGCTCGATGCTTCGGAGATGCAACGCACGCAACATGCGATGGCGCTGCGCAAGCGCTTGCAAGAACTGCGTGCGCAACTGGGCATTCAGTTCCCTGTGTACGTGCTGGTCACCAAGGCGGATTTGCTGGCCGGCTTCTCCGAATATTTCACGGCCTTTGGACGTTCCGAGCGCACGCAAGTCTGGGGATTCACCATCGCGCTCGATGAGTCGCCGCATGCTCCGCTCGATTTGAGAGCCGTATTTGAACGCGAGTACGCGATTTTGCATCAGCGGTTGAACGAAGCGTTGCCGGAGCTGCTGAGCGCCGAGGCCGATCCGTCTCGACGCCACCTGATCTATTCGCTGCCTCAACAGTTTGCGGGGCTGAAGGACGTCCTCGGTCAATTCGTCGCGCAGGTATTTTCCCATTCGAAATTCGACTCGATGCCGCTATTGCGCGGCATTTACCTGACGAGCGGGACCCAGGAAGGCACGGTGTTCGATCGCGTGATGGGGGGGATCAAGCGATTTCTGCGGATCGATCCTGCGCCGCCGGCTGCGCAGGCCGTCGCATCGGGACGCAGCTTTTTTCTGAAGATGCTGCTGCAGGACCTGATCTTCAAGGAAGCTTCGCTCGCCGGCACCGATTTGCGTTGGCGCTTGCGTAGAAGAGTGCTGACGCTCGCGGGCTACGCCGCAGTCGCTCTCCTATCGTGCGTGTTGCTCGTGGCTTGGCTCGGCAGCTATTGGCGCAATCGTGCTTACGTCGACGAGGTGGCCGCACGGGTGCCCATGATCGAGCGACAACTAAGGGATGCGCCGATCTCCTCTCCCAACGATACGCGGCATGTGCTTGCGGTTCTGAATATGTTGCGCAACCTCGCGTCGACCGATGAGGTCGATCCCGATCATCCGGCAACGCGCTTTCGTTGGGGCCTATTTCAAGGCCGCAAGCTCGAATCGGCCGCCGATGACATTTATCATCGCGCGCTCGACGAGCTTCTGCTGCCGCTTGCCGTGCGCCGCATGCAAGGCGCGCTGCGCGATGCGCCCGCGAACGATCCGGCCTATGCCTATTCCGCGCTCAAGGCCTACTTGATGCTATACGAGAGCGATCACTACGATCCCATATTCATGCAGGCGGTGCTGGAGCTCGAGGAAGCGTCCGCTGGCTCGGCGCCGATGAGCCCGCGTGAGCTCGATGCGCTGCGCCGGCATCTGTCCGCTTTGTTCGACGGCCGCGTCGTGCTGTCGCCCTTGCCGCGCGATGACGCGCTCGTCGCTCAGGCGCGAGACGGTTTGCTGAGGATGACGTTTGCCCAGCGCCTGTACGCGCAGCTTGCCCGGATGTTGCGTCCAGCCGCGACCGTCTACGATGTCAATGCGGCGCGCATGGCAGGGCCGTCTGCGGCGCTCGCGTTTAGGCGGCGAAGCAGCGCGCGCTTGAACGACGGTGTGCCGGGGCTTTACACGTACGGCGGCTATTGGAACGTCTTCGACAAGCGCTTGACCGATGCCGTGGATAGCTTCGGGCGAGAGGAGACGTGGGTGCTCGGACTTCCGTCGTCCGAGATTGCGACGTCTAGTGCACGCGATACGCAAGCGAGCGAGGTGCGATCGTTGTACCTCGACGATTTCATCAAGACCTGGGACGACTACCTCGGCGATTTGCGTCTGCAACCGACCGATTCGGTTGCTCAAACCGCGCAAATGGCGAGGCTGCTGTCGAAGCCCGATTCGCCGCTCGTACGCATGGCCAACGCCGTTGCAGCCGAGACCGCGCTCTCGCGCAGCGACAATCCGCAGGCAGATCTTGCGTCTCGCGCCGAGGACAAGGTCGACGCGGCGCGCCGTTCGCTGTCGCAAATTTTTCAGCCGAAGCCAACGGCTAGCGATCAAGCGCTGGCAAACCGAGCGGAGCCGGAATCGATCGTCGACGCTCATTTCGCCGATATCCGCGCACTTCGGGGCGGCGCTGCAGGCGCGGCGCAGAGTGCCGCGATGAGCGATACGCTGAAATCGATCGACGCGCTTTACGTCTATCTCGTCGGCGCCGATTCGGCCTTGCGTAGCGGCAGCGCGCCGCCGCCTTCGGACGCCTCGGCGCAGCTCAAGGCGCAAGCGGGGAGACTGCCGACGCCGTTCAGGCAAATGCTAACGGATCTAGGCGATTCGGCCGACGCCAATCTCGTCAAAGTGGCCGATGCCAACGTGGCGCGCAGCGCGGCATCGGATGTCGGCGATTTTTGCCGGCAAGCCATTGCAGGGCGCTACCCGCTCGCGCGCGCATCGTCGCGCGACGCGACGCCCGACGACTTCGCGCGCCTATTCGCCGCCGGCGGCTTGATGGACGCTTTCTTCCAAAAGAACTTGCAGGCCCGGGTCGACACGAGTTCGCACCCGTGGCGCTTGAATGGCGCCGCCGGTGCGCCGTTCCTTGCTTCGTTCGAGAACGCCGCCATCATCAGAGATGCGTTCTTCAGCGGCGGCGAACGCACGCCGACGATCAAGCTGAACATCATGCCGCTAGATTTGGATCCGTCGATCTCGGAGTGGTCGCTCGATGTCGATGGTCAAGTCGTGCGCTACGCGCATGGCCCGCAAGCGCCGATGACCGTGCAATGGCCCGGTCCCAACGGCACCAATCAAGTGCGCTTGCAGATCGTCGATCAATCGGGAGCTAGCGACGGCTTTGTCGCCTCGGGCCCGTGGGCGCTATTGCGATTGTTCGATCACGCGTCGTTGATGCGCACGGGCACGGCCGAAAAAACGCGCGCCCGGTTCAGCGTCGGCGGCAAATCGTTCGCCGTTGAGGTCACGGCCAGCTCCGTACACAACCCACTCGATCTTCCTCAATTGGAGTCTTTCACGTGCCCTACCCAACGATGAGCGAGGCTTGCTCAAATGCACAGCACGCGCTGCCGGGCTGGTACGGCAAGCTGCCCGGCGCCGGCGATTTCGCCGATCGCCGCATGCCGAGCGCACTCGCGCAGTCGTGGGAACGATGGTTCGCGCGCGGGATGGCATCGATGCGGGAAAGCGCAGGGCAGACGTTCTTGAACGGCTATGCCCGTGGGCCGATCTGGCGCTTCGCGATTCCGGCGGGCGTCGGCGCCGGATGGGTGCAGTTCGGTTGCATCGCGCCAAGTTTCGATCGCGTGGGCCGTCGTTACCCGCTGCTCGTCGCCCATGCGCTCGACTTGGATGGTTTTTCGCGCGACGCGGCAGCATGGGCGAGCGCGAGTCTTTCGACGATCGGCGAGGTGCTAGCCGAGGCGATTCGGTGCGCTCACGTGCCGGAGGAGTTCGACTGCGAACTCGCGCAGCGGATGGCCTCGGTGTCGGGCGATGTGCCGGACGAGATGTCGCGAGCGAGTGGCTGGCCGAACTTGCTCGAGTATTTCGACCCCGACGGGATGACGAGTTTTTGGTGGACGAGCGCGGACGAGCGCGAATTGCCCGGCCCCGAAGCGCATACCGGGGTGCTCGACAGCGCGTTGTTTGCGAAGTTGTTCGGCGGTGGCGGGCGCTCGTCATGCGAGAACGGTTGAGGCGCTCGGCTTGATAGCCGGACACGGACGTTGAAGGGGAGGTCTATGACGGAATCTCGATTCGCTGAAGCCGAGGCGGGCGCCGATCGCGCTGCCGACGCCAAGGTCAAGCCGCTGCCGAGCGGCCACCGGCTTGGCGAGTTCGAACTCGATTCGGTACTCGGCGTCGGCGGCTTCGGCATCGTCTATCGTGCATTCGACCGCACCCTGCAACGAACCGTGGCGGTCAAGGAGTACATGCCGACGATGCTGGCGCGGCGCGCAGGCGACTACACGGTAGGCGTGCGCGCATCGCGTTACGCGCACGCATTCGAAGCAGGGCGCACGGCGTTTCTCAACGAGGCGCGATTGCTGGCTCAATTCGATCACCCTGGCTTGCTCAAGGTGCTCCACTTCTGGGAGAGCCACGGCACCGCATACATGGTGATGCCGTTTTACGAAGGGCAGACACTCGCGCAGCGAAAGCGCCGAGTAAAGCACATGAGCGAGCCCGAACTGCTCGATCTCTTTGGGCCTCTGCTCGGTGCGCTTCATACGCTGCACCGCGCGCAGTGCTTTCATCGCGACATCTCGCTTGACAATATCCTCGTGCAGCCTGGAGGCCAGCCGGTTCTGCTCGACTTCGGGGCCGCGCGTAAGCTGATCGGCGACCTCGTCGACGAAACGGCGATGATTTTGAAGCCCGGATATGCACCCATCGAGCAATACACGGATGATCCGGCGTTCAAACAGGGCGCGTGGACCGACCTCTATGCACTCGGCGCCGTTGCGTATGCGTTGATCACGGGCGACTTGCCGCCGGCTGCGGTCGTGCGCAGCATCCAGGACCAATATCGTCCGCTAGCCGGCCGGCAGTGGGCCGACGACGGCCCGCATTACAGCGAGCGACTGTTGACGGCGATCGATGCGGCGCTTGCCTTGCGGATCGAGGATCGGCCCGCATCGGTGCCCGCGTTTGCGCAAAGGCTGGGGTTGCGCGAGACGATGCCCGGCGTATTCGTGACGCTCGATCGCGCGGCTTCGTCGCCTTTTCCCGTCGAGACGGAGCCTGCTTGGGCGGACGCCGACGCGAGTGTCGCTGTCGAATCGGAGCCGGGCGCGACGGCACTGGAGCCGGTCCACGATGAGGTGGATGCCGCGTCTCCGACCACATCGACGGGTGACGTTCACGCCGACGGCACGCAAAATGCGACAGCGCCGACGGAGCTCGACGTGACGGCCGCTACGGATCGCAATGATCGGCGTAGTAGTTCGCTTTGGGGCGCACTGAGCGTACGGCGATATGCGGTGCGAGCACTTGCCCTACTCGTGATCGCGACGGGCGGCGTGACGCTGCTGCGCTTGGCCATGAGGCCGTCGGGGCAAACCTTACCGGCGCCCGGTGCGCCAACGACGGCGCAGCTAGCAGTGCCGCAGCCGCTCCCAGCGCCACCCCACGACCCGCCGACGGCGACTGCGCCGCCACCCGCGGCTGTGCCTGGCGTGCAGCAGAACGTTTCCCGGACGACATCGGCCGCGGTGCAAACGGCGGCTTCCTCGGCAATGGCTGCCCGTGCGCCCGAGGCAAGCCCCCAGGCATCGGCTGGCGAAATGCCGCGGACGACATCGGCCGCATCGGCCGCCTTGGCTGCATTGGCGAAGGGAGCATCGAATCCGGCATCCATCGCGATGCAGGCGCCGGCCGCTCACGACGAAGCGACATCCGCGGCCAATGAGCCGAATGCGCCGCAGGCGGCTGGCCCAATCACGGCGGCAAGAAGCAAGGCGCTTCGGCCGGTTCTCGTGCGGCTGTATGTTTTTCCGTGGGGAGAGGTGTACGTGAATGGGGTGCGGCGAGGCATCAGTCCGCCGTTTCGGGCGATGAGCCTCACGCCCGGCACGTACCGCATCGAAGTGCGCAACGGCACCTTGCCGCCGCTGGTGCGCACGGTCACGCTCGACGCCGGCGAATCGCCTGTCGAGATCCGCTACTCGTTCGAGTGAGGCGCCGATGAATGACGTTTTGCTCGCACCGATCGACGCCGACACGCCGTGCGGCCCCAACCTGGAATACGACGCCGATTTTTTGTCGCTGCAAGAGTATGCGAGCGGCAAGTCCGAGCAGCAATACGGCGACACATTGATCGCTGCGCAGCCGCCCGATTGGTCTCGCATCGAGCAACTTGCCGCGTCGCTGCTCGCCCGTACGAAGGACCTGCGCGTGCTCGTGCATCTGACGCGCGCCTGGATGCAGGCGGACGGTCTCGCGGGGCTGGCTCGCGCTCTGCACATGGCGTCGGCGCTGCTCGACAGGTATTGGGATGCTGTACATCCCGCGCTGACGGTCGATGGTCAGTGCGATCCGCTGCCGCGCGTCAATGTTCTGCGCGAAATGGCAGGTGCCGGCGGCTGCCTGCACGTCATGCGCGATTGGCCGTTGTTCGGACCGATGAATGTGCGATCGCTCGCAAGTGCGCTTGCAAGCCACGGCATCGGCGCCCGCGCAGGTTCCGGCGACGGGGAGCGGATCGCAGACGATCTACGTGCCGCGCATGGAAGAGGCGACCCTGCGCTTGCCACCGCGCTCGATGTCCTCGATGCCTTGCGCGCTCTGCGCGCGACTGTGCATATGAGGCTCGGCCATGAATGGGCGCTCGATGAAAGTGCGCTAGAGCATGATCTGTCGGTCATCGCGCAATGCTTGCGCGCGGCGAAAGGCGAGGCGCTCGAGCAGGAGCCCAGCGCAGGGCAAGCGCCGCGTGAGGCCGAATCGCCACCATTGTCGGCGATGACGATCGATACGCGCGCAGACGCCAATCTGTGCTTGAACGCTCTGTGCAGCTATTTCGAGCGATATGAGCCGAGTCATCCGGCTCCGTTGCTGCTACGTCGAGTGCAGCGCCTGCTCTCCCTGAACTTCTACGAAATCATGCGGGACATTGCGCCCGAGGGATTAAGCAAGCTCGAGTTGCTGAGCGGGGGCGGCGCCGATAGCCGCGCGGACGGCGACAGCTCGAGAACGTAACCGCAATCGCAATCGCAGTCGCAGTCGCGGTCGCAGTCGCATTGAACTTCCGAGGAGAGACACTGCCATGCCAGCTTTCAAATCGTCGACGAGCGGACAGAAATTCATTGCTCGCAACCGTGCGCCGCGCGTGCATATCGAATACGACGTCGAGCTGTACGGCGCCGAGCGCAAGGTGGAACTGCCGTTCGTGATGGGCGTGCTTGCCGACCTGGCCGGCAAGCACGCGGACGAACTGCCGGATCTTAGCGAACGCAATTTCGTCGACGTCGATATCGATTCCTTCGACGAGCGCATGAAGGCGATCGGGCCGACGTTGTCGCTTGATGTCGCGAACACTTTGACCGGCGAAGGAAAACTGCACGTCGAAATGGCGCTGCAAAGTTTGGACGATTTTTCGCCGGGTGCCATCGCGCAAAACGTCGAACCCTTGAGGCGACTTCTTCAAGCGCGCACGCAGCTATCGAATCTGCTTTCGTATATCGATGGCAAACGCGGCGCGGAGATGCTGGTTGCTCACGCGCTGGCAGATCCCAAGCTGCTGGCTCAGTTGTCTTCACCCGCCACAACAGAACCGTCGCACGGCGACGGCCTCGACGACGCCGCACCGGGAGCCGATCATGCCTAGAGTCGATACACAAGCGCAACAGGAGCCGCGCCCCCCGCTGGCCGTCATCGAAAGAAGCCAATTCACCGCGCTGCTCGACAAGGAGATCAACCCAAAAACGGAGCAAGCCCGTATTGCCGTGCAAAACGCGATGCGCACGCTCGCTCATCAGGCGCTCGAGCATTCACTGACTGTCTCGGACGATGCCTACGACACGATCAGGCACCTGATCGCGCAACTCGACGCCAAGCTGACGGGCCAAATCAACGAGATCTTGCACCACCCCGACTTTCAACGCCTCGAATCGGCGTGGCGAGGCTTGCACTACCTCGTCAGCAATACCGAAAGCGACGAATTGCTCAAGATCCGAGTGCTACCCGCAACGAAGAGCGAGCTTGCGCGAATGCTCAAGCGCCACAAAGGCGTCGGCTGGGATCAAAGCCCGCTGTTCAAGAAAGTGTACGAGCAGGAGTATGGGCAGTTGGGGGGCGAGCCATTCGGCTGTCTCGTGGCCGACTATTACTTCGACCATAGCCCGCCCGACGTGGAAATGTTGCGCGAGATATCGAAGATCTCCGCAGCCGCGCACGCGCCGTTCATTGCCGGCGTGTCGTCTTCGTTGATGCAGATGGACTCGTGGCAAGAGCTATCGAATCCGCGCGATCTCACGAAGATCTTTCAAAACACCGAGTACGCCGCGTGGCGAAGCCTGCGGCAATCGGAGGACTCGCGCTATATCGGGCTCGCGATGCCGCGTTTTCTCGGTCGGGTGCCTTATGGTGCGCGCACGAACCCCGTCGAAGCATTCGACTTCGAAGAAGACATCGATTCGGCGCGGCACGATCGCTACACGTGGGTGAATGCGGCGTTCGCCATGGCGGCGAACATCAACCGTTCGTTCAAGCTATACGGCTGGTGCTCCGCCATTCGCGGCGTCGAATCGGGCGGCGCGGTGGAGAACTTGCCGTGCCACGCGTTTCCGACCGACGACGGCGGCGTCGATTTGAAATGCCCGACTGAAATCGCGATTAGCGATCGTCGCGAAGCCGAGCTAGCAAAAAATGGTTTGATTCCGCTCGTGCATCGCAAGAATTCCGACGTGGCCGCTTTCATCGGCGCCCAATCGCTCTATCAAAGCGGGGAATACCACGACGCCGACGCAACGGCCAATGCACGGCTGTCGGGCCGGTTGCCTTACTTATTCGCATGTAGCCGCTTTGCGCACTACTTGAAATGCATCGTCCGCGACAAGATCGGCTCGTTTCGCGAACGCAGCGACATGCAGCGTTGGCTCAACGATTGGATCATGAACTACGTCGACGGCGATCCGGCTAATTCATCGCAAGAGACGAAGGCACGCAAGCCACTCGCTGCTGCCGAAGTCGTCGTCGAGGAGGTTGAAGACAATCCCGGCTACTACGCGGCCAAATTTTTTCTGCGGCCGCACTACCAGTTGGAGGGGCTCACCGTTTCGCTGCGGCTGGTCACGAAGCTGCCGTCGATCCGCGCATCGAACGAGTAATCCGATTGTGAATCCAGAGGGAGAACGCGATGGGCATGGCGATGTTCATGAAAGTCGAAGGGGCGACCGGAGAATCGGCGGATGGTCAACACAAAGGGTGGACCGACATTCAGATGTTTTCTTGGGCGGCGGCTCAGCCGGCGGCCATGGCGAGTGGGGGCGGGGGCAACGCAGGCAAGGCGAACTTCAGCGACCTCGTCGTGACCGCGTTCATGGATAAGGCTACGCCTGCCATCTTGAAGTACTGCGCGAGCGGCAAGCATGTGCCCAAGGTCGAGATTTCCTCCTGCAAAACGGGCGGGGACCAAATCGAGTTCTCGCGCCTGACGCTCGAGGAGGTCATCGTCACCCTGGCTCAGATCTCGGGACCCGACGTCGAAGACGAGCCGAATAGGCTCATGATGCGCTACGGCTTCCAAGCGGCGCGCGTCAAAAAACAATATTGGGAGCAGACACCCGAAGGTGGAAAAGGTGCGGAAGTCACGATGGGGTGGGACATCAAAAAGAACCAGGAAATGTAAGGGGCTCGAATGAACGAAGCGCTTTTGCATTCGCGGTCAGCCTCGGGGCGTGGCGACCGCCCGCAGCCCACGCTGTACGATCGGCTCGTCGAAGCCGTGCCAGCCGATCTCATCGACCCGATGGCGCTTCTCGAGCGCAAGCATGGCAGTGGCGATTCGGTGTTGCGCGAGTGTGTGCTGCGCCATATGGCGCGCTTGCTCAACGCAACGCGCCTGCTCGACGCCGACGCGGCGGCAGCTTATCCGCAGGTGGCCCGCTCCGTGGTGAACTATGGCGTGCCGCCGTTGGCCGGTGCAGTGATCTCCGAGATCGACGTGGGACAGGTAGAGGAGGCGATTCGTCAGGCGCTCATGCATTACGAGCCACGCCTGCTGCCCGAGTCGATCGAAGTTCGGTACGCCGGTGGCGACGCACGAGCGGGGCACCGGAACGTACTGCGGTTCGAGATCGCCGCGAAACTTTGGCATGTGCCGCGCCCCGTTCCGATGCTCGTCTATACCGATCTCGATCTCGAGTCGGGCGCCGCATCGGTCCGGGCGCTGGCCGAGCGGTGACGCGATGGACGCGCGCTTTCTCGAGTACTACAACCGGGAGCTCACCTATATGCGTGAGCTCGGCGCCGAATTTGCGCGGACTCATCCCAAGGCGGCGTCGCGCCTGGGCATGCACGGTATCGAGGTGGCCGATCCGTACGTCGAGCGCTTGCTCGAAGGGTTTTGTTTTCTGACGGCGCGCGTGCAGTTGAAGATGGACGCCGAGTTCCCGCGTTTCTCCGAGCGCCTGCTCGATGTCGTGTTTCCGAACCATCTCGCGCCGATTCCGTCGATGGCTATCGCCAAACTGCATGTCGACCCGCGCGAGAGCAGGCTGATGCAAGGTTACGTTGTGCCGGCCGGTACGAGTCTGTACCGACGTGTCGGCGACGCGGGAGCGACCTGCGATTTTCGAACGGCGCACGCCCTGACGTTATGGCCGATCTCGCTCGATGAAGTCCGGATGACGGGTATCCCGCCTGATTTACCCGCCGGCGGCCAAGCCATTCGCGCACGTGCACGCAGCGCGGTTCGCATCGTCATCGGGTCGCAACCGCATGTGCCGCTCGACCAGCTTCCGCTCGATCGGCTCGATCTTTGCCTTTGCGGGCCTGATGCTCAGGCCGTGCGCTTGCTGGAACTGTTGGCCATGCACGCATTGGCCGTTGCATGCCGCGACCCCGGTTCGGGCGAATGCGTCGATTGGCTCGAACCACACGCGATCGCACACGAGGGCTTTGCTGCGGCTCAGGCGATGCTGCCTTCCGATGCGAGGAGCTTCGAAGGGCATCGGCTGCTGCATGAGTATTTCGCATTTCCCGCCCGGTTTCATTTCGTCTCGATTGGCGGCTTGCGGCGAGCGTTGTCGCAAACGCGCAGCAATCGCCTCGAGCTGATCGTGCTCCTCGATCAGGCCGATGGCGCGCTCGAACGAGCGATCGATGCGAGTCACCTCGCGCTGCATTGCACGCCGATCGTCAATTTGTTCGCGAGAGTCACGGATCGGATTCCGGTGACGCCGAATAGCGCCGAATACCGGCTCGTCGCGGACCGCTCGCGGCCGCTCGACTATGAAATTCATTCGGTTCGGCGCGTGAACGGGCATCGGCTTGGCGACGAAGCGAGCGCAAGCACCGCCTTCCTGCCATTCTTCGCATCGAGTGGGGCGGAGCATGAGGGTGAAGCGTATTTTTCGGCACGGCGAGAGCCGAGACTGGTTGGTGCGCAATCGATGCGCAACGGCGCTCGCACGGGCTACGTCGGCACCGACACGTACGTGTCACTCGTCGATCGGCGGCATGCGCCGTTCGATGAGCGTATCGAATTGCTGTCGGCAGACGCGTTATGCACGAACTGCGATCTACCATTGTTGGTTTCGTCGGGCACGCGCTCCGATCTGACCACGAAAGTATCGTTGCCGATCGATGGCATCGAAATAATTAAGGGTCCTACGAGGCCGAGGCCTCCACTTGCACGAGACCAAGCGATTTGGCGCATGATCGACCAGCTTGGCATCGGTTATCAGCCGACAGCCGGAGTGGACGATGAAACCGGCGCACGAGATTTGCGCGAGTGGCTGAGCCTGTATGCCGATCCGGTGGATTCATCGATGCTGAGGCAGGTGTCGGGGATACGGCGTCTTGCGTGTTCACCTATCGTCGAGCGCTTGCCCGAAGCGGGGCCGATCGCATTCGGACGGGGGGTGCTGGTCGCCATGACGGTGGACGAGCAAGCTTTTTCCGGCGAAAGTCCTTATCTGCTAGGCGCCGTGCTCGAACAGTTTTTTGCGCGCTATGCATCGATCAACTCGTTCACGCGATTCGCGCTGCACTCGCTACAGCGCGGTGCGCTCGTAACGTGGCGCGGGCGCATTGGCCGCCGGCCAACGTTATGAATCCCCACGATCCGACGCCCGACTATGGCGAGCGATACGCGGCGTATTGGCTGCGGTTGCGGGCCACGCCGGCCGCGTACGATCTATTCGGGACGCTGCGCTGGCTCGATGCGATCTGCGCACAGCATGCACGGATCGGACGGGCCGCGCATCCGCGCGACGAGCCGTTGCGACTCGGGCAGACGCCCTCGCTGTCGTTCGCGCCCGCGATGATCGCGCACGCCGTCGACGGTGCGACCGGAAGCGTCGCGCCGCGTTTGCTCATTCATGGCTTTGGTTTGTTCGGGCCCAACGGCCCCATGCCGCTGCATGTGACGGAACGCGCGCGCGAGACCGTGCACGATGCAAACGACAATGCGTTGAGCGCATTCGCCGATCTTTTTCATCACCGAGCGATTGCATTGTTCTATCGCGCGTGGGCCGATGCCCAGCCGGTCGTCGGACATGACCGGCCGGGAGTAGGGCCATTCGATCGATACGTCGCAAGCCTCATCGGCCGCGGGCCGCGAGCCGAGGACTCACGAGGTGGGGTACTGCCCTTGGGCGAGATGTGCTTCCAGGCGGGGCATTGGGTTCGGCATACTCGCAACCCGGAGGGGCTCGTTCGCATACTTGCGCACGACTTGCACGTGGACGTACGCCTCGTCGAACACGTCGTACGGTGGCTGCCGATCGACGAGACGCAGCGCACGACGCTTAGCGCCAAGCAGCCCGAGCAGTGCCTGGGGAGCGGTGCCGTGCTCGGTCGTGCGGTGCGCGACGGTCAGTCGTGCTTTCGGCTCGTGTTAGGGCCAATGTCGCTCGAGCGCTATCGAACGTTCTTGCCGGGCGGGAGCAATGCAAGGCGGCTTGCTCAGTGGGTACGCGAGTACGTCGGCGCGGAGTTCGGTTGGGCAATGCAACTCGTGCTCGCCGCCGATCAGGTGCCACGCCATACGCTCGGCTCAAGTGAGGGGTTGGGTCATTCGATCTGGCTCGGACGCCGCATCGATACGGCGGCCGCATGCGAATTGACGATCGATTGGACGGCACGATCGGGGCGCGCTCGCGTTGCGCGGCGCGCGGGTGCGCAGGCCATACAGCCCCTGCATGAAGCATCCGCGAACGAATGAGGAGTGAGCTTGTCACGCATGTTCACACTGAACACGGCCTTGGGCGAGGAACTGAAGTTCTATCGTTTGGACGGCGAAGAGGCGCTGAGCCGATTGTTCGAAATCCGAATCGAAGCGCTCGCCGACGGATACGGATTGTCATTGCGCGCGTTGCTCGGAAAGGGTGTTTGCGTGCGCGTGCGGGCGCGCGACGGCACGCAGCGTTACGTGCATGGGCTAGTCGCACGTGCGTCGCTGATCGGGCGCCAAGCGCAGCGGCACTATGCGTACGAGCTCGTCTTGCGCCCGTGGCTGTGGTTGGCTACACGGCGGTCCGATTGCAGAATCTTCCAGAATAAGAGCGTGCCCGAGATCGTCGACGAAGTGCTCGCGCCCTATGGCTTCCCGATGGATAAACGGCTCGCCGAGCACTACGCGCCACGCGAGTACTGCGTTCAGTACAACGAAACGGATGCCGCGTTCGTGTCGCGCTTGATGGAAAGCGAGGGCATTTACTATTGCTTCAAACATACCGAGCAAGCGCATACGCTCGTGCTGTGCGATGCCCAGTCCTCGCATGAGGCCTTGCCCGGCTACGAGACGATCGCCTACATCGGCGCCGACCGCACAGCGATTGCCGATGAAGAGCACATCGATAGCTGGCAGCCTGCGCAGGAGGTCAGCATCGGCGGCTATGAAGCGAGCGATTACGACTATACGAAGCCACGCGCGGATCTCTCGGTCAAGCATGCGGACCCGCGCGGGCATGACCATGATCGATTTGCCATGTTCGAATGGCCCGGCGGCTACGATGACGACGCGTTGGGCACGCGCTACGGACGGATGCGCCTCGAGGCGCTGCAGTCGGAGCACGAGCGGGCCGAGGCGCATACCGACGTTCGCGCGATGGCGCCCGGTTATGTGTTTACGCTCGAACGCTGTCCCCGATTGGAGGAAAACCGTGCGTACCTAATCGTGCGCTGCCGCTACCGGTTCCAAGAGAACCCATACGCGACCGATCGCTCCGACGAGCATGTCACGCATGAAACGACGTTTCTCGCGCAGCCGACGCAGTTGCCTTATCGTCCGCCGCGCGAGACGCCCAGGCCGCGCACGAACGGCCCGCAAACGGCCGTCGTGGTGGGGGCGCCCGGCGAGGAAATTTGGACGGACGAATACGGGCGCGTCAAGCTGCAGTTTCAATGGGATCGTTACGGCCGGCGCGATCAAAACGCCTCGTGCTGGGTGCGCGTTTCGAGCCCCTGGGCGGGCGGCGGTTTTGGCGGCGTGCAGATTCCGCGGGTAGGCGATGAAGTCATCGTCGATTTTCTCAACGGCGATCCGGACCGGCCGATCGTCACGGGCCGTGTGTACAACGGCGAGCGCATGCCGCCGTGGGATTTGCCGATGACTGCTACGCAAAGCGGATTGCTGTCGCGTTCGACGCCCGGTGGCGCGGCGTCGCATGCGAACGCGTTGCGCTTCGAGGATCGCAAAGGCGCGGAACAGTTATGGCTGCATGCCGAGCGCAATTTCGATGCGGAGACGGAGGTGGATCACGCTCTGTCTGTGGGAAACAACCACACGCATACGGTCGGCAACGACGAGACGATGCAGGTGAAGAACAACCGGCAACGCAGCGTCGGGCAGAACGAGACGGTGAGTATCGGGCGACATCGGGTCGCGCAGATCGGCGGGAATGAGACGCACGCGGTGACGGGCAATCGCAGCGTGTCCATTGATGGCGACAGTGCGCACACCGTGGCAAAAGGCAATCACAGCTTGTCGGTGGTGAGCGGCAAGCACGATGTTTTCGTCAAGGGAGACAGCACGCACGTGGTCGAAGCGGGCTCGTATGCGGCGCAAGTCATGGCGGGAAACTACGCGGTCGAGGTTGCAAAGGTCGCGTCGATGGTTGCCAAAAATCACATCGAGATGGGCTCGGGGCAGAGCGGGATGGCGATCAACAAGGAAAACGTTGGGGTTTCGATTGGCGGAGTGGGCAGCGAACTTGGCGTCGGGGTTGCAGGCTATGGCGGTGGCGTGAGTATCGTCGGATACGATCAAGGCGTGGGAATCGCCGGCTATGCAGAGGGCGTCACGATCTATGGCGAACACGATCTCAATCTTGCGGGCAAGGCGACGGCGAATCTTCAGGCGCCGACGGTGAACATCGACAACGGTAAGGGCAGCTGTAACGTCAACGTCAACGCGACGAAGATCGTCTTATCGACGGGGGGCGGCACGATCACGCTCGATAGCGCGGGAGTGACGATTCAAGGGACGATCGCTTACATCAATTGATGCGGATGGCTGCTTGACGGTGTTGCTCGTGTTCGTCGAACACATTGGGGGACATGCGATGGAAAACGAATTGGATCGGATGACGGTCGATAACTCGCTTGAAGACGATACCCTAGCGGCTTTGAGGCGGCTATTTGAAGGGGGCTCGCGGCCGCATCCTTGCCCGGCGGACGAACGTCTGGATCCGATGACGCTGATCGGCGAGGTGACGGATACGCACCACCCCGATGCCATGGGGCGGGTGCGCGTGAAATGGCCGATGCGGGATGCAAGCCCGTGCGAGCGTTGGCTCGAATGTGTGAATGGCGTGAAGCCGCATATCGGCGACCGCGTGCTACTGCAGTTGCCGTCGAACTGGCCCGAGTATGTCATCTCGGGCCAACTGCGGCCGGCGGGCTGCGGCGAACCGGTGGAACCCGTCGCCACGGCCGCTTTCGAGCTGACGCTCGAACCGGACAAATGCATGCAACTGTCGGACGCATCAGGTTGTCCGCTATTGCAGGTACGTTCATCGCCGGACGGCCCGGTCGTCACGTTGCTGAATCGAAACGTAAACATCGAAGTCCCCGGCAAACTGCGGCTCAGCGCACAGACGATCGAACTCGAAGGTGGCCACGGTGGAGTAGACATTCGGACAGAAGCGGACACCGTAGTGCGAAGCCGATACGTTCGTTTGAACTGACCTGGAAGGCAGTCGCCATGCATCGCGAATTTGCAGCGGTCCAATCGTCGATCGAGACTTTCGTCGAGCAGCCCGACAATCCGACGCTGCTGATCGAAATGAGCGACAACGACGCGGTGCCTGTGCTGAAGATGTTGCACTCGCTCGATGAGCGTCTTGGCGATGCGATCTTCTTGATCTTCCCGTTTGCATGCAACGCTGTTGCCACGTATGTGCAAACGTGCGTAGACGCGCTTAGACGTCAAATCGAGGAGGTGAATCGGGTGCGCGCCAAACACGGTGAAGCGCTTTGGCCGCTGTTGCCGCTGGCATGCAGTGATCCGAGACGCACGCCGCAGGACCGGTTGAGCGAAGCCGTCATGCACATCCGCGCACTGGTAGCGGAGCACGCGAAAGTCGTCTGGGCATGGATACCGTCGCTGCTCGGCGATGCCGCCGGCTTTGCGAATGTAATGATGCAATTGGCACTGAGCGGTTTCGAAGACTGGATGGAGGGGCATCGCTTCTGCATCCGCGACGATCGATATCACCCGATCCTGATTCCCCTTGCGCGGGAGAGAAAGGCCGAGCATGCATTGATTCTTTCGGCCGATTTTTCATCCGAAAATGCGACGCGCAACCTGGTAGGTGTCGCAAACGATGAGGCGCAACCGATCGCACAACGCATGCAGGCGTTGATGCAGATCGCGGCGATCGATCTTGCGCACGATAGGCTACCTGATGCGCAGCGTAAGTATCGTGCGCTCTATGCGTTTCATGCTGAGAGACAGGATGCGACGGGCTGCGCGATGGCGTTGTACGGTTTGGGCGACATAGCATTGCGACATGGATCGCAGCGCGAGGCGA
Source organism: Paraburkholderia sp. (assembly GCA_004322045.1). GTDB lineage: Bacteria > Pseudomonadota > Gammaproteobacteria > Burkholderiales > Burkholderiaceae > Trinickia. Next base: position 258,545 of record SCRN01000040.1, read on the forward strand.
AGGAGTGGTATCTGCAGGCGCTTCTGGCTGGACTAGATGGCGGCAATCTGCTCGCCGTAATCAATTCGCTGATGGCGGTCGGCAACTGCTGCAGTGCGCTAAGTGAACCAGCGAGGTCGGCCGTTTATTTCGATCTCGCGAGCTGCGCTGCGGGCAGGTTGATGCTCGTGCATACGAAGGTGGAGGCGATGGAGAAGGCTGGCGCCGCACTGCTCGCGTGCGGCAATGTAGCGCAAGCTGCAAAGCGCTGGATCGACGCGAAGGGATTGTGTGAGCAGTTCGGTTGCGAACGGCTGCACGATAGCATCGTCGATCGCCTCGTGTCGCTCTATGCGAAGGCCGGCCTAAAAAACGAGGCTAGAGCCTACGAGCAGGATAAGAAACGTTTCAGGACGTCGCGCGAGCGCGATGCGGTGAATACCGCTCGATACGAGAACGGGTCATAAAGAGGCGCTGCAATGAGCGATTCTACAGCCCGGTTGACGCACGCATCCGATTCGCCGCCGCATGGGGGTATGCAATCGGACACGAAGGTAAATACCGCCTGCGATTCGCTCCTCGAAACGGCCAAGTCGACTTACGACCCATTCAAGCAAACGTTCTCATCCAAGGGGGACGCGGTCCATCACGTCAGCGAAGCTGTAAATGCGCTTGCCTCGTTGCAGGGTGCGCCTTCGCAATTGCTCAATAGCGGCATTGCGCAGATACCGCTGCTCGACAAGATGCCAGGAATGCCGGCCGCAGTGATCGGCGCGGCGCATTTAGGCACGCCGCACGCGCACGATCATCCCCCGAGCGACGGCTTTCCGTTGCCAAGCATCGGCGCGACGATCGGCAGCGGCTGCTTGAGTGTGTTGATCGGGGGCCTCCCGGCGGCTCGTGTGACCGACATCGGCATCGCGCCGACCTGCGGCGGCATGACGCCATACTTCGACATTCAAACGGGGTCGAGCAATACGTTTATCGGTGGTATGCGCGCGGCGCGCATGGGCATCGATATGACGCGGCACTGCAATCCGATGGGGCATCCGGGGAAGTCCAGTCAAGAAGCAGAAGGGGCTGCGGCGAAAGGTGAAGAAATCGCGACCGAGGCGGCAGACGTATCGAGCCGGGCGCGCTGGATGGGGCGGGCGGGTACGGCGTGGAAGGCCGGTAACGCGGCGCTCGGGCCTGGGTCTGGTGTCGCGGGCGCCGCCGGCGAACTATCGCAAGGGGAGAGCGCGGCAGCTGCGATGATGGCTGCGCAGACCGCCGCCGACATGGCGATGATGTTGCTTGGCGGTTTGATGGGCAAGGATCCGGGGATTGAGCCGAGCATGGGCATGCTGTTGAATGGCAACGAGACTGTTCTGATCGGTGGGTTTCCGATGCCGGATTCGCAAATGATGTGGCATGGAGCGAAGCATGGACTCGGGAAGAAAATCAAAGGCAAAGGACCAGCCAAGCAGAAAGCGGCCGCCCCATGCCGGAATGGACATCCTGTCGATGTCGTCAGAGGCACGGCAGAGAACGAATTCGTCGACTACACGCAAGCCGCTGCCCCGGTATTCAGTTGGGAGCGCTACTATTGCAGCGGTTGGCGCAACCAGGATGGCGCCCTTGGCTTCGGCTTCCGCCACAACTTCCAGCACGAACTACATCTGTTTCGCACACGTGCGCTCTACGTCGACCCATTAAACCGCGAGTATCAGTTTCCGCGAAATGAAACGGGCCGCTACGAGGGTTCGTTTGCCGGCTACCGTTTGGTACAAGGGAACGACGGTCATTTTGAGCTTTGGCACGAAGTGGCCGGCAAGTTGGAGTTCCAACGTCGCAGCGAGAAGGACCGGAGCACCCGGCTGGTCCGCCAGATCAAGGATGGTGCCGATAGCGCATTTCACTATGACGCGGCGGATGCGCTGACCGGCATCTCGCAGACAGACGAGCGCAGTTGTCTTCGACATCTGATTCATTTCGCGTATGACAGTGAGGGGCGCATCGTCGAGGTCCTGATGACGCGCCACGATGGCACCCGTCATAGCATTGCCCGCTACACCTACAACGATGCGGGGTGCTTGGCTAGATCGACCGACCCGCTCAACGCGGCCATGTTCTATGGGTACGACGAGCGCAATAGGATGATCCGGGAAACGGATCGTAATGACTTTGCATTTCGCTATCGATACGACAGCGAAAACCGCTGTATCGAAACGGCGGCTCAGGATGGGATGTGGCGTGTCACATTCGATTATTGCCCCGGTCGCACGATCGCCACTCACGCGGATGGTGGGACTTGGACGTACTTCTATGACGAGTCGCAAACGGTCAACCGCATCGTCGATCCATACGGCAATGCGCTCGCACGGGTCGTAGGGGAGGACGGCAGCATCTTGCTTGAAGTCGACGCTGCCGGCCGCGAACTGCATTGGGTTTATGACGACAACGGCCGCAGCATAGGTCGCATCGATCGCTGGGGGAACTGTTGGCCGCCGAACTCGCAAACGCCGGTGTGGAACCGCCCGAGCCGACACGTATTGCCTGCCACGCCACTTGAGCAACAATGGGGCAGGGTTGATCGCCACCTATTGTTAGCGTCAATCCTTTTGCCGACCCGCGTCGCGCAGTATGCGGCATCGCTCTTCCGGCAGGAAACACCAGAACAACAGCAGATGGAGGAACGAGATGCGGCCGGCCGGGTCGTGGCGCGTAGAGATGCCGCGGGGCGCATCGAGCATCTAGTCCGCGATGCCGAGGGCAATGTAATCTGCAAACGCGACCGCGAAGGCGGCGAGTATCGCTACGCGATCACATCGTGGAATCTGTGCGAAAGCGCACGCGACCCGCTTGGCAATCTTATCCGGTACCGCTATACGAACAAGGCCGGCATCTCGGCGATCATCGACCCCGCCGGCAACGAAAGCCGATACGACTACGATTTGAGGGGACGGCTCGTTCGCGTCACGCGCCACGGCGTCGTGCGCGAAACCTACAAATACGATGGCGGCGATAGACTCGTCGAAAAGTGCGGCGCCGACGGCGAATGGCTGCTGCGCTTTGAGATCGGCGATAACGGGTTGCCGAGCAAACGCACGTTGAAGAGCGGTGATACGCATCACTATCAGTACGAAGCGCAGGGAAATGTTACAAACGCATCCACCGACCGGTTCCACGTGACGCTCGATTGGGACGCGAACCGTCGAATCGTTTCCGACCAACGCGATGGCCTAGGCGTCGAGCACCAATACGCAAACAAGCAGCGCTTGAGCACGACGTGGTTCGCGCGCTTCGCCATCGGCTATGAGCCGAGCGGCCAAGGTGAAACCGTGATTCGCACTCAAGTAGGGGGCATACACCGGGTCTCGCGCGCGTCGGATGGTAGCGTGCTGGTGCAATTGGGCAATGGCACGAACGTGCTACGCCGGTTCGATGCTGATGGGAGATGCGAAGGGCGCATCGTGTGGCGGGACGATCGACCCGAAAATTTGCAGGCGGCACAGTACATTTACAGTGCAACGGGCGAGTTGCGCTCAATCGCGAGCACATCGGACGGTGTGATCGAGTATCGGTACGATGCGGCGCACCGGTTGATCGGGGAGTGGCGGTGCGGGTGTCCAACACGCCAATTCGCCTATGACTGCGCGGGTAATCTGCTATCGACGCCGGAATATGCGTCGATCCGCTATCTCGAAGGAAACCGCTTAGCAACTGCATCGTCGGCGCGGTTTCGTTATGACGATCGCAATCATCTCGCCGAACAGCTCGACGGCAACGGCCATCGCACGACTTATTCATACAACAGCATGGGCCTGTTGACCGTTGTCGAGCGAAGCGACCGCGCAGATGTGTGGACCGCCGATTACGACGGGCTCTGCAGGCGAATTTACCAGGCCTGTGGGACGGCACGTACGTCTTATTACTGGGACCAAGACCGCCTGGGAGCGGAAATCCACCCGGACGGGAGTGTTCGCCTTTATGTCTACGCAGATGCGTCGGCGCTTGTTCCATTCATGTTCATCGACTACGCGTCGATCGATGCGCGCGCGCAAGACGGAAACGCGTATTTCGTGGTGACGAATCAAGTGGGCATGCCTGAGTGGATCGAAGGCGCCGGTGGGGAAGTCGTGTGGCGTGCGCAACGCATTGACCCTTATGGCTGGATCGAAGTTGCACCCGGCAATACGATTACTTACGACCTGAGGTTTGCGGGCCATCATTTCGATCCGGCGACACAGTTGCATTACAACCGGTTCCGAACCTACTGCCCGGTCTTGCGGCGTTACCTTCAGTCCGACCCGGTGGGGCAATCTGGCGGCGTCAATCTCTACGCCTACACGGCAAATCCTCTCGTGCAGGTCGATGTGCTTGGTCTGTCGACGTGTGAATCGGCGGCTAGCAATGAGATGGGGGGACCGGAAGGACACGCCGTCGAGTCCGCGGGCGAACCGGAGGTCGTTGAAAAGGGCCCCGACGGAAAATACAGGCCGACGGGCGCACCTTACCCGAAACGTCTCATCCATGTACCGGATTCGGAGCGGCCCGCATTCGAGAAAGCGCGCGATGACGCAGACCAGATGAGGGCGGACTTCGTGAAAGCACTGAATGGCTTCCACCGAGTGACGGTGCTCCCGTTCGTGTTCAGGAAGAAAGACGGCTCATATCATGTGGGAGTGGCTGCGAGCAAGGATTGGGACACGATAAAAACTGATCTGCCGAAGGTGGCAGCGGTTGCCGACGCGGCCAACATTCCTGACGGGCACAGGGTTGCCGGTGCGGACGAGATTCCTGCAGACACATCTTATTCCCGTATTTCCGGCTACAACCACGAAGAGGCAACTGACCACCATGCGGAGCAACGGGCGCTACGCTGGGCCGACGCGCAGCCGGACATCGACGGATGTGCTTATGTTGCGCCGACAGAGCCCGTGTGCGAGGGATGCATGCTAGCCATCTACAATCGGATTCCCGCCGATTCGAATAAGAAAGCCAAGTTCGATCCAGACCACCCCGACACGCGCGTCATTGCGAAACTGGCGCAGGGGAAAGACTTCTACGATAAGAAGAACCTGCCGCGAGGACGTATCGTGGGCGTTAAGGCCGGGGCTATCGACGATGCCTTTGCGGGGCAATCAGGCGACAAAAAGATGCCTCAAGACGCAACGCTGCAACAAGTTGCAAGAAGATGGAAGGTCCCGAAGAAGATGGTGACACGCTGGGTTCAACAGGAAGGGGCTGTCCACGAGGCGGCCGCGAAACAGCCCGACAAGAACAAGATGCCTAGTGAAGAAGCGCTTAAGGAAACTGCGAAGAAGTGGGAAGTCGAAGAAAAGGACTTGGCGTCATGGGTCAAGAAATTTCTTCGACAACAGAAGAAACTACAGTGACATCGGTTCGCACCTGTGTGATGACAGCGCGTCGGTCATCAGCCTCCTGATCTGTTGCAGCCATCGAAGCCTCCGGCGCCGATTCGGAACGCTCCGGCCAGGGCTGGCGGTTGCTGCTAACGAAGGGGGCATCACGTATTCTCTTGAAGGATATGTGAAACAGCTGCCTCCGCAATCACGTCAGCTGCAGAAATATCATGATTGGCCTGCCTTAATTCCGACGCTCTGATGTCGAGACTGCCGTCGATACGAAGCATGTCCGCGCCTGAGTGCCCCAGTACCTGTTCGACATGCTTGCGATGCGACGCGTTCATCGACGGAATTTCGTCAATCACGACCCCGGAGAGAACAGATGTTACTTCGCTAACCATGGAAATCGATTCGCCCGGCACATGGATGTGCCCACGATTTGATCCGGCCTGCACGAAAGCATCGATCAAAGGCAAATATGCACTCGGGAGCTGGCTGAACTGGAAATCGAACAGATGTACGTCGCTGCCTTCAAAGCGCGCCAGTTCATCGACGAACGCCCGCGTGACCTGGTCGACCTCTTCGGTCCGATGCGGATTGGGAGAGCACTCCGCACCAGTCAGGTCGAACTTCCCGGTTCTTGGGCCGTTTGTAACGATGAACCGACAACCTTTGCGCTCGCTGAGTTCCACTTGGGCGATGCGTTTCGCCAGCCCGCGAGCATCGTTTTCCGAAAAGAATTGAAAATGTCCCGCTTCGTCGGGCGCGTCGCCACCCAGGATCACGGCCACCGTGTTCGCATCAATCTCGGGCAGCAACCGGTATCCCTTCGCGTGATACTCGGTTACCGTCTGTGCAATCTTCTCGTCGCTCAGCTGGTGAGCCACGCCCGACACCAGAACCAGCTTCGTCTTGGGCTCCAGCGCGGCTTGCTGCTCAGCCGTTACGCTGGATTTTGGAAGCGCGGTAATCGACGGGAGCTTGTCCGCGTTCTTGATGTCGTCCGATAGCTGATGGCCGCTAAAGACTGTCGTAAACCCTTTTTCCGTTGGCATATTGCCCAGTGCTGACGCCAGCTCGTCACCCGAACCCGATAGGATGAAGAATACTTTCTCGTACTCGCCGTCCCGCAGTCTCGCGAGCCATGTTTCGCACGCAGCGGTCAACTGCTCAGTCTTGGTTGCGTCTGGTGAGCCTGTGATTTCCAGAGTCTCACTCGAAATATTGCCCGGTTCGGCAATATTGGCACGCACCAGGGCGCGTCTTATTGCACCGGCAATGCCGGTACTTTGATTGCCGTCCCCGACATTGCCGGCAGGCCAGGCCGAGATCAACTTGAACTGGCGTCCTGGGCGAAAACCAGCTACCCCGTTGCCTTGGGACGCAACTGTGCGCTCAGAACGGCGATCGCTGATGTCTCGTAGTTCCTGCAATGAGCCGATAGAAGGAGGGCCAGGATCAGCATCGGTGCGCCGATCGCTTTGGTTGTTCGCATACAGGTGCGCGGCAGAACAACCGCGAATTTCTGAGACTGGCATCTGCTTTCCCGGTCGCTGTGGTATCAACTTCTGTTTGTTGGGGCTCGAGGGGGCACGATACGCGAACGATACGCGCCGCTTACACAAAACCGCTCATTCGGTAGCGAAACAATGGACTTTCGGCATTCAGACTGACTGATAGTGCCAACGCCTCGGCATGCAAGCTGTTGTCCAGGTCGCAGCGATGCCTCACGAGGGCGAGACGAGACCAAGACGGAATCGGGCACCAAGTGGCAGTACTCCAGGTAGTTCTTCTCGCAACACCGTCAGGGAGGATCGCTGTTCAGGAAGCGAAAAGTGGCGCCATTGAAGAATGACCGTCTACAGGATTTCCGCCCGGTCAAGGGTGTCCGCTATTGCCAGCGCCTGACGTACTGCCTCAAACCCGACTCGTGCATTGTTCAAAGTGAACGGGCATGCTGACGACGACATGAAATCACCTTACGAGGCTCGTCTAGAGGACGTGTGAACAAAACGCTAACGGTAAACGGTCTATTGAGTTCATCTTCCACGATCGCGAAATTACCTACCGAAATCCGAACAAACGCCGAATGTTCGTCTTAAGTCGGTTGGCTGTTCCATTGCTCCCCGGACCCCGAGATCGGCTGCCGGCAAGCGTACGCCACCAAAAAGCGGACATTTGAACTTAGCCAGAACACGACATTTGCATATAGCCGCCACATCCGAAACGTTGATAATTCATGTTATGTCAAATCTAAAAGATCCCATGTAGCCCCGGCAGTCCCGCCGCGAGCCTGGCCCGTAAGTAACGGTCCCATGCATCCAAACTGCACGGCCGCCATGCTTGCTCGCGGCTGCGCTGCGCGCCAATCACCCGGGAATTCGATACCGACGGTACATCCCCGCTTCGTAATGGCCCGGCACATAGCATGCGAACAGGATCGTTCGCGTGCTCAACCGGTCGAACCGCCAGATCAAAGTCTTGGTTTGCCCGGGCTTCAGGCTGACGACGTTCACATCATCGTGCGCCATGCCAGCCATCGCCGACATCGGCTGCGCCATCTCTCGCTGATGCTCACGCCGGAACGCGGAATCCCCAATCGCAAACTCGTGCGGCGCCTGTCCGACGTTTTCAACCACAAACTTCACCACGTCGCCACGCCGGATATCGGTGGAGTCGAAAGTGAGCCGCATTTGATCCGAAGCCTGAACGTGGATGGTCTTGGTCACATCCGCCTCGTTCGCCGGCCGGCCAAAAGCGAAAGTGTGTTCCATGACCATCGGCGGCTTCTGAGCCCATGCCGTGACCGTAGGCAATGCACCGGCTAGGCTGGCACCCAAAACGGCGACAAACAACCCCTTGATATTCATTCCCTTATTCCTCGTAGCCAACACCGCAAAGCCGTCTTCGGCCGAACTGATAAAAACGTCTAGAGTCCCATACAAAAAGCCCCAAAAGCCCGCCGAGCGATCGCAGCCTCACCGCGTTGCGCTCAGAGCATCACGGGCGCAGCAGGTGGCGGGTCCCCGCTTGCTTTCGTTGCAGGATAGTGGCTCCTGAGGTGTCGCGCGACCGCACGAATACCCGAGAGCGCGCCCTCGCGATACGCGCGCCGGCCGAACGACGCCTCCATGGTGCGGCAGATGGCCTGCCACTCCCCCGTCCCGACCTTCGCATGCACGCCGCGATCGGCGACGATTTCCACCGCGCGATCGGCCAACAGCATGTAGATCAGCACACCGTTGTTGTGTTCGGTGTCCCAGATCCGCAACTGCGAGAACACCTCGAGCGCCCGCTCGCGCGAAGACTGTCCGCGAAACAGCGCGCCACCGTGCAACGCGCTCTCGACCGCAAAGCGAACTTCGCCGACATGTTCGGCATTGCATGCCGCGATCGCGGTTTCGATCTCGAGCAAGGTGGCACGACCGAACGCTCGCCCGAGCGCCCAGTGCGTGGTACACAAATGCCGAATAACGCGTGAAGCGCTCATCGTCACCACCTGCCCGAGGCGCCGCCGCCTCCAAAAGTCCCGCCGCCGCCGCCAAACCCGCCGCGCCCGGCTCCGTTCGACCCGCCGCGCCGTCCGGCGCCATAGCTCCCGACGTAGCCGCCCATGCCCGCCCCAACCAGCGTAAACAAGAATACGATCGCGCCGGCGATGATGGCGGCAAGCATCCCGGCGGCCGTCAACCAAGCAATCAGCGCCGCACCCCCGCCTGCGATCAACGCCCCGGGCAACCGCCCGAACGCGGCTCGCAGCACGCGGCCGAACACGATAGAGAGCATCAGAAGCAGCGGCGCGAGCCGCCAGACACCAGCCGCCCCCTTCTGCGCGCCCGCGCTAGGCGGCAGCAAGGCCTCGCCGTCCGCGACGCGGATCATTTGGTCCACACCCGCGGCGATACCACCGTAAAAGTCCCCCTGCTGAAACCGAGGCACGATGATCTCGCGAATGATGCGGCTGCTCACGGCATCGTTGAGCGAACCTTCCAAGCCATAGCCAACCTCGATACGTAGCGCTCGGTCGTCCTTGGCGACGATAAGCAGTGCCCCGTCGTCGACGGCCTTGCGTCCGAGCTTCCACGCTTGAACGACGCGCAGCGAATATTGCTCGATGGCCTCCGGCTGGGTCGTCGGCACGATCAGCACGGCGATTTGCGTGCCCTTGCGTTGTTCGAACGCTTGCAGCACCTGTTCCAGCGCACCCTTCTGTTCAGCTGTGAGCGTGCCGGTTTCGTCGGTTACGCGCGCCGTCAAAGCCGGAACGGCAACGAGCGCATGCACTGCAAACGCGCCAAAAAGCACCGTGCATGCGAGCAACGCCATCCATAGTTGCCGTACCGCTTTCACGTTTGCCGTCCTCTTCAGTTCGACGACGCCGCCGAAGCTGGCTGCGCCCCCGGCGTCGTGCCGAACTCTACGCGCGGCGGCTTGGCGATTTCCGTTTCGTTGGCGACCGAGAAGCTCGGCTTCTCCTTGAACCCGAATGCCCGCGCGGTGAGATTGGAGGGGAATGAGCGCACGGTCGTGTTGTAAGCCTGGACGGCCTGGATATAGCGATTGCGCGCAACGGTGATCCGGTTCTCGGTGCCCTCGAGCTGAGCTTGCAAGTCCCGGAAGTTGGCGTCCGATTTCAGTTGCGGATAGTTCTCCGAGACAACCAGCAGCCGCGACAGCGACGAAGTCAACTGGCCTTGCGCGGCCTGGAATCGAGCGAACGTTTGCGGATCGTCGAGCATCGCGGGCGTGACCTGCACCGAGCCGGCGCGGGCGCGCGCCTCGGTCACTTGCGTAAGCACCTCGCGTTCTTGCTGCGCGTAGCCCTTCACCGTGCTCACGAGGTTCGGGACTAAGTCGGCACGCCGCTGGTATTGATTGACGACCTCCGCCCAACTCGCCTTGACCTGTTCGTCTTCGGTTTGCAGCGTGTTGTAGCCGCAACCCGCCAATAGCAGCGGTACGAGCATCGTTAGGGCAAACCATATTCGCCGCATCCCGACTCTCCCCTATCGCATTGACGTCATCACGCGACTCGCGCACCTGCGCTCGCCGCTATCTCGATGTTACTGCCCGGCCGCGCATCGCTTTTGACGCACCTCAACGAATCCATCTATCACGGCCTATCGGTTGCGTTTGCCGGAATCGAAACCCGCAGACCGGACCGACACGCTGTGCGCGCAATGCCAAACGAACAGGGCCTCTAAACAGGCCTCTCGCTGCGCGCTCTACAATCGGGCCAGTCCGCGATATGCTCCGGTATGGCGTTACCGCATCGCGCACCGAACGTGCAAACGGATCGATATTGCAATCCTTCTATCGCCCACTTCCTCGATCGAGTATGGCTCATCACGATTCGCCTACGCTGCCTGCTCGTTCCAGCATGGAGCGCTGGCTGCCGCTATGGCCGCTGTTGCGCAGCTATCAACGCACGTGGCTTCTGAAGGACCTCTTCGCAGGGCTGGCGCTTTCCGCGGTTCTCGTTCCGGTGGGGTTGAGCTATGCCGAAGCGGCTCGCTTGCCGATCATGGTCGGACTCTACGCGACGGTCGGCGCACTGATCGGTTACGCGCTCTTCGGCCCAAGCCGCATCCTCGTATTAGGCCCGGATTCCGCGCTGGCTGCGCTGATCGGCGCCACGGTCGTTCCATTGGCGCACGGCGACGCGGCGCAAACGATCGCCCTCGCGTCGACGCTTGCAGTGATGGCAGGTGTCATCTGTGTGATGTTCGGCCTTGCGAAGCTCGGCTTCGTGACAGATCTGCTGTCCCAGCCCATTCGCTACGGCTATCTGAACGGCATCGCCGTGACGCTCGTCGCAAGCGAGCTGCCTCGGTTGCTCGGGCTTCCGAATTCCAGCAGCACGGCCATCGATAGCCTCTCCCACATGGCGCGCGGCGTCGCCGCTCACAAGACCAACTTCGTGTCGTCCGCAATCGGGCTCAGCTGCATCGCCGTCGTGTTGTTGCTGCGCCGATACGCGCCACGCGTGCCCGGCGTCTTGATCGCGCTGGTCGGCGCCGGCCTCGCCAGCTGGTGGCTGCAGCGCCAACAGATCGCGTTGGGCCCCGCGGTCGAGCCCCTAGCGTCTGGATGGATCGCTCCCGGCTTGCCCCATCTTTCGCTCGCCGGAATCGGAAGCGTAGCGAGCGGCGCCATCGCGATCGCACTGATTTCGTTCGCCGACATAAGCATCTTGGCGCGCGTTTTCGCACGCACGCCGGACGATAAGACCGATCGAAACCAAGAGCTCGTCGCGCTGGGCGCCGCGAACATGCTCTCCGGATTCCTAGGCGGCTGCCCGGTGAGCAGCAGCGCCTCGCGCACGCCCGTCGCGCAAGCGGCCGGAGCCCAGACGCAAGTCGCTAACCTAGTGGCCGCGGCGACAACGGGCCTGCTTTTGCTCGTTGCGCCATCGCTGACGACTCACCTGCCCGATGCCGCGCTTGCTGCCGTGGTGATCTGCGCGTCGCTCGCGATCGTGGAGATCCGCCACGTCGCTCGGTTGTATCGCATTCATCGCAGCGAGTTTGCGGTCTCGCTGTTGTGCGTCGCCGGCGTCGTGCTGCTGGGCGTGCTGCCGGGCGTCTTCGTCGCGGTGGCGCTTGCCCTGGCGTCGTTCGTCTGGCGCGCGTGGCATCCGTATGACGCTGTGCTTGGCCGGGTGCCGGGCAGACGCGGTTATCACGACGTGAGTCGGCACCCTGAAGCCGAGCAGTTCGATGGCTTGCTGTTGTTTCGCTGGGACGCGCCCCTCTTCTTCGCCAATGCCGAGATCTTCGCGGATCATCTGCGCCGCGCCATAGCCCAAGCACCGGCGCCGGTGCGATCCATCATCATTGCCGCAGAACCGGTGACCGACATCGACGTTACGGCAGCAGATGTGCTGGCCCGGCTGCAGGAAGAACTGCGAGCGGCCGGCATCAGGTTGTACTTCGCCGAGATGAAGGGGCCGGTTAAGGACCGCTTGCGCCGGTACGGGCTATTCGATTCTTTCGGCGGCGAGGGCTGCCTCTTTGCAACCGTAGGCGAGGCCGTCGACGCGTTTCTCGAACGGCAAGGGCGGCCTGCGGCGCCCCCCGGGAAGCGCCGCACCGTGCGCCAGCGGCCGCGCCGCAGGCGCCATCGGCCGCCGTTCCAAGAGCACTGACTCGAATCGCCTCGATAACCGGCGATCGCCTTGATGTCGGTCAATTAGGCACGCGCTGCAAAATGCCAATATCGATCGAACGATGCGACATTCGAGGAGATCGACTGTGAGCGATAAGATCCAACCGGCGGCGCGCGACCCGCTCCTCCCCTCGCTGGATGCGCAAGCGAGCGTGGCGCAAAAACTTCGGCATGCAATCCAATGCGCCGTCCTGGCGCCATCGAGCCACAATTCCCAGCCGTGGCGTTTCATCGTCGCGGACGACGCCATCACGTTATGTGCGGATCGCATGCGCGCCCTGCCCGTCGTCGATCCGTTCGACCGCGAATTGATCATCAGTTGCGGCGCCGCGCTGTTCAACTTGCGCACCGCGTTGAATCACTATGGGCTGAGATATCGGATCTCGTTGTTCCCGTCCGAGGTCGACCCCGACGTGCTCGCTCACGTAGAGGTGCATGAAGCCGGGTTCAAAGACGACAGCCTTGGGCCGCTTTTCAACGCAATTGAGCAGCGCGCGACAATCCGCAAGCCTTTCGCGCGCACGCCCGTGTCGGATGCGCTGAAGCGCAGCTTGACCGATGCGGGTCAAGCGGAGGGGGCGCGAGTCGTCTGCATCGAAGATGCAGACGGGCGTGAGCGCATTGCCGAGCTGATCGCCCAAGCCGACGCGCAGCAATTCGCCGACCCACGCTTTCGGCGAGAGCTGGCGGCCTGGATTCACCCGAAGCGCAGCGTCGACGGGATGCCGACCGAAGCGGCCGGGGTTGCCGCCCTGCTCGATCTCGCCGTGCCGATCGTCGCTTCGGCCATTCGCACGTTCGATATCGGCGGCGGCATGGCCGCCATGCATAGCGAATTGCTCGAAGGCTCGCCGCTATTGCTCGTGATTGCCACAGATCGAGACGATCGCGAGGCCTGGCTCGCCGCCGGCCAAGCGTTGGAGCGAGTCTTGCTTTGCGCCGTCAATAACGGCTTGAGCGCTTCCTACCTGAACCAGCCTATCGAGGTGGAATCGTTGCGCGCACGGCTGCGCACAGAAGCCGGCATCGAAGCGGCCCCGCAGGTGTTGTTGCGCATCGGCCACGGACCGCATCCCGTCGAACGTTCGCCACGGCGAGCGCTGAGCGATGTCATTTGGTGATGGCCGGCAAGCCGATCGCCCGCCCGAGCACCGAGGCACTGAACCCATGAAAGCGCGTGCCGACCATGAAACCGAAGCCGACGCGCGCGAGCGCGTGAAGCGGCTCGTTGCGAGTCCGAGTTACCAGCAAGCCGATCAGGACAGGGACTTTCTGCAGCGCCCTGAAATGTGCGGCGTGCGTTTGCAACTGGACTTCTGGAAGACGGAAGAGATTCTGCTGCTGCATGGGATCAAGCATACGGTAGTGGTCTACGGCAGCACGCGGATCGCCGAGCCGCAAGCGGCGCGCGATCGGCTGCGCGAAGCCGACCGGCTCCTCGCAAGCGATCCCTGCAACCGCGATTACGCTCACGAAGTGGATATTGCGAAGCGGTTGCTCGACAAGAGCCAATACTACGATGTGGCGCGCGAGCTCGGCTACCTCGTGGGCACGTGGCGCGCGACGAACGTGTTGCCGCGGCTCGCCATCGTGACGGGCGGCGGCCCCGGTATCATGGAAGCCGCCAATCGCGGCGCTTTTGAATCGGGTGCACCGAGCATCGGGTTGAACATCTCGCTGCCCCGCGAGCAACAACCCAATCCGTACATTAGCCCCGATCTGTGCTTCAAATTGCACTACTTCGCCATTCGCAAGATGCATTTGCTCGAACGTGCCAAGGCTGCCGTGTTCTTTCCCGGCGGCTACGGCACGTGCGACGAATTGTTCGAAATATTGACTCTGCTGCAGACGGGCAAGATCGCGTCGCTGCCTGTCGTGCTCGTCGGCAAGCAATACTGGCAGCGCGCCATCGATCTCGACTTTCTCATCGATGAGGGAATGATCGCGCCGCACGATGCGCGATTGATTACATTCGCCGAATCGGCCGACGAAATCTGGGACGCGATTTCCGGTTGGTACGACCGAGAACGTCCCCTGCGCGACGATCATGCGACGGCGCCCCCCTCGAACGCGGGAGACCCACTATGAAGCTGACATTCCTTGGCGCGACCGAAACCGTCACCGGATCGAAATACCTGCTCGAAGGCGCGGGCATTCGCGTGTTGATCGATTGCGGCTTGTTCGAAGGCACGAAGAACCTGCGCCTGCGCAATTGGGCGCCGCTCCCGGTGCCCGTCGATACGCTGGACGCCGTCATCTTGACGCACGCGCACATCGATCACTCGGGCTATCTGCCCGTGCTCGCGCGCATGGGATATCGCGGCCCTGTCTACGCAACGTCGGGCACGGCCGATCTGTGTGGGATCATGCTGCGCGACAGCGCCAAGCTGCAAGAGGAAGAAGCCGAGTTCGCGAATCGGCATGGCTACTCGAAGCACCACCCCGCTTTGCCGCTTTATACGCTGGACGACGCCGAGCGCGTGCTCAAGCAACTCGTGCCGTGCGATTTCAACGAACCGGTGAAGCTAACCGAGCATGCTTCGTTTCGCCTACTACCGGCGGGGCACATCCTGGGCGCCGCAAGCGCCGTCTTGTACGTCAACGAAAAGCTGATCGTCTTTTCCGGCGATCTCGGCCGCTACGCCGATCCGATCATGCGCGAGCCGATGCCGCCCATGCATGCCGACTACTTGATCGTCGAATCGACTTACGGCGATCGCCTGCATCCCGCCAGCGACCCTTTGTCCGAGTTGGAAGCGATCTTCACGCGTACGTTCAAGCACGGCGGGGTGGTCATCATTCCCTCGTTCGCGGTCGGTCGCACGCAGGAGATTCTTCATTACATTGCCGTGCTAAAAGAAACGGGCCGTATGGCGAACGTCCCGGTGTTTCTCGACAGCCCGATGGCGATTGCCGTCACCGACGTGTACCGGCGCCATCTTCGCGAACATCGGTTGACGATGAGTCAGGCCGCCGCCATCGGCAAGGCCGCCACGATGGTTGGCACCGTCGATCAATCGAAAGAAGTGTCGGCCCGGCGCGGACCGATGGTCGTGATCGCCGGCAGCGGCATGGTGACCGGCGGGCGCGTCCTGCATCATCTCAAAGCGTTTGCGCCGGATGCGCGCAATACGATCGCGTTGGTGGGTTATCAAGCTGCGGGAACGCGCGGTGCCGCGCTGGAGGCCCATGCACCTACCATCAAGATTCACGGCGAGTATGTGCCTGTGCGCGCGAAGATCGAATCGATTTCGTCGTTATCCGCTCACGCCGACTACGACGAAATCCTGCGGTGGCTATCATCGATGTCGATGCCGCCTACACGCACATTCATAACACACGGCGAACCGGCAGCGGCCGACGCGCTGCGGCGGCGCAT
This sequence comes from Paraburkholderia sp., assembly GCA_004322045.1. Taxonomy (GTDB): domain Bacteria; phylum Pseudomonadota; class Gammaproteobacteria; order Burkholderiales; family Burkholderiaceae; genus Trinickia. The sequence goes on from SCRN01000040.1 coordinate 274,421, forward strand.
CGCAGAGAAATTCCATTGGCAATGCGAAGTGCCGACCTATCTCGAAGCGGTGGATCTCGCCGAGGCGCCGGTGCAAGAGCAGGCGCTTTTCTAATGTGATCCGAGGCGGCGTGCAAACATTGGTGCAACGCCGCGCTCGCACGCCGCGCGGCGGCGGCCCGCTATCGGCAGAACGATTTGGCCAACTTGTGCCGGATCCAAGTCGTGCCTTCGCGCAAGCCATCCAACACCGCCTCTTGTTCGGTCCGGAAAACCTTGAAGTGCTTGAACTGATGCTGGAATTTGCCCTTTTCCTCCCGATGGATCACGTGAATCGTGCAGGCAAACCCCTCCTCGGTCGGATAAGTTTGCACCGAAACCGACCAATCGTGGTCGCTGATTTTTCCTGACATCGCCATGATGCATCCTTCTATGAGACCGCACGGCGCCATCGCGTACCTGTTGGTCTGGTCGACCGGGCAACGGCGCGCCTCCTAACCCTCGGATCGCACGACCACTAGGACCGAACGGAATCGAAAAAAAGGCGCGGCTCGAACCAACCAAGCCGCGCCCAATACAGCCCAGCCCCTCAAACCAATCAGTCGATCAGTTGATTAGTTGATCTGCAAACGCTTTTGCGGCGCATTCTTCTTCTTTTGCAACGTCAGCGACAACACACCATCCTGGTATTGCGCCGACGAAGCACTTTCGTCGATATCGCTGTCGAGCGAGAACGAGCGGCTGATCATGCCGGAATAGCGCTCGCTGCGAATGACGCGCTCACCTTCCTTCAGTTCTTTGTTGCGCTCGGCCTTGGCCGTGATCGATACGACGTTGCCGTCGACTTTGACGTCGATGTCTTTTTTGTCGACGCCCGGCAGCTCGGCCTTCACCGTATAAGCGGTGTCGCTCTCCGAGACGTCGATCTTGACGTCCGAGAGCGGTGTCTCGCCGCTGAACGCAAGGCTGCGCATGGGTCTGAAGAATCCTTGGAACAGATCTGCCACCGGCTCCAGCGACAACGGGTCAAAACGGGTTACGTTGCTCATCGCATTCACTCCTCGTTCGCGGTTAACGTTGGGCGCACGCAAACGAGCGCCCCCTTCCAGTCTTTGCCCCGCGTTGGTCGTACCGGCGCTTCGATCAATGCGGGTCCATGCACAACTCACTGTAGATGGCGCGGCGCATTACCCGTTGATTTGCGTCAACGGCGCTACGCGGTGCCGCTGGACGGCGACGCGCGGCCGCAGGCGGTCGCGCGCCGATGAGTTCGAGCGTTCACAGTCCAACCGACGCGTGTCGCCATCGGATCGTCACTGCATATGCATTCCGCCGTTGACCGCCACGTCCGCGCCGGTAATGAACCCCGCATCGTCGGAACAAAGAAACGCAACGAGCGCGGCAACCTCGTCGGGCCGCCCGAGTCTGCCCACGGGAATCTGCGGCAGCACGCGCGTTTGCATCACCTCTTCCGGCACCGACGCGATCATCGCCGTATCGAGGTAGCCCGGCGCGACGGTATTGACGGTTACGCCGCGCTTGGCCACTTCGATCGCCAACGCCTTCGTGAAACCGTGTAGGCCCGATTTGGCCGCAGCGTAGTTGGTCTGGCCGTATGCGCCGCGCGATCCGTTCACCGAGCCGATGTTGACGACTCGGCCGAACCCCCGCTCCACCATGCCCGCGATAAAGGGCTTGGTCACGTTGAATAGCGCGTCGAGATCCGTATGCATCACTGCATCCCAATCGGCTTTGGTCATCTTCAAGAAGCTTGCGTCGCGCGTGATGCCCGCGTTGTTGACGAGCACATCCACTGCCCCGTGATCTTCGATCACGCGCCTGGCGCAGTGCGCGCAGGAATCGAAATCGTCGACGTTCATCTCGTACGCATGGAACGTGCGGCCGGCGTTACGCTCGTGCGTGAGCCAAGTCGATACATGATCGTTGTGTTCGGAATGCGACATCGCGACGGTCATGCCCATGTCGTACAGACGCCGGCTGATCGCGGCGCCCAACCCTCCCATTCCTCCGGTGACGAATGCGACTCGCTTGGCGGACACGGCGTTCTCCTCATAAGAGCAAAGACAGGATTCGAGATGCGACGCGATACGCTCTCTCATAGCGCTGCGTCACGTTCGCTATCAAACAATGTAGACAGTCGTCGCGGTCGCCCTTTGACCTCAGTCAAGCCGGGGCGCATGCGTGCGGCCGGCCTTGGGCGGCGTCGCGGCATCGATATCGCGGCAAAGCGCGATTAGCGAGATTAGCGCGATTTCGCTTGACTTGCGTCAATCGATAAAACGGCCTAGCTCCTAGACTGAGAATCACGATTCAGTGCTGCGATTCGTTCATGGGAGCTATAGCAATGAGTTACAAAAGCATCCTGGTTCACCTCGACACGAGTAAAGCCGTGCATAGCCGGCTCGATCTCGCCCTATCGCTCGCCAATCAATTCGAGGCACACCTCACGGGTTTCTTCACGGTTTTCACGCCGGAGCCGGGGTCGTTCTACGTGATGGCAGGCAACGCCGAGTTTTATGTCGAGCAACGCCAGCGCCGCGCGGAGCAGCAAGGCGCGCTGGAGCGCTTATTTCGCGCCGAATTGTTACGCACGAAGGTGCCGGGCGACTGGCAATCGTCTGCTGAATACGCCAATGAGGTTGTGGCGCAGGCGGCACGAATAGCCGATCTGGCCATCGTCGGGCAATACAATCGCGACGACCCCGATTCGTTCGTCGCCGAACAATTTATCGAGAGCACAGTGTTGTCCGCGGGGCGTCCCGTGCTCGTCGTGCCATACGCCGGCCAATTCGACGCAATGGGCTCCCACGTGATGGTCGCATGGGACGGCAGCCGCGAAGCGACGCGCGCCTTGCACGACGCGCTGCCATTTCTGACCCGCGCGAAACGCGTCACGGTGCTGAGCGTCGATGCGCTGCGTCACGACCCCGCCGCGAGCCGCATACCGGGCACCGATATCGCGGCGATCGTCTCGCGCTACGGCGTGAACGTCGTCACCGAGGAAGTAGAAGGCGCCAAGGGCGAGCCGATCGGAGAAATGCTCCTTTCCCGGGCCGCCGACCTCGGGGTCGACCTGATCGTCATGGGTTGCTATGGCCATTCGCGCTGGCGCGAGCTGGTCCTGGGCGGCGCTACGCGCTCGATCCTCAAATCGATGACCGTGCCGGTATTGATGTCGCATTGACATCGGCGCGCCCGGCCATCCCCAAACGATTCGATCCACGCGAACCTAACCAGAGGCCTCATCATGTATCAACGAATCCTCGTGCCGATCGACGGTAGCGAGACTGCGCATCGCGCGTTCGACCATGCGGTCGCACTCGCGCGCGAGATCCACGCGGAATTGATCCCGCTCTACGTCGTCGATATACCGATGGTGGCGTACGAAGCGCCAGGCTTCGATCCGTCGATCGTGCGCGACGCGCTGTTGCAAACGGGCGAGGAGTTGAAGACCGAAGCACTCGCCGTCATGCAGCGCGAGAACATCAAAGGCGCACCGCGCGTGGTCGAAATCAATTCGGCGGGCGTCGACATCGCCGAGCGAATTCTCGAAGAAGCCCGCGCCTCGCAATGCGACCTCGTCGTCATGGGCACGCATGGGCGGCGCGGGGTGCGGCGCCTCGTGCTCGGCAGTGTGGCCGAGCGTTTCGCGCGCATGTCGTGTTGTCCCGTGTTGTTGATTCCCGGCAGTATAGAAAACGCCGCGGCCACGCCGCGCTCCGCCACCCACCGCACCGAAAAGGTCCTGTTATGACTTACAAGACTTTGCTCGTCCATATCGACGACAGCCGTCGCAGCGAAGCGCGCACCGCGTTCGCGCTCGATCTCGCGCTCAAGTACAACGCGCACTTGATCGGCTTGTACGTGGTCTGCCAAGACCTGCTGCGCCCGCTCGTCAAACGCGACGACAGCCTCAATCTCGGCAAGCTCGAGGCTCAGGGCGTGGAGCGCATGAACCGTGCTCGTGAAAAATTCACGGCGGCGGCGCAGAGCGCCGGATGTCCGTTCGAATGGCGCGCTCCGGCAGGACCCGCGATCGATGTGGCGGTTCTGCACGCGCGGCATGCCGACTTGCTCGTGATGGGCCAGGAAGACCCCGACGATCAGGCGTCGTACGTCGCCCGCAATTTCGTCGAAGAAGTCGTGATGAGCAGCGGGCGCCCAGTGGTGGTCTTGCCCTATGCCGGCCACGTTGCTACGTTCGGCGAAAATGTCGTCGTCGCTTGGGACGGTAGCCGGGAGGCCGCTCGCGCACTCGCCGACGCTTTGCCGATTCTGAAGCGCGCGCACTTCGTCACCGTCTCGACAGTCCAGAAGCACCCGGAGGGAGAGCCAGGCGCGGGCTTTGACGTGTCGGGCTATCTGGAGCGCCATGGCGTGCGGGCCAGCTTCGTATCGGTCCCGCGTGCTCCCGGCATGACAACTGCCGCGACGCTGCTCAATCAGATCAGCGATTTGCATGCCGACTTGCTCGTGATGGGGGCATACGGGCACGCACGCGCGAGAGAGCACGTGCTCGGGGGCGTCACCTACACAATGCTGCAAACCATGACGGCGCCCGTGTTCATGTCGCGCTGATTGCATACAGCCTCCGCCCCGGCGCACGGCTTGCGCGCCGGGGCGAATCTTCTGCACTGCTTTTACCGCGCTTTTACGGCGCGTTTGCCGTTTCCCCCTTCTTTCTCACTCGCAGAAGCGAAAATACCCGCTGTGCAACCTGACGGGCGTACTGCCTAGCTCATGCAAGAGCTTGCGTGCCGCATGCTCGATCTTGTCTCGATGGTGCGTGAACGCGCGCAGCGTGTCCTCCTCCCGCGACGAAGCCGCGCCGAAATGATCTTCGAGGGCTTCGGCGGTAATCGAACAGGTCACGCGCTCGCCGTCGACGATCGCTGGAAACGTCAGCACCAACTCCGGTCCGCAATACTGCGGTGGATCGTGCGGAAAGTGGATATGCATGATCTTCACCTTGACGTGTATCAATCTGACATGAGGGCGTGTCCATACACTGAATGTAACGTCCTTATCGGAGTCAGGCATTGAATACGCGACCCCACCCATTCATGATCGGCGCGGCATGCATTTTCGCGGTTGCATTGAGCAGGCCGGTATTTGCACAATCCGAGCCCACCGATCTGGTCAATCGGCAGCACTGCATGTTTTGTCATACGATCGATGCGCCATTCCTTGCGCCCTCGTTCCATCAGATCGCCGAACGCTATCGGCGTGAGCCCCACGCGGCCGCTCGCCTTGCCGAGAAATTGCGCGTCGGCGGCAAGGCGCATTGGGGCGATACGGCCATGCCCCCTGCCGCCGATCGCGGCGGCCCGCTCTCGCCGGACGAGGCCAATACGCTCGTCGATTGGGTGCTTCGTCAATGACGGCGCAGCTGCGCTTATTTCCTCGAATCGACGTGCTCGTCGCCGTCGAATCCCGAAGCCGGATTGAGCAGCAGCACGAAGGTCGCGACACCGGCGAACACCGCCGCCACGCCATAGCGCACGGCGCTATCTTGATCGAACAACAACCCGCGAATCGAGGCGGCGATGCCGACGATGGAAACGAAGATCGCGAGCGTGGCGAACGCGATCCGGTACTTGCCTTGCATCATCGAACTCCTTTTGCCGGCGGCATCCGCACGGTCGGCATGCTCCCTTGCGGCTGGCGACCGGCGACCATCGGGCAACTGCACCGCGCCCATGTTCGAGCCTATAAGTTCTATCTTCTTGCGTTGCGCGAATTCGTACTTGATATGGGTCAATCGCAAGCGGTACGCACGTTCCGGCTGTGGCGTTTGTTGCGGTCAACGCCGCTTGCGGTCCCACGATTGACGTAAATCAGGGTCAAGCGCTCTTGCCTGTGCAAGAGTGCATCTCAGATCGATTCGAACGGAAGCCACCCCATGGATACGCGCCGGAAACCGGAAAGCGCCACACACGATGCCGACGCCGCACACGCGCAGAGCGCGTTTCGCTCGCTCGACCATGCCAAGGACGCGTGGATCGGCCACGCTACGGGCGGCTTGTCGCCTGCCGCGCTGACGCTTGCGCTGTCCGACTGGCTCATACACATGTTTGCGGCGCCGGGCAAGCAATTGGAGTTGGTCTCGCTGGCGGCGCGGCAGGCTCGAGAACTACTTGGATCCCCTTACGGTGTCGCGACGCCCGAGGCCCCCCTTCCCGAAGACAGCCGGTTTCGATCGCCCGCCTGGCAGGCAATGCCTTTTTGTTATTGGCAGCAAGCGTTTCGACTGACCGAGCAGTGGTGGTGCGCGGCAACGCACGAGGTCCCGGGCACGACGCGCCATCACGAGGATGTCGTCTCGTTCACCGCCAGGCAATGGCTCGATCTGTTTTCGCCGAACAACTTCGCGTTGACCAATCCCGAAGTGCTCCAGCGCACGGCCGAAACCTTCGGCGCCAATCTCGTGCAGGGCGCATGCAACGCGCTACAGGACGCATGGCGTGCCGCTAGCGGCCAGCCTTCCGCGCAGGCGCAGCAGTTCAAGCCCGGCGTCGAGGTGGCGGTCACGCCGGGCGCGGTGGTTTTTCGCAATCACTTGATCGAATTGATTCAATATCGCCCGTCTACTCCCAAGGTCGCGGCCGAACCGGTGCTGATCGTGCCCGCATGGATCATGAAGTACTACATCCTCGATCTATCGCCGAACAACTCGCTCGTGCGGTATCTCGTCGATCAGGGATACACGGTCTTTTGCATTTCCTGGCGCAACCCGGACGAGCAAGACCGCGATCTGGGCTTCGATGATTACCGCCGATTGGGCGTCATGGCCGCTTTGGATGCGATTTCACGCATCGTGCCGGAGGCGAAGATCCATGCGGCTGGCTATTGCCTGGGCGGCACACTGCTCTCCATTGCGGCGGCGGCTATGGCGAACGACCACGACGAGCGCCTCGCCTCCGTGACGTTGTTCGCCGCCCAAACGGATTTCACCGAGCCGGGCGAGCTGCAGTTGTTCATCGACGAAAGCCAGGTTTATTTCCTCGAGAGCATGATGTGGCAGCGCGGTTATCTTGGTGGCGACCAGATGGGCGGCTCCTTCCAGTTGCTTCGATCGAACGACCTCATTTGGTCGCGCGCCGTGCACAACTATCTGCTTGGCGAGCGCGCGCCGATGAACGACTTGACGGCGTGGAACGAGGACAGCACCCGCATGCCGTTTCGCATGCATTCGCAGTACCTGCGCGAACTCTTCTTGAACAACGACCTGGCGTGCGCGCGTTACCGAGTGGACGGCCGCCCCATTGCCCTGCGCAACATCAGCGCGCCGATGTTCGTGGTCGGGACCGAACGCGACCACATCGCGCCGTGGCGGTCGGTCTATAAGATTCATCATTTGGCCGATACGGACATCACGTTCGTATTGACGAGCGGCGGTCATAATGCGGGCATCGTCAGCGAACCGGGCCATGCAAACCGTCATTTCCGCATCATGTCCACGGCGGAAGCCGACCTGAGCGTCGGTCCGGACGAATGGGTCGCCGCGGCCGACTTGCAAGAAGGCTCCTGGTGGCCGGCGTGGGAGGCCTGGCTCGATGCGCATTCCCAAGAGGCGCACGTCGCTCCCCCACGCATCGGCTTGTCCGATGTGCAAAACCCCATCCTTGCCGAGGCCCCTGGTGACTATGTCCTCCAAAAGTAGCGAGGCACTCGTGGACGATGCTCATTTGCGCACTGCGCCCGCGGAGCATGGCCGCTACGAAGCGTTCATTCGTGCCGCGCAAAGCCGGCCCGCATTGCGCACGGCGATCGTGCATCCCTGCTCGCCCGAAGCGATCGGTGCGGCCGTAGAGGCACGCGACGAAAACCTGCTCGACCCGTTGCTCATCGGTCCCGAGGCGAAGATCCGCGCGGCGGCCGAAGCCGCTCAGGTGAGCCTTGCCGGCATCGACATCGAGTCCGTCGAGCACAGTCATGCGGCCGCCGCGCGCGCGGTCGAACTTGGTGCTGCGCGCAAGGTCGCCGCTTTGATGAAAGGCAGCTTGCACACCGACGAATTGCTGGCCGCGGTGGTCGCGCCCGATTCCGGTTTGCGCACGGAACGGCGCATCAGCCACGTCTATGCGATGGACGTGCCTGCGTATCCGAAGCCGCTCGTGGTCACCGACGCCGCGATCAACATTGCGCCGACGCTCGATCAAAAGCGCGACATTTGCCAGAATGCGATCGATTTTCTACGGTTGATGGGAATCGATCTGCCGCGCGTCGCCGTGCTGGCCGCGGTCGAAACCGTCAATTCCAAAATGCAGTCCACGCTCGACGCCGCCGCGCTGACCGTGATGGCCTCGCGCGGGCAAATCACGGGCGGGCTCGTCGACGGTCCGCTCGCGTTCGACAACGCGGTCAATTTTGCAGCGGCGAAAACCAAAGGCATCGTCTCGCCCGTGGCCGGGCAGGCCGACATCCTGCTCGTGCCCGATTTGGAAGCCGGCAACATGCTCGTCAAGCAACTGATGCTGTTTGCCGGCGCGGACGGCGCGGGGCTCGTGCTTGGCGCGCGTTTGCCGATCATACTCACGAGCCGTGCCGATTCGCTGCGCGTGCGCCTCGCGTCCGCCGCGCTCGCCAAGCTCGTGGCCGAACGCACGCGCGATGGAGCCGCCCGCTCATGAGCGATCCGCTGTTGCTCACCTTCAACCCGGGATCGTCGACGATCAAGTTCGGGCTCTTTCGCGTCGAAAGAGGCACGCCCGTGCATGTCGGCAAAGGCGCGATCGATCTGCGCGGCGATCCGCTCACGCTCGACTTGTCGAAGGATGGACAATCCGCTCGCATTCAATTGCGCGCGCGGCTCACCGACGATCTGCACGAAGTCATCGACGAAACGCTCGCTTGGTTCTCGACGCATTTCTCGCTGCAGGATTTCGCCTCGGTCGGGCATCGCGTCGTGCATGGCGGCGATCGCTTTGCGGGGCCAGCCGCCATCGACGATGAGACGCTCGCGGCGATCGAGGCCCTCGTGCCGCTTGCGCCGCTGCATCAGCCGCAATGCGTGCGGCTGATTCGCGCGATTCGGGCGCTGCGGCCGCACTTGCCGCAATGCGCGTCGTTCGACACGGCGTTCCATCACCGCCAATCGGACCTCGTGCGCCGTTTCGCCATCGCGAGGTCTTTATTCGACTCGGGCATCAAGCGCTACGGCTTTCACGGTCTTTCCTATCAGTTCATCGCTTCTCGGCTCGCGCACGCTTTTCCGCCACTGGCGGCGGGTAAGGTCGTGGTCGCGCATCTGGGTAGCGGCGCGAGCTTGTGTGCGCTCGATGCGGGTGTGAGCCGCGACACGAGCATGGGTTTCTCGACGCTGGACGGCATTCCGATGGCGACGCGCTGCGGCGCGCTCGACGCAGGGGTTGTATTGCATCTGCTTGGCGAGCGCGACTGGAAACTCGCCGATGTGGAGCGATTGCTCTATCACGAGTCGGGCTTGCTGGGCGTGTCGGGCGTGAGCGCCGATAGCCGAACGTTGCTGGAAAGCCCCTTGCCGCAGGCGCGCGAAGCGATCGATCTATTCGTTTTCCGCATTGCAGGTGAAATCGCGCGCTTGGCCACGTCGCTCGGCGGGCTCGATGCGCTCGTGTTCACGGCGGGCATCGGCGAGCACCAACCCGAAATTCGTGCCGCGATCTGCGAACGCCTAGCGTGGCTGGGCGTCACGCTCGATGCGCAAGCGAATGGTGGCAATGCCCAAATCGTCAGCAGCGCTGCGAGCGGTGTGGTGGTGCTCGTCATTCCCACGGACGAAGAGAAGATCATTGCGCAGGATGCCGTATCGATCTTGCATCGCTCGGCCCCTGCCGACTGAAAAAATTGAGTCGTATCCCGTCGAACATTGCACAGCCTCTCCGATCGAACCACACCGCGATCCGGCAACAAAAAGCGGCGCGACAGCGGTTGAGCCGCCATCGCGCAGCGTTGCATCCGATATCAACCAAGGGCACTCAGGTTGCGTCGATACGTCGGCTCTTGAAGCTCACGGTTTCCTTGAAATCCTGAACGGACCCCACCCGGCGCAGGTTCGCCCACGTACCCTTGTAGTACGGCACGACGTTCCGGTCCGTCCACGGGGTCGTCACGTTGCCCATGATGCCGTTGAAATGCCCGAACTGCATGAACGTCTGGCCGTGCTTGATCGCCGGTTCGAGGTAGGCCATGGCGTAGGTCGAACCGTAATCGTTATAGACCTCGACGACGTCACCGGACGTGATGCCGAGCGAGCGCGCGTCGTCCGGGTTGAGTTCGAGAAAAGCCATCGGTACGCGTTCGCGCACGAACTCGTTGTACTGGTCATGGTAAAGCGTCTGCCAGACTTCGTTGACGCGGCCGTTGTTGATCCAGAACCGGTACTTTGCCTTCTGATCTGCCACCGGCTTCGGCAGCCCCGTCCACTTGGCTGGCTTGAACTGCGCCTTGCCGTCGGCCGTGTCAAACTTTCCATCCGTGTAGAGCATTTCGGTCCCGATCAGCTTTCCACCTTCGAATGACTTGGCGGGCAACTGGACACCGTTGTTGCCCATCGCGCGAAGCCGCGCGTAGGTCACCAGATTGCCGGTCTTGCCGCCCTGACTGTCGATTGGTTCGACGCCGGCTTGGCCCGCCTGCCGGAAGCCGTCATTGAATGCGTCTTCTTCGGTTTTCCAGTCGAAGCCGGTAAAGCGGGCGGCCATGTCGTTCTTCCCTTCCGCCTCGTACATCCGCTTCAGCGTGTTTGCGATCGCGGCTGCAATCAGGCAGTCCGGCATCGCGGAGCCCGGCGGGTCCATAAAGCGCTCGGAGAGCCGCATGCGTCGCTCGCCGTTCATTGACGTCAGGTTCATCTCGCCAGGGTGTGCCGCCGGCAATATCAGATGTGCCGCTTCGGCGAGCTTGGTCGGGTAGAGGTTGATGTTCGTGAAGAACAGTCCGCCCTTGTTCTTTACGGCGTCATAGGCGACGTCCACGAGTTGTGCAGTCGAAGCGCCACGCTCGCGCGACATCGCTTCTCGCACGATGCCGGCCCGGTGCAAGATGACCGCGCGATGTTCTTCCGCATTCAATGTCGTCTGGAATGGATTCGCGCCCCAGGCCGTATACATCATGCCCTTGCCGTGAATGATCTCCTGGTCGACGTAGATCTTCGTATTGCCGGGATACGGAGGCCGTGTGTAGCCTTCCTGGTGTCCACCCATCCGGACGACGCCGGTGCCGCGCCGACCGACGTTGTGTGTCGCCAGCACGACGTCGACCAACGCGGATTGGATCAGGTAGTTGTCGTTACCCCAGATAATCCCCTTTTCATAGGCGTGCATGGTCCGCGGGCGATGTCCTGATGCCTTGGGTTTGTATGCCCATTCGGCCGCCTGCTTCAGGCGCTCGATGGGCACACCGGTAATGCGACTGGTCTCGTCCAGCGACAAGCGGTTAGTCTTCAAGGCATCGTCAAAGGCGTTGGTGTATTCCGCGATGAAGGCCTTGTCGTGCCATCCCTGATCGACCACGTAGGTCAGCAGACCGTCGAACAGCGCGATATCCGTACCGGGCTCAATGTCCAGATGCAATACGTTCGGTTTGCCGGCGACGCGCTCGGCGATCGCAATCGTGGTCGTGCGGCGCGGGTCGACGAAAATGATCTTGGCGGCTGCGACACTCTCGCCTGGGAAGTGCTGCTTGCGTTTGTCGACGGTCTGCCCCTGCAGGTTCGGCAGCCAGTGGGCAAGGAAATAATTCGTCTGCGTTTCATATGAGTTGCAGCCGATCGCCATGATCACGTCGGCGAGTTCGGCATCCTCATAGCTGTTGTTCAACTCGCCGATGCCCATCTCACGGGTCGCATGGCATTCCGAGTTGTAGGCCGGTCGATTGTGGATGCGCACGAGCGGCGTCTTGAGCGCAGTGAACATCAGCTTGCCCGTACCCCATGTGTTCTCGAAGCCGCCACCGGCGCCGCCATGGTCGAAGCAATCGAAAGCGAGCACCGACGGGCCGTCGCGATCGAGGATCTTCTTGGTCAGGCCGGCATACAGTGCGAGCGCATCTTCCCAGCTCGTATCCATCCATTGATCGGACAGGTACATGCGAGGGCTGCGCAAGCGCTCTTTGGCGACGCCGCCATCGGGGTTGTACATCACCTTCGCGAGCTGGCCGCCGCGTGTGGACGACAAGCCTCGGTTGACGCTGCACGTCTTGTCCGGCACGACCATGATGTTGTACCGGCGACCGTCCTTGTCTGTAATCGTGTTTTGCATCGCCGGCGTCATCACGATCGACAACGGCGGCAACTGGGTGCGGAAATCGAGCCCCAATGCGTTCTGGTTCGGTGCTCGCCCGCCTTCGACATTTTCGGGCCATTTGAACACGTGGTATCCGCATCCGACGATGCAAAAGTGGCAGGTCAGATTCGTGCGCTGGGCCTGAACGGGAGGCAGTGCCACCCGATCCTTGTTCGTAGCCATGATCGCTCCCTCTACAGCAGGTTGGCTTGGCGGCCGTAGATCAACCCATCCACTGCAATCGCGCGTACCGTGCCATTGCTGGCGTTGTAGTCGAGCACGATCGAGGGAAGTTTTTCCGTTGCCTGCCCCGAAATCATTTGACCGGCTTTTTCAGCATCGAACTTGCTGAAGTGGCAAGGGCAATTGAATTCGCGTGTGGCGGCATCGTATGCGACCGGGCAGCCCATATGAGTGCACAACACGCTAAATGCGACGATGTCTTTATCTGGGCCGACGCCACCGGGGACGGGGGTCCCCATCTTGACTACCGCACATGGCGATGACGAATCCGGAAAGGTAAACGCGAGGGGTACGTTTGGTCGCAATTGCCCGGCGCGTGCGATCACTTTGGGGGTATAGGGCAGCGTCGTTCGTCCGGCTTCGACCTGAGCGGCCTGTGCCGATGGAGCCCCAGCCACGGTTACGCCGACGGCTGCCCCGCCAGTGAGTTTGAGAAATTGCCTGCGGTTAAGACTCATGGTCTCCTCCATTTCGACATTTGATAGGCGGATTGCTTGATCGCGTGTACGAACTGGATTCTTCTCGAAATGGTGGCAGACGCGACTTCTTAGACGAAATGCGGCGCCCAGATTTTTATAATATTTCTTGAAGTATTGTTTTGTATTTAGAGCAAGCTTTTCAGAATTTCAAGGTTCGCGAGTACCCGAACACAACGATGCCGGGTTTACTGGCAGATCATGCGACCGGACGTGTGACTTTTTTAACACCGTCGCACCGGGCAAGCGCTGCGTGCCTGCCAGCGTGGCGCGATCGAATGAAAGCGCAAGACACGGTGTGCGACGATGCCACGATCAGCGCAAGATAGGCGGCGTACTCCCCACCGAATGCGCAAGCGATCTTGAGCCCTCTCCTCCAACCCCACCGCGCAACCGCTATCGACGATGGCCCGGTCCATGCCGCCTTCGCTTCGGCCGCCCAAGTCATGGACAAGGTGACCGCACTCGATTGGGCCGCAATCGAAGCATCCCTGGATGCGTACGGCTACGCCGCGATCCCCGCCCTGCTTGCCCCCGGCTCATGCCATGCGCTCGCGCAGCAATACGATTGCGATCGGCTTTATCGTAGTCGGGTCGTCATGGGCCGCCACGGTTTCGGCCGGGGCGAATACAAGTACTTCGCGTACCCGCTGCCGCAACTGATCGAGCGCCTGCGCACGACCATCTACCCGCATCTCGTACCCATCGCGAACCGCTGGAACGAGGCGATGGGCATCGACGTTCGCTACCCGACGACGCATGCGACGTTCATCGAACGCTGCCACGCCGCAGGCCAGCAACGTCCGACACCGCTCATCCTTCAATACGATGAGGGCGACTACAACTGTCTGCACCAGGATCTTTACGGCGAACAGGTCTTCCCGATCCAAGTGGCCATTTTGCTATCGGAGCCGGGACGCGACTTCACCGGCGGCGAATTTCTGCTGACCGAGCAGCGTCCACGCATGCAGTCTCGCGCCGAGGTGGTTGCGCTCGCGCAGGGCGACGCCGTCGTCTTCGCGGTCAGTCAGCGCCCCGTGCAGGGCACGCGTGGTCCTTACCGCGTCAATCTGCGTCACGGGGTTAGCCGGTTGCGCTCGGGACGCCGGCACACGGTCGGGATCATTTTCCACGATGCACTGTAGGTTCCGGTTCTCGGCATGTGAACCGCATTGGCTAGGCTCGTTAGCCGCGGTTAGTCCCGTAGCCCCGTTAACCCGGTTAACCCCGGCTCACAGGCGCACGGGCGGCGGCACGTAGCGGCAGTCGTAGCGTTTCCTAACCGTGCCGTTCTCATCGACGCTCTCGAGGTACACGTCGAATTGCCACAGCCGCGCCATATGCTTGAGCACTTCTTCGCTATCGCCCGCGAGGTGGCGGTTGTCGCTCATGAAGTGCCGCAACGTCAGACTACGGTCGCCGCGTGTATTGACCGACCACACTTGGATATTCGGTTCCCGGTGATGCATGTCGTACTGGCGCGACAGCGATTGCCGCACATGCTGGTAACCGCTGTCGTCGTGGATCGCAGACACTTCCAGCGCGTCGCGCGTATCGTCGTCGAGCACCGAAAACAAGCGCATGTCGCGAATGAGTTGCGGCGAGAGATACTGCGCGATGAAGCTCTCGTCCTTGAAGTTGCGCATCGCGTAATGCAAGGTTTGCAGCCACGGTGTGCCCGCGATGTCGGGGAACCAGCGGCGATCCTCTTCCGTCGGCGTTTCGCAGATCCGGCGAATGTCGCTCATCATCGAAAACCCGAGCGCGTACGGATTGATGCCGCTGTAATACGGCTTGGTCACGGGCGGCTGATAGATGACGTTGCTGTGCGAGTGCAAGAACTCCATCATGAAGCCGTCTTCGAGCAGCCCCTGGTTGTAGAGCGTGTTGAGCAGCGTGTAGTGCCAGAACGTGGCCCATCCTTCGTTCATCACCTGGGTCTGCCGCTGCGGGTAGAAGTACTGCCCGATCTTGCGCACGATCCGAATTACCTCGCGCTCCCACGGTTCGAGCAGCGGCGCATTCTTTTCGGCGAAATAAAGCAGGTTTTCCTGCGGCTCGGGCGGATAGCGCTCTTCCTCTTCCTCGGCGAGCGGCGCATTGTGCGACGGCAGCGTGCGCCACAGTTCGTTCACCTGTGATTGCAGATAGGCTTCGCGTTCGCGGCGCAGCGCCGCTTCCTTGGCGAGCGAAAGCTTTTGCGGGCGCTTGTAGCGATCCACCCCGTAATTCATCAATGCATGGCAAGAATCGAGCAGTTCCTCGACGCGATCCATGCCGTAGCGCTCTTCGCATTCGGCGATGTAGTTCTTGCCATAGACGAGATAGTCGATGATCGCGTGCGCGTCGGTCCAAAGGCGGAACAGGTAGTTGCCTTTGAAGAACGAGTTGTGGCCATAGGCCGCATGCGCGATCACGAGCGCCTGCATCGTCATCGTGTTCTCTTCCATCAGATACGCGATGCAGGGGTTCGAATTGATGACGATTTCGTAGGCGAGCCCCATCTGGCCGCGCCGGTAGCTCTTTTCCGTCGCCAGAAAATGCTTGCCGAATGACCAATGCCGGTAGTTGACCGGCATGCCGACGGACGCATAGGCGTCCATCATCTGCTCGGCGCTGATGAGTTCGAGTTGGATCGGATAGACGTCCAACTCGTATTGCTCGGCGGCTGCTGCGATGTGGGTGTCGTACTCTTCGATCAATTCGAAGGTCCAATCGGACGGCCACGGCAACGGTCTGCGGTCGGCGATGTTCATACGGGGTTCCCTTTGCGCCACAACGGGTGCAGGTGCTTTGGTCGAGCCTGCCGCGCCGCTCTCGGCCGACGCTTGCTTGGCAGGCTGCTCGCCCGGTGTTTGCGGCTCTTGCGCGCGCTTACGGCCCCGCTCCGGCTGATAACCGCGCGATTCGTTATGCAGATGCTTAATCGTCATGAAGTCGCCACCTGCTTCTCGAACAGCTCCCGGAAAACCGGGTAGATATCGGCCGCGGCGTCGACCTTCTTCATCGCCAGATGAGGCTCCGTCAGCGCAAGCTGCGCATACTCCAGCCACAGATTTTGCTCTTCGGGCGCGACTTGAATATAGGCGAAGTACCGGGCCTTCGTCAGGATGTCCTCCTGCAAGATCCGCCGGCACTTGGGTGAATCGTCGGTCCAATTGTCCCCGTCTGACGCCTGCGCTCCGTAAATGTTCCATTCAGTCGGGGAATAACGCTCGTTCTGGATCTTGCGCATGAGTTCTAGTGCGCTCGACACCACCGTCCCGCCGCTTTCCGTCGAATGAAAGAACGTTTCTTCGTCGACTTCCTCAGCCCGCGTATGGTGGCGGATGAACACGACTTCGATCTTCTCGTAGTTACGTTTGAGGAAGAGGTACAGCAGGATGAAGAACCGCTTGGCCAAGTCCTTGCGCTGCTCGTCCATCGAACCGGAAACATCCATCAGGCAGAACATCACCGCCTGGCTCGACGGCTGCGGCTGCTTCACGCGATTGACGTAGCGCAGGTCGAACGGGTCGATGAACGGGATGCGCCAGATGCGCCCGCGCAAATGATGCAGCTCTTCTTCCAGGCGCTTGAGCTCTTCCCCGTGATCGCCGGGTTCGTTCGCGAGCGCCTCGTACTGACGTTCGAGTTCGTGCAATTGATTGACGAGCGGTGCGCCGAGCGCGATGCGCCGGCCCAATGCGCTGCGCAGCGAGCGCACGACGTCGATGTTGTTCGGCGTGCCTTCCGCCGCCCAGCCCGCGCGAATGTTTTTCCACGTGGGCACGGCGAGCAGATGCGTCTTCACGAGCCGAGGCAGTTCGAGATCGTCGAAGAAGTACTGCATGAATTCGTCGCGGCTCAATTCGAAGACGAAATCGTCCTCGCCTTCGCCCTCGTTGCTCGCTTGACTGCCGCCGCCGCCTGCTCCGCCGTTCGGCCGCGGAATCTTGTCGCCGCGCACGTAGTCGGAATTGCCGGGGTGAACGATCTCGCGCTTGCCGCCCGGGCCGTGACGAAACTGGGGCTCGGCGATATCCTTGCGCGGAATGGTGATGCTCTGTGTGCTCTGAATGTCCTTGATGCTGCGATCGCGCACCGCCTCCGAGACAGCGCGCCGAATATAGCTCTTTACACGGCGCAAAAAGCGCTCGCGATTCGCAATGCTCTTGTTCTTACCTGCCAACCTGCGGTCGATGATTTGATGAAGCACATCCAGTCTCCCGCTTCCAATCGCCGAAAGCGACACGACGAGCCCTGGTGCGGGCGATGTGCCCGCACTTCGCGCGCCGCTTGCGCATGAAGCGCTTGGTTGGCGCTCGCGGGCGGCGAACCCGCGAGCGCGTCGCGCCCGCTATTACTGCTACTACTACTGCTACCGCTACTGTCTAAAGCTCCCCTGCCGTTACGACGACTTGCGCACGCGCAGATACCAGTCGCAGAGCAGGCGCACCTGTTTCGGTGTGTAGCCCTTGGTGACCATGCGATTGACGAAATCTTCGTGCTTGCGTTGCTCTTCGGCAGAACCCTTCGCATTGAACGAAATGACCGGCAGCAATTCCTCCGTGTTGGAGAACATCTTCTTCTCGATCACGACACGCAGCTTCTCGTAGCTGATCCAAGCCGGATTCTTGCCGCCGTTGGCGGCACGGGCGCGCAACACGAAGTTGACGATCTCGTTGCGGAAATCCTTCGGGTTGCTGATGCCGGCCGGCTTCTCGATCTTTTCGAGCTCGGCGTTCAAGGCGGCACGGTCGAAGCTTTCGCCCGTGTCGTGATCGCGGAACTCTTGATCTTGAATCCAGAAATCGGCATACGTGACGTAGCGATCGAATATGTTCTGGCCGTACTCCGAATACGATTCGAGGTACGCGGTTTGGATCTCCTTGCCGATGAATTCGGCGTAGCGCGAGGCGAGCAGATCCTTCACGAACGACAGATACTTCTGCTCGGTTTCCGGTGGGAACTGCTCGCGTTCGATCTGCTGCTCGAGCACGTACATCAAGTGCACGGGGTTGGCCGCCACTTCGGCCGTATCGAAGTTGAACACGCGCGACATGATCTTGAACGCAAAGCGTGTCGATACGCCCGTCATGCCTTCGTCGACGCCGGCGTAATCGCGGTACTCCTGGTACGACTTCGCTTTCGGATCGGTGTCCTTCAGGTTTTCGCCGTCGTACACCTGCATCTTCGAGAACAGATTCGAGTTCTCCGGCTCTTGCAGGCGCGTGAGCACCGAAAATTGCGCCATCATTTTCAACGTTCCGGGGGCGCACACGGCGTTGCCGAGCGAAGAGTTGCGAATCAGTTTCTCGTAGATCCGTATCTCTTCCGACACCCTCAGGCAATACGGGACCTTGACCACGAAAATACGGTCGAGCAATGCTTCGTTATTGCGGTTGTTACGGAACGCCTTCCATTCCGATTCGTTCGAGTGCGCGAGGATGACGCCTTCGAACGGAATCGCGCCGAACCCTTCGGTACCCTTGAAGTTGCCCTCCTGCGTGGCCGTCAAGAGTGGGTGCAACACCTTGATCGGCGCCTTGAACATTTCGACGAATTCGAGCAGGCCCTGATTGGCGAGACACAGGCCGCCCGAATAGCTGTACGCGTCGGCATCGTCTTGCGCGTACTGCTCGAGCTTGCGGATATCGACCTTGCCGACGAGCGAGGAGATGTCTTGATTGTTCTCGTCGCCCGGCTCGGTTTTGGCGATGCCGATCTGCCGCAGAATCGACGGATAGCGCCGCACCACGCGAAACTTGCGGATGTCGCCGTTGAACTCGTGCAAGCGCTTGACGGCCCACGGGCTCAGGATGCTCTTCAGATAGCGGCGAGGGATGCCGTATTGCTCTTCGAGAATGGGGCCGTCTTCGTCGTAGTCGAACAGCCCGAGCGGCGATTCGTTGACGGGCGAGCCCTTGATCGCGTAGAACGGCACGCGCTCCATGAGTTGCTTGAGCCGTTCCGCTATCGACGATTTGCCGCCGCCCACGGGGCCAAGCAGATAAAGGATTTGTTTCTTTTCCTCGAGCCCTTGCGCCGCGTGCCTGAAATACGCGACCACCTGCTCGATCACGTCTTCCATGCCATAGAACTCGCGGAACGCGGGATACACCTTGATCACCTTGTTCGCGAAGATCCTCGACAAACGTGGTTCGTGGCGTGTGTCGACTTGCTCTGGTTCCCCGATTGCGGTCAACATGCGTTCACCGGCCGTCGCGTATGCGGCGGGATTGTTCTTGCAGAGCGCGAGATACTCTTCGAGCGAGAATTCCTCCTCCCGCGTTTTCTCGAAGCGTTCCGCGAAGCTGCTGTATATATCCATGCTACCTCCTCGCCCAAGTCTGCGGACGAAGTCGTCTACTGGGTGGCAATACCGAAACGACCTCGCTCGAATTCATCCTAAACCCTTTTAAATTATTTTTCACTGCCTCCGTTGCCCTAGGTCATCCACGTGTGCCCTAACTTGGAGATGTGCGGACCGTCGCCTACAATCTTTGTCCTGCTTCTCGCATGTTTTGCACGCTCGTGCATCCTCGCCCTCACATGCATCGCCGCGCGCTTCACGTCGTCGATTGTCACATTCGAACTTACATCGAGCGAGCGCACGACCTGCGTTTCGCGCTCATCGCTACGTGGGCTTTCATCGCAACGATGGCCTTTTCTCACATAACGGCATTCGTGTCGTCACTCCGAAATGGCGCCTGCGCATCGCCCGCTTCGCGACTGCGATCGCGCTCGCCGCACAGTCCCATCGCCCATTGCACACGCAGTGCCTGCTCGCCGGTTCAACCTTCGCAAGCACAGCATCCGATCGCTTCGATGGCTCGCCGCTTCAGTCGATCGCGCTTTGTGTTTTCTTTCTCCGTATACGCGCCAGGCGGCGTTTCGGACGACACGCGTACGCATCCGTTACAATTTTCGCGAAGTTCGGGTCGTAGAGAAATGGAGGCGCTCGTAACGTGCACCGGCAAGCGCGCTCGCTTGCGCACAGTGGTGTGGACCGCACAGCGAGGCACAAAGGTTTGCGCCGCTGCGCAGGAGGCGCCGACGTAGCGCTTGGCGCGCGCGAATATTTTTGAGGGGCAGATGGAGCGGACGGTCGCTCTTCAGCAGAGCCACCGTAATGGCAACGCGCTGTATTGGAGCCGGGCAGGCACGGACGGGCGGTAACGCGGCGCGAGCGGGTTCGCGCCGCCATCGCCGCCCTGGCTGCCCAGTGTGGTTAGAATGTTTCCCAGTCGTCGTCGGACGAGGCCGACTTCGGCGCCGCAGCCGAAGCGAGAACCTTGGGCGCGGGGGCCGCTGCCGTCGCGCGCTTGGGGCCGCTCGCCGATGCTGGGATAGACGGCGTAGAAGACGTAGAAGGCGGGCCCGCCAGGTCTCGTGCGGCCGTAGCGGGCTTGGGCTGCGGCGCCGCGAGCGAGGCGACGGCGGGCTTGGGAACGTGCGGCCGCGTAGACGTTTGAGCCACTGAGCCGTTGCGGGCGCCCGCGCCCGATGCCGGCTTTGCTATCGGTTTGCGGGCGCCTTGGCCTGAAGCGGGCGACGGCGCGCGATGGGCCGGGGGCGCGAGGCCGCTGCCGTCGTCTGCCAACTGGAAAACGCTGACCGCCCTGCGCAGCCTATCGGCTTGCTCTTGCAGCGATTGCGCGGCGGCCGATGCCTGCTCGACCAGCGCGGCGTTCTGCTGCGTGACCTCGTCCATCTGAGAGACGGCTCGCGCCACCTCGCCGATGCCGCCGCTCTGCTCTTCCGAGGCCGCGGCGATCTCGCCCATGATGTCCGTCACCCGCTGCACGGCCGCAATGATCTCTTCCATCGTGCGGCCGGCCTCGCCCACGAGAGCCGATCCGGAGCGCACCCGTTCGACCGAGGTGTCGATGAGGGTCTTGATTTCCTTGGCCGCGCCCGACGAGCGCTGCGCCAGCGCCCGCACTTCGCCTGCCACGACCGCGAAGCCCCGCCCTTGCTCGCCCGCGCGCGCCGCTTCGACGGCCGCATTGAGCGCGAGGATGTTCGTCTGGAACGCGATCCCTTCGATGATCGTGATGATGTCGGCGATCTTGGCCGAACTCTCGTTGATTTCCCCCATCGTCCCGACGACTTGGCCAACCACTTCGCTTCCCTTGTTGGCGATCTCTGAGGCATTGGCAGCGAGCGCGCTGGCCTGCCGGGCATTCTCGGCGTTCTGCCGCACCGTGCCCGTCAGTTGGTCCATGCTCGACGTGGTCTCTTGCAGCGACGCCGCTTGCTGCTCGGTGCGCGCCGACAAATCGAGGTTGCCGGCGGCGATCTCCTTGGTGGCGGAGGCGATCGATTCGCTGCCGCTGCGAACGGTGCGCACCGTCTCGGTCAGGCTACGCTGCATTTTGGCGAGCCCTTCGAGCATGAGACCCATCTCGTCGCGCGTGCGCACGACGATGGGCATGCGCAAATCGCCCGCGGCGATCGCGTCGAAATTGGACAGTGCGTCGGCAAGCGGGCGCGCAATCGCCCACCGCAGATTCAAATACGCCACGAGGGCTGCCGCGAGCGCGGCCACGAGCAGTGCGATCGCGACGGTTCGCAATGTGTCGCTGCTCGACTGCGCGGCGTCGAACTCGGCCTTCGACTGCGAAAACTGGTGCTTACTCAGTGCGTCGTCGCTTTTGGACAATGCGACGAACGCGCCTTGCAGGTCGTCGGCGCTGCTGAGGATCTTGTCGTGGTCGTTTGCTTTGATCGCATCCTTGTACGCGGAAATCACGCCTTGCAGCGCCTCGCGCTTGGCCGTTGCCTCTCGGGCGAGCGCGTCCTCCTCGGCATCGCGCGGCAGCGCCAGGTATTTTTTCCACCAATCTTCCGACACGCCGTGCAGCACGGCAGCGCGGTCGAAGTTCTTTTGCGCGCTTTCCGCCTCTGCCGCATGCATTGCGGCCCGATCCAGCGCGAGGCGTTCCCGCGCCGCGTAGCTCTCGGCCATCCCGATCGCGACGGCGCTCGGCATCTGGTTCTCGTAAATGTCGCGCGCGGCATGGCTCGCGCGGCTCATGCCCGATACGCCCAACGCCCCGAGAGCCAGCACCAGTGCGGACAGGAAGGCCATCGTCAAGCCAAGCCGCGTTTTGATCGTCAGACCTTTCGTCAACATGCAAAGTCCCTCGTTTCTGAACCGAAATAGGCAAACGCCTGCTTGCGCTTGCCCGAATACAAACGTTTGCTCTGAACGTTGTTTACGGCGCGCCGATAGAAGGACTTGAGGAAAGCGATAGATACGATAAATGGGGCGCGCCGCGACGAAGCCGTCGAGCGACGCCGCGCCGCTCTTTCACCGCATCGCGTCGAGCTCGGTCAGGGTGGGAATGGAGGGCTGCGCGCCCGCGCGCGTTACCGAGAGCGCCGCCGCGCGCTGAGCGAAGCGCACGGCTGCCTCCACGGGAGTTGCACGCGCGAGCTGCGCCGCGAATGCACCGATGAACGTATCGCCCGCGGCCGTCGTATCGACGGCGACGACGCGCGGCGCCTCGAAGTGCGTCGTGCCCGCCTCGAGCGCTGCCAACACCCCCGACGCGCCGAGCGTAATCAAGACGTTGCGCGCGCCGCGGCTGCGCAGCGCGCGGGCGGCCTCGCCCGCTTGCTGCGGCGAGCCGACCGGCATGCCGGTCAGCTCGGCCGCCTCGACTTCGTTCGGGATCAAATAATCGATGAGCGGCAGCCACGCATCGGGCAACGGGCCGACGGCGGGCGCCGGATTGAGGATCACGGTTTTGCCGAGCCGGCGGCCCGTCTCGAGCGCGGCTTGCACGGTGGCGGGCGGCGTTTCGAGCTGACACACGAGCACGCTTGCCTGAGCGAGCGCCGCCTCATGCAGCGCGATATCGCCCGGCGTGAGTTCGCCATTGCTGCCGGCGACGATCACGATCGTATTGCGCCCGGCTTCGTCGACGGAAATCAGCGCTACGCCGGTTGGGGCGTGCTCGCAAGTCGCAAGCGCGCTGCAGTCGATCGCTTCCGCTTCTAGCCTGGCTCTGAGCGCCGCGCCGTTGCCGTCCGCGCCGACGCGCCCGATCATTGCCACGCGCGCACCGAGCCGCGCCGCCGCAACAGCCTGGTTGCCGCCTTTGCCGCCGGGCACTTGCGCAAACGTGTGACCGGCCAGGGTCTCGCCGGCCACGGGCAACCGCGGCACGCGCACGACCAGATCCATGTTCAGGCTGCCGACCACCGCCACGGTCCCCTCCCCGCCGGCTTGCCGCGTATTCGTTTCCGTCATCGTGTGCAATTCCTCCGTCTTGCGTCGATCCGAGCCGGCCACCAGGCGCTTACGCGCACAAGGCGGCATCCATAGGGCCGGCGAATACGGCTGTCGATTCGCGCAAGATCAGGCGCGGCGTGATCACACGGCGCCGCGGCGGGCCGCTCACGGCGCCGCCGATCCGCTCGATCAACATATGGGCGGCCGCTTCGCCGAGCGCGCGCACCGATTGGCCCACGGTCGACAGCGCCGGGTAGGTATAGCTGCTGAGCTCGATGTCGTCAAATCCGATGATCGAGCAGTGCTGCGGGACGCGCATGCCGCGTTCGGCGGCCACACGCAACGCGCCGATGCCCATCATGTCGTTGCAGGCGAAGATCGCCGTGGGCCGCACGGTGTCGAACAACCGCCCAGCCGCTTCCTGGCCACCCGCGCCCGTAAAATCGCCTTCCGCGATGGCGCTCGGCTCGATTTCGATGCCGCGTTCGGCCATCGCGCGAATGAAGCCGTGCACGCGCATGGCGCTCACGGCCGTCGTCACGGATCCCGCGATGCAACCGATACGCACGTGCCCGAGCTCGAGCAGGTGCTTCGTGGCGAGATACGCGCCGCGCTCGTGGTCGATCTGAACCAGATCGGCCGACAGCCCCTCGATGTTGCGATCGACGATGACGAGCGGCTCGCGCATATCGGCCAAGCTCGCGGCCAGCACCGCATCCTCGCCGGCGGACGCCACGATGAGGCCGTCGGTACGCTTTTCCTGCAAGGTGCGCAGATAGTTTCGTTGTTTGCGCGGGTCGTCGTCGGAGTTGCAAAAGAACATGCAATAGCCTTCCCGCGCGCAGCCGTCCTCCACGCCGCGCGCGAGCTCGGCGAAATAGGGATTCGTGCTGTTGGGCACGACGAGCCCGATCGTCGCCGTCGAGCGCGCCTTGAGCGATCGCGCGACCGCCGATGGCACGTAGTTGAGTTGATTGATCGCGCGCTCGACCTTCGCGCGCACGTCGGCCGACACCGGCCGAGTGTTGTTGACCACGTGCGACACGGTGGTGAACGACACGCCGGCCATGGCCGCCACATCCTTGATCGTCGCCATTACCGATACTCTCTCGCTTGTTTTTTTCTTGCCGGCTCGCCGAGCCGGGCACTTGCCCCGTTGATGCTACTCCGACGCCGTTTTGCCGCGTTTCCCCGCGCGACGAAACGGCCCAGTCTGCGAACCGGACGCTCAACTTCGTCTGCGCCGGCTCCGATAGGTATCCAGCACCACGGCAACGACGATGACAGCGCCCGTGATGATTCGTTTGGTCGGCTCGTTCGCTCCGATTTGCGCAAGGCCCGCCGCTAACACCGAAATGATCAAGACGCCGAAGAACGTGCTGATGACCGAGCCGCGGCCGCCCATCAGGCTCGTGCCGCCGATGACGACGGCTGCGATGACTTGTAGTTCCAGGCCGACACCCGCATTCGGATCAGCGGCTTCGAGGCGCGAGATCTGAAAGAGCGCGGCAAGGCCCGAGAGCGCCCCCATCAGCGCGAACACGGCGACCTTATAGGGCCGCGGATCGACGCCCGCCAGCCGCACGGCTTCCTCGTTCGTCCCGATGCCGACCAGATGCCGCCCGAACACGGTGCGCTGAAGTACGAGTTGCGCAGCGATCATCACCACGACGGCAATCACGAACGAGGGCGAGATGCCGACTGCAATCGGATTCGACAGAAAATCGAACGCATCGCCGATATAAGACGTGCGCGAGTTCGTCAATTGGTAGGCCAGGCCGCGCGCCGCTTCGAGCACCCCGAGCGAGACGATGAATGAGGGAATGCGCCAGCCCACGGTGACGGCGCCCGTGACGGCGCCTGTCACGGCGGCGGCCGCCATGCCGATGAGCGCCGCGGGCACGGGGCCCCAACCCCACTTGAGCGACGCCACGCTGACGACGGACGCCGCCAACGCGAGCACCGAGCCCACCGACAGATCGATGCCCGCGATGATCAGCACGAAGGTCATGCCGACCGACATTACGACGAGGTCCGGGATCTGATTGGCGATCGTGCTGAACGTTTCGTACGTCAGGAAATGGGAACTGAGCGCGGAAAACAGACCCACCATCGCAGCCAGCGCCCCGGCCAGGCCGAGGTAATTCGAAAAACCGAGCCGGGTACCGGCGGCTCGAGCGCTCGGCGCATCGCCGATGATGGCGGGTCCGCCATCGGGGCGCGCGGTCGGATCGGTCATGACAGCCTCCGTGCGTCTTGAGAGTGAGAAAGCGCAGCCGAGCGCGAGCCGTTCATGTGGCCCGCGAACGCCGCGGCGAGCAGCGCGTCTTGCGTCCACTCGTCTCGATTGAAAATGCCCATCATCCGTCCGGCCGACATGACGCCGATGCGGTCGCAAATGAGCATCAATTCGCGCAGATCGCTCGATACGACGACGAGCGCGCGACCTTCCCTGGCCAGCGCGCCAAGCAACATGTAGATATCGAATTTGGCGCCGACATCGATTCCGCGCGTCGGTTCGTCAAAGAGCAGGACGTCCGCATCGCGCGCCAACCACCGGCCGATGACGACCTTCTGCTGGTTGCCGCCCGAGAGCTCGCTCACGCTTTGGGCGCTGCTGTGCGCCCGCACGCGCAGCGCTTGCATTTGCTTGTGCGCCAGCGCTTGCTCGCGCTGGCTCTGCACGAGCCCCCAGCGGGAAACGCTGTCCATATTGCCGAGCGAGACATTGGCGGCGATCGAGTGCGGCAGCAAGAGCCCTTCGCCTTTGCGATCTTCGGTGATCAACGCAATGCCGTGGCGCACGGCGTCGGCAGGCGAGCCGATTCGCACATGCGCTGGCGGCCGCCCGATCGAAACGACGCCATGCTCGGCCCTGTCCGCGCCATAGATGAGCCGCATCAGCTCGGTACGCCCTGCGCCGATCAAGCCGCTCACACCGAAGATCTCGCCCTCGCGCACCTCGAACGATACGTCGCGCACCGCCGTGCCGCGCGAGAGGCCTTCGACCTTGAGCAACGGCGCGCCGATGCGGCGCTCCCCGAGATCGATGCGCTCGCCGATCTCGCGCCCCACCATCAGCGCAACGAGGCGCTCGCTCGTCATGTTCGCCATGCTGTCGACGGTCACGAGGCGCCCGTCGCGCAGCACGGCGACGCGTTCGGCGACGCGCGCGAGTTCCTCGAGCCGATGCGAAATGTAGACGATCGCGACGCCGCCGGCTTTGAGCCGATCGATTTGCGCGAACAGCAAGTCCACTTCGCGCGCTGTGAGCATGGCTGTCGGCTCGTCGAAAATCAGCACGCGCGTGTCGTCGATCAGATTGCGCGCGATTTCGACCATCTGCTGATGACCGATGCCGAGCGCGCCGACGGGCGTATCGGGATCGATCGCATCGAGGCCGACGCGCGCCATGGCCGCGCGGGCATTCTCGCGCAAGCGGGCGCGGTCGATCCAACCGAGGGCGCGCGGGCCGCGCCGCGGCAACCGCTCGAAGAAGAGATTTTCTGCGACCGTCAGCGTCGGCAGCAGGTTCAACTCCTGCATGACCATGCGCACGCCGAGCGCTTCGGCCTCGTGCCGGCTCTTGGGCGAGTAGTCCGCGCCCAGGAGCCGCATCGTGCCGCCGCTCGGCGCGACGAGTCCGCCGACGATCTTGGACAGCGTGCTCTTGCCGGCGCCGTTTTCGCCGGTCAACGCGAGCGCTTCGCCCGGATAGAGCGAGAGCGTGACGTCGGCGAGCACAGGTTCGCTATAGACCTTGCCGATGCCGGTCACGCTGAGCACTGCGTTCGATTCGTCGTGGTCGGTCAAATCCATCGGGTTTCCGTTCTCGGGCCGGCCGCGGGGCCGGCCTTCACGCGCCGGCCAGCCGCCATGACGCTTATGTCGGAGGATAACGGCAGATTTCCGCCCTTTCTTGAGCAGGCCGCAATCGCCCGGGCGCGGCTATGCGTGCGGCGCCGCGCTGGGCGCGCCGCACGCCGCATGGGCAGCGACCGTTACTTAACGTTACCCGACCGTTACTTCCCGGCCTTGGTGACGAGGTCGACGGGCGTCTCGACCACTTGAGACAACTCCGATTGCTTTTTGTGCTCCGCGATGGCTTTGAGCGCCGTGTCGATCCCGAACACCGCTTGCTTCGCGGCGTATTGGTCGGCTGTGGCGAGTACGCGGCCATCCTTGAGCATCGGCTTGATCGCGCCGATGTTGTCGTAACCCACGACATAGACCTTGCCTTGCTTGCCGGCCGCGCGCACCGCAGACACGGCGCCGATGGCCATGTTGTCGTTGCCGCACAGCAGCGCCTTCAAGTTCGGGTACTGGTTCAGCATGGCCGAAGCAATGGCATTGCCCTTGTCGATTTCCCATTCGCCCGATTGGACCGAATCGATCTTCGCGCCGACCTTTTGCATCGCGTCCTTGAACCCGGCCGTGCGCTGCTGCGCATTGGTCGTCGTCGAGACGCCCTCGACGATGCCCACTTCGTCGCCGGCCTTCAATTTCTTCGCCAAGTAATCACCGACCTTCTCCGCGCCTTTACGGTTGTCGGGGCCGACGAACGGCACGTTCAAATCTTTCGACTTGAGCACGTCCGGATCGAGCCGGTTGTCGATGTTGACGACGATGATGCCCGCGTCGACGGCCTTCTTCACGACGGGGACGAGCGCTTTCGAATCGGCCGGTGCAAGCACGATCGCGTCGACGTGGCTGTTGATCATCTGCTCGACGATATTGATCTGCGCTGCCGTATCGGTTTCGTTCTTGATCCCGTTGGTGATCAAATCGAACTTGGCGGCGTTGTGCTTCTGATAATCCTTCGCACCGGTTTCCATCGTCAGAAAGAACTCGTTCGCGAGCGACTTCATGACTAGGGCAACTTTGGGTTTCTTAGCGGTCTGCGCGAGCGCATCGGTTGCGCCGAGCGGCGCTAGAGCCCCACAGGCAAGGGCGGCGGCGGCAACGAGCAAACGGCGACGGGTGCGGTGAAGCATACGGTTCTCCTTTCTTATTCGGCTCGCGGCGAGCCGTGATTTTTCGAGTGGAACGCTAAGAATTGCCGCATCGCATCATTGCTTGGCACGTCGACGCGAAGCGCGCCCCGGCACGCGCCGGGGACCGCTTATGCTGGACCCTTCTGCGGGAGCGCGCAAGGATGGCGCGTGCGAACCTCGGGTTTGTGCTGATACGAAACGAGGCGAAAGCGCGCACAGCCGCATGCCGCGTGGGTTTGCGTCCAGTTGCGGGGGGCGAGCAACGCTTCCGCAGCGGGCCCGCTGCCCGCTGCTCGCGCTGCTATAGATGCTCGACGGAAGAGCCGTCGATCTTGCCATCGATGATGTCGCGCGCGTATTGCACACCGATCTTGTGCGCCTCTATCTGATCTCCTAGCGGAGCCTGCTCCGGCACGCCGAACATCTCCGCTTTGGCGCGTTCCCCGCTCGCCTTGCGCGAGATCGTCACGACGATATCGAAGTGGCGAGGCACGTCATCGCCCTCATGAGGTTCCTTCGCCCGCCGCAATGCCTGCACATCGATCGCAAACCCCTTGTACTGCTCGGAAAACGGTACGGACATGACTGACGCTCCGTCGGAATGGAAACCGCACGCGAAGTGCGGCAGTAAATTCGGCGCGCACTCGCGACCGGCTTGCCGCGCGAAAAGCGGCGCGCACGCGAAAGCCTTCAACGACACCTTGCATGCGACGACATGCAAGAGCCGTTCCGACCTCGCTTCGCGAGGCCGCATCGGCCACGACTGGCTCGTTGCGCAACAAAAGGGCAGAAATACCGGAAAGATTGAAGAAATTACCGGTCTCGCCTGGCGAGTCGGAAACGTCGAACGCTCGCCTGCGTGTTCCGGGCGCGACGATTCGTCGCATTTCTTCTATGATGAGCGCCAGGACGGCCCGCAGACATAAGACATCAAGCCATCGGGCCGCCGTCTCGTCGTAGATGCGCAATGCATTGCGGAGGCATTCAATGGCATGGAGACATAACCGCTGGGTAAGACGCTGGCTCGTCCTCGTCGTCTTCTGGGCGGTTCCCGTGGCGATCATCGCTGTGCGCGAGATCCAGGAAGAGATGTCCTACAACATCGTCGACCTCGATCGAGCGCTCACGACATGGCAGTTCACCGACGCGCATCGCGCCGCGGGTGACGCCGCGCGCTGCCGCGGCAAGCCCGACGAGGCGCGCGCGCTCGGTTGCCCGGCCGATGTGCTCGCCGCCAATGCGCCGCGGCAGCAGGAGGCGATCGCCGAATACGCATTGCGGCGCCGCACGCTGTTTCTTTATTTGTGGCATGCGTTCGTCGGCTATTGGATCGTGCCGGCCGCTTTCGTCTTCGCGGTTGGGGTCGTGATAGCCGGCATCCGGCGGGCGCTGCGGCGTCCGCCCGTCGTCAAACGCACCGTCCAGCACTGAGAGCCCCCTCCTGCCTCCTACGGCGCACCGGGCCCGGCAAATTCGGGCCGGGTCCTGGCATGGGCCGTGCTCACCTTCTCTTGCGTTGTGTGAGATCACGCTTCGTCCGAACTTGCCGTCGAGCGGTTTGACCGACGGAAACATAACGGAGAAAGTCCATGCAAAAACAGACCTTGATGCTCAAAGCCGCAGCCGCCGTCGTCGTCGGAGCGGTCGCGCTGGCCGGCTGCACCACGACCACCAACAATGGCAACCCCGTCGGCTCGACGCCGGGCAGCAACGTGTCCAAGCGTCAGGAAATCAACTCGGGCGTCGATGCAACGCTCTCGCGCCTCTATGCGCAGGTCCCCGGCTCGCGCGAACTGGTGCAGAAGGCTCGTGGCGTGCTCGTGTTCCCGAAGGTCCTGCAAGCGGGCTTCGTCGTGGGCGGCCAATACGGCGAAGGTGCCTTGCGCGTAGGCGGCCAGACCGTCGGGTACTACAACACCGTGTCGGGCTCGTTCGGTCTGCAAGCAGGCGCGCAATCGAAGGCGGTGGTCTTTCTATTCATGACGGATGACGCGCTCAATTCGTTCCGCTCGCGTGATGGTTGGTCGGTCGGCGGCGATGCGTCGGTGGCCGTGCTGAAGATGGGTGCGAACGGCGCCATCGATACGACGACAGCGACCAAGCCCGTTGAAGTCATCGTCATGACGAACGCGGGCCTCATGGGCGACCTCTCCCTCGAAGGCACGAAGATCACCCGGCTCAATATCTAGCCGGCACCACCCGTACGAAACCGGCCTGCGGGCCGGTTTTGCGCTGACGTAGCGTCGAAAGAGCCGAGTCTCGTTCAGTCGTTCAGGCGTGTGACGCCCCTTCCCCCGAAGTCGAATCGATCACCTTGAAGCGCGAGCGCTTTTGCGCGCGAATCACGGCTTGATAAGCCTCGACGTATTGCCGCGCCATGTGGTGCGACGTGAACCGTTCCTCGAAGCGCTGCCGCACACGCGAACGCGGCAACGTATGCAATCGGTTCACGGCCGCGACCGCGCTGATTTCGTCTTCCACGATGAAACCCGAGAAGCCTTCGTCGATCACTTCCGGCACGGAGCCGCGGTTGAAGGCGATCACGGGCGTGCCGCACGCCATCGCTTCGATCATGACGAGCCCGAACGGCTCCGGCCAGTCGACGGGGAACAGCAGCGCATGGGCGCCCGACAAGAACTCGGCCTTTTGATCGTCGGCGATTTCTCCGATGAATTCGACATGCGGCAGATCGAAGAGCGGTTTGATCTCGCGCTCGAAATACTCGCGGTCGGCGGCATCGATCTTGGCGGCGACGCGAATCGGCAGGCCGCAATGCGCGGCAATGCGAATCGCCGTGTCGACGCGCTTCTCCGGCGAGATACGGCCGAGGAAAGCCAGGTACTTCTGCTCCACCGGCTGGGGCGTATAAAGCGCCTCGGGCAGCCCGTGATAGACCGTGGAAAGCCATTTGGCCTGCGGCATCGGGTGGCGCTGTGCGTTCGATATGGAAATGACGGGCGCGGTATTGAACGTGTCGAATACCGGCTGTTGCTCGGGCAAATCCAACCGGCCGTGGAGCGTCGTGACGAACGGTGTCTCTTGGCGCTTGAATAGCGAGAACGAGTAATAGTCCATATGAAAATGCAGGACGTCGAACTCCTCGGCGCGCCGGCGCACGAGTTCCATGAGCAACATATGCGGCGCGATGCGGTCGCGAATGGCGGGGTCGAGCCGTAGCGCGCGGGGCCAGACGGCCTCGAGCTTTGCGCTTGTTTTCGAGTCGCCGCTCGCGAACAGCGTCACGTCATGGCCCAGATCGACGAGCGCTTCGGTGATATACGAGACGACGCGCTCCGTGCCGCCGTACAGCTTGGGCGGCACCGATTCGGTCAGCGGCGCGATTTGGGCAATTCTCATTCGATCGACTCCATGCAAGAAGGACTTCGGCTCGCTCTCAGCGCGAGCGGGTCCGGCCGGTTGCTCGGCCGCGCTAGGTCGTCGTTCCATGCGGAACCCACCGGACGCGGCACCCTTGGCCTCAATTATTTGGTACGACGCGGCCATCGTCCCGCGTCTTTTCATTTACTGCGCGCTGTTACAGTCGTGAAACAGGCGTCGGGCGGGCGTCGAGCATGTCGCGAGCGGTACCGTCCCGCGCGTCATGCCCGCCGTCCCTGGCTCAAGGCCCCCGCAAATCGGCCAGGAACGTGTCGCGCCAAACGCCGAGGTCGTTTCGTCGCAGCACCGCCATATTGACTTCGTGGCGATGTTTGCGTTCCGCAAGCGGCATCGACAGCGCGCGCTCGAGCGCCTCGGACATGCCTGCGATGTCGTGCGGATTGACGATGAGCGCTGCGCATAGCTCGGCGGCGGCGCCCGCAAACTCGGACAACACCAGCACGCCGGGATCGTCGGGGTTCTGCGCAGCGATGTACTCTTTTGCGACCAGATTCATCCCGTCGCGAAGCGGCGTGACGAAGCCGACCTGCGACTCGCGGCACATCGACATCAAATGCGAGCGCGCGAAGCGCTGGTTCAGATAGCGGATCGGCGTGTAGTTTAACCCCGAGTAGCGGCCATTGATGCGCCCGGCCTCGTATTCGAGGTTGTGACGGATGCGCTGATAGCTTTCCACATCTGCCCGCGTGGGCGGGGCCACCTGAACGAAGGTGACGTTCTCGCGCCACTGCGGCGCGCGCTCGAGCAGTTGCTCGAAGGCGCGGAATCGTTCGATCAACCCCTTCGAATAATCGAGGCGATCGACGCTCATGACGAGCTTTCGGCCTTCGAGGCTGTGCTTCAGTTCGAGCACTTGCTGACGGCTCTCGTTGCGAGCGGCTTCCTGCTGAATTTCGTCCGGAAACACGCCGATCCGGTACACGCCGGTGCGAAGACGGCGCCCGTAGGCCTGCACTACGCCATCGTCGTCGACCGTGCCGCCGGCATAACGGACGATGTAGTCGTGGAACGCCACGCGATCGGTGTCGGTTTGAAAGCCCACCAAGTCGTAACAGCAGAGCGACTTGATGAGATCCTGGTGGGGCGGCACGTTCAGCAGGATCTGGGGAGACGGAAACGGCGTATGCAGGAAAAAGCCGATGCGGTTGCGCAGGCCTTCGCGCCGCAACGCCTCGGCAAACGGGATCAAGTGGTAATCGTGGACCCAGACGATGTCGTCGGGCTCGGCGAGCTTGGCGAGCTTGTGCGCCAGCCAGGCATTGACGCGCCGGTAGCCCGCGTATTCCTCGCGCTCATAAGCGGCCAGGTCGTTGCGATAGTGGAACACGGGCCACAGCGTCGCATTAGAAAAGCCGCGGTAATACTGATCGTAATCGCGCCGCGTCAGCCCGACGGTGGCGAACGTCACCGGGCCTTCGTCCTTGAGCGTGGGCCCCGCGTTGGCGACGGCTTCGCTGACCACGTCGCCGCTCCAGCCGAACCATACGCCGCCCATGTCCTTGAGCGCACTGAAGATGCCGACAGCGAGCCCCCCCGCCGAGCCCTTGGTCTCGGTGGGCGTTGCCACGCGGTTCGATACGGCGATCAGTCGGCCCATGGTTCGCTGGATGCGCAGGCGGCTAGTCGCCCTTGCACGGGAAGCTTTTCTCGAGCCCGAGCGAGACGGCCGTGCTTGCGTTATAGCCGGCGGCATCGGGGTTGTCGGCGACGTACCGGCGAACCGCGTCCACCAGCCGTTGCGGCTCGATCCGATCCGGCAGGCAGAAATACTGGCCCACGCGGGGGCCGGTCGTGCCGCCGATGGCGTCGATCGTATTGAATACGCCGTCTGCAGCCCCCTTGATATAGGACACGCAAGCCGCCCGCGAGATCGCGTCGGTTTGGCTGCACAGCTTATGCAAATCGCCGGCCGTGAACTTGCCCCCCCCGAGCGTGGCCGTCGTCGGCGCCGCCATCGCGGCAAGCGGCAGCGCCAACGTGCCCGCGCATATCAAAGCCCGCAACATAATCTTCCTTTTCTCCGAGCGGTGAACACGTACTGCGCATTGCCCCGGCAAAGCGCGCCGAAGCGAAAAGTATTTATTTTGCACCGTTTTGAGCCGGAATAGCTGCCCCAGATGCAGCGGAAGCGGCGGCCGCCTCCCGCGCGTACATGTCCCGCAACCCCTCGGCCACGTCCTTGGCGTGGTAGCGCGTGGCGAAATCGAGCGCCGTCAAGCCGAGTTGATTCTTCACGCGCGAATCGGCGCCCGCATCGAGCAGCACTTTGACGGTCGAAAGATGATTGCCGCGCGCGGCCATCATCAGAGGCGTCGTGCCGTTCGGCGAGCCGGCGTCGATATAGGCAGAGTTGTCGAGGAGCAGTTGCACGATGTCGTCGTGACCGTTCGCAGCGGCGTAATGAAGTGGCGCCCAGCCCTTCTTGTTCACCTCTGCCCCCTTCGCGATCAGCGCTTTCACCAGATCGGCATCGCCGTTGAGCGCCGCGAGCATCATTGCGTTTTCGCCCGCGGCGTCGAGCTTTTCGACGTCCGTCTTCGAATCGGCCATGAGCGCCTTGGCGACTTTATCCGATTTTTCGCGCGCCGCCAGCACGATGAGCGGCATGCCCTGCTTGTCGGTCGCGTTCGGATTGGCGCCATGCGCGAGCGCCTTTTGCACCGCATTCACGTCGTCGAATTTGACGGCTTTGACGAGCGAATCGACGTCCGATGCGTGCGCCGCAACGGCGAGCGAAGCAAGCGCGCCCGCACAGGCGAGGGCGGCGGACCGGTGCAACATGCGGCGGAAGATGAACGGCAGCGACGAGTGCGTGAACATAGTTGAGTTTTGTTTACCTTTGTTTGGTCGTATCGGGGGTTCGGTTTCGCTTCAATCTCGCTCAAACGCCATGTGGCGCCGGAATGCGGAACAAGCGAAAGAAATTTTGTGTCGTCGCGGCGCCGAGTTCCGTGTCGAGCATGCCGCGCGCCTGCGCGATGTAACGTCCGACATAACTGACGTACGCAGGTTCATTGGGCTTGCCGCGATATGGCACGGGCGCCAAATAGGGGGAATCCGTTTCGATCAGAAGCCGTTCGAGCGGCACCCTGCGGGCAACGTCTTGCACGTCTGTCGCGCTCTTGAAGGTAACGATGCCGGAAAGCGAAATGTAAAAATTCTGAGCCAAGGCGCGTTCGGCCACCGCCCACGGCTCCGTGAAGCAGTGCATGACGCCGCCGGGCACGTGCGCCTCTTCTTCCTCCATGATGCGCAGCGTGTCGTCCGCCGATGCACGCGTATGGACGATAAGCGGCTTCATCGTCGTCTTCGCCGCGCGGATATGCGTGCGAAACCGCTCGCGTTGCCATTCGAGGTCGGCGATCGATCTTCCTTCTAGGCGGTAATAGTCCAAGCCGGTCTCGCCAATGGCGACCACCTTCGGATGAGCGGCAAGCTCGATCAGTTCGGCAAGCGTCGGCTCACGCGCGTCCTCGTGGTCCGGGTGCACGCCCACGGACGCATACACGTTTTCATACGCCTGCGCGACCTTCAACACGCTCGGCAGCGTTTCGAAGTCGACGCTGACGCATAGCGCGTGCGTCACATCATGGGTGCGCATGTTTTCGAGCACCTGCGGCAGGCGCTCGACCAGACCTTCGAAATTGATGTGGCAATGCGAATCGACGAACATCGTGAATCCTATCGAACTTCAAACGAACAAATCGCGGTAGCCCAGAAACAGCGACTCGAACACGAGCCGCGCATTGAGCGGATGATTTTCCACTGCGCGCTCGCGCGTGACAGTCTTCATGAATCGCGCAAAGGCATTGGCGTCGATGCGCGCGGCGCACTGCGCCAGTTCCCGCTGGGCCGCCGGAAAGTAACGAGGCCGCTGCGCCGCCCGCTCGGCAACGAGATCGTAGAGCCAACGCTGCAGCCAGCCGAGCACCACGGCAACCGGCAGCTTTTGTAATGCTTCACCACAGGCGAATGCGTCGCACGCGGGCCCCGCGGCCAATTGCTTGAGCGTGAACTCGCGCAGCCCGCGGTTCTCGTCGGCGGCCAACGCGAGCGCCGCGAGCGGCGCGCCGCCGGCCTCGGCCAGCAGCGCGGGCGCATCGGCCACGCCTTGTTCGGCGAGCCAGGCGCGCGCTTGCTGCGCCGAAGGCGTCGACATCGGCCATTGCCGACAGCGGCTGACGATGGTCGGCAGCAAACGGTCCACGCGCGCCGACACGAGCAGGAACACGACGCCGGCCGGCGGTTCTTCCAGCGTCTTGAGCAACGCGTTGGCCGAGGCGGCATTGAGCGCGTCTGCCGGATAGACGAGCACGACGCGCGCGCCGCCTCGATGCGCGCCGATACCGCAAAAATCGAGCAACGCACGCACTTGCTCGATCTTGATCTCCTTGCTGAGCGTGCGCGTTTTCTTGCCCTCTTCGCCCTCGGCCTTGTCATCGGCGCCGCCTGAAACCGCGCCTATCGCTTCGCCGGCCAGCGCCTCGGGCAGTAAGGCCCGATAGTCGGGATGGTTGCCCTGCACGAACCAATTGCAGGCGACGCATTGGCCGCAGGGCTCGCCGTTGGCCGTCGGCGCTTCGCAGAGCATGCCTTGCGCCAGATGCTGCGCGAAGCGCAACTTGCCGATGCCTGCCTGACCGTAAAGAAGCAAGGCGTGCGGCCATTGAGCGCGCAAGCGCTGCAGGCGGTCCCAGTCGTCGTGCTGCCACGGATAGATCATCGTCGAACCTTCATGCGGGTGGATGCGGTCGCCTCACGTTGCGCGGTGCGTTCAGAGCGTTCAGAGCGCATCGATGATCTCGCCGAGCACTGCCCGGATGCGTTCGATGCTTTGGGAGGCATCGACGATCGCAAAACGGTATGGCGCCTCTTGTGCCCGGCGCAGATATTCGGCGCGCGTGCGAGCGAAAAACGCCTCCGTTTCGCGTTCGAACTTGTCGGGCGAGCGCGCCGCGCCGCGGCGGGCGCTAGCCGTGTCGGGCGGCAAATCGAACAGCACGGTCAGATCGGGCTCGAATCCGCCCTGCACCCAGCGCTCGAGCGTCTCGAGCTTGTCGCGGGGCAAGCCGCGGCCGCCGCCTTGATAGGCGAAGGTGGCATCGGTGAAACGATCGGAGAGCACCCAATCGCCGCGCGCGAGCGCGGGCTCGATGACCTGGGCCAGATGCTCGCGTCGCGCGGCGAACATGAGCAAGGCCTCGGTCTCGAGATCCATTCGCTCGTGCAGCAACAGTTCGCGCAGCGACTCGCCAAGGGCCGTGCCACCCGGTTCGCGCGTCGTGACGACGGCGCGGCCGAGGGCCGACACCTTGCGTTCGAGGCGCTCGCGAAACCAGGAAAGGTGCGTCGTCTTGCCGGCCCCGTCGATGCCCTCGAACGTGATGAATTTGCCACGCGCCATTTATTGCTGTCCTCGAATGTATTTGTCGACCGCTCGGTTGTGATCGCCGAGCGTTTCGGAAAAGACGCTGCTGCCGTCGCCGCGCGATACGAAATACAGTGCGCTCGTCTGCGCGGGATTCACCGCCGCCTGCAGCGATGCGATGCCCGGCAGCGCGATCGGCGTGGGCGGCAGGCCGCGGCGCGTGTACGTGTTGTAAGGTGTGTCGCTTTGCAAGTCGCGCTTGCGCAAATGGCCATCGTAGCTCGCGCCTAGGCCGTAAATCACGGCCGGGTCGGTCTGCAGCGGCATGCCGATGCGCAGCCGGTTCGCGAAGACGGCCGACACGAGCGGCCGATCGCCCGCCTTGCCCGTCTCCTTCTCGATCAACGACGCCATGGTGAGCGCCTCGTATGGCGAACGATACGGCAAGCCGGGCACACGTGCTGCCCATGCGGCGCTCAGCCGTTGCTGCATCAGCCGGTACGCCCGCCGATAGACGTTCAAATCGCTCGTTCCCTTGTCGAACAGGTAAGTATCGGGGAAGAACAATCCTTCCGCGTTGGCGTTGGCGTTGGCGGCCTGCGGGTTGCTGACTCCGGCAGGTACGTCGGCTCCGGTGGCGCTGGGGGGGCTGGTGGTGCCGGGAGACCCCCCTGGCCCGCCAGCGCCGATGGCCGCGAGCAAGGCCGCGTCGTTCATGCCGGCCGTGTCATGCTTGAGCGCTGGGTTGGCGTCCATCTCGGCCCGCATGCGCTTGAACGTCCAGCCTTCGAT
This sequence comes from Paraburkholderia sp., assembly GCA_004322045.1. GTDB lineage: Bacteria > Pseudomonadota > Gammaproteobacteria > Burkholderiales > Burkholderiaceae > Trinickia. The sequence continues at coordinate 312,184 of SCRN01000040.1, forward strand.
CACCGTCACGACCGACTCGTTGACGTCCCCGAGCGCGAGCTTTTGCAGCACCTCGTAGGGGGTCACCCCGGTTTTGAACTCATAGTTGCCCGATTTCAGCCGGCTCTCCAAGCCCAACAAGCGCGTCATGAGCACGAACGGATCGGCCTGGATCGGCACGCCGCCGCGCCGCAGTTGCGCCGCGACGCCGCGCACGGTGCTGCGCGGTTGGATGGTCACATCGAGCGTCTGGGCGGCCAACGCGAGCGGGCGCGTGGCCCAAAAGTAGCCGCCCGCGGCGGCCGACGCGCCGAGCAGGATGGCAAACGCAACCCCGAAAACGAGGCATTTCTTCAGCAGGGTCATGCGCAACAAGGCTGGGATGGACCCCATATAATACTTGTTCGCCTAAGCCCAAGTCAGGATTGACTCGACACGAATTCCATGAACCAACCAAACGCTGCCGTTTCCCCCTCCCCTGCGCCGTCGCGCCCCGCTCCCGCCGATTTCGATGCGGCGCTCTCGGGCGGCGCATTTGCGGCGCTCGACCAGTTCGGCGTCATCGAGGCGCTCGGCGACGACGCGGCGACATTCCTTCACGGACAACTCACGAACGACATCGAGCATTTGGACGCCGCCAGCGCCCGCTTGACCGGTTACTGCTCGCCCAAGGGCCGCCTGCTCGCGTCGATGCTGGCTTGGCGCACGCAAGGCGCGGTGCGCCTGCTCGTATCGAAGGATCTGACCGCGTCGGTGCAAAAGCGGCTCTCGATGTTCGTGCTGCGGGCAAAGGCGAAGTTGGCCGATGTGACCGATTCGGTTGGCGTCGTCGGCTTCGCGGGTGACGTGCGTGCGGCGCTCTCCGGTCTGTTCGATGCTCTGCCCGATGGCGTGCATGTGCACGTGGCGGGGCCGGCCGGATCGCTGATCCGCGTGCCCGATGCGCAGGCGCGCGCCCGCTATTTGTGGATCGGGCCGAAAGCGCTCGTCGATGCGCGCCTCGCCGGGCTCGAAGGCGAACTGGCGCGCGTCTCTCCGGCCGTTTGGGACTGGCTCGATATCCGTGCGGGCGAGCCGCGCATCACCGCGGGCGTGCTCGAGCAGTTCGTGCCGCAGATGGTCAACTTCGACGTGATCGGCGCCGTCAATTTCCGCAAAGGGTGCTATCCGGGGCAAGAGGTCGTCGCGCGCAGCCAGTATCGCGGGACGATCAAGCGGCGCACGGCGCTAGCCCATGTCGAGCGCGCCGCGACGCTTGACGCGGGCGCACTCGAGCAGCCGGTCGCGCCCGGCGTCGAATTGTTTCACGCAGCGGATCCGGGCCAGCCATGCGGCATGGTGGTGAATGCGGCTGCCGCGCCGAACGGCGGCTTCGATTTGCTGGCGGAGATCAAACTGGCGGCGCTCGAGGGCGGGGCCGTTCATCTGGGCGCCGCCGAAGGGCCGCAAGTCGTGTTTCAGCCGTTGCCTTACACGCTGCCGAGCGAGGTCTGACCGGCCGTTTTCCGGACCTTCCTGCTACCTCATATGTGTCTGATCGTATTCGACTGGCGGCCGGACGCCGACGATGGCGCCCTACTCACGCTCGCCGCCAACCGCGATGAATATTTTTCGCGGTTGAGTGCGCCGCTCGATTGGTGGCCCGACCAGGCAGGCGTGCTCGCAGGACGCGATCTCGTCGGCGGCGGCACCTGGCTCGGTGTCGCGCGCGACGGACGCTTCGCGGCGTTGACGAACTACCGCGCCCCGCAGGCATGGCGCGCCGATGCCCCGACCCGAGGCACGCTCGTCGCCGGTTATTTGACCGGGCCGGCAGTCGCGCCGCTCGACTATTTGAACGCCTTGGTCGGGCACGCCGCCTGCTATAACGGCTTCAATTTGATCGTCGGCGATTTGCTCCGGCGCGAACTCGCTTGGTATTGCAACCGGGCGGATCGCGCGCCGGCCTTGCTGCCCCCGGGCGCCCACGGCATCTCGAATGCCGTCCTCGATACGCCTTGGCCCAAGCTCGTGCGCAAACGAGCGCAACTGAGCGCGCTCGTCGAAGGCGCGCGCGCCCCTTCTCTCGAGGCGCTGGTCGAATTGATGCGCGACCCTCGCGTGGCCGCCGACGAGGCGCTCCCCTCCACGGGCATTGCACTGGAGCGCGAGCGTGCGCTCTCGGCTGCATTCATCGAGACGCCCGACTACGGCACGCGCGGCACGACGGCGCTACGGGCAGCCATTGGCGGCGCGACGCTCGAGCTCGACATCGTCGAGCGCAGCGACGACGACGGTTCGCACCGTCTGACGCGCCCCGGCAACCATGAACGCCGGTTCGCGTTCGTCGCCAAGCCGTCGCCCTGCTGAGGCGACGAGCGAGGCGTCCGCTCCGATGCGGCTCCAACTTGCGGATGCAATCGTGAATGCCTGCATCGGTATCTCCACGTCGAATTGGCCATGCCCGAGCCGCAATGGCCCGAGCCGCCGAGCGGCTCAACGCTGCTCGGACGACAGCGGCAACGGATCAGTGGGGGCGCGTATTTGCTCGATCTCTTCGTGGCGGGCGCGCACGCTTGTCATGATGGCCGGATGCGTGACGACGTAAAAGCGATCGGCGCGCACCGCATCGTAGGCCGCCGCCGCAATGTCGGATGCGGTGAGCTTGCCGGAGCGTACCGCCCGACGAAGCTCCCTACCGGCCAACAACTGAGACGCGGTTGGCGGCGTTTCGTTGCGCCAGTGCGCGGGGCGCGAGCGCTCGGCTTCGGCGATACCCGTTGGAACGAACGCTGGGCACAGCACGGAGCAGCCGACAGGGGCGCCCACGCGACGCAGGTCGTGGTAAAGCGTTTCCGTGAGCGAGACGACGGCATGCTTGGACGCGTTGTAGACACCCATCGAAGGGGGCGAGATCAGCCCCGCCACCGACGCCGTGTTGACGATGTGCGCCGGTTCGTTTTGCCGGAGCATGATCGGCGTGAATACGCGCACGCCGTGCGCCACGCCCATGACGTTAACGCCGAACACCCACGACCAATCGTTCGCGCTCATTTCCCACAGTAGCCCGCTCGCGCCCACGCCTGCGTTGTTGAACAGCAGGTGCACCTTGCCGTATGCCTCCAACGCGCGACGCGCCAGTGCTTCGACCTGGGTAGCGTCCGATACGTCCGTGGGCAAACCGATCACATCGGCGCCCGTCGCGGCCAGCGATTCGACGACATCGCTTATGGCATCGCCGTCGATATCGGCGAGCACGAGTTTCATGCCGAGCTGTGCGCCCTTTTGCGCGAAGGCGCGGCCCAAACCGCTGGCGGCGCCCGTGACGACGGCGACTTTGTCCTGGAAATCTTCCATTTAGTCCTCCCTCTTGGCGCTCGGTTGGGACCGGTTGCCGCCCTGCGATCATCAAGCGATCTTGACGAGCTGCTTGCCGAAATTCTTGCCGTGAAGCAGCCCGATCAACGCCTCGGGCGCGCGTTCGAGCCCTTCGACGATGCTTTCCCGGTAGTGCAGTTTCTTTTGCGCCACAAGCGACGCGAGCGTCGCTAGCGCCTCGGGCCACACGTCCAGATGTTCGGTGATGATGAAGCCCTGCACCAGCAGGCGCATCGTCAAAATGATCGACGGCTGCTTGAGCGGCACCGGCTGTCCGTCATATCCCGCGATCATGCCGCAGACCGCGATGCGGCCGAACGGGTTCATTCTCGCGAGCGTCGCATCGAGGATCTCCCCGCCCACGCTTTCGAAGTAACCGTCGACGCCATCGGGCGTAGCGGCTTTCAAATCGCGGTAGAGGTTGCCGGCCTTGTAGTCGACGCAGGCATCGAACCCAAGCTCATCGACGACGTAGCGGCACTTGTCCGGACCGCCGGCTATGCCGACTGCGCGGCAACCCGCGAGCTTGGCCAATTGGCCGACCACGCTACCCACGGCCCCGCTGGCCGCGCTCACGACGATCGTTTGCCCCGCTCGCGGCGCGATGATTTTGTTTAGGCCGTACCAAGCGGTCACGCCGGGCATCCCGGCGACGCCGAGATACGCCGTGAGCGGCACCTGCGCCCCCTCGAGCTTGCGCACGCCCGCACCATCGGAGTCGCAGTACTGCTGCCACCCGAACATGCCGGTCACCTTGTCGCCGACGACGAACCCGCCGTGCTTGGTCGCCACGACCTCGCCCACGGCGCCGCCTATCATCACTTCGTCCAGGGGTTGCGGTTCGGCATAAGACTTCGCCTCGTTCATGCGTCCGCGCATGTATGGATCGATCGACAGATACAGGTTGCGTACGCGAAAGTGCCCTTGCGCCAACTCGGTGAGCGGAGCCTCTTCCAACCGAAAGTGGTCGGCGCGAACCTCGCCTTGCGGACGCGAAGCTAGGACGATGCGGCGATTTGTCTGAGTCATGGCAATTCCTCTTTCCGATTCGCTGGTGTAAGGGAATACGCGGCGACCGTGCGCACTGAGCGGTGAGATCAGCCGTCGCTTGGACCGGGGTGGGCTCCGGGCGAGGGCCGCCTCTTCTGGTCGGCGATATCGCGCCCGACCGCGAGCCGCCGCATATATTTGAACGTGCCGAGCGCCTTGGCGACGAAGTGGCCGCCGCTGTCGCGCACCTCTCCCTCGCAGTAGGCCATCGTGCTGGAGCGATGCAGGACCCGGCCGAAGGCGCGCAACTCGCCACGCCCCGGCTGCATGAAGTTGATTTTCATCTCGACCGTCACGACGCCGACACCGTCATCGGCGAGGCTTCGAGCCGCCGTGGCGAGCGCGACATCGGCCAGCGTCATCGTCACGCCGCCATGGGCGACATGCCAAGTGTTCATCTGCTCATCGGTCAATGTGAGCGCGACTTCGCTCTCTCCGTTCGCCGCGCCGATCAACCGCACGCCGAGATGATCGACGAATGGGCTTTCTATCGTGCGCTCACGCGCCATCGCGGGTGAAACCTCGGGCGAACCCGATTGAGCCGAGCTGGGTTGGCGTTCGGATGTCATACGCGGGCACGCGTCAAACCTCGTAATCGACGCACTGGCGCGATTCGCGCACGGCCGTGACGAACTGCTTCAATGCTTCGTGTTTCGGATGGACTTGATAGGCGTCGAGCGCGGCTTTATCGGCAAAATCGGCAACGAGCACGACATCGTAAGTCGATTCGAGCCCCGGCGCGGCGATGCCGACTTCGAGGTGCGAGATGCCCGGCACGATGTCGCGACAATCTTCGAGACGCGCCTTCAAGGCGGCTGCGTTCTCGGCCCGGCCCGCGCCTTCGGCCGTCTCTTTCAATTTCCACATGACGATGTGACGAATCACGATTTCAGCTCCTTCACGCTGCTATTGCCGCAATTTCGGCGGTAGCGACGGATGATACTCGCTTCGTTGGGCTCGGGCCGCCTGTCGAACGGCCAACGGCGGTCGCTTGCCGCCGCCTTCTTCGCCTGCAGAGCCGGGGCCTGCGAGCGCTGATTCCGGGCTTGCGCAGGCCGCCGCCGCACGCTAGGCGGCGATATGGTCTTCGGCGAACTTGAAGAAGAACCACTTGCGCTGCGCATTGCCGTTGGCGTCGTTGCCGTAGACGGCGAGCGCGCCGTCTTGGCGGGTGCGCGTGACGTTCAAGTGCGTTTCGTGAATGCCTTTGCCGTTCGGGCCGCCGTCGTCGAAGATCAAGCCATAGACGGCGACGAACGTCGATTGCGCGAATGCGGCCTCGAGTTGTTGCTGGATGCGCACGGCGCTGACTGGACTGAACATCGCGTCGGCCAGACCGATGCCGGCGTAGCTCAGCGCCGCGGCGGCAAACACGCCGTACTGCGGCGGGCCGAATGGCTCGTCGGGCGTTACGCCGACAGGATCGAGGTTTTCGGCGCCGATATACATCTCGATCGGCCGGCCGTCGCTCGATTGAATGTTGACGTCGGCCTGGTAGCGCAGGCCGTTGCCAATGTCGACGTAGAACTGCAGGTGCTCGCCGTTGCGGCCGACGATCTCGTGCTCCGTCGACGTCACCACGGTGCCGACGATGGCGGCGAAGCGTTCGGGCGTCGCCGCGGACGTCAGCCGGCGCGGTTCAAGGTAGGTGTGTTCGGTGAAGTAATTCATGCAAATCGCTCCCGTCGTTGCAATCGAACGCCGCGCCGTTCAGAGCGGTTCGGCCCTATGCCAGCGCCATCGCTTGCTCCGCGTTCATGCGCACCACCCCGGCCTCGCTCAACTGCCGCAATGCGCGTTCCAGCGATCCGTCCAGATCGATCGCGCGGCAGGCATCTTCGATCAACACGACGTGAAAGCCCGCCGCGCGCGCATCGAGCGCCGACCACGCGACGCAGTAGTCGGTCGCGAGCCCGCAACACCACACCCGTTTGACGCCGACTTCTCGGAGATAGCCCGCCAGCCCGGTCGGCGTGCGCCGATCCGCTTCGACGAACGCCGAATAGCTGTCGATCGCGCGCCGGTACCCCTTGCGAATCACGAGCCGAGCATGCTCGGCGTCGAGCCCCGCGTGAAACGCCGCGCCCGGCGTGCCCTGCACGCAGTGAACGGGCCACAGCACCTGTTCGCCATAGGCGAGCGCGATCGTCTCGAACGGCCGGCGGCCGTCGTGATTGGCCGCGAACGAGACGTGATCGCGCGGGTGCCAGTCCTGCGTCAATACGACGTGCTCGAAACCGGTCGCAAGCTGATTGACGATCGGCACGATTTCGTCGCCCCGTGGAACCGCCAATTCACCGCCCGGCATGAAATCGTTTTGTACATCGACGACCAGCAATACGTCTTCCTGTCCCTTCATGAACGGCTGCCTCGCTTTGGTATGCGGCGTCGCAGCCGCCTGTCGATCATCGCACGATCAATTAATGGGCCGCTCCTTCCCCCGCACTCGGCAGCACATGCTCGCGGAACATCTCGCGAAGCTTGAGCTTCAACAGCTTGCCCGTGGCGGTATGCGGCAGTTGATCGACGAAGACGACATCGTCCGGAATCCACCACTTCGCGACTTTGCCCTCGTAGAACGCAAGCAGCGCCTCGCGTGTGAGCGCCGCCCCGGGCCGTTTGACGATAACGAGCAAGGGCCGTTCATCCCATTTCGGATGGTGGCAAGCGATGCAGGCCGCTTCCGACACGTCGGGGTGCGCGACGGCGATATTCTCGAGCGCACTCGAACTGATCCACTCGCCCCCCGACTTGATGACATCCTTGCTGCGGTCGGTGATTTCGAGGAAGCCGTCCGGGTCGATCGTCGCAACGTCTCCGGTGGGGAACCAGCCGTCGACGAGCGGCGATTCCTCGGTCGAAAAATATCGGTCGATCACCCATGGGCCGCGCACGTGCAGGTCGCCGAATGCCACGCCGTCGCGCGGCAATTCGCGCCCGTCCTGGCCGACGATCTTCATGTCGATGCCGCATATGACCGTGCCCTGCTTTTGCAGCAGGCGGCGGCGTTCGGCGAGCGGACGCTGCGATTGCTCCCAGTTGAGCCGCGCGAGCGTGCCGAGCGGCGACATCTCCGTCATCCCCCAGGCGTGGATCACGCGCACGCCGTAATCATCCTCGAACGATTCGAGCATCGATGGGGGACAGCACGAACCGCCGATGACCGTCCGCTCGAGCGATGAAAATCGCGCCCCGATCGATTTAACGTGCGACAGCAAGCTCATCCAAACCGTCGGCACCCCAGCGGAAAAGGTCACGCGTTCGGCCTGCATCAACTCGAACAACGATTTGCCGTCCAGATCCTTGCCCGGCAGGACGAGCTTTGCGCCGGCAAGCGGCGCGGCGTGCGGGATGCCCCACGCATTCACGTGGAACATCGGCACGACCGGCAGCACCGAGTCGTGCGCGGAAAACCCCATGGCGTCGGGCAGCGCGGCGCCCAGGGCGTGCAAGTAGACGGAGCGATGCGAGTAGAGCGCGCCTTTCGGATGGCCCGTCGTGCCCGACGTGTAGCAAAGGTACGAGGCAAGCCGTTCGTCGAGCACGGGCCACTCGAAGTCGCCGTCTTGCGCCTGAACGAGCGTCTCGTAGCCGAGCACCGCTGCATCCAGCGCCGGGACGTCCGCATCGGCCGCCAGCGCGATCCATGCTTTCACGTTCGGGCAGCGCGGCGCGAGCGTGGCCACGAGCGGCGCGAAGGTCGTGTCGAACAACACGTAGCGGTCGTCGGCGTGGTTGACGATGTAGGCGATCTGGTCGGGAAAAAGCCGCGGGTTGATGGTGTGGCACACGGCGCCGAAGCCGGTCGTGCCGTAATACGCTTCGAGATGGCGGTAGCCGTTCCACGCGAGCGTGCCGATGCGATCGCCCTGTTCGACGCCGAGCCGCATCAAAGCTTGAGCGAGCTGTTTCGCGCGCCGTTCGCAATCGCGGTAGGTGTAACGATGAATGTCGCCCTCGATGCGGCGCGACACGATTTCGGTCGTGGCGGCGTACCGGGCGGCGTGCGCGAGCAGCGTCGATACGTTCAGCGGTACGTCCATCATCTGGCCCAGCAACGGCGTTGGCATATCGGCGGTCTCCTCGCGCGGGTGGACGGTCCTGTCTATATGTGTATGTGTCGATTCGTTGCAACCTGCGACAGCCCAGCCCAACGGGCGCTCGCGCGACTCGAGCCGTGCTCAGCGCGCCGCGGGGCGGCGACTTACAATATCGGGTAACACCGAGGCCCTCAATATGTCGTTTTCCCCAAGCATCGCCGAATCGTCCACGAACCTCTCGGCGCTCATCGAAACCCTATTCGCCCAGCGCCAAGATGCTTTCGCGAGCTTGGGCAGTGCGTTTTACACGCGCCTGCCCGCCTCGCCGCTGCCCGCGCCGTACGTCGTCGGCTTTTCCGCCGACGTGGCTCGCATGCTGGGCCTCGATCCGGCGATCGCCGCCGATCCGGGCTTCGCCGACCTCTTCACGGGCAACGCCACGCGCGAATGGCAGCACGAGGCCTTGCCCTATGCTTCCGTGTACTCGGGGCACCAGTTCGGCGTATGGGCGGGGCAACTCGGCGACGGCCGCGCGCTCTCGCTCGGCGAGCTCGATCACGCGGGCAAGCGTTACGAGCTGCAACTGAAAGGCAGCGGCCGCACGCCATACTCGCGCATGGGAGACGGCCGCGCCGTGCTGCGCTCGTCGATTCGCGAGTTCTTGTGCTCCGAGGCGATGCACCATCTCGGTATTCCGACGACGCGGGCGCTCTGCGTGATCGGCTCCGATCAACCCGTGCGCCGGGAAGAGATCGAAACGGCGGCGGTTCTCACGCGCGTCTCGCCAAGCTTCGTGCGTTTCGGCCACTTCGAGCACTTTTACGCCGCGGACCGCACGAACGACCTGCGCGCGCTGGCTGACCACGTGATCGATCGCTTCTACCCCGCCTGCCGCGAAGCCGACGATCCTTACCTCGCGCTGCTCGATCGCGTCGTCGCGGCAACGGCGGAACTCGTCGCGCAATGGCAGGCCGTGGGCTTCTGCCACGGCGTCATGAACACCGACAACATGTCGATCTTGGGGTTGACGATCGATTACGGCCCCTTCGGCTTCGTCGACGGCTTCGACGCCGGCTACATCTGCAATCATTCCGACACGCAAGGCCGCTATGCCTACCGCACGCAGCCGCAAATCGCCTATTGGAACTGCTTTTGCCTCGCGCAATCGCTGATGCCGCTGATCGGCGAGCGCTACGATGAAGCCGTGCGTTCGGACCGCTCGGTCGCCGATGCGCAAGCGACGCTCGACGGCTTCAAGGGGCATTTCGGCCCGGCGCTGGAGCGCCGCTTCCACACGAAGCTGGGCCTTGACGAGACGCACGAAGGCGACGCCGCACTGGCCGATCGCTTGCTCGGGTTCATGCATGCGAGCCGCGCCGACTTCACGCTGACGTTCCGGCGTCTGTCGCAGGTGTCCAAGCGCGATGCGAGCGGCGACGCGCCCGTGCGCGATCTGTTTCTCGATCTGGCCGGCATCGACGGCTGGCTCGCCGATTATCGGGCGCGGCTCGCGCTCGAGCCGCGCGAGGACGATGCACGGCGCGAGGCGATGAATCGCGTCAACCCGAAGTTCGTGCTGCGCAACCATCTGGCCGAAACGGCGATACGGCGTGCGAAGGAAAAGGATTTCTCGGAGTTCGAGCGCCTTGCCGCCGTGCTGCGCCGCCCGTTCGACGAGCAGCCCGAGAACGAAGCCTACGCAGCGCTGCCGCCCGATTGGGCCGGCGCCCTCGAAGTGAGCTGTTCGTCGTGAGCCGCGAACGCCCGCTCAACCCGGCGCGCCAAAAGCCGCGCCGCTTACCGGAGACACATCGATATGAATGAACGTCCTACCGCTATGCCCGATTCTTCCGACGCAACGCGCGAAACGTACGATGTCAGCAAGCCCGACGAGGCCTGGCGCGAGCAATTGTCCGACATGCAATACGAAGTGACGCGCCATGCCGCGACCGAGCGGCCGTTTTCCGGGCGTTACTGGGACCATTGGGAAGGCGGCGTCTACGATTGCGTTTGCTGCGGCACGCCGCTGTTCGAATCGTCGACGAAGTTCGACGCCGGCTGCGGCTGGCCGAGCTATTTCAAGCCGCTCAACGGCGAAGTCATCGAAGAGCGCACCGACCGCTCGCACGGCATGCTGCGCATCGAGGTGCGCTGCAAGCAATGCGGCGCGCATCTCGGCCATGTCTTCGAGGACGGCCCTGCGCCGACCGGCCTACGTTACTGCATCAATTCGGCTGCGCTACAATTCGAGCCCAAGTAGGTAGGCGGCGAGGGGTCGTCTTGCCGCCTAGCGGCCGTGCGCACCGCAATTGGGCGCCACGCACGGCCCCCGTCCAACGACGCTTTGGGACTCTTGCGCCTTCATGAAATTTCTCTTCGATCTATTCCCGATCATCCTTTTTTTCGTCGCGTTCAAGCTGTGGGGCATCTTTACGGCCACAGCGGTCGCGATTGCCGCAACGCTCGTGCAGGTGGCTTGGGTCGCGTTTCGCCACCGCAAGGTCGATCCGATGTTGTGGGTGAGCCTGGCGGTGATTGTCGTGTTCGGCGGCGCCACGCTCGTCTTGCACAATCAGAAGTTCATCCAGTGGAAGCCGACGGCGCTTTACTGGCTGTTCGCCGTCGGCCTCACCGTGGCTCGTTACGCTTTCCGCAAGAACCTGATCGAAACGATGATGGGCAAGCAACTGACGCTGCCCACCCCCATCTGGGACAAATTGAATCTGGCCTGGGCGTTCTTCTTCGTCGCGCTCGGTGTCGTCAACCTCTATGTCGTGGGCAACTTCACCGAGGCGCAGTGGGTCAACTTCAAGCTGTTCGGCACGACCGGCGCGATGTTCGTCTTCATCGTCGCGCAAAGCCTGTGGCTGACCAAGTACATGAAGGAGGAAGAGCAATGAGCGACGCCCGCGCCTTCGTCGACGCATCGCCCGATGCCCGCGCCGCGTTCATCGAGAAGCGCCTTTTTGCCGCGTTCGCCCCGGAGTCGGTCGCCGTGCGCGACGACAGCGCGCAACATGCGGGACATGCGGGCGCCTCGGCTGGCGGGCACTACTCGGTGACAATCGTCGCCAGTGCGTTCGCGGGCAAGCCCCGCGTGGCCAGGCACCGCCTAGTGTATGATGCGCTGGCCGACGTCATGCAACGCGGGATTCACGCGCTCGCCATTACGGCCTACACGCCGGAAGAATTTTCTCGGCTGCCCGACGCGTGATTCACGCCGTCGTTGCTTGACGCTCGAGCGCCCCCGTCCCCCTTCGACACGGCGGCAAGCACGGGGCGCTCCCTCCACCGATTTTTTTCGACAGGAACGCTAGGAATTCCCGATGATCCATAAAAAGACCCGTCTCTGCGTGTTGGTCGCCGCGTTCGCAGCGGCCCCGGCTTTCGCGCAGAACGTCGCCGTCGTCAACGGTACTGCCATTCCCAAGTCACGCGCCGACGCGCTGATCAGCCAACTCGTGAAGCAAGGTCAGCAGGACACTCCGCAATTGCACCAAGCCGTGCGCGACGAACTCGTCAATCGCGAAATTCTCATGCAAGAAGCGGTTCGCGAAGGCATCCCGGCGCGCGCCGACGTCAAGGCGCAGGTGGCCGTGGCGCAGCAAACGGTCGTGCTGCGTGCATTGATCGAAGACTACGTCACGAAGAACAAGCCGAGCGATGCCGAAGTCAAGGCGCGCTACGACGAGCTGATCAAGCAGGTCGGCGGCAATGAATACCACTTGCATCACATCCTCGTCGACAACGAGCAACAGGCGAAGGATTTGATCGCCAAGATCAAGGGCGGCGCCAAGTTCGAAGATCTCGCCAAGCAGTTCTCGAAGGACCCGGGTTCAGGCAAGAACGGCGGCGATCTCGATTGGGCGAATCCCAAGACTTACGTGCCGGAATTCGCGGCTGCGGCAGAGAAGCTGCAAAAAGGCCAGATGACCGATACGCCGGTGCATACGCAGTTCGGCTGGCATATCATCCGCGTCGACGATATTCGCGCCGTCAAGCCGCCGCCGCTCGATCAGGTCAAGGGCCAAATCGTCCAGCAGATGCAGCAGGAAAAGCTGCAAGCGTTCGAACAGAACCTGCGCGCCAAGGCGAAGGTCGAGTAAATCGATCGCCGCCGGCTGCACGGCTTGCCTTTGCCGTGACACCCATGACAAATGCCGCCCGAGGGCGGCATTTGTCTTTCTGCGGTCTTTCTGCGGCGTTCCTACGACGCTCGCAATTTAGCCCAACCAGCGCCGTGCATTGCGGAACACGCGCATCCACGGGCTCGCTTCGCCCCAGCCCTCGGGGTGCCAGCTCATTTGCACCGTGCGATGGACACGTTCCATATGCGGCATGAGCACGGTGAATCGCCCATCCGGCGTCGTGACCGACGTGATCCCTTCGGGCGAGCCGTTCGGATTGAACGGGTAACCCTCGGTCGCCTCGCCGCGATGATCGACGAAGCGCATCGCCACGGCGGCGCGGGCCGGGTCGCCCTGCTGCGAAAAATCGGCGAAACCTTCGCCGTGCGCGATCGCCACGGGAATGTGCGAGCCTTCCATCCCCGCGAAGAAAATCGACGGTGACGATTCGACACGCACCAACGAGAAGCGCGCCTCGAATTTTTCGGACTTGTTACGCGTGAATTTCGGCCAGGCGTCGGCGCCGGGAATCATCGAGGCCAAGCTGCTCATCATTTGGCAGCCGTTGCAGATGCCGAGCGCAAAGGTATCGGCCCGATCGAAGAAGGCGGCGAACATGTCGGCAAGCTGCGGATTGAAGCGAATCGTCTTCGCCCAGCCCTCGCCCGCGCCCAGCACGTCGCCGTAAGAAAAGCCCCCGCACGCCACCGCACCGGTGAAATCGCCGAGCGATGCGCGGCCAGAGAGCAAATCGCTCATATGGACGTCGTAGGCATCGAAGCCGGCGCGATCGAATGCATAGGCCGTTTCCAAATGCGAGTTGACGCCCTGCTCCCGCAGGATCGCCACACGCGGACGCGCGCCCGATTGCACGAACGGCGCCGCGATATCGTCACTCGGATCGAACGAGAGATGCGGTGAGAGGCCCGGATCGTTCGCATCGAGCAGCATGTCGTATTCGGCGTCGGCGCAGGCGGGATTGTCGCGCAGGCGCGCAATGCGCCAGCTCACCTCGGTCCAGGCGCGCTGCAGCTCGGCGCGCGGCGCCTCGTAGATCTTCTTCGCGTCGCGATACACCTCGATCACATCGCGTTCGTTGGGCTTGCCGATCACATGCGAGCAAGCGCTCAAGCCGTGCTCGCGCAGCGCGGCCAGAACGCCATCACGATCGGCCGCGCGCACCTGCACCACAGCCCCGAGTTCCTCGGAGAACAGCGCGCGCAACGTCAAATCGTCGCGCCGGCCGCTCGTCTGCTTCGCCCAATCCTTGGCATCGCCGTAGTCGAACTCGTGCGCCGCATCGAGCGCGAGCATGTCCACATTAAGCGAAACGCCAACGTGGCCCGCAAACGCCATTTCACACACGGTGGCCCACAAGCCGCCGTCGGACCGATCGTGATAGGCCAGCAAGCGATCGCTCGCATTCAACGATTGGATTGCCGTGAAAAAGCGCTTCAAGTCTTGCGCGTCGTCGACGTCGGGCACGCTGTCGCCCACTTGCTGCGTGACCTGCGCGAGAATGCTGCCGCCCAAGCGGTGCTTGCCGCGGCCGAGGTCGATCACGATGAGGACCGAATCACCCACTTCGTCGTGGCGGCGCAATTGCGGCGTCAAATGGCGGCGAACATCGTCGACGGGCGCGAACGCCGAAATGATCAGCGACACGGGCGCGACGACTTCCTTCGCCACGCCGTGCTCATCCCATTTCGTCTTCATCGACAACGAGTCCTTGCCCACCGGGATGCTGATGCCAAGTGCGGGACACAGCTCCATGCCGATCGCCTTGACCGTGTCGAACAATGCGGCGTCTTCCCCTTGCACACCGCAGGCGGCCATCCAGTTCGCGGACAGCTTCAGCTTGTCGAGCGATGCGATCGGCGCACTGGCGATGTTCGTGATGGCTTCGCCGACGGCCATGCGGCCCGAAGCGGGCGCATCGATGACGGCAAGCGGCGTGCGCTCGGCCATGGTCATCGCTTCGCCGCGATAGCCGGCGTAGTCGGCAGCGGTGATCGCGCAATCGGCGACGGGAACTTGCCACGGGCCCACGAGTTGATCGCGCACGCTCGTACCGCAGACCGAGCGATCGCCGATCGTGATGAGGAAGGACTTGCTCGCAACCGTGGGATGCTTGAGCACGGAGACGGCGAGATCGGCCAGAGCGAGGTCCGTTACGTCGACCGGCGCGCGTTCGGTGCTCACGCGCTGGACGTCGCGGTGCATGCGCGGCGGCTTGCCGAGCAACACGTCCATCGGCATGTCGACCGGATAGGCGGCTTCGCCCTCCGCATGCGCATCGATCAACTGCAGTTGCCGCTCTTGCGTTGCAACGCCGACCACGGCCACCGGGCAGCGCTCACGCGCGCAAATCGCTTCGAACAACGGTAGATCGGCCGGGGCAATAGCCAAGACGTATCGTTCTTGCGCTTCGTTCGACCAGATTTCGCGCGGCGACAGGCCCGTTTCCTCGAGCTGCACTTGGCGCAGTTCGAAACGCGCGCCCTTGTTTGCGCCGTCGACGAGCTCGGGAAACGCGTTCGAGAGCCCGCCCGCCCCTACATCGTGGATGCTCAGGATGGGGTTGTTCGCGCCAAGTTGCCAGCACGCGTTGATCACTTCCTGCGCGCGCCGCTCGATCTCGGGGTTACCGCGCTGAACCGAGTCGAAATCGAGCTCGGCCGTGTTCGCGCCCGTCGCCATCGAGCTGGCCGCACCCCCGCCCATGCCGATGCGCATGCCGGGACCGCCGATCTGCACGAGCAGCGAGCCGGCCGGCAGATCGTGCTTGTGCGTATGCGCGTCAGAAATATTGCCGATGCCGCCGGCGATCATGATCGGCTTGTGATAGCCGCGCACTTGGCCGCCGACGTTTTGTTCGTAGACGCGGAAGTACCCGCCCAGGTTGGGGCGGCCGAATTCGTTGTTGAACGCGGCGCCTCCGAGCGGGCCTTCGATCATGATTTGCAGCGGGGAAGCGATGCGGCCGGGACGGCCGTAGGGTGCATGGGCTTCGTTCGGATTGCGCGTGGCGAGCGGTTGCGCACAGTCGCGTGCGTTTTCCCATGGCTCGAGCGCGCCGGGCAGCTCGAGGTTCGAGACCGTGAAGCCCGTGAGGCCCGCTTTGGGCCGTGCGCCGCGCCCGGTCGCGCCTTCATCGCGGATTTCCCCGCCCGCCCCCGTCGCTGCGCCGGCGAATGGGGAGATCGCTGTCGGGTGGTTGTGGGTTTCGACCTTCATCAGGGTATGGGTCAGCTCGACATGGCGCTCGTAGCGCTCGTCGAGCGCCACGCTGTCCGCGGCCTTCGCGGGCCGCGGGAACCAGCGCTCGGCAGGACCGCCTTCCATGATGGCCGAGTTGTCCGAATAGGCGACGATCGTCCCCTGCGGGTTCAGCTTCTCGGTGTTCTTGATCATCTGGAACAGCGACACGTCCTGCGCCTGCCCGTCGATCGTCCATTGCGCATTGAAAATCTTGTGGCGGCAGTGCTCGCTGTTCGCCTGCGCGAACATCATGAGCTCCACGTCGGTCGGATTGCGGCCCAACTTGCCGAACGCATCGACGAGGTAGTCGATTTCGTCGTCCGCTAGCGCGAGCCCCAATTCCCCGTTGGCGCGCTCGAGCGCGGCGCGCCCCTGGGCGCGCACATCAACGGTGGTGAGCGGCTTGGCCGGCAGTTCGTCGAACAGATGCAGCGCATCATCGCGCGAGCCGACGACGCTCTCGGTCATCCGATCGTGCAGCGCCGCGGCCACCGCCGCGCGAGCCTCGTCGGTGAGCGCCCTCTTTGCGCCCAGCAAGCCCGCGAGCCCCGACTTCAGCGTGACCGCGAACTCGATGCCGCGCTCGATGCGCCGCACGTGCGCGAGCCCGCAGTGATGCGCGATGTCGGTCGCCTTGCTCGCCCAGGGCGAGACCGTGCCGATGCGCGGCACGACCAGAAAAGTCTCTTGCGCCGCGCGCCCCTCTTCGGCTTGGGCGGGCTCGCCATAATGCAGCAGCGCCTCGATGCGTTGCTCGTCCTCGGCCGACAGCGGCGTCAGAGCGTTGACGAAGTGCAGATATCGTCCGCTCACGCCGACGATATTGGCGTCGATGCGAGCGAGCGTTTCGAGCAGACGGGTTTGACGGAAGTCGGAAAGCGCCGAAGCACCGGGGAAGCACGAGAAGTGGGCCATGGAAGGACGTAGGCGTCGATGAGTCGCGCATCGCGCGGTTCGCGCGCGCATGTCACGACGTGAGGCGAAAGGAAGACCGAGATTATACCCCGGAACTCGTTCCCCGATAGGCGCGAGAGGGGCGCGCGCGCCATCCGTGCCGTGGCTCGGGCACCGCTTTTGCGCCGCGCAGGCGCCATCGCAGCCCGTTTGGCGCTATCATGCGCGGTTTGCCTTACCCGCGTCTCGCTTCTCGCTTCTCGCCCGGCGTTTCGCATACGGCACGGCGCTTGCCCCGTCTCGCGAGGTGGCGGTCCGTGCGCACCGAACCCAGTCATTCATGGATGTCATCGTCATTGGCGGCGGAGTAGTCGGCGTCGCCACCGCCTACCAACTCCGCGCGGCCGGCCACCGCGTGTGCGTGCTCGAGCGCCACGCGACGGTCGCCCAAGGCGCCACCTACGGCCACGGCGGCACCGTGCTGCCGACGCCGCTCGACGCATGGTTCGGCCCCGCGTTCCTGGACGCGCGCCGCGGCGCGCGCAGCGGTGTCGTCTACCGGCCCGGGCTCAATTCGAGCGCGCGCCGCTTCGCGCGCCAACTGGCGCTCGTGCAGACGCCCGAGGCGTTTCGCCAGCAATGGCTGCGGCTGCGCCCGCTCGTCGATCTCTCGCGCGAAGCGATCGCCTCGATCGAAGCTGGGTTCCATTTGGAGTTCGAGCAGCGAGAAGGCATCTTGCAGGTCATGCGCGATCAGCGTGAATGGGACCAGGCGCAAAGCGCGCTCGAGTTGCTGCGCGAATTCGAAATGCATCATCACGTGCTGTCGGCCGCTCAATGCGCCGAAATCGAGCACTCCATTCCGGCCGAGCCGTCCTTTGCGGGCGGCGTGCTGTTCGAACACGAACGCACCGCCAACTGCCCGCTGTTTACGAAACTCGTCAAGCAGGTGCTCGACGAGCAAGGGGAAGTGCAATTCCTGTTCGGACGCGCAGTCGACGCAATTCGATTGGAAGGTCACCGCGCAGCCGTCGAACTTGCACCGGCCGAGGGCGCACGGGCCCGCAAACGCGAGGTCGACGTCATGTCCTGCGACGCGGTCGTGGTCGCGGCAGGCACGGGCAGCCTGGCGCTGCTCGAGCATCTCGGGCTCCCGCTGCCGCTGCACGCGGTGCGGATGCTCTCGCTGACGGCGCCGATCGCTTACGAGGAATGCGCACCGCATCTGACTGTCGTCGATTCGGTGCGGCGCGTGTCGATGACACGGATGAACCAGCGCATCCGCGTAGCGGGCGCAGCCGTGCTGCAACCCGAGCGCGAAATGGCCAAGCCGTTGCCCGAACCGTTGGCCGAGGCCGGCACGGCCCTGCTCGCGCAGGCCACGCACGATTGGATTCCGGGGGCGGCCAAGATCTCGGCCGCGCACGCCTGGGAAGGGCTGCGGCTGCTCTCGCCCGATGGCTTGCCGGTGGTCGGCGCCACCGCGCACCCGCGGCTATTCGTCAACTTCGGACACGGCCCTGCCGGTTGGGGCCTTGCGTGCGGGTCTGCTAAAGTGGTCGCAGATTTGATTTCGGGCGCGGCGCCGCTGGTGCCGCCCGAAACGCTGGCGGCCTTGCGCGTCGGTCGCTTCGCGAGCTGACGCTGTTGCGCGCCGCCGGCGTCGTATCGCGTTGCGAGCGCGAGGCGGCATACCGGCTGCGCGCGTCCGGCAAAGCGTGTTCGTGGAAGCGCACCTCATGACCGACTCTCCCGTCTCGTCCGACCATCCGCCGCAGTTGCTCTCGCCGAACGATCGGCCCCTACCGCTTTTCACCGTCGCTCAACTGCGCGAACTCGAAGCGCGGGGCGCGCATGGCTTGCCCGCTCATACGCTGATGGCTCGCGCGGGCGCCGCGAGTGCGCATTATCTGCTCGAGCGTGCCGCGCACGACGGCTCGCTCGCCGCCGAGCGGCCAGTCTGGATCGCGGCAGGCCCGGGCAACAACGGCGGCGATGCGCTCGTGCTCGCGGCGCGGCTACGGCAAGCGGGCATCGCGGCCGAAGTATGCATGCCCGTCGAAGTGAGAACCGACGATGCGCTCTGGGCGCTCGGCGAAGCGCGCGCTGCGGGCGTGCCCGTCTTTCACGCGCCACCCGCCTCGCTCGATGCGTTCGGATGGGTGGTGGACGGGCTATTCGGCATCGGCCTTGCCCGCCCGCTCGACGGGGTCTTCGGCGAGTTGGCCTCGCGCATCGGGCTACGGGCCAACACGCACGGGCGTGTGCTTGCCTTGGACGTGCCGAGCGGGCTCGATAGCGACACGGGCAACGTCGTGGGTGGGGGCATCGCCGTACGCGCGACCGAAACCGTCACGTTCCTCGGCGCTAAACCCGGCCTCTACATGACGCAGGGTCGTGACCTGGCCGGCGCGGTGACCGTTGCGCCGCTCGCCCTGGATTTGCCCGCCCCCGCCCCCGCCGACGCCGCCCGCCTGAACGCACCGGCGCTTTTCGCCTCGAAGTTCCCGGCGCGCGCATTTGCCTCGCATAAGGGAACGTTCGGCAGTCTTGCCGTGGTGGGCGGCGACACGGGTATGTGCGGCGCGCCGATCCTAGCCGCGCGCGCCGCGCTGCATACCGGGGCCGGAAAGGTCCACGTCGCCTTGATCGGCGAGGGTGCGCCGCCCTACGATCCGCCCTATCCGGAACTCATGCTCCACCCTCCCGGCACGCTCGCGTTCGATGCAATGGATGCGCTCGCCGTCGGCTGCGGCATGGGCCACGGCCAGCGCGCAACCGCGGCGCTGGCGAAGGCGCTCGCTTGCGACGCGGCGCTCCTCATCGATGCCGACGGGCTGAACTTAATGGCTTCGGATCGTGCCTTGGCCGATGCATTGGCCGCCCGCTCGGTCCGCCATGCGAAAGGCGGGGAGCAGGGTTGCGTATTGACGCCGCATCCGTTGGAAGCCGCGCGGCTGCTCGGCTGCGATATCGCTCGAGTCCAAAGCGACCGGCTCGGCGCGGCGCGGGCGCTGACCGCGCGTTTCGGCGCCACGGTCGTGCTCAAGGGAGCAGGCACCGTCATCGCCTCGCCGGACGGGCGCAGCGCCGTCAATCCGACCGGCAGCGCTGCGCTAGCCACGGGCGGGACCGGCGACGTGCTCGGCGGCATCATCGGGGCCTTGCTCGCGCAGCGCTTGCCGAGCTACGAGGCGGCGTTGGCGGGCGTCTACCTGCATGGATTAGCCGCCGATACGCTGACGGCCGACGGCAACGGACCGGCCGGATTGACGGCCGGCGAACTGGCGCCGACAGTGCGCCGTTTGCTCAATCGGCTGATCTATCCGGCGCGTGCGGGCGCGCGATAGCGGCCGACGCTACCCGCCGTCGGCCCCGTAACGGCGCTCTGCTCGGGGCGCTCGCGATTACTTGGCGGCCGCCTGCGCGGCGGGGCGCTCTACGATCTGCCCGTTCATGTAGGCGAAATGGCGCTCGCGCGGCACCGTGGGCGGCACCACCATCGGCTCGTCGGGCTTGCGATCGAGATAGCTGACGACGATGTCGTCGCCGTTGATCGCGATGCCGACCGGCCGGATCCGATCACCGATCTGAAACGTGGTGCCTCGCCCGTCGGCAAAGACCACCGCAGCATAATAGAACGTCCCGCTGCCCCCGCCTTCGGCCGAGAGAAAGACGGCGACCGCCGCGCGCCCGCCGAGCTTGCCGCCAGCGTGCTCGGGCGGCTCGACGACGCGGGTGACGTCTTGTGCGGACGAATCGGGCGCGGCCGGCGCCGTGTGCTGGCCGCCTAGCAGCGTCACATCCTGCGTGCCGATGCGATAGGTCGCGTCCTTATAGTCGATCAACGGGCCTGCCGGCTCCTGCGCGCTTGCAGCGGCCGCCGATGCGGTCAGGGCGAGATGCTCGCTCGCGTTGGTTCGCAGATCGTCGATGTGATGCTGATAGGCGCCTATGAGGCACGAGACTTGCGCGCCACAGGCGTCGCGCGTCTCATGCTGCCATTTTTGCTCGTCGGCCTGAAGGCTCTCGCGGAACTCGCGATAAGGTCCGCTTTCGGCGGCGGGCTTCGCTTCGAGCAGCATCGAGTAATAGGCGCCGGCTCGCGCGTCGAGCGCACGCAAAGCGCCATTCGCGCAGATCGCGCGCTCGATCGGTTGGTGCGGCTTCGTGCAGTCGACGCCGGCCGTTTGAGCGAACCCATTGATAGACGTGAGGAGCGCCGCGACGGCGACGCAGTGGCCCATTTTTTTCATTTTCTTGATTGAATTGCGAGGGTTGAAAAACGTCAGATGATAGCGCGCATCGCGCCGCCCCGGCAGTGCTTCGCCCGTGCCGTCGGGCAATCGTCGGCGCGCTGTCGGCCTAACGTTGGCTAGCCGATTTCGGCCTGGCGCGAGCCCCGGTTTTCTCGCACGGCGGCCGTTCCCGCATAGGAATGCGACGCTTCGATGTAGCGCCTAACGCCGCTATACTGACCGACCCCGGCGCAATGCACCGCAAGCGCCCGACCAAGCCCGGCTCCTGTACCGAGCCCTCTTCGTTAGACGAACGCCATGACGCTCAAGACGCTGAACTCGCTTCCCTCTTGGTCCGCCCTCACCGCCCACTATGAACGCATCCGCGACGAGCGGCTACGCGACTGGTTCGCTGCCGATACGGCCCATCCCACGCGCGCCGAGCGATTGACGATCGAAGGCGGCGGCCTCGTGGCCGACTTTTCGAAGAACCGCATCACCGACGAAACGCTGCGCCTGCTCACCGCCCTCGCCGATGAAGCCGGCGTCGCCGCGCGTCGCGATGCGATGTTCGCCGGCAAAGTCGTCAACCCGACCGAAGGCCGCGCTGCGCTGCACACGGCCCTTCGCGCGACGCAGGCCGACGCGCCGTTTCACGCGCAGATCGCCGCCGAGCGCGCCAAAATGGCCGATTTCGCCGAGCGCGTGCGCAGCGGCGCTTGGACCGGCTATACGGGCAAGCGCATTCGCCATGTCGTGAACATCGGTATCGGCGGTTCGGACCTCGGGCCGAAGATGGTCGTCCATGCGCTCGATCATTTGGCGCATCCCGAGATATCTTCGTATTTCGTCTCGAACGTCGACGGCGCCGACTTGGCTCGCGTGCTCGCCCGCATCGATCCCGAGGAGACGCTTGCGATCATCGTCTCCAAGACCTTCACGACGCTCGAAACCATGACCAACGCTCGCTCGCTGAGAGATTGGTTCGTGCAAAAGGGTTGTCCGGAGAGTGCGCTCGCGAAGCACTTCGTCGGCGTATCGGCCAATCCGGCCGAGGTCGTCAAGTTCGGCATCGCCAAAGAAAACGTGTTCGAGATGTGGGACTGGGTGGGCGGGCGTTACTCGCTGTGGTCCGCCGTGGGCCTGTCGATCATGATCGCGGTCGGCGCCGCGAACTTCGATGGCTTGCTTGCCGGTGCGCACGAAATGGATCGCCATTTCCGCGAAGCGCCGCTCGCGCGCAATCTGCCGGTCCTGCTCGGCCTTATCGGCATTTGGTATCGCAACTTCTTCGGCCTGCAGAGCTATCTGGTCGCCCCCTACTCCGAAGCCCTGCATTACTTGCCCTCGTATTTGCAGCAATTGGAAATGGAGAGCAACGGTAAATCGGCGCGCCTGGACGGGGCCTACGTCGACTACGCCACCTCGGCGGTCACTTGGGGCGAGCCGGGCACCAACGGGCAGCACGCGTTCTTCCAGATGCTGCATCAAGGGCCGACGATCGTGCCGATCGATTTCATCGCGGTGCTCACACCCGAACATGCGCTGACGAGCCATCATCCGAAGCTGCTCGCCAATTGCTTCGCTCAGAGCGAAGCGCTCATGCTCGGCCGCACGAAAGAGGAAGCGCGCAAAGTCGCCGGCCCGGACAAGCCCGAACTCGCGCCGCATCTCGTCTTCCCGGGCAACCGGCCGTCGACCACGCTGATCCTCGATGCGCTCACTGCCCGCTCGCTAGGCGCCCTCATCGCACTGTACGAACACAAGGTGCTCGTGCAGGCGGCGATTTGGAACATCAACCCATTCGACCAATGGGGCGTCGAGTTGGGCAAGATTCTCGGCAAGGTGGTCGAAGCCGATCTCACGGCAGCCACGTTCGACGCCAGCCGGCACGACTCTTCCACCTCGGCCCTGATCGAGAGGGCGCGCAAGGCGGCCAAGCGCGGCTGAGCGCAGGGCGAAGAGGCTAGGGTCTGCTCACACGACGGAGCCTAGCCTGCTAGCGGGGCGTGCCGCACCACACGGCCCGCCTCGATCGTCACTGTGTGCGCGCAGCGGTGCGCAAGCTCGGCGTCGTGCGTGACGAGGATCAACGTTGCGCCCTGGGCAGCGTTCAATTCGAACATCAGATTGATGACCGCGGCGCCCGTGGCGGCGTCCAGGCTGCCCGTGGGCTCGTCGGCGAACAGGATGGCCGGACGGGTGACGAACGCGCGCGCCAGTGCAACGCGCTGTTGCTCACCGCCCGAAAGCAGCTTCGGATAGTGCCGCGTGCGCTGGCCCAGCCCCACCTTTTCCAGCAACGCCTTGGCGCGCGCCGTGGCCTCCTGCGCGTCGATGCCGCCTTGCAGTTCGAGCGGCAAACGCACGTTCTCGAGCGCGGTCAAATGCGGCATCAATTGGAACGACTGAAAGACAAAGCCGATGGCGCCGTTCCTCAGGCGTGCTCGCTCGTCTTCCGATAGCATGGCCAGATCGTGGCCTAGCAGTCGAACCGAACCCGAGGTTGGATTGTCCAAGCCCGCGAGTAGACCCAGCAGCGTTGACTTGCCCGATCCCGATGCGCCGACGATCGCGACGCTCGTCCCGGCGACGATGTCCAGATCGACATCGTCGAGGATCGTCAACTCGCCCGTTGCATCTTTGACCCGTTTGCATAAACTGCGCACTTCGATAATGGCATTCGTGTTTTCTGGCATGAACAAGCGTCGCTGGATTGTCGGCACGGCGTGTGCCGCCGCGTTCGTGGCTTTCGCCCTCATTGCATCGGTCACGGCGTCGCCGTCTGCCGCCGCGCCGGCCCCCCGTGCCGAGGCGCAACGGCAGACGATCGTCGTGCTCGGCGATAGCCTTTCCGCGGAGTACGGCTTGCCGCGCGATACGGGTTGGGTCGCGCTGTTGCGTAAGCGGCTGGCCGATAAGCGCATCGATTATAGCGTTGCGAACGCAAGCATCAGCGGCGACACCACGAGCGGCGGACGCGCGCGCATGCCCGAGCTGATGGAGCGGCTCAAACCGTCCATCGTCATCGTCGAATTGGGGGCGAACGATGCGTTGCGTGGCGTGCCGCTAGCGACGACGCAAGACAATCTGCGCACGATCATCGAACAGGCGCAGCAGGGGCACGCGAAGGTCCTGCTCGTGGGCATGTATGTGCCGGCCAACTACGGCCAGGCTTATACGCAACGATTCCATGAGCTTTACGGCGCGCTGGCCCGCGACACGAACGTCAAGCTCGTGCCCTTCTTGCTCGCGGGCATCGAAAACCGGCGGGACATGTTCCAGTCCGATCAAATGCATCCGACCCAGCAAGCGCAGCCATTCTTGCTCGATAACGTCTGGCCCGTGCTCGCACCGTTGCTGCGCCCGCACGGCCGTTGATTGCCGCGCGAGATCGCTTCTCGCCTACTGCGAATCGGACGCAGACGCGCCGAGCGAGCCGTACGTCTTCACGCTCGAGCGCTTGCGCAGCGACGCCACGTATGCCTCCAACTGCGCCTGCGCGTCGATCTGCGCAAGCTGGTGTTGAGCCGCGGCCAGGCGGTTCGGATCGATCGGCGCAGGCGGCAAGACGGCGTTGATACGGTAGATCGCATAGCCATCGCTACCGAGATCGACACCCACGTAGCCCGGCAGCTTCGTGTCGTCGGCCTTGAAGATAGCGCTGAGTGCGAGCGGTGAGACGCCTTGCGCGTCGCTGCGCGAGATCTTTTGCTCGGCGCCGAAGCCGGCCGTCGATTTCGACTTCTGCAGATCGGCGAGCTTGGCCGCGCCGTCCTTGCGGGCCAATTCGGCGGCCTGCTCGGCCACGTACTTTGCCTTCACCGCGTCTTTGATCGACGCGAGCGGCGGCGTGGCAGCGGCTTTGTAGTCGTTCACATGCGCGGCAATCAAGGTGTTGCTGCCGACGTCGATCGCCTGCGTGTTGTTGTGGTTCCTCACCGAATCGTCGGCGAACACGGCCGCGAGGAACTTCGGATTGTTGAGCGGACTGTCGGGCGGCAACGCCGCGTTGGGCTTGGGTGTGACCGTCGCCGTTTGAACCGTCAGTTTGTATTTATCGGCCGCCGCCTTCAGGCTCTTCGCCTGCTCGTAGACCGTCGAGGTGAAGCCATCGGCGTCGTCGCTGTATGCCTTCGTAGCCAGTTGCGTCTTCAAATCCTTGATGATCGCGTCCTTGACGTCGGCGAACGGCTTGGTCGCCGCCGGTTTGACGTCGGTTGCCTTGACGATGTGATAGCCGAACGACGAATGCACGACATTGCCCACTTCGTCCTTGTTCAATGCCATCACAGCCGTATCGAAAGCCTTTTCGCCCGTCAGCACGCCGCTCGTGGACCAGCCCAGGTCGCCGCCCTTGGCAGCGGAACCCGGATCCTGCGATTCCTTTGCGGCGATTTGCGTGAACTGATCGGGGTGCGCCTTGACCTCGGCGAGGACCGACTCGGCTTTGGCCTTCGCCTTGGCGTCGTCGGCCGGGCTCGCCGATTTGGGCGAAGCGATCAGAATTTGGCTCACGCGCACTTCGCGCGGCGTCGTGTAATGCGCGACGTTCTCGTCGTAATACTTCTTCGCATCGGCCTCGCTCGGCGTGACTGCGGCGGCGAGCGTCGCAGGCGACAAGACGAGGTAATCGATCGTCGCTGTGGCCGGGGTCGCGAAATCGGCGCGATGCGCGTCGTAGTAGGCCGACAGCTGCGCGTCCGTGGGCTGCACCTTCGATGCGTAATCGCTCGCATGGAGCACGAGCGCTTGCACCGTGCGCTGCGCTTGCGCAAGCTGCGCGACGTGCTCGGCCAGCGACTTCGGCGTGAACGCGCTCGCTTCGATGCTTTCCGGAATCTGCTGCAAGGCCAGCCCGTAGCGCACGCGTTCATCGTACTGCTCCGGTGTCATGCCTTGCATCGCGAGCAGTTGCTTGTAGCGATCGATGTCGATCGAGCCGTCCGGCTTGCGCAGCGATGCGATGACGGGATCGGCGAGCAGTGCGCGGCGCACGGCGTCGTCCGACGCCGTTAGATGCTCGCGTTGCGCTTCGTCGGCCAAGGCGCGTTGCTGAATCAGGTTATCGAGCAATTCACTACGGCGCGCGGGCGTGTCGAGCGCCTTCGCATCGAACTGTGCGCCGAGAAACTGGCGCGCCTGGTCGAGCTGCTGGCGCATGGCGCTGTCGAATTCGGCGCGGGTGATCTTGTGCCCGTTCACGCTCGCGACGTTCGCGCTTTCGTCAAAGAAGTTGCGAAAGCCTTGAATACCGATGAAACCCAGCCCCGGCACGATGACGAGGACGAGCATGAGCATCATCAGGCGCTTATGGTTGCGAAAGAAATCGAGCATGCGTGACTGGTTACGTTGGACAAAAACGCCCAATAGTACAACAGGTGCAATGCCGAACGGCAATTTAGACCGAACGCTCGGCCACCGAGTAGCCTAGGGCGCGTCGAACGGCGGGGTTGCCAGGGGCCGTAGACCGTCAGCACAATAGCTTACGCGGCGAGCTTGCGCCGCTCGAACGCCGCCGCGGGGCGGCGCCCTTCTCGATCTGGCGCGCTGGCGGCGCCAAGCGCTGCAGGCCGCCCGAAACGCGGCGCGGCGCCCGGGCGGAGGCGACCATGTTCTATCAGTGGCTCGAAACGCAACGCGCACTCATGCGCTCAGTCGACGCATGGGCCGCGCTCGTCGCCGCGCCGTGGGGCGGCTTGCCGGCGTCCCCCGACAGTGCGCGTGCGGCGATGCAAGACGAAGACGCCGCGCGGCTCGCGCGCGTCGGTCCGCCCGGCTGCGATTGGCTCTATCGTCTGTTGCAGGCGACGCCCGAGCCGCCGCCGTTCGGTATCGAAACGGTGCGGATCGCGGGGCAGAACGTTCCGGTGACCGAAACGGTCGTCGATCGAACGCCCTTTTGTGCGCTGCGCGCGTTCGAGCGCGAATTTGCACCCTCATTTGCCGTTACACCAGCCGCGCACGCCGCGCATGCCGCGCACAAACGCACCACCCACGAACAAGCCGCACGCGCAAACGCCACCAGGCCAGCGCGGGGCCGCCACGCCGAGCCAGCCGCACGCGCTGCCGAGCCGCTCGCACGCGCCTGCATCCTGCTCGTCACCCCGCTCGCGGGGCACCACGCGGTGATGCTGCGCGAGACAGTGGAAACGATGCTCGAGGACACCGATGTGTTCGTCACCGATTGGGCCAACGCGCGCGACGTGCCGCTCGCGCAAGGAAAGTTCGGCCTCGACGATTACGTCCTCACCGTCGAACGCTTCTTACGCCTTCTTGCGAACCGCGGCGTTCATGTGATTGCGGTCTGCCAAGCCGCGCCGCCGGCACTTGCCGCGTCGGCGCTCCTCGCCGGATCGAGTGAGCATCGGGCGCCGCTGTCCGTCACCCTCATGGGCGGTCCGATGGATTCGCGCTTGAGCCCGACGATGATCGACCGGCTCGCGGCCACCCACGACATCGAATGGTTTCGCCGCAGGCTCATCGATACCGTGCCGGACGGTTACGCGGGCGTAGGTCGACGCATCTATCCCGGATATCTGCAGCACGCGGCGATCGTCGCGGCTCATCCCCATCGGCAATTGGCCCTCGAATCGCGCTATTGGACGAGCCGGATGTCGGGCAGCGCGCAAGCCATCGCATCGACCCTGCGCTCGCTCAACGAGTATTGCGCCGTGCTCGACATGGACGAGGACTATTTCCTCGACACGCTGCGCATCGTCTTCCAGGAGCAGCGGCTAGCGCGCGGCACATGGTCGGTCGGCGCTCGGCGCGTGACGCCCGCCGCGCTGAGCGCGACTGCGCTTTGCACCGTGGAAGGCGATCGCGACGACATCACCGGCGCCGGCCAAACCCATGCGGCGCATGAAGTCTGCACCGATGTGCCCGACGAGAAACGCATGCGTCTGACGATTGACGACTGCGATCACTACGACCTCTTCACCGGCCCACGGTGGCATGAGGCGATTCATCCGGCGTTGCGGCGATTTTGGATGAGCAATACGCCCGGGGGCGGCCAACCGTCGCGATGATTGCGCGCGCAACCATCTGGCGTCACGCCCGCGTAATCGGTTACACCTCGCCGTCGGCCAGCACGGCTTTCCACTTTTGCCTCAAACGCTTGTAGGACGATCCTTACACCCCTTCGTCAACACTTACCGCACTTTCATACGGCGCCGATTTTTTTCAAACGCCTTACCGTCGATACTGCAAATCATGAAATCCACGTGCCTAGCTCCCTGGCGAGGCGCTCCTTCGACGGAGGTCGTATGTTGAACGAAGCAGTTTTCGCCGACGACGTAACGGCACCGGCTGCCGCAAACGCCTCGGCCTACGCGGCCCGCGCGTCCAAGGCGGCGCGCCCTGCGCAGCACTGCGCCACCTGTTCGATGCGCTCGGCTTGCGTGCCGCAAACGCTCGATGTGCAGGATCTTGCGCGCTTCGATTCAATCGTGAGCGCCACGCGCCATATCAAAAAGGGCGACACGCTCTACCGGGCGAACGATCCGTTCCAGAGCATCTACGCCATTCGCGCCGGTTCGTTCAAAACGGTCGTCATGCACCGCGACGGCCGCGAGCAAGTCACCGGCTTTCATTTGGCCGGCGAAGTGCTCGGGCTCGACGGCGTCTGCGCCGAACAGCACAGCAGCGACGCGGTCGCACTCGAAGACAGCAGCGTCTGCATCATTCCCTACGCGTTGCTCGAATCGATGTGCTCCGAATCGCGCACCCTCCAACAGCAAGTGCTGCGTACGATGAGCGGTGAAATCGTGCGCGAATCGACGCTGATGATGTTGCTCGGCACGATGAGCGCCGAGCAGCGTGTGGCTGCCTTCCTGCTGAACGTGTCGAGCCGGATGAAAGCGCGGGGCTATTCCGCAGCGGAATTCAACCTGCGCATGACGCGCGAAGAGATGGGCAACTTCCTCGGCATGAAGCTCGAAACCGTCAGCCGCATGTTCTCGAAGTTCCAGCGCGACGGGCTTGTCCAGACGCACGGCAAGCAAATTCGCATCGTCAACCTCGACGCACTGGGCCGCGTGTAAGGCGCGCTTGCGGCGCCTGCAAGCGCCTTGGACGTGCGCGGAAGCGCCTTTTACGCGCGGACATCGAGCACCGCGGCACCCGATAACCGCCCTTCCCGCAAATCGGCCAATGCCCGGTTTGCTTCGGCCAGCGGATAGACCGTGGTCTCGATCTGGAGCGGGATATTTTCGGCAAGCTGCATGAACGCATGGCCGTCCTCGCGCGTGAGGTTCGCCACCGAAACGATCCGGCGCTCGCCCCACAAGTCGTCGTACGGGAAAGACGGAATATCGCTCATATGAATTCCGCCGCAGACGACGACACCGCCTTTGACGACCGCCCGCAATGCCGTCGGCACGAGCGCGCCTACCGGCGCAAAAATAAGCGCGGCGTCGAGCGGCGCTGGTGCCGGCTCGGCGCTCGCGCCGGCCCAGTGCGCGCCTAGGCGCCTTGCGAGCGCTTGCGCCGCCAGGTCGCCGGTACGCGTGAACGCGTACACTTCTCGCCCCTGATGCCGGGCCACCTGCGCGACGATGTGCGCGGCCGCACCGAAGCCGTAGAGGCCGATCCGCTGCGCATCGCCGGCCATCGACAACGTCCGGTGGCCGATCAACCCGGCGCACAGCAGCGGCGCCGCCTCGATGTCGGAATAGCGCGCCGGCAAATGAAAGCAATAACGGCTATCCGCGACCGTGCGTTCGGCATAGCCGCCGTCGATCGTATAGCCCGTGAACTGCGGCGCATCGCACAAATTTTCCTTGCCCCGCCCGCAATACGGGCAATGCCCGCACGTATGGCCGAGCCAAGGCACGCCTACCCGATCCCCCAGAGCGAACCCCGTCACGCCATCGCCGAGCGCGGTCACGACGCCCACGATTTCATGCCCCGGCACGAGCGGCGTCTTTGGCTGCGTCAACTCGCCGTCGATCACATGCAGATCGGTGCGGCAAACGCCGCAGGCATGCACCTCGATCAAAAGCTGGCCGGGACCCGGCCGCGGCTCGGCCAACTCGCGCAATTGCAGCACGGGCGAATGCCCGTCGTACACCATCGCTCGCATATCGCTGTCTCCCTTTCCGTTGGCGCCGCATGCGCACCGCGCATTCGTCTAACCACGAAACGCGTTCCTCGTCCATTTCAGCTCAATTGGGCCGCCTCCTCTTGACCCAACGCAAGGCGCGAGGTTGCACATGGGGCGATCATCGATTGTGGGCAGCGGCGGGCGAAGGCGGTCGGCCTGCCCCATGCCCGGCAGCGCCCGGTCAATCCATCACCGAACCGAAACCGGAACCGGAACCGAACGCAGTAAGAGGAGGACACGATGCGCATCACCATCCATCTCAGTACGTTCGACGAACTCAATCCTTTGGCCTACGCGATCGTCTGGATCGATCGCGACGCCCGCAAATGGTCGCGCGAGAGCCATTTCGGGCTGGATCTGCCAACGTGGGGTGTCGTGACGTCGCAGCGCGGCCTGACGCGCCTGTGCAGCCCGCGCGCTAACGAGGCGATCTGCGAGCTGACCGGGTTCGATCTGGAGAGCGACGAGGGCCCGTTCGAGGGTGAAACGGGCGGCGCACAATTGTGCGGCGTCAAGGCGCGTGGCCATTGGCACGTGCAGTGCGTGGACGAAGAAGCGACGTTGGCGGAGAACAGCGTGTTTGCCGACGATGAGAGCATCTGATGCTACCGCGGCCGCCACGCGCTGAAGTTGCAGCCCGCACGCGCGGCGTGGCGCGCGCGAGCTACCCAACTTGGATGTACGCCTATTCGGCTGCGACCGTGCGCTGCCGCTGCTCGCCGAGCCCGGCGATGCCCAAGCGCATCGTCTGCCCCGCCTTCAGGTAAACCGGTGTCGGCTTGATGCCGAGCCCGACGCCCGGAGGCGTGCCTGTCGAGATGACGTCGCCCGGCTGCAGGCTCATGCATTGGCTCAGATAAGCCACGATTTCGGCGACGCTGAAGATCATCGTGCGCGTGTTGCCGTTCTGATAGCGGTGGCCGTCTACTTCGAGCCACAAGTCCAGTTGCTGCGGGTCGGGCACTTCGTCGCGCGTCACGAGCCAGGGCCCGAGCGGCCCGAAGGTGTCGAAGCCCTTGCCCTTATCCCATTGCCCGCCGCGCTCGATCTGCCATTCGCGCTCCGACACGTCGTTGACGACGCAGTAGCCGGCCACGTAGCCAAGCGCATCGGCCGCTTCGACGTACTTGCACGGCTTGCCGATGACGACCCCGAGCTCGACTTCCCAATCGGTCTTCCTCGAACCGCGCGGGATGTGCACGTCATCGTTCGGGCCGACGATTGCGCTCGTCCATTTATTGAAGACGACGGGTTCGCTCGGAATGGGCAGGTTCGATTCGGCCGCGTGATCGGCGTAGTTCAGGCCGATGCAAACCATCTTGCCCACGCGACCGACGCAAGCGCCTAGGCGCACGCCCTCGGGGGCGCGCGGCAGCGTCGACGGATCGAGCGCCCGCAGGCGCGCGAGACCGGCGTCGGATAGGACGTCTCCGGCAATTTCGTCGACGACCGACGACAGATCGCGCACGATGCCCTCGGCGTCGATCAGACCGGGTTTTTCCTGGCCCTTGGGACCATAGCGAAGAAGTTTCATGATGTGTTGCTCAATCCTCAATATGGATAAAACGCGGCAAGCGTGGCTCGCTCAGTTCGACCAGCCGCCGTCGATCAAATGAATCTGCCCCGTGGTGAATCCCGCTTCTTCAGAGGCCAAGTAGGCAGCCAATGCCGCGATTTCCTCCGGTCGGCCGATCCGCCCCATCGGCTGGCGCGCGATGAACGCGGCCTCGACCTCGGCGACGCTCTTGCCCTGCGCCTGTGCCTGCTCGGCGATGCGCGCCGTCAGCGACGGGGACGCCACGGTGCCAGGGCAAATCGCATTGCAGCGAATGCCACGTGTGACGAAATCGGCCGCTACGGCTTTCGTGAGGCCGATCACGGCCGCTTTCGACGTACCGTAGACGAAACGGTTGGGCACGCCCTTCACGCTCGAGGCCGCCGAGGCGAGGTTCACGATCGAACCGCCGCCACGCTCGAGCATGCCCGGCAGAAACGTTCGTATTGTCCGATACATCGACTTCACGTTCAGATCGAACGAAAAATCCCAGTCGGCTTCGCCGCATTCCAAGATCGAACCGGCATGAACGAAGCCGGCGCAGTTGACCAGTACGTCCACGCCGCCAATCTCATCGGCCAGCGCCGCAATCGCTGCGCTGTCGCGCACGTCGAGCGCGCGCGCTTCAAACGGCGCTTGCGCGAGCAGATCGAGCCGGATATCGGTGGCGATGACGCGCGCGCCCTCTTGGGCGAGGCGTTCGGCGCAGGCGCGGCCGATGCCCTGGGCGGCAGCCGTGACGAGCGCGGTCTTGCCTGTGAGGCGCGTGGCCGGCGGCGCGGGAAAATTCGTGGCGATGGCGGTCATCGTTTGCAACACTCCGTCGAAAAGAAGCTATCAAAGGCCAGCGCTGAGGCCAGCGCTGGCATGCGCCGCGAACCGTCTACGCTCGTGCAGCGCGATCCGCGCCGACGCGGCGTCACACGCTCGGCGTGGGCGCTCGCGGATCCAACAAACCCTCGGCGCGCAGCGCCCGCCAGAGGTCTCCGGGAGTCGGCGTGGTGAACGCCTCCACGCTGCTGCGCAGTTCGGCTATGCTGCTGGCCCCCGTCAGCACGCTTGCCACTGCCTTGTGCGCATACGGAAAACGCAAGGCGGCGCTCGGCAGCGCAACGCCATGGGTATCGCAAAGCGCCTCGATCCGCGCCACCCGTTCGATCACCTCGGCTGGGGCCGTCCCGTAGTTGAATTTGAGCGCGCTCGAAGCATCCCCGCCGGCCTCCCTCAGATGCCGAACGCCGCGCGCGAGGATGCCCGAATTGAATGCGCCGCCCACGAGCATCGACACGCCGCGCCGCTCGCACTCGGGCAGGAGGCTGTCGAGGCTTTGCTGCTCGAGCAGCGTGTAGCGGCCGGCCAACAGCGCGCAGTCGATCTCGAACTCTCGCATCGCGTCGAGCACCGCGCCCGCCTCGTTCACGCCGAGCCCCACGGCCCGCACCGCACCGCAAGCGCGCAGCGCGTCGAGCGCTTTGAAGCCGCCTTCGCTCAATTGCCGCCAATAGTACGCGCTTTGATCTGCGTGCGTGAGCGTGCCGATGTCATGCACGAGCAGGATGTCGATGCGCGCCATGCCGAGCCGCTGCAGACTATCGTCGAACGAGCGCAGGATGCCGTCGTACGTGTAGTCGAAAACGGGGGTGAACGGCAGCGGATGCGCCCAACCATCGCGCGGTGCGCGCGCCGTTGCGCCGCGATCGGGCTGCATGATCCGCCCCGCCTTCGTGCAAAGCACGAACGCATCGCGCTCACGCTCGCGCAGCGCCGCACCGACGTAATGCTCGCTTTTGGTGTAGCCGTAGTACGGCGCCGTGTCGAACAAGCGAATGCCGGCTTCCCAGGCGGCGTCGATGGTCGCGCGCGCATCGGCCTCGTCGATGTCGCGGTACAACCCGCCTAGCCCCGCACAACCGAGCCCGAGCGCCGTGACTTCGAGCGAAGTACGGCCGATTCGGCGGCGCTCGCTCACCGCCATGCGTGCGCCCGCGCTCATGCCCGCGCCTGCGCGGGAGCCGCCGAGACGATCGGCAAGCAGCCGGGGCCGATCGGCTCGAACGCCTTGTAGGTCAAGATGAACTCCCGATGGCCGAGCAGTTCCGATTTCGAGCGCTCGCCGCGCCCGAGCGCGAGCGTCGCCTCGAAAATCTCGCGGCCCACCTCGTCGATCGATGCGTGTCCTTCGAGGATGCGTCCCGCGTCGACGTCCATGTCGCCCGACAAATTGCGATACGTGGCGGGGTTCGCGCAAATCTTGATCACGGGCGAGACGGCGGAACCGACGACGGAGCCGCGCCCCGTGGTGAAGAGGATGACGTGGCAGCCGCAAGCGATGAGCTCGCCGATCTCGGCGTTGTCGCTGATGTTCGGGAATCCGAACCGCGGCTCGCCGTCGGGAACGACGTCGAGCAAGTACAAGCCGCCCGTCGGTGGAATGTCCCCGGGTTTGACGATGCCGACGATGGGCGACGCCCCGCTCTTCGCATAGGCGCCGAGCGATTTCTCTTCCTGCGTGGTCAAACCGCCATCTGCGTTGCCGACGGCGAAGCTGCCGTGCCCCATGATCGTGTAGTAGCGCGCGGCCTTCTCGACACTGGCCACGATGGCCTCGCCCAGCTCCGCGCGCGCCGCACGCGACTTCATGTGATGCTCGCAGCCGACGAGCTCGCCCGTTTCCTCGAACACGCAGGCCGCGCCGCGCTCGATCATCGCGTCGAACGCCCGGCCTACCGCGGGGTTGGCCGTGATGCCACTCGTGCTGTCCGAGCCGCCGCACACTGTGCCGACGATCAACTCATTAAAGCGCATCGGCACGGGGCGCATCTGGGCAAGCGTGCGCCGAGCACGCCGCACCCACTCGACGCCGCGCATGATGGTGCTGCGCGTGCCGCCGGTTTCCTGAATCGTCAGCACTTCGACAGGCCGGCCGCTTTCGCGCACGGTATCGACCAGAAAGTGCTTGTTCATGCTTTCGCAGCCGAGCGAGACGAACAGCACCGCGCCCACGTTAGGGTGGGTCGCGATGCGCGCGAGCATCTTCTGCGCATAGGCGTTGGGATAGCAACCGGGAAAGCCGATCAAGTGGACTTCCGGCGCCGCATCGTGGGCGTTGACTGCATCGAAATCGGCGGCGGATAGGCCATCGGCCTGCCCATCGGCATCTTCGTCCGCCGCGACGTCGGCATCGGCATGCATCAAGCGCGGAGCGAATTGCGTCACGATTTCGCGTGCGACGTGATGCGCGCATTCGACCAGATACGCAACGGCGACGACATTGCGTATTCCCTTGCGCCCGTCTTGCCGCAGATAGCCGAGAAGCGGCGCGGCGTCGGATGGGATCTCGTTCATATTCGTTTCCGCTGACAGTAATTTAATCGTCGCGTCCGACGAAGGCATGGCCCGCGTCGAGCGTGTAGGTAGGCAAATAATCGCTTTCGAGATTGTGCGTATGCAGATGCCCACCCTTGGCGACATCGCACGTGACATGACCGATCGGCGCACCGTAGCGCAGCACTTTCTCGCCCGCGCTCAATGCGCGGCGCGCGAGTTTGTGTCCGAGCGAGATCGTCGTCGAAAGCGCTACACGCTCGCTCTCGATGTCCACGACGGCGCCCGCCTCGAGCGTGGTCGCGGCGATCAAGCAATTGTCGTCCGGTGAGAGCAGCAGCAGCCGCGGGTCGAGCGTCATGGTCCCTTACTCCTGGCTGCCGGCCAAACGGGCGATCATCAACGAGCCCAGAATGATGGCGCCGTATATCGCTTGAATCCAAAACGACGGCACTTGCGCGAGCGTCAGCAAGTTTTGCACGACGCCGAGCAACAACACGCCCGTCAACGCACCGAGCATCGTCCCCTTGCCGCCGTCGAGCGAGATGCCGCCGATCACGGCAGCCGCAAACACGGTGAAGATCATGCCGTTGCCTTGATTGGCGTTGATTGCGCCCACATACCCCGTCACCACAACCCCGCCGATCGAAGCGAGCGCGCTACCGAGCACGAACACGCCCCAAACGATGCGTTCGACGCGAATGCCGGCCGCCCGCGCCGCCTGCGCATTGCCGCCGATCGCATAGAGTGCGCGGCCGATGCGGTGATAGCGCAGCACGAAGGCGGCAACGGCAAACGCGGCAGCCGCGAGCCATACCGACAACGGCAGCCCCAGCACGGTCACCGTGGCCAACGCGAAAAACGAAGGCGGCATATCGAACAGCGTCCCGCCTTTGGTCGCGCCGACCAACATGCCGCGCAAAACAATCAGCATGGCGAGCGTCACGATGAACGCGTTCAGACGCAAGCGCACGACGAGCAAGCCGTTGATCCAGCCGATCAGCGCGCCCACCGCGACGATCACGCAAAGGCCAGCCGCCGCCGGCCACTGCCAGCCGAACCCGGCAGACGCAGCCGGCATCACGAGCATGGCGCCGAGGGCTGGGGCGAAACCGACGGTCGATTCGAGCGACAGATCGAACTTGCCGACGATGACGATCAACGATTCGGCGAGAACGACCAACGCCAGCGCAGCCGATGCGCCGAGCACGCTGATCAGATTGGCGCGCGTGAGAAAGCTCGGACTGATCCAGGCGCCGATCGCAATCAACAGGATCAATGCGGGCAACAACGCCAGATCGCGCCAGCGCGCCAAATCCAACCGGGCGCTGTGCACCCGCGCGGCGCCCGCGACGGCGAAGGCGGCAGCGCGCGGCTGCGCCCCTGGGCTCGAGAAACTAGGCTTCATTCAGATCGACTCCTTCAATTGATGCGATCAATTCGTGATCGGCCCAACCGGCCGCGAACGCTTGCACGATGCGTCCGCGAAACATGACGAGGACACGGTCGCAGCCGCGCAAATCGTCGAGCTCGCCGCTCGACACGATCACTGCGCGGCCCTCGTCGCGGGCGCGTTCGGCCATGGCGAGCAAGGCTTCCTTCGATTTGACGTCCACGCCGGCCGTCGGATCGATCAGAACCAGGACGCGCGGATCGGTGGCAAGCGCCCGTGCCATGACGACTTTTTGCTGATTGCCGCCCGAGAGCCCCGACACCGGCGCAAGCGGGCCTGGCGCCACGATGCCGAGCGCGTCGATCGCCTCGCGTGCGAGCCGCGCCTTGACCCAAGGCGGCGCCAAACCGAACGAAGCCAGCCGCCGGGCAAGCGTCATCGTCGCGTTTTCGGCGATCGATTGAGACAGCACGAGCCCTTCTCGATGGCGGTCCTTCGGCACACACCCGATGCCGGCGTCGAGCGCGGCGGGCACGTCGCCATAAGGCAGCGAGACGCCCGCGCCGGCCTGATCGCCGAACACGCGCACGGCACCCTTGCGCGGGCGCCGCAGGCCCGCGATGGCTTCGGCCACGCTCGTGCGTCCGCTGCTCGTCGCCCCGGTGAGGCCTATAACTTCGCCGCGCCGCACGCTGAGCGAAACGTCGTGGAAGTCCTCGCCGCAAAGCGCGTCGACTTCGAGCGCAGGCGGCGCATCGCCGAGCGGCGCCCGCCGCGACGCATCGTCCCGCGCGACACCGCCGGCTTCGCCCGTCATGGCCTCGATCAGCGCCTCGCGCGGCAATTGTTCGACGCCCGCTGTCAGAATCCGGCGAGCGTCGCGCAACACGGTCACGGCCTGGCAGATTTCATAGACCTCTTGCAGATGATGCGAAATGAACAGGAACGTCACGCCCTCGCGCTGCAGCGCCTCGATGCGATGAAAGAGCCGTTTGATCTCATCGCCGTCGAGTTGCGCCGTGGGTTCGTCGAGGATGATGAAGCGCGCGCCGTGCGACAACGCGCGGGCGATCTCCACGAGTTGCCGCGCTTCGACGCCCAAGTCGCCGCAGCGCGTATCCTCGCGCACATCGATACGCCAGTGGTCGAGCAGCGCCCGCGCTTCCCGTCGCATCGCGCGCCAATCGATGATCCCGCCGCGCGTGGGCTGCCGATTCACGAACAGGTTCTCGGCGACGCTCAACTCGGGAATGACTGTGGAATGCTGATAGACGCACGCCACGCGCTCACGCCAAGCGTCGCGATCGGAGATCGGCGGCGCCAACTCGCCGCCGAACCGGATCTCGCCTTGATCGGGCTTGCGCAGCCCGGTGAGCAGCGATACGAGGGTCGACTTGCCCGCGCCGTTGCGGCCGACGAGCGCATGCGATTCGCCCGGCATCACGCGTAGATCGACGCCCGAGAGCGCCATCGTCGAGCCGAAGCGCTTGCTTGCGCCGAGCGCTTCGACGACGGGCGCCGTCGGGCGCCCCGCGCTTTCGCTAGAGAGAAGAACGGCTGCCATATCGGCTCGCTGGTTCGATGTGTCGAAAGGGAAGGAACGAGGCGCGCACACCGCTCACTTGAGCGTATTGCCCCAAAGGTTCTTGTCGTCGACGTTCGCTTTGGTGACGAGCGGCGCGGGCAATTGATCTTCGAGCATGCCCGGCGCCAGCTCGATGATGGTGCTGCCATGATCGGTCGGACCCGGCTTGAAGGTCTTGCCCGCGAGCGCTTCCTTCAAGTACCAGAGGCCGTATTTCGCATAGGCATCGGCCGGTTGCGACACGGTCGCGTCGATCTCTCCCTTGCGGATCGCATCGAACTCTTGAGGAATCCCGTCATTGCTGACGATGACGATATGCTTCGGGTCGCCGACGGGAAACAGCATCTGCTTGCGGCGCAACGTCTGCAGCGTCGGCGAGAGATACACCCCGCCCGCTTGCATATAGATGCCTTTGACGTCCGGGTTCGCGGTCAGCAGGCTGTCGAGCGCGGAAGCGGCCACATCGCCTTTCCAGGCGGCCGGAATCTCGAGCAATTGAAGCTTCGGATAGTGGCTCTTGATGCAAGATCGGAATGCTTCGGACCGGTCCCGGCCGTTGACGGAGGCGAGATCGCCCATGATCTGCACCACTTTGCCCTGCGATACGTGATCGCCGATGTACTTGCAGGCCTTCTCGCCATAGGCCCGGTTATCGGCGCGCACGACCATCGCCACTTTGCCCTGCGTCGGCGCGACATCGACGGCCACGACCGGCACGTGCTTGGCCGACGCCGCATCGAGCGCCCGGCTGATTGCCGCCGAATCGAGCGGCCCCGTGACGATCCCTTTGACGCGTTGATTGAGCAGCGTATTGATATCGGTGATCTGTTGCGCCGGGTCGCCGTTCGAGTTGACGGGCGCGAGCATGTCCACACCGAGCGCCTTTGCGTACTGCGGCAGATAGTTGTTGTATGCCTGCCAGAACGGCGAGGTGAGCAGCGGCAAATTCGCGCCCACTGCGTCGCTTCCCCCTTGTGCGGCTTGCACCGCAGGCGCCGCCGCGCCGAAAGCCGCAAGCGCGGCCGCCGTGGCGAGGCTGTAGCGTGCCCATGCGCGGCGGCTGGCGCGCGTCCTGGCGCGTGCCGAGGGTGACGCCGCGAGTCGAACAAAACGAAATGCGCGAATTGCCCAATGCCGGGTATCGGCCGGCTCAAAGCTGAACGTCATGGTTGTCTCCTAGTCCTCATGCGTCGGGAAGACGCAACGGCTCGGGCTTTTCGGGCCCGATCTATGGTCCGCTCTGCGGCGGCTTCGCTATGCTGCGGTTTGCGGCTTGGCGGATGTCTCCGCGAGCCGGGTTCGTCGGCGTCGACGGTTTTCGATCGACGCACTTATTCATGGATGAACGTATTATTCATATACGGACGATAGAACGTCAAGGACGACGTTCGCCCGTGTTTTCCCTTAGGGACTCAAGCTGTGAGGAAGCGAAGTCAGTGAAACCAGCCAAGCAAACCGCCGCGAACGAAGCGGCTCCGGACGGCGCGACCGACGAAGCCGAGCGTTACCGCGCGCCGGCGCTCGACAAAGGGCTCGACATCCTCGAGCTGTTGTCCGAACAAAAGGAAGGATTGACCCGCGCCGAGATCATGAAAGCGCTGGGACGCAACGCGAGCGAGATCTACCGGATGCTCGAGCGGCTCGTCGCCCGGCAATATGTGATGCGCTCGACGGCCGGCGATCGGTACTCGCTGAGCCTCAAGCTGTTTGCACTCGCGCACCGGCACCCGCCGATGAACCGGTTCATCGCCGAAGCATTGCCCGTGATGCAGGCCTTCGCCGAGACGGCCGAGCAATCGTGTCACCTGACGGTCTACGATCGGGGCAACCTGCTCGTGATCGCACAGGTCGACGGCCCCGGCACGTGGGGCCTGTCGATTCGTCTCGGCTCGCGCGTCGGATTGGTCGACACTGCCTCGGGCCAAGTCATGCTCGCATTTCAAAGCGAGGCCGAACGGGTGCGCATGCTCGCGGAACACACGAAGGTCAAGGGAGAAGTCGCACTCGGCGATGCGGCGCTCGCGGCGTTGCTCGCGTCGATCCGCGAGCGAGGACACCTGCGCAAGGACAGCGCGCAGACGTTCGGCGTGACCGACGTCACGTTCCCGATCCTTGGCCCGTCGGGGCATGCGATGGCCTGTCTCACTACGCCTTACATGCGACGCATCGACGAGTACGTCGCGCCCTCGCTCGATGACGTGACCGCCATGCTCGACGCGGCCGCGCGCAAACTGTCGATGCACGAGGCGAGCTAGCGACGCGACATAGCGTCGCGCGCCGGACGCTCAACTTGCGACGGGCCTGCGCCGTTAACTCAGGGAAAGAAGCACCCACACTGACACTGGGCAGTAGAACCTCTTACACACTTGATATGAAACCAGGCACACCGAACGAAGCAAGCGGTCTCGATGCGACAGGCGTCACGTCCGTCGATTTATTCGACCTTACGCCCACCTCGCTCTGGCTCGAAGACTACAGCCGCCTGCATGCACTGTTCGCTACCTGGCGCGAGCAAGGCGTAACCGACCTGCGCGCATTCCTCGCAGCCGACACCGGCCGCGTCGCGCAATGTTCGGCATGCATCCGCGTGTTGAAGGTCAATCGCCGCACGTTGGAAATGTACGGCGCGCACGACTTCGACGAACTGTGCGCGCGCTTGGACATCGTGTTGCGCGACGACATGCTCGAAGCGCACGTCGACGAACTCGTCCAAATGTGGTCGGGCAGCCGCACGTTCGAAAGCCAAAGCGTGAATTACACGCTGGACGGACGGCGGCTCGACATCTTGCTCAAGGGCGTCATCCTTCCCGGCCATGAAGCGTCGTGGGACCGGGTGCTCGTGGCCATCGACGACATCACCGCGCTCGAAGATGCGCGGCGGCGCGTGGCCGCGAGTCAGCAATACGCGCAAGGATTGTTCGAGCATGCGCCCGTTTCGTTATGGATCGAAGACTTCCGCCGCATCAAAGGGCTGATTGACGAGGTGCGCGAACAAGGCATCGTCGACTTTCGCACGTTCACCGACGTCCATCCCGATTTCGTCGAGCGCTGCATGGCGGAGATCGTCGTGCTCGACGTCAACCGCTACACGATCGATCTGTTCAAGGCCGACGACAAAACCGCGCTGCTGGGCCGTCTGCCCGACGTGTTTCGCGACGACATGCATCAGCACTTTCGCGAGCAGTTGATCGACCTATGGGAGGGGCGGCTGTTTCAGCAACGCGAGGTGCTGAACTACGCGCTCGACGGCAGCGAAGTGCACCTGCATTTGCAGTTCTCGGTCTTTCCCGGTCATGAAGACCAATGGGACCTCGTGCTGCTCGCGCTGACCGACATCACCGCGCGCAAAAAGGCCGAGGCGTACCTCGAATACTTGGGCAAGCACGACGTGCTGACGAAGCTGAAGAACCGCTCGTTCTATGTCGACGAACTCAATCGCCTCGAGCGCAAAGGTCCCTTCCCCGTCAGCGCGATCATCGTCGATTTGAACGACCTGAAGACCGTCAACGACCAGTTGGGCCATGCGGCGGGAGATGCGCTTTTGCGCCGTGCCGGCGAAGCGCTGGCCAAAGCGATTCAAAAGCCCTATCAGGCCGCTCGCATTGGCGGCGACGAGTTCGTCATACTGCTGCCCGGGGCGAACGAGCGCGACACCGAAGTGGTGGCCGAAAGCATCCGGCAAATCGTCGAACTCAACAATCAGTT
Source organism: Paraburkholderia sp. (assembly GCA_004322045.1). Taxonomy (GTDB): domain Bacteria; phylum Pseudomonadota; class Gammaproteobacteria; order Burkholderiales; family Burkholderiaceae; genus Trinickia. Next base: position 353,798 of record SCRN01000040.1, read on the forward strand.
CTATTCGGGCCCGGCGCTGAGCTTCTCGATGGGCTATGCCACGTGCGAGCACGGCGAGCGCATCGAAGACATGCTGCGCGAGGCCGATGCCGCGATGTACGAAGACAAGCGCCGCCATCACGCACCGGAAGCCGCGTCGGAAAGCTGATCGCCGCTTTTTTTCGCTGAAAGGTTGACTATCTACCTACTAGTAGATAAAGTAATGCACATGGAAACGACGAAGCCGGTGCGTGAACAGATCCTCGATCATGCGATCACGCTCATGATGCTGCGCGGCTACAACGGCTTCAGCTACCGAGATTTGTCGGAACTCGTCGGCGTGAAAACGTCGAGCATCCATTACTACTTCCCGTCGAAAGACGATCTGGTGCTCGAAGCCGTTCATGCCTATACGCAGGAAGTGCAACGCGCGGTTCGAACGATCGACGTTGCATTGCCGGCGGCGGCAAAGCTCGCCAAGTTCGCGAAGATGTTCGGCCGCACGCTCGGCGACGGCGATCATATTTGTCTTTGCGGCATGCTCGCGTCGGACATCGAAACGTTGCCAGAGCCGGTGCGCATAGCGGTGCAAGGGTTTTTCAAGGCGAACGAGGCCTGGCTCGCCGATGTCTTTGCGCAAGGGATGCGCGACGGCACCCTCGCCTCCAGCGCCAAGCCTGATCAGGCGGCGCGGACCTTCTTCGCGGCGCTGCAGGGCGCAGGATTGGCGAGCCGGTTGTTCCGAACCAAAAGCCGGCTCGAAGAAGTAGACGGGTCGTTCAAGTCGTCGAAGTAAGCGTTAGCACGAAGTATGGAAGCAAGGGGCGCAAGACAGCGCCCCGTTTTTAGGTTGATTTATCTATCTTCTGATAGATAGAGCGTTGAATCGTTGCGACCCGCAACGGGAGAAGTACCCACTGTGCAGTAGGGTTTTGCGCATGGCCTATCTTGTACGAGCGCAGGCCCAGCGGACCCCACCTCACCTCACCTTCATTCATTGAGAGGAGTTACACCATGTCGATCGAAAAAGTTCTCTATCGTGCCCATGCTCGCGCAACGGGTGGCCGTGACGGACGCGCAGTCGTTCCCGACAGCGGCCTGGATCTGCGTTTGACGACGCCGCGCGAACTGGGCGGCGCGGGCGGCGACGGCGCGAATCCCGAGCAACTCTTCGCAGCCGGCTACAGCGCGTGTTTCATTGGTGCACTAAAGTTCGTCGCTGCGCGCGACAAGATCGCGTTGCCGCAGGATGTGGCGATCGACGGTAGCGTCGGCATCGGCCTGATTCCGAACGGCTTCGGGATCGAAGTCGAATTGAAGATCTCGCTGCCGGGCATGGACCGCGCGGTTGCCCAAGCGCTGATCGAAAAGGCGCATGTCGTCTGCCCATATTCGAACGCGACACGCAATAACATCGACGTGACGCTCACGCTCGCCTGAGCCAGCGATCCGACGCAAAAAAAATACCCAGGCTTCACCGGCCTGGGCAAACACCACCGGGAACTCCAGCGGCTCGGAGAAGATCGGCGTCGCATGGCCCGTGTGAACACAGTCTCACGGTCTCACGGTTTAGATTCGGCGATCCGCCTATAGGCGAATCGCCGAACGTCCGCGGCGCCGGAATCGATCCTTAGTTGTGCTGATAAACGGGCGGCGAGTACGTGCTGACGGCGGCGTCGTTCGTACGGCTGCCTGCTTGCGAGGCGCCCTGTACGCTGGGCCCATAGCCGCTCGTATCGGCTTGCGCGACGCCTTGCTGCGCGTTGACGCGTTGCTGAGCGGCTTGGATGTTTTCCGGGTAGTGTTGCCGATCGCGCGGGTTGTAGCCGGCTTGTTCGAGACGCACCAGATCGGCGCGCACTTGGTCGCGCGTGAGCGGTTGGTTCGGTTGAGCGAAAGCGGCCACGGGGGCGACGAGGGCGACGGCAACTGCGATTTGCTTGATGAGTGCGTTCATGATGACTACCTCCGAATACTTTTTTAAGGGGCTGCGACACGGTTGTGTGCAGCAGGTGAAGGCAGTGTAGGCTTAGGGTCTTCCCGGATAAATATGGGAATCCGGAATTCATTGGTGCGTGTGGAATAACAATCCTGGCCCGCCGCTCCCGGCCGGCCTGCACGAGCCGAAGCGCCGCCGCGCGACTTGTTCGACAATGACGCTGCAGTGGTTATTCGAAAAGAGAACGATACGGAGGGAGGCGTCCTATGGACCGCTTCGTTGCAATGAAGGTGTTCGCGCGGGTCGTCGAGTCGCACAGTTTCGTGAAGGCCGCCGAATCGCTGCATATGGCGGCGCCCCAGGTGTCGCGGATCGTCCAGGCGCTCGAGGCGCATCTTGGCGCGCGCTTGCTCAACCGCACGACGCGCAGCATCAGCGTGACCGACGACGGCGAGGCTTACTACCAGCGCTGCATGCGCGTGCTGGCAGAAGTCGACGAGATGGAGGCCGAGCTCACGCATGCGAAGCTCAATCCCAAGGGGCGTTTGAAGGTGAATCTGCCGGCGCTCGTCGCCAAGCTGATCATCATTCCCGCCCTGCCCGATTTTTTCGAGCAGTATCCCGACATTGAGATCGAGATGGGACTGAGCGATCGTCAAGTCGATATCGTCGAAGAAGGCGTGGATTGCGTCATTCGCACGGGCGAACTCGAAGATTCGGGGCTCGTAGCGCGGCGCCTCGGCAACATGCGGCGTGTGACGTGCGCCTCGCCCGCTTACCTCGAGAGATACGGTGAGCCGAAAACGATCGACGACTTGCGCGAGCATATCGGCGTCAATTACGTATCGAGCAATACGGGGCGCGTGCGCAGTTGGGACTACATGGTGGGCGGCCGGATCGAGACCGTTGATATGCGCGGCATGATCGCGGTCAATGACGTCGATGCCTACGTGTCATGTGGCCTGCACGGACTCGGGTTGCTCAAGACGGCGATTTTCCCGATCGCTCGACATCTCGAGAGCGGCGAATTGAAGGAAATCTTGACGGGCTACTGCTCGCCGCCGCGGGCGATTTCCATTATGTATGCGCGCAACCGCCACTTGCCGCGCAAGGTTCGTGTGTTTGCCGATTGGGTGCAGGCGCTCTTCGCAAACGAGCCGTTGATGCAGACAGCCGTCAAGGCAGCACCGAGCGTGGACGCCGCGGAAGCCGCATAGCCGCACAAAGGGCAACAAAAAACCCGCAAGCCTTTCGGTTATGCGGGTTTTTGTTGGCGGGTACGGCACAGACATAAGTGAATGCCGACCGATGCCGTTCGCGAACGATGGTGGGTGCTGAGAGGCTCGAACTCCCGACCTACGCCTTGTAAGGGCGCCGCTCTACCAACTGAGCTAAGCACCCGTTCGCGAAGCTTCGCTTTTTGCGCTTTTGCTTTTTTCTTGCTCTTCGCCGTAGCTGCGAACGTCAGAACAATCGCAGCCAGCGAGCCCGCTAGTTTAGCGCATCTTTCAGGGCTTTGCCAGGCTTAAATTTCGGCACCTTCGCGGCCTTGATCTTGATCGCAGCGCCCGTCCGTGGGTTGCGGCCCGTGCGCGCCGTGCGCTTGCCAACGGCAAAGGTGCCGAAGCCGACGAGCGTCACGGTGCTGCCCTTCTTCAGCGCACCTTTGACGCCGCCGATCACGGCGTCTAGCGCACGTCCGGCCGCCGCTTTGGATAGATCCGCTTGTTGTGCAATGTGGTCGATCAGTTCCGTCTTGTTCATCCGAATCCCCCGATGATGAATGTTGGACAATCGCGCGGGCGCATCGAAGCGCCCGAAAGAAAGCGCAGCCGTGCTGCGCCGGCCCATTAAAAGTGGCCGAAACTGCCGTGTCAACAAGGGTTGCGCCTGATCTACCCTGGCCTGCGCAACGGCTTCCAAGCGCACACGTGCGTATCGGTGCATTGCGCGGGCATAAAAAAACCGCGAGCGGCGTGGGTCACGCCGTCGCGGTTTTACCGCTTAGCCGCCTAAGCGGCGGTCGGTCAATGCTTCACGACTTCCGTCGTTGCCGCATCCTTGGCTGCATCGGCCACGGGCGCGGCCTTCACTTCTTCCTCGACCAACGGCTCAGGTACGCGTTCCAAAGCGAGCTCGAGCACCTTGTCGATCCAGCGCACCGGCACGATCTCGATCGCGTTCTTCACGTTATCGGGGATATCCGCCAGATCCTTGACGTTCTCCTCGGGGATGAGGACGAGCTTGATGCCGCCGCGATGCGCCGCCAACAGCTTTTCCTTGAGCCCGCCGATCGGCAGCACTTCGCCACGCAGCGTGATCTCGCCCGTCATTGCCACGTTCGCACGCACGGGGATACCCGTGAGCACCGAGACGAGCGCCGTCGTCATCGCGATACCGGCGGACGGACCGTCCTTCGGCGTCGCGCCTTCGGGCACGTGGATGTGAATATCCTGCTTCTCGAACGCTTCATCCTTGATGCCCAGACGCCGCGAACGCGAGCGCACCACCGACCGCGCTGCTTCGACCGACTCCTTCATGACGTCGCCGAGCGAGCCCGTGCGGATGACATTGCCCTTGCCCGGCATCACCGCCGCTTCGATCGTCAGCAGATCGCCGCCGACTTCCGTCCACGCGAGACCCGTGACCTGACCGATCTGGTTTTCCTTCGCTGCCAGACCGAAGTCGTACTTGCGCACGCCAAGGAAGGTATCGAGGTTGCCGCTGTCGACCTTGATCGCGCCTTCGGCCTTCTTCAGCAACAGCATCTTCACGACCTTGCGGCAGATCTTCGACACTTCGCGCTCGAGCGAACGCACGCCCGCCTCACGCGAGTAGTAGCGAATGATGTCGCGGATCGCGGCCTCGGTCACGTCGACCTCGTCTTCGCGCAGCCCGTTGTTCTTCTTCTGCTTCGGCAGCAGGTAACGTTGCGCAATGCTGACCTTCTCGTCTTCCGTGTAGCCCGACAAGCGGATCACTTCCATCCGGTCGAGCAGCGGCGGCGGGATGTTCAGCGAGTTCGACGTGGCGACGAACATCACATCCGACAGGTCGAAATCGACTTCGACGTAGTGATCGGCGAACGTATGGTTCTGCTCGGGATCGAGCACTTCGAGCAGCGCCGACGACGGATCGCCGCGGAAATCCATGCCCATCTTGTCGACTTCGTCGAGCAAGAACAGCGGATTGCGCACGCCGATCTTCGTGAGGCTTTGCAAGATCTTGCCCGGCATCGAGCCGATATACGTGCGGCGGTGGCCGCGAATCTCGGCTTCGTCGCGCACGCCGCCCAACGCCATGCGCACGAACTTGCGGTTCGTCGCACGTGCGATCGACTGGCCGAGCGACGTCTTACCGACGCCCGGAGGCCCGACGAGGCAAAGAATCGGTGCCTTCACCTTGTCCACGCGCTGTTGCACGGCGAGGTACTCGAGAATGCGTTCCTTCACCTTCTCGAGGCCAAAGTGGTCTTCGTCGAGCACACGCTCGGCATTGGAGAGGTCGTTGTTGACCTTGCTCTTCTTGCGCCATGGCAACGCGATGAGCGTGTCGATGTAGTTGCGCACGACGGTGGCTTCGGCCGACATCGGCGACATCAGCTTGAGCTTCTTGAGCTCGGAATCGGCCTTCTTCTTGGCCTCTTTCGGCATACGGGCGGCTTCGATGCGCTTCTCGAGCTCTTCGAGGTCCGCACCCTCTTCGCCCTCGCCGAGTTCCTTCTGAATCGCCTTGACTTGCTCGTTCAGGTAGTACTCGCGCTGGCTCTTCTCCATCTGGCGCTTCACGCGGCCGCGGATGCGCTTTTCGACTTGGAGAATGTCGATCTCGGCCTCGAGCTGGGCAAGCAGATGCTCGAGCCGTTCCACGACGGGGAACATTTCGAGGATGTGCTGCTTCTGATCGAGCTTGAGCGGTAAGTGCGCCGCGATCGTATCGGCCAGGCGCCCCGCTTCGTCGATGCCCGCGAGCGACGTCAAGATCTCGGGCGGGATCTTCTTGTTCAACTTCACGTATTGGTCGAACTGCGACACGATCGCGCGGCGCAGCGCCTCGGTCTCGGCGCTATCGGCGTGATCGGGCTCGAGCGGCATGACTTCGCAGGAAAATTGCGTTTCCTGCTCTTCGATCGAGAGCGTCTTGGCACGCTGCAACCCCTCGACGAGCACTTTCACGGTGCCATCGGGCAGTTTCAACATTTGCAGGATGTTGGCGATACACCCCACTTCATACATGTCTTTTTCGGTCGGCTCATCCTTGGCCGCGGTCTTTTGCGCGACAAGCATGATGTGCTTGCCGCCCTCCATCGCGACTTCGAGCGCCTTGATCGATTTGGGCCGCCCCACGAACAGCGGGATAACCATATGCGGGAAGACGACTACGTCTCGCAACGGCAGCAGCGGGAGCGTGATGCGCTCTTGAGGAAGGAGTTGGGTTCCTGACATTTCATTTCCCCATGGATGGAATCAGTTCGTTCGGTAGTTGAGGCTCGCGGTACCAATTGCAAGCCTACGCGTGTGGGAAAAGTTCAGTGAATTGAGAAGCGGTCAGTGTTACCCACAAGATAAACGAAAAAAGCCGTTCACGTGTCCATGAACGGCCATTCCTGCGAAAGCTTTAGGCTAATCAATTCGAGCCTGCCACCTTGGGCGCTTCTTCGTAGATGAGAAGGGGCTTGCCGTCGCCATCGATGACGTTATCGTCGATGATGACCTTGCTGACCCCTTTCATCGCCGGCAGTTCATACATGACGTCGAGCAATGCCTGTTCCAAGATCGAACGCAGGCCCCGCGCGCCCGTCTTGCGGCGAATGGCCTTGCGCGCCACGGCCTGCAGCGCATCGGGACGGATCTCGAGCTCGACGCGCTCCATCGCAAAGAGCTTGTTGTACTGCTTGACGAGCGCGTTCTTCGGCTCGACCAGGATTTTCATCAGCGCCACTTCGTCCAGCTTGCCGAGCGTCGCAACCACGGGCAAACGTCCGATCAATTCGGGGATCAACCCGAATTTGATCAGATCCTCCGGCTCGACTTCGCGGAGCACTTCGCCCGCATCGCGCTCTTGCTTGCTCTTGACGCTCGCGCCGAAGCCGATGCCCGTCTTTTCAGTGCGATCGGTAATGACCTTTTCGAGGCCATCGAACGCACCGCCGCAGACGAACAAAATATTCGTCGTGTCGACCTGGATGAAGTCCTGGTTCGGGTGCTTGCGCCCGCCTTGCGGCGGCACGGACGCCATCGTGCCCTCGACGAGCTTGAGGAGCGCCTGCTGCACGCCCTCGCCCGAGACGTCGCGCGTGATCGACGGATTGTCCGACTTGCGGCTAATCTTGTCGATTTCGTCGATATAGACGATCCCGCGCTGGGCCTTCTCGACCTCGTAGTTGCAGTTTTGCAGCAGCTTTTGAATGATGTTCTCGACATCCTCGCCCACGTAGCCGGCTTCCGTCAGCGTGGTGGCGTCGGCGATCACGAACGGGACGTTCAAAAGGCGCGCCAGCGTCTGCGCGAGCAATGTCTTGCCCGAGCCGGTCGGCCCGATCAGCAGAATATTGCTCTTGGACAGCTCAACTTCGTCTTTCTTGTCGAGATGCTTGAGCCGCTTGTAGTGGTTGTACACCGCTACAGCCAAAATCTTCTTCGCGCGCTCCTGCCCGATCACGTATTGATCGAGGATGTCGCGAATTTCTTGCGGGCTCGGCAAGTCGGATTTGGACAAGCCTGCGTCCGGACCGGCTCCCGCGGCCTCGTCGCGAATGATCTCGTTGCACAGGTCGATGCATTCATCGCAGATGAATACCGACGGGCCCGCGATGAGTTTTTTCACCTCATGCTGGCTTTTGCCGCAAAACGAGCAATACAGCAGCTTTTCGCTGTTCGAACCTTTCTTGTCCGCCATGGATATACGAGCCTCCGGACACTCGAATGACAGGCACGCCGATCGCCGCCCCTAACGCAGGGTCGGATCAAATCGGCCGGCCGGCGTACGGGAGACGCATCAGCGTCCCCGGCGTCGGCGCCCAGAACTATTATCGACCATTTCTGACATCGCTTGAGCCGGCCGTCCTACATGTGCGGGAAGATGCCGACTGCCGCCGATGTTTATGGGCGCTTTTGTAGGACCTGATCGATGAGGCCATACGCCCGCGCGTCCTCGCTCGACATGAAATTGTCGCGATCGGTATCGCGCGAGATGCGCTCGACCGGCTGCCCCGTATGGTGCGCGAGCAGTTGATTGAGCCGCTCTTTCAGGTAAAGAATCTCGCGGGCTTGAATCTCGATATCTGACGCTTGGCCGCGCGCCCCGCCGAGCGGCTGGTGAATCATCACCCGCGCGTTCGGCAACGCGAAACGTTTCTCTTTCGCACCCGCCGCGAGCAGGAACGCGCCCATGCTGGCTGCGAGCCCCATGCAAAGCGTCGAGACGTCGGGCTTGACGAACTGCATCGTGTCGTAGATCGCCATGCCGGCCGAAACCGAGCCGCCAGGGCTGTTGATATAGAGGCTGATGTCCTTGTCGGGATTCTCGCTCTCGAGAAACAGCAACTGAGCCACGACGAGGTTGGCCGTTTGGTCGTTGACTTCACCGACCATGAACACCACGCGCTCTTTCAACAGGCGCGAGTAGATGTCGTACGAACGCTCGCCACGGCCGCTCGTTTCGACGACGATCGGAACGAGCCCCAGCGCCTGCGCCTCGAAATCGCGCGGCGCATTCGAAGCCAACGTGTCCAACAGTTGAGCGCGAGAGATCATGCAAAGGGTCCTTGTTCGGAATGGGTCTTGAAACGGCGGGAAGACGGCCCGCGCTCACTGCCGCAATGCATCATCGAATCACCGCGGCATGAAAAACGGCGTGAGGCCGTCACTCCGACAGCCTGCACGCCGCTTTGGCGATGCCTTACGCTTGCGCCGAGGCGCCCGCCAATGCTTCGAAGCTGACTTCCTTGTCCGTCACCTTCGCCTTGCCGAGAACGAACTCGACGACGTTGCTTTCAACGACGTACGCTTCCATTTCGGCCAGGCGTTGCTTGTTCGAATAATACCAGCGGATCACTTCCTTCGGGTCTTCGTAGCTTTTCGCGAATTCCTCGACTTCCGCACGGATTTGCTCGGGCTTCGCCTCGAGGCCGTTTTCCTTCACGAGCTCGGCCAATACGAGACCCAGCTTCACGCGACGCTCGGCTTGTTCCTTGAACATTTCGACCGGAATCGGCGCGTTCTGCGCGTTGGGCACGCCGCGTTGCATGAGATCTTGCCGCGCCATTTCGACCAGACGCTGTTGGTCTTGCTCGATCAGCGCGTTCGGCACTTCGAGCTCGGCGACCTTGAGCAGCGCATCCATCACTTGGTTCTTCACCAGCGATTGCGTGCGGCGCTTTGCCTCCCGCTCGAGGTTTTCCTGGATCTCTGCGCGCATTTTAGCCAGATCGCCGTCTGCCACGCCGAGCGTCTTCGCGAACTCGGCATCGACTTCGGGCAGATGCGGCCATTCGATCTTCTTCATCGTGATCGTGAACTGCGCCGTCTTACCGGCGACGTCCTTGCCGTGATAGTCCTCAGGGAACTTCAGGTCGAACTCGCGTGCTTGGCCGACCGACAAACCCGTTGCGGCTTGCTCGAATTCCGGCAGCATGCGGCCTTCGCCCAGCACGAACACGAAATCTTCCGCGGTGCCGCCTTCGAATGCCACGCCGTCGAGCTTGCCGACGAAATCGACCGTGACCCGATCGCCGCTCTTGGCCGAGGCGTCCGCGCCGCCGTCGCCATGCTCGCCGGCCTCGCCGCGCGCGTGGTAATGCACACGCTGTTTGCGCAGGATGTCCAGCGTGCGATCGACTTCGGCTTCAGTGATCTGCGTCACCGCGCGCTCGACTTCGGCGCTCGACAACTCGCCGAGCTTCACTTCCGGGTACACCTCGAACGTGGCATCGAATGCGTAGGAATCTTCCGCCGCGCCGTCCTTCGGGCTGAAGCTCGGCTGGCCCGCGACGCGCAGATTCTCAGCGCGGCTGATGTCGAAGAACTGCTTGCCCACCTTGTCGCTCAGCACCTCGGCTTCGACCTGCCCCGCGTACTGCTGGGTCACCATCTTCAGCGGCACTTTGCCCGGGCGGAAGCCCGGCATGCGGACGTTCTTCGCGAGTTGGCGGATGCGCGAATCGATCTCCTTCTGCACGGTGTCTTTCGGCAGGGAAATCGTCACACGGCGTTCAAGCTTGCCGAGGTTCTCAACAACGTTAGCCATGGCTTCAATCGTCCTAAATTGTTCAAGCGAATCGGGTATCTTCGCCGTGCCCACGTGTTGCGCCTCGCCCAAAAAAGCGCCGCAATCACCGCCGGAAGCTGCCTGAGGCTGACCGCCAGCGGCACGGTTGGATCGGAAGAATCGAATATTCTAGCAAACTATTGATCGGTGGCCCCGATTTGGCATTGCATCCGTGCACGAAGGCCTATGAAGGCGTTCGGGCCGGGCGCGTCGCGCAGCCACATGAGCCGCGCCCGATGCCTGCGATGCCGTCGGATATATCCGGCGAGACGCGAGGACTGATAAGCTCGCACCGAATCAAACCTCTAATATCGAGCGCCGCGGCACGACCGCGGCGCCGGTTCACTTTCGGAGACATCATGCCTCGCAGCGCACCCATCGTCGTCATCGCCCCCGACTCGTTCAAAGGCTCGCTAAGCGCGCAGGAAGTGGCGCAGGCCATTGCTCAAGGCGTCAAGCGCGCGCTGCCCGACGCCCAGGTGCGCTTGTGCCCGATGGCCGACGGCGGCGAAGGCACGCTCGACGCCATGCTCGCGCAAGGCGGCGAGCGGCGCCCGCTGCGCGTGCATGGCGCGTCGCAAGTCGAGCGCGAGGCCGCCGCGGGCTTGCTGCCCGATGGCAGCGCAATCGTCGAAACGGCCGAGGTCGTCGGCATTACCGATGCCGTCGCGATGCAGACGGAGGTCGAAGCGCGCAGCACGCGCGGCATGGGCGAAGCGATTGCCCTCCTGCTCGATGCCGGCGCGCGGCGCTTCTTCGTCGCGCTCGGGGGCAGCAGCACGAACGACGGCGGCGCGGGGCTGCTCGTCGGCCTCGGCATGAAGCTCTTGGATGCCGAAGGTCGCGAACTCGAGCCGACGCCGCGCGCACTTGCGGCGCTTGCGCGCGTGGATGCGTCGGGGCTCGACGCGCGGCTTGCGCAGGCCTCGTTCGTCGCCATGTCCGACGTCGACAACCCGCTGACCGGCGAACACGGCGCGACGGCGGTCTTCGGCCCGCAAAAAGGCGTGAAGGCGGATCGCATCGATGCATTCGACGCGATCCTTGCTCATTTCGCCGAGCTGGCCGAAGCGGCGCTCGGGCGACGCGCTCGCGATTTGCCCGGCGCGGGGGCAGCAGGAGGACTCGGCTTCGCGCTGCATTTGCTCGGCGCCCGCTTCGAGCCCGGTGCGGAAGTCGTGGCGGCGCAAGTGGGTCTCGACGCCGCGCTCGAGCATGCAGACTGGCTGATCACCGGCGAAGGCCGCTCCGACGCCCAAACACTGCATGGCAAAGCGCCTTTCATCGCTTGCCGCCACGCACGCGCTGCCGGCGTGCCGGCCACCCTGCTCTCGGGCGGCATCGATCCGAACGCGCTCGCACGACTCGCCGAGCATTTCGCCGGCTGTTTCTCGCCAGCCCCCGGACCTATCGCCCTCGACGCGGCCATTCGGGATGCGGCGCGTTTGCTCGCCAACGAAGCGCAGCAATTGGCTCAGTTGAAATTCGGTGCTTGACGCAGAAGCGGTGCAGGCACGCATGCGCGAAGGTCGTGAAATGCCGCGTTGACCGTTGCGCCGGATGCGGCAACAATCGCCCGAATAGTTCTTCACACGCCTCTCTTTCGACAGGATCGACGACCCCATGAAGGCTGCAGCCAAAGCCGGGCTAGAGCAATTCTTGACCTACCGCATGCATGTGTTGAACAAGCTATCGGACCGCGGGATTAGCGAGCGCTATCAAACCAAGCTCGACATTACGCTGCCGGAGGCGCGCGTCATCGCATCGGTGGGCTCGTTCGGCCCGTTCTCGATCATGGATTTGGCCAAGCATGCCAATCTCGACAAGAGCCAAGCCAGCCGGGCAGCGGAGGCGCTCATCAAACGCGGACTCGTCCAACGCGAAGCAAGCAGCGACGACGGTCGCGTGGTATTGATCTCGCTCACGCAGGAAGGCCGTGCATTGTTTCGCAAAGTGATGCCGATCGCGCGCAAGTGGAATGGCGATCTGTTCAGTTGCTTGAGCGACGCGGAGCGGGAGGCACTCGGTCGAGTGTTCGATAAGGTTATCGCGCGGGTGCAGGCCGATGGCTAGCCAGTCAGGCATGGACGGCGCCTAATGCGGCTGGCAACGGCCGCGCCGTGACGGCCGGTGCTGTCGGCAGCATTTCCGGTATCGCTCGTCGCTTGAATGACAAATGCCCGCAAAAAGCGGGCATTTGTCTTGTTACTGGTGCGAGGAGCGGGACTCGAACCCGCACACCATTGCTGGCGTCAGGACCTAAACCTGGTGCGTCTACCAATTTCGCCATCCTCGCGCCGAAGCCCCTTGCTTGCCGCACGGCGCTTCGATGTCAGGCTCGCTTTCGGCGCCGCAGCAACGGCGCGACGATCTTGCAATCGAAAGCGTAAGCGCGAGATTCTAACTCATCCGCGCGCCGTTGTGTCGAAGACGCGATGATCGCGGTGCCCGCTCATCGCGGCGCGGCTCGCGCAACCGCCCGATTCGACCATGGCGACGCCCACGCGCCGGCCCCCCTCCCCCCGCCATCGCTCCGTAAAAATAGTTGCGTACACAACTAGAAGAGCATCACGGTGCGTGAGGACGAAGGGCCGAGGCGCGTCGCCAATCTCAGCCAGAAGAGAAGCGGCTCATAATCTTGCGCAATCATGGTCTGCCGGCCGCGAGCCCTACTGCGTCAAGCCGATAAGATCGATCCGTTCTACAAGGAGTAACGCAATGAACCTACCTGACGGGCGCGGCGCCCAACCCATGCGCATCGCCGTGGTCGGCGCCGGTGCGATCGGCGGGCTGCTCGCCGCGGCGCTCGCACGTGCGGGCCAGCGCGTGTCGGTGCTCGCGCGCGGCGCTACGCTGACCGCGATTCGTGAGAATGGCATTCGCATCCGCGCACACGACGGCTCGATCGACGCAGTGAACGTAGAGGCCAGCGACGATGCGGCCGCGCTCGGCGCGCAAGACTTCGTGGTCCTCGCGTTGAAGGCCCAGGCGTTGCCCGGTCTCGCAGCTTCGCTGCAGCCGCTCGTGGCAGGCGATACAGCCATCGTCTCCGCCATGAATGGTCTGCCGTGGTGGTTTCTGCACGGTCTGGCCGCGCCGCTCGAGACCGAGACCCTTGCCGCCGTCGATCCCGGCGGCTGTGTCTCGGCCGCGCTGCCCTGCGCCCGCGCGCTCGGCTGCGTCGTGCATTTATCGGCGGCCAACGAAGCACCCGGCATCGTCAAACGCGGACGCGGCAATCGGCTCATCGTCGGCGCCGCGAACGCCGGCCACGCGGGCGCGGCGCGCAGCTTCGCCTCGACGCTCGCGGAAGGCGGCTTCGACGCGCAAGCCGCCGAGGACATCCGCGCCGAAATCTGGGCGAAGCTTTGGGGCAACATGAACATGAATCCGCTCAGCGCTTTGACCGGCTCCACCGCCGACCGTTTGCTCGACGATCCGCTCACGCATGCGCTCGCACTGCGGATGATGGAAGAAGCCGACGCGATCGGGCGGCGCCTCGGGTTGTCGACGGGGATGTCGGCGCAGGAACGCGTCGCCGTTACGCGCGAACTGGGCGCGTTCAAGACGTCGATGCTCCAAGACATGGAAGCAGGACGCCCGCTCGAGATCGATCCGATTCTGGGCGTGTTCCCCGAGCTAGGCCGCAAGCTCGGACTGGCCACGCCGTTTTGCGATGCAGTGCTCGGCTTGCTGCGTCAACGCGCCGCGAACAACGGCGTGTGAGCGACGCATTCAGTCACGCGGCGAGCGCCCATCCGGACGCCGTCGGCGATAGTGATAGTCACTGCCTCACGCATCGATGTGTTCGTAGGCGTCGCGGCCGGCGCGGGCAAGATCGCGCCAAAGAGCCGCGGGGCAAACATGGCCTAGGGCGCGGCGGCCCAGCAGTTCGTCGCACAGCACGGCCAGGCGTCGAAACGACGCCATCGGCTCGCTCTCGCGCCTCTCGCGCGCGCCGAGCACAATGCTGGCATCGCTCATGGCGCGCTCGAGCGCATGCCATTGGGCGTCTTGAACCGGCTGCCCATGGGCGCCCAATTGCGCGGCAGCACCGGACACGAGAAACAACGCGCGCAACGCGGCGCGCGCCTGCGTGGCGGCAGCCGTGTCACCATTGGTCGCAATTGATTCCATAGACGTAGTGGCGAGAGACATATCGGGGCGCGTGACGAGGCGTGCAACACATGGCCGCGCAAGTGCCGGCAGCACCTATACTGCCAGTGCTCAAGAGATTACGGCGTCAGGCCCTTTTTCTTTAGATAGGGTTAACACCGGGCGCGAGGGTCAATCCTTGTCGGGATCGCGGCCCAACCCATGACGCACTGCGTACCGGATCAAAGCGGCATCGCTCTCGATCTCGAGCTTCTCGAAGATGTTTTTTTTATGCGTGCTGATCGTCTGCGGCGTGAGGTCGAGCGCGTCCGCAATGCGCCGGCTCGATTCACCCGCCGCAAGATGCTGCAGTACTTCGCGCTCTCGGCTAGTCAGCGCCTCGTGCGGTCTTGGCCCTACCTGCGAGGCAAGCCGCCGCGGCCGGCTTTGCACCGCGCCGAGCCCGGCGTACAACTCGCCCTGCGCCACTTTGCGAATCGCGTCCACCAGATCGGCGCCCGCGCTTTCTTTGGTCAAATAGCCTGCGGCGCCGGCCTTGAACGCGCGCTCCATAACATGCGGTTCCGTATGCATGCTCAACACGAGCACGCGCAATTGCGGCCTGATTGCGCGAATCCGCTCGATCAACGCGATGCCGCCGCCGGCCGGCATCGTCAGGTCGAGCACGAGGACATCGGCAGGCGTGGAGCCCACCAACGCTAGCGCCGATGCGCCGTCGGCAGCCTGCCCCGCTACGACGAACGATTGCGCGTCCATGAGGATGCGCAGCAAGCACTCGCGCATAACGGCGTGATCGTCCGCCAATAAGACGCGAATCATCTGAACGGTTCCTATCGAAAGTGCTGAATGCCAAAAGTTCATTTTAGTTCTTGACAGTCGCCGACGATCGATATTCCGGCGCGCGTGCGACATTTTGCCTGCGGCCTGCCGCGATCGATCGGATGGTATGAGAACTCGAACGATTCCTACGGCCGCGCGGAATTCGCCGACATGAATTCGGCCGCCACACCGATGGATCGATGCTGCGGTTTCGGAGAAACTGCTTTGACGCTTCGATGCAGGCTATTTGAAAGAATGACCGCCGCACGAGGTGCCCGAGCCGCTAACCGGAGACATGCCTTATGTTGACGCCGCACGAACTCGCCCAGCTCTTCGTCATCGTGAATGCGCCTGTGGCCGCCCATGCCGCGAGCCCCGAACTGGAAACACTGGTCGAGCAGGACCTCGTGCAATGCGTCGCGCGCATCGGCGAATCGATCGAGCTGCGCGTGACAGCGCGCGGCGCTGAAGTGCTCGCGCGGCTGGCGCGAGGCGCCGCGCCTTCGCGACCGTCGGCCATACCGGCCCGATAAAGGGCCGCGATAAAGTCGAGTTCGCAGCCAGGCGGATCGACGGCGTGTCGACCGTCATGAAGTTACAGAAGGATTGACTCAGTAAGGGCTGCGCCGGTCGACGAATGCGCCGGCCGCAACGCACTCGCCGTCAGCGTCGCTTGATGCGGGCGTCGTAGCCCGCTTCATACAGTGCGACGAGGAACTCTTCCGGATAGAGCCACGAATCGACGTCGATCGCTCGCGCGCGAGCATCCACCGTCACGTGCGCTTGAGGATCGACGCTACCGACGGCCGCGGCAATACGCGAATCGTCATTGTTGCCCGTCAGTTCCAATACTTCGAATCTCATTGCCCCTCCCGTGCATCTGGGCCCGGTGCGCAGCGTCACGCATGGACCGCCTTGCGTACGCACCCGATTGCCGTCACTTTATATCACGTTGTGATATATACAAGCGGCCAATTGCCGCGTGCTCACAGCCATTGTCCTGTCTTGCCGCGCCGCGCCCTTGATCTTCCTCAACAGTGCTTCGCGGTGGCCCCACGATACTGGCCATCTCCGCCAACCGAACAGGAGCTATCGATGGCCACCTTCATGAAAGCCGCTGTCGTACACGCATTCGGCCAGCCGCTGCGCATTGAAGAGGTGCGTGTGCCAACGCCGGAGCCCGATCAGATCCTCGTCAAAATCGAGGCATCGGGCGTCTGTCATACAGATTTGCATGCAGCCGACGGCGACTGGCCCGTAAAACCCTCGCTGCCGTTCATCCCCGGCCATGAAGGCGTGGGCTATATCAGCGCCGTGGGCTCGCGCGTCAAGCATCTGAAGGAAGGCGATCGGGTCGGCGTGCCTTGGCTCTACACCGCCTGTGGTCACTGCGAGTATTGTCAGACCGGATGGGAAACGCTGTGCCACGAGCAGAAGAACACGGGCTACTCGATTAACGGCAGCTACGCCGAATATGTCGTCGCCGACCCCAACTATGTCGGGCATCTTCCCGATAACGTCGCGTTCGATGAGATCGCGCCGATTCTGTGCGCGGGGGTCACCGTCTACAAGGGCATTCGCGTGACGGACACGCGGCCGGGCCAATGGATCGCCATCTCCGGCGTGGGCGGCTTGGGCCACGTGGCCGTGCAGTACGCCGTGGCGATGGGGCTGCATGTCGTGGCCGTCGATGTCTCCGACGATAAGCTGCAGCTCGCACGCACGCTCGGCGCGCAGTTGACCGTCAATGCCGCCAAGCAAGACCCCGCCGCGATCATCCAAAAAGAAATCGGCGGTGCGCATGGCGTGCTGGTGACCGCGGTCTCGCGCAGTGCGTTCGCACAAGCACTCGGCATGGTCAGGCGCGGCGGCACGATCTCGCTGAACGGTCTACCGCCCGGGGATTTTCCGCTGCCGATTTTCTCGACTGTGCTCAACGGCATCACGGTGCGCGGATCGATCGTCGGCACCCGGCGTGACTTGCAGGAATCTCTCGATTTCGCCGCCGAAGGCAAGGTGCGCGCCCACATCCATCGCGACCGGCTCGAAAACATCAACGAGATCTTCGCCGCGCTCAAGGCAGGAAAGGTAGACGGACGCATCGTGTTGACGGCCGATTGATCAGGCAAACGCACACCGCGGCGATCAGCACGCCACCGCACCGCCGTCGAAGCCGCGCGGATCGACGCGTTCGCAGGAGATCGTCGTCCCGGCCGTGCCATCGACGAGACGAACGACATCGCTGAGCGCACCGATCGCCGCTCTGCGGCCCGTGCGCTCGGCAAAATGCGCCGCCGCCTCCAGTTTCGCGCTCATCGTTCCCGCCGTGCGGGCCAACTCGTGCAGCACGCTCGGGTGCCCATGACGCAGCAGCTTCGAATTGGCCGTGCCCCAATCGAGGAAGACACCGGGCTTGTCCGTCGCGATGACGAACAGATCGGCTTGCACCGTTCGCGCGACGAGCGCTGCGCCATCGTGTTCGTCGACGACGGCGTCGACTGCATGCAAGCCGCCGTCGTCGGCGGTCACAACCGGCATGACGCCGACAGTGCACACAACCACGGCGCCCTGCTCCACCAAACGACGCAGCGGCTCCTCCTGCAGCAATCGCACCGGCTGCGGGCTCGGCACGACGTGCCGATACGCGATGCCGTCGTGGGCCAGATGCCAGCGTTTTTCCCGTGCGGCGGCAAGCGCGCGCTCGCCCGTGAGCATCGGGCCGACCGCCTTATTGGGCGCGTCGAACGCGGGATCGGCCCGATCGACCTCCACCTGGGTGTGCAGCGCCGCGCATCGGCGCACGCTCGGAAGCATGTCGCACAGTTCGCGTTCCAAGCTCGTGCCCATTTTCGTTGGCGCTGCCTCTGCGTGGGTGAGCTCGGTCGAAACAGCGCCACTATCCCGTCCTTCGTGATGATGGTCTGCGTGAGACGAGATTCGATAGCCATCGCTATGGACGATGACGACATCGTTGCCCTGCGCGATTCGCGCCAACTGTGCGGCCACCGAGCGAACGATGAGCGGGTCCTCTTGGGTGCCGCCCTTCGCGCCTAGCCTGTGCAGCGCGTCGCTTGCCAACGCGATCACGATTCGCATGTCCTGATTCCCCACGGTCGTTGAGCGCGCGAGGCGTCGATCGCTTCGCGATTGACGCGCGCCGTCGTTGCCCAACCCCTTGTATAACCGAAGCCGGTGCACTCGACTGCGTCCTGGGACACATCCAGCGGCGCAACGCCGGTTCCCGCGGCGGATAACCCGACCCACCGAGCACCGGGCGCCGGGCACTGAATGCGGCGAGCAAGCGCAAGTCATGCCATCAGCGCAATCGTCTTTCGAAAGCGGGCAA
The DNA here is from genome assembly GCA_004322045.1 of Paraburkholderia sp. Lineage (GTDB taxonomy): Bacteria > Pseudomonadota > Gammaproteobacteria > Burkholderiales > Burkholderiaceae > Trinickia. The sequence goes on from SCRN01000040.1 coordinate 372,265, forward strand.
GCGAAAGCGCGAACAGGACCGAGCCGATCGTCGCGAGCGCGAGAAACGGCACCCAGACGGCGTCGAAACCCGCGCCCCGATAGAGGATCGCCTGAGCGAGCTCGACGAAATGCGTCGTGGGCGCCGCGAGCATGACTTCTTGCACGAGCTTGGGCATGCTCTCTCGCGGCGTCACGCTGCCCGACAACAGTTGCAGCGGGATCAGCACGAGCACCATCAGCATGCCGAACTGAGGCATGCTGCGGGCGAGCGTCGCGAGAAAAATGCCCATCGACGTCGCGGCGAACAGATGCAACGCCGCGCCCAGCATGAACAAGGCCACCGAGCCTTGGATCGGCACATGCAAAGCGCCGCGCACGACGAGCGTGAGCGATAGGAACGCAGCCGTCAGCACGACGAGCCCCATCGACCACACCTTCGCAACCATGATTTCCAGCGGCGTTACGGGCATGACGAGCAAATGCTCGACCGTCCCGTGCTCGCGCTCGCGGATCAGCGCCGCGCCCGTGAGAATGATCGACAACATGGTGACATTGTTGATGATCTCCATCAGCGCGCCGAACCACGCGTGCTCGAGATTCGGGTTGAAGCGCATGTGCATGGCCAAATCGACCGGGACGGGCGCCACGCCTTTCTCGCGCGCCAGAAAATCGCGCACCTCGCCTAGCACGATCTGCTGCACGTAGCCGCTGCCCGTGAAGGCCTGACTCATGCGCGTCGCGTCGACGTTCAGTTGAATCTGCGTTTGCCGACCGGCTAGCGCGTCGCGCTGAAAGTTCGGCGGAATATCGAGCGCAAACGTGAAGCGCCCCAGATCGAGCCCGTGGTCGACGCCGGCGGCATCGACCAGCAAAGGCGGCGAAAATTGCGGCGGAAAGAATGCCGAGACAATGCGTTGCGCGAGCGGCGAAGCGTCTTCGTCGACGATCGCAATCGGCGCCATATGCAGCGTTTCAGGCTGCGCCGTGGCGGCCGCATAGATCGAGGCCGTGAACGTGTACACGATGAGCACGAGCATCATCGGGTCGCGCGCCAAGCTCCAGAGTTCCTTGACGCCGAGCCGGTAGATCGTCGAAAGCACGCGCACTCAGACCTCCTGTTTGCGCAACAGCGCGACGGTGGCGCCCAGCAGGACCGGGATCGCGATGGCAAGCGGCAGAAAATGCGCGCGAAGGTCGGCAAATCCAAGCGCCTTGTTGAATACGCCCCGGCTGATCGCGAACATGTAGGTCGCCGGGTACGCTTGGCCGATCAAGCGGCCCGTTCCCTCCATCGACGAGACCGGATTGATGAGGCCGCAAAATTCCACCGCCGGAATCAGCGTGCCGATCAGCGTGAAGAACATCGCCGCAATTTGGCTGCGTGTGAACGTCGATGCCAGCAAGCCGAATGCGGTCGACACCACGTTGAACAGCAGGACGGCCAGCAGCAATGTCGGCAGACTGCCTTTGACGGGCACATCGAAGGCGAAGCGCGCCAGCAACGCCATCAACGCGAAGTTCAGCATGGCGAGCAGGACATACGGCACTTGTTTGCCGAGGAGAAACTCCATGCGCGTCACCGGCGTGACGTAAAGATTGACGATAGAGCCGAGTTCGCGCTCGCGCACGACCGCCAACGCCGTGAGCATCGCCGGCAGCATCAGCAACAACAGCGGAATCACGGCCGGCACCATGGCCGGCAAACTTTTCACGTCGGGGTTGTAGCGGAACCGCGTTTCGATCGTAATCTGCGCGGCGCTATCCACGCCCAACCGGTGGCGCAGTTGATCGCGCAGCCACTGCTCGTGCATGCCCAGCATGTAGCCCCGAATCGTCTCCGCACGCAGCGGCATGGCGCCGTCGATCCAAACGCCGATCTGCACCGGCCGTGCGTGCGACAGGTCGCGCCCGAAGCTCGGCGGAATTTCGATCGCAAGCGACAGCTTCCCTGCTCGCATGCGTCGATCGAGGTCCTCGTAATCACTGACCGGCCGCTGTTCGATGAAGTAGCGTGAGCCTGCAATGTTCAAAGCGTAGTCGCGGCTCAGCTCCGATTGATCGCGATCGAGGACGGCAAAGGTCAGATTCTCGACGTCGAGGCTGATCCCAAGCCCAATGACGCACATCAGGACGAGCGAGCCCAACAGCGCGAGGGCGGCGCGCACCGGGTCACGACGCAGTTCCAGTGCTTCGCGCCAAACATACGTGAGCGCGCGAGAAGGACTGAAGCCGCGCCGCGCGACCGAAGGCGCCGGCGGCGCCGCAGACTGCGCGGCCGGCGCGTCATCGGGCACGGCCGCCTTCCCCCCTTCGGCGTCGACCAAGTACGCGACGAACGCGTCCTCCAAGTTCTTTGCGCCGCGTGCGCGCACGATTTCGGCCGGCGCCCCGCTCGCGAGCACGCGCCCCGCATGCATGAGCGAGATCCGATCGCAGCGCGCGGCCTCGTTCATGAAGTGCGTCGAGATGAAGATCGTCACACGATCGCGTCGCGAGAGATCGAGCATCAGTCGCCAAAACTCATCGCGCGCAACCGGGTCCACACCCGAGGTGGGCTCGTCCAGAATCAGCATCTCGGGGCGATGCACCATCGCGACCGCAAGCGACAAACGCTGCCGCATCCCGAGCGCCAGTCGGTCCGGCAACGCGTCGAGCACTTCGGTCAGGCCGAAGCGCTCGCTCATTTGCACCACGCGCTCGGCGATCTTGTCTTCTTCGACCTGAAACAACCGCGCGTGCAACACGAGATTTTGCCGAACCGTCAGTTCGCTATAGAGCGAGAACGCCTGCGACATGTAGCCGACGCGCCGGCGCGTATCGATATCCTTCGGGTCGACTTCTTTGCCGAACAAGGTGGCCTTGCCTTCGCTCGCGCTCAAGAGCCCGGTCAGCATCTTCATCGTCGTCGATTTGCCGCAACCGTTCGAGCCGAGAACCCCGAAGATCTCCCCGCGGCGAATGCGAAAGCTCACGTGATCGACCGCCACGAAATCGCCGAAGCGCATCGTCAAACCTTCCGCCTCGATCGCCGCGTCCTCGTCCTCGCCCTCTCCTGCGACCCACGGCTCCACCGCGACCGGCCGGTACTCGCCGCGCCGCGCTTGCGGCAGCAAGGCGATGAAGGCCGCCTCGAGCGTGTCGGCGCCCGTTTGCGCGAGCAGCGCTTGCGGCGAGCCGACCGCGAGCACCCGGCCCGCATTCATCGCCACGAGCCAGTCGAAGCGCTGCGCTTCGTCCATATAAGCGGTCGCAACGACCACCGTCATCGCGGGACGCTCGGCGCGCAGCGCCGCGATCAAGGTCCAAAATTGCGCTCTCGCAAGCGGATCGACGCCCGTCGTCGGTTCATCGAGGATCAACAGGTCGGGGTCGTGAATCAACGCACAGCACAGCCCGAGCTTTTGCTTCATGCCACCCGATAACTTGCCTGCCGGGCGCGCGAGAAACGGATAAAGCCCCGTGCTGCGCGTCAGCGCATCGATACGGCGCCGGCGCTGCGCAGCGTCATGCCCGAACAAGCGCGCGAAGAACTGCAAGTTCTCTTCGACGGACAGCGTCGCGTACAAATTTTTGCCGAGCCCCTGCGGCATATAAGCGATGCGCGGGCACACGGCCTCTCGGTGGCGCGCCGAGCGCATGTCGCCGCCGAGCGCGGACACTCCGCCGGTCTGGATCACGCGCGCGCCGGCGGCGAGCGCCAGCAGGCTCGACTTGCCTACCCCGTCCGGCCCGATCAAGCCGACGATCTTGCCGGCCGGGATCGCGATCGTCACGTGCTCGAGCGCGACGGTCTTGCCGTAATGCAAGCTTACGTTGGACATGCGCACGGCTGCGGTCGCGTCGTCGGTGGACGCGACGCGCTCCGCCGCCGGCGTTTGGCGCGTATCGCTCACTGCGGAACCTTGATGGCCAGCTCGCTCGGCCAAGCCGCCTTCGGATCGAGCTTGACCCAAGCCACACCGGGCACGCCGGTCTTCACGATCGTGAGATGCTTGAGCAGCAAGTCGCGGTTGATGCGCGCTTTCACGCGGAACATCAGCTTTTGCCGTTCGCTTTGCGTCTCGACGGTTTTGGGCGTGAACTGCGCCGTGCTCGCCACGAACGAAACCGAAGCCGGAATCACATACTGCGGCGCCGCGTCCAACACGAGGCGCACTTCGCTACCCATCGCGACCTTGCCGGCCACCGTCTCGGGCAGGAAGAACGTCATGTAGACGTCCGATAGATCCACGAGGTTCAGGACCTTGCCACCTGCGGGGAGCACTTCGCCGGCTTGGGCGATGCGGTATTGCACCCGGCCGTCGCGCGGCGCGGCGAGGTTGCTGTCGTCGATCTCCGATTGCACGCGTGCGATCGTTGCGTTGGCGGCCGCCACGGCCGAGCGCGCTGCGACGAGCTGCGCGCGCGTCGCCTCGATCGCCGCTTGCGCCGCGCCCACCTGCGCAACGGCCGCTTGCACGGTCGCTTGCATGCCGCGTACGCGCGCGCGATCGTCGTCGCGTTCCTGCATCGACGATGCGCCTTCGCGCGAAAGCGTCTCCGATCGCTCTAGACGCCGTCGCGCCGCATCGAGTTCGCTGTTGCGTTGCGCGACGACGGCCTGGGCAGCGACTTTATCGCTCTCGCGCAGCGCGACCTGAGCTGCAACGCTCGCCACCGTATTGACCGCTTGCTGCGCGCGCGCACGTGCTTCGTCCAGCTGCGCACTCAACGATTGGACCTCCATCTTCGCGAGCGGTTGGCCGGCTTTGACGAAGTCGCCCTCGTCGACGAAGATGCTGTCGACGCGGCCGGGCAACTTCGTCGCGACATCGATCTCCGTTGCCTCGATACGTCCGTTTCCGCTCGCAAAGCCCTCCCCAGGCCCGCTTGGCCGGGAATTGAGCCATGCATAGCCGCCGGCCAGGGCAATTGCCGCTGCGGCCGCAAGGGCGATCGTCGCTGATTGCCTCGTGATCTTCATGGTGTGGATGAGTGAGTGTCGTTGGGCGCGGCCGCCATGCCGCCGCTATCGTCCGCGTTGCGCATCGTCGCGCCGCCAAGCGCCGTGTAGAGCGCCACGCGGCTCGAAAGCAGCGCGCGACGCAATTGCACGAGCTGCTGCTGCGCCGCTAGCAAATCGCGCTGCGCGTCGAGAACTTCGAGAAATGGTGTGGCGCCGTCGTCGTACCGCAACCGCGCGAGGCGAGCGCGCTCCGTTTGCGCGGCGAGCGTCGCGCGGGCGGTTTGGACTTGCTCGCCAAGCCACGCACGCGCCGACAGCGCATCGGCGACATCGCGGAACGCATTCTGAATCGCGCTTTCGTATTGAGCCACCGCTTCGTCTCGCCGCGCCTTCGCCAGGGCGAGATTGGCCCGATTGCGCCCGGCATCGAAGATCGGCAGCGCAAGGTTAGGGACGAACGCCCACATGCCCGTGCCGGACGAGATCAGCTTGCTGAGTTCGGTGCTGCTCGCGCCTACCGAGCTAGTCAGCGCAATGCGCGGAAAGAACGCGGCGCGCGCGGCGCCGATGTTCGCATTAGCGGCTCGCAAACGATGCTCAGCGGCAATGATGTCGGGGCGCGCTTCGAGTAGCGCAGATGGCAAGCCCGGTTCGAGCGTGGGCATCACCGCGGCGTCGTCGAGCGGCCGCTCGCTCCCGCCGAGTTGGGCGGGCGCGCCTATCAGGACGTCGAGCGCATGGGCCTGTGCCGCTCGCGCTTGCTGCAACTGCGCCCCGAGCGTGCGCGCCTGTTCGAGCAAGATTTCCGATTGCTCGAAATCGAGCTTGGAGGTCGACCCGACTTCGTAGCGACGCCGAAAGATATGCAGCGATCTCTCGCGGCTTGCGATCGTCTCGCGCGTGAAAGCGATACGCTCGTCCAGTTCGCATAGGCCGAAGTAGGCATCGGCGATGTGGGCGACCAAGCTCAATGTCACGGCGCGTCGCGCCGCTTCGCTTGCGAGGAGATCTTCGAGCGACGCCGCACTCGTATCGCGCAGCCGCCCCCACAAGTCGATCTCCCAACTGCTTTGCAATAGCCCCGCGTCGTACACGGTCGCGACGATCGGCGTGGGCGCCAGCAATCCGCTGGGCAACCGGAACCGCGCGGCGGTTGCCGTCGCGTCGATGCTCGGCAACTGCGCGGCGCGGCGCAAACCGTATACGGCACGCGCTTGCTCGATCCGCGCCGTCGCGATGCGCAAATCCCGATTGTTCGACAGCGCTTGCGCGATCAACGCGCGCAAGCGCGGATCGACGAAATAGTTGCGCCATTCGGGCAACTCAGGCGACGCCACTCGCTGCGAGGGCTCGCCCGCCTGGGTCGCTGCGTCATCACGCGAATCACTGGAATAACTGTCCGGCACAGGCAGGGCGGGACGGGTGTAGTGCGGTGCGAGCGACACGCAGCCTGTCAAAGCGAGCAGACATGCGAGCGTCGAGACACCGGCCTGCCACGCCCGGCGTGTCGGCCGGTGCGACCGGATGCCGCCGTGACGTGGCGGCGTCGGCTCGTGTTGGGGGGGAAATGCGAAATCGCGCATGAAGACGCCGTTCGAGGTTGCTTGGCCCGCTGCCGCTCATTGGGCAGCGTCGATCGCGGCGGCTTCGAGCCAATACACCGCTGGGATCGCTGACCCCTTTATATCCGAGCAAACCCTTATGCCATCTTGATCCACGTCAAGGGAGGTCCGACCGTGCAGTCGTTAACATCCTCGAATTGCCCTAACCTGGACGAGAGCGCGTTTTGCGTCTCCCATTCGTCACGAACCTTCAGCGCCGACCGCCATGCATGCCCTCTCCGCTCAACTGCTCCCCGATACGCGGCGTCGCCGGCTGCCGCCCGATGTTCGCGTCGCGCAAATCCTCGATGCCGCGTACGACGTGTTTTCCACCCGCGGATTTCCGCATACGCGCATCGACGATATTGCCGCGCGTGCGGGGTTGTCCAAAGGCGGCATCTACGCGCATTTCGAAAGCAAGGATGAAATATTCGAGGCGTTGCTCAATCGCACGTTAAAGCCGATCGGCATCGACGAGCCCGCCCTGTATCGCGATCCGGTCACCGTTGAGCGTATCGTCGATTTACTCGGCAACCGTCTTTATTCGTGGGCCGTGAGCGCGCCGGCCGTCGCGACGCTGCGCCTGTTGATCGCGGAGAGCGCGCGCGTTCCCAACGCCGTCGAGCGGTGGCGCTGCTATATGGATCGAACGATCGTCGCGGCGGTGCGCACCCTCATCGTCAAAGGCGTGCGCGAGGGCACGTTGCGCGACGGCATCGCGGCGCGATCGCCGTCTCTGTTGATCGCGCCGATCGCACAGGCCTGCCTTGCCGAAGTCCTGCGGACAGACGAGCCGAAAACCGGCGAACTCGATCGCGCCCGGGCCGATTACGCTCGCTTGTTGCACGAGTTGCTGGGGTTGCGCCACGCCGCTTAGGCCCTCGGCGTAACGGCCTCGACGGCGAGAAGCTTCGCGGCAGTTGACCAATGTCAACCTGCTTGGTTCGCGCCGGCGAACAATGGAGTCGGGGCGCGGATCGCCCGCGCATGGGCGCCGTCCCAGCGCCGACCGCATGCACGATCGAAGGAAGCGCTTGCGCCCCGTTACTCTCTTTGGCCCATCGACTCAACCGATTATGAAACTACCCCTGGAAATCTCATTCGAAGGCCTGGACCGTTCGGCGGCGCTCGAAGACGCCGTGCGCAAGCACGCCGACAAGCTCGAGCAGCACCACGGCGACATCGTGCGCTGCCGCGTCGCCATCGTCTGCGACGGCAAGCACAAGCATCAGGGCAAGCCGTTCGCCGTCGCGATCGATCTGACGATCCCCGGACAGGAGATCGTCTCGAACCGCGCAGGCGACGAAGACGTCTACGTGGCGGTGCACGACGCCTTCAAGGCGGTATCGCGCCAACTCGATCAAATCGCGCAGGCGCGGCAAGCCAAACGCGTTTGAGTGCCCTGTCGACTCCGCGCCGCACGCGCGGGGCTTTGGCCGGCGTATGCCTCGAATCGGCGCACACCGGCCCTTCTAATCGTCATCGCCCTCGTCATCGCCCTCCTCGGCTCGCAAAATCTCGAAGACGCGCGCGGCTTTCCCGTGCAATTCGTAATCGAGCCTGCGCTCCTGCAGTTGATCGGAGCGATACCTCGTATAAGCGTCGAGCACTTCGGCGCTGGTCGCGCCGATATCGACGATTTGGGCGATCACCTCGTCTTCGAGCTCCCCGACGATCTGACGAATATCGCTGGCCGTTGCGGCCTGTAGTCGCGTTCTGTCATCGGCATTCATCGTGCTTTCTCCGATAGGCGTCCAGGGCCCAACGACCAACGAAGACGCCAGTCAATCCAACGATGCAGGCCGGCGTTCCGACGTTGCCGGCCTACCCTAGGGCGCAGCCTATCAACCGTTGCGCCGCGCGCCCGCGCTCAAGCGCCGCGAGCGCACGAGCTGATATGGGCGCAACGCATAGGCCACCGTCCCGAACCCACTCCAAATATGCACGAGGCGCGTGAATGGGAACAGCAAAAACACGGTCATCCCGAGCACTAGATGCAACTTGAACGGCCATAGCACCGATGCCATGGCGCTCGCATCGGGACGCAATGTGACGATGTGCTGCGCCCAATCGGCCAATACCAGCATCTCATGTGCATCGGCGCGCTGCGCATAGGAGAACGGCAGCGTCAAGAGCCCCAGGCACAATTGCACCCACAGCACGATGAGCAGCGCCAAATCGGTGCGACGGCTCGTTTTGCGGATGCGCGGGTCGAACATGCGTCGATGCAGCAACATCGTCAAACCGATGAAGCACAGCGTGCCGGCCGTCCCGCCCGATACGATCGCCAGCATTTGCTTCTGCGAAGCCGTGATGAAGGCCGAGTAAAGCGCGTGCGGGGTCAGCAGGCCAAACGTGTGACCGAACAGCAGGAACAGCACCCCCACGTGAAAGAGATTGCTGCCCCAACGCAACTGCGCATGCCGCAACAACTGCGACGAATCGCTTTTCCACGCGTATTGAGCCCGCTCGAACCGTCCCAGACTGCCGATCAAGAACACCGTCAGGCAGACGTACGGATAGACCGAGAAAAAGAACGTATTCAAAGAAGTGCTCATGCCCGTGCTCCTTGCGTCGCATTCAAAGCAGCGTGTGAATCGGCCGCCGGAGCCCGGCGCACGATGTGCACCGGTTGGGGTTGCCCCGCTCCCTGCTGCCCTGCGTTGCCGCAGCCGTCGAATGCCGCGGGCTCCTGCCACGCTTCGTCGATGTCGAGCTCGGGCTCGGGCGGCTGAGCCGGCATGGCGCTATCGACGCCCGCGACGTCGAGCAACGCCCCCAGCACCGCGGCATAGGCGCTCCCGCGCTTTTCGACGGAGCCGTGGATGCGCTGCAAGATGTGCGCGACTTCCCCGAGCAGCGCAACCGCCGCTTCGCGCGGCTGCGTCGATGCGTATTCGAGCAACACCGTCAAATGATCGGGCAGCTCGTCCGTGTTCAGCGCAAGCCCCGCCTGCTCGTAGGTCGCGATCAAATCGACCATGGCCGGGCCGCGCTCGCGCGAATCGCCGTGCACGTGTTCGAACAAATGCAGCGCGGTGCCGCGGCCGCGGTCGAACAATTCGACATAGGCCGCTTCCGCTTCGAGTTCTTCGGCGCTCCTGATCGTATCCAGCAAAGCCTCGATCCGTTCCAGGCGGGCCGCGCCAAGCACAGCCGTCTCGCGCAGCGCGTCGCTCACTTCATCCAGATGCACACGCCACGCGGCATCGGGATAGCGCAGCAGGAAAGCCAGCGCGCGCAGCGTTTGCGCGAACGCGGCCTGCCGTGGGTCCATTCGTGTCATGGTCACTCCTCCACCTTGATCGGGATCGTCCGCTTGCCTTCGCCGCCGAACAGGCTCGGCTCCTCGTCGCCATGATTGCAGCCGTTGCCGAAGCTGAAGCCGCAGCCGCCGCGCATATCGAACGCGTCCTCGGCATATTCGCGATGCGAGGTGGGGATCACGAAGCGATCCTCGTAGTTCGCGATCGCCATCACGCGGTACATCTTCTCCATCGTCTCCAAGCTCAAGCCCACTTGGCGCAGCACCGTATCGTCGGTGACGCCGTCGACATGCTTGGCGCGCTGATAGGCCCGCATGGCCAGCATGCGTTCGAGCGCCCGCACGACCGGCGCTTCGTCGCCTGCCGTCAACAAGTTGGCCAAATACTTCACCGGAATGCGCAACTGGCTGACGTCGGGGATCGCGCCGTTTGCACCGATGTGGCCCGCTTGCGCGGCGCCCGTGATCGGCGACAGCGGCGGCACGTACCACACCATCGGCAGCGTGCGGTATTCGGGGTGCAGCGGCAGGGCCACTTGCCATTCCACCGCCATCCGGTACACGGGGCTGTTGCGCGCGGCCTCGAGCCAGTTCTCGGGCACGCCGTCGCGGCGCGCGGCCTCGATCACGGCCGGATCGTGCGGGTCGAGGAACACGTCCAACTGTGCGCGATACAGGTCCTTTTCGTTTTCGACGCTGGCCGCCGCTTCGATGCGATCGGCATCGTAGAGCAGCACGCCCAGATACCGAATGCGCCCGACGCAGGTTTCCGAGCAGACGGTCGGCTGCCCTGCTTCGATACGCGGGTAGCAGAAGATGCACTTCTCCGCTTTGCCCGACTTCCAGTTGTAGTAAATCTTCTTGTATGGGCATCCGCTCACGCACATGCGCCAGCCGCGGCACTTGTCCTGATCGATCAAAACGATGCCGTCTTCCTCGCGCTTATAGATCGAGCCCGACGGGCACGACGCGACGCACGCCGGATTCAGGCAGTGCTCGCACAGGCGCGGCAGGTACATCATGAACGTGTTCTCGAACTGTCCGTAGATGTCCTTCTGAATCGCCTCGAAGTTGCTGTCTTGGCTGCGCTTCGAGAACTCGCCGCCGAGAATCTCCTCCCAGTTCGGGCCGCCGGTGATCTTCTCCATCGGCTGGCCCGTGATGAGGCTGCGCGGGCGCGCCGTCGGCGCCGCCTTCATCTCGGGCGCGCTTTGCAGATGATCGTAGTCGAACGTGTAAGGCTCGTAGTAGTCGTCGATCTGCGGCAGGTTCGGGTTCGCGAAGATGCGCGAAAGCACCTTCAGCTTGCCGCCTTGGCGCGGCTCGATCGAGCCGTCCTTTTTCCGAGTCCAGCCGCCGTTCCACTTCTCCTGGTTTTCCCATTGCTTCGGGTAGCCGACGCCCGGCTTGGTCTCGACGTTGTTGAACCAGGCGTATTCCATGCCGGGCCGGTTCGTCCAGACGTTCTTGCAGGTGACGCTGCAGGTATGGCAGCCGATGCATTTGTCCAGATTCAGCACCATGCCGATTTGGGCGCGCACTTTCATTTTTCAACTCCTTGCGTTTGCGCCGCGCTCACCGCAGCAGCCGGCTCGTCGAGCCAATCGACGCGCCGCATCTTGCGCACGACCACGAATTCATCGCGGTTCGTGCCGATCGTTCCGTAATAGTTGAAGCCGTAGCTCAGTTGCGCATAGCCACCGATCATGTGCGTCGGCTTCAACACGATGCGCGTCACCGAGTTATGGATCCCGCCGCGCACGCCTGTGATCTCCGAACCGGGCGTGTTGATGATTTTTTCCTGCGCGTGGTACATGAGCACCATGCCGGGGTTGACGCGTTGGCTGACGACCGCCCGCGCCGCGATTGCGCCGTTGACGTTGAACAGCTCGATCCAGTCGTTGTCCTCGATGCCGGCGCGGCGTGCGTCGTCCTCGCTGAGCCACACGCAAGGGCCACCGCGATTGAGCGTGAGCATTAGCAAGTTGTCGCTGTACGTGCTGTGAATGCCCCACTTTTGGTGCGGGGTGATGAAGTTCAGCACGACCTCGGCATTGCCGTTCGGCTTGATGCCTTTCATCAGCGCCGTGGCCTTGAGATCGACCGGCGGCCGATACGTCGAGAAGCCCTCGCCGAACGCGATCATCCAAGGATGGTCTTGGTAGAACTGCTGACGGCCGGTAAGCGTGCGCCATGGAATCAGTTCGTAGACGTTCGTGTAGCCGGCGTTATAGCTGACGGTTTCGCTCTCGATGCCGCTCCAAGTGGGTGAGCTGATGATCTTGCGCGGCTGCGCTTGCACATCGCGATAGCGAATCTTTTCATCCTCGCGCGGCACGGCCAGATGGCTGTGATCGCGTCCCGTCGCCTTGGACAAGGCCTCCCATGCCTTGACCGCCACGTGCCCGTTCGTCTCCGGGGCAAGTTGCAGAATCACTTCGCAGGCGTCGATGTCGGTGACGATGCGCGGCATCCCGCGCGTGACGCCTTCCTCTTCGGTCAACCCGTTCAGTTCTCCCAACTGTTTGACTTCGATCTCGGTTTTCCACGCGATGCCCTTGCCGCCGTTGCCGATCTTCGCCATGAGCGGGCCGAGCGCCGTGAAGCGTTTGTACAAGTTCGGATAGTCGCGTTCGACGAGCGTCACTTGCGGCGCGGTCTTGCCGGGGATTGCCCGGCACTCCCCCTTGCGCCATTCGCGCACTTCGAACGGCTGTGCGAGCTCGCCCGGCGTGTCGTGCATGAGCGGCGTCATCACGACATCCTCTTCCACGCCCAAGTGCCCCGGGCAGACTTCGCTGAACGCTTTCGCAAAGCCCTTGTAGATTTCCCAATCGGAGCGCGATTGCCAGACCGGGTCCACGGCCGCCGAGAGCGGGTGGACGAACGGATGCATGTCGCTCGTATTGAGGTCGTTCTTTTCGTACCAGCTCGCCGTCGGCAGCACAATGTCGGAATACAGGCACGTCGTGCTCATGCGGAAGTCGAGCGTGACGAGCAGATCGAGCTTGCCCTCCGGCGCTTGCGCGTGCCAGTTCACTTCTTGCGGCTTGGCGTCGTCCGGGCCCAGGTCCTTGCCCTGCACGCCGTTGCTGGTGCCGAGGAAGTGCTTGCAGAAGTACTCGTGCCCCTTGCCGGACGATCCCAGCAAGTTCGAGCGCCACACGAACATATTGCGCGGCCAATTCTCGGGTGCATCCGGATCTTCGCAGCTCATTTGCAAGCCGCCGCTCTCCAAACCCTGCGCGACGAAGTCGCTGACGTCCTTTCCGGCCGCCGCGGCCATTTGCGCGAGATGCAGCGGGTTCGTCTTCAACTGCGGCGCGCTCGGCAGCCACCCCATCCGCTCGGCGCGAACGTTGTAGTCGATCATGCTCGCCGGCGCGTGCGAGGCGTCGGCCAGCGGCGAGGCGATTTCGTCGGGGCTCAGCTTTTCATAGCGCCATTGATCGGTATGCGCATAGAAGAAGCTCGTGCTGTTCGTCTGACGCGGCGGTCGCACCCAGTCGAGCGCGAACGCGAGCGCGGTCCAGCCCGTTTGCGGCCGCAATTTTTCCTGGCCGACATAGTGCGCCCACCCGCCGCCGCTGCGGCCGATGCAGCCGCACATCATCAACAGGTTGATGATGCCGCGGTAGTTCATGTCGGCGTGATACCAGTGGTTCATGCCGGCGCCGATGATGACCATCGACTTGCCGTGCGTCTTGTCCGCGTTCTCGGCAAACTGGCGAGCGAGCGCAACGATCTGCCCGCGTGCGACGCCTGTGATCGATTCGGCCCACGCCGGCGTATAGGCGGTGTCCGCGTCATAGCTCGAGGCGCCGCTGCCCAACCCGCGGTCCACGCCGTATTGTGCGGCTTGCAAATCGAAGACGGTCGCCACGAACGTTTCGTTCGCGCCTTGTTCGCCTGTGAGCGCAAGGCGCACTGCCGGCACACGGGCTACGCTGATGCCGCCGCTTTGCTGGTTCGCCGGGAAATGCGGGTTCTGCACGCCGCCGAAGTAAGGGAACGCCACATCGACGATCTCGTGCGCCTGCGCGCCATCTTCGAGCACCGACAGTTTCAGGCTCGCTGCTTCTCCGCTTTGGGCGTCTTTCTCTTCGAGATTCCACTTGCCGGCATCGTCGCGCCCCTGCGCTCCCCAGCGGAAACCGATCGAGCCGTTGGGCAACATGACACGGCCCGAACGATCGAAGGCGACGGTCTTCCATTCGGGATTGTTGTCCTGCCCGAGCTGCCCGTCGAAGTCGGTCGCGCGTAGATAGCGATCGGGCACGAGCGTCGTGCTGCCGTCGGGCAACGTGTGCCGCTTGAGCATCACGAGCATCGGCATGTCGGTGTACCGGCGCACGTAGTCGTCGAAGTACGCGCTGCGCTTGCGGAAGAAGAATTCAGTCAGCACGACATGACCCATCGCCATTGCAAGGGCGGCATCCGTGCCTTGCTTCGGGTGCAGCCAAAGGTCGGCGAGCTTGGCCACTTCGCTGTAATCGGGCGTGATCGCGACCGTCTTCGTGCCCTTGTAGCGCACCTCTGTGAAAAAGTGCGCATCGGGCGTGCGTGTTTGCGGGACGTTGCTGCCCCAGGCGATGATGAACGTCGAGTTGTACCAGTCGGCCGATTCGGGCACGTCCGTTTGCTCGCCCCACACTTGCGGGCTAGACGGCGGCAGATCGCAATACCAATCGTAGAAGCTCATGCACACGCCGCCGATCAAGCTCAGGTAGCGGCTGCCCGCTGCGTAGCTGACCATGCTCATGGCGGGGATCGGCGAAAAACCGATGACGCGATCGGGCCCGTGGCGCTTGATTGTATAGACGTTTGCCGCCGCGACGAGTCGATTGACCTCGTCCCACGAACTGCGCACGAAGCCGCCCATGCCGCGCGCCTGCTGATAATCGCGCCTTGCCTCGTCGCTCTCGACGATCGACGCCCAAGCTTGAACCGGATCGGTGAACTGCGCGAGCGCCGCACGCCAGCGCTTGAGCAAACGGCCCCGCACCATCGGGTATTTAACGCGATTCGCGCTGTACAGGTACCACGAGTACGAAGCGCCACGTGCGCAACCGCGCGGCTCGTGATTGGGCATGTCCCAGCGGGTCCGCGGATAGTCGGTCTGCTGCGTTTCCCAGGTGACGATGCCGCCCTTCACGTAGATCTTCCACGAGCAGGAGCCCGTGCAATTGACGCCGTGCGTGCTGCGCACGATCTTGTCGTGCGACCACCGATTGCGATAGGCATCTTCCCACTTGCGATTTTCGCCAGTGGTCACGCCGTGGCCTTCCGAAAAGCGCTCGGACGGCAGCGCAAAGTGAATCAGACGATCGAGAAAGTGACTCATGGATGCTCCGAACTCAACAAGGCATCGGTGCTCGGCGGCGCGCATAGTGCCACCAAGTCACCGCGATACAGATCAGATAAAAACCAATGAACAGGTACAGCGCCGCCTCGGGGCCGCCGGTCAGCTTGATCGAACTGCCGTAGCTCTTCGGAATGAAGAAGCCGCCGTATGCGGCGATCGCCGCCGTGAAGCCGAGCGTCGCCGCGGCTTCGGTGTTGCCTTGCTTGGTTGCACGCTCGACGGCGTCGAGATCGCGCGGGTCAGCTTCGCGCAGATTCAACGCGAGAAAGATTGCCGGGATCATGCGGAAGGTCGAACCGTTGCCGATGCCGGTGGTGAAGAACAGCACGAGGAAGCTCATGAAGAAGCCGCCGAAGCTGCCGCCCGACGGTCCCGACGGCAAAAAGAACAACACGCCTCCCACAGCCAGCGCCATGACCACGAAGTTCCACAGCGTGACGCGCGCACCGCCGAGCTTATCGGCGAGCCAGCCGCCGAACGGCCGCACGAGCGCGCCGATCAGCGGGCCGAGCCAGGCATAGGCGAGCGGATTCACGGTCGGGAATTCGTTTTTGATCAGCAGCGGGAAGCCGGCGGCATAACCGATGAACGAACCGAAGGTGCCCAAATAGAGCAAGCACATGAGCCAGTTGTGCTTGCGGCGGAAAATCGCCGCTTGCGCCGCGAACGACGCTTTCGCTTGGGCGATGTCGTTCATGCCGAACCAGGCGGCGATCGAGGCAACGGCGATCCACGGCACCCAAATGAATGCTGCATTCTGCATCCACACTTGAGATGTGTGACCGGCCTTCATGATCGTTTGCGGTGCGCCGCCGAAGATGCCGAGCACGCCAACCGTGACGACCAGCGGGCTCAAGAACTGAACGACGGACACGCCGAGATTACCGAGCCCCGCATTCACGCCGAGCGCCGAGCCCTTGCGCTCCTTCGGAAAGAAGAAGCTGATGTTGGCCATGCTCGAGCTGAAGTTGCCGCCGCCGAAGCCGCACAGCAATGCGAGCACGAGCATCGTCGTGTAGGGCGTCGTGTTGTCTTGCACCGCGAAGCCGATGCCGAGCGCGGGCACGAGCAGCGAAGCAGTGGAAATCGCGGTCCAGCGCCGGCCGCCCACGAGCGGGACCATGAACGAGTAGAAGATGCGCAATGTCGCGCCGCTGAGCGCCGGCGCTGCTGCGAGCCAGAAGAGTTGATCGGTCGAGTACTTGAAACCGAGCGACGGCAAACTCACCGCAACGACGCTCCATACCTGCCAGATCGCGAAGGCCAGGAACAACGCCGGCACCGAGATCCAAAGATTCAACTTTGCGACGGCTTCGCCCTCGCGTTCCCAAAAAGCTTTGTCTTCCGGCGTCCATATTTCCAGCGTATGACCGCTTCGCTGCGTTAGCGAACGGATGTGCATGACGGCACCTCTATGGATTGGATTGAGCGTCGGCGTCGCGGCTGGTTCGACGGGCGTTACGAGCGAGTTCGCGCCGACGACTGAGAAGCTAACCGGTTGGCGCGCTGCGCACATTGATGCGGATCAACTAGCTCAAAAAGTGATATTTCACGCGACAAGATGTCCGAAGCGACTCTGTCACGTTCATGCGCGGTATTGACGCGCGTCAAATTTGCGTGAGCGGGAGAGGGGCAGAATGGATCGAAATGCGCCCGACCCAATGCGCCGCGTAATCAAAACAAGAATGGCAAGCGGTGCGATTGACGCCAATCAACGTGCGGACAGCCGCGCGCACCTACGATGGCTGCAACGGTAGCGTAGGCCCCGCAGGCGCGCGCGAACAGAAACCAGGGCCGCATCATCGCGGTAAGGAGCATCGCATGGACGACAGCTACGAGCGCCGAGCCCTGCTACTGCATTTGGGCAGCGTATTGCAGACGACGAGCCTGCTGATGGAACATGAGCGCGGCGACGAAACGCTCGCGGAACTGATCGAGGCGCAGCCGCTGCTCGCCGACGTCCCGCTTCTCGAATACAGCTACCAGCAGATGACCGTGCGCGATCTCGCGGCGGCCGCCTTGCGCGCGTTTTGCTTGTGGCCGCAGTTGCTGTTGGAAGCGCCGCTCGATCGCGCTGCGCTTGCCGCTTCCGTACGTGAGCACCTTTTCCGCGACAACGCGCAGGGCTGGTCGTCTTATGCCGCGTCGCTGCAATCGGAGGTCGCGTGGTTCGGGAAACCTGCAGCCGTAGCGAACGACCGCCACGACGACGACGACGACGCGCGCCGTAGCGCGTAGCGCGCCCCGCCCGCTCCGCTCGCGCGCGGCCGAACCGCTCAATGGGCCTTCGGCTGAAACCCGGGGGCGCCCACCTGCCAAAGCGAGAACGCCCATTCATCGGCGAAACGATCGGCCGTTTGCTTGACGCTCGAGCCGATGCCGTGCCCCGCATCGTAGTCGACGCGCAGCAGGACCGGCCGCCCGCTCGCCGTCGCCGCCTGCACGCGAGCCGTCATCTTCAGCATGTGCCATGGCGACACGCGCGGATCGTTGGCGCCCGTCGTGAACATGACCGCCGGATAGGGCGTCCCGTCATGAATGTGCGCATACGCGCTCATCGCATAGAGGCCGTGAAAACCCGCTTCGTTCGATGTCGAGCCCATCTCTGGCACGTTGGGCGGCCCGTTGGGCTCGGTCTCGAAGCGCAGCGCGTCGGACACGCCGACATCGTCGAGCACCACGCGGAACAATCCCGGATCGATGGTCAGCGCGCCGCCCATCACGATCCCGCCCGCGCTGCGGCCGTTCGCCACCAAATAGCGGCGCTGCGTGTAGCCCTGATCGATCATGTACTGCGCGCCCGCGAGGAAGTCGAACATCGTATTGATCTTCCAGCGCTTTTGCCCCGCACGATGCCAGGCGTCGCCGTACTCGCCGCCGCCGCGCATGTGCACGACCGTCATGATGCCGCCCTGCTCGAACCAAGCGCGCCACGCACTCTGATAGTTGGGATCCAGCGACAAGCCGTAACTGCCGTAGCCGTAAATGATGGTCGGGTGCGAACCGTCGCGCCGGATGCCCTTCTTCGAAATGATCGAAATGGGCACGCGGGTTCCATCGTAGCTCGTCGCGAAGGTTTCCTGCGCTTCGAGCTCGTCGGACTCCGTCTTCGATGGCGGAATCAATCCCGTATCGGCCGCGGCTTGCGCGCCGGGCGCATAGGCCACCTCGCGCGGCGCTTTGATCCAGCCGCGCAACTCGAACATCACGCCCGGTAGCTTCGCATCGGGCTTCAGATCGCGAATCGAGCCCGCGAAGGGCAACCCGATCGTGCGCTCATCTTTGCCGTCCAATCTCGTGCGATGCAACTCGAACGTAGCGCCAGCGCGCTCGGCCAGATAGATGCCATCGTTTGCGAGCGTGAAGGTGTCGATGACGTTGGCCCCTTCCGGTACCACGACCTGCGCGTGTGCGAGATCGGGCTGCGCCAGCGGCGCCGATACGAGCTTGAAACGCGGCGCGTCTTTGCCCGTTAATGCGTACAGGCGATCGCCGCGAAGTTGCACGTCGACGACGCCGTCCTCGGGGCTCGCGATCTTTTTCCACGGCGTGTCGGCGCCGTGGATATCCGCGACTCGAGCGACGTAGAAGGTGTTCGGGTTGTCGTCCATATTGTGATTCGCCACGGCGACGGCGTAAGGAGAATCGGGCGAAACCAACACATAGGTGCCCTGCCCCTCGGGCACGTCGAGCTTGGGCGACACGCCGCGGCCGAAGACAGCCTCGTCGCCTTCGCCGTCGGCATGCCGGCCGAGCACGTGCAACCGCGTCACGGCGTTGTACTCGCTCAATGCGGGCGGCGTGTCGGGGCCGACCTGCGGGTAGCGCAGATAAAAGAACGAGCGGTTGTCGTTGCGCCACGAGACGACGCAGGCGCTCGTGCGATCGATCGCCTCGGCGAGCGTTTTGCCGCTTTCCACATCGACCACATGCAGCACGCTCTTCTCGGAGCCGCCCTCCGAAATGCCGTAGGCGACATAGCGCCCGTCCCACGACGGCGCATACCAATCGAGCGCGAAGTGACGCGAGCGATCGGTCGATAGCTGGGCCGGATCGACGAGCACGTGCTCGTGTCCCTCCACGCCGTCGCGATACGCGAGCTTGAAGAGGTTTTCGCCGGCCGCGGCCGTTTGATAAAACAGGCGATGACCGCGGCGCGTGAAATCCGACCGCCGCAAATCGCCGCCCATCAACGTTTCGATGCGCGTGGCGAGCGCGTCGCGCCCGGGGATCGCGGCCAACACGCGGCGTGTGTAGTCGTCCTGCGCTTTCATCCAGGACTGAACCTCGGGGTCCTTCAGGTTCTCCATGTAGCGGTAATTGTCGACGAACGGCGTGCCGAAGTAAGTGTCGGTCACAGGGCGCACCGGGGCGACGGGGGGCGTGTCGGCAGACCAGGCAGCGCTCGATGCGGTCAAGCAAGACAGCAGCAGCGTTACGACCAAAAGAGACTTGTTTCGTTTCATTGTTCTGATCGCTCGAAGTAACGACGCGCAAGATTAACGCGCCGCGTGCCTCGGCGATAGTAGAGAACTTGCTCCAATGACGCCGCGAACGGCGCATGGGTGCGGGGATCGCCGGCGCCGCAGCCGGTCGCCCTGGCGATGCTTTGCGGCCCTTTGCGATACGCAAGGGCTCGCCGCGACCGGAAGTGGCCCGCATCAAACCGCAGAGGTAGCGGCGGCTTCGAATTCGCGCGCGACGATGTCAATGAACGCTTGCACTCGCGCGGTCTTGTACAGATCGGTATGGGTCACGAGCCAAACGTCGAAGTGGTCGCAGCGCTTGGACATGACACGGACGAGTTCGGGCTCGTCATCGGCTCGAAAGCACGGCAGCTCGGTGACCCCAAGGCCGCAAATGGCCGCCTCGAACAGCATCATGGTCGAAGACGTTTGAAAGGCGATCTTCCCGCGATGAGTCGGCTCGCCGCATAACGCTTCCCACATCGACGGCATCACGGGCCGCTGATACATCACGAGATCGTGGCCTTCGAACGCCTCGCCCTCGCGCGGCGCGCCGCGTGCCGCCAGATAGGCGCGCGAGGCGTAGATGCCCGATTCGAGTTGCGCCAGGCGGCGCACGATCAGATCGGGCGACTCGGGCCGGAGCGTGCGAATCGCGACGTCGGCCTCGCGCCGCGTCAGGTTGGCCATGCCCGCCGATGTCACGCAGATGACTTCGATGCCCGGATGCGCCGCGCGCAGCTTTGCGATCGCGGGCACGACGAAGCGCTTGCCAAGCGAATCGGTGGTCGCCACGCGTATCGCACCGCACAATTGGTCATCCATGCCGACGATGCGCCGCTCGACTTGATGCACGGCTTGCTCCATCGCCTCGCACGGCCCGATCAGCGCTTCTCCGGCCGCGGTCAGCACGTACATCGTCGGCGTCCGCAAAAAAAGGCGCGCCGACAGCGCCTGCTCGAGCGCTGCGATGCGGCGGCCGACCGTCGCTTGATCCACGCCCAGGCGCGCCGCTGCACCGCGCAACGTGCCTGTGCGCGCCACCGCTAAGAAAAAACGCGCGTTGTCCCAGTTTGTCATTGCTGCCTACGAACCTTCGTGTACATCGGTGAAGGCGATGCATTTTTGCATCACAGACGTGCAACTTCACTGCTTTCTCGCAGCGCCCCCAGTTTATAGACTTGCGGCATCGAACACCATGCACCGAGCCGGAGGCTTCCATGACCGACTGCATCGCTTCATCGCTCCCATCCGCCCGCAGCGACGACCGGCGTGCCGCCGTTCGGCGGCGCCTCACGCTCGCCTTCGTGGCGAGCGGCATGTTCATGGCTGTGCTCGATACGACGATCGTCAACGTCGCCCTGCCCGTAATGCGCACGCACCTCGCCGCCTCCATCGCAGGGCTCGCTTGGATAGTCGATGCCTATACGCTCAGCTTCGCCGCGCTGATCCTCGCCGGTGGCGTCGCATCCGACCGGTTCGGCGCGAAAACCGTCTACCTCTGCGGATTGGCGTTGTTCGTTCTTGCCTCGGCGGCATGCGGGCTCGCGCCGTCGGTCACGCTCTTGATCGCGGCGCGCTTTGCTCAAGGCATCGGCGCGGCGCTGTTCCTACCGGCGTCCCTCGCCATCGTGCGCGCGACGTTCGATGATCCGGCGCAGCGAGCCAAAGCGATTGCGACGTGGGCCGGCATCGCGTCGGTCGCTGCTGCGATCGGCCCCGTGGCGGGCGGACTGCTCGTCGACGCTTTCGGCTGGCGCAGCGCATTTCTCGTCAACGTGCCGACCGGCGTGGCGGCGCTGGCCGGCGCCGCGATGGTTGTTCGCGCAACCAATCCGGCAAAGTCCCGCCGTTTCGATTGGGTTGGACAGGTCGCCAGCACCGTTGCGCTTGCCGCGCTCTGCTTCGCGGCAATCGAGCTGCCCACGCGCGGCATGGGCGCGCGCGAAGTTCACGTGGCCATTGCGCTCGCGTTCGTCGCCACGGCGCTCTTGATCCTTGCTGAGCGCCGCACCGCCGATCCCATGGTGCCCCTCGCGTGGTTTCGCAATGCGACGTTCGTCGCGATGAACGTGAGCGGCACGCTCGTCTATGTCGGCTACTTCGGTCTGCTGTTCGTGCTGAGCCTGTATTTGCACGGCGTGCGCGGCCTCGATGCACGGCACACCGGGCTTGCGATGTTGCCGATGGCCGCGAGCCTTTCGCTGGGCAATGTGCTCGCCGGAAAGCTGCAAGCGCGCGCAACCCATCTCATGACGATCGGCCTCGCGGTCGCGACCGTCGCGGGACCGGCCATGGCGCTGGCACTCGAATGGAACGCCGCGTGGGGACTCGTCTTCGCGGCCATGGCGGCGTTCGGGATCGGCACCGCGCTCTCGGTGCCGCCCATGATTGCAACCGTCCTCGAACAAGTGCCCGGCGAATCGGCGGGCGTTGCATCGGGCCTGCTCAATGCATTGCGCCAAGCCGGGAGCTTGTTGGGGGTCGCGTTCGCCAGCGCGGCCACACTCTTGTGTGCCCAACTATCGACGGCTTTGATCGTCGTCGGCGTCATGGCGGGCGTCGTTTATGCGGGCTCCGCTTTCCTGGCGGCTCGATCGGCAGGCGCCGCGAGAGCCCCGGCCACGGGCATTGCCGGTTCGTGAACCCGGCATGCGGCCGAGAATTAGGATTAATCCGGCAGCCGAGCAGCATTGCCTACAGCAACGAAAAATCTGCGTGGAATTCATCGTTTCCAGACGGAAAGCGAGCGAATATTGGAGAACTGAGCAACATCCTCCGTGCGCTTGCCCATGACACGCGTCGAAGCATGCCTAGAATGGATTTGACGGTAATCCTGGCTCGTATATGCTCATCTTTAGGTTCTAGCCGGTGATATGTCGTAACCCGTGATTGCTGCGCCCCACTGCGCCGCATCGCTCGATGCTCGGCACCGGCCCGGACCGGACGTCCGTTCGATCGCGCCATGCACCGTGGCGCGGGACGCGCAACACCCTGAACATCACCGAGTCGAGTGTCATCGTGAGAGTCCGAGGCCCTTTGGTTAGATGGAATCGCAGCACGCGCGCGAATCGTTTTCGCGCCGGCCGCGCCATCGCCGACGGCTGCACCGGCAAACTTGCGTTTCCCCGGTTTCTGTCCGTCTTCACCATCCTTTCCCGCCGCTCCATTCGCCGCCATAACGTCACATCGGCTCGCGCGCATATCGCCGTGCATATCGACGACGCGTCCTCATTGCTGCCGTAGCGCCTCCTTTCCGTCGCAACTCATCCAGTGCTTGGCGCACGCGGTTCACGCCTGCCCGGCGTCGTCTGTGCTCGCTGAACGGCGGCCGCGCGCAGGCGCGAGTGAACTCGCTGCATACACAGGGGATCGCCGCGCTCGCGCCGCATCTCATCGTCGAGGCGATCGCTCCCGACGGCCTGATCGAAGCCATTCGCCCGCGGCCGGCACGCACATCACAACGAACCGAGAAAAGCCATGCAAGTCATCGACGAGTTTCTTCGCAAGCACCACATCACCGAAATCGAGGCGGTCATCCCCGATATGGCCGGCATCGCTCGCGGCAAGATCATTCCGCGCAGCAAGTTCGAAGCGGGCGAAGCGATGCGCTTGCCGCAAGCGGTCATGATCCAGACCGTCACCGGCGAATATCCCGACGACGGCGGTCTCACCGGCGTCACCGATCCCGACATGCTGTGTGTGCCCGATCCATCGACGATCCGGCTCATCCCATGGGCGGTCGATCCCACGGCCCAAGTGATCCACGACTGCGTGAAGTTCGACGGCACGCCGGTGGCGATTTCGCCGCGACGCGTACTGCGCCGCGTGCTCGAGTTGTACGAAGCGAAGGGTTGGAAGCCAGTCGTGGCGCCCGAACTCGAGTTCTATCTGGTTGAAGTCAACAAGGATCCCGACTTGCCGCTGCGCCCGCCCGTGGGCCGCACGGGCCGCGCGGAAACGGGCCGCCAAGCGTATTCCATCGAGGCCGTCAACGAGTTCGATCCATTGTTCGAAGACATCTACGAATACTGCGACATTCAAGAGCTCGAGGTCGACACCTTGATCCACGAAGTAGGCGCGGCGCAGATGGAAATCAATTTTTTGCACGGCGACCCGCTCAATCTCGCCGACCGCGTCTTTCTATTCAAGCGCACGGTGCGCGAAGCGGCGTTGCGTCATCACATGTACGCCACATTCATGGCCAAGCCGATGGAGGGTGAACCGGGCTCGGCCATGCACGTGCATCAGAGCTTGGTCGATGCCGAGACGGGCCGCAATTTGTTCACGGGCAGCGAGGGCGAGCCCACCGAACTGTTCTATCAATACATCGCGGGCCTGCAGAAATACACGCCCGCGCTCATGCCGATTTTCGCGCCGTACATCAATTCCTACCGCCGTCTGTCGCGCTTCATGGCCGCGCCGATCAATGTCCAATGGGGCTATGACAACCGCACCGTGGGCTTTCGCATTCCGCATTCTTCGCCCGCCGCGCGCCGCATCGAGAATCGCATCCCAGGGGTCGACTGCAATCCCTATCTGGCGATTGCCGGCACCCTGGCCGCGGGCTACCTCGGGCTCACGCAACACCTCGTGCCCACCGAGCCGCTTGCAAACGACGGCTACCGCATGCCCTACCAATTGCCGCGCAATTTGGAGGAAGGCCTGACGCTGATGGGCGCTTCCGAACCGCTTGCATCGATTCTCGGCGAGACCTTCGTGAAAGCGTTTCTCGCGCTGAAGGAAACGGAATACGACGCGTTTTTCCGCGTGATCAGTTCGTGGGAGCGCAGGCATTTGCTGCTGCACGTTTGAAGCGTGCGACGCATCGCAACCGAATGGAGCCAACCAATGAATTCCGAATTCGACACCTTCGATCAGCCCGCTCTCGGGCCAGCCGCGCAAGCGCACCCGGCGCGGAGCACATCTGATTACCGTGCGCTCGATGCCGCGCACCATCTGCATCCGTTCTCCGATATGGGCGCGCTCAATCGCGCGGGCAGCCGCGTCATCGTCAAGGCCGACGGCGTCTATTTGTGGGACTCGGACGGCAATCGAATCATCGACGGCATGGCAGGGCTATGGTGCGTCAACGTCGGCTACGGCCGTAAAGAACTCGCCGAGGCCGGCTATCGCCAATTGTCGACGCTGCCCTACTACAACACCTTCTTCAAGACGACGCATCCACCTGTCATCGAGCTCTCCGCCTTGCTGGCCGAGCTCGCGCCCGCGCCGTTCAATCATTTCTTCTATTGCAGCAGCGGTTCGGAAGGCAACGACACCGCGCTGCGCATCGTCTATCGATACTGGGCGACGCAAGGCAAACCGTCGAAGAAATATGTGATCTCGCGCTGGAACGGCTATCACGGATCGACGATCGCGGGCGCCACGCTCGGCGGCATGGCGTATATGCACGAGCAGATGCCGTCGAAAGTCGAGCACGTCGTCCACATCGATCAGCCCTACTTTTTCGGGGAAGCAAGCGCCGACATGACGCCGGATGCATTCGGCCTCGCCCGTGCTCGGCAACTCGAAGCGAAGATCCTCGAATTGGGCGCGGAAAACGTCGCTGCGTTCATCGGCGAGCCGTTTCAAGGTGCGGGCGGCGTTATTTTCCCCCCCGCCACCTATTGGCCTGAAATCGAGCGCATTTGCCGCAAATACGACGTATTGCTGATCGCGGACGAAGTGATCGGCGGGTTCGGGCGCACCGGCGAATGGTTCGCCCATCAGCACTTCGGTTTCAAGCCTGATCTGCTCACGCTTGCCAAGGGCCTCACGAGCGGATACGTCCCGATGGGCGCAGTCGCGCTGCACGATCGCATCGCTCGGCCCATCATCGAGAACGGCGAGTTCAATCACGGGCTGACCTACTCGGGGCACCCTGTCGCAGCGGCGGTGGCTGTCGCCAACCTGAAACTGTTGCGCGACGAACGGATCGTCGAGCGCGTCAAAGCGGATACCGGCCCCTACTTCCAGGCTTGCTTGCGGCATGCGTTCGAAGACCATCCTATCGTCGGGGAAGTCGCGGGCGCAGGCCTCGTCGCCGGCATTCAACTCGCGCAAGCACCGCGGACGCGGGCGCGTTTTCCGAACGGCGGCGAGATCGCCTTGCTCTGCCGCGACTTTTGCTTCAACGGCAACCTCATCATGCGCGCCTCGGGCGACCGCATGTTGCTCTCGCCCCCGCTCGTCATCACGCGCGCGCAAATCGACGAAATCGTGGAGAAGGCAAAACGCGCGATCGATGCGACGGCAAAGCGCATCGGCTCATGATGCAGGCTTGCGGCTACACATGCGGCTACGCATGCGCCTACAGCTTACGGCCCAAGCCCCGCATCTAGCCGACGGGCCAATTCGCGCAAGCCGTCGGAAATCGCCACGGGGTACGGCTCGTCCCTATCCAGTGAGCGCTGCGCCGGCGGCAGCGCCCGCAGGCTTCGCTGCGCGTGCTGACGCGCCGCTTCGAGCGTCGTCGGCGGAGCGCAGCGCTTTCCGCCGCGCATGACGGGCTCGAGCAGCGGCTCGCCGTCGCGCTGTTCGCGCTCGAGCGTCACGAGGTCACCCGCCATGATGGCGTTCGCGCCATACACGCGGTACACAGCCTTGCGTCCAGGCCAGGTCGCCTTCCCTTCCGAACGCTTGCGCCGCGGCTCGTTCGCATACTCGACGAGTTTGTACGCGCAGTCGAGATACGGCGCGTCGGCCGACGTGTTCATGCGCGTGCCCACCCCGAAGCCGTCGATCGGTGCCTGCTCGTCCACCAATTGACGCAGCCGGTACTCGTCGAGGTTGCCGCTCGCGAAGATCGTGACGCCGGTGAGGCCGCCCGCATCGAGGATGCGGCGCACGCGTCGCGCGTGTTCGCCCAGATCGCCGCTATCGAGCCGCACGGCCTGAATCGAGATGCCGTCCTTGGCCAGACGCGGCGCGAGCACGACGATTTTGCGCGCGGCATGCTCCGTATCGTACGTGTCGATGAGCAGCGTCGCGTTCGTCGGCTGCGAACGAGCGAACTGTTCGAACGCGTAGGCTTCGTCGTCGTGCGCCTGCACATACGAATGCGCCATCGTCCCATAGACGGGAATGCCGAACGCGAGCCCCGCAGCCAGCGTGGCAGTGCCGCTAAAACCGGCGAGAAAGCTTGCCCGTGCCGAGAGCCAGGCGGCTTCCGCACCATGGGCGCGGCGCAGCCCGAAATCGACGAGCAGTTTCTCGGGCGCCGCAAGCACGCACCGCGCCGCCTTGCTGGCCACCAAGGTCTCGAAATGCGCAAGATTCATGAGGCGGCTTTCGACGAGCTGAGCTTCGCGCATCGGCGCGGTAATGCGTAAGAACGGCTCGTCGGGAAAGAACACCGTGCCTTCGCGCATCGCGTCGACGTCGCCCGTGAAGCGCAGGTGCTCGAGCGACCTGAGAAAGGGCGTGGAGAACCGCCCGGTGCGCGACAACGAAGACAACTCTTGCGCGCTGAACCGCAGTTGCTCGAGATAGTCGATGACTTGCTCGAGCCCAGCCGCCATCAGAAAGTTGCGCTGCGCGGGGAGCGCGCGAACGAACAGTTCGAACGATGCCGTCTCGTTCATGCAGGCGTCGAAATACGCCTGCAGCATCGTCAGTTCGTATAGATCGGTGAGAAGCGCGCTACCGAGCGATAGCTTCATGGCGTTCCTCTCCCGTTCGGGTCATCGAATCACATGATGCCCGAGCCGGCACCTAACGCTGCGCGCGGTGGCTAACGTATGCGCACGAATGCTTGCACGACGCGGCGGCAATCTTCCGATCAATGCCTGCCGCCGTCACCGTTCGCACCGCGCCCCGGGCCGTGAAACGAAGCGAATCAACCCGGTTTCCCGTCGATCCGCGCCGAGGTCAAGAAAGGCGCATAGCGGATCAGATAGACGAGAAACGCCGCACACCAAGCGCCGCCAGCGATATCGAGCCACACATCGGTTGCGCCGGGCAACAGCAGCGGACCGAACACGCGTGCGAGCGCGGCCACGATCATGAGCCAGTAGCAGACGATCTCGACCGGACCGGCAACCAGCACACGCCCGGTGTGGCCGAGCGCGGTGCGCGTGATCATCGCCATGATCGCGCCGCCCATCGCCCCGACCGTCAATGAGTGAATGGCAAGGGAGTGCGGAGCCAAGCCGAGCGCCGAGCAAGCGAGCAGCGCAAAGCCCAGCGGGATCCACAGACACGCCACATGCAGCACCCATAGGATCGGGCGAGCCCCGACCCGCCATGAGCGCCACCCGGCCATGCGCACCACGTGAATGATCGCCGTAGCAGCGGCGCAGGCGGCGACCAGCGGCCCCGGGGCGCCAGCCGCATCGGCGATCAGCGCGATGAGGGGCATGGGCGCCGCCCAGGTGTCGATGAACTTCCAACGTTTGATGGTGAAGCCTTTTACCACGTTGGCCGTAAACATCGGCACGACGCGGCCCGTGATGACCGCAATGAACATGATCACGACGCCCGTCGTCGCATAGGCCACGCGCAGCGCGAGATCGACGCGCCCCTCCCATGCGTACCAATGAAACAGCGCATTGAGCACCCCGAACAACGCCAGCGCGGCAGGCAAGAACATGTTGCGCCGGTTCTTGGCCGCAACGAGCACCCGCAGCAGCACGACGGCCGCGATCGGCAGGAACGCCACGTCGACGACGGCCGCAACGGCTTCGGGGCCGGTCCAAACAAGCACGCGTCCTGCCGCCCAGAGCAGCCAGAGCGCGCCCAGCGACGCGCCGGTGGGCGTCTCGTGAGAGGTCCACGCGCGCACGGCCGTCAGCAAGAAACCAACGACGATCGCCGCCGCAAAGCCGAACAACATCTCGTGCACGTGCCAAAGCACGCCCGACAGTTGCGCCGTCTGCCCCGCCCCGCCGTGACCGCGTAACGCCGATAACCAAAGCGCGATTGCGAGGAGACCGAAAGCGGCGCCTGCAAGGTAGAAAGGACGGAATCCGAGGCGCAAGACCGGCAGTCCCGGTGCTTGCTGAGTTGCGCCGCGCTCGAGCGGCTCGTTGATCTTCATTGTCATGCCGTTTCTCCTTGGGCGGCATATCGCCACCCGAGGCATTCATATTAGGCGTTCGTTTCGTCCGCCGAATGCGCGATTTGCGACCCCGATCGCGCTGGCTCCCGCGTTGGTGCGGGATTCCGATGCACCGCCCTATACATCACAAGGTGATACAAATACAGCAAGCATAGCGCGTTGGCGCCCGTTTGGCGGGCCGCTGCGACAATTTGCTCGTCAGCAGGGCTGCGCCGTCGCTTTATCGTGATAGTCGAAACCACTCATCGGCCAAAGGAGGAAAAAATGCTGAGTCCACACGAATTCGCCGCGCTCCTACTTGTCGGCGGCAAACGCGACTTGGACGGGGTCGATCGAGACGACTTGGCCTCGCTCGTCGAGCGCCAGCTCGTCGCGCTGGACAGATTGGTGACAGGCCAGCAGTTGCGCCTGACCGAGCGTGGCGCGTGCGTGGTCAGGGCCGTGACGAGGCGCCCTCACTAGGTCCCGCGTGCCCAGCAGCGAAGTGCGGTAGTATCCGCACCGAAGCGAAAAGCGAGCGCCGCGCGGCGGTCCCGGCCGACAGGGCGGCGGCGTGCGCCACTTGGCTCTCGAGCCCGTCCACTCATTCGATGCCTCACCGGTCGTCCACCGTGTCACAGTCTCCTTCTTCCTCTGCCCCAAGTTTCGACGAATATTGTGCGCAGAAAGCCGCGCCCGCTGGATCGAGCGTCTACTATGCGCTGCGCCAGGCGCCGCTCGCACGACAGCCGCTGTTGACTGCTCTGTTCGCGCTGCGCCGCGAGTTGGAAGAGACGGTGAAGGACACGACCGATCCGACCGTCGGACGGACGAAGTTGGCGTGGTGGCAAAAGGAAACGGCCGCGCTGGCCGCCGGGCAACCCTCACACCCCGTCTCCCACGCACTCGCGGCCCACTCTGACGATATCGAAGCGCAAGCCCCGATGCTGCGCATGCTTGTCGCAGGCTTCGAGATGGATTTGGATCAAGCGCGGTACCTCGATTTCGCCAATCTGACGCGCTACATCGAGCGTGTCGGGGGCGCCTTCGCTAGCGCCGTTGCAAGCGTCACGGCGCGCGAGCGGGAGCGCACCCAAGAATGGGCCCCTGCACTCGGCAACGCGCTCATGCTCGCTCAATTCGTGCAAGAGCTGGGCAACGACGCGCGCCACGGGCGCATCTATCTGCCGATCGACGAACTGCAGCGCTACGGCGTGACGGCGGCCGAACTGATCAACCGCAAGTACACGCCGGCCTTCACGGAACTCATGCGCTTTCAAACGAATCGCGCGCGCGAATCGCTCCACGCGGCGCTCGCCGGCGTGCCGGCCGCCGAACGCGCGACGCAGCGCACGCTGAAAGCGCAAGCGGCCATGTCGCTCGCACTGCTAGAGGAAATCGAGCGCGACCGGTTTCAAGTCCTTCATCAACGGATTGCGCTCACGCCGATCCGCAAGCTGTGGATCGCTTGGCGCGCCGCGCGCAAGCGCTGATTGCTCGGGCGCAATGTGCGTAATAGAGGTGATAGAGGTGATAGAAGCGATCGCTGCAACGATGCAAGTCGACCGAAGCAAACGGGTTGCCGCCGCGTTCGATGCAGCGTTGAGTCGCGCTCACTGCCTGTAGAGTTCGCGCACTGCGTCTTCGATATGCTGACGCAACAAACGCCGTTCGTCGGCAGTCATATGACCATCGCGTTGATGATCGCTGAAATCGCCCGGCGCCGAGGCCGCGCGCACGATCGCCGCGGAGGCGCCCGGCGGCGCCGGATTCGGGAGCGGTGCGCGCTGCGGCGGCAGGTAACGACGATGCGCTTGATGGTGGGCCGAGCGCTCGCGCAGCGGCCCTTGCGCCTGTGCTTCGGCTGTAACGGTCAAACTGGCGACAGCGCCGGCGATGGCGACCGCGGCGATCCGCGCACGCAAGCGCGGCAACGCGCGTCCCACCGTCATCTTGTTCCCTTCGTCATGCGGCAACCGGCTACCTCGAATTACGTGTGCAGATGCCCGATCGATGTCGAGCGCGACTAAAAGATGTTATGGGATGAAGTATCCACCGAACAGCCGCTATCCGTGAAGCAGTTTAAGTGGACGCCGTTTACGCGGCGCATCAACACGGGTAAATTTTGTAACTGTCTGTAACCCTTTAATTTCACGTTTCGCGCCCTGCTTTCCAATCGCGCTAAGATGCCGCCCATGGAAACTAAAAACCCTTCGAAGATTCTCGTCGTCGACGACGACCCCCGCTTGCGCGATTTGCTGCGCCGTTACCTCGGCGAGCAAGGCTTCAACGTCTACGTGGCGGAGAACGCGCCCGCGATGAACAAGCTCTGGGTGCGCGAGCGGTTCGACCTGCTCGTGCTCGATCTCATGTTGCCCGGCGAAGACGGTCTGTCGATTTGCCGCAGGCTGCGCGGCAGCAACGACCGCACGCCCATCATCATGCTGACGGCCAAGGGGGAAGACGTCGATCGCATCGTCGGGCTCGAGATGGGCGCCGACGACTACTTACCCAAGCCGTTCAACCCGCGTGAGCTCGTCGCGCGCATTCACGCGGTGCCGCGGCGTCAGTCGCCGTCGGAACTGCCAGGGGCGCCGTCGGAAACCGCCGAGCTGTTCGAATTCGGCGACTTCGCGCTGAATCTGGCCACGCGCACGCTGACCAAGTCGGGCCAAGAGATCCCGCTCACGACGGGCGAGTTCTCCGTGCTGAAAGTGTTCGCGCGCCATCCGCGCCAGCCGCTCTCGCGCGAAAAGCTGATGGAGCTCGCGCGCGGGCGCGAGTACGAGGTCTTCGACCGCAGCCTCGACGTGCAGATCTCGCGTCTGCGCAAGCTGATCGAGGTCGATCCCAGCAGTCCCCGCTTCATTCAAACCGTCTGGGGCCTCGGCTACGTGTTCATCCCCGACGGCGCGGCGTGACCTTCGCTCTATCGCCTAGCGCACCCGAATAAGCCCCATGCGCATCGACCGGCGGTATCTCGCCCACGCGTTCGGGGGCTTGTTCTGGCGCACGTTTCTTTTGATCGCGCTGCTGATCGCGGTGAGCCTCGCCGCGTGGTTTCAAAGCTTCCGCGTGATCGAGCGCGAGCCGCGGGCGCAGCGCGTGGCGCTGCAGCTCGTGGCGATCGTCAAGCTCACGCGCACCGCGCTGCTCTACTCCGATCCGGACTTGCGCCGCGCGCTGTTGCAAGATCTGGAAAGCAACGAAGGCGTGCGCGTCTACCCGCGCGAGACCACGGACAAGTTCAAGCTGCAGCCCGACGAGTCGCTGAACCGGCTCATCGAGCACGACATCCGCGGCCGACTCGGGGACGATACCGTCATCGCCCAATCGGTCAACGACATACCGGGCGTATGGATCAGCTTCAAAATCGACGACGACGACTATTGGGTCGCGCTCGACCGAGACCAGCTCGATAGCGTCACCGGGCTGCAGTGGGCCGGCTGGGGCGTGTTCGCGCTCGCGCTCTCCTTGTTCGGCGCCGCCTTCATCACGAGTCTCGTGAACCGGCCGTTTGCGCGCTTGGCCGCGGCCGCCCGCAAGGTGGGCTTGGGCCATACGCCGGAGCCGCTGCCCGAGCGCGGCCTCGGCGTGGCGGCGGAAACCAACCGCAGCTTCAACCAGATGGTGCGCGACCTCGAGCAACTCGAGGCCGACCGTGCCTTGATGCTCGCCGGCATCTCGCACGATCTGCGCACGCCGCTCGCGCGGTTGCGGCTGGAGACGGAAATGAGCCCTTCCGATCAAACGACGAAAGACGCCATGATCGACGACATCGAGCAAATGGACTCGATCATCGGCCGCTTCCTCGACTACGCACGGCCGCCGCAACATTTCTCGCGCGCCGTCGACCTATCGCTGATCGCAGGCGATATGGCCGCGCGCATGGCCAGCGAGGACGGCGTGCGCCTGATTTCGCGGCTAGCCGACGAAGCCATCATCGAAGCTGACGAAACCGATCTGCGGCGGGTGGTCGGCAATTTGCTTGAAAACGCCAAGAAGTACGGCGTGAGCGAAAGCGACGGCATTCCGCACATCATGCTGGAAACGCGTGTTTCGCATTCTCGCGTAGAGTTGTCTGTGCTCGATGAGGGGCCGGGCGTTCCCGAGGACCAAATCGGGCTCGTCACGCGGCCGTTCTATCGGGTCGATTCGGCGCGCAGCCAGGCGAACGGGACGGGCCTCGGCATGGCCATCGTGCAGCGCCTCGTGAGCCGACACCGCGGCACGCTCAAACTGCGCAACCGAGCACCCGGCCCGGGCCTCGAAGTGACGATCGAGTTCCCGCTTGCCAAGAGCGCGTGAGGTGCGAGCCCGCTGCGCCGCGAGAAAAGCTATCGCTTGCGTTAGCAAAACTCTATTTCTACAAGAATTCAATAGCGGTGGTTTGGAGACTGCGTAACGCATTCGTTACAGCGAGCAGGTACTTTTGAACAACGCTTTTCTTCCAACCAGACACAGGAGTCACCGCATGAAAACCGTCGGCGACAAACTCGAAGCGTTCACCGTCACCGCTGCAAAGCCGGGCTTTAACCACCACGAAGAAAACGGTCAATCGGCATTCGAAGAGATCACCGAACAGTCGTTCCCGGGCAAGTGGAAGATCATCTACTTCTATCCGAAAGATTTCACGTTCGTTTGCCCGACCGAAATCGTCGAATTCGCCCGGCTGAAAAAGGACTTCGAAGAGCGTGAAGCCGTGCTGCTCGGCGGCAGCGTCGACAACGAGTTCGTCAAGCTCGCCTGGCGCCGCGAGCACAAGGACCTCGACAAGCTGAACCACTACGCGTTCGGCGACGTCAAGGGCGAGCTGATCGACCAGTTGGGCGTGCGCGACAAGGAAGCCGGCGTGGCCCTGCGCGCGACGTTCATCGTCGATCCGGACAACACGATCCAGCACGTGTCGGTCAACAACCTGAACGTCGGCCGCAACACGCAAGAAATTCTGCGTATCCTCGACGGCCTGCAAACGGACGGGCTGTGCCCGTGCAACCGCTCGGTGGGCGGCGCGACGCTGTAAGCGTAGCCCTGGCGCGAAGCCCGCTATGGTCTCTCAAAGCCGGCGGGCTTTTTTATCGACACAGCGATAGGAGAAAACGATGAAATTCTTGAATTCGATTGAGGCACTCATCCCCGACTATGCGAAGGACATTCGCCGCCGCTGAGCAATACGACGGCCTGCGCCTCGATTCCTTCCCCCCGGCCCAAATAGCCGAGTTTTTCGTTCGTCTTGGCTTTGACGTTCACGCAGCCGATAGGCAGCGCGAGATCCTCGGCCAGGTTGACGCGCATGGCCTCGATATGGGGCGCGAGCTTCGGCGCCTGAGCGATGACCGTGCTGTCCACGTTCACGATGGCAAAGCCCGCCTGCTTGATGCGCGCCGCACACTCTCGCAGCAGCACACGGCTGTTCGCGCCGGCGAAACGCGTGTCCGTATCGGGGAAATGACGGCCAATGTCGCCCAGCCCCGCGGCGCCGAACAGCGCGTCGGTCACGGCATGCAGCAGCACGTCCGCATCCGAGTGGCCAAGCAAACCACGTTCGTAGGGAACGGTCACGCCACCGATGATGAGCGGGCGCCCGGGCACCAACGCATGGACGTCGTAGCCCTGTCCGATTCTGAAATTCATGTTCGATTCCTATGGGTTGCCAATTGCCGCCGCAATCGCGCTCGTCGTCGCGCTTGCGGCTGCGGTACGGTTCTTCCTGGACTCGTGCTGGGCTCTTGCTGGCAAACGGCGGCGCTATCGCACGCCGTGCGGCGGATCCTGCGTCAAGATGGCCTCGGCAAGCGCGAAGTCTTCTGGATACGTGACCTTGAAGTTGCGCAAGCTGCCCTGCACGAGGCGCGGCGCATGCCCCAGCCATTCGACCGCGCTCGCCTCGTCGGTCAAATCGTGCCCGTCGCGCTCGGCCCGCGCGATCGCCTCGCGCAGCATGCCGATGCGAAACATCTGCGGCGTCTGCGCCTGCCATAAGCCATTGCGCGACTCGGTGCGTGCGATGCGATCGCCCTGATCGATGTCGACGCGCTTGAGCGTATCGGCCACGGGCAGCGCCATGATTCCGCCCACCGGGTCGCCGGCGAGCGCGGCAATCAGCGAGCGAATGAGCGCGGGCGTGATGCCGGGCCGCGCCGCGTCGTGTACGAGCACCCAGTCGTCGTTGCTCGCACCGAACGCTGCCAGCGCGTCGAGCCCGTTCTTCACGGACGCTTGCCTTGACGCACCGCCGCACCGCCGCACGGCAAAGCGCAATGGGGCGAAACGGGCTTCGTCGAAGTGCGTATCGTCGGGCGAAATGACGACAAGCGTTTGCGAAAGGTCGTCGCAGGCATCGAACGCGGCGAGCGTGAAATACAGCAGTTCGCGCCCGGCCAGCGTGCGGTATTGCTTGGGCATCGGCGCGCCGGAGCGGCTGCCGGTGCCCGCGCAAGGAATCAGTGCGAAAAAGCGGGAAGTCACGAAATCGGGGCGAGCCGCGCGGGCGGCCGATCAAAAATAGACAACGGATTTTATAATAGACCCTTTGCTCCGGGCGCCTCATCGGTCGCCGATCGTGTGTCCGGCGCTCGAAAGCCCCTGCTTGCACGCGCCTCACGGCGTCGCGGCGGGGCTTCGTCACGCTCACACGCAAGGCCGCAAGCTCTTCCTCATGCCGCAAACCGACCATTCTTCCGCCGCCGTCAATCTACCGCTCGCCCTCGTGAAAGCAGGGCAACGCTTCGCGTTCGACGGCACGCACGGCTCGTCCGACGCCCTGCTGCTCGCCCGCTACAGCGAGGCCGCCCGCGCACGCGTGCCGCAACCGAGCTCGAGCGCCGGGGCGGCGCCGCTTTTGGCCATCGTCTGCGCGAGCGCCGTCGATGCGCAGCGCCTCGCGCAAGAGATTCCATGGTTCGCGCCGAACGCACGCGTGCGCTTGCTGCCCGATTGGGAGACGCTGCCCTACGATACCTTTTCGCCGCATCAGGACCTCGTCTCCGAACGGCTCGCGACACTGCACGATCTCGGCGAAGGCCGCTGCGACATTCTGCTCGTGCCCGCCACGACGGCGCTCTATCGCATGCCGCCGGCCGCTTTTCTCGCCGCCTATACGTTCTCGTTCTCTCAAGGCGAACGGCTGGACGAAGCCAAGCTGAAGGCGCAGTTGACGCTGGCCGGGTACGAGCATGTGAGCCAAGTCGTGCGTCCCGGCGAGTATTGCGTGCGCGGCTCGCTGATCGATCTGTTTCCGATGGGCTCGCCGCTGCCGTATCGCATCGATTTATTCGACGATCAAGTCGATTCGATTCGCGCGTTCGACCCCGACACGCAGCGCAGCCTCTACCCGGTGCGCGACGTGCGCTTGCTGCCGGGCCGCGAGTTCCCGTTCGACGAGGCGGCGCGCACGGCATTCCGCAGCCGCTGGCGCGAAGTGTTCGAAGGCGATCCGAGCCGCTCCTCCATCTACAAGGATATCGGCAACGGCGTACCTTCTGCCGGCATCGAGTACTACCTGCCGCTGTTCTTCGACGAGACCGCCACGCTCTTTCACTACCTGCCCGAGGGGACGCATTTGGCGTTCGTCGGCGATCTCGATCAGGCAATCCGCCGCTTCACGCTCGACACGAAGCAGCGCTACAACTTCCTCTCGCACGATCGCGAGCGCCCCATTCTCGAGCCGCAGCGGCTTTTTCTGTCCGACGACGATTTCTACGCGTTCGCCAAGCCGTTCGCGCGGCTCGTGCTGCCGTCGAACGGCGATGGCGCTTGGGCGAGCTCGCTACCCACGCTCGCGATCGATCGCCATGCCGGCGATCCCTTGCTTGCCCTGCGCCGCTATTTGGAAAGCAGCGAGCGGCGGGTGCTCGTGGCCGCCGAATCGGCCGGGCGGCGCGAGACGATCGCGCAGCTTTTCGCCGAGCACGGTTTGCGCCCCGCTAGCGTCGACAGCTTCCAAGACTGGCTGACGAGCGACGAGCGCTTCGCGCTGGGCGTCGCGCCGTTGACGAGCGGCTTTTCGCTGCCCGGCGAAGGGTTCGCGCTCGTCACCGAATCCGAGCTCTACGGCATGCTCGCACGCCGCGCCGGTCGCCGCCGCCAAGAGCAGGCGAGCAGCGTCGATTCGATGGTGCGCGACCTGTCGGAACTGAAGGTCGGCGACCCGGTCGTGCATGCGCAGCATGGGATCGGCCGTTACATGGGCCTCGTCACGATGGACCTGGGCGAAGGCGAGACCGAATTTCTGCATCTCGAGTATGCGAGCGACAGCAAGCTCTACGTGCCGGTCGCCCAGTTGCACGTCATCTCGCGCTACAGCGGGGCCGACCCCGAAAGCGCGCCGCTGCATGCACTCGGCTCCGGCCAATGGGAAAAGGCGAAGCGCAAGGCCGCGCAACAAATTCGCGACACCGCCGCCGAACTGTTGAACCTCTATGCAAGGCGCGCGGCGCGTGAAGGTCACGCGTTCAAGCTCGAACCGCGCGATTATGCGAAGTTCGCCGAAAGCTTCGGCTTCGAGGAGACGCCCGACCAAGCGTCGGCCATCGCCGCGGTGATCGGCGATATGACGGCGGGCCGGCCGATGGACCGGCTCGTCTGCGGGGACGTCGGCTTCGGCAAGACCGAAGTGGCGCTGCGTGCCGCGTTCATCGCCGTCATGGCCGGCAAGCAAGTCGCCTTGCTCGCCCCCACCACGCTTCTCGCCGAACAGCACACGCAAACGTTCACCGACCGCTTTGCCGATTGGCCCGTGCGCGTCGCCGAACTGTCGCGCTTCAAATCGACCAAGGAAGTCAACACGGCCATCGCGCAAATCAACGAAGGCTCGGTGGATATCGTCATCGGCACGCACAAACTGCTTTCTTCGGATGTGCGCTTCAAGAGGCTCGGGCTCGTCATCATCGACGAAGAACACCGGTTCGGCGTGCGCCAGAAAGAGGCGCTCAAGGCGCTGCGCGCCGAGGTGGACGTGCTCACGCTCACCGCTACCCCGATTCCGCGCACGCTCGGCATGGCGCTCGAAGGCTTGCGCGATTTCTCCGTGATCGCGACTGCGCCGCAAAAGCGCCTGGCCATCAAGACATTCGTGCGGCGCGAGGAAGACGGCGTGATTCGCGAGGCGATGCTGCGCGAGCTCAAACGCGGCGGTCAGGTGTACTTCCTGCACAACGAGGTGGAGACCATCGAAAACCGCCGGGCAATGCTCGAAGCGCTCGTGCCCGAAGCGCGCATTGCGGTTGCCCATGGGCAAATGCACGAGCGCGAACTCGAACGCGTCATGCGCGATTTCGTGGCGCAGCGCGCGAACGTCCTGCTGTGCACGACCATCATCGAAACCGGCATCGACGTGCCGAGCTCCAATACGATCATCATTCACCGGGCCGACAAGTTCGGCCTCGCTCAGTTGCATCAATTGCGCGGCCGCGTCGGGCGCTCGCATCATCAGGCGTACGCCTATCTACTCGTGCACGACCCGCAAGGGCTCACGAAACAAGCGCAGCGGCGCCTGGAAGCGATTCAGCAGATGGAGGAACTCGGCTCGGGGTTTTATCTCGCGATGCACGACCTCGAAATCCGCGGCACCGGGGAAGTGCTCGGCGACAAGCAATCGGGGGAGATTCACGAGATCGGCTTCCAGCTTTACTCGGATATGCTCGCGGACGCCGTCAAAGCGCTCAAGAACGGACAGGAGCCCGACCTCACCGCGCCGCTGGCGGCAACGACCGAAATCAATCTGCACGCGCCGGCGATTCTGCCGGCCGATTATTGCGGCGATGTT
The DNA here is from genome assembly GCA_004322045.1 of Paraburkholderia sp. GTDB lineage: Bacteria > Pseudomonadota > Gammaproteobacteria > Burkholderiales > Burkholderiaceae > Trinickia. The sequence goes on from SCRN01000040.1 coordinate 410,694, forward strand.
CAAGAGCGCCTGTCGATCTACAAACGGCTCGCGAGTTGCGAGAGCAGCGACTCGATCGACGATATCCAAGAAGAACTCATTGACCGTTTCGGCAAGCTGCCGCCGCAGGCGCACGCGCTCGTGGAAACACACCGGCTCAGGCTCGCGGCGAAGCCGCTCGGCATTTCAAAGATCGACGCGGGCGAGAACGCGATCAGTCTGCAATTCATCCCGAATCCGCCGATCGACGCCATGCGCATCATCGAAATGGTGCAAAAGCACAAGCACATCAAGCTTGCCGGGCAAGATAAGCTGCGCATCGAAACCCGCAGCCCCGATCTCTCGGTGCGCTTGGCGACCGTCAAGGAATCGCTGCGCGCCCTCGGTGCGCCGGCGCGGCAAAACGCGCCCGTGGCCGCTCGCTGAACCTGAGCGCGGCGGCGGGCGCCAAGCTCGCCGCACGCGAACCGCACGGTCCGCGTTCGTGAGGCCTGAGGTCGATGCCAGCTTCCGATACCGCAGCGCACAATCGACAGCGTGCGCATCATTTGGGTCCGGTCGTGTTTTTTCGGTATGATCGGACCACTCATAAGCTGGAGCTTCGCCATGTCGCAGGATGTCGAAACGGCGCACTTGTCCTCCCCTTCCTCCCTTCCTCGGCCGGCTTCGGCTTCTACCGCCTCCCCCGCTCAATCGCCGCTCAGCCTTTCGTGGGTCGAGCGTTTGGTCGAGATCGATACGACCAGCCGCGTCCCCAACATCGGCCTGATCGAGCTGGTGCGCGACGCGCTGGCGGGGCTCGGCGTGGCGTCGACGCTCACGCAGGACGGCCGTGGTCAATGGGCGAATTTGTTCGCGACGATCCCGGCTCGCGATGGGACCACGAACGGCGGCGTCGTGCTCTCGGGCCATACGGACGTCGTGCCCGTCGACGGTCAGGCATGGGACAGCGATCCGTTCAAGCCGCAAGTGCGCGACGGCCGGCTGTACGGTCGCGGCACGTGCGACATGAAAGGCTTCATCGGTGCGGCGCTCGCGCTCGTTCCTGAAATGCAGGCGGCGCAGTTGGCCAAGCCGATCCATCTCGCTCTTTCCTTCGACGAGGAGATCGGCTGCGCGGGCGCCCCCTACATGATTGCGGATTTGCTGCGCCGCGGCGTGAAGCCGGAAGGCTGCATCGTCGGCGAGCCGACGAGCATGCGCCCGATCGTGGCGCATAAGGGCATCAACGCTTATCGCTGTTGCGTGCGCGGTCATGCGGCGCACTCGTCGCTCACGCCCAAAGGGTTGAATGCGATCGAGTATGCAGCGCGGCTGATTTGCCACATTCGCGATCTAGCCGATGAAATGCGCCGCGACGGCCCCTTCGACGAAGACTACGACGTGCCGTTCACGACGGCGCAAACGAGCACGATCGAAGGCGGCAACGCAATCAACACCGTGCCTGCCGAGTGCCGCTTCGGCTTCGAGTTTCGCAATCTGCCCACGCTCGATCCCGAGACCGTATTCGCACGCATCGAACGCTATGCGCACGAGACGCTGTTGCCGCAAATGCGGCGCGAGCATCCGAACGCGGCGATCGAGTTCACCAAGATTGCTGCGGCTCCGGGGCTCGATGCCTCCGAGCAAGCCGCCATCACTGCGCTCGTGCGAGCGCTGACGGCCAATCGCGAAACCCGCAAGGTCGCCTACGGCACCGAAGCCGGCCTCTTTGCGCGCGCCGGCGTGCCGAGCATCGTGTGCGGCCCCGGCGATATCGAGCAAGCGCACAAGCCCAACGAGTACTTGGCGTTGTCGCAGCTTGCGGCCTGCGAAGACTTCCTGCGCAAGTTCATTCGCAGCATGTCGGTCGACGCGCAAGCGTAACGCGCACGAACCCCTCAACGACGCGCTCCGAGCCATGTCCACCGCCATGTCGCAGCCGACCGACCGCACCATCGACACCGAGCCGATTCCGACGCTCGATGCAATCGCCACGCAACATTTCGCGCTCACGCCCTGGGTGTTTCGCACACCGGTGTTCGAGCGGCACGACTTTCCCTCGTTGGAAGGCACCGCGATCAACTTCAAGTTCGAACTGCTGCAAGCGAGTGGAACCTTCAAGGCGCGCGGCGCTTTCACGAACTTGCTGGCGCTCGACGCCACGCAGCGCAGCGTCGGCGTGACCTGCGTCTCGGGCGGCAACCACGCCGCGGCCGTCGCGTATGCGGCGATGCGGCTAGGCGTCAGCGCGAAGGTCGTCGTCTTTCGCACCACCACGCCGACACGCATCGAGTTGTGCAAGCAGTATCGCGCCGAGGTGGTCGTGGCCGATACGCCAGCCGAGGCATTCGATCTCGTGCGCCGCATCGAGACGGAAGAAGGCCGCTTCTTCGTGCATCCGTTCAACGGCTATCGGACCGTCCTAGGCACCGCCACGCTCGGCTACGAATGGGCCACGCAAACGCCCGATCTCGATGCCGTGATCGTGCCGATCGGCGGCGGCGGGCTCGCCGCGGGGGTGTCGACCGCCCTGCGCCTGGCCAATCCGCGCGTTCACGTGTACGGCGTGGAGCCAGAAGGCGCCGACGCCATGAACAAGAGCTTCGCCGCCAATCACACGATCAAGATGGGTCCGATGCATTCGATCGCCGATTCGCTGATGGCGCCGCATACCGAGCAATACAGCTACGAGCTCTGCCGCCGCCATATCGACCGGCTTGTGACCGTGTCGGACGACGCATTGCGCGCGGCCATGCTGAAGCTGTTCACGCAGTTGAAGATCGCGGTGGAGCCGGCCTGCGCAGCGGCCACCGCGGCGCTGCTCGGCCCGCTGCGCGAAACGTTGCAGGGCAAACGCGTCGGCGTGCTGCTGTGCGGCTCCAATACCGATCCCGCCACGTTCGCCTCGCACATTCAATCGGCGCAGGCATAAGCGCGGCCACCAAGCGCGCGCTTCGCCCCGGCCTCGCCGCTTCGAGGCGCACGACTTATCCCCAGATTTTGTTGACAGACCTGTTGATAAGCCTTGGGCGATTGCGCTAAGCAGTTGTACGCACAACGAATTTTTCTCGCGCCTCTTGTTTGAGGCAGGGCGATGCAGCCGGGCGCTTGACGAGCGATTAGCGCTTCGCGGCACGGGACGCATCTCGCGTTACGGCCGGTTGTCCTCGAACAGATTCAAAATCTGCTTCTGCTCTTGCTTGCTCACGTCCGGCGTCGCCAAACCGGCCGGGCCCACCGAGCCGACGGCGTCGCTCGCCCCGGTGCCGGCCAGCGCGGTACCGGCATCGGTGCCGATGCTTGCGACGAAGCCGTTTCCTGGAACCTTATCGGCCAGATAGAGCTCGCCCGCGATCGTGGCGACGCCTTCGGGCATCGGCATCGGTTGATCCGGCACGCCGCGCAGCGCGCGGCTCATGTAGTCCACCCAAATCGGCAAGGCGAGTTGCGCGCCGAACTCGCGGCTACCCAGGCTCTTCGGTTGATCGTAGCCCATCCACGCCACGGCGACGAGCGTCGGCTGATAGCCTGCGAACCAACCGTCCTTCGCATCGTTGGTCGTACCGGTCTTGCCCGACAAGTCGCTGCGATGCAGCGCGTTCGTGCCCGCACCGGTGCCCGCCGTCGCCACCGAATGCAACAGGCTGTTCATGATGTAGGCGGTGGCCGCGCTGATCGAGCGCGGCGCGTTCTGGCCCGCGACGATGGGTTGCGCCTTCGAAACGGGTTGCCCGCGTGCATCGTCCACTTCCGCGATCAGATACGGATTGACGCGATAGCCGCCGTTCGCGAACACCGAATAAGCCGCGGCGGACTGCAGCGGCGTGACGAGGCCCGCGCCGAGCGCCATCGGCAAATACGGCGGGGTTTTATCGGCGTCGAAGCCGAAACGCTGCGTCACGTAGTCTTGCGCGTACTTCGTGCCGATGTACGACAAGATCCGAATGGATACCAAATTCTTCGATTTCTCGAGCGCGACGCGCATCGACATCGGCCCTTCGGGCTGATCGTCATCCTTCGGCTCCCAGGGATCGCCGCCAGGCGTGCTGGGCGGGAAATACAGCGGAGCGTCGTTGATGATGGTCGCCGGGGCGAGCCCTTTGTCGATCGACGCCGAGTAGATGAACGGCTTGAAGCTCGAGCCCGGTTGGCGCCACGCCTGCGTGACATGGTTGAACTTGTTCTTGTTGAAGTCGAAGCCGCCAACGAGGGCACGTACCGCTCCGTCTTGCGGGGCCAGCGAGACGAGCGCGCCCTCGACTTGCGGAAGCTGCGTGATTTGCCAATTGCCCTTCGCATCGGGCATCAAGCGCACGATCGAGCCGGGGCGGATGCGTTGCGCCTGCGACGCGCGCGGGCCGAGCGCGAACGCCGCGAACCGCAAGCCCTCGCCGGTGATCTTGGCCGAGCCGCCGTCGACGAATTGCACCGTCACTTGCTTCGGGCTCGCGCCCGTCACAACGGCCGCAACGAGCTCGCCATCATCGGGATGATCGGCTAGCGCATCGTCGATCGCTTCATCGCGATCGTCGCCCGCGGCCGGCAATTCGACGAACCCTTCCGGCCCGCGATACCCGTGGCGGCGCTCGTAGTCCATGACGCCTTTGCGCACGGCGCGATAGGCGGCGTCCTGGTCGGCCGAATCGATGGTGGTCGTGACCGTCAGGCCACGGGTATAGGTTTCGTCTTTGTATTGCGCGTACATCATCTGCCGCACCATTTCGGCCACGTACTCGGCATGGACGCTGTACTCGCTGCCGGCGGCTTTGGTGCGAATCGGCTCCTTCACGGCCTCGTCGTACTGCGGCTGCGTGATGTAGCCCAAATCGAGCATGCGCTTCAGGATGTACTCCTGGCGGATCTTCGCGCGCTTCGGATTGACGACGGGGTTGTAGGCGGACGGGGCCTTCGGCAACCCGGCCAGCATCGCCGCCTCCGCCACCGTAATGTTCTTCAGATCCTTGCCGAAGTACACGCGCGCCGCGGCGGCAAAGCCGTAAGCGCGCTCGCCCAGATAAATCTGGTTCATGTACAACTCGAGGATCTGGTCCTTCGTGAGCGCGCGCTCGATCTTGTAGGCGAGCATCATCTCGTAGATCTTGCGCGTGTACGTCTTCTCGCTCGACAGGAAGAAGTTGCGCGCCACCTGCATCGTGATCGTGCTCGCGCCTTGCGAAGCGCCGCCATGCAGCAGGTCGGCCGTGCCCGCGCGCAAGATGCCGATGAAATCGACGCCGCCGTGCTCGTAGAAGCGGTAATCCTCGATGGCAAGCACCGCTTTCTTCATGACGTCGGGGATATCCGCGAACCGAACCAAGCTGCGCCGCTCTTCGCCGAACTCGCCAATCAGGACGTGATCGGCCGTATAGATGCGCAGCGGGACTTTCGGGCGGTAATCGGTCAGTGCATCGAGCGAGGGCAGTTGCGGCGCCATGACGATCAGCGCGTAGCCGACGATCAACGCACCGACGACGGCAACGGTGGCCATGAGGCCCACGAACGTCAACGCGATCCGCCCGCCTAGCGAGCGACGAGCGCTGCTGGAACTATCGGAGGGGCGGGGAGGAACTCGGTCGGCCGGGCGGCCATCGGAAGGCGGTCTTTTGATGATAGGCATGACGGCATGAATGGCGCGGCTCTCGGCGCCTCTTCGCCGCGAGCGGTGCTCGCAGCGTGACTCGTAATGTATGTATTCGTGAGGTTGGCCGCCTTCGGCGGCGAACCGCCGAGCGCGGGGCAACAGCGCATTTTAATTAAATCGCCGCCGCGGCACCGGAATTTTTTTTGTAAGAATTCGCGCAAAACGGCACATTCGCCCGATAGCGGCAAGTTATCAACAGAAAATGTTGAAAGGCCTGTGGAGAAGTGGCAGAAAACACGCATAAGTGATTGATGGCGCACGAATATCGCGACCGGGCGCGTTTGAGGGCAGCGTCTGCCGCCTTATCATGTTGGACATCGCCGCCCCGCCCCGCTTTCGACGCCAGCGAGCCTATCATGAGCCAGAGCAGCGAACGTCTCGTCGTTTTCGTCACGCCCGCGCAAAAGCGCGTGCTCGCCGCGCGCGCGCAGCGCATGGGCATCAGCCTGAGCGAACTCGTGCGGCGCGCCGTCCTGGCCTTCGACGATACCGGCGAAGAAGTACGAGCGGCGGGCCTCGTCGACCGGCTCGGCGCGGCCGCCCGCCATCACGCCGTCGATGACGATCTACTGCGGCGTCTCGCGGCCGGGCAGCCGGGACATGCAGCGCACACCGCACCCACGGAGTCCCGCGTTCGAGGCGACCCATCTGGACAGGCGAACGGCAACGCCGAGCAACCGGCGTCCAACGTCCGCGCGCTGGCGCCGGCCCCCTCGCCGGACGGAACCCTGCTGCCGAACGAGCCGGAACGCGAGGACGCGCCGGCCGTGCTGCCCGTCGCCGCCGCTGTGGCCCGGGTGCTCGCGCTAGAGGCGGGTTCGCCCGTGCAGCCGGACCCCAATCACGAGGACGAAGCCGCCGTCGCGCGGGCGATCGCCAGCGCATCGCGCGATTTAAGCCGGCTTTAACGATACCCTGCTGTACTATCGCGAGCGGCGCAAATGGGAGCGCATGGCGCCGTGCCTCTTGCAATTGCGCCGCGCGTCCCGACATTCGGCAAGCGCGCCGCGCCGCTTGGCTCGCGCCGCGCCGCCGGTCGCAACGCGGCGTAGCATAGAGCGTTGGGCACGCCAGAATCGCCGCCCGAGCCCATTGGGCGCCGACATCATTTCACGGAGGATTTCATGTCGTTATTCGACTCAATTTCGCGTACTGTCAAAGGCTTGCTCAACGATGCGGCCGAGTCCGTGCAGGACCCCTCGCGCGACGCACGCCAAATCGTGCGCGAGCTCGACGACAGCATCGGGAAGGCCGAGAACGCGCTGATCGAGATCGAAGCGCAAGTCGCGACGCAGCAAAGCAAGCGTGACGCCGCCGCCGAAAAGGCGAAGAAGTACGAAGACGGCGCCAAGCGGGCGTTGCAATCGGGCGACGAAGGCCTTGCACGCGAAGCGCTGACCGCGCAAGCGAACGCGGAAGCCGAACGCGATGCGCTCGCCAAGGAACTGGCGACGCTCGAGCCGTCCGTCGATCAACTGAAAGGCCAGATCGCCGATATGCGCCAACGCCGCAACGATTTGAACGCCCGCTCGAACATCCTTCAAGCGAAGCAAGAGATCGCGCAAGCCAAGGATGTCGCGGCTACCGCGCTTGGCGGCATCGGCGGCAAGGACTTGTCGGAGGATTTCCGCAAGCTGGAGGACAAGGTCGCGCTCTCGAACGCGCGCTCCGACGCGCGGCTGAATTCGGCCGATGCGTCCTCGGGCAAGGCGCTCGAAGATAAATTGGCGGCGCTCGATCATGGTCCGTCGGTGGAAGACCGTCTCGCCGCGCTCAAGCAGCAATTGAACACGAACACAAACACGAATACGCCGGCGCAATGACGCACGGCGACGCGATGCGCTGGCCCGCCCAAGCGGACGCGCCGGCCGTCGCGCGCGGGCCAAAACAGGTCGATGGTTACGGAGACGGGCGTTCGCGCCCGGTTGAGTCAATGAAGACATTCCTCGCGGCCGCGTTCGCCGCTCTGCTGTTTGCGTCCGGCGCGGCGTTCGCCGCACCGAGCGCAAGCCAAGTCGAACGCGCGATGGCGCAAGGCAATTGGCAGCAAGCCGACGCCGAGCTCTCGCAGGTGCTCGCCGAGCACCCGAACAATGCGCACGCGCACTATTTGTACGGCCAGGTGCTCGCGAACGAAGGCCGCTTTGCTGACGCGCTCGCGCAGATCGAACAGGCCAAGTCGCTCGATCCGCAGTTGCGGTTCACGACCCCGTCTCGTTTCGCTCAAGTGGAAGCGCGCGTGCGCGCGGCCGCCAATCGCGCCAGTGTCCCGGCGCCCGCCGCCACGACCCACAGCGCCGCCAATCCGTTCGTTCAGGCGTTGCCGTCCACACCGGCGCCTAAGCGTCATGGTCCGTCGATGGCGGCGTGGGTCGGCTTGGCCGTCCTGATCGTGGCCATCGCGCTACTCTTGCGCTGGACGCTGCGCCGCGCGCGTTCGAACGAAGACGGCCGCGCCGACGAAGAGCGCAGGGCCCAGTTGAAGCGCGCGACGGAGCTGCTCAACGCGGCCCGCTCGCTCAAGCTCGACGCACGGCTCTCGAGCGTACAGGGGCATGAAACGCTGGCAAGTGAAGTCGAAGGCGTGGAGAACCAGTTGCGCACGCTCGTGGAATCGCTGTCGAATAAGGGCAATCCGGTGCCGGCCTATCAGCTCGACGAGCTGGCGCGCCAGCTCGACAGTCTTCGAGCCCGAACCGAAGGGCGGCCCGATCCCACGCGCTCCGACGCGAATGCACCCATGCCTGGCGGCAACCCATCGGCCTATGCGCAGGAAGCCGAGCGGCTGCAGCAACAGCAAGCTCCCTATGGCACGCAACAACCGTATCCGCCGCAGCAACAGCCGCCCGTCATCGTCCAACAAGGCGGCGGTGGCATGGGCGGACTCCTCACGGGTGTCCTGCTCGGCGAAGTGCTCTCGCATGGACGCGATCGCGTGATCGAACGCGAAGTCGTCGTCGACGACGAAGCAGCCCGCCGCCGCGCCGCCGAGCGCGGCGACACGGGCGGCCTCGACTTCGGCCAGGGGTCGAACGATTGGAATGACGGCGATAGCGGTGCGAGCGGCGGCGGGGTCGATTTCGGCAACGACGATTCAGGCGGCTGGAGCGACACCTGAGCGTGGGCGGCTCGAGCACGACCGGCCTGCGGGTCGCGATCGTCGGCAGTGGGTTCGCCGGCATCGGCATGGCGATCCGGCTGCGCCGAATGGGTGCGGCCTCCGTGACCGTCTACGAAGCTGCTGACGAGATCGGCGGTACGTGGCGAGACAACGCCTATCCCGGGGCCGCGTGCGATATTCCCTCGCATCTGTATTCGTTCTCGTTCGCGCCCAATCCAGCGTGGACGCGCACGTTCGCTTCGCAACAGGAAATCCTAGCCTACCTGAACCGTTGCGCACAGGACCATGGCGTGGCGTCGCTGATCCGCTGCAACACACGCGTGGCGGCGGCGCGGTTCGACGACGCGCGCCGAATCTGGCGGCTCGAGGTCGTTGCGACCGGGCACGACCGGCACGGCGCCACGGACGGCAGCCAAACGGATAACGCGCAGAACGCGCCCGAAACCGTCGAAGTCGATGTCCTCATCGCGGCGAGCGGCCCGCTGTCGCGCCCGGCGTTGCCTGCGATCGCCGGACTGGATCGTTTCGGCGGCGCCCTCTTTCATTCCGCTCGCTGGGACCATGCCTATCCGCTCGAAGGCAAGACCATTGCCGTGATCGGCACGGGCGCCAGCGCCGTGCAGTTCATCCCGCGCATCCAGCCGCGGGTAGCACGGCTGCACGTATTTCAACGCACGCCGCCATGGGTCATGCCGCGGCCCGACCGCGCCATCGATCCGCGAACCCAGCGTCTGTTTCGCTCGGCGCCCTGGGCGCAGCGGCTCGCACGCTGGACGATCTATTGGCGCCATGAAGCGCGCGCGCTCGCCTTCATCGTCAATCCTAAATGGATGAAAGCGCCGATGCGCTTCGCCGCCAGCTATCTGGAGCGCCGCGTGAAAGATCCGGCGTTGCGTGCCAAGCTCGCGCCCAACTACCTGCTCGGCTGCAAGCGCGTGCTGCTCTCGAGCGACTACTACCCCGCTCTCGTGCAACCGAACGTCGACTTGGTGACGACGCCGATTCGTGAAATCGTCGAGGACGGAATCGTGACCGAAGACGGCCGCCGATATCGCGTCGATGCGATCATCTGCGGCACGGGCTTCGACGTGGCCGATGCGGGCGCGCCATTTCCGCTATACGGTTCGGGCGGGGCGGATCTCGACGCGCAGTGGCGCAGCGAGGGGCCGCAAGCTTACCTCGGCGCAAGCATTGCCGGCTTTCCGAACTTCTTCATGATGATCGGCCCAAATACGGGGCTCGGCCACAACTCGATGGTGTACATGATCGAGTCGCACATCGCGTACATCGCAAGCTGCCTGCAACTGCTCGTCCGGCGCGGCGCGAGGACGATGGAGGTCCGCGCCGACGTGCAAGCGGCCTATAACGAGAGGGTTCGGAAAGCGTTCGAAGGAACCGTCTGGATGAGCGGCTGCCGCAGTTGGTACTTGTCCGCGCGCGGCAAGAACACGGCGTTGTGGCCCGGCTTCTCGTTTGCCTTTCGATGGTTGACTCGGCGCGTGCGACCTGAGGACTATCGCTTCGACGAATCGCCGAGCACAGTCTGACCGAGTCTGGCCGACCGAGACCGAGACCGAGACCGAGACCGAGACCGAGACGCCCGCCCTGCACTGCCTTGATGCGACGCACTGACTCACGGTCCGTCGACGGCCTCGAATGCGGCACACGCGCGCTTCAAAACGAACGCGTGCGCCACTCGCACCAGCCTAGCCGAGAGCCACCGCGAAACCAGCGCTCGGCGCAGGTTCGATCGCGATCAACCCGCGAGCGCCGGCAACGCGCTATGCGAATCGTGTGAGAGTCGGGGCATAGCCGCACGCGGCGCCGCTTCAAGCGCGTGCGCTTCGACGCGGAACGCGGCGACGGCCGCATCGAGTTGCGCCGCCTGCTCCTGCAGCGACACCGCCGCCGCAGCAGCCTGCTCGACGAGCGCGGCGTTTTGCTGTGTGACGGAGTCCATCTGCACCACGGCGAGGTTGATCTGTTCGATCCCCGTCGATTGTTCGCCGGAGGCTGCGCTGATCTTGCCGATGATGTCGGCGACGCGATGCACGGCGGCGACGACCTGGCCCATCGTCTCGCCGGCGCGTCCCACGAGTGCACTGCCGGCCTGCACCTTGTCGGCCGACGCCGCGATCAGGGATTTGATCTCCTTCGCGGCGCTCGCGCTGCGTTGCGCGAGGCTGCGCACTTCGCCCGCCACCACCGCGAAGCCGCGGCCCTGCTCGCCCGCCCGTGCGGCTTCCACCGCTGCGTTCAGCGCAAGGATGTTCGTCTGGAACGCGATGCCTTCGATCACGCCGATGATGTCGCCGATTTGGTTCGAGCTCGTCGCGATGTCCTCCATCGTGCGCACGACGTCGCTCACGACTTCGCCGCCGCGAGCCGCTGTTTCCGACGCATCGTGCGCGAGACCGCTCGCCTCCACCGCGTGCGCAGCATTGAGCTTCACCGTCGACGTCAATTGCTCCATGCTCGACGCCGTTTCCTGCAGCGACGCCGCCTGCTGTTCGGTGCGCTGCGATAGATCCGCGTTCCCCGTCGCGATTTCGCGCGCACCGTGCATGATCGCTTCCGAGCCGGAGCGCACGCGCGACACGGTCGCCACGAGCGCCGCCTGCATGCTTTGCAGGCCGATGAGCAAACGCCCCATTTCATTATTGCTCGCGGCGTTGATCGCGCCCGTCAGATCCCCCGACGCAATGCGCTCGCAGTGGCGCACGACACTGTCGATGGGCCGCACGACGGCCGCGACGAGCGCTGCACGCGCGAACAGCCCGACGATGAATGCGATGGCGGCAATGATCGCGGCCGCCGTCGCCAGCGTGTGAAAGAGCGCTTGGGACGCCGCATAGCGCGCTTCCTGGTGCGTGACCTGCAACGCCTCGAGCTCGCCGATCGACGTTTCGTAACGCGCGTAGAGCTCGTTGGCCGTTTGCCCTTGAAGCGTGCGGAACGAGTTGAAGTCGTTTTGCTCGAGCGCTTGAAACTCCGGATCGATCGCTTGCTTCACGAGCGCCGTGCGCGCCGCGGTAACGGCATCGGCGAGCCGCGACTCGTTCTCGTCGCGCGGCTTCTTCAAATACTCGGCCCATTGCGCGTCGCTGTCCTTGAGCACGCCATGCGCCTTGGGAAGCAGGTCGTCGCCGGCCTTGCCCATTGAAAACAGGGTCTCGTAGCTACCGAGCGCGAGGCGCACTTGGAGCATGCGCTCGGAACTCGTCTTCAAATGCGTCAGCGCGGCCGTATCGGTCGCGTACATTTGCTGCAGAGCATCGTTGCTCTGTTTCAGACCCAACATGCCGGCGGCCATGGCCGCCATCAGCGCGAGCGTATAGCCCGCGATCGTGAGCGTCAGCCCGCCGCGAATCGTAAAGCGTTTGAACATGGCTACGTCGTGCGCGCGCTGGTCGCCCAGGCGTGGCACGGTCCCCCTCTGCGTGGTGGTGGTAATGCGCGCACTGTCGGCTCTTCTTGTGGAGCGTCGAATGGTCCCGGCCTGCTGCGAGAGGTCTATCGGGCGCGTCGTGCGTGCGAAGGTTCTCGCGCAATCTAAGCGTTTCGAGACGAATGCGCAATGGCTGGAAGCACTATTGTCACACTATGGACTTCCCCACTTAAGCCAAGCCCTTTACCGTCCGTAAACACAGGGGACAGCCTGTCGACACCTCGCACGAACCGGTCTGCGGATCGCGATTCGGGGAGTAAGTGTCACGTAAGCTGGCTTGGTTAGATATGGGCTGCAAGCGGCCTTTCGCGGCGGCAACAGACAAACTACAGGGCGGCGGGTCGGATCGCATCCGCGCCAAGGAGACCTTCATGCGCTTGATCTTGCGCCGGCGTCGCGCCGGGCGTTCGCTCGTGGCAGATATTGCCGCCCACGCGAGCAAACTCGGCATGGAGATATGCGATGTCTCCGGTCACGTCGAGGAAGTCGCTGGCCGCGTCGCGCAACATGCTCACGTTTGTCGCTCTTTGCGCGAATCGGCATCGGTGACGATGCAAGGCAATCAGCGTATCGCCGAGGCAGCGCGGCAAGTACGCGTGGTCAGTAGAGAAGCGTCGGGCGCCGTCGAGCAATCGCGGCAAACGCTGGATGCATCGCTATCGGATATCCACGGCCTGGTCGAAGGCGTGACCGGCATTGCGACGCAAATCGAAGCCTTGCGCGAGGCGCTCGATCACGTCAGCACCGTTTCCGAAGAAATTTCGCTTATCGCGCGGCAAACCCATCTGCTCGCTATCAACGCAGCGATCGAGGCGGCGCGCGCCGGCGAATCGGGCAAGAGCTTCGCCGTGGTGGCGGCCGAAGTCAAAAACCTATCGAGCAAAACTGCCCAGGCTACGGCGCAAATCGAAGCGACGCTCGCCCGCCTGACGCAGCAGACCGAACAGCTCATCGCCGACGGCGCGGAAAACACCGCGCGGGCGCATCGCGTCCGGGAAGGTTCTGCGACGATCGGCGGCATCGTGCAATCGACCGGCACCGCCATCAATCAATTGCATGAAGAGGCCGAGCAGATCGCGACGCTGACCGACGACATCGAGGCGCAGTGCCATCAACTCGAGGAGCAAGTGGGCGAGATGGCAAGCGGCGTCGAGCAATCGAGCGAGAACTTCTTGCAGGCGAAGGACCGTATCGCGTCGCTCCTGACCGTATCCGAAACGCTGATCGAGTTGACCGCGGCCGCCGGAGTCGAGACGCCCGACACCCGCTTCATCGAAGCCGCGCAGCGCACGGCCGCGCTGATCAGCCGGCGCTTCGAACAAGCGCTTGCGCGCGGTGAGATCACCGAAGCCGCGCTCTTCGATACTCACTACGCGCCGATCGCCGGCACCGATCCGCAACAGTTCATGACGCAATTCACCGCCTTCACCGATCGCGTGCTCCCCGACATTCAAGAACCCCTGCTCATGCTCGACGAGCGCGTGGCATTTTGCGCGGCAGTGGATGTGCGCGGCTATCTGCCGACCCACAATCGCAAGTTTTCGCAACCGCCCCGCCCGGGCGAACCTGTCTGGAACGCCGCCAACTGCCGCAACCGGCGCATCTTCAACGATCGCACCGGACTTGCGGCCGCGAGCCACACGAAGGCATTCCTGCTGCAGACCTACCGGCGCGACATGGGCGGCGGCGCATTCGCGATCATGAAAGACGCGTCCGCGCCGATCCTCGTGCACGGCCGCCACTGGGGTGGCCTCAGGCTCGCTTATAAGACCTGATAGACCTGATGATTTGAAAACCCACGTACTTGACGCGCGCCGGCGCGCGCCAAAAATCCTCCCGCACGGGTCGACCGTTCGCTATCATGCCCTCAATGGCACACGCGTTGCGCCGCTCGATGCGTTCGCCTCCAACCCAGTCAAGCAAGGAGGAAAAAAAGATGGGTATCGTCAAGGAATTCAGAGAGTTCGCGGTCAAAGGCAATATGATGGATCTGGCCGTCGGCGTCATCATCGGCGGCGCGTTTGCCACGATCGTCAACTCGATCGTCAAAGATCTCATCATGCCGATCGTCGGCGTCGCCACGGGCGGTCTCGACTTCTCGAACAAGTTCGTTCGCCTCGGCGATATCCCGCCCTCCTTCAAGGGCAACCCCGATTCATTCAAAGATCTGCAATCGGCCGGCGTGGCCGTGTTCGGCTACGGCTCGTTCATCACGGCCGTCATCAATTTCGTCATTCTCGCGCTGATCGTGTTTGCGATCGTCAAATTCATGAACTCGCTGCGCAAGCAGGAGGAAGCCGCGCCGGCAGCGCCCGCCGCTCCGCCCGAAGACACTGTCTTGTTGCGTGAGATCCGCGACGCGCTCAAGCAGCGTTGAGCGAGGCGATGAGGTCACCGCGATAGGCTCGCGCCGCTATGGCGCGTGAGCCCAAGCCTCTCGAGCGCCCTAACGAACGTCTATCCCGCGCGCTGCGGTGCGCCGCCTTGGCCTTTCGCCTCGGCCGTGCGCTGTATCAGCACTTCGAGTTGCGAGAAGTTGACCGGCTTGGTTAGATGCGCCGTGAAGCCGGCGGCTAGACAACGTCGTATATCTTCGTCCGAGCCGTAGCCCGTCAAGGCAATGGCCGGCACCTGCGAACTGCGGCGCACCGAACTCACGAAGTCGAGGCCCGTTCCATCGGGCAAACCCACGTCGCTGACGATCAGATCGAAGGTGCGCGCCCGCGTGGCAGCGAGCGCCTCGGCAACGGACGCCGCCACCGCCACGTCGTGCCCGAGCGAGCGCATCAAGTGCGCCATGACGTCTGCGGTATCGACGTGGTCCTCGACCAACAGGATGGCGATTCGTTCATCCGCTGCGGCGCGTGCCGACACCGGCGGCACCGGCTCGGCCGCGGGCGCCGACGTCGTCGGCAACGCAATCGTGAACGTGGCTCCGCAATGCGGCCCGGGGCTGCGCGCACTCACCGAGCCGCCGTGCGCATCGGTCAACGCCTTCGTAATAGCAAGCCCCAGCCCGAGCCCGCCGAACTGTTGGGTCATGCGCTGGCTACCTTGCTCGAACGCATTGAACAGTTTGCCGATTTGCTCCGGCGCGATGCCGATGCCCGTGTCTTCGATTTCGACTTCGATGCGCATGCGAGCGTCGCGCGTGCGCACGTAGATATGGCCGCCGTCGGGCGTGAATTTCGCTGCGTTGCGCACGAGGTTCCACAGCATCTGCTGCAGCCTCGCCGGGTCGGCCAGCACGTAATGATTCTTGGCGTCTTTCTCGATGTGCACGTCGAGCGCCTTGACCTGGATCTCGGCATGAAACAGTTCGAGCACACTGTCGATGACGTCGTGGACATCAACGGTTTCCAGTGCGAGCCGCAGCTTGCCGTTCGCCACGCGCGTCAAATCCAGCAAGTCGTCGATCAAACGCGCTTCGAGTTCGATGTTGCGTCGGA
This sequence comes from Paraburkholderia sp., assembly GCA_004322045.1. GTDB lineage: Bacteria > Pseudomonadota > Gammaproteobacteria > Burkholderiales > Burkholderiaceae > Trinickia. The sequence continues at coordinate 426,314 of SCRN01000040.1, forward strand.
TCATCTTGACGCACGACTGTGCGGCCGCAGACAACTCCTGCATCGTTTCAAGCACGCGCGTGCCGGCGAGCACGGGCGTGAGCGGCGTGCGCAGCTCGTGAGAGAGCATGGCGAGGAAGCGGTCTTTGGCCCGATTGGCTTCCTCGGCCGTCTGGCGTGCACACTGTTCGGCCGTCAAGAGCCGCTCGCGCTCTTCCATCGCCTCGCGTTGCGACTGGATGTCGGTGCAACTGGCGAACCACTTGCCCACCCCTCCGCTCGCGTCGCGAACGGCCGCAATGCGCATGTCGAACCAGCGATAGGTGCCATCGGCCGCACGCAAGCGCAGTTCGTGCCGGTAGTCGGCCCCAGCCGCGCCGCTCACGGCGTCGAGCCACGAGCGGCGCAGTGCATCCCGATCAACGGGGTGCACTGCGGCGAGCCAACCGAGCCCGCGCGAAGCGGCCTCGTCCAAGCCCGTGTAGGCGTACCACTGCTTCGAAAAGAAATCGCACTCGCCGCGCGCATTGCTCGTGAACACGAGGTGCGGCAACGCCTCCGACAAGCTGCGGTAGTGCGCCTCGCGGTCGCGCAACAGTAGCGCCTCGGCCGATGCGCGCTGCAATCGAACCTGGGTCAGGACGCGCTCGACGGCTTCGGGCAAATAGTCGAGGTAACCGCCCGATTTCGGCACGACATCGGATACACCGGCGCGCAATGCCTCGATCACGCGCGATTCATCGGTGAACCCGGTAACGAGGATCGCGGGCAACGTCACGCCCTCGGCGCGCAAGCGGCGGAAGAAATCGAGACCGGTCTCGGCGGTGCCGAGTTGATAGTCGAGCACGAGCAAATCCGGGGCGTCGGCGGCAAGCTGCGCGTGCGCGTCTTTCGCGCTCGGATAGCCGAATACGCGGCACCCCGCGCGCTCGAGCGACTTGCGCGCTAAGCGCAAAATGCCCTCGTCGTCATCGACGATGAGTACGCGGGCGCTTTCCTGGAGAGAAACTTCGGTCATGCTCAATTTTGGCTCATTCGGCTCGACGCCTTATGCATCAAGTCATTCGCAACGGCTGTTCTGGCAGCGTCACGTAAAACGTCGAACCGACGCCCTCCGTCGATTCGACCCATGCGCGTCCACCGTGCCGCTCCGTCACCCGGCGCACTAGGGCGAGGCCAATGCCGTCGCCTTTGGCCCGATCGCCGTGCAACCGTTGAAAAGCACTAAACATTTTGGGCATGCAAGCGACGGGAATGCCGAGCCCGTTATCGCGCACGTAGTATGTTCGCATTCTAGGCGCTCGTTCGCCGACATCGGGCTGAGGCTGCTCCAGCGCGCCGATTTCGATGCGGCCGGGGCGCGAAATGTCGAGATAATTGACCGCGTTGCCGATCAGGTTGGTGAAAATCTGCTCGATCGCCGTGGGGTCGCCCCAGACGGGCGGCAGTTCCCCGACCGATACGGCCACGCCGCGCTCGGCGATAGCCTGGTGCAGCGATTCCACGACGCGCGCGACGGCGCGGGCCACGCTTACGCGCTGCCACTGATATTCGAGCCGGCCCGCCCGGGAGATCCGCAGCAGCGCGTCGATGATCGAGGCCGAACGCGCCACCGCGGTGCGCAAATAGTGCAGCGCTTCGCTCAGATTGCCATCGAGCACCCGTGTGATACGCGAGCGCTCGGCTTCCGGCAAACGGGCGGCGTCGAGCATCGTACGCAACTCGTCGCACGATACTTGCAACTCGCGAGAAAACCCTTGCAGGTTCACGAGCGGCGAGCGTAGATCGTGCGAAACGCTATAGATGAACATATCGTTGTCCTGCTTTTGCTGGCGCAGATTATCGTTCACTTGCGTCAACTCTTGCGCACGCATCTCGAGCGTAGCCTGCAAAGTGGCCTGATCGTGCTCGGCCTCGGTCAAGCGTTGACTCGTCCGGTGCAATGCCGCATCGAGTTGAGCCAATTCGTCGTCGCCCGCCAGCGGCGCGCCCAGCGCCTGTGAACGCCCCAGCCGCTGCGCGTTGGCCGTCAACGTATGCAGGCGCCGCCCGATGTTGCCGGCGAACGCCAGCGCCGCGATCGCCCAAATGAGCATCGAACCGGCAATGGCCGCAATCAGCGCATAGCGCTGCTGCTCACGCGTGGCGGCCAGTTCCGAACTGCGCTCGGCGTCGAGCCGCGATTCGTCGGCAACGAATGCGCCCAGTTCGTCTCGAAACGCTTGGATGGGCTGCGGCAACGGCGCACTGTCGAGCGAGGCCAATTGCACGCGCTGCTCATCGTGCAACGCTGCATAAACCTTGTCCGTCAGCGCCCGGTAGTCATTGACGGCTTCGCGCATACGCCGCACCCGCTCGACTTGCAGCGGATCGTCCGCCACGAGCTTCTCGAGCCGCGAGAGCCGATCGCCCAGGTCCACCCAAACGACATGCCGATCGATGAAGGAAGGATCGCCGACGATGAGGCCCGCGCGCACGCGCGACGCCTCGCGCAAGAGAGGATCGACGATGGCCGACGCTTGATAGAGCACCTGTTTGCTATGCGATGCCCACTGGCCCGCTTGCGTGGCCTGCTCCTGCGTCTTCGACAGCATGCCAACGAGCGCCAACTCGATCAAGCTCGGCACGGCGATCAGCAGCAGTCCCTTCGTGAATAGTTTCATGCGTCCTTGGCGGCCCCATCGAGTCGAGTCGCGCGCGTCGCGCGAGCCGCGCCGCAGGCTTGTACGGCGGCACGGCGCTTGCATCGCACGACGTGCAAACGTGAAACCGAACCATTATCCGTGCTGTCTCGAGATATTTCAACGGACGATATGCCAGCGCGCAGGCCCACAGAAAATGGCATTTTTTATGAGTTTGATCAGCACGCGGATGAAACTCGGGCCTATTATTGCCATAGATGTCGAGCGCAGCGCGACACGACTCGCGCACCCGTTCCGGCATGACCGCATGCGAGCTGCGTCGATCGTTCCAGCCAGACCGTAACAGGTCGTGAAGATGCCGATTTCGTATGCTATAAAAGATCGGACGTGCGGCGCGCGAGAGCCGGGAGTGGTCGCATGAGGACGCTGTGTTTCTTGCAAATCTTTTTCAGGCGAATGTTTATGTCCTTCCCGAGAAAGCGTAGGCGCGCGAGCGCGGACAGTAGTAAGGAGTCGTTTCTCGCCGTCCTGCGCCAATTCAAGCCTTTCGTCCAGCTGGATACGAAGATTGCGCGCGCTCGTTCGCAGGATGAGCCCGTGCTCTACGAACATGTCTTGCCGGGGCTCGACGTCCTGCTGTGCACAGTTCGTGGCGCGCAACCGCCCTATCCTGACGTCGACGAATTGCGCCGTCGCTGTCTCGAGTCGATCGCGAACGCGCTCGAACAGCCGCTCGAGGGCCTCGAGAACGGCGGGTACTGGTATGAAACGAACGGTTTCGGCTTTCTCGTCTTCGCGAGCCGGGCGCGCACTAAGGTTCTGCCTGAATTCGGCGCCGGCGTGGCCGCGCCCAATGCGCGGCGGCAAAACGCAGGCGATGCCGCCCCGCGCTCGTTTCGCTGACGCCGGGTAAGTTGGCGGCGCGGCAGAGGTTCGGCCCGCGTTTCGCTCCGTGCGCTACTTCTTGGCGCGGTGCATGCCTGCCTGCGGCCGGACGATATCGATGAATGCCGCCAAATCGGCATCTGCCAGCCCCATCGCTGCGCCCATGCGCAACATCTGCTGCACGGCGCCCACGACAGGTATCGCCGCGCCCGTGTCCCTGGCGGCATCCGCCACCATATCGATATCTTTTTGAAACGTTTTCAACGAACCGAGCGGGGCGTGTCCCGTCTCCGTCATGCGTGGCACGAAGGTGCGCAGGAGGACCGAATCGGCCCAACCGCCGCCGAGCGCTTCGGGCAGACGCGCCGCGTCGATCCCCGCCGCGTGGGCCAAGCCCACCGCTTCCGCAATGCCCGCCACCGTCGCACAAACGATTGCCTGATTGCAAAGCTTCGTCGTCTGGCCCGCGCCCACTTCGCCCATGTGCGTCACGCGCGCTGCATAAGCACCTATGACGGGTTCGAGCGCGGCTATGTCCTCGGCCCGTCCGCCAGCCATGACCGCGAGCGTGCCGGCCTGCGCGCCTGGAACGCCACCCGAAACGGGCGCATCCACCCAACCGACGCCGCATTGAGCTGCGCGCGCGGCGAATGCGCGCGTTGCCGCGGGCGCAATGCTCGAATGATCGACGATCCAGCGCAGACGTCCCGCCCCTGCGTCGGGCTTGGCCAGCAAGCCGCCGGAGCCGAAAACGACGTCCTCTACGGCGCGTGTGTCCGACACGCACAAGAAAACCGCCTGGGCATGCGCGAGCAAGTCGCTCGGCGCGTCGACGACGCGCGCCCCATCGGCGGCCAACGCTTGCGCCTTCGCGCGCGTGCGATTCCAAACCCACACGTCATGACCTGCGCGCAGCAGATGCCGAATCATCGGCGCCCCCATGAGCCCTGGCCCGCAAAATCCGAGTTCCATTGTTTCGTGCTCTCCTGCGGATGCGGCGGGCCGCCCTTCTATATGCCCGGGCGTGCCCAGCCGTCGTTGCCTATACTGGTTCTTCCATTTGCGACGAAATGCGGAGACGACTCATGAACGATCACGTCTACAAGTACATCGAATTGACCGGATCATCGACGAAGTCGAGCGACGATGCGGTACGCTGCGCCATCGAACGCGCATCGAAGACGTTGCGCAACTTGCACTGGTTCGAAGTGACCGAAACCCGCGGGCATATCGAAAACGGCACCGTCGCGCATTGGCAGGTGACGCTCAAAGTGGGCCTGCGTCTGGAAGAGTGATGCCGGGCGGCACCGAACATGCCGCCCGCTCGTTCCCTTGTCGGCGAACGCAGACCCTATTACTTCGGCAGCGAACCGTCGACGCCTTCGACGTACCAATTGAGCCGTTGCAGTTCGGCGTCCGTCAGCGTCTTGCCCGCAGCAACCTTGATCGCGCCCGATTGATCTTTGATCGGGCCCGTGAAAACATCGCGGCTACCGCTCGCGATCGCGTCATGCGCCTTCTTCTCGTCCGTGCGCGCGGCGGCGTCCACGGACGGATTCAGATCTTCGAGATCGACTGCCTGTTGGGCCAGCCCCCACCACACCGGGTCATTTTTCCATTTGCCGTCGAGCACTTGCTGGATGGCAGCCATGTAATACACGCCCCAATGCGCGACCACGGAGCCGAGCGCCGCGTTCGGACCGAATTTCTTCATGTCCGAATCCCAACCGAACGCGTGCACCTTCTTCTCCTCGGCCGTTGCCAGCGTCGCGCTCGAATCGGTGTTCTGCAGTAGGACGTCGGCGCCCTGCCCAATCAGCGTTTCCGCAGCCTGCTTTTCCTTGCCGGGATCGAACCAGCTGTTGATCCAAATGACCTTCGTATGGACCTTCGGATTCACCGAACGAGCGCCGAGCGTGTAGGCGTTGATGTTGCGCACGACTTCCGGGATAGGCACCGATGCGACGAATCCGAGCGTGTTCGTCTTTGTCATATGGCCCGCAACGACGCCCGCGAGATATGCGCCTTGATACATGCGCACGTCGTAGGTGCCGAAGTTCTTGCTCTTCTTATAGCCCGTCGCATGCAGAAACACCGTGTCGGGGAAGTCTTTCGCCACTTTCAGCTCGAAATCCTGATAGCCGAAACTCGATCCGAAAATGATCTTGTTGCCCTTGCTCGCCAGATCCCGAAACACCCGCTCCGAGTCGGCCGATTCCGGCACATTCTCGACGCGCGTCACCTTGATTTTGTTGCCGAACTTCGCCTCGGCTTGCTTGGAGCCTTGATCGTGCGCGAAAGTCCAGCCCGCATCGCCCGGGTTGCCCAAGTAGACGAAAGCGACGCCGGGCGCATCGGCCGCATGCGCGACGGGCGCAACGGCTGCGCCGAGCGCGAGCGCCGCGCAAGCGGCGAGCAGTGGCAACGTTCTTCTTTTCATCGAACTTCTCCAGTGGTGTGGGGGAATCGGTCGATCGGGCCTCGCTCGCTCAGCTCGTCGCAAAGAACGGCTTGCCAAGAGAAGCGGGCGCATTGAGCTTGATCGTATTGGGGTTGCGCGAAATGACAGCCAGCACGACGATGGTCGACAAGTACGGCAGCATGGCGAGGGCCTGTGTCGGCATCGGCACCCCCACTGCCTGCGCATAAAACTGCAAGCCCGTGACCGCGCCGAACAGCAGCGCGCCGAGCAACAAGCGCCAAGGCCGCCACGTGGCGAACACGACCAGTGCGAGCGCGATCCAGCCTCGGCCCGAGGTCAGCTGTTCCTGCCACAGATGCAGGTAGACGATCGAGTAGTAACCGCCCGCGAGTCCCGCCATGCCGCCGCCGAACAACGTCGCGCCGTAGCGCACGCCGATCACAGGAAAGCCGACCGAATGGGCCACGGCGGGCGATTCACCCACAGAGCGCAGCACGAGCCCCGCCCGCGTCCGATAGAGAAACCATCCAACCAGGGCGAAAGCCGCGAACGCGAGATAGCCTAGCGGCGTCAGAGCAAACAGCGCGGGCCCCAGCACCGGAATCTTGGCCAGCCCCGGGACCGGCCAGGCGTCGATCGTCGCGCTGACCGACGCCGACGTATAAGGCTTGCCGACATAGGCCGACAAGCCGATGCCGAAGATCGTCAGCGAAAGCCCTGTCGCCACTTGGTTGGCGAGCATCGTCAGCGTGAGAAAGCCGAACAACAATGCCATCGCGACGCCGGCCGCGATCGACGCCGCCACGCCTAGCCACGGGTGCCCGGTCGTCACCGTGACGGCATAACCGGTCACCGCCCCCATCAGCATCATCCCTTCGACGCCCAGGTTCAGCACCCCCGACTTTTCGGTGACGAGTTCGCCAATGCCCGCAAACATCAGCGGTATCGCCGCGACGACTGCGCTCGAAGCAAGATTGCCGGCTTGTTGGATATCCATGGTTCGTTCTATTTCGATTGGCTAGTCATGCGCTTGCACAGCGCGCTCGGTCGCGTTTGGCACGCTCATCCATGCGCGACGCGGGACACTCGGCGCAGACGGTAATTGACGAACAAGTCGGCTCCGAGCAAACAAAACAGGAGCAGGCCCTGGAACACCCCCGACAGCGCTTGCGGCAGTTGCATCGAGGTCTGCACCGCCTCGCCCCCGAGATACAACAGCGCCATCAACAAGCTCGCGAGCACGATGCCGAGCGGATGCAGCCGGCCGACGAACACGACGATGATGGCCGTGAAGCCGTAGCCCGGCGACCACGTCGCCTGCAACTGCCCGATCGGCCCCGCGATCTCGCCCATGCCCGCCAGCCCGGCCAACGCCCCGCTGATGAGCAGCGACATCCAAACCGTGCGCGTATCGGAGAAGCCCGCGTAGCGCGCGGCGAGCGGCGCAAGCCCTCCCACGTTCATGCGAAACCCCGCGAAGCTCTTGCGCACGAACAGCCATGCCAGCGGCACCGCTGCCAGCGTCACGAAAATCGAAGCATTCAGCCGCGTACCGCGAAGCCAATGCCACTGCCAGTCGCCGCCGAAAGTCGGATAGAGCGCATCGCCCGAGAACATCTCCGAGATCGGAAAGTTCATTCCCTGCGGGTCGCGCCACGGCCCGCTCACGAGATAGATCAACAATTGCGTCGCCACATAGGTCAGCATGAGGCTCGTCAATATCTCGTTGGTGTTGAAACGCGTTTTCAGGAACGCGGGAATCGCGGCCCAAACCATGCCACCGAGGATGCCCGCACCCATCATCAAGAACAGGATCCAGCCGCCGCTCGCTTGGTCGAAGTGGATGGCGACGCCGCTCGCGGCCATGCCACCCGCCAGCATTTGCCCTTCCGCGCCGATGTTCCAAACGTTCGCACGATAGCCGATGGCAAGGCCAAGACCGATCAGGCATAAGGGCGAGGCTTTGAGCAGCAGTTCGGACCAGCCGTTGACATTCGCGAGCGGGTCGACGAAAAAGGCGCGCATCGCTTGCGCGGGGTCGCGCCCGACGATGCCGAAAATCACGAACCCGATAACGAGCGTCAAAAGGGCGGCGATCGCCGGCACGGCGAGCTGCATCGCTCGCGAGGGCGTTGGGCGAGCTTCGATTCGGTACGGAAAATACATGGTCTATACGAGCGTCGATGGTTCGAATGTAAAGGTCGGCATGGTGCGGGCGCCCTCAAGCATGGACGGCCTGCTGCGCGGGCGGCGCAGCCCCGCTATCGCCGAAGAGCCCTGCCATCCACAAGCCGATCTCTTCAGCGTTGGTCTCGCCCGTCTTGCGCGAGGGCGATAAGCGTCCGCGCGCGAGCACCGCGATCCGATCGCAAATGTCGAACAGCTCGTCGAGCTCCTCGGAGATGACCAGCACGGCCACACCCTTGGCCGATAGATCGAGCAGTTGCTGCCTAATGAAGGCCGATGCGCCGACGTCCACGCCCCACGTCGGCTGCGCGACCACGAGCACCTTCGGCGCCTGCAGCAACTCGCGGCCGACGATGTACTTTTGCAAGTTCCCGCCCGAGAGCGACTGTGCCAGCGCGTCGGGGCCGCCGCAGCGCACGTCGAACGCTTCGATGCAGCGCGTCGCGAATGCGCGGATCGCCCGCGCGCCGATCCAGCCGTGACGGACCATGCCCGGTTGCCGATGCGCGGTCAGCAAGGCATTTTCCGCGAGCGACATCGCGGGCACGGCTCCGCGCCCGAGCCGCTCCTCGGGCACGAAGGCGAAGCCGAGGCGGCGCCGTGCGCCGGCCGAGAGCCGGCCCGCGCTTTTGCCGCAGATCGTAACGGCATCGGCCGCGGCCGTGCTGCGCCTTTCGCCCGACAGCGCCGCGAGCAACTCCGCTTGCCCATTGCCCGATACGCCCGCGATGCCGAAAATTTCTCCGGCATGCACGTCGAACGTCACGTTCTCCAGCGAGGTGCCGAATGGGTCGTCGCTCGCCACCGACAATTGCTTGACGCTCAGCAAGGCCGCGCCCGGCACGTGCGCCCGGCGCGTGTAATCGGGCAGCGCATGGCCCACCATCAACTGCGCGAGCGAGGCATGCGTCTCGTCGCGAGGCCGGACTTGGCCCGTGACGCGCCCGCCGCGCATGACCGTCGCCGTATCGCAAAGCTCTTGAATTTCGTCCAACTTGTGGCTGATGTAGAGCACGCTGCAGCCCTGCTGCGCCAATCGCTTCAGCGTATCGAACAGCTTACGCACGGCCTGTGGCGTGAGCACCGAGGTCGGCTCGTCCATGATGAGCAGCCGCGGATGCTGCAGCAGGCACCGCACGATTTCAACGCGTTGGCGCTCGCCCACGGTCAGACTGTGCACGTGCCGCTGCGGGTCGATATCGAGCCCGTACTCGCGCGATACCTCGCGAATGCGCTTGCCGAGCGCGCCGAGGTCGAAAGGCTCTTCGAGCGCGAGCGCAATGTTTTCGCCAACCGTCAGCGTCTCGAACAAAGAGAAGTGCTGGAAAACCATGCCGATACCGAGCTTGCGCGCCTGTGCGGGGCTGCCGATCTCGACGGGATGGCCATCCCACCGAATCTCGCCCGCATCGGGGCGCACCGAGCCGTAGATGATCTTCATCAGCGTGCTCTTGCCGGCGCCGTTCTCGCCCAACACCGCGTGAATCTCGCCCGGCGCCACGGCCAGATGCACATCGTCGTTGGCACGCACCGACGGATATTGCTTGCTGATGCCTGCAAGCGCCAGCCGCGACACGACGACTTGGCCCGCGCCCGCGGCATCGCGGAAAGTTGATTGATCGCTCATGAAATCCGTCGCCGAACGTTCTTGCTGTCTGCCCCGCTCTTTCTGCCTCAACGCGATGCGCTCTGCGCCCATCGCCCCCGTTTCCGTCGTTGCCCCGCATGCGTGGTTCGCACCCGCTCGCCACCCGCCACCATCCGCCGCCATCCGCGCCGTGGGCCCGACGATACCCAAATCGCGCCCGAGCGTCGAGCCGACAATATCGTGTGGGCGCTCGATTTGACCTATGCGCCACACGGGTATATGCGACCTTGACGCGTTTTAGCGAACATATTAAAAATCACATACCCAAACCCATGATCGATCAGCCTAACCATATATTGGAGCAACCATGAGCCAGCAACGCGAGGCGATCGACACGTACCTCTTGCGCGTTTTGCACACCCTCTTGATGGAGCGCAGCGTCACGCGCGCAGCCGTCAAGCTGAACCAATCGCAACCGGCCATCAGTGCCGCACTGCGCCGCTTGCGCGACATTACGGGCGACCCGCTGCTCGTGCGCGGCAAGTCGGGCATGGTGCCGACCGAATACGGCCTGCGCCTGCTCGAGCCCGTGCAAAACGCCTTGCGCGAAATCGAGCGCATCCGTTTCCAGCAGCACAACTTCGATCCGGCCACCTCGATTCGCTGCTACCGCATCGGGTGCCCCGACTATCTGAATGTCCTGTTCGTGCCGACCGTCGTCGAACGCTTCAGGCAAGCCGCGCCCAACGCTCAACTGGAATTCCATTCACTCGGCCCTTCTTTCGATTACGAGCTGGCGCTCGAGGACGGCAAGCTCGACGTCGTCGTCGGCAATTGGCCCGAGCCGCCCGAGCAGTTGCACCTGTCGAATCTGTTCGTCGACGAGATCGTCTGCCTCATGAGCAACACCCACCCGTTCGCCAAACGCGGCACGCTCACGCTCGATCAGTATCTGAACGCCCCGCACCTTGCGCCTTCCCCCTACTCGGTCGGCCAGCGCGGCGCGATCGACGTGCACCTTGCACGCGAGCGGCTCAAGCGCCACGTTGTCGTCACGTTGCCGTATTTCAATCTCGCTCCGTACGTGCTCGTCAAATCGGACCTCATCTTCACGACGACGCGTCTATTCGCCGACCACTACGCCAAATTCTTGCCGCTCACCGTGCTGCCCGCGCCCCTCGACTTCCCGCCGATGCAGTATTACCAGTTGTGGCACGAGCGCTGTCACTATTCCGACGAAGTCCGGTGGCTGCGCAGCCTCGTCGCCGAGGCAACGCATACGCTCGTCGATCGCCCGTAACGAGCGGCGGCCAAGCCCGCCGGCTCCGGCGCCGCCCGCCGAGCGGCTTGCATCAAGCGGTGCGAGACGCTTCGCCCAGCAAGCGTGCAAGCCGGTTATGGCGCTCGAGCAGCGGCCGCAGTTCGAGCGTCGTTAGACGGCCCTCTTTCACAATGACCTCGCCGTTGATGACACTCACCGCCACTTGAGATGGGGCGCAAAACACGAGCGCCGCGACCGGATCATGCAATGCGCCGGCAAAATTCGGCTGATTGAGATCGAATGCGACGAAATCGGCGGCCATTCCGGGCGCAAGCGCGCCGATATCGTTGCGCCCCAGCACAGCAGCGCCGCCGAGCGTAGCGATTTCGAGCGCTTCGCGCGCAGTCATCGCAGCAGGCCCGAATCCCACGCGTTGCAGCAGCAGCGCCTGCCTCGCCTCGCCGACGAGATGCGCGCCGTCGTTCGACGCGGACCCATCCACGCCCAATCCAACGGGTACGCCCGCATCGCGCATGCGCCGGATTGGTGCAATGCCCGATGCGAGCCGCATGTTGGAACAGGGACAATGGGCCACCCCCGTGCGGGTACGGGCAAATAGCGCGATGCCGGCCGGATCGAGTTGGACGCAGTGCGCATGCCAGACGTCGGCTCCGACCCAGCCCAGGTCCTCCGCGTATTCGGCTGGGGTCATCCCGAAGCGCTCGCGGCTGTAGGCGACGTCATTGACGTTCTCGGCTAGGTGCGTATGCATCGACACGCCGTACCGGCGGGCCAGCGCGGCCGACTCGCGCATCAAATCGCGGCTCACGGAGAACGGAGAGCACGGCGCCACGACCACCCGCAACATCGCGTAGCGGCCCTCATCGTGATAGGTTTCGATTAAGCGCTGCGTGTCAGCGAGAATATCGGCCTCGCGCTCGACGAGCGAGTCGGGCGGTAGCCCGCCGTCCTTCTGCCCCACGCTCATGCTGCCGCGGCTCGCATGAAAACGCATGCCGATGCGTGCCGCTGCCGCGATGCTGTCGTCCAGCCGGCTGCCGTTCGGGTACAAATAGAGATGATCGCTCGAGGTCGTGCAGCCCGACAGCAGCAGTTCGGCCATCGCCGTGAGCGTCGACACCTCGATCATCTCGGGTGTCAGATGCGCCCATACGCGATAGAGGTTCGTCAGCCATCCGAAAAGCTCGGCGTTCTGCGCTGCCGGCACCGCACGCGTCAAGCTTTGGTACATGTGGTGGTGGGTGTTCACGAGCCCCGGCATGACGAGGTGGCCGCGCAGATCGAAGACTTGGTCGGCCACGCTCGGCAGCTCGCTCGACGGGCCGACCGCCACGATACGATTGCCCTCGATGAACAGCCCCGCATCGCGCAGCTCGCGGCGCTCGCCGTCCATGGTAACGAGCACGTCGGCATGCTTGACGAGCATCGTTTTGGGGCGAGGAGCATTGGGCGTGCGCGGGAGCTGCTCAGCGTTCATTCGATGGGTCCGGGTTGAAACGATTGGCATAACGATGGGAAGCCAAAATAGCGCTGGCAATGCACACCGGTGCGATACTTGCCTTCACGGTTTCGATATATTGATTCAATTTCGCCGTCTTCGCGCTGGCGCGGCGCCTCGCCTCGCCTCATGCGGCCGCTCTTATCTTTCCTATCGCAAGCGCGCCGAGCGCCGCCGACTCCATAGAATGGCGATACGGCGCTCGCATCGAATCGCCGACGGGTATGTAGCCACGCGTCGTGGAGGCTCGATCCGCCGCCTGCGTATCGGATCGAGGCGCCCCCACCACTTTTCGCATTCATCAAAGAGGAAAACTGCGAATGGGCAAGCTCACCACCCACGTTCTGGACACGGCGCACGGCCGTCCCGGCGCCGGTATCGCGATCGAGCTGTTCAAGCTCGACGGCGACGCACGACGCTCGCTCAAGCGGACCGTCACCAACGAGGATGGCCGCTGCGACGCACCGCTGCTCGAAGGCAACGCATTGACCGCGGGAGAATACGAGCTCGTCTTCGACGCCGGCGATTACTTCGCGGCCGCAGGGGTCGTCGTGCCCAAGCCGCGCTTCGTCGACCGCGTGGTCTTGCGCTTCGGGGTTGCCGACGCCACTGCACACTATCACGTACCCCTCCTCGTCTCCCCCTGGGCTTACAGCACCTATCGCGGCAGCTGATCCCGCATACCAACGATTATCAGGAGCTTCGGAGGCGTTTCATGGAAGGTTTCATCACGGACTGGCTGAATCTCGCGATTCGCTGGCTGCATGTGATCGTCGCAATTGCGTGGATCGGAGAATCGTTTTATTTCGTTGCGCTGGACAATAGCTTGAGAAAGCCGAAGGACCAGACGCTCACGGAGCGCGGCGTATTCGGCGAGTTGTGGCATGTGCATGGCGGCGGCTTTTACCACATGCAAAAGTACATGGTCGCGCCCGCGCAAATGCCGGAGGACCTGCACTGGTCGAAATGGCCGTCTTATACGACCTGGATGTCGGGATTCGGTTTGTTCACCGTGCTCTACCTTGGTTCCCCTGAAACCTATCTCATCGACAAGAACGTACTCGATATGGGGCCTGTCGTCGCGATTGCGGCTGCACTCGGCTTCTTGGCCGCGGGCTGGATCGTCTACGACTCGCTTTGTCGGCTGCTCGGCCACAACGATCGCCTGCTCGGTGCGATCGTCGGCCTTTACGTGTTGGCTGCCGCATGGCTCGCCTGTCATGTCTTCGCCGGCCGGGCCGCATACCTGATCGTAGGCGCGATGCTGGCCACGATCATGTCGGCCAACGTGTTCTTCGTCATCATCCCGGGGCAGCGCAAGATGGTGAACGCCATGCTCATGGGGGACGCGCCCAATCCGGTTTACGGCAAACGCGGTAAGCAGCGCTCCGTGCACAACACGTACTTCACGCTTCCGGTGGTGTTCGCGATGCTGTCGAACCACTATGCGATGACGTACACGCACCCCTATAACTGGGCCGTGCTGGCCGTCATCATGCTCGCCGGTGCGCTGATTCGTCAGTTCTTCGTCATGCGTCATCGCGGACGAGTGCTGTGGTATCTCCCCGCGGGCGGCGTCGCCCTGCTGGCTGCGGCATTGGCCGTTACGCTGCCCAAGCCTATGGCCCAACAAGCGCAGGCGGCCCATATGCCAGCCGTCAAGCTCGCCGATATCGAACCGATCTTGCAGCAGCGCTGCGTCGCTTGCCACTCGGCGCACCCCACGATGATGGGCAGCGCGCCGGCGGGTGTCCTCTTGGATACGCCGGGCGAGATATCAAAGAACGCACAGCGGCTGTATCAGCAGGCGGTGGTGCTCAAAGCGATGCCGCTCGGCAACGTCACTCAAATGACGAGCGCGGAGCGCGAAAAGGTGGCCGCCTGGTTCAACGCACGTACGCAGAACTAGCCGTTTGAGCGCCGTCGTCGGGCTCGCGGTGCAACTGCGGCGAGCACACCGGACAGAAGAAAGCCCCTTGGGCCAACACAGGCCGAAGGGGCTGAAACGAGACGGACCGACGCAGCGAAAACGGGGGCGCTTATCGCTGCAGCGTTGCGCTTATTCGAAGAGCGCAACCGCTGCCAGTACAGCAGCCGTAGCTACGGCAAAAATGGACACTCCCGCACTCCAACGGACGGCGAAGCGATCAATGTTCTCTTGGGACCCGACGAAATTAAGTAGCCTGTTCATCATTCCTCCTTCAAGGTGCCCAAGTGTAACACAATCCCTTCAATCAGCTTACAATCATATGTAATGCCCCGAACAACAAAGCGGCGGCGCCGGTCAGCCATACGGACGTGCTCACCGTTGCGTCCTCAGGTAGACGCATGCCCGGCGAAAGCGACCGTGGGGCGCCTTGCGTCCCGCGGCAGGCAAAGGCCAGGGCGCGGTCGTCGTGTTGCTTGAGCGTGACGAGCATCACGAGCATCGAGCATGTGAAGGCGATCATCAGAAACGCAGCGATCGCGAGTTCGAATATGGGAGCTGGCCCCGCGTGTCGTTCGAGAGCGGTTGCGCTCTCGTATATCGCCGTCGCCGAAATGGCGATGGCGGACCAAAGAAGTTGCCCACCCTTGAGCGACTCGTAAATCAAGAGGCGCGCCATGCCTTTGCCGTGCGTGACGGAAAACAGGCCGAGCATGCATACGGGCCCGGCGATCGGCACGCCTATATTGAGAAGCCACCAGAAAAATGCATTCATCGGCCGAGCTTGCGAACGTTGTGGATCGAGCGTTCAATGTTACCGCCGATCATCGTTCCGGCACCGCGCGCGGGGCAATCGTTAGCTAGACGGCCGAGGAAAGCGCCGCGGTAACTGCTTGCGGCGCCGTACGGCACGCGGCACGCGTCATGCGGCCTGCGCGTCGACGAGCCCTTTCCCTTCCGGGACGCGTGCGGCCGGCGGCGTCAACGCAGAGAATATCGAGCGGTCGTTGAAGCGGAAGAAGCACACGAGTTGATCGCATCCGGCCAGCTTGAGCAGCTGCGGGCCTGATAAGTCCACGATGATGTCGGCCACCTGGGTCGACAACCCCAGTCGTTGCACGCCCGTTTCTCGGTCCGCGCGCAGCAGGCGCTGGGCGAGCGAGAGATACGACAGGTTGATTTCGCGGATCGATTCGAAGGTCTCGCTACCGTTCATGACTGTCTCTGCCAGGGGCTTTGTGATTCGGATAAAAGGTCGACGGATCGTAGGGCAATCGCAAGCAAGGCTAACTGCGGTTCCATCGCGAAAGCTGTCGCGCGGGCAAACGTTTGCCCCTGCGGTCCGAACAGATCAGCAACCGTCGCGCTCGTCGGCAACGCCGGCGGCGATCAGGTTGCAAGCGATCTCGCGCAGCAGGTGTTGCGTGAGCGCACCTGACCCGCCAAGGCAAAGACGTTGCAGTTCGAGGAGGTCTTGGGCGAAGCGGCTCATGGCGATCTCTCCGGTGATTCGAAGTCCGAAACGTCGGTGCCGGGATGCGTGGCGCGAAACGTTTTCCTGTGATCAAAGTATCGGCGGGCGCGGCATTAAAACAAATCAGCCTGCGCTGAACCTCGCGTAATACGTGGCAGTGCGCTTGTCAGCCTTTTCCTACGACCGATGTTCGGCAGGGCTACGCCTCGAATGGCTCATGCCCCACGCATGTAAAAACGCCCGCATGGCAATGCGGGCGTTATGGGACGGGCCGACGCAGTCCTGTTATCGCAGAGCGGCCGCCATCCCCTCCTCGGTCAGCCACAGCGACTCGGGTAAAACCTGTTCGTCGCAGTTGGCTCCTTCGCCGCCTCGGTCGATGACGATGAAATCGCTGATCGTATCGAGCGCAATCAACGGATGGTGCCAAACCCCTTTTGCGTAGTTGACCCCTTGCCATCCGCGGGTCAGGAAAGCGCGGACCGCTTCTGGCGCGAGCGGGCCCGCCGGTGCGACCACGACCAGATAAGGACGGTCCGTCATCGGCAAAAATGCCTGGGAGCCGAGGGGATGGCGCTCGAGCATCGTCACTTCGAACGGCAAAGTGCGCGGTTGGCCGCGAAACACGTTGACGAGGGGCCGCCCTCCGCCATCGCCCACGTCGACGTGGGCGAGATCGTGATAGCGCATCGTCGTGCCCGAGTTGATCGGAATTTGCCGCGCGCCCTCGAGCTCGATGACGTCGCCAAAGGGCGAGAACGCCGGCCGTGTCAGCGGCTCGATCGTCAGCGATTTCGTACGCGCGCCGTTCATGCCAATTCGCCCCAAGCTCGCAGGCGCGACACGCCGCCATCGGGAATGATGTTCAAGCGAAGGTGGGTGACGGGGCCGATCGCAGCCAGTTCCGCTTCGAAGAAATGCTGCTTGTCCATCTGCAGCTTCTGCTCGCCGAGCAACGTCGGCCAAAACATGGATTGCGTCACGAGCGAGCTGTCGGTGCCGCCTTTGACGTATGCCGCCTGGATCGAGCAGCGATCGGGATAGTTGCCCTTGAAAAAGGCGGTGTCGACTTCGATCTTCGTAATCGTGCCGGGCTGGGCCAGCGCGACGATGGCCCAATCGTTGCCCGGATCGCGCCGCCGCCGCGTCTCCCAGCCGTCGCCCATATTCACGCCGCGGCCGGGCATCAACAGATTCGACGCCGCACCGAAATGTTGATTGTTCACGGCTACGATATACGCGCCATTCTCCATCGCCGCGAGATCCACCGGCGCGTTGCGCGCCGCCGCGGCCCAATCGACCTGGGGCTGCCCATACACGCGTAACCGCGCCACACCGCCGTCGGGGTACAGATTCAACCGCACGTGCGTATACGCGCGCGTGTCCGCGACCCCAAGGTAGTGGTGACTATTGCCCTGCAGCGTCGTCGAGGGCACGATCTCGCGCCACTCGGTGTCACCGTCCGGTTGCGCGCCGCCCGGCACATGGGCAGCCTCGACCGACGCGGCCGGCGGGAAGTTGCCGGTGAAATGGCTGGTGTCGATGTCCAAGCCCATGACGATGCCTGCGCGCGCCAGTTTCACGATGCACCAGTCGTATCCCGTCGTGCGCTTGCGCCGCGTCTCCCACCCGTCCATCCATTTGCCGTGATCGTCGTATTTGCCCGGAATGAAGACAGCCGGCTCGGGATTGAGCATGCGCTCTTTCGGCGCAAAAAATTCGTCGCTTGCTTCGAGCGCCTGCGCACCTAGTCGCGGATCGGCCAGGTTGACGTAGCGACGGGTAAAGTCGGGCGCGTTAGGGTCGAGAATCGGAAGAGCCATTGTTGTCGTCCTTCGTGTCTGTCATTGTGATCGTAGTGCCAATCGAAACGGCGCATCCACGCATCGGCAAGTGCGCTCGGGCACGGGGAACGGCCACCGGCTACAGCCGGCAGCTCGCCACAGGCCGTTCGCACGGTTGCGCGCTTACCCCGTTACGAGATCGTCGATACGAAAACGGGCGATGCTGTAAATCTGCTCCAAGCTCGTGCGCAATTCGTCCTCGGCGGCGTTGTTCAAGCGCGCCTCGAAATTCGCGATAATGCCGGCTCGATCGTAGCCGCGTACGGCCAAAATGAACGGAAAGCCGAATTTTTTGCGGTAGGCCTCGTTCAATCGCTGAAGCTTGTCGAACTCTTCTTGCGAGCACTGCGCGAGGCCCGCGCCGCTCTGCTCGCGCGTCGATTCCGCAGTCAACTCCCCTTGCACCGCCGCCTTGCCGGCCAGTTCCGGGTGTGCATCGATCAGGGCGAACTGGCGCTTGTCGCCCGCATTGGCGACGATCTCGCACATCGCCGCGTAAAGGGCATCGACGCTGGCAAACGGCCGCATGCGAGCTGCGCGCTCGGCCACCCATGGCGAATGCTCGAAAATACCCGAGAGCGCGGCCTCGAACGCCTCGGGCGACATCGTATTGAGTTGTTCCAGCGTGTATTGCATCGGTTTCATTCGGCGCAGCGGTCGGTCTGTGGCTCAAAGGGATGGCGCCCACGCCAGTGGCGTGCAATGTCGACACGGCGGGCCACCCATACGCGATCATGCCTTTCGATATGGTCCAAAAAACGCTGCAATGCCCGAAAGCGCCCGGGGCGGCCCAAGAGCCGGCAATGCATCCCAACCGACAGCATCTTCGGCGCTTCGTCGCCCTCTTCATAGAGCACATCGAACGCGTCGCGCAGATAAGTAAAGAAGTGATCGGCCGTGTTGAACCCTTGCGGTGATGCGAAGCGCATATCGTTCGTATCGAGCGTATATGGCACGATCAGCTGCGGCCGCCGTTCTCCGCCCGTCACTTCCACCTGCGTCCAAAACGGCAGATCGTCACCGTAATAGTCCGAGTCGTAAAGGAAGCCGCCGTATTCGGCGACCAGCCGGCGCGTGTTCGGACTATCTCGGCCCGTGTACCAGCCAAGCGGTCGAACGCCGGTGACACGCTCGATCGCCTGCATCCCCAGCCGCATGTGCTCGGCCTCGCGCTCGGGCGGCATATCTTGGTAGTGGATCCATCGCCACCCATGGCACGCGATCTCGTGGCCCAACTCGACAAATGCCCGCGCCACTTCCGGATTGCGTTCGATCGCCATGCCGACGCCAAACACCGTCAGCGGCAAGCGGCGCTTTTCGAACTCGCGCAGGATGCGCCACACCCCCGCGCGCGAGCCATACTCGTAAATCGACTCCATGCTCATGTGCCGGGCGGGATACGCGGCGGCGCCAACGATCTCTGAGAGAAACTGCTCCGAACCGGGGTCGCCGTGCAAGACGCAGTTCTCACCGCCCTCCTCGTAATTGAGCACGAACTGGACGGCGATGCGTGCACCTGCGGGCCAGTCGGCCTGAACCGGTTGACGGCCGTAGCCGATCAAATCGCGTGGATAGCGGGTCTCGGATGTCATAGCAAGGGCTCTTTGCAGGCGTGGTGAGACGGTGCCGCGACGCAGCGTGCAAGCCGCTTGCCGCACCGATACGTCTCGGTGGAATGAGTGTATATAAAACACCCGCTTGCGCCCATACGAGCGGGCCGATATTGAAGCTCACCACGCTCGTATGTCGTGCGGGGTCTGCGTGCGGCGGCGATCGACTCAAGCGCCTCGCGCGTCGCGCGGTCCGAAATCGGCCAACGGCCCGTCATAGCGCTTGGGCAACGGGTGATCGTACTCGCCGCGCTTGGCCGTGCCGAGCCTCAAGGAAACGAGCGCCTCGACCCACTTGAGCGCCGCCGTCACACCCTCTACGACGGGCGCGCCGATCTCGCGCTCGACGGCATGGCATAGGTCGGCCATGCCCGCACACCCGAGGACGATGGCATCGGCGCCATCGTGTTCGAGCGCTTTTCGGCATTCCTCGACGATCAATTGCCGAGCCGCGCTGCCGGGCCGATCGAGTTCGAGCACGGGGACGTCGGTCGCGCGCACGGAGCGGCAGAAGCGCTTCATCCCATAGCGCTCGGCGAGATGCCACGCCATACCGGTCGTGCGAGCGAGCGTCGTCACCACGGAAAAGCCTGGCGCGATCACGCTGGCCGCATGCATGGCCGCTTCCGCGATGCCGATGACGGGGCCGCGAGCTAGCTCGCGCGCCGCGAACAAGCCCGGATCGCCGAAGCACGCGATCACGTAACCGTCGACGCCTTCGCGCTCGCCCGCCGCGACTTCGGCGAGCAGACCCGGCAGCGCAAGCGACTCGTCATACCAGCTTTCGATCGATGGCGGTCCCATAGCCGATGTCGCTGCGACGATCTCGGTACCGGTGGCCGCGACGGCCCGTGCGCAGTGAGCCATCGTTTCGGTCATGCGCGCGGTGGTGTTTGGATTGATGAGCTTGATTTTCATCGCGCTGCTCCTCCAAGGGCGGAATGTGTTGTCTCAGCGGCCGACAGTGCGTGCCGCGAACGCATAGAAAATGGCGGCAAGCGCAACCCCGATGAACCAAGAGAAGTTGGCGAGCGGCGCGAGCGCCGGCGTCATCACGCACAGCACGGCGATGGCGGCTGCAGGCAGCACGGCTGCCACGGCGCTCCAATTGACGCCGCCTCGATACCAGTAGGCGCCCGATTCCGACATCGAATAGAGATCGTCGAGCACGACGCGTTCTCGCTTGACGAGGTAGTAATCGACGATCAGCACGCCGTACAGCGGGCCGATGAACGAGCCGAGCACGTCGAGCGTGTAGTGGATCACCGCCGGATTATTGAAAAGGTTCCACGGCGTGATGAAGACCGAGGCGGTCGCGGCCACCATGCCGCCCGCGCGCCAACTGATGTGCTTGGGTGCGACGTTGGAAAAGTCGAACGCGGGAGAAACGAAGTTCGCGACGATGTTGATGCCGATGGTCGCGATCATGAACGTCAGCGCGCCCAGCACCACGGCGAACGGCTGGTCGATGCGCCCCACCGTGGTGACGGGGTCGGTGATCAACTCGCCGAAGACGGGCAGCGTGGCTGAAGTCGTGACGACCGTCACCAGCGAGAACGCCAGAAAGTTGACGGGGAGCCCCCAGAAATTGCCTCGCTTCACGCTCGCATAGCTTTTGCAGTACCGGGAAAAATCGCCGAAGTTCAGCATCGGCCCGGAGAAGTACGACACGACGAGCGAAATCGCGGTGACCGTGACGGGCAGAGCCTCCCAACCGTGGTATTTCACCGTGCCGAGATTGAGGCTGATATGGGAGATGCCAGCACGCGCGACCATGTAGCCGGCCAAGATGAACATCACCACATAGACGGCGGGGCCCGCGAAGTCGATGAATTTCTTGATCGTCTCCATGCCGTTCCAAAACACGAGCGCTTGCAGCACCCAAAGCGTCATGAATCCGGCCCACCCGAGCGCCGACAATCCCAGCCACCCATGGTGATGGACATCGGCATACGGCATGAGCTGCGGAGCGAATTTAAGCAGAACGATGACGAAGGCGCTCGACGCGAGGTAAGTTTGAATGCCATACCATGCGACGGCGATCAGGCCGCGGATCACAGCCGGGATGTTCGCGCCGAGCACGCCAAACGTCGCGCGGCAAATAACAGGATAAGGCACGCCGCTGCGTTGGCTCGATTTCGCGATCAGGTTGGCGAACACGTTCACGATGCCGATGCCCACGAGCAGCGCAATCAGCACTTGCCAGCTCGTCAAGCCGAGGGCGAACAAGCTGCCCGCGAAGACATAGCCGCCCACGCTATGCACATCCGACATCCAGAACGCGAAGATGTTGTAGGTGCCCCAATGCTGATCGCGAAGCGGCGCTAGGTCCGCATTGCACAGGCGTTCGCTGTAGCCGGCGGGCAGGCCGGTGGCGCTGGTCGAGGGCGATGGGCCGACGGCGCCGGCATCGGTGGGTATGGTCAGGTCAGGCATGAGCGTCTCCGGTGAAGAGAAAGAGCATTGCCGCGCAGCGCGAAGGCGCCGCACACGTGACGAAGCGCCTCGTTCAACCGGTCGCAGTCGGCGCAACCCGCGACCTTCGCCCCAAGGTAGTTAGTTATCCTAAATAAATTTTTTGATTTTTCGCGCTACGTACAGCGCACCGTGAAACGCGCGCCTAAAAGCCGAAGACTTCGTGCAGATCGGCCGCGCCTCGTGCAGGCCGATCGAGCATCTTCAATTCCACCGTCTCCAAATGCCGCACCATCAGGTCCGATGCATGCGCCGTATCGCCGGCTTCTATTGCAGCGACGATTTGCGCATGCTCGTCGAACGAGCATGGACTGCGTCCGAGCGATTCATACAGCGCCGAGATCAACGTCGAGCGCGCAACGAGCCCCGTCAAGCAATTGCACAGCACGCGGTTGCCCGTTAGCCCAGCCAACTCCGTATGAAATTCTCCCGACAGGCGAATCCATGAACGGAAATCGCGACGCTCGAATGCCAAACGTTCGCGCTCGATCATCTTCGCGATCGACTTCAAGTGCGCCGCGCCTTGGACGCCCTGATTGCGGCATACGCGCTCGATTACAGCCGCCTCGATGATGCGGCGCATTTCGAACACTTCATGAACTTCCTGAAGCGACGGACTCGCCACGAACGCGCCGCGATTCGGCTCCAGATCGACGAGATGCTCGGTGGCCAGCAACGACAAGGCTTGGCGCACGCTCCCTCGCTTGACGCCGAACACGTCGCACAATTGCGCTTCCGTCAGCTTGGCTCCGGGCTCCAGCCTGTGCTCGAGAATCGCGTCGCGAATACGTTCGGCGATCGCCGCGGGCGTTGCCGGCTCGCATGATTTCGCTGTCGACATGTTGGGTATAGTAGATTCAACATAAAGATTGTCAACAATTTATTTGATGCAGGTCGAACCGGAGATGCCGTCAAACTTCCGATTTATCCGCAACTTGGTGCACGGCGCCACGACAGATTGCATGAACTGCGTGCCCAATGCACCGCTACATGGCATCGAATTGCACTCCGGATTGTCAACAATCTACTCATCCGATGACCGGAGCGCCTCGTCCCGCCTCGCCTCCACTTAGCGTAGGGTGTCCGCTGACGGTTAGCGCGAAACCATCTTGCCCGGCTTGTAGCCGAGCGCGCGCACCAAAAGGAAGCGTGAGAATGTCCGGGCCATGGCCGAATCGCAGCCCCGTCACGATTGGCAATCCAGTGAGGCTACCGATCTGCTCGATTACCGACGACAAATCGAAACCGTTGTCGTACGGCGAGAGCTTGCCCCCTGTGAAGTCGCCGAGCACGAGGGCGCGCTGACGAGCGAGGATGCCGGCCAAATGCAGTTGATAAAGCATGCGCTCGATGCGATAAGGATGCTCGTTCACGTCCTCGATGAATAAAATGCCGCCCTCGATGCGCGGCATATAAGGCGTACCGACGAGCGCGGCGATCATCGCCAAATTGCCGCCCCACAGCGTGCCGCTGACATCGACTTCGCGCGCTTGAGCAATCGTTTCTCGCACCGTGAATTCGGGTGATTCGAGCGCCCGCCAAAAATGCTCCAGGGTGAAAGCGCTTTCATCCTGAGCACCGAAATTGGCGGTGAGCATGGGGCCGCCGAACGTCACCAGTCCCGCACGAGCGAACAGCGCCAACTGAATCGCCGTGAAATCGCTGTGCCCGCAAATCGCAATGCATTGGCCGGCGAGGCGGCGCGCGAGCCCCGCGTAATCGAGTGCATCAAGAACGCGAACGGCCCCGTAACCTCCGCGCAACGCCAAGACGATGTCGGGCAAGTCTTGGGCCGGATCGGCGAGACGATTCAAATCCTGTGCTCGCTCGGCGTCGGTGCCGCCGAAACGTAGGTGGCGGCGCAAGGCCGCTTCCCCGCCTCGGACCTCGTGACCCTGCGCTCGCAGTCGAGCCATGCCGCGCTCGGCGGCGAGGGCGTCGGGCGGATAGCCAGAAGGAGAGACGATCTCTATGATGCGGGAGCGGGCCATGGTCGGTTTATTCGGGGGTAAGAAGTCGCGCACCGCGCATTCGCGCGACTCGGTGGACTTAGACAGGCTGCTCCGGCACACAGGCCTGGGCTTGGGCCGCTGCGGCCGCGCGTTCCTCTCGGATTGCCCGACGACGATCGGCGAAAAATGACTTCAGCGTATTGCCGCATTCGGCCGCGAGCACGTCGCCCGTGACCTGCGTATGGTGATTGAGCTGAGAATTGGCAAATGCATCGACGACGCTGCCGCATGCTCCTGTCTTCGGATCGCGCGCACCAAAAACGACGCGCGCAATGCGCGCATGCATGATCGCCCCGGCGCACATGAGGCACGGTTCGAGCGTCACATAGAGTTCACAGCCGGGCAAACGATAGTTTTGCAGCGATTGCGCAGCCGTGCGCAACGCAATCATTTCAGCATGAGCGGACGGGTCGTGTGCGCCGATCGGATGATTGAAACCGGTTGCGATCACTTGATCGCCGCAAACCAGCACCGCGCCGACGGGCACCTCCCCTGCCGCGCGGGCCGACTGAGCGGCATCGAGCGCCAGCGACATATAGCGCCGGTCGCGCTCGGAATGCGCTGACCCCGCCTCTGCCGTGGCCAAGCCCGCGCTCGCGCCGTCCGGGTCCTGCGGCTGCGGCAGCCCGTCGGCGGGCAGCGGCTCGCTCACGAAAGCCTCGCCGCTGCGGATTGGGTAGTCGCCGTTTCGCCGTCTTGAACGCGCTCCGACAAACGCTCGGCGATGCGGCGGCAGTATTCGCGCGGAACGACCGTCGGCGCGCCGCGAAGCGACTCGAGGGCCATGTCGAGCGCGAGCAGCTTCGCCTGCAGGCGACAGCGCGTAGCCCGGTCGCCTGCCGCCTGTAGCTCTTCTTGCAGGTGTCTAAGCGAGCGCAATTGCTCAACTGCCGGCGGCACGAAGCCGGCATTTTTCAAAATGCGATTGGCGACACGGACCTCCTCGGGCACGAGCAGGTCGTCGTCGAGGTCCTGTGGCGCTCCGGCTCCCGGCAAGTCGTCGAACTCGCCGCGGGCGGCGGCGGCGGTAATGCGCTGTTCGACCAAGGCATCAAGCAATTTCATCTGCGATCCACTACATTGCGGCGAGCGCATTTTAGCAGGGAGTCGACGCCTGCTTTCTGGAGCAATCGCTCGAGGGCATCGTCGGCACGAGCCTCGGACCGCTACAAAGTGCCGCAGGAGGGCCGCCGGGGACGGGTGCCCTTGGTCCCCCGCAACCGCGCGCTGGCATCGGGCTACTTGCCGATTTTGGCGCGCAGCTCGCGCGCAGTCTCCAGCAAGCCTTCGTAGCCTGCGCGGCTATGCTCGGGCAGATCGGGATCGCCGACGAGTGCGCCGAGCGTCTCGATCAGGCTGTAGAGAATGCCCTTGGCCGCGCTTAAGGCGATATTGCCTGAGGAGAGCAGCGTATCGACGTGGTCGAGGGCGTCGTGCAGGTGATCGAGCTCGGGAGAGGCAGGCTCTTGCTTCGGCTTGGTCGGATCGGGATTCGTCATGGCAGTCCTATGAGTCTGTCGGTCGATGCCGCGACTTGCTTGCGGCGACCTCATTCGACTCTTATATACCGGGCGGCGGGTATCGTCTACTGCCAATCGGCCGCCACGCGGACGTCATCTTGCAGGACTCCTTGGCGCACTACGCGGCCGCTAGCCGCACGTAATCGCAATCTTGCCGAAGTGCTGGCCGCCCTGTGCAAGGTAAGCGTATGCCTGCGGCGTTTCGTCGATTCCGAAGGTCCTGTCGATCACGGGCGTCATTTTGCTCGCTGCCACGGCGCGCGCGGCGTCTCGCAAATCCGCAACCGAGCCGGTCGTGTTGCCTTGCACGTTGAGTTCCTTCCTCATGATCGCGAACAGATCGGCCTCTGCCGTTGTGCCGGTGACGAAGCCGATGACGAAGACGGTGGCGCCAAGCGCCGCCGCATTGATCGAACGGCCGAACGTTTGCGTGCCGCCCGTTTCGACGATGAGATCCGCCCCGACGCCTCCGGTCATCTCGAGAACCGCCTCGTCCCACGCCGGCGTGCGCCGGTAGTTGATGGTGAAGTCGGCGCCAAGCGCCTTTGCCCGTTCCAGCTTCTCGTCGGAGGACGACGTGATGATCACCGTCGCGCCGACCGCCTTGGCCAATTGCAAGGCCATGACGCTCACCCCGCCCGTACCGATTAGCGCAACCACGGACCCGGCACGTACGCCGGCCGTGCGCAGCCCGCGCCAAGCCGTCGTCGCGGCGATTGGTAGCGTGGCGGCGGCTTCGTCGGTCAGATGGGCGGGCGTCGGCACGAGCGCGCTCGCCGGCAATACGGCGTACTCGACCAAGGACCCGGGCAGTACCACGCCCCGCGTGGCCGCGCTGATTTCGGCGCGAGCTGGGCCACCCACCCAAAGCGGCTTCGAATGCGCAATCACGCGCTGGCCTACGACGAATTCCGTCACGCCCGGACCGATGGCGGCGACTTCGCCCGCACCATCCGCCACTGGAATCAGTGGAAATCGCGGAACGGGATACCGGCCGGTGGCGACCGCGAGGTCCACGAAATTCAGGCTCGCCGCCCGCATGGCGACCAGCGCTTCACCGGGGCCGGGCTCCGGTTGCGGCAATGTCACGCGGCGGAAAGCATCGAGAGAAGGTGCGGAAAGTTCGACGGCGTGCATGGCTTTTCTCCTCGGGTTGAATGGAGAGAAGCTTACTGATGCACAAAGATCCGATAAACTGATTGGATCACACGATAATCATGCATCCCATGCAGCAATGGCCCGACGGAAACCACATTGCCGAGATGGCGGCTTTTGCCGCCGTAGCCGAGCTCGGTTCGTTCACGAAGGCCGCTTCGGCGCTCAGCCGCGATGCGACGGTTCTCTCGCGCCGCGTGCAGTCGTTGGAGCGGCGGCTTGGCGTCAGGCTTCTGACGCGCACGACGCGTCACGTCGCGATGACCGAGGCAGGCGCGGGCTTTCTGGTTCAAGTGCAAGCGATCATGGCGGCATTGGCCGAAGCGCAGGAGGCGGCCGCGGCGCACGGAAGCGGCGAGGCGCGCGGCACGCTACGTCTCGCGCTGCCCGCCACGTTCGGCCGCATGTGGATCGCACCGTCGCTCCCCGACTTCATGGCCGCATACCCGCAAGTGCGCATCGATGCCTCTTACGCAAATCGATTCGTCGATCTCGTCGCGGAAGGATTCGACGCGGCCGTGCGGCTCGGGGAACTCGCCGATTCGCGACTGGTGGCGCGGCGCATCGCCCCGCGTCGGCGCTTGTTGTGTGTGGCGCCGTCGTTTCTCGCGCGCCATGGTGCGCCCGCGCGCCCCGAAGATTTGGCGCGGCTGCCCTGCCTCGCCTTCACGGGACTCGCCTCGCACCCTAACTGGACCTTCGGCAATGCCGGCGGCGAGCGCGTGACGGTACGCGTGGATGGGCCGCTCGTTTCGGACGACGCAGAAGCGATCGTTCACGCCGCGGTGCAAGGTCTGGGGATCATGCTCAGCACGGATTGGCTGGTCGGCCGCGAACTGGCGGCGGGCACGCTCGTGCCCACGCTCGCACAATGGTTGCCGCAAGACGAAGGCGCCATCTACGCCGTCGTGCCGTCGAACCGCCTGCTACCGGCAAAAACCCGCGCGTTCGTGGACTGGATCGCGCAACGCTTTTCGCCGTCGCCGCCGTGGCGCGTCGCGTAGCTCGACTGCGCGCGTCATGACGGGCCGCCGCGGCCTGCCGCGGCTTTGCGACGCGCGCGCAGCTTGGCACCGGTCAGTCGTCGGTATCATTGGCACGGCGCACTTGCTGCGCTTGCGCCTGAGCCTCCCTCAACTTGATAAAAGCCGCGCCTGCATGGGCGGTTGCGATCCTAAGGCCATGAACATCGACCCTTCTCTTGCGAGCGCATTCGCGCCGACCGGCAAGCTGCGCGCTTCGATCAATCTCGGCAACCCCATCCTCGCCAATCGGCACGCTCAGTCGGGCGAACCCTACGGCGTATCGATCGACCTCGCGCGGGCGCTTGCCCAAAGGCTGAACGTCGAGCTCGAGTGGATGATCTTCGACACGGCTGCCAAATCGGTCGAAGCCGTGGGCGAGGAACGCGCAGACTTCGGCTTTTTTGCCATCGATCCCGTGCGCGGCGAGAAAATCGCCTTCACCGCGCCCTACGTATTGATCGAAGGCTTTTATCTCGTGCGCAACGACTCGCCCATCAAGACGAACCAAGACGTCGATCGACCGCACAACCGGGTCGCGGTCGGCAAAGGCAGTGCATACGACCTCTTCCTGACGCGCGAACTCAAACAAGCGCAAATCGTTCGCGCGCCAAGTTCGCCCGCCGTCGTCCCGACCTTCATGGAGCAAGGGCTGGAAGTGGCGGCGGGCGTGAAGCAGCAGCTCGAGGCAGATGCCCGCACGATCGAGGGCCTTCGCATGCTCGACGAGCGGTTCATGGTCATCCAGCAGGCCATGGGCATTCACAAACGCCGAGGCGCCGCCGTTGCCACAGCGCTCTGCGCCTTCGTCGAAGAAATGAAAACATCGGGCTTCGTTGCGCAAGCGCTCGAGCGGCATGGGATCACCGGCGCGTCGGTGGCACCAAGCGTTTGAGCGGCAGAGCGCGTTGAACCCTACTCGACGCGCACCTGCGTATGAACGACCTCGGGAGGCTTGGCAAAGAAGGCGCCAACCAAGCCGCGCCACACCTGGAAGTCCTCCGATTGCCGGAAATGAACCATGTGGTCTTCAATGGTCTCCCATCGCACGACCAACACATAGCGGGCATCGTGTTCCACGACACGATGTAGTTGCGCTCCGCCACAGCCTTTCGCGCGAGCGAACAGCGGTAAGGCCTCTTTGACGCGAGCCTCGAAGTCCGCGTTCGTCCCCGGCAGCACTTCGATGTGAGCCATTTCCAGTACCACGTTTCCTCCAGTGAGTGTCTCGATGAAAGGCGTTCGCCCGTGCGCCGATGATTGGGCGCTCGCCTGGAACGCAACGTTACAACGCGCGCCGTCGCGAAGCTAGCATCGCCCACGACGAACGCGGGTATCGGCATGTTTATGAAATGCGCGTTTATGCACGTTTATGCACGTTTACATTCTCGTTTATGCACGATATGATGAGCCGCATGACTGAAGACATCCCACTCGCTCGACGCGAGGCGATCGCAATCCGGCTTGCCCAGGGCCAGCCGGTGGTTGCCGCAGCGCTCGCGACCGAATATGACGTATCGGAAGACGCGATTCGGCGCGACTTGCGCGCGCTGGCTGCGCAAGGCCGCTGCCGCCGCGTCTACGGCGGCGCATTACCGATTGCGCCGGGTTCTGCCCCGATGGCAGCACGCCTCGATGAAGGCCTAGCGCAAAAGGCTGCATTGGCGCGCGCGGCCGTGCCGTTGATCGAGCCCGGCGAATTGCTGTTCCTCGATAGCGGCAGCACGAATTTGGCGCTCGTCGAGTTGTTGCCGGAAGATCGCGACCTCACCGTGGCGACCAATTCGATCGACATTGCAGCCGCCGTGCTGCGACGACCCGATTTGCAACTGATCATGATCGGCGGAACGGTCGATCCCGTGGTCGGAGGCTGCATCGACGCGAGCGCGGTCCAGGCCGTCGCACAGTTTGATTTCGATCGATGCTTCCTCGGTGCGTGCGCGTTGTCGCCGAAAACCGGCGTCGGTGCAACGAACATCGCAGATGCGACTTTCAAGCGCGCGGTTCTCGCGGCCAGCCGCAACAGCGTAGCGCTTGCAACGGCCGACAAGTTTGCCGCGCGCGCACCCTATCGCGTCGCGCCGATCAAGGCCATCGGTCATGTCATCGTCGAATACGAGGTTTCGGACGCGCAGTGCGCGAGCCTTTCGAAAGCGGGTACGTCGGTCGTCAAGGCCGAACGTCCCGAGCACGAATGAGCACGCGCACCTCGCAAGCGCGCGGCGCAACGCCTGCCGACACACCCGCCACGCGTCTGGCGACGCGCTTGGCCTTCCTCGTGGCGGGGTTCGGCGTGGCGTGTTGGGCGCCGCTCGTTCCCTTCGCCAAGCAGCGCCTCGGCGTCGACGAGGGCGTGCTCGGTCTCTTGCTGCTTTGCCTCGGCCTGGGTTCCGTGATCGCAATGACGCTCACGGGTGCGCTTAGCGCGCGCTATGGCAGCAAGCCGATCATCGTGACCGGCGGCATCGGGCTTGCCGTGCTCCTGCCTTTGTTGAGCATCGCCGGCACCCCTCTTACGCTCGGCCTCACGCTATTGGCCTTCGGGGCATCGCTCGGCTCGCTCGACGTAGCGATGAACGTTCATGCCGTCGAAGTCGAACGCGCCGCCGGTCGGCCGTTGATGTCGGGGTTCCACGGGCTATTCAGCGTTGGGGGATTCGCCGGGTCGGGCTTGATGACGTTGCTGCTTTCCTTGCACATCGGGACGCAGGCAAGCACAGCGTTGTGCGCCGTGCTGATGCTGGTCGCAATCGCGATCGCGCAGCCTCGCCTGCTCGAACGGGTTCAGCGCAACGGCGGCCCGCTGTTCGCCGCGCCGCGAGGCATCGTACTGCTGCTGGCAAGCCTCACCGCAATTACCTTCCTGGTGGAGGGCGCGCTGCTCGATTGGAGTGCGCTGCTCGTGACCGAGAAAGGATTGATGGTCGCCAGTCGAGGCGGTTTGGGCTATTTGCTTTTCTCCGTCGCCATGACGGCGGGACGGCTCGGGGGCGACGCGATCACGGCGCGCTTCGGCGATCGATCGACGATGCTGTGGGGCGGCGTCCTTGCCATGGCCGGCTTCGCGACACTGCTCACCGCACCCATGGCCTTGGTTGCGATGACGGGCTTTCTGCTGATCGGTCTGGGCGCATCGAACATCGTCCCCGTGCTCTTTCGCCGGGCGGGATCGCAACGGGCGATGCCCTCCGCACTGGCCGTCGCCGCCATCACGACCACCGGCTATGCGGGCAATCTCGTAGGACCGGCTGGCGTGGGTTTCGTCGCCAAGGCTGTCGGCCTACCTTGCGCGTTCTGGCTATTGGCCGCCCTGTTTTGCCTCGTTCCGTGTTGCGCGCACGTGGTCACGGCGAAGCGGTCCTGAGCAGACCAACGACTGTCTCTGCTTGAGGCGCCGATCGACGTTTGCGGCAGTCGCTGCGGCGCCGTTGCCTTCACCCGCGCCCTTTCCTCGTCCTTCGCCGAGACCGTCACGCACCTTCGAACGCAGTCGTCGATATCGTGACACAGCAGCGCAAAGGTGCCGTTATCGACTACCCATCCGATCCGTCCGCCGCGACGCAAGAGCGCAGTGCCGCCATGACGTCGCGATCGAGCCGGTCGGCCGGGGCTAGACCCAACCCCGCCGCGCAAAGCGCTTGCTGGACGCTGATCACCCGGCCGGCGAGGTAGTGCTTGCCGCTCCCGATAGCGGCTTCGAACGCATTCGCGCGTTGATTGATTTCCTCGGGATCGGCGCTGACCAGCAACACCGCGTGCGCCAGCACCGCGTGCAGCGGCGGCGACGTTCCGTCCGCTGCCGCCTCGAGACGACGCCAATATTGGGCGGTGCCGGCGATCTTGCGAACGTCATCGGGTGGTCCCCAAGCCAGATTGAAGCGGCCGTCGCAGAAAGAGCCCTCCACCGTCTGCCAATGCGTTTCCAATCCCAACGCCCGAAGCGCCCTTTGCAACAGTTCGCAAAGATCGCGGTATACGGCCTCGGAAAGCTCGCCCACCGTCCCCCGTACTTGATATGCAAGGCTCACATTGACGATGCCCGGCCCCTGTGGAACGAGCCCGCCCCCTGACATGCGCAAAAAAACCGGACAACCGTGCCGCGCGAACTCGGCCCGCGCCTGATCGAGCGCCGCGTAGCGCCGGTAGCTGCGCGGAACCACGAGCGAGCGCGGAGCCTGCCAAAGATGCGCAACGCGCCGCCCCTGCGCAGCCAGCGACAGCAACGCCTGCTCCGAGGCGAGCGGGTCGTCCGAACCGATTGCGAAATCGATGATATCGAATGACATAGGCATCTGGATCGAGTGGCACTCCGAGCGACGCTCACACACTCGTTAGCTCCCCCGGCGACACGATGATCTTCACGTTGTCTTCCTTATGGTGCACCAACATTATTGCCGCACGAGGGCATGGCGGTAAAAACACACGCCGCAAGCCGATTCGAACGACAAAAAGGGAATCGAGGCCCGGCCGCTTTGCAGCGGCCGGAAGGACAAGACATCAACCGCCGGACAGATGGCGCTGCAATGCGGCGTTCACTTCGCTGGCTTTCTCGAGCATGGCCATGTGACCTGCAGCGTCGAATCGAATCACCTTCGCATGCGGCGGCGCATTGGCGGCCTGCTCGGCTGGAATCACGCGGTCCTCGTTCCCCCAGAACACGAGCACCGGCTTATCCAATGCTGCAAGGTCATCGGCGAGCACCGCCGATTGCCTGCCACCGCCGAACAGTGCGGCCCCCAGTTCCGCGAGCAACGGTTCGACACCGTCCATGCGCTTGAACTTGAGCATGTCGTCGATCATCTGACGGCTCACCAAATCCGGATCGGCAAATAACTGCTCCAATACCGGCTTGAGTTCGCGCCTCGATTGCGCCTGCACGAAGCCGTCGGTATAGCCGCCGTTGATCTTGGTATCGAAGCCGGCGGGGCTGACCAGTGCCAAGCTGGCCACGCGCTCCGGTGAGCTGACCGCCATCTGGATCGCAATGGCGCCCCCCATCGAATGTCCCACGAGGTGAGCCGGTCCCGTCACCTCGGCGGCAAGCAGGAATTTCAGAACGAACTCGGCCAGCGCGGCGATCGACGCACCGGGCAGTTTGGCTTGGCTCTGTCCATGCCCGGGGAGGTCGAGTGCGATGACAGGATGTTTATCGGCCACGGCATCGAGGTTGAACAGCCAATTGTTCAGGTCGCCTCCGAAGCCGTGAATGAACACCACCGGCGCGCCCTGCTCCGGTCCGCGCCTTGCGTAGCGAATACGGATTCCGTCGACGTCGGCATACTCGAATGAAGGCCCCGTCTCGTCGTCATCGCCTTCTGCGGCCGGCACCTCGTATGCTGCGACGTAGGCCTCGATTTGCGCATCGCTCACTTCGCTGTCGGCCAGCACGCCGAGCAGCGCCTTGACAGGAAGCGTCTCGCCGCTTTGCGCGACGATTCGGCGCAGCAGCCCGGCATCCGTGGCTTCGACGGCATTGGAGATCTTGTCGGTCTCCACATCGACGAGCGCCTCGCCCACTTCGATGCGCTCGCCTTCCTTCACGAGCCAGTCCTGCACGGTGCCTTCGCGCATTTCCAAGCCCCACTTGGGCATGACGATAGGAATGATCTGTGCGGCCATCAGTGCTTCCCTCCCTTGCCCAGCGTGCGGCGCGCCGCCTCGGCGATCTGCGCGCCGCTCGGGATGTATAGATCTTCGAGCGTCGGAGAGAACGGTACCGGCACGTGGGGCGGCGCGACCATCTCGATGGGCCCCTTGAGCGCGCCGAAAATGCGCTGCGCCACTTGCGCGGAAATGTCGGTTGCGATGTTGCAGCGCGGACTGGCCTCGTCGACCACTACCAGGTGGCCGGTGTTCTCCACCGATTCGAGCACCGTGTCGATATCGAGCGGCGACAGCGTGCGCAAGTCGATCACCTCCGCGTCGATACCTTCCTTTGCCAACTGCGCGGCCGCCTCGAGCGCGCGATGCACCATCAACCCGTACGTCACGATCGATACGTGCTTGCCGTCGCGCACGACGTTGGCCTCGCCGAATGGGATGGCATAGGAGTTCTCCGGTACGTCGCCTTCGAATCCGTAAAGGTTCTTGTGCTCGCAGAAAATCACCGGGTCGTCGTCGCGGATCGATTGGATCAAGAGCCCCTTAGTGTCATACGGCGTGCTCGGGCAAACCACTTTCAACCCGGGGATATGCGTGAACAGCGGAGTCAGCATCTGCGAGTGCTGCGCGGCCGCGCGAAAACCCGCACCGACCATGCAGCGGATCACCACCGGCGTCTGCGCTTTACCGCCGAACATATAGCGGAACTTGGCCGCCTGATTGAAGATCTGGTCGAAACACACGCCCATGAAATCGATGAACATCAGTTCTGCGATCGGACGCATGCCGCACGCCGCGGCGCCGATCGCCGCGCCCACGTAAGCGCTCTCGCTCAACGGCGTATCGAGCAAGCGGTTGCCGTGCTTCGCGTACAAGCCTTTGGTCACGCCGAGCACGCCGCCCCAGGCGTCTTTCTCGCCCTCGGCGCCGGCGCCGCCGACAATGTCTTCGCCGAGCATGATTACACTCGGATCGCGCGTCATTTCCTGGTCGATCGCTTCGTTGATCGCCATCTTCATGCTGAGTTTGCGGGCCATGATGCGTATTTCCTTTGATTCGTCGGGTTCGCGGTTCAATACTTCACGTAGACGTCGGTCAGCAGATCGGCAGGCTTGGGATGCTCTGCGGTCTTCGCTTCCTGCACCGCACGCTCGATGAGCGCGGCGATCTCGCTATCGATATCGTCGAGGTCGCCCTTCGTCAGCACGCCGGCTTCGCTGACGCGCGCCGCGAAAATCTTCAAGCAGTCGCGATGGGCGCGGATGTCGTCTAGCTCGCCGGGCGCACGGTAAGTCTGTGCGTCGCCTTCGAAGTGGCCGTAAAAGCGCACCATCTTGCATTCGAGCAGCGACGGGCCGCCGCCCTCGCGAGCGCGGCGAATCACTTCGCCCGCCGCTTCGTGCACGGCAAAAAAGTCGGTGCCGTCCACCGTGACGCCCGGAATGCCGAAGCCGGCCGCACGATCGACATAGCTATCGACGGCGGTGCCATACTCGCGCGCCGTCGCTTCCGCATAGCCGTTGTTTTCGATGACGAAGATGACGGGCAGATTCCAGACCGCCGCGAGGTTCAGGCTTTCGAGAAAGGTGCCCTGATTCGAGGCCCCATCCCCCGCGAAGGTGATTCCGACTTCGCCCTTCCCGCGGAATTTCGCTGCCAAGGCAGCGCCGCAAATCAAGGGTGCGCCCGCGCCCAGAATGCCGTTCGCGCCCATCATCCCTTTGGACAGATCGGCGATATGCATCGAGCCGCCCTTACCGTTGCAGGAGCCGCCGGTCTTGCCGTAGATCTCCTTCATCATGCCGATCACGTCCACGCCCTTTGCGATGCAATGGCCGTGGCCGCGGTGCGTGCTGGCGATGCGGTCGCCGTCGTGCAGGTGGTGCAAGATGCCCACGCCGGCCGCTTCCTCTCCGGCGTAGAGATGGACGAAGCCGGGGATGTCGCCGCGCGAGAAATCGACGTGCAGCCGCTCCTCGAACTCGCGAATCGTGCGCATCTTGCGATAGCAGTCGAGCAGTTCTTTACGGCCCAGCGGCAGGGCTGCGGGGTTCGCTGTCATGCGTGTCTCCTTTGGTGTGTGTCGTTTCAGGGTGCAAAAAAGTTCAGAAGGCTGGCTCGGCCGCGCCCGACGTCGCCGAAAGTTGCGCGCGCAACAAACCGTGCGTGGCGGCGTAACGAAGGCAATCGGCCACCGCGATGGAACGGAACGCGCGCTCGCGTAAGGTGATTGCCAACCGATCGTTCGGCCCGAACGTGATCTCGCGCTCACCGTCCAAGGCGACGACACCGGCGCGTTGGCTGACCATTACCGGCTCGCCGTCGACTAGGCGATGCCAGCCGTACACCGGCACGGGTTGCAAAAGACCCGGTGCAATCGGTGCATGAAGATGGAAAAGCGGATCGGCTGGCTCGCTTAGCGTCGCGTGCGGCTCGGGCGGCGCCACTTGCACGTGTAAGCCACCGGGTTCGCGCCGGCCCACCGGGTCGAGCATGCTGCCGATCGCCGACAGGCCGATCGCCTCGGGATCGGCAAAGGCCATATAGATGGCAGCGAGCGAATCGGTCCGCCATAGCGCCTTTGCGCCGATGTAATGTTCGTGTGCGATCGCGATGTCCACAAGCGCAATGTCGTGGCGAACGGCACCGCCGCTCGCATTCAGCGTGACGTCGAGCCGCTTGTTGTAGACGAGCGCCACATCAGCCGCGATGCGGCCCATCGCATAAAGCCCCACCGCGAGCCCCGCCGACGTGGCCTCGCGTAGCTCGGGAAAAGCGTTATTGGTCCCGGTCGATAAACCGGCGATAGGAACCTGCCCGCACTCGCGCACGACGGCGCGATGCGTGCCGTCGCCGCCCAGCACGACGATGGCCGAGACAGCCGCCTCGCGCATCAGCCACGCGGCAAGAAACGTATCGTCGACGCGGCCCGTCGCGGGCATCGCGAGCCACTCCAATCGCGGCCATACTTGGCTGCCGCTCGACGCCGCGCGTTCACGTTTCAGATGCCGTTCTAGCATCGGCATCAAGCCCTCGCGGTCCGGCATCATCAATACGCGCGTCACGCCGCAAGCGCCGAGCGCCGCCATGGCGCGCAGCACGATATTGACGCGGTCGGCCAATTGCAGACTGTTCGCGTTGGCCACGACACGGCGGATGTCGCGAGCCGAAACGGGATTGGCAATAATGCCGACCGCTGGCGAACGAACCGATGAAGGTTCGCGCATGCCTGTCTCCTAATGTATTGGTGTCGACAGGCTTAACTGCAATAGGTATGCCATGTGGATCCCAGCCAAAAATTCCGGGATTACCCCGAAAATTCAGTGCAGGAATATGTGGTTTTCGGCGAAGACCGTGACAGCTGTCACAGCATCAGATGTATCGCGATTGACAGGCGTATCGTTGACCCGGGCAGGCGGCCGGGGCACCGCTAAGATCGTTCATCGTCCGAGTTGCCCGCGTTGCGTGACGAAACGGCATCGCTACGGTTCGGCGACTGGATGCCGTGGCGCGCCATGCGCCGATACAGCGTCATGCGGCTAATCCCCAATTCGCGTGCGACGGCGCTCAGGTTCCAGCCATGGGCACGCAGGTGCTGCGTGAGAAGCGCGCATTCGGGTTCGCGCGCGTTCCGTTCGATGCCGGCGGTTAGTCCGTGCTCGGCCGTGCCGGGCGCCGAGGCATCCGGCAGAGTCGAGACGCGCGGCCCGCCGACGCCATCAGGCAGATCGCTCGTTTCGATATGTTTGTCGTTGCAGACTGCGCGGGCATATTCGAGCGCGTTGCGCAGTTCGCGCAGGTTGCCCGGCCAGCGATGCCTATGCAGTTGCGAGCGGGCCGATTCGGACAGTGTGAATCGCTGCGAGCCGTCGGCTCCGGCGAGAAACTTGTCGACCAACCAATCGAGATCGCTACGTTCGCGCAGCGGCGGCAGAACGAGCCGGGCGCCGTTCAGGCGGTAATAGAGGTCTTCGCGGAATCGTCCGTCACCGATCAGCCGGTCGAGCGGATGGTGCGTCGCCGAGATCACGCGGATGTTGACCGGAACGGGACGCGAAGCGCCGATCGCGAGCACTTCCCCTTCGGCGAGCACGCGCAGCAGGCGCGACTGCAGATCTCTGGGCATGTCGCCGATCTCGTCCAGGAACAACGTGCCGCCATCGGCCTCTTGGATCAATCCGCGCTTCGCCTTTGACCCCGCGCCCGAAAAGCTATTGGGCAAGTGTCCGAACAGTTCACTCTCGATCAGCGTTTCTGGAATCGCGGCGCAATTGACGGCGATGAACGGGCCGCCGCGACGCGCGCTTGCTCGATGCAAGGCTCGCGCAAGGTACTCTTTGCCGCTCCCCGTTTCGCCATTGATGAGCAAATTGATGGGCGCATCGACAAGCCTCGCGGCTAGTTGCAATTGACGCTGCAGTGCCGCGTCGTCGCCGCACAGTGCGGCCAATTCGCGCGGCAACGGCGCTTGTGCATCGTCTGCCGTGCCCGCCGGCACAGGCAACATCGGCGGCATGGCGCTCAGATACAGGCGCTTGCCGCTCCTCGCCAAGCGGACGACGCGCTCCTCGCTCGGACGCGAATACACGAAACGCCCCAATTGCTCGAGCCGCAATTCGAACAATGCGTCGAACCGCATGCCTAGCAGCGGCGAACCCGCCGAATCCAAGCTGGCATCGGCCGTCATCATTTGCTGCGCGCGGCGGTTATGGCCGACGATACGGCCGCTCGCATCGAGCGCGATCAGATACTCGGGATTGACGTCGATGAATTCCGGTGCGGGACTTAGTTTGAGGATCCAGTCACGCCTGTGACGCCTGAGGAAATAGGCATCTTCAATTCGACTCGCATAGGTTCTCACGAGGTAGAGCGCAAAGGTCTGACTATCTTTTGTAAGCGGCGAACTCAGCGCCGATATGTCCAAGATCGCATGAAGCTGGCCGTGCGAATCGAACAGCGGCGCTGCGGTACAGGTCAGAGGAATGTGTGTGGCATCGAAGTGATCGTCCCGATGCACAGTGAGGGCATGTCCCGTTGCCAGCGCCGTGCCGACTGCGCAGGTCCCCGCCCCGTCTTCGCTCCATTCCGCACCCAGATAGAGGCCGGCGCGGCGCAATCCGGCGTCGGCGCCCTCGTCGCCGAGGTAGTCGACAGCGACACCGTCCGAGTCTGTCAGCAGTACGACGTAACCCGTGCCAGCCACCTGGCTGTAGAGGGTTTCCAGGCCATACCGTGCGATGCGTGCGAAATCGTCGATACGCTGCTGATGCTCGCGCAGCCGCTGCGCCGGAACGATGCGAGCCTCCTGCATCCGGCTCGGATCGAGACCGTACTGATGGACGCAACGCTGCCACGAGCTTTGGATGATGGCATCGTGCATCCGCGC
The DNA here is from genome assembly GCA_004322045.1 of Paraburkholderia sp. GTDB lineage: Bacteria > Pseudomonadota > Gammaproteobacteria > Burkholderiales > Burkholderiaceae > Trinickia. Next base: position 464,823 of record SCRN01000040.1, read on the forward strand.
CGCTACGGGGGGCTGGCCGGTGGTCGTTAGCACCACCGTTTCGATGTGATCGCGCTGCCGGACGTCCATGGTTGTCTCCTGTGTCCGGACGTACGTTGCTGGACACAATGGCACCGGCTCACAAGCCGATGACCTCTCGGGCGGCGCCTCGGGGCGCACGGATGTTTAGAGTTCGAGCGCCTAATGTACCACCGCCGAGGGGCGAGTTGAGTCCACTTCGATCGCGGCGCTTTGGGCGTCCGTCGATGGCCGTTGTCGAAGCCCACTGCAGGATCAGCGCCCGCTTTGTTTGCGAATTCCTGGAGGCCGACCGAACACGTTCCCATGCCTTGAGCGCTGGCGTGGACCGGAGTCGCCACGGTGAGTGTAGTTGGGACGACTCCTCCAGCAGGCGCGGCTTACAGCGCTAGCCCTACGCGACGCAGAGCCTCCTCCGCGGCCTCATGGTCTTGAACCGATGTTCCACCAGAAATACCGATGCCACCTACGAGGCGCCCTTCATGGAAGATCGGTATGCCACCGCCGACCGGCATGAGCCGTGGATGGTTTGCCAGCGGGGCGACGGCAGGCTCGGCCATGTACTCGTTCCATTGCTGCGTGGCCATGCCGAACGACGCGGCGGTCCATGCCTTGTCGATGGCTACGTCAACGGTCAGGAACGGGACGGAATCCGAGCGCTCGAACGCACGCAGGTGGCCGCCCGCATCGGTAATCGCGATTGTCGCGGCGAACCCGCGCGCGGCGCACGCTCGGCGTGCTTCTGCCAGCAGTTCTTGCGCGGCTTCCAGGCTGATCGTGGCCGTGCTGATGATTGGCGATTTCATATCGGTGCTCTCTCAAACGGGTTCAGCGGTTGGCAACGACGACCTTGCCGATCATGTTGCCGGCCTCGACCAGCGCATGCGCTTCGATGAGATTTGCGGCGTTGATGCCGTCAATGCGGCGGGTCAGGGTGTGCTTGAGGCGGCCCTGATCAACGAGTTGCGCCGCGCGACGCAGCAAGGCGTGTTGCCGTGCGATGGTGTCGGTGGTGAACATCGCGCGGGTGAACATCAGTTCCCAGTGAATCGAGATGGATTTCCCCTTGAACGGACCGATGTCCAGACCGACCGGGTCGTCGATGAGTGCGAATTGGCCCTCCGGGCGCAGCACGGCGGCGATCTGAGGCACATAGGCGGCGCTGTTGTTCAACCCGGCAACGTGGGTGACGTGCTCGATACCGAGCGCGGCCAACTGGGCTGCCCAGGGCTGGTGGTGATCGAGGACGTAATGCGCGCCATGAGCCAGCACCCACTCGCGGGTTTCCGGCCGCGAGGCCGTGCCGACGACGGTCATACCCGTCAGCTCACGTGCCAGTTGGGTAAGAATCGAGCCGACGCCGCCCGCCGCTCCGATTACGAGCAGCACGTTGCTGTCGGTCGGATCCGCTGCCTGAACGTGCAGGCGGTCGAACAGCAGTTCCCACGCAGTGATTGTCGTCAGCGGCAATGACGCCGCTTCCGCGAAGTCCAGTGACGTCGGCATGGGGCCTACGATGCGTTCGTCGACGGCGTGCAGTTCGCTGTTGCTGCCGGGCCGCGTGATGTCACCGGCGTACCAGACACGGTCGCCCGGCTTGAAGCGTGTGGCCAGCGGGCCAGTTGCGCGGACGATTCCCGCCGCGTCCCAACCGGCGATACGCGCCGCCCTTTCTGGAATATCGCCACCGCGCCGGATTTTGGTGTCGACCGGGTTAACCGACACCGCTTTCACCTCCACCAGCAGATCGTGGTCGCGCAATTCCGGCGTCGGCAGCTCGATATCTCGCAGCGCCTCCGGGTGGGTGATGGGATGGTTCTGATAGAAGCCGATGGCTTTCATACGCGTGCTCTCCAAGAGGGTTTGAGACCATGGTATCTTTCATCGAAACGCAGATAAATATCCATCGAACTCAAACACTTTCGGTGTTTCAATGAAAATGGTTCGACTCGATGACCTCCAGATCTTCGTGTACACGGTGGACTACGGAAGTTTCTCGGAGGCGGCACGTCAGTTGAATATCGCGCCCGCACATGCGAGTGCGTCAGTACAGCGGCTCGAAAGGGCGCTGGACACGCGTCTGTTCACGCGTTCGACGCGAAGCATGCAACTGTCGGAGGCCGGCGAGCGTTACCTGCCGCATGCGCGGGTCATGATTGGCGCGCTTGTGCAAGGCGAGCAGGCCCTGGCGAGCGGCCGGGGGGCGCTGTCCGGCCCACTACGGCTGTCGGCTCCGTCTGACTTTGGGCGAAACCTGCTGTTGCCGTGGCTGGATGAATTTCAGCACCAGCACCCGGGCTTGTCGCTGCACCTCAAAATGAGCGATCGCGCGGCCGACCTCATGCGCCAACCGCTGGATGCTGTCGTGCGCTACGGGGCGCTACCTGATTCGTCTCTTCTGGCCATGAGACTAGTCGAGAACAACCGGCGGGCATTGTGTGCCGCGCCGTCATACCTCCAACGACATGGCGCACCGGCCAAAGTCGAGGACTTGCGGCGACACAATTGTCTTCGGTACGTCTGGAGCGAGCAGATACATGAACGCTGGCGCTTTACGCCGCCGGGCGGCGAGCGCACCGTGGCAGTCACGGGCAATCGTATCAGCGATGACGCCGATGCAGTTCGTCGCTGGGCAATAGCCGGGGAAGGCCTGGTCTACAAGTCGCGACTGGACCTCATCGACGATCTGAAGGCAGGCCGACTCGTGGAGTTATTTCCCCAGGAGTATTGCGAGCCTTCGCCGTTGCACTTGATTTGTGCTCACCGTGCGCAACTGTCGCCGGCGATCATCGAGTTGCATGCCTTCCTGAGCGAGCGCTGCTCGGCATTGCTTGCCAGCCATCCGTCGGGAAGCGCCCGTTTTGCGTAACGAAGGTTTATACCTTCCATACAATCAATGAGAAGTGCGTCAGGCGCGTGCTCGGTCGATTGCCGATACGTTACGTGAATGGATGATCGCCCAGCGTAAGCTGGTCTTCGAGGGCTCTCCGATCGCCAAGGCGCTCGACTACAGTCTCAGGCGCTGGGAGGCGTTCACGCGTTATCTGGACGACGGGCTTCCCGGATGGTGGGCCTGTGTCGCGAGAGCATTATCTGCGGCACAGTCCCTTCCGCGCTGACGATGAAGCTCGCTGTCAATCTGTACGTCATCACGATGGTCACCGGCCTGGCGGAAGCCGCTCACTTCGCCCAGCGCCACGGCATGGATCTCGCGCAATTTACCAGCGTACTGAATAACGGCCAGATGGCCAGCGATATTTCGCGCGTGAAACTGGATAAGCTCACGACGCAGGACTTCACTGTGCAAGCCGCCATCACCGACGTGCTGAAAAACAGCCGTCTGGTAGCAGAGTCTGCGAGAAGCGCCGGTCTCGCCTCGCCTTTGCTTGACGTCTGCCACACACTTTATGGTGAAACCGAGGCCTTGGAGCATGGTTCATTGGACATGGCGGCGGTCATCCGTGCGATTGAGCAGCGAACCGAAACGGTGCGATAGCCATTCTCGATCAATTGCGTTGGCGATTCCCGCACTGAGCGCGCGGCCTTTGGCTGCCGGCGCCTTGCCGGTCCGTTTCACGACGGCAGCTTTCGTTTGAGTGGGCTTAGGCACAACAATCTCCGAAGCACTTAAAAAGGAATTTCAACAGCCCCCTCTACTCCCACTCGATTGTCAATCCAGTGGCTAGTGCCTTGCGGGGACGGCGTCTCTACCGGGTCACGCTGCGTCAATACCGCCAGCGATACCGAATGCCATGCCCAGCAGTTGGCTGCCGTTGTTGGACTGCACTGGAGGATCAATGCTCGCTTTGTTGAAAACATCGAAGACATCCGTGTCGCCGGGCAATTGGGGGTGACCCGTTTCCGTGGAGAATGCGTCATTGGCGAGACCATCACCGTCAATGAGAGATCTGTTCAGAGGTGGGACCAAATTGGACTGGATGACCGTGGGTATCGAACGGAATAAACATCCCGACAGAACCAGTCTTGATCGATTCCACCATCCTGTTCAACGCCGCTTCGGCATCCTCAGTTCGCGGCACACACCCGTTTTTACCCGAGAGTGCCGCGACGAAGACGATTGCCCATTCCTGGAGCATCTGTCGTGATTCCGCGACCAGATCGCTAAACGTACCAAGTTCCTCAGGTGTTTTGTCCACGCACATCAGTGGCGTCAACGCGCCACCCTGACCCGCTTCGAAGCGGGTCAGTTGGTCTGGCGTGCAATCATCGGGCAACTCAACTGAGGTAAATACGAATAGCAGACGCTGTGGCTCCGGTTGTTGCCGTGCGAGGCGAAGAAGTTCATCAAAACTCGAAATACTTATCATCAATCGTCCGTGTGGTGTCGTGAAGGCAAGGCAGTACGTCGGCTGTGGAATCCGACACATAATCCGCTCGTCCTGCCTGGGGGAATTTAGCCGCCCACAAGTGGATGAGTTTGAACTGCCCATCGGAGAACATGGAGGGAAACTGGCCGGTCTCGTCAATGTGATGTGATTTGCTCTGGCGGCTTATATGTCCACTATACCCTGAGAACTCTAACACCTCCCCGGAGTCGATCCATTCTCCATGACTGCTCCCTTCTACGAAGCCGGCGCGCCTCACCTCCATGGAGGCGTTGGCACCTCATCGCGCCACGACCAGTGGTGAACGGCCGCAAGGGAGGGAGTCGACTGTCCGCGTCGGGTTGCGGATTCAACCGGCGGATGCAATAGGTTTCTCGAATCGTTCGGCCGCTTCTTGGGGTGGAGCCGACGTCTCAATGTCCGGGCGTCGCCTCGGGCGAATGATACTTCCTGGCCGATCCCGGAAATCCTGGCAAGGTCGACGCCCCCGACGACGACGCGTCACACGTGATCAACCTATGCGGGGATCAGCTGATCTGCGCCGCGGATACCTGTCGCGTTTGAAAGGTCGGACCAGGCTCTACCGTCCCACAGGCGATTTTTCGCGTTACTCCGTGACCGCCAGCAGCAAACTGTGATATCCACACCCATTACGGCTCCAATCGCGCCTGTGGAGGAATCAAAGATGACATGCGTTGCGCAGTGGGTCCCGGAAGAGGGTGTGGGCGCCGAGCATCTGGTGTTGAACGAATGGCCGGATCGCGTGATCGGCGAGGCGGTGGTCGTCGGCACGCGCTTCGGCTCGCCGTATGGAGCGCACTACCGGGTTGACATGGCGCCCGACTGGACGGTGCGCCGCGTACTGGTCGCGCTTACCGACGGGCGCACACTGGTCGTATCGGCTGACGGCAACGGCCATTGGCACGACATTGACGGCAAGCCACTGGCGGCGCTCGACGGCTGCATCGACGTCGACATTTCGGCCACACCATTCACGAATACCCTGCCAATCCGCCGGCTCGGGCTGATGAAGGGCGAGCGGCGCGAAATCCGCGTCGCCTATCTGGCGCTGCCGGCGTTGACGGTCGAGCCTGCCGATCAGGCGTACACGTGCGTCGAGCCGCGGCGGCGCTATCTGTACGAGGGGCTGTTCCGGCAATTTAAGGCGGAGCTGGCGATCGATACAAATTGGCTGGTCGAAGACTATCCGACGCTGTTCAAACGGATCGCGTAGTCCGCGCGGCACTCGCCGCGCGCCAGCAACTCCGTCGAAGTCTGCGTCGGCTATTCCCACTTCGGTACTCAGCAACCAGTCCTCTGGTTCCGGGGTTGCGCTCTTGGGGCGCATTAACGCGCAAGATCCGGAGGCATGCCAACGAGTGAATGCCTACGAGCGACTCTCGCGACATGCCGCGACGAGCCACCAGAGCACCGCTGTTGTCGCTCGTCGACCCGGAAGGGACCTTCGAAATACCCAGCAACGGCCATTCAATGATCTGCGCTGGCAACGCTGGCTAATTACCTACGTCGCTGGAAATCCACGCTCTAACCACGACGTTGACAGTGGCCACTACAGTTTCCCAATCATCAGGATCGAGTCCGTGCGCATCAATCCCGTCAAGCAATTGGGCAGCTAGTTCTTTCGAGCGCTCGGTCGACGTGTGAAAACGCTCTTGGATTAGCGTTGCCGTCCTCTGCAACGTACCGTGGCTGTAACGCGCATTCATTGGCATTCGCCCATTCGGTTGGTTTTAGTCGAGGCGTGTTGTAATTCTCGCGCCGGAGACCGATTGTCAATGAATTGAAGGAGGCTGTCGAATGTCCGAACCTGGCCGATTTCTGCCCCATGCCAAAAGACGACTCGAACGCGGGATGCGGCGCAATGCGATCGCCGAACGAGAAGTCCCCATCGCACAGCAATTCCGGCTACCCGCTAGTTGACGTCCTGACCGAGCTCCCGAGCGCCGCTGCAACTTCCGCCTCCCTAAGTCATCCCGAAGAGACCAAGCGCCTTTCTCACCGCTCGCCGATACCATCGACGTCGCTGACGGTATCAAGCGAGTCTCTACGCATGCCGCCCATCGATACCGTCAGAAATACCGTCAAACTGCGGCGACTCCGGACTTTATGCAAGCACCGAAACAGGGCTATAACTTCCATACAATCAATGACTTACGGACCCACGTCGTGCAATTTAGAATCGGAGGCACGTAATTTATTGATCACCGTAAGCCATTGATTCAAAAGAGAATTTAAAAAATACTCACTCCCACTCGATTGTCAACCCGGTGCTTACATCCTTGCGGGGACGCGGCTCTGGCCAGCGCGTGTGTCGACGATACCGTCACCGATACCGAAAAACCTAGTCGGCAGTTAACGGCTGTCGATAGACTGCATCGGAGATTCAACCCGTGCTTTCGTCGATGGATCAGGAACACTACGCATTTGAGGGCGATTTCTCCAAGGATATCGTCATCGATACCGTCAGACACCTTCCAAGGTAATCCTGGCAGAGCTTGCTGAAGCCATGATTTCAACCCCGGCAACGATCCCTGGCAGACTTCATTCGCTCCAGAGCTAGACGCACGCGTCGTCATGGAGTTCAGCACCGTGAACGATAGGCCTTCCTTATAAACTATCGGGGAACCCCACAGTCAAGTGGTACGTATGGCTTACGAAAGAAGGAACATGACTTCGTGCTGATCAGCAAGCTTGCAACGTTATCGGGCCTGTCCAAGGACGGCATCCGTCATTATGAAGAATTGGGGCTTATCCGATCGACTGCGCGACAGGCGGGAAGCCGCACTTACCGGGAATATGACACCGATGCCCTGGCTGCGATTGCTGAAGGGGCGGCGCGACCGATAAGTTCGGGCCGATAAAAGACAACGTATTGCGGTTACGGCACAATCGCAAAAACACGCGCCGGAAATCCGGAACCACGCTTCGGCTTTGGCCACGTTGCGACGATAAGCGCCCCCACCTCGGGTACTGCGTCGAGGTTGGCCAGCAGCTCAATCTGCCATCGATCCTGATCGAGCACATAGCGTTCGAGCGAACCATCGCCACGACTGATCGCGAGGCCGCCGTCGGTATCCAGCGTCTCATGTCCGCAGGCCGTAGCGCCGCGTACCTCGAAGATATAGCGTAGCGCTTCGAGCGTCCAGCCGGGGAAATGCGCCACGCCCTCCGGGTCGCGATTCGATATCTTCTCGCGATCCGGCCAGCGCGACGACCAACCGCTGTGCTTAGCGACGAATGACCCGTGCGGCATCGGACCGTGACGCGTTTCCCAATGCAGTATGTCGTTGGTCGTCAAGCAATAGTCCGCATTGGCGGCCACCTGCTCGCGGATGTCGATGACGACAAGCGGCAGAATCATTTCGCTCACCGGGATCTCGTCGAGAAACCTGCGGCCTGCCACGAAGTGCACGCCCGGATCGACGTGCGTACCCCACTGGCCAACGAAGCTGTAGCGATGCGCAAGGAACCCCTGCCCCATCGCGCCGCGCGCAGGCGCGTGATCGTACAAGACCGTACGCGTCTCGGGCTCGAAGAACGGCGAATGCGGAATCGACGCGTCGAACGCATGGGTCAGGTCCACGAACCGGCACTCATGCAACTGCCCCAGGAGTGCCCAGAGGTCGAGCGCCATACGGTTCAGATGCGCTCGAGGTTCGTGCGCGTGCGCTCGTTGACGACATTGCCGGTATTGACCGTCGTCTTCGGCTCGAGCAGCAGGCAATGCACTTCGGCCGTCACGGCTTCCGGGCAGTGCTCGGTACCCTTCGGCACGATAAGGTATTCACCCTCCTCGATCAGGACATCGCCGCCATTCTCGGCCCGCAGCTTCATGCGCAGCGTGCCCTTCACCACGAAGAACAGCTCGTCTTCGTGATCGTGATGATGCCAGTTGAACGTACCGCTGAACTTGGCGAACTTGATCTGCGAATCATTGATGTCGCCACCGATCTTGGGCGACCAGTATTCGCTGACGGCCGAGAATGCTGCCGTGACATTAACCTTGTTGAGCTTCATGCCGTCACTCCTTCGATCTGGAAAATGGTGTCGATCTGCGTCGGCAGCAGACGCTTGACGAACGTACCCTGAAACAACGCGCTGCCGACTGTGAAACCCCAGGTCCTAGCATCGATCATAGCCTTGACGCGCACCTCGCCGTCGATACTGCCGGCTGCAATGACGGGGACCTGCACGGCTTCCGTGACGCGCCGCGTCAGTTCGGCCGGATCGCCTTCGCCCGCGAAGCGGTAGGCGAGCAGATCGAGCCCATGTATGCCAGGCATGGCCGCAATGCGACGCGCGTCCTCCACTATCTCGTCCATCGTACCTTCTAGTACCGTCGGGTGCCCGATCGTGCGACCAGCAAACGGGAAATACTGGACCGAAGAGCCGCGCAGCATGGCAAGCGCGTCTTCGACGTGGCGACCGCCGAGCAGATAGTCGACGCCAATATCGAGCGCGGCCTGAATCGATTCAAGTTCGCTTTCGCGGCTCGTCGCGACGACCTCGAGCATGACCTTGCGGCCGTCGGCCCGGATGCGTTGAGCCAGTTGCTTGAGCGAGGCGACCGGCAGACCGATATCCTTGAAGCCGACATAGTGAACGGGGCCGTCGCGCAGGCTGTCGTAGACCGCTAACGCATCGGGAACCGTAGCGTCGTTCTCCGTCAGCATCAGAATGAAATGGGAGGACACGTTAGACTCCTTGAGTATATGGGTGACTCACGCCCGGGAACGGGTGAATTGATGGGCTGTTTGAAGTGCGACTTGCAGACTGGCGGGGTCTGCAATACCCTTGCCAGCGATATCGAACGCCGTACCGTGATCCGGACTCGTCCGCACGAAAGGCAGGCCGACGGTAATGTTCACGCCGTCTTCGACGCCGGCAAGCTTGACCGGAATAAGCCCCTGGTCGTGGTACTGCGCCACCACAATGTCGAAGCGGCCACGGCGTGCGTTCATGAACACGGTGTCGCCGGGCCACGGACCACTAGCATCGATGCCTTCCGCCCGGGCACGCTGGATGGCCGGCGCGACGATGTCGAGGTCTTCCCGACCAAACAGCCCTCCCTCGCCGGCATGAGGATTCAGACCCGCCACGGCCACGCGCGGATTCTCGATGCCAAGTTCTTTCATCGCACGATGGGCGAGTCGGACAACGCGCAGTTCGCCCTCGACGGACAGCTTAGCGATCGCGTCACGCATTGAGCAGTGAACCGTCACAAGAATCGTGCGTAACGTAGGGTTCACGAGCATCATCGCGTAGTCTCGCGTGTCGGAAAGATCCGCGAGCATCTCCGTGTGGCCCGGATAAGGCACGTGGGCAGCAGCAAGCGCCTCCTTGTGAATCGGAGCGGTGCAGATGCCTGCGATCTCGTGCTTCATCGCCAGATCAATCGCGGTACTGATCGCGCCAAATGCCGCTTCGCCAGCCAGCGCGCTGATTGCACCAATCGGCAAATCGGCAGGCAACGGCTCGGCACCCGGCACGCGCAGCACGTCGAGCGTGCCCGGGCGTGGTGCGATATCCGAAACCGTATCCGTCTCGCGGATCTCGAGTGGCAAATTGAGCGCGGCGGCCGCACGCCGCAGCACGCCGGCATCGCCGATGGCGAACGACGGATAGTCGGCGATAAACAAGGCGTTCGAGAATGTCTTGACGACGATTTCCGGCCCGATGCCGGCCGCGTCACCCATCGTCACGGCGATCAGTTTCTGTTTCATGGTTTTACTCCAGTCAATACGTCGAGACAGGTCAGTAGCGCGTCGTCGTCGCCAAAGCCACCGGCCTTCGTGATCATCGGGAAGCTACCTTTCGAAGTGCGGACCTCGAAAAGCGGCACCCCCGGCAGGATTTCTCGATGGACGTGCAACGACACGCCAGGCAGTGCGTCGACGATGCGTCTGGCGGTCTCGCCGCCTGTGACGACAAGGCCGTCACATGCACCGCTGGCTATGAGGTTGGTGACCTGCATCACCAGGTCACGCAGTGCCGCTTCCGTTAAAGCTTCGTCAAGCAGGCGATCGCTGCCGGTAGCCAGCACGTTGATCCGGCAGTTCTCGCGTGCCACGTCTAACTGGCGACGCGACCTCGGATTGAGGCTGCCCACAACGAGCCAAGGAGCACGACAGGACAAGGCCGCTGGTTGGGGAGCCGGGTCAGGCTGCGACAACGCGCGAGCAAGCGCGCGCAGCAACCCCGTGGAACCAGCCAGCACCAGATCTCTCGAACCGGCGAACAGACCCACCAGTGCGTCGAGATCATCCTCAGTACGCGCATCCATGACGACAGCATCATGCTCTTCGAGCAGGACTTTCGCGTGCGTTGCATCTTGTGCGACGGCGACCTGCACACCCTGCGCGAGAAACAACACGGGTACGCTCGATTCACGTACCGGCAACGTAGGATCGCCACCGAATGCTGTTTCATGCACAGGAACACCATCGACAAGCACACAGCCAGCCTCGGTCGTCCGCCCACCCGCAGGAAAGGCCGGCGCGATCAGCAACTTACGACGACCGGACGCGGTAAGGACACTCATGCAATCGTTGGCGACGCGCCCTCGCAAAGTCGAGTCGAACTGCAGGACGAGGATGTCAGCATCGCCCCAGGCACGCGCAGCACCCGCCACCCGTTCGCCAGTCACGGCATGCTCGCGTGTATCCGTGTCGAGGCTTACTACGGCTATTGCCGCGACATTCGTGGCATCTTCCGGTCGAAGCAGCGCAGCCGTATCCCAGCCGCGCTCGGCAAAACAGGCAGTGCCGTCAAGTGCACTCGTGAAGTCGTCAGTGATGATGCGAATACGCATGGAAGGTCCGCGCTGTCTTTGGTTCTTGAATTTTGACGTTTTTCGTGTATTTTTTAAGAACCAAAAAAATGGAATTTCATCGCGTCTATGGTTCGCCCAGCCGTATCGAAACAATCCCATCCTGCTTTGGTCGACCTTGAGATCGACCGGTATGCAAGCGGACCGGTGTTCCGTCAAATCATCAGACAATTACGTGAGCGGATCGACAATGCGGTCCTGCCATGCGGAACTCGCCTTCCACCGACACGCGACCTAGCGCAGCAACTGGGTATCGCGCGTAATTGCGTGGTAGAGGCCTATGACGAATTGATTGCCGATGGCGCCTTGGAAGGACGCGGCCGAAGTGGGACCTTCGTGGCCGCAAGCAGAGCATTTGCCGCTCCTCGTCGAGAAGCCATCATCCGGCAATCGTCTGTTTTGCGACGTATCGATAATGAGAACAGCGATGCGCCGCCGCAACCGGTCGCCGCATTCGACTGGCGACTTGGGCAGGTCAATGTGCGGGCACTGCCGTTGGAGGCATGGCGCAACGCATGCCGTGAAGCCGGGCGGCATCTTCCACCGGCAGGATATGGCGACCCACGCGGAGAATCAGGATTACGCCATGCCATTGCGCACTGGCTGCATGAACATCGTTCAGTGTCGGTCGATCCCAATCAGATTGTTGTTACCCACGGAACTGGGCAAGCACTGCATCTCGTATCCCGCACATTCTTGCGCGATGGCGACATGTGTGCGGTCGAAGACCCTGGATATTTGGGGGCCAACTGGGCATTCGCGCGCGCAGGAGCGACGCTGCACCACGTGCCCGTCGATGACGAAGGAGTGTTGGTTGAACGGATCATTGATTCGCTGACAACTCCAGCGTTGATACACGTGACGCCAGCGCACCAATACCCGCTTGGCGGTCGTCTGTCCGGACCGCGGCGTCGTTCGCTCATTGACCTCGCTCGCACACACGGGACAATGATTGTCGAGAACGAGTACGACTGCGAATTCCATTACGCAGGCACGCGCTATCCGCCGTTGTTTGCGAGCGCACCGGAAAATACGCTACTCCTGAGCACGTTTGCGAAAGCAGTCAGCCCCTCCCTGCGGCTCGGCTTTATTGCGGCACCTAGGGCTGCAGCAACCGCCCTGGCCGCACACATCGAACGCGAACGTGTCCATGTCTCCTGGCCGGTCCAGAAAATTATCGAGACCCTGTTGGTCTCAGGAGAGCTCGACAAGCATCTGCGCAGAGTACGACGCCACTATGGCGCGATGCGCGACTTGGTCCGCAGACGCTTGGCCGACTACTTCGGCGAAATCGACTTGAGAGGCGATGAAGGGGGGTTGCACGTTGTTGTGGCCGGCCGTGAGCGGGCATTTGATCTCGAATTGCGAAAGGCCTTGAATTCACGCGGCATCGTCTTCAACGAAGTGCGGGAATTTGCAAGTTCGACTATGGAAGAGTCGAATGGCTTTTTGCTTGGATACGCGCATATGGATCTGAGCGATCTGTCGGCTGCGCTGGATGAATTGACCACTTGCATCCAGCGATGTTATTCACGTTAGGCATGCACAGCATGCGCGAACTAGCTTGGTCGAGTAGAAAATTCCTCCGCGGGTCCCGCGAATGCCGTCCCTCGTATTGGGAAAACGTGGGAGCAAAGTCCGCCCCAATCGGCATATGGGGTATGTGTCGAGATGCTCGGAAGACCGCGAAGCAAATCAAAAAATTATCGATTGAATTTGTCTCTTCAAGCTTCCGTTCTAGAGCACTTTTGACATGGATGCCTTAGCAGTGCTATCAGATTCAGGGTTCTTCACTATCCCCCCCTCAAGCATATCTGCCCAAGTCTGTAGCATCGCTCTTCGCTGCTCGGCATATTCAGCCTTGTTGTATACCGCGCGTCCCCCACGACAAGACGTTGTGCGCACGCCCTGCCTTCATGCGGTCTTTCGGGATGGTCCAGACCGCCGAATTAAAATCCACCTCGCTCCAGTTGAGCGAGAATAAATTCTGACTTGCGCACCATTATAAGCAACATGAACTTGATGGCCAGACGCAATGTTGGCAAGGTCGCTGTGCGCTCCAATCCTTTGAAAAACACGTGAATCTCCCCGGGTGTCAGTGCCCGGTCCCGCGGCTTGAAGGTAGCAATAGCGGAAGGCCGTATGTCTTCTGCAGGATTGGCTACCTTCAGCCCTCTTGCCTGCACGAAACGGTAGACCTGTAGGACGATGTCGCGCGCCTGAACGGAGGGCGCGGCCGCACCCCGCTCCTTGATCTTCTCGCACCTCGTTAGGAGTCTTGAAGGTGTGATCTCTTCGAGCTTCAGTCGCCCGAACTCCGCTGCAAGATTCCGGTCGTAAACGGATTTCCTCATCGCGCGGGTCGATTCCGCGAGCGTGGCTTCCGCGTAGTATTTTTCGGCCCACTTCCCGAACGTCATCGCTTCGGCCGCTTCTACACGCTTTTCAACCTTGTTTCTCGACGGACTGACGCCGTGTTCCACTTCCCGACGAGCCCGCTCAAGGAGCAGCCTTGCTTCCGCAAGACGCAGCGACATGCCAAAGGAAAGTTCGTCAGCAGCGCGTGCGCCGCGTGCTGGTAGCCCGGGATCGTAGCGGCCTATGACCAAGGTCTCCCGGCGCCCATTCAGACGATAGTCGAAGCGGAAACTCACCGCTCCGGACGGGGTAACCGCCACATACAGGCCACGCTGGTCAGCAACCTTGTATATCCTGCCGGTGGGCTTGAGCGCCCGCAATTCGAGGTCCGTAAGCATGCAATACTCCGTGAACTGATACCGTGTTTGATACCGTCACGCGCCGTGACGGTATCAAAATGGATAGTCTGCAGAGAAAGATGCCATCCCGTCGCTCATGCCGTCGGCGACGCGGCGCTGCCGACGGACGGCAGCGGACCAAAATAGTCGATAAACCCTTGTTTTTGTGTGGGAAACCAAGGAGTCGACGGACCTCTGCAGACCACTGCAGAGGATCCTAAATTACTCCCACTCAATCGTCGCCGGCGGCTTCCCCGAGATGTCATAAACGACGCGATTGATCCCCCGCACTTCGTTGATGATGCGGTTCGACACCTGCCCGAGCAGCTCGTGCGGCAGATGCGCCCAATGCGCCGTCATGAAATCGAGCGTCTGCACCGCGCGCAGCGCAACCACATATTCGTACGTGCGCCCGTCGCCCATCACGCCCACGCTCTTCACCGGCAGGAACACCGCAAACGCTTGGCTCGTCAGGTCGTACCACGACTTGCCCGTTTCCTTGTCGATCGTGTCGCGCAGCGTCTCGATGAAAATCGCATCGGCACGGCGCAGCAAGTCCGCGAAGTCGCGTCGCACCTCGCCCAGAATCCGCACGCCCAAGCCCGGCCCAGGGAACGGATGGCGATACACCATCTCATGCGGCAAACCGAGCTTCACGCCCAACTCGCGCACCTCGTCCTTGAAAAGCTCGCGCAGCGGTTCGAGCAACTTCAGATTCAACGTCTCGGGCAAACCGCCGACGTTATGGTGGCTCTTGATCGTATGCGTCGCCTTCTTGCCCTTCCCGGCCGATTCGATCACGTCCGGGTAGATGGTGCCCTGCGCTAGCCACTTGGCATCGGTCAGCTTGCCCGCCTCGGTTTGGAACACCTCGACGAACTCGGCGCCGATGATCTTGCGCTTCTGTTCAGGGTCCGTCACGCCTGCAAGCTTGGAGAGGAACGCTTCGCTCGCGTCGACGTGGATCACGCGCACACCCAGGTGATCGCCGAAAGTCGCCATCACCTGCTCGGCTTCGTTCAGCCGCAGCAGGCCATGATCGACGAACACGCAGGTGAGTTGATCGCCGATCGCACGATGGAGCAACGCCGCCGCCACCGACGAATCGACACCGCCGGACAAGCCCAAGATGACATGCTCACTGCCGACTTGCTCGCGAATCTTCTCCACGGCTTCGTCGATGTAATGCCCCATCTCCCAATCGGGCTTCGCGCCGCAAATCTGCAATACGAAGCGCTCGAGCATCGCGCGCCCCTTGGCGGTGTGCGTCACTTCCGGGTGCCACTGCAAGCCGTAGAAATGGCGCGCCTCGTCGGCCATCGCCGCAATCGGACACGACTCGGTCGACGCCATCAGCGCAAACCCGTCCGGCATCTGCGTGACCTTATCGCCGTGGCTCATCCACACCTTCAGCATCCCATGACCTTCCGCCGTGCGGAAATCCTCGATGCCTTTGAGCAGACTCGTATGATTGCGCGCACGCACTTCGGCATAGCCGAACTCGCGCACGTGGCCAAGATCCACCTTGCCGCCGAGCTGCTCCGCCATCGCCTGCATGCCGTAGCAAATGCCCAGCACCGGCACGCCCGATTCGAACACCGCTTGCGGCGCGCGCGGCGTCTCAGCGTCCGTGACCGAACTCGGGCCGCCCGAAAGAATGATGCCCTTCGGCGCGAACTCGCGGATGAATGCGTCGTCGACGTCGTACGGATGGATTTCCGAATAGACGTGCGCTTCGCGGATGCGGCGTGCGATCAGTTGGGTAACTTGCGAACCGAAGTCGAGTATCAGGATCTTGTCATGCATGGCAGGCACGGTCGATAGTGGACGAATGCAACGTACAGCGCGCGCGGCGCTGCACATGAACGGTCAAACAAAGCGCGCCGCGCACCCGCAGGGCGCGAACGCAAGATATGAGCGGGGCGAAAGCGCCGATGCGAACGATCGCGCGCTCAACCATGAAACGGCGGCCGTGGCGCGGACGTGCTCTGGCCCGAACGCACGTCGTCGCTGCCGCTGGCCGCGCCCGCCGAAGCAGCGGCCCCGCGGGCCGTCGCCTCCGAGCGCAGCGCGGCATCGCGCTCGGCGGTTGCGGCAGGCGTCGAAGGCGGTACGGCCGAGGGCACAGCGGGCGCCGCCGCCGGGGTGCCGCGTTCCGGCGCGGGCCGAAGCACCGGTTCGACCGGCACCGACGCAGCCGCGGCAGGCACGTCGGCCGGCACTCGGCTCTTGGCGCCAGCCGCCTGCGCCGCCTTGGCGATTTCACGCCGGCGTACCGCTTGCGCGAAGCGAGCCCCCCCGAGGCCGATCAAGACCAGCAAAGCGCCGACGAGCAGATTCGGCACGATCCCGAGCGCGGGAAACCACAAGGTATGCGGCGGCACTAGCGTCCAAACGAGCACGAGCGCGCCGGCGAGCCAGGTCACGTGGCCGACGATCTTGGCGACGCCGATCGTCATCGCGCCATCAACAGCGCCGCGCAACGACAACCACGCAAGCCCCAACAGTGCCAACCCCAACATCTGCCCGACCATCGCCGGTTCGATCGCCGTCAATTGCAGTGCGCGCTGCACACCCGCGAGCGGCGTAAGCAGCAGCACGGCACCCGAACTCAGGTAGAGCCCGGCGTCGAGGATGAGAACAGCGCGCAGCAGCGGTTTCATGGGCGGTTAGTCAACGTGATAGTTCGGCGCTTCTTTCGTGATCTGCACGTCATGCACGTGCGACTCGCGAATGCCGGCCGCCGTGATTTCGACGAATTGCGCCTTCTCGTGCATTTCGTCGATCGTGCTGCAGCCGCAGTAGCCCATGCTGGCACGCACGCCGCCGATCAGTTGGAAGATGATTGCGCCCACCGAGCCCTTGTAAGCCACCCGGCCTTCGATGCCTTCGGGCACGAGCTTATCGATGTTCGCCGAATTGTCTTGGAAGTAGCGATCGGCGGCACCGTCCTTCATTGCACCGACCGAGCCCATGCCACGATAGGACTTGTACTGGCGGCCTTGGTAGAGGAATACGTCGCCCGGCGACTCTTCCGTGCCGGCGAACATGCTACCCATCATGACCGCGTTGGCTCCGGCTGCCAGCGCCTTGCTGACGTCGCCCGAGAAACGCACGCCGCCATCGGCGATGACCGGCACGCCCGTGCCCTTCAGCGCTTCGGCGACATTGGCGATGGCCGTGATTTGCGGCACGCCCACGCCCGCCACGATTCGCGTCGTGCAGATCGAGCCCGGCCCGATCCCGACCTTGACGCCGTCCGCGCCATATTCGACGAGCGCTCGCGCCGCATCCGCGGTGGCGATGTTGCCGCCGATGACTTCGACGTGCGGGAAATGCTTCTTGACCCAGCGTACGCGCTCGAGCACACCCTTGCTATGACCGTGCGCCGTATCGACGACGATCACGTCCACGCCGGCGCCGGCCAGTGCCGCCACGCGCTCTTCGTTCTCGGGGCCGACGCCGACCGCTGCACCCACGCGCAGCTTGCCATGCTCGTCCTTGCAGGCGTCGGGGTGCTCTGTTTGCTTCGTGATGTCCTTCACGGTCATCAGGCCGCGCAACTCGAACGCATCGTTGACGACGAGCACGCGCTCCAGGCGATGGCTGTGCATCAGCGCTTTGGCGTCGGCGAGCGCCGTGCCTTCCTTGACCGTGACGAGCCGCTCGCGCGGCGTCATGATCGTGCGCACCGGCTCATCGAGCCGCGTTTCGAAACGCAGGTCGCGGTTCGTGACGATGCCCATCAACTGCGCGCCTTCGACAACCGGAAAGCCCGAAATGCCATGCTGCAGCGACAGCGCAATGACATCGCGCACCTTCATGTGCGGCGGAACGGTGATCGGATCGCGCACGACACCCGATTCGAAACGCTTGACCTTCGCCACCTCGCGCGCCTGCTCGGCAGCCGTCAGGTTCTTGTGAATGATGCCGACGCCGCCTTGCTGCGCCATCGCAATCGCAAGCCGCGCCTCGGTGACGGTATCCATCGCCGCCGAGACGAGCGGCATATTCACGGAAATGTTGCGGGTCAGCCGGGTTTTGAGGCTGGTGTCGCGCGGCAGAACTTCGGAGAACGCCGGGACGAGGAGCACGTCATCGAACGTGAGTGCTTTTTGGATCAGACGCATGGCAAATCCTATAGGCGCAAAAGCGAATTATACGCGATACCTCCCTGCTTTTCACTGCGCGAACAGTAAGTTACGCGTTTTTCTGCGTCGTCCGCAGTCGCGCGTTTCGGTTTTTGGTTCGACCCGCGTTCGCGCGAGTTTCGTTTGCTCGCGGCGCGCGTTCGCAGTCACGAACGCAAGAAATGGGGGAGAAAAGCGGGCGGCACACCGGACGTGTCGCAAGCGCCGCGTCTCCCCCTTTCGCGGTTCGCTATTGCAGAATCGAACAAGACCGATCCGCGCCCCGCAAGTAATCTGCCTCCTCGACTGACGAAACGAAAGGGCAAGCATGAGGCGCGGCGTGATGTACGGGGTGCTCGCGGGAGCGATATGGGGCACGGTCTTTCTGGTGCCGCGCCTGCTGCCCGATTTTCCGCCGATGATGCTGGGCGCGGCTCGCTGTATGATGTACGGCCTCGTGTCGCTGGCGGCCGCTCTGCCGATGGCGCGCCGGCTCGCAGCCAAGCTCACGCGTGCCGATCTCGTCGCCGTGGGCAAGCTCGCGCTCGTCGGCAATTTGGTCTATTACGTTTTCCTGACCGCGGGCGTGCATCGCATCGGCATCGGGCCGACCTCGCTCGTGGTTGGGGTGCTGCCGGTCACCGTGACGCTTGCCGGCAGGCGCGACGCCGGAGCCGTCGCGCTCGAGCGGCTGCTTTGGCCTTTGCTGCTCGTCGTCGCCGGCATCGTTTGCATCAACGTCGATGTTTTTGCGGCCGGGCCCTCGCCGCGCGGCGCAGCTGGGGTGGCTGACAAGCTCGTGGGGGTGCTTTGCGCTGCCGGCGCGTTGGCGAGTTGGACTTGGTTCGCTGTCGAAAACGCACGCTACCTGCGGCGCAACCCGCATTTCGACGGCAACGAGTGGTCGGTCCTGCTCGGACTAGCGACGGGGATACTTGGCGCGCTGCTCTGGAGCGCCTGCCCGATCATCCCCGGCGCCATGCTGCCGACGCCGCCCGCGCAAACCCGCTGGCACGCGTTCTGGCTGCTCAATCTGGGGCTCGCTTTCGGTGCGTCATGGCTGGGCACGGGCCTGTGGAACGCAGCCTCCAAGCGCGTGCCGCTTACGCTGTCCGGACAGTTGATCGTCTTCGAGACGCTTTTCGCCCTGCTTTATGGCTTTATCCACGATGCGCGGCTGCCGCGACCGCTCGAAGCTGCCGCAATCGTGCTATTGCTGGCGGGGGTCACCTGGTCGGTACGACGTCACGATGATGGCTCGGGCCATGCGGCGCCGCTCCCGGCAAACGTCAAAACGCCTGCATCATAGGGGCGGCGGGGCTCAGCGCGAATCCTTGTGCAGCCATTTACGGCCTTCGACCGACCCGGCGCGGCGAGTCTTTTCCACGCGGCGCTGCCGCGCGAGCTTCGGGTCGACGATGAGGGGCCGATAGATCTCGACGCGATCGTGGTCGGCAAGCGGCGTATCGAGCGTTGCGAGCTTGCCGAAAACGCCGACCTTCGCGGTAGCCGGATCGATTTCGGGGTGGCGAGCGGACATGCCGCTGGCGGCAAGCGCGTCGCCCACCGTCGCGCCGGCCGGCAGCGACAGCGCAACCAACGTCTGCGCTTCGGGGCGCGCGTAGCAAACCTCGATCGAAAGCATGGCGCTCATGATCTGCCGTAGCGCTCGTCGGCGCGCTTGACGAATGATTCGACGAACGTGTTGGCGATGTGATGGAACACGGGCCCAATGAGCTTTTCGAGGATCAAACTCGAAAATTCATAGTGCAAGGCGAACTCGATCTTGCAGGCGTCGGTGCGCAGCGGCGTAAAGCGCCAGTACCCGGTAAACTTGCGAAACGGGCCGTCGGCGAACCGCATGTCGATGCGCGTGGGCCGCTCTTGCGTATTGTGCGTGGCAAAGTGCTGCTTGATGCCCTTGAAGTTGATGTCGATGCGCGCTTCCATCTCGTGCGCCTCCTGCCGGCGGATATCGACGCCGCCGCACCAGGGCAGGAAGTTGGGATAGTCGGCCACGTCCGTGACGAGATCGAACATTTGCTCCGCCGAGTGGCGAATGAGGACGGTTTTCTGAACATCAGCCATAAAAAGCACGACGCGCGGCGAAAAAGGGGCGAGCTTGGCGGGATCGAGAGGCGCCGCTTTGCTAAAATCGTGATTTTAAACGAGTTGGGCGCTGTCCATATCCATGAGCATCATCGACAACAGAAAGGCGTTCTTCGATTACTTCATCGAGGAACGCTATGAAGCGGGGCTCGTGCTCGAAGGATGGGAAGTGAAGGCGCTGCGCGCCGGACGCGGTCAAATCAAAGAAGGCTACGTCGTGGTACGCAACGGCGAACTGTTCCTGATCGGCGCGCACATCAGTCCCCTACCCGAAGCATCGACGCACATCAACCCCGACCCGGTCCGCACGCGCAAGCTGCTCCTGCACGGGGACGAAATCAAGAAGCTGATCGGCAAGGTCGAACAGCGCGGCTATACGCTCGTCCCCTTGAACTTCCACTACAAGGACGGCCGCGTCAAATGCGAAATCGGTCTCGCCAAGGGCAAGAAGCTGCACGATAAGCGCGAGACCGAAAAGAAGCGCGACTGGCAGCGCGAGAAAGCGCGCATTATGCGCACCGCGAGTTAAGCCGAGGGCACAATCAACGCATCTCCGCCGCGGCGGGGCTCTTGCCGCGGTTGACGATCGCAAGGGCCGACGCGACCATCGAACCCAGATCGGACAGATTGCCCGGCACGATCAAGGTGTTGCCCGCCTTCGCCAGATTGCCGAACGCGCTCACGTACTGCTCGGCCACCTTCAGGTTCACGGCATCCATGCCCCCGGTGGATTGGATTGCTTGCGCGATCTTCTGAATCGCTTGGGCATTGGCTTCGGCCACGGCCAGGATCGCCGCGGCCTGGCCCTGGGCCTGGTTGATCGCCGCCTGCTTTTCCCCCTCGGATTTCTGGATCGCCGCCTCGCGCCCGCCCGAGGCGATGTTGATCTGTTCCTGCCTGCGGCCTTCCGAGGCCGCGATCAACGCCCGCTTCTCGCGTTCGGCCGTGATTTGCGCCTGCATGGCGTGCAAAATCTCCTTGGGCGGCGTCAGGTCTTTGATTTCGTAGCGCAGCACCTTGACGCCCCAGCTCGACGCGGCTTCGTCGAGCGCCGAGACGACGCTGTGGTTGATGAGATCGCGCTCTTCGAAGGTTTTGTCCAATTCGAGCTTGCCGATGACCGAACGCAGCGTCGTTTGCGACAGCTGCGTAATCGCGAACACGTAGTTGCTCGAACCGTACGAGGCCTTCATCGCGTCGGTCACCTGGAAGTACAGCACGCCGTCGACCTGCAACTGAGTGTTGTCGCGCGTAATGCAGACCTGCCCCGGCACGTCCAGCGGGATTTCTTTCAGCACGTGGCGATAGGCGACGCGATCGGCGAACGGAAGCACGATGTTGAGGCCGGGCGCCAGCGTGGCGTGATAGCGGCCGAAGCGCTCCACGACCCACGCGTGCTGCTGCGGGACGATCTTGACCGTTTGCGCGGCGATCACGATGACGACGATGAGCAGCACGGCCCCGACGATTGTCATATCCATCGATTACTCCTTTGTTGTTGACACCGAATGATGCGTACGTTTTGAGGCATGGCCCTTCTCGACCAGCACGAGACGATTGGCGCGCACGGCTGCGATCTCGTAGAAGCGAGCGTCTTCGCGCTCGCCCGGCGCGAGTTCGGCATCCCATTGCGAGCCGCGATAAGGCACGCGCGCGCTGCGGTCGCGCCAGCCTACGACTTCCAGCGTGGTCCCCACGTCGAGGACGACATCAGGATTGGTCGATGCATCGCGGCGCTCGCGGCGCCGCCCGAACCGCGAGCGCCGCAGCAGCACGACCGCGGCCAAGGCGACGAGCGCTGCGGATAGATACTGCACGGCTAAGCTCGCCCCGCCCCACTTCGCCAATGCACCCGCAATGAAGCCGAGCGCGATCATCAGCAAGTAGAACGTGCCCGTCAGCAGCTCCGCGACGATCAGCGCTCCGGCGCCGATCCACCAGAGAAAATCGTTCGGCGTCATGCTTGGTCTCCCCAAAATAGAAACGCCCCGGATACACCGGGGCGTTATAGCACGAAGCAGGGTCCGCATTCGTGGGCGGACCCTCAAGCGGACGCGATTACTTCGCCGCCTTGGCCAAAGCTTGCCAAGTTTCGATGATCGTGTCGGGATTGAGCGAAATCGAAGCGATCCCTTCGTCGGCCAGCCATTGCGCGAAATCGGGATGGTCCGACGGGCCCTGACCGCAGATGCCGACGTACTTGTTCAAACGGCGGCACGCTTCAATTGCACGCTTGAGCAGGAACTTGACGGCTTCGTCGCGCTCGTCGAAGTCGACCGCCAAGAGCTCCATGCCGGAATCGCGATCGAGGCCGAGCGTGAGCTGCGTCAAATCGTTCGAGCCGATCGAGAAACCATCGAAGTGTTGCAGGAACTCATCGGCCAGAATGGCATTCGACGGCACCTCGCACATCATGATGAGCCGCAGGCCGTTTTCGCCGCGCTTCAGGCCGAACTTGTCGAGCAAGCCGACGACGCGCTCCGCTTGTTTGACCGTACGCACGAACGGCACCATGATCTCGACGTTCGTCAAGCCCATATCTTCGCGCACGCGCTTGAGCGCCAAGCATTCCATCTCGAACGCCTGCGCGAAATCTTGCGCGATGTAGCGCGACGCGCCACGGAAGCCCAGCATCGGGTTTTCCTCGTCGGGCTCGTAACGCGAGCCGCCGATGAGCTTCTTGTATTCGTTCGACTTGAAGTCGGACAGACGCACGATCACAGGCCGCGGATAGAAAGCCGCCGCGATCGTCGCGATGCCTTCGGTCAGCTTGTCGACATAGAACGCTCGCGGCGACGCATGCCCGCGAGCGACGCTCTCGACCGCCTTCTTCAGATCCTGATCGACGTTCGGATACTCGAGAATCGCCTTCGGGTGCACGCCGATGTTGTTGTTGATGATGAACTCGAGCCGCGCAAGGCCGACGCCGGCGTTCGGCAATTGCGAGAAGTCGAACGCGAGCTGCGGGTTGCCGACGTTCATCATGATCTTGACGGGAATAGGCGGCAATTCGCCGCGCGACACTTCCGTCACTTCCGTTTCGAGCAGGCCGTCGTAGATCTTGCCTTCGTCGCCTTCGGCGCACGAAACCGTCACGAGCGCACCGTCCTTCAAAACGTCGGTGGCGTCGCCGCAACCCACGACCGCGGGCACGCCCAACTCACGCGCGATGATCGCAGCGTGGCAGGTACGGCCGCCGCGGTTCGTGACGATGGCCGACGCGCGCTTCATCACCGGCTCCCAGTTCGGATCCGTCATGTCCGCCACCAGGACGTCGCCCGGTTGCACGCGCTCCATCTCCGACGGATCGTGGATCACGCGCACGCGGCCCGCACCGATCTTTTGCCCGATCGCACGTCCCGTGGCCAGCACCTGCGATTGGCCGCGCAGCTTGAACCGCTGCTCGACCTTGCCCGCGCCTTGGCTCTTCACCGTTTCGGGACGCGCCTGCAGGATGAAGATCTTGCCATCGCGGCCGTCCTTGCCCCACTCGATGTCCATCGGACGCTGGTAATGCTTCTCGATGATGACGGCGTACTTGGCCAGCTCGATCACGTCTTCGTCGGTGATGGAGAAACGGTTGCGCTGCTCGTGCGCCACGTCGACCGTCTTCACGCGGCCCGGCTCGCCCGGCTTCGTGAACTCCATCTTGATCAGCTTCGAGCCGATCGAACGGCGGATGATCGGATACTTGCCCTGTTCGAGCGTGGTCTTGAAGACGTAGAACTCGTCCGGATTCACGGCGCCCTGCACGACGGTCTCACCCAGACCGTAGCTGGACGTAATGAACACGGCGTCCTTGAAGCCCGATTCGGTATCGAGCGTGAACATGACACCCGCGGCGCCCACGTCGGAACGCACCATGCGCTGCACGCCGGCCGACAGCGCGACTTCCGCATGCGTGAAGCCTTTGTGGACGCGATAGGAGATCGCGCGGTCGTTGTAGAGCGACGCGAACACGTGCTTCATGCGATCGAGCACGTCATCGATGCCGACGACGTTCAAATAGCTCTCTTGCTGACCGGCGAACGAAGCGTCCGGCAAATCTTCGGCTGTCGCCGATGAACGCACGGCAAACGAAAGCTCCTCGGGCGAGCTCTTTTGCAGCGTCTCGAACTGGGCACGGATTTCGGCTTCCAGGCGCGGCTGCATCGGCGCGTCGACGATCCACGCGCGAATTTCCTTGCCGGCGGCTGCGAGCGCCTTGACGTCGTCGATATCGAGCGTCTCGAGCCGAGCGGCGATCCGTTCGGTCAGATTGTTGTGCGTGAGGAAATCGCGAAATGCCAATGCCGTGGTGGCGAAGCCCGTGGGCACGCGCACGCCGGCCTCTGCCAGTTGGCTGATCATCTCGCCGAGCGACGCATTCTTGCCGCCCACGATTTCCACATCGGTCATCCGTAGCAGTTCGAACGGAATTACATACGCCTGATCCTTCGTGAAGTTTGCAGCGTTAGTCATACAAGCCCCTAAGTGTGAAAAAAATACTCGGTCGCGCGTGTGGGCTTGGTGCGCGCGGGCCATTGGGACCCGGGACGCGCAGCACGCGCAACCTGTTGGAGAAGCAATCGCTTCGCTTAGCCGATTGCAATTGCTTCTCCAACAGGTTGCCGCTATTCTACCCTGCTTCTAACCGGCCGCCCGCTCTGCTGCTGCGGTCGCATGTCAAACGCCGGCACACTGCTCGCGAAAACGCGCGAAAATCGCGTTTCCTCCCGCAGCGCCCGCTGCTTTCTGAAGCGTTAGCCGATGCCGCCTACCGTATTTATCGTCTCCGACGGAACGGGAATCACCGCCGAAACGTTCGCGCACTCGATCCTGTCCCAATTCGATCAAAAATTCCGCCTCGTCCGAGTGCCGTTCGTCGATTCGATCGACAAGGCGTATGCCACGATCGAAAAGATCAGCGAATCGGCCGAACTCGACGGCCGCCGCCCGATTGTTTTCACGACGCTCGTCGATAGCGCGTCCAACGCGGTCGTCAAGCACTCGAACGCCCTCGTGCTCGACATCTTCCAGCAGTTCGTCGAACCGCTCGAGCAAGAGCTCGAAATGAAGTCGACGCACGCTATCGGGCGCGGGCACCAGAATGCCGACACCGAGGAATACAAGACGCGGATCGAGGCGATCAACTTTTCGCTTGCGCACGACGACGGGCAGTCCAACCGCAATCTCGCCGGCGCCGACGTCATTCTCGTGGGCGTCTCGCGCAGCGGCAAGACGCCTACGAGTCTCTATCTCGCCATGCAATACGGCGTCAAGGCAGCCAACTATCCGCTCATTCCCGAAGATTTCGAGCGCGGCAAACTGCCCACCCCGCTGCTCGCGCATCGGGACAAGTTGTTCGGCTTGTCGATCGACCCGCAACGGCTATCGGAAATCCGCAACGAACGGCGCCCCGGCAGCAAGTACGCTGCGCCCGAAAATTGCCGTTACGAGATCAACGAGGCCGAAACGCTGATGCGGCGAGAAGGAATCAAATGGCTGTCCTCGACGCATAAGTCGATCGAGGAAATCGCAACAACGATCCTGCAGGAAGTCAAGCTCGACCGGCCGACTTATTGAGATTAAGCGGCGACAGCGCGTGCCGAGTCCGGGTTCGCGCCTAGGGGTCCAGCGCCGGCCGGGCCGCACACCGGGAGCGCGGGTCGATCAGCGGGAGATGCGTTGCTGGCGGCACTGCTCGAACAGACAAATCGCCGCGGCCGCCGCCACATTGAGCGACTCCATGCCGCCGGGCTGGGGAATCGTCAGGCGATAAGCGACTGCGGAGCGCCACGCCGCCGAGACGCCCGAGCCTTCATTACCGAAAATCCACGCGATCGGGCCGGCCAAATCGCAATCGTAAAGCGCCTGCGGCGCGTGAGAATCGGTCATGGCCGCCGGTACGGCCAGGCGAGGCACCAGCGTTGCCGCATCGACGTCTTCATGCACATCGAGCAGGAAATGAGCGCCCATCCCCGAGCGCAGCACCTTCGACGACCATACATAGGCCGTTCCCGGCGCGCAAAACACCTGCTTGACGCCCGCGGCCGCGGCGCTGCGCAGAATCGACCCCACGTTGCCCGCGTCCTGCACGCCGTCCAGCACGATGCAGGTCGTGTCCACGCGCTCGGGTAGCGGCGCGCAGAGCTTGCTGACGACGAAAAGCATGCCGACGCCATTGACCACGTTCGATAACTGCCCGAATAGCGCGTCGGGCAGCGTGACGATGCGCTCGGCATCGACACGCGCGACGATCGCCTGCGCCTCGTCGTGCCGCAATGCCCCATCGGTGACGACGCAGGTTTCAGGCTGGCCGGCGACGTCCAGGTATGCCGACGCAAGATGAAAGCCTTCCAGCAGCGCCTGGCCGCTCTTTTTCTGATGATGTGTCGAAGCAGCCAGCGCTTTGAGGCGCTTATAGAGCGGGTTGTCGCGCGAGGTGATCGCTTTCACGAGATTGACAGCCAGAGAGACGGCCTTGCAGGCCTAAGAACTTGAAACGTGCTCGCTGTCATTCTAAGGCGAGCACGGCGACTCATTGGTCGGCGCCCGCGCCTTTGATATCGGCGCTAAACGCTTGGTCGTACAACGCCGTTTCGTCGAAGGCGTCACTGTCGACAACCGCCTCGATCGCTGCCACGCTCACTTTGCTCGGCAGCGTCACGCGGATGCCCCGCTGTTCGAACGCGGCGCGCACCGGGGCGAACGAGCGCCGATGATGCTCGCACGGTCCATGTTCGTCGAGGGCGGCCAAATGCCGAGGGGTGCCATACCCGACGTGCGCATCGAAACCGTACATCGGAAACTGAGCGTGCAGCTCCTGCAACATCCGATCGCGCGTGACTTTCGCCAATATCGACGCGGCTGAAATGGCCGGCACGAGCGCGTCGCCACCGATCACCGCTTCGCTGCGCACGGCGAGCACCGGACAGCGATTGCCGTCGATGCGGGCGAGCGTCGGCACGATCGACAGGCCCTCGACGGCCCGTTTCATCGCCAGCATCGTCGCATGCAGGATATTGAGCCGGTCGATTTCCTCGACGCTCGCCGAAGCCACGCAAAAAGCCAGCGAACGCTCGACGATCTTCTCGTAAAGCGCCTCACGCTTTTTCGCCGTCAACGCTTTGGAATCGTCGAGCCCTCGGATGCGGCGCTTCGGATCCAAGATGACCGCCGCGGCAACGACGGGCCCGGCCAGTGGCCCCCGCCCGGCTTCATCCACGCCGCAGACGATGTCGAGGGGCGAATCGAAATCGAGCGCGCTTTGCGTCAACGCGATGCGAGGCTTGCCGCGCGGCCGCACACTGGCCGGCGCATCGGCAATCTCGCTCCCCTGCTTTGCGCGCGATGGTCGCGAAGTCGTCATAGCCGCGGCTTCCTCGCTTCAATGACACGCGCGACGGCTTCGGCCGCACATTCGGCCGTGTTCCTGCGCAGCGTCAAATGCATCTGCGTGAAGATGTCGGTCAGCGTGCGCCGATTCGCATCGTCGTGCAACTGGACGAGCACGGCGTCCGCGAGCGCCTCGGGCGTAGCGAAATGCTGCAGCAGTTCCGGGACCACGAAGCGGCCCGCCAAAATATTCGGCAAGCCGACGTACGGCAAATATCCTTGCCGGCGCATGATCTGTCCCGTCAGCCAGGGCACCTTGTACGAGATGACCATCGGCTTCTTCAGCAGCGCAGCTTCCAGCGTGACCGTCCCGCTCTTGACGAGCACGGCGTCGGCAGCGGTCATCGCGCGTTGCGCGTCGCCGTCGGTGATCGTCAGGGCCAGTTCGGGATGCGCCGCCACGAGCGGTTGCAGCAGCGCTCGCAGCGCGGGCGTGGCCGCCGGCATGACGAACCTCAAACCCGGCTCGCGACGCTGCATGATCGCCATCGCCTCGAAGAACGTGGGGCCGATCAGGCCGATCTCCGAGCGTCGACTGCCCGGCAGCACCGCCACGACAGGCCCCGCCGCGGGCAGACCCAGCATAGCGCGCGCACCGGCGACATCGGGTTCGAGCGGGATTTCATCCGCGAGAGGGTGACCGACGTAGGTGGCCGGCACGTGCGCTTTTTCGAGCAACGACGTCTCGAACGGAAATACGCAAAGCATGTGATCGACCGCCCTCGCGATCGTCTTGATGCGCCCCCCGCGCCATGCCCAGAACGACGGGCAAACGAAATGAATCGTTGGAATTCCCGCGCGGCGCAGCGCTTGCTCGAGCCCGAAGTTGAAATCGGGCGCATCGACACCGATGAACGCGTGCGGCGGCTCAGCCAGCAATTGGCGCTTCAGTTCGTTGCGGATGCCGAGAATTTCGGGGATATGGCGCAGCGCTTCGACGTAGCCCCGAACGGAAAGCTTTTCCATCGGCCAATGCGCTTCGAAGCCCTGCGCTGCCATGCGCGGGCCGCCGATGCCGAAGTAGCGCGTGCCCTCTGGCAACCGGCGCGCGAGCCCCCCCAGCAGCGAGGCCGCCAACAAATCGCCCGACGGCTCGCCGGCAACCATGGCGATGCGCGGCGCATTCGATTGAGGCGTCATCGCCTAGCGAATGATGCCGCGCTGCGACGATTCGATGAACGTGATGAGCTTGCGCACAGGCTCGTCGCCGTCCCCGCCCGCCGATGCGAGTTCCGTGAGCTGCACCTTCGCCTCTTCGAGCGACAGGCCGTTCTTGTAAAGCAGCCTGTAGGCACTGCGCAATGCGGAGATCGCATCGGCCGAGAAACCGCGTCGCCGCAGCCCCTCGACGTTGATGCCATGCGGTTCGGCCTTGTTGCCCGCGGCGATCACGAAAGGCGGAATGTCCTGCACCAGCGCCGATGCGCCGCCGAGCATCGAGTGCTCGCCGATCTTCACGAACTGATGGACGCCCGACATGCCGCCCACGATCGCCCAGTCGCCGATGATGACGTGCCCCGCCATCTGCGCGTTGCTGGACAAGATCACGTTGCTGCCGACGTGGCAATCGTGCCCGACGTGGACATACGCCATGATCCAGTTGTCGTCGCCGAGCGTCGTCACTCCACCGTCCTGCACGGTGCCCGTGTGGATGGTAGTGAACTCGCGAATCGTGTTGCGATCGCCAATCACGAGCCGAGTCGGTTCGCCCTGGTACTTCATGTCTTGCGGGCGGCCGCCGACGGACGCGTAGTGCCCGATCCGGTTATCGGCGCCGATCGTCGTGTGACCTTCGATGACACTATGCGATCCGACGGCGGTACGCGCGCCAATCGTCACGTTGGCGCCGACGATCGCATACGGGCCGATCTCGACGTCTTCTCCGAGTTGCGCGCCCGGCTCGATGATCGCGGTAGGATGAATCCTGCTCATGCGTTCTTGGCCCTTCTCACTCGTCCGCGTGCTTGACCGTACACATCAACTCGGCTTCGGCGGCGATCACGCCGTCGACTTCCGCGTGGGCTTTGAATTTCCAGATGTTGCGCATGCGGCGCTCGAACGTCGCGTTGAGAATCAGTTGATCGCCGGGCTCGACGACTCGCTTGAAGCGCGCTTTATCGATGCCGACGAAGTAGTACAACGTCGTTTCGGGATCGTGCGGTTCTTCGGCGAAGGTCAGAAGCGCCGCCGTCTGTGCAAGCGCCTCCATGATCAGCACGCCGGGCATCACGGGACGCTGCGGGAAATGCCCCGTGAAGTAGGGTTCGTTGATCGACACGTTCTTGAGCGCCTTGATGCGCGTGTGCGGCTCGAGTTCCAGCACCCGGTCCACTAGCAGGATCGGATAGCGATGCGGCAGCAGCTTAAGAATCTGGTGAATGTCGAGATTGATTTTTTCAGTGCTCATGATGTGTCTGCTCCACGCAAGCTGCCTCGCGCGGGTAATTACTACGGATGCGGATCGCGGCGAACTAAGCCGGCTTGCCGGCGCTCGCGCTTGCCAAGCGCGGCGCGCCGGTGGGTCTCAACCCTCGCCCCCTTGCTGGGCAAGCGTGGTTTCGAGCACTTTGATGCGTTCGCGCAGCTTATCGAGATTGCGCATCAACGCCGCGCTCTTGTTCCACTGCGCATGGTCGACAGCCGGGAATGCGCTTGTGTAGATGCCCGGCTTGAGCAGCGACTTCGATACGCCCGATTTGGCCGTGACGATTACGTAATCGGCAAGCGTCACGTGCCCTGCAATGCCCACCGCGCCGCCGATCATACAGTGACGGCCGATCGTCGTGCTGCCCGCGATGCCGGCGCAACCCGCGATCACGGTGTAAGCGCCGATCTTGCAGTTATGGCCGATCTGCACCAGGTTGTCGATCTTCACGCAGGCTTCGATCGTCGTATCGGCCATCGCGCCGCGGTCGATCGTCGTGTTGGCGCCGATTTCGACATCCGCGCCGATCGTCACGCCGCCCACTTGCGGAATCTTGACCCAGCTTCCGGTGCGTTCATCGCCTTCGCCGACGAAGTCCGGGGCGAACCCGAAGCCATCGGAACCGATGACCGCACCCGCGTGCACGATGGCGCGCGCACCGATGTTGCAACCGTGATAAACGGTCACGTTCGGATAAAGATGCGAGCCCTCGCCGATGCGCGTGCCGCGGCCGATCGTGACGTTGGCGTCGAGGCGTACATCCTCGCCCACCACGGCCGACGCCTCGATCACCACATGCGGGCCGATCACGGCGCTGGCCGCAACCCGCGCGCTCGGATCCACGACGGCGCTCGGATGCACGCCTGCGGGCGTTTTCGGCGCAGCCAAATCGATGAACAGTTGAGCGACTCGCGCAAAATAGGCGTAAGGATTCGCCGTGACGATGAAGGTGCGTCCCGCGCGCGAGGCCAGCTTCTCGAGATCGCCAGGGGCGATCAACACCGCGCCGGCCTGCGTCGTATCGACCTGGGAGAGGTACTTGGGATTGGCGATAAACGCCAGTTGATGCGGCTGAGCCTGATCGAGCGGAGCCAGGCCCGCCACCTCCAGGGTCGCATCGCCCACGACTTCACCGCCTAAGCGTTGGGCGATCTGCCCGAGCGTCAATGCCATTACCGTGCTGCTCCGTCGTTCAGTTCGTCCCGTTCGAGCCCGCCAGCGCCTTGATCACCTGATCCGTGATGTCGATACGCGGGCTCACGTAGACGGCTTCCTGCACGATCAAATCGTAATGCTGCTGCTCGGCAATTTGCTTGATGACCTTGTTGGCCTTCTCCAAGACGGCCGCCAACTCCTCGTTGCGACGCTGGTTCAAATCTTCACGGAACTCGCGCTGTTTGCGCTGAAGATCCGTATCGAGTTGCGCCAAGTCCTTCTGCTTTTGCGCGCGATCCGTTGCGGACATCGAGTTGCCGCTCGAGTCGATCTGATCGGATAGCTTCTTCATCTTTGCCGCGAGCGCTTGCAAGTCTTTGTCTCGCGCGGCGAATTCCGCCTCGAGCTTGGCTTGGGCGGCTTTTGCGGCACCGGATTCGCGCAGAATGCGGTCCGAGTTGACAGCGGCGATGCGGGCCTCCTGCGCTTGCGCGACGCCGCCCAAGAGCGCCCCCGTCAGTGCCACCACACCCAACACGCGTTTGATAAACATACCGGTTTGCAAAATCGTCCTCTCGTTGCTGGACAGAGCGCGGCGCGCTGTTAGAACGCCGTCCCGATCTGGAATTGGAATTTCTGGTACTGGTCGCCGTTGTGCTTCTGCACCGGGAAACCCAAGCTGAGCTTGAGCGGCCCGATCGGCGAAATCCATGCGAGACCCACGCCATAGCCGTAACGCAAGCCGTTCGACCCGGTCGTGCTGATACCCGGAGCGGTATCGCCCCACACGTTGCCGCCATCGAAGAACGTGAACACGCGCAGCGTGCGATCGTACCCCGTGCCCGGCAGCGGGAATGTGAGTTCGATATTGCCGACGACCATTTTCGAGCCGCCGATCGGGTCGTTCGTCGACGTATCCCGCGGACCAAGCGAACTCGGCTCATAGCCGCGCACCGAACCGATACCGCCCGCGAAGTAGTTCTTGAAGATCGGGAACGGCTTGCCGCCGAGGCCGTTGCCGTAACCGCCCTGGACGTTCAATCCCAGCACGAAGCCGCGCGCGAACGAGTAGTAATACTGCGCTTGCAGGTCGGCCTTGTAGTACTGCGTCGCACCCACTGGCGTGCCGTACTCGGCGTTCGCCTGCGTGAAATAGCCGCGGCTCGGTACGAGCGCACTATCGCGGGCGTCGCGCGACCAGCCCACCGTCAGCGGGATGTTGTTCGATACACGACCGAATTCGTTGACGTAGTTCTTATAGCTTTGCGGCGTGGTCGAATCGACATCGAGCTTGTTCTGCTCGAAGCCCGCGCCGAAGAACACCGTATCGACTTCCGAGAACGGAATCCCGAACTTCAGGTCGCCGCCCGCGGTGATGATGCGGAAACTCGAGTTGGTCGAGTAGTAAAGCGGCTGCGTCGTACGGTAGTAGACGTCGGTGATCCGCTTGATGCCGTCGACCGTGAAGTACGGATCCACCTGCGTGACGGTAAGGGTGCGGTAGGTCCGCGCCGTGTTCACGTTGACGGACAAGCTCGTGCCGGAACCGAACACGTTGTCTTGCGAAATACCGGCCGAGAGCACGACCTTGTCGGTGGACGAGAAACCTGCGCCGAGCGTAATTGCGCCCGTCGGTTTTTCCGTGACCTTGACGTCGACGTCGACCTGGTCGGCCGTGCCTGCCACGGGCACCGTCGTCACGTCGACGTCGGTGAAGTAGCCGAGGCGGTTGATCCGATCCTTCGACAACGCGAGGCGGCTCGAATCGAACCACGAGCTTTCGAGCTGACGCATTTCGCGGCGAACGACCTCGTCGCGCGTGCGCGTATTGCCGACGACGTTGATGTGCCGGACATAGACGCGACGGCTGGGATCGACCTGCAACGTCAGCGCGACCTTGTGATGCACTTGGTCGATCTCGGGCTGCGCGTTGACATTGGCGAACGCGTAACCGTACTCACCGAGCTTATCGACGATCGCTTTCGTCGTGGCTTGCAGCTTGGCGGCCGAGAACCGCTGGCCGGGCTTGACCGTGATGAGCTTTTGCAACTCGGGGCCGCGATCGAGCAGATTGCCCGCCAGCTTGATGCTCGACACGGTGTACGGTTCGCCCTCGTGCACCGTCAGCGTGAGGTACATGTCCTTCTTGTCGGGCGAAATCGACACCTGTGTCGACTCGATGTTGAACTCGAGATACCCGCGGTTCAGATAGAACGAACGGACATTTTCGAGATCGACTGTGAGCTTGTCTTTCGAATAAAGGTCGTTTTTCGTGTACCACGAGAACCAGTTCGGCGTGGACAACTGCATTTCGTCGCGCAGCGTGCCGGTGCTGAACGCCTTGTTGCCGATGAAATTGACCT
Organism: Paraburkholderia sp.; assembly: GCA_004322045.1. Classification (GTDB taxonomy): domain Bacteria; phylum Pseudomonadota; class Gammaproteobacteria; order Burkholderiales; family Burkholderiaceae; genus Trinickia. Next base: position 498,352 of record SCRN01000040.1, read on the forward strand.
GGCGAATTTTCGCGCTCGGGCCTTCGTTCACCGCAAACAAGATCGACACGCGACTGCTGTCGAGCGGCGTGACGGTGGTCGTGACTTCCGCGGCGTAAAAGCCGCGCGTCAAATATTGGCGCTTGAGTTCTTGCTCCGCGCGATCGACGAGCGATTTGTCGTAGTAACGCCCCGGCGACAACCCGACGCCCTTGAGCGCTTTATCAAGCGCATCCTTGTCGAATTCGTGCAGGCCAGAGAAATCGATGGCCCCGATAGCCGGACGTTCGGCGACGTTGACGATGACGACGTCGCCCTCCGTGGCGATCCGCACATCGCTGAAGAAGCCCGTCGCGTAAAGCGCGCGGATCGCTTCGGATGCCTTGTCGTCCGTAAACGTATCGCCCTGCTTGATCGGCAGATAGGAGAACACCGTGCCGGGCTCTATCCGTTGCAAGCCCTCGATCCGAATGTCTTTGACGACGAAGGGCGCCGTCGCCGCGTGCGCGACGAGTCCGTGAGCGGCGAGCGCCGCGACCGCAACCGACTTAGGAACAAAGCGATGAGGTTTGAACAACGTGCTTCCCCAGTGTTTTTAGCTACATCTGTCCGCCGCGGCTCTCGCTTGCGCGTGCCGCCGGACACTTTAAAAATGGATTAAACGAGCCAGATCGTTGAAGAGCGCGATCGCCGACAACACGACGATGCACACGAGGCCAGCCCGTTGCAGAACGAGTTGCCAGCGTTCCGACACGGCTTTGCCAGTTGCGGCTTCAACCAAATAATATAACAGATGCCCCCCGTCCAATACCGGAATCGGCAATAAGTTCAGCACACCGAGGCTGATGCTCACGAGCGAGAGGAACGAAAGAAACGGCGCCCAACCGAGTTGCGCGCTCTTGCCGGCATAGTCGGCGATCGTGACGGGCCCGGACAAATTCTTCAGCGAAGCCTGCCCCGTGAGCATGCGGCCGAACATCCGCAGCGAATAGACGGCGATGTCCCACGTACGCCGCGCGCTGCGCGCCACGCTCTGCCCCAGGCCATAGCGCACATTCACGGTTTGCACCTGGGTCGCGAGCGCTGCCCCGATGCGCCCAGTCGCCGCACCCGTTTGCGCATCCTCGCGCGAATCGGGCACGACCGTCAGCGACAGCCGCTGCACGGGCACGCCGCGATCGATGCCAATCACGATCGGACGCCCGGCGTGCGCTTTCACATAGGCGATGAACGCCTGCGCACCGTCGATCGGTGCGCCGCCCACCGTGCGCAGCGTATCGCCGGGCTCGAGACCGGCTCGTTCGGCGGCACTACCTGGTTCCACGGCCGCGACCGACAACGTGCCGCCCTGGTCGAAGCCGAGCTTGCTCAGGAAATCGTCGTCGAGATCGCGCTCCGCCACGCTGCGCAAGTCGACTTGAAAATCGTAGGTCCCGCGGCCATCGTGCGCCCGCAGTACGATGCGCCGATGGTCGAACGCCGCATCGAGCAGCTTCCAGCGCAAATCCGACCACGACCGCACCGCTTCGGCGTCCGCGCCCTGCATGTCGCCGATCGATACGACCGTCTCGCCGCCGTCGAACCCCGCGCGTGCCGCGACACTGCCGGCAGGCGGCGTCGCCAGCCGCGCGACCGGCTCGACCACGCCGGTGGCGAAGACGATCGAGAACAACGCCACGGCCAACAGAAAATTGGCCAGCGGTCCGGCCAGCACGATCGCGATCCGCTTGGCCACATGCTGCCGGTTGAACGCGTATGGCAGATCCGCAGGTAGGATCCCCGGCCCGGGATCGCGTTCATCGAGCATCTTGACGTAGCCGCCGAGCGGAAGTGCCGAAATGGTCCACTCGGTGCCCGATTTGCGTCCGACCCAACTCGCGAGCGGCCGCCCAAAGCCGATCGAAAAGCGCAGGACCTTGACGCCGCATAACCGCGCGACGCTGTAGTGGCCATATTCATGGACCACCACGAGCACGCCGATGGCGACGGCGAATGCTGCGACTTCGATCAGCAGGTTCATCGCGCTCTCACTGCACGGCGCGATCGACCGAGCTCGTGCGATTAGCCGGCGGGGTTGGGTGCGGGCGGCCCGCAATGAAGGCGTGGGCGGCACGCCGAGCGTCGGCGTCGGCGCCAAGCACGTCGTCCAGGCCGCTCGGCGCATAGTTGGACAACTCATCCAGCACCGCTTGCACCGTGCGCCCAATTTCCGTAAAGCCGATGCGGCGTTCGAGGAAGGCATCGACCGCGACCTCGTTGGCCGCGTTCAGCGCTGCGCTCGCAACCCCGCCCGCGCCGAGCGCCTGCATCGCGAGCGCGAGGCACGGGAAACGTTCGTAGTCGGGCTTCTCGAACTGCAGCGAGGCGATCTGCGCGAGGTCCAGTTGCGCCACGCCCGAGTCGACCCGGTCGGGAAACGCGAGCGCATGAGCGATAGGCGTGCGCATGTCGGGATTGCCGAGCTGCGCGAGCACGGAGCCGTCGGCGTACGACACGAGCGAATGAATGACGCTTTGCGGATGAATCAGCACGTCGATGCGATCGCCCGTCAAGCCGAACAGCCAATGGGCTTCGATGACCTCTAACCCTTTATTCATCATCGTGGCCGAATCGACGGAGATCTTGCGGCCCATGACCCAATTCGGATGCTTGCAAGCTTCCTCGGGGGTCACGTCGACGAGCGTGGCGGGCTCACGCGTCCGGAACGGACCGCCGGAAGCGGTCAGAATGATTTTCGTCACGCCGCCGTGCTCGGCGAGATCGCGCGGCAAGCACTGGAAGATGGCGTTGTGCTCGCTGTCCACGGGCAACAGCGTCGCGCCGTGGTCGCGCACCGCATCCATGAAGATCGCGCCCGACATGACGAGCGCTTCCTTGTTTGCCAACAAGATACGCTTGCCCGCGCGAGCCGCCGCCAGCGTGGGCGCGAGGCCCGCCGCGCCCACGATCGCGGCGACGACCGTATCGCATTGCCCGCTTTGGGCCGCTTGCACGAGGGCTTCGGGGCCATAGGCTACTTGCGTGCCGCAGCCCGCATCGCGCAGTTGGGCCTCGACGCGCGCCGCAGTGTCGGCATCGCCGACGACGGCGACATCGGGCCTGAAACGCAGGCATTGGGCGACGAGCTTATCGCCGTTGCGATGCGCGGTGAGCGCGTGCACCGTGAAACGCTCCGGATGGCGAGCGACGACGTCGAGGGTGCTGTCGCCGATCGAGCCGGTGGAGCCGAGCAATGTCAAACGTTTCTTCATATCTCTATCTCTAACCGATGAGCAGCATCGCAAGGGGCAGCACCGGCAGCAGTGCGTCGATGCGGTCGAGCACTCCGCCGTGCCCCGGCAATAGCGCGCTCGAATCCTTTACACCCGCTTGACGTTTGAGCATCGATTCGAATAAGTCGCCAACGATGCTGAACGCGACGAGCACGGTCAGCGCGAGCAGCGTGCGCGCGGGACCGATGCGCAGCGCGAGTTGCGACACGAGCGTCGGAGCGAAGGCATGCGACGCCATGACGGCCGCGGCTACGATCATGACGGCGAGCCAGCCGCCCAGCGCGCCCTCCCAAGTCTTGCCCGGGCTAATCGCGGGCGCGAGCTTGTGTTTGCCGAACGCCTTACCGGCAAAGTATGCGCCGATATCGGCCAACCAAACGACGACGAGGACGGACAGCACGAACGCTACGCCCAACACGCGGGCCGCGACGAGGGCGTGCCAGCAAGCGACCAGTACGACGAGCCCGGCCAGGATCAAAAATAACCGCCAAGCGCCATGCGCGAGTGTGGGCTTACGTATGAGCACGAACGGCCCAGCCAGAATCCAGAATACGGCGGCGGCTTCAAAGAGCGGCCGCGCCGCACGAACCCCAATGCCGAGCCGCGTGCTAGCGGCCAACGCCAAAGCAGCCAGTACCGCATAACCGACAGGAGCCAGCCCCGGCAGCTTGAGCAGGCGTGCCCATTCCCAAGCGCCCAATACGAGCGCCAGCGCGATCAACGCGCCGAAAGCAGCCACCGGTGCGAACAGCGTAACCGGCAGCAGCACCGCCAGCAGGACCACGGCGGTGATGACTCGAGTTTTCAGCATGGAAGGGAATCGGCGTTTTGCGAAGGCGCGTCGTGCCGTTGGGGCTCGAGCTGCGCGCTCGTACGGCCGAACCGGCGCTCGCGCCGTGCGTACGAGGCAATAGCGTCGAACAACGTATTGGCGTCGAAATCGGGCCAGTACGCGTCAGTGAAATAAAGCTCGGTATAGGCCAGTTGCCAGAGCAGAAAGTTGCTGATGCGCGTTTCGCCGCCGGTTCGGATGAACAGATCCGGTTCGGGCGCGTATGAGAGCGCGAGGTGCTGGGCGAGCGAAGCTTCGTCGATTTCGACGACTCGCCCTTCGCGCACCGATTGCTCGGCCAGCTTACGGGCGGCTTGCATGATGTCCCAGCGCCCGCCGTAGTTGGCCGCGATGGTCAGCGTGAGCCGCGTGTTGCGGGCCGTCTTGGTTTCCGCGCGTCGAATCAAATCCTGGATACGCGAGTCGAAAAGGGACAAATCGCCGACGACGCGCAAGCGAATGCCGTTGGCGTGCAGCTTGCCGACTTCGCGTTCGAGCGCGGTGACGAACAGGCGCATCAAAAACGACACCTCTTCGATGGGCCGGCGCCAATTTTCGGAGCTGAAGGCAAACAGCGTCAGATATTCGACGCCGGCGCGCGCGCACGCCTCGACCGCCGTGCGCACCGCCTCGACGCCGCGCGTGTGGCCGGCCACGCGGGGCAAGCGGCGTTGCGTCGCCCAACGGCCGTTGCCGTCCATGATGATCGCGATGTGTCGCGGCACGGCCGCAACATCAGGCACGCGAACGGTAGAGCTGGTATAGGTCATGGCCGCCGGGACTTAGACTGCTTGAAAAAGAAGAACGCGCGAGACCGACAGCGTCAAACGGTCATGATCTCGGCTTCTTTCGAATGAACGAGCTTGTCGATTTCGGCAACGTATTTATCGGTGAGCTTTTGCACCTCGTCGCTCGCACGACGCTCGTCGTCTTCCGAAATTTCCTTATCTTTGACGAGCTTCTTGAGCTGTTCGTTCGCATCGCGGCGCAAATTGCGCACGGCAACCTTGGCCGTCTCGCCTTCGCTCTTGACGACCTTCGTCAACTCGCGGCGGCGCTCTTCGGTCAGCGCGGGCATCGGCACGCGAATCTGGTCGCCTTGCGTCGCGGGGTTCAGACCGAGGTCGGACTCGCGAATCGCCTTTTCGACCACGGAAACCATCTTCTTTTCCCAGGGCTGAACGCCGATCGTGCGCGCATCGATGAGCGTCAGGTTGGCCACCTGCGAGATGGGCACGTTCGAGCCGTAATAGTCGACCTGAATGTGATCGAGCAAGCCCGTGTGGGCACGGCCGGTGCGGATTTTCGCCAAATCGCTCTTGAACGCTTCGATCGAACGTTGCATCTTTTGATCGGCGCCCTTCTTGATCTCTACCACACTCATTTAAACCTCCAAAACTTCATCACTGTGCGGATCGCCCTGGCCGCGCCGCGGTACCGCACCGCGGACAAACGGGTCCCCGCCGATATTCCGGGAGTTTACACGTGGACGAGGGTGCCCTCGTCCTCACCTTGAACGATCCGCTTGAGCGCGCCGGGCTTGACGATCGAGAACACGCGAATCGGCAGCTTCTGGTCGCGGCATAGCGCAAAAGCCGTCGCATCCATCACTTGCAGATTGCGACCGATCGCCTCGTCGAAGCTGATCGAGGAGTAGCGCGTTGCCGCAGGATCTTTCTTCGGGTCCGCGGAGTATACGCCGTCGACCTTGGTCGCCTTCAATACGACTTCCGCGCCGACCTCCGAGCCGCGCAGTGCGGCAGCCGTATCGGTCGTGAAGAACGGGTTGCCCGTGCCGGCCGCAAAAATAACGACCTTGCCTTCTTCGAGCTGGCGGATCGCGCGCGGCCGGATATACGGCTCGACGACTTGGTCCATCCGCAGCGCCGATTGCACGCGTGCCTCGATGCCCGCGTGACGCATCGCATCTTGCAGGGCAAGCGCGTTCATCATCGTCGCCAGCATGCCCATGTAGTCGGCCGTTGCGCGGTCCATCCCCGCCGCCCCGCCCGCGACGCCGCGGAAAATGTTGCCGCCGCCGATGACGACGGCCAACTGCGTGCCGAGCCGTACGACTTCGGCGATATCGGCCACCATCCGTTCGATCGTTGCGCGATTGATGCCGAACGCATCGTCGCCCATTAAAGCTTCACCGGAAAGTTTCAGAAGAACGCGTTTATAGGCTGTGGGCATAGCGGTATCCGATCGCGTCGAAGAGATCACGACAATGTGGAACTGTAGGGGTGAAACATACGACGGGGCAAGCTCAGCCACCGCGCAACTGGAGTCGCACGCAATTGCGGCGGAGAACCGGGTTAACCCCGACTTCGCCAAGGGCGAACCTCCGCGACGAGCCTGGCGCCCGCCGCGGGTACGGCAACTACCTTTACTGCTGCTTCGCAGCGGCCACTTGCGCGGCCACTTCAGCGGCGAAGTCGTCTTGGCGCTTTTCGATGCCCTCGCCCACCACGAACAATGCAAACTTCTGCACCGACGAGTTGGCCGCCTTCAGCATCTGCTCGATCGTCTGCTTGTCGTTCTTCACGAACGGCTGGTTCAGCAGCGACACTTCCTTCAAGTATTTCTGGACGCTGCCTTCCACCATCTTGGCGACGATTTCGGCGGGCTTGCCCGATTCGGCGGCCTTTTGCTCGGCGATGCTGCGCTCCTTGGCGATCAACTCGGCCGGCACTTCGTTCGCCGACAGCGAAACCGGCTTCATGGCCGCAACGTGCATCGCGACGTCCTTGCCGACTTGCTCGTCCGCGCCCGTGTATTCGACCAGCACGCCGATGCGCGCGCCGTGCAGGTAAGCGGCCAGCTTGTTCGACGTTTCGAAACGAGCGAAGCGACGGATCGAGAGGTTTTCCCCGATCTTGCCCACGAGCGCGAGACGCACGGCGTCGACGGTCGAGCCGTTCAGCGGCAGCGCCGACAGCGCAGCCACGTCGGCCGGGTTCTGCGACACCACGAGTTCAGCCACTTGCTTGGCGAACGCGTTGAAATCGTCGTTCTTGGCAACGAAGTCGGTTTCGCAGTTCAGTTCGACGAGCGCGCCGGCGCCCGCGCCGATGTGCGAGGTGATCGCGCCTTCGGCCGTGACGCGCGAGGCTGCTTTGCTCGCCTTGTTGCCGAGCTTCACACGCAGCAATTCTTCGGCGCGACCCATGTCGCCATCGGCTTCCGTGAGCGCCTTCTTGCATTCCATCATCGGCGCGTCGGTCTTCGCGCGCAGTTCTGCAACCATGCTTGCGGTAATTGCCGCCATCATTCGCTCCTTGAGTCTGTCTTTCATACGCCGCTCGCTTTCGATGCGAACGGCAGGCATTCGTTCGCGGCGCATGGAGCGCGCCGCGCATTGCGCCGGCACTTAAAAAAAGGGGGCCTATCGAAAGCCCCCTTGTTTGCCGGCAGCGGGGCTGCTTTATTGCTCCCCGCCCACCTCGACGAATTCGTCGCCTTCGGCGCCGCGTGCGGCTTGCACGACTTCATTGACCGCGTTCGCGCGACCTTCGAGGATCGCGTCCGCGACGCCCTGCGCGTACAGGGCCACAGCCTTGCTGGCGTCGTCGTTGCCCGGGATCACGTAATCGATGCCTTCGGGCGAGTGGTTCGTATCGACCACGGCGATGACCGGCACGCCGAGCTTGTTCGCTTCGGTCACGGCGATCTTGTGGTAGCCGACGTCGACGACGAAGATCGCGTCGGGAATGCCGCCCATGTCCTTCACGCCGCCGATCGACTTTTGCAGCTTGGCGATTTCGCGTTCGAACAAGAGCGCTTCCTTCTTGCTCATCTTCTCGAGCTCACCGGCCTCGACCGCCGCTTCCATGTCCTTCAAGCGCTTGATCGACACCTTCAGCGTCTTGAAGTTGGTCAGCATGCCGCCGAGCCAGCGCGCGTTGACGTACGGCATACCGGCGCGCAGCGCTTCTTCGGCGATCGTGTCGCGCGACTGGCGCTTCGTGCCGACGAACAGGATCGTGCCGCGATTGGCCGCCAATTGACGCACGTACTTCAGCGCGTCGTTGTACATCGGCAGCGTTTTTTCGAGGTTGATGATGTGAATCTTGTTGCGATGGCCGAAGATGAACGGGGCCATCTTGGGGTTCCAGAAGCGCGTTTGGTGACCGAAGTGGACGCCGGCTTCCAGCATCTGACGCATAGTGACTGCCATGAAATTCTCCGCGAGGGTTGGGTCTTAAGCCGGCTGCCGTACCGGGGCGCGCCGCACGAAACGTTCCATGAACGCCCGAGCAGCGCAACCCGGCACCCTGGGTGCGCCGGCTTGCGTTTGACTACGAGTGACTACTTGTGACTACTAGGGGTTACGACTAGCCCGAAAGTATATCACGTGACGGCGCTCTCTCTCAAGCCACCGCATGATCCGGGCGGCAGGGCCCCAATGCGACGGTCTCGCACCCGGCCATGGATGGGATTGCCCGCCGCGACGGCCTGCCACAGCGCGCATATGGTGCGATAATCGCGACATTGTCGGCTAACCGCACCTTTCCCGCATATACTGTTTCAGGCTCGCATCCATGGCTATTACGATCAAAAACGAAGACGACATCGCGAAAATGCGCGTCGCGTGCCGCCTCGCGAGCGAAGTGCTCGATTACATCACCCCGTTTGTCAAACCGGGCGTGACCACCGCCGAGCTCGACCGGCTCTGCCACAACTACATGCTCGACGAGCAGGGCACGATCCCGGCGCCGCTCAATTATCAGCCGCCCGGCTACCCGCCCTACCCGAAGGCCACCTGCATCTCCGTGAACGACGTCATTTGCCATGGGATTCCCGGCGACAAGATCGTGAAGGCGGGCGACGCGCTGAACATCGACATCACCGTTATCAAGGATGGCTACTTCGGCGACACGAGCCGTATGTTCATCGCCGGCGAAGGGTCGATCCTCGCCAAGCGCCTCGTGCAAACGACCTACGAATGCATGTGGCTCGGCATCGAGCAGGTGCGCCCCGGCGCGCGGCTCGGCGATATCGGCCACGCCATCCAGCGCCACGCCGAAGCGAGCGGCTACAGCGTGGTGCGCGAATACTGCGGCCACGGCATCGGCACGGTGTTCCATGAAGATCCGCAAGTCTTGCACTACGGCCGCCCCGGCACCGGGCTCGAACTGAAAAAGGGCATGATCTTCACGATCGAGCCGATGATCAACGCCGGCCGGCGCGATATTCGCACGATGCCCGATCAGTGGACGGTCAAGACGAAAGACCGCAGCCTCTCGGCCCAATGGGAGCACACGGTGCTCGTGACCGATACCGGGTATGACGTCCTCACGGTGTCGGCGGGCACGCCGGCCAAGCCCTCGATCGCCGTCGCCGCGTGAGCAGCGGTTCGCGCCGCCCTATGAGCGAAACCGCCGTCGTTGCCGATCCCGCATCGGTCAAAGCAGACTACCGCGCCGCCAAGGCGCAATTGCTCGCGAAGTTCAAGTCGGCGAGCCGTGTCGATGCGCTGATGCAAACGCTCTCGCACACGACCGACGATGCGCTGCGCCGCGCTTGGCAAAGCTGCGAGCTGCCGGCTTCGTGCGCGCTCGTCGCCGTCGGCGGTTATGGCCGCGGCGAACTCGCGCCCTACTCCGACATCGACATCCTCGTGCTGCTGCCGGATAGCGCGCCGCCCGAACTGGACGCGCGCATCGAGCGCTTCATCGGCATGGCGTGGGATCTGGGGCTCGAACTCGGCAGCAGCGTGCGCACCGTCGCCCAGTGTATCGAGGAAGCGGGCAACGACATCACCGTGCGCACGTCGCTGCTCGAAGCTCGGCGCATCGTGGGCAGCACGGCGTTGTTTCAGCGTTTCGTACTGCGCCTGAACGAGGCGCTCGATGCGCGTGCGTTTTTCCAGGCGAAGGTCCTCGAAATGCGCCAGCGCCATGCGAAGTTTCAAGACTCACCTTACAGCCTCGAGCCGAACGTCAAGGAAAGCCCGGGGGGATTGCGCGATCTGCAACTGATCCTATGGATCGCGCGCGCCGCGGGCTTCGGTCGCAGTTGGCGCGAGTTGGACGAGCGCGGCCTCATTACGGCCCGCGAAGCGCGCGAGCTGCGCCGCAACGAAAGCTTCCTGAAAATGCTGCGCGCGCGGCTGCACGTGATCGCCGGGCGGCGCCAGGATGTGCTCGTGTTCGACTTGCAAACGGCTGCGGCGGAAAGCTTCGGCTATACCGCCACCCAGGCGCGCCGCGCGAGCGAGCAACTCATGCGGCGTTACTACTGGGCTGCCAAGGCGGTCACGCAGCTCGCGACGATCCTCATTCAAAACATCGAGGCGCAGTTGTTCCCGCGCACGAGCGGCGTCACGCGCGTGCTGTCCGAGCGCTTCGTCGAAAAGCAAGGAATGATCGAGATCGCGAGCGACGACGTCTTCGAGCGCACGCCCACGGCGATCCTCGAAGCGTTCCTGCTCTACGAGACCACGCGCGGCACGAAAGGCCTGTCGGCGCGCACGCTGCGCGCGCTCTACAACGCGCGCGAAATCATGGATACGCGCTGGCGGCGCGATCCCGAGAATCGCCGCCAATTCATCGAAATTCTCAAGCAGCCGCAGGGCATCACGCATGCGCTTCGGCTCATGAATCAAACGAGCGTCCTCGGCCGCTATCTGCTGAATTTCCGACGGATCGTCGGGCAGATGCAGCACGATCTCTATCACGTCTACACGGTCGATCAGCACATCTTGATGGTGCTGCGCAACCTGCGCCGTTTCGCGCTGGCCGAGCATGCGCACGAGTATCCGTTCTGCAGCCAATTGATGGCCAACTTCGAGCGGCAGTGGATCCTCTACGTCGCGGCGCTGTTTCACGACATCGCGAAGGGCCGCGGCGGCGATCATTCCACGCTCGGCATGGCCGATGCGCGGCGTTTCTGCCGCGAGCATGGCATCGATAGCGAGGATGCCGCTCTCGTCGTCTGGCTGGTTCAGCACCACCTGACGATGAGCCAAGTCGCTCAGAAACAAGACACGAGCGATCCGCAAGTCATCAAGCAATTCGCGGAATTGGTCGGCAACGAGCGCCGGCTCACGGCGCTCTATCTGCTGACCGTCGCCGACATCCGCGGCACGAGTCCGAAGGTGTGGAACACCTGGAAAGGCAAGTTGCTCGAAGACCTCTATCGGATGACCCGCGCCGTGTTGGGCGGCGCGAGCCCCGACGAGCATTCGGAGCTAAAGACCCGGCAGGAGCAGGCGCTCGCGCTGTTGCGCCTCGAGACCGTGCCCGACAATGCGCAGTGCGCCTTGTGGGACGAACTCGACGTCGGTTACTTCCTGCGCCATGACGCCGCCGACATCGCCTGGCAAACGCGCGTGCTCCATCGGCACGTTCGCACCGATACGCCGATCGTGCGGGCGCGTCCGTCGCCGATCGGCGAGGCGTTGCAGGTGCTCGTCTATGTGCGCGATCGCTCCGATCTGTTCGCCGGCATTTGCGCCTATTTCGACCGCAACGGCCTGTCGGTGCTCGACGCGCGCATCAACACGACACGCCACGGCTACGCGCTCGACAATTTCATCGTCGCTCATGCCGAACACGACGACGTGCAGTACCGCGATATCGCCAATCTCGTCGAGCAGCAGCTCGCCGCTCGACTCTCGTCCGATGCGCCGCTGCCCGACCCCTCCAAGGGCCGGCTCTCGCGGCTTTCTCGGACTTTTCCGATTACCCCGCGCGTCGACTTGCGAGCCGACGAGCGGGGGCAGTATTACATCCTGTCCGTATCGGCCAACGACCGGCCCGGGCTTCTTTATTCGATCGCGCGCGTGCTGGCGGAGCATCGGGTCGGCGTCCATGCGGCGCGGATCAATACGCTCGGCGAGCGCGTCGAGGACGTGTTCCTGTTGGACGGACGCGGCCTTTCCGATAACCGCTTGCAAATCCAGGTCGAGACCGAATTGCTGCGCGCGATCGCCGTGTGAGACTTTATGCGCGTCAAACTGACAGCCAAGCATCCGCGCCCGGCATCGCCGAGCCGCGCCCCCGTTCGTACCGGCAGCCCGTCGGCGCGCAAGACCCCTCGGACCTGGGAGGGAGCGCATCCGGCCGCCTCCGGTAACGAAGCCAAGACAGGCGCGCGCGATGAGGCCACGGCGCCCGCTTCCGGCGCGCCGAAGCGCAGCGGCGCGGGGGCAAAACCGCGCGACGCGGCGCCGGGCAAGCGCGCCAGCGCGGCCGCCAAGGCGGCGCCGCGCGCGGGACAGGAGAGCGTGCGTCGCTCGCCGCGGCCCGCACAGGCCCACGACGCGCGGTCGCCTTCCGGCGAAAAAGCGCGTACGTCGCGTGATACGGATCGCCCCCGCGCTGGGGGCAAGCTGGGCGATGCACCAGGCGCACGCAACCGCGGCTCCGCCGAGCGGGATCCGCGGACTGAGCGGACGAATCGTCCAGACCGCAGCGCTGCCGAAAAAGCCGACCGGAAGAGCCGCAACACCACCGAACGCGGTGACCGTCCTGCCCGCAATGTGGGCGAACGGGCTGACCGCCCAGTCCGAAATACGGCTGAACGAAGCGACCGCCCAGCACGCGGCGCGTCTGACCGGAGCGACCGTCCCGCCCGACGCACGATCGAGCGCACCGACCGTCCCACTCGCGGGGCAACGGCCGACCGCGGCGACCGGCCCGCCAGAAGCGCCGCCGAGCGCACCGACGGTCCCGCCCGCAGGGCAGCCGACCGTGGTGACCGCCCTGCGCGAAGCGCCACCGAGCGCACCGGACGCGAGCCGAGCTCACGCAAGATCGCAAACCCGGTGAAGTACGGCAGCGCATCGGCGAGCGGACCGACAGCGCGTAGCGAAGGAAGTCGCGCCGGCGGCCGCCCGCCACAAAGCGCCAAAGCGCCCGCGGGCAGTCGCGAACGGCGAGCGTCGTCCGAAACGCACGGCCGAGCCTTCACGGGCAAGCGCCAGGACGAGGCCAGGAGCGCGACGACGGTAAAGCGCGGCGCGGCGCCCGTCAAAGGAGCGGCCGGTGCAAGTGGCGCCCCGGACATCGAACACACCGAAGGCCTCGTCCGGCTGTCCAAGCGGATGTCCGAACTGGGACTGTGCTCTCGCCGCGAAGCCGACGAATGGATCGAAAACGGCTGGGTACGCGTCGACGGAGAACGCATCGACACGCTCGGCGCCCGCGTGCGCCCCGATCAACACATCGAAGTGACTCGCGACGCCCACGTCGCACAATCGCGCCAAGTCACGATCTTGCTGCACAAGCCGGTCGGATACGTTTCGGGCCAAGCGGAAGATGGCTACGAGCCGGCTATCACGTTGATCACCGCAGCCAACCGCTGGGAAGGCGACCGTGCGACCACGCGCTTCGCGCCCAGCCACCTGCGCGCGCTCGCACCGGCGGGCCGCCTCGACATCGATTCGACCGGCCTGCTCGTGCTGACGCAAGACGGCCGCATCGCCAAGCAGTTGATCGGCGAGCATTCGAGCGTCGAAAAGGAATACCTCGTACGCGTCACCTACGGCGATCGCACGACCGACATCGACCAGCATTTCCCCGCCGACAAGCTAGCGCTGCTGCGCTTCGGGCTTTCCCTCGACGACACTGCGCTCAAGCCTGCCAAGGTCAGTTGGCAAAACAGCGAACAGTTGCGGTTCGTGCTGCGCGAGGGTAAGAAGCGTCAAATTCGCCGGATGTGCGAGCTCGTGGGCCTGCATGTGGTGGGTCTGAAGCGCGTTCGAATGGGACGCATCGCGCTGGGTGCATTGCCGCAAGGCAAATGGCGTTACCTCTTGCCTGACGAGGCGTTCTAAGCGGGCATGCGGCGGCGCGCGGCAGGCGGCGCGCCGAGCCTCAGTCGTCCACGTTCGGATCGAGATCGGGGAACAACACCTCGCTAAAACCGAATTTCGAGAAGTCGGTGATCCGCATCGGATAGAGCTTGCCGATTAAATGATCGCATTCGTGCTGCACCACGCGCGCATGGAAGCCTTCGGCGACGCGATCGATCGGTTGGCCGTATTGATCGAACCCGTGATAGCGAATCATCGAAAAGCGATTGACGACGCCTCGCATACCCGGCACCGATAGGCACCCTTCCCAGCCCTCCTCCATGTCCTGCGACACGGGCGTGATCGTGGGATTGATGAGCACCGTCTCGGGCACCGGCGGTGCCTCGGGGTAACGGTCGTTGTGCCCGAATCCGAAAATGACGAGCTGCAAATCGACGCCGATCTGCGGCGCGGCAAGTCCCGCCCCGTTCGCATGGTGCATCGTCTCGAACATATCGGCGATGAGCGCGTGCAGCTCCGGGGTGTCGAAGTGCTCGACGCTCTGAGCGATGCGCAAGAGGCGCGGATCGCCCATCTTGAGAATTTCATGGATCATGGATTGTCGCCCTCCAGCAGCTTGCGCATACCGTCTTCGTCGAGAATCGGGACGCCGAGTTCCTCGGCCTTCGCCAGTTTGCTACCGGCCTCGGCCCCAGCCACCACGTAGTCGGTCTTCTTCGACACCGAGCCGGCCACTTTGGCGCCGGCAGCTTCCAGCATTTCCTTGGCTTGCTCACGCGCGAGGTTCGGCAGCGTCCCCGTGAGCACGATCGTCTTGCCGGCCAACATGCCCTGCGGCTTGCGCGGCGCCGGCGGCCCCTCTGACCAGCTAACCTTCTCCCGTAATTGATCGATCACGAGCCGGTTGTGGTCTTCCTTAAAGAACTGATGAATCGATTCGGCCACGACAGGCCCGATACCTTCCACTTCCATCAGCGTTTCGACCGACGCGTTCAGCACCGGATCGAGCGAACCGAAATGCCGCGCGAGATCCTTGGCCGTCGATTCGCCGACATCGGGAATGCCTAGCGCAAAAATGAACCGGGCAAGCGTCGTATGCCGAGCCTTTTCGAGCGAGTCGATTAGATTCTGCGCCGATTTATCGGCGAAGCGATCGAGCGCGGCAAGCGTCGAGAAGCCGAGATTGAACAGATCGGCCGGTGTGCGCACGAGGTTTTGCTCGACGAGCTGATCGATGATCTTTTCGCCGAGGCCATCGATGTCGAGCGCGCGGCGTTGCGCGAAGTGCTCGAGCGAACGCTTGCGCTGCGCGGGGCAGACCAAGCCGCCTGTGCAGCGCGCCACCGCCTCGCCGGGCAGCCGCTCGATGGCCGAGCCGCAGGCCGGGCAAGCAGTGGGCATCACGAACGATTGCGCGTGCGGCGGGCGGCGTTCGAGCACAGGGCCGACCACTTCCGGGATGACGTCGCCCGCACGGCGCACGATCACGGTATCACCCGCGCGCAAGTCCTTGCGATGCACTTCGTCTTCGTTGTGCAGCGTGGCGTTCGTCACCGTCACCCCGCCGACGAAGACCGGAGCAAGCCGCGCAACGGGCGTGATCGCCCCGGTGCGCCCGACGTTCACGCCGATGTCGATGAGCTGGGTCAGCGCTTCCTCGGGCGGGAACTTGTGCGCAAGCGCAAAGCGCGGCGCACGCGAGACGAAGCCGAGGATATCTTGATCGACGCGCCGATTGACCTTGTAGACCACGCCGTCGATGTCGTACGGCAGGCTCGCGCGCTTCTCGCCGATTCGGCGATAGAACGACAGCAACCCCTCGGCGCCTTGCACGACTTGGCGCTCGACGCAGACGGGCAAGCCCAGCTCGATGTACCAGTCGAGCACCGCGTCGTGCGTGTCGGGCATCTCCATCCCTTCGAGCGCGCCGATGCCGTACGCAAAAAACGACAGCGGCCGTTGCGCCGTAATGCTCGAATCGAGTTGGCGCAAGCTGCCCGCGGCCGCATTGCGCGGATTGGCGAACTCGCGTTGCCCGGCCTCGCGCTGCCGCTCGTTGAGGCGATCGAAATCACGTCTGAACATCAAGACCTCGCCGCGCGCTTCGAGCACGCGCGGAATCCGGCCGCCCTTCAGACGCAACGGGATCGAGCGCACAGTCCGGACGTTTTGCGTCACGTCCTCGCCTGTGGAGCCGTCGCCGCGCGTGGCCGCCTGCACGAAGCGGCCGTCTTCGTAGCGCAGCGCGATCGCCAGACCGTCGAACTTCAGCTCGCAGGAATATTCGACACGAGCGCGATCGAGCTGATCGCTGACGCGCTTGTCGAAAGCGATGACGTCTTCGTCGGCGAAGCCGTTGTTCAGCGACAGCATGGGCAGCGCATGAACGACCGGCGCAAAGCCGCTGGCCACTTGTCCGCCGACACGCTGCGTAGGCGACTCGGGCGTAATCAGATCGGGGTGTTCGGACTCGATCGACTGCAACTCCGAAAACAGGCGATCGTATTCGGCGTCGGGGATCTGCGGTTGATCCAGCACGTAGTACTGATAGTTGGCCCGCTCGAGTTCGGTGCGCAACCAGTCGGCGCGTTCGGCCGGTTGGTCGGCAGGCGGAGGCGATTCGGCGTGCTTGCGAGGCATGTCGTTGGTCTTGTGGTCGTTGCGTGCGTGTGGCGGCCGCGGGCTTTACTGGCTGAACAGGCGCCGCGTCGCCGCCGAGCCCGCCGGAATGCCTGCCTCTTCGAGCCGCGCGTAAAGCGTCATCAGTTGCTTTTCGATCGCGAGCAAGGCTTGCTCGGGCAGCGGCCGCCGCTGATCGTCGACCACCCGCCCGCCGATGCGCTCGGCCAGCGATTTGGCGTAGTCGCACATGAGGCGAAACGGCAGGATATCTTCATCGGCGACGGGCACGTCCAAGATCAGCGTGATCATCTGCCCGCCTTTGTACGTCAAGTCGTCGCGCAAGAAGTTGGTATCGCCGAACTGCAACATGAACACAGGACTTTGCTTGGCGTCGAGCTTGACGAACCGCGTGCCGTCGCGCGAGAGCAGAAGGCCGTCTTGCGAGGCGACCGCTTGCACGTAGTTGGCCGACCAGGGCGCGCCGTCGGACAAGACGTTGATCGACAATTGCGCGTCGCACTGCGCCGCGAATGCATCGAGTTCGCGCGCCATCGACACAGTTTCGAGCATGTCGGGAAATTCGGGCGCGCCGTCGATCGCATCGGCCAATTGCTGCACGCCGGAGACGAACTCTGAAAACTCGAGCTCGTTGAGGGGGCCACCACGGTTGGCCAGTTGCACTGCCGCCCTCAATTCCTCGTAACGCTGAGCGTTTTGCACCAATTCCCAGGTCTCGCTGCCTTCCGGCTTCCCTTCGATGTAGACCGGCTTGCTGCCTGCGCGGCGCAGCCGCTGCACGAGCGGCAACGCCTTCTCGCCGTGGATCGGAGCGGCCAAACGAATCGGGACGACGCAATCGATGCGCCGATCGACGACATGGGGCGGCGCAGCCGAAATGGTGGTGGCGGCCGGCGCGACCGTCTCGCTTTCCACCGCCGCGCCCTCGGCTCCTTCGGACGGCGCCGTCTCGGGCGTGAAGCCGTTCGGTGTCGTGCTTTCGGCTTGGATATCGGCCGGGATGTCGAGCGGCGACGATACGCCGCCGAAGCTCGGCTCGATCCGCGGCGCCTCGCCTTCTAAGGGCGTATCCGACAACGCCGGCTCGCGTCGCGCGCCCGCGCGCGCCGGTTCGATGAAGGGCCGCTCTTCCTCGTGGTCGTGGCGCGCGAGCCCTTGCTCCGCGTCGGCTGGCATCGGCCGCGGCATTTTGCGGCGAACCTTCGCGCTCTGCCAAGCGTTGAACACCACAACGCCCCCTACCACCACGGCGCCAGCGCCGATCAATCCGAGTGTCAACTCGTCCATGCACGCTCCATGAAGCAATCCTGTGTCGCGGCCCCGCGCCGGGCGCCTCGCGCCAGCGAACGCGGGCCGCTCGTTAGACGGTATTCTGGGCGAAACCGGCAGCCGTTTCCATGTCGACGGCCACGATGCGCGAAACGCCTTGCTCCTGCATCGTCACGCCGATCAGTTGCTGCGCCATTTCCATGGCGATCTTGTTGTGCGAAATGAACAGGAACTGCGTTTTGTCCGACATCGCGCGGACAAGGTTCGCAAAGCGTTCTGTATTAGCGTCGTCCAGCGGCGCGTCGACTTCATCGAGCAAGCAGAACGGCGCGGGATTGAGCTGGAACATCGCGAACACGAGCGCGGTCGCCGTCAAGGCCTTCTCGCCGCCGGAGAGCAGGTGGATCGTCGAATTCTTTTTGCCCGGCGGCTGCGCCATCACCTGCACGCCCGCGTCGAGAATCTCGTCGCCGGTCATGATCAGCTTGGACTGCCCGCCGCCAAATAGACGCGGGAACAGTTCTCCGAAATGCCGGTTGACTTCGTCGAACGTGCCTTGCAAGAGCGTGCGCGTTTCCTGGTCGATCTTTCGGATCGCGTCTTCGAGCGTTTCGATCGCGCGCGTCAAGTCTTCCGACTGGGCGTCGAGGAAGGCCTTGCGTTCCTTCGCCGCCGCAAGCTCGTCGAGCGCGGCCATGTTGACCGGCCCGAGCGCCGTGATCGCGTTGTTGATACGCGTGACTTCGCCTTGTAGATACGACGGCTTCATATCCGGCGTGAGCTTTTCCTGCAACTGCGCTTCATCCACGCCCGCGGCTTGAAGCTGCTCGATGAATTGCTCGCCGGCGATGCGCGCCGCCTGTTCCTTCAACTGCAATTCGGTGATGCGATCGCGCAGCGGCTGCAGCGAGCGCTCCGCCGTCAGACGCATCTCGTCGGCCTGGCGCAGCTTGGCCGTCAGATCGTCGAGCTCATGGCGCGCCGCCGTCAGCGCCGCTTCCTTCTGCCCGCGTACTTCGAGCGCCGCTTGCAATCCAGTGTGCGCGGTCTGCTCGTTGATCGTTTCGAGTTCGGCGCGCGCATCTTCCAGCAACCCCGCCACGCGCTCGCTCTGCTCGTGTGCGACTTGGATGCTGCGCTTGAGCTCGTCGATACGCGCGGCCACATTGCGGGCCGCGAAACGCGCATCGGCGGCGGCGCGTTCGAGTTCGCGCGCCTGCGTGCGCGCAGTCGAGAGCGTCTCGTCGAGCGCTTCGAAGGCGAGCTGGTTATCCTCGAAACGGGCCTGCAACTCCGCGAGTTTGCCGTCGTGCCGCTCGAAATTCGCCTCCGATTCAGCGCGCTGCGCACGCTGCTCCTCGATTTGGGCGGCGATTTCCTCGAGTTCTTCGCGGATCTGCGTGCTGCGCTGCGTGTAGCGCTCGTGCGCTTGCGTGAGCTTGAGCACGTCCAATTGCAGCGTATGCACCTGCTGCGTGGCGCGTTCGACCTGCGCCCGCGCATCTGCGAGCGCATGGGACGCCTGCGTGTACGCCGCTTCCGCGCGGACCGCCGCGCTCTTCGCTTCGTCGGCGAGCAGCGTCTGCGCGCGAACCTGGCGTGCGAGATTCTCGATTTCCTGCTGGCGCGCGAGCATGCCGGCTTGTTCCGAATCGGCCGCATACAACTGCACGCCGACGCGCGTCACCACGTGCCCCGCCTTGACGACCAACATGGCGCCCTCGGGCAGTTGCGCGCGCATGGCGAGCGCTTGCGTCAGATCGTCTGCGACATAGACCTGGCCCAACCACTCGTTCAGGACTGCCCGCAAGCCTGCATCGTCGATGCGCACGAGCGAGACGAGCGGCGTCAGGCCGGCCGGCGCTTCGCGGGGCGCGCCGGCCGAGGGCGGCGCAAAAAAGGCGAGTTTGGCCGGCGGCGAATCGCTTGCGAAAGCGCGCACCCAGTCGAGGTTGGAAATTTCGAGCGCCGCCAGACGCTCCCGCAAGATCGATTCGAGCGCGCCTTCCCAGCCGGCTTCGACATGCAGCTTCTTCCATAGGCGCGGCAAGCCCGCAAGCTCGTGCTTCTCGAGCCACGGCTGAATCTTGCCTTCCGTCTGCACGTTCTCTTGCAACTGCTTGAGCGCGAGCAGGCGCGCTTCGAATTGATGGATCTGCGCGCTTTCCTTTTGCACGCGCTCCTGGGCCTCGCGGCGCTGCGCCTCGACCTGCGGCAACGCGTCCTGTGCCTGCGCAAGGCGTGCCTGAGCCTCGCTCAAGATTTCTTGCTGCTCGACAAGCTGCATGCGTTGCTCTTCCAACTGCGCTTCATCGGGCGCATCCAAGCCGCCCGCCTCCGCCTTGAGCCGCTCGTGCCGTTGCTGCAGTTGCTGAAGCTGCTGATCGGCGTTGCGCTGGTGCGCCGCCTCGAGCTTGAGGGCCTGCTCGGTCTGCGCGATGCCCGCGCGTTCGTCGTTGAGCTGCCCCTGTGCATCGCGCCAACGCGCTTCGAGCGCCGGCAATTCGTCGTGCTTGGCAGCCGCCGCCTCTTCGGCCAAGGCCGCCTTTTCTTCCGCGACGGCGAGTTGCTCCTCGGCTTCTTCGAGGTCGCCGCGCGCCTTTTCCGCTTGGACCTGCCACTGCTCGCGCTGCGCCGTGAGCGCCGCGATTTGCGCTTGCACGCGGTTGCGCGATTCGATGACGAACTTGATTTCAGCTTCGAGCCGGCTCACTTCGGCGTTGGCTTCATAAAGCGAGCCCTGTGCGCCTTGCATGGCGTCGCTTGCGGCGTAGTGCGCGACGCGCAGCGTTTCGAGATCCGCTTCGACTTCGCGCAGCTTGGCCGTCTGAGCCTCCAGATCGATCTGCGCTTCGGCAATCGCGCGCTGCTGGCGGCCCTGCTCGGCCGCCGCTTCGTTCTTGCGCAGCAGCCACAACAGCCGCTGCTTTTCCTCGCCTTCGCTCTGCAGCGTCTTGAACTTGGTCGCGACGATCGCTTGCCCTTCGAGCTTTTCGAGATTCGCGCCGAGTTCGCGCACGATGTCTTCGACGCGGGTCAAGTTTTCGCGCGTGTCGTGCAACCGATTCTCCGTTTCGCGGCGACGCTCTTTGTACTTGGAGACGCCCGCCGCCTCTTCGAGGAACACGCGCAGCTCCTCGGGCTTCGCCTCGATGATGCGCGCGATCATGCCCTGGCCGATGATCGCGTAGGCGCGCGGCCCGAGCCCCGTGCCGAGGAAGATGTCCTGAATGTCGCGCCGGCGCGCAGGCAGATTGTTGATGTAGTAGCTCGAAGTGCCGTCGCGCGTGAGCACGCGCTTCACCGCGATTTCGCCGTACTGCCCCCACTGGCCGGCAGCGCGCCCGTCGGAGTTGTCGAAGATCAGCTCGACGCTGGCCCGGCTGCCGGGCTTGCGCGCGGTGGAACCGTTGAAGATGACGTCCTGCATCGATTCGCCGCGCAGCTCGGAGGCGCGCGATTCGCCGAGCACCCAGCGCACGGCGTCGATGATGTTGGACTTGCCGCATCCGTTCGGGCCGACTACGCCGACGAGTTGACCCGGAACCTGAAAATGCGTGGGATCGACGAAGGACTTGAAACCAGCGAGTTTGATCGAGGTCAGACGCACGGCGATATCGCTGTTTTGATGAAGAAGGTCGAACAAAAACGCGGCTGGAAAGCTCGAGCCGCGCACGGGACGGCAGCTTCATGCATAGAACTGCGCGCGCCATGCACGGCAGAGCGCCGCCGCGATGCTTTTGGGTCGCGAAGGCACGCACAGCAGGCTGCGTGCGCACGAGTCGCGAGCAAGTGGCAATCATACCATCGCCTATCGGCCGCACGGCCGCCGATGCGGCCGCGGCGTGCATGCGCGCCCCGCGCGCCGGCGTGCGCCGAGCTATAATGGCGCCCTTTTCCTCTTATCCCGTACGAGCGGGCGCGCGTCCCGCGCTTGTCCCTCGACGCACACGCCGAGCCCGACGTGAATCCGCTACTCGACCGCCTCCAGCCGTACCCGTTCGAAAAGCTTCGCGCGCTGTTCAAGGACGCGACGCCGCCTGCCGATCTTCGCCCTATCAGCTTCGGCATCGGCGAACCGAAACATGTGACGCCCGCGCTGATACGCGAGGCCATCGTCGCCTCGCTCGATACCTTGTCGAGCTATCCCGCCACGATCGGCTCGAACGCGCTGCGCGAAGCGATCGCCGCGTGGGCGATGCGCCGCTACGGCCTGCCCGCGCTCGATCCAGCCACCGAGGTGCTGCCCGTCTCGGGCTCGCGAGAAGCATTGTTCGCGCTCGCGCAGACCGTAGTCGACGGCACGCGGCCCGGTGCGATCGTGCTGTGCCCGAACCCGTTCTATCAGATCTACGAGGGCGCGGCCCTGCTCGCCGGCGCCGAGCCTTATTTCGCCAATAGCGACCCGGCCCGCAACTTCGCCTGCGATTACGCAGCCGTCCCGCGGGAGGTCTGGGCGCGCCCTCAGTTGCTCTACGTCTGCTCGCCGGGTAATCCGACCGGGGCTGTGCTCACGCTCGACGATTGGCGCGAGTTGTTCGCCCTGTCGGACGAACACGGGTTCGTGATTGCGTCCGACGAATGCTATTCCGAAATCTACTTCGACGAGGCCCATCCCCCGCTCGGCGCGCTACAAGCGGCGCACCGCCTCGGACGCGGCTTCGAGCGGCTCGTCATGCTGTCCAGTTTGTCGAAGCGATCGAACGTGCCGGGCATGCGCTCGGGCTTCGTCGCGGGCGACGCGGCGCTCATCAAACGCTTCCTGCTCTATCGAACCTACCACGGCGCAGCGCTTTCGCCCGTCTACCAAGCGGCCAGCGTGGCGGCCTGGGGCGACGAAGCGCACGTGCGCGAGAACCGCGCCCTCTACGCCGCGAAGTTCTCGACCGTCACGCCCATGCTCGCGCCAGTGCTCGACGTGCGCCGCCCCGATGCGGCGTTCTATCTCTGGGCAAGCGTCGAGCCTACCGGGTTGAGCGATACCGAGTTCGCCCGGCGCCTGTACGCCGACTATAATCTGACGGTCTTGCCCGGCTCGTACTTGGCGCGCGACGCGCACGGCGTGAACCCCGGCCGCAATTTCGTGCGTCTGGCGCTCGTTGCCGATGTCGACGAATGTGTCGACGGCGCCAAACGCATCGTCGATTTCTGCCGCAAACTCGCGCGCTGACCGGCGCCGAACGAGCGGCGGTAGCCGCTGCACAGCGCGACATGCAATGCGCGCATTGCAGCCGGCTGCAGCTTGATGGGCGCGCCGCCCTGCGCCGCGCGCCGCATCGAGTACCCGTTTCAGTACCCGTAACTGACCGACCGCCCCGTCTTCTTCCGACTTCATTTAGCGAAACTACCGACATGTCGCAACACATTCAGCAAATCATCGACAACGCCTGGGAAAACCGCGCCGAGCTCTCGCCGAAGGCAGCGCCCGCCGAAGTGCGCGAGGCCGTCGCGCAAGCGATCGAGCAACTGGACAAGGGCCGCCTGCGCGTGGCCGAAAAGATCGACGGCCAATGGGTCGTCAATCAATGGTTGAAAAAGGCCGTGTTGCTCTCGTTCCGTCTCGAAGACAACATGCCGATGCCCGCCGGCGGCTATTCGCAGTTCTACGACAAGGTGCCCTCGAAGTTCGCGAACTATACGGCGCAAGATTTTGCCGAAGGCGGCTTTCGCGTCGTGCCGCCCGCCATCGCGCGCCGCGGTTCGTTCATCGCCAAGAACGTCGTGCTGATGCCCTCGTACACGAACATCGGCGCCTACGTCGACGAAGGCACGATGGTCGACACCTGGGCGACGGTCGGCTCCTGCGCGCAGATCGGAAAGAACGTGCATTTGTCCGGCGGCGTGGGGATCGGCGGCGTGCTCGAGCCGCTGCAGGCCAACCCCGTCATCATCGAAGACAACTGCTTCATCGGCGCGCGCTCCGAAGTGGTGGAAGGCGTGATCGTCGGCGAGAATTCGGTCATCTCGATGGGCGTCTACCTTGGCCAAAGCACGAAGATCTACGATCGAGAAACGGGCCAAGTGACATACGGCTTCGTGCCGCCGGGCTCGGTCGTCGTCGCCGGCAATCTGCCCTCGAAGGACGGCACGCACAGCCTGTACTGCGCCGTCATCGTCAAGAAGGTCGATGCGAAGACGCGCGCGAAAGTCGGCCTGAACGAGCTGCTGCGGGGCGACTGATGGGCGCCAAGCGCACCGTCGTCTACGGCATTCCGAATTGCGACACCGTCAAGAAGGCGCGCACCTGGCTCGAGTCGCACGGTGTCGCTTTCGAGTTCCACGACTTCAAGAAGGCGGGGCTCACGGCCTCGATCGTCAACGGTTGGCTCGCCGACATCCCGCTCGAGGTCCTGCTCAACCGCCGAGGCACGACCTGGCGCGCGTTGCCCGACGATGCCAAGGCCGCGGCGGGAACGCAGCAAGGCGCGATTGCGCTGATGGTCGAAAAACCTTCGATCGTCAAACGGCCCGTCGTCGTGGTCGACGGCCGCGTGAGATCGGTGGGCTTCTCGCCCGACGAATACGCGGCGCTCTACGCGTAGCGCAGTTCGGCTCGGCGTACGCTTCGCGTTGGCCGTTCGGCAGGCTGGCGCCGCGCGCCGAGTCGCGAAACAATACGAGCATCGCCTGCCGGCCAGCGTCCGCCGGCATTTTTTTATCGAGCACCAACGGCCTCTGAACTCATGTCCGGCACCCTCGCCCTCACCGAACAACTGATCGCCCGCGCCTCGGTCACGCCCGACGATCAGCACTGCCAGAAGCTGCTGATCGAGCGGCTCGACGCCGCCGGCTTCGTCTGCGAGACGATCCAATCGCACGGCGTGACCAACCTGTGGGCCGTCAAGCGCGGAACGGATGGCGCGCTCGGCAAGCTGCTCGCGTTCGCGGGCCACACCGATGTCGTGCCCACGGGGCCGCTCGAGCAGTGGAGCTCGCCCCCGTTCGTGCCGACGCACCGAGACGGCAAGCTCTACGGGCGCGGCGCAGCCGACATGAAAACGTCGATCGCCGGCTTCATCGTGGCGAGCGAGGAATTCATCGCCGCGCATCCGCAACATCGAGGTTCGCTCGCGCTGTTGATCACGAGCGACGAAGAAGGTCCGGCCACGGACGGCACCGTCAAGGTCGTCGAGGCGCTGCAAGCGCGCGGCGAGCGGCTCGATTACTGCATCGTCGGCGAACCCACTTCCACGGACACGCTCGGAGACGTCGTCAAGAACGGCCGCCGCGGATCGATGTCCGGCAAGCTCGTCGTCAAGGGTGTGCAGGGTCATATTGCGTACCCTCATCTCGCCCGCAATCCGATTCACCTGCTCGCCCCGGCGCTGACCGAGCTCGTCGCCGAGCGTTGGGACGACGGCAACGAGTACTTCCCGCCCACGACCTGGCAAGTCTCGAATTTGCATAGCGGCACGGGCGCGAGCAACGTCATCCCAGGCCGCGCCGAGCTCACGTTCAATTTTCGTTTCTCGACCGCCAGCACAGTCGAGGGCCTGCAACAGCGCGTGCATGCCATTCTCGACAAGCATGGGCTCGAATACGATCTCGATTGGACCGTGAGCGGGTTGCCGTTCCTCACACCGCGCGGCGAGCTTTCGAACGCGCTTGCACAGGCGATCAAGGACGAAACGGGCGTGAGCACCGAGCTTTCGTCCACCGGCGGGACCTCCGATGGCCGTTTCATCGCGCGCATCTGCAAGCAGGTGGTGGAATTCGGCCCGCCGAACGGCAGCATCCACAAGATCGACGAGCATATCGAGCTCGCTTTCGTCGAACCGCTCAAGAACATCTACCGCCGCGTGCTGGAAACGCTGATCGCTTGATGCGCTTCCCAAGGCCCCGAATCACTTTGCATTACCGTGCATTGCCCAAGGAGATGCCGCAATGACTACGCCGTTTCTTACCGTTCGCGACTTGCTGCGATATGCGGTGTCCCGCTTCACGCAGGCGCATCTCGCATTCGGGCATGGCAGCGCGAATGCTTACGATGAAGCTGCCTACCTGATTCTGCATACGCTTCACTTGCCGCTCGATACGCTCGATCCGTTTCTCGATGCGCGCTTGCTCGGCAGCGAGATCGAGGCCGTGATGACAGTCATCGAGCGCCGCGCGGACGAGCGCGTCCCCGCGGCCTATATCACGCAGGAAGCGTGGATGCACGGGCGGCGTTTTTATGTCGATGAACGCGTGATCGTGCCGCGCTCGTTCATCGGCGAGTTGCTCGAAGACGGTTTGCAGCCTTATGTCGCCGATCCCGATGAAGTCGGCGCCGTGCTCGAACTGTGCACCGGGTCCGGTTGCCTGGCCATTCTGGCGGCGCACGCGTTTCCGAATGCCGATGTCGACGCGGTCGACATTTCCGTCGATGCGCTTGAAGTAGCCCGCATCAATGTGAGCGACTATGCGCTCGACGATCGTATCGCGCTGTTCGAAGGCGATCTGTTCGCGCCGCTGCCGCAGCGCCGCTACGATGTGATCATCGCCAACCCGCCGTACGTCAACAGCGATTCGATGGCGGAACTGCCCGCCGAATACCGGCACGAGCCACAGCTCGCGCTCGCGGGCGGCGCGGACGGCATGGACGTCGTACGCCGCATCATCGGCCAAGCGCGCGATTGGCTAACCGACGAGGGTGTGCTCGTCGTCGAAATCGGCAACGAACGCGCGAACGTGGAAGCCGCGTTCGGCGGGCTCGATCTCGTCTGGCTATCGACGAGCGGCGGCGATGACAGCGTCTTCTTGATTCAGGCCGGCGATCTGCCGGCGGCGTAATCTTCGACGATCTGGCGCCTCGCCGCGCCAGACGCCCTAGGTCCAACCCAGCAACGGCATGCCCGCCCTATGGCCGCTCATCACCCGACGCCGACACCCGAAAACGACGAGAGCGGGCGCGCCAGCGAGACGGAAACCGCGACTTCGCAAGCGCAGCGCTTATTGCTGATTGCCGCCGGTGCGGGGCTCGCCTACGGTGTATCGCTGCGCGATGCGCCCTATCCCGATCAAGCCGCGGCGAAAGTGCTGATGTGCGCATTATTGTTCCTGGCTACCGCGCGCCACGAACCGATGCGCGAGCGTCTAATGCTCATGGCGGCCCTCGCCTCTTCGGCCGTCGGCGATGCACTGCTCGCCCTGCCGCAGTTCGCGTTCTCGTTCGTCGGAGGTCTCGGAGCGTTTTTGGTCGCGCACCTCGCCTATTGCGCGCTGCTCCTCCCACGGGGACTGCGCGCAAGTTGGAGCGAATCGCCGGTGTGGGCTCGAGCCGCGCTGCCCCTTCTCGCAGTCGCGGCCATCGCGATGTACTTGGCATTCCTGCCGAATCTGGGGCCGTTGAGCGTCCCTGTCGCCGTCTACATGGTCGCCTTGTGCGCCATGGCCAGCTTGGCGCTGCTGGCTGGACGACGCAGCCTGATGCTCCCGCTCGGGGGCCTAGCGTTCGTTGCATCCGACGCAATGATCGGCATCGACCGTTTCATCGCCGGTTTCTCGGCAAGCACCTACGCCATTTGGTTCACGTACGCGATTGCACAGGTGTCCATTGCCTCCGGTTTCTTACTGTGTGGGATACCGGCAGGAAGACACATCGTTCGCTAGCGCTACGCCAGCGCTCGAGCGGCAGCGGCTGCAGCATGCGCGCCTCGGTCACGATATTCGATCTCGCTGACGTCGACGCCCGCGACCCGCCGCTCCCGCAACGATACGCCCCGCCGATGCCACAGCTTCTGTAAGATTCATGCCATCGCGCTCCGCCTGTGAGCCACGTATTTGCACAACGCCTCACGCCACCTATGCATTTCGATTGGCTCTCTCTTGGCAGTCTGATCTTCGCTGCTCACTTGCTGGGCGTGCTCGCGGCAGGTCACGCCATCCTGAACACGCGTACCTCGCAAGGGGCGATCGCGTGGGCGGTTTCGCTCGTCGCCGTGCCTTACGTCACGTTGATTCCTTACCTATTCCTCGGGCGCAGCAAGTTTTCGGGCTATGTCGATAAGCGCCGCATAGAAAGCGAACTACTGCGCGCGCGCGCACATCCGAGCGCTTGGGATACGCGCGCGTCTTCCTCGGGGCGTCCGGCCGAAGCCCTCGGTCATCACGTCGTGCGCGCGTTGACGCGCTTATCCGGCATGCCGTTCCTCGGGGGCAACGCCGTGCGCACGCTGGTGAACGGCGAAGCTACCTTCGCCGCGATCCTCGATGCGATCGAAGGCGCACGCCATTACGTCCTGATCCAGTTCTTCATCGTGCGCGACGACGCGCTCGGCGAAATGCTCAAGGAATTGCTTTTGACCAAAGCGGCGCAAGGTGTGCGCGTTTGCTTCCTGTATGACAGCATCGGCAGTTTCGATCTGCCGCAGCGGTACGTGGCCGCACTGATCGCGGGCGGCGTCGAGATGCACCCGTTTGCGACCAACCATCGCTTCGTCAACCGCTTTCAGCTCAATTTTCGCAATCATCGGAAAATCGTCGTCGTCGACGGAGAGTGCGCGTTCGTCGGCGGCCACAACGTCGGCGTGGAATACCTCGGCGGCAACCCGCGCTTGTCTCCCTGGCGCGACACGCATATCGAACTGCGCGGCCCCATTGTCGCCAGTGTGCAGTTCGTTTTCGTCGAAGATTGGCATTGGGCGACGCAACGCCTGCCTCGGCTCGAGCCATCGCAAGCAGAGCAGCCCGAAAGCGCGGGCGACACCGATATGCACTGCCTCGTCGTCGCACCAGGGCCGGCGGACAAGGATGAAACCGGCTCGCTGTTCTTCGTCGAAGCGATCAACGCGGCGCAAACGCGGATTTGGATCACGAGCCCCTATCTCGTGCCCGACGAGGCCGTCTTCTCGGCGCTGCGGCTCGCAGTGATGCGGGGCGTCGACGTGCGCATCTTGATCCCGAGCCGGCGCGATCACTATGTCGTGTTCGAAGCGTCGAAGCTCTATGCCTACGACCTGATTTGCGCGGGCGTGCGCATTTTCCGCTACCGGCCCGGGTTCCTGCATCAGAAGGTGGTGCTGATCGACGACGTCGCCGCGGCCATCGGCAGCGCCAATCTCGACAATCGATCGTTCCGGCTGAACTTCGAGATCATGGTGCTGACGATCGACCGTGCCTTCGCATCGGAAGTCGAAGCGATGTTGCAAGGGGACTTCGAACAAGCGTGGGAGGTAGAGCGCGGCGAGTACCGCAACGCGTCGGCGCTGCGGCAAGTCGTCATGCACGTGGCACGGTTGTTCTCGCCGATCCTGTAGCGCAAGGTGGGCGGCGCCCCGTTCTCCGGACGCTACAACAACGCCTCGATATCCGCTGCGATCGCCTCCGGCGTCGTCTTGGGCGCATATCGCTTGACCACTTGCCCACGGCGATCGACGAGAAACTTCGTGAAGTTCCACTTGATGACCTTGGTGCCGAACAACCCCGGCGCTTCGCTCGTCAAGTAGCGATACAGCGGATGCGCCGCGGGACCTTTGACATCGACCTTTTCGAACATCGGAAACGTCACGCCGAAGTTCTTCTCGCAAAAGCTGCCGATCTGACCGGCATCGCCGGGCTCCTGCTTGCCGAACTGGTTGCACGGAAAGCCGAGCACCGCGAAGCCGCGCGCGGCGAACCGGACGTGCAATTGCTGCAAGCCGGCGTACTGCGGCGTGAATCCGCACTCGCTCGCCGTATTGACGATGAGCAGCACCTTATCGCGGTAACGATCAAGATCCACGGACTCGCCGCCGAGCGTGCGAGCGGAAAACGAATAGAGCGTGCTCATCGGAGCGCCTCGATAGGAAAAGCGCAAGTCTATGCGAAAGACCCCACGGAAGACAAAATCGGCGTGTCGGCGCTTATCGTGCGCGCTCTCGTCCGCGCACCGTCTAAAATAGCGCTTTTCGAGCAGCCGGCCCTGTCGTGATCCGTTTCAATCAATTCAGCCTCGCCCGCGGCGTCAAGCCGCTTTTCGATGCCGCTTCGTTCGCGCTGAACCCCGGCGAGAAAGCCGGCCTCGTCGGTGCGAACGGCGCGGGCAAGTCCACGCTGTTCTCCGTGCTGCGCGGCGAACTGCACGCCGACGGCGGCGATGTCTTCTTGCCTCCGTCCTGGCGCATTGCGCACGTCGCGCAGGAAACACCCGCCGTCGAAATGACAGCGCTCGAGTACACGCTCGACGGCGACGCCGCCCTGCGCGAGATCGAAGACCGCATTGCACAAGCCGAAGCTGCCCACGATGGTGAAGCGCTCGCGCATGCTCACGCCGCGTTCGCCGATGCCGACGGCTACACGGCGCCGGCCCGCGCCGAGGCGCTTCTGCTCGGCCTGGGCTTCACGCTGGCGCAAACGCGCGAGCGCGTCGCAGCGTTCTCGGGCGGCTGGCGCATGCGGCTCAATTTGGCGCAAGCGCTGATGTGCCGCTCCGACTTACTGCTGCTCGACGAGCCGACGAACCACCTGGACCTCGACGCCATCGTCTGGCTCGAAGATTGGCTGGGCCGCTACGCCGGCACGCTCATCGTCATTTCGCACGATCGCGAATTTCTAGATTCGGTCTGCAACGTCACGCTGCATGTCGAGAACCGACAGGTGAAACGCTACGGCGGCAACTATTCGCAGTTCGAGATTCTGCGTGCGCAGCAGCTCGCTTTGCAGCAAAACGCGTTCGAGAAGCAGCAAAAGACGATCGCGCATCTGCAAAGCTTCATCGACCGCTTCAAGGCGAAGGCCACCAAGGCGCGCCAAGCGCAAAGCCGCATGAAGGCGCTCGAAAAAATGGAGCGGATCGCCCCTGCGCACGCGGCCTCGCCCTTCACCTTCGAATTTCGCACGCCCGACGCCGCGCCCAATCCAATGCTCGTCATGGAAGACGTGCGCTGCGGCTACCGTACGGGCGAGGGCATCGAGATCCCCATTCTCGAAGGAGTGATGCTTTCCGTGCAGAACGGCCAGCGTATCGGCCTGCTCGGTGCGAACGGCCAGGGCAAGTCGACGCTCGTCAAAACGCTCGCCGGCACGCTCGAGCCGCTGGCCGGCACGATGCGTGCGGGTCGCGGCCTCGTCATCGGCTACTTCGCGCAGCATCAGTTGGAAACGTTGCGTCCCGACGATTCGCCGCTCGCGCATTTGGCTCGTCTCGCACCCGACACGCGCGAGCAGGAACTGCGCGACTTCCTCGGCGGTTTCAATTTTTCAGGCGACATGGCGAGCTCGCCGATCGGTCCGTTCTCCGGAGGAGAGAAAGCGCGCCTCGCGCTCGCGCTGATCATCTGGCAAAAACCCAATCTCCTGCTACTCGACGAGCCGACGAACCACCTCGATCTCGAAACGCGCCACGCATTGACCATGGCGCTCGCGCAATTCGAGGGCACACTGATCCTCGTCTCGCACGATCGGCATTTGCTGCGCGCAAGTACCGATCAATTCATGCTCGTGGCCAAGCATCGGTTGGAACCGTTCGACGGCGATCTCGACGAGTATCGCGACTGGCTGCTCCAGCATGCCGCGCAAACGCGCGCCGCGGCCAAAGCGGCAACCCAAGCGGGCGCAGGTGCGGCGAGCGAGAATGCCTGCGATGGCGAAGTCCAAGCGGGCGGAAATCGGAAAGATCAACGCCGTCAGGAAGCGCAGGCCCGCCAAAAGCTCTCCCACTTGAAGAAGCCGTTGCAGACGCGCGTTGCAAAGCTGGAGAAGGAGATGGACGCGCTCAACCGCGAAAAGGCGGCGCTCGACGCGTTTGTCGCCGATACTGCGAGCTATGAGCCGGCGATGAAGGCCAAACTGACCGACGCCCTCAAGCGCCAAGCGGAAGTCGCCGCGCGCCTGGAAGCGCTCGAAGTGCAATGGCTCGAGGCACAAGAAGAACTCGAGCAGATCGGCTAGCCGCGCTAACGGGGCGATGCGCGCAACGCTTGGTGAACCTGCGGCTGGCCGGCCACGATCGACAGGAGGTACACGTTGACGACGGATGCTCCGCCGCGCGGCCTGCGCGTACTCGATCTCACGCGCTTGCTGCCCGGTCCGCTCGCGACATTGCGGCTTGCGGAACTGGGCGCCGATGTGCTGAAGATCGAAGAGCCCGGCGGCGGCGACCCGGCGCGAGCGATGATGCAAGCACCGGCCGATCGCGCCAAGGGCATGCCGAGCGCGTTCTATCGCCATGTCAATCGCGGCAAGCGCGAGACGCGGCTCGATTTGAAGACCGATACAGGCCGGACAGTCCTGCGCGCGCTCGTACGCGAAGCTCACGTTCTCGTGGAAAGCTTTCGCCCAGGCGTGATGGAACGGCTCGGGCTCGACTATGCGAATCTGGCCAAGATCAATCCCAAGCTCGTCTATTGCGCGATCACGGGCTACGGCGCGCAAGGCCTCTTCTCGCAACGGCCCGGGCACGACATCAACTACCTCGCCTACGCGGGCGTACTCGACCAGATCGCAACACCGGACGGCACGCCCGTCATCGCGAACATCCAAATCGCCGATTTGCTGGGTGGTGCACTACCGGCGGTGACACGCATTCTCGCGGCGCTGTGGCAAGTATCGCGAGGCGGCGGCGGCGCGTTCGTCGATGTCTCGATGACGCATTCGATCCACACCCACAATATCGTCGCGCAGGCGACGCTCGAGAACGCCGAAGGCTCGATGCCCACGGCCGGCGACGCACTAAGAGCCGGGCATGGCCTCCTGAACGGGGGCGTGCCTTGTTACAACGTCTATCGGACGGCCGATGGGCGCTGGCTTGCGGTCGGGGCGCTGGAGTTGAAGTTTTGGGAGCGGTTCTGCCGCGCGCTGGGCCGCCCCGATTGGGCCTCGCGCCACTGGAGCCTGGGTCAGGCCATCGGCGGCCCGGACGCAATCGCCTTGACGCGAGCACTGGCCGAGCACATCGCAACGCATCCGCTCGCCACCTGGGTGGAACTCCTCGAGCCGCGCGACTGCTGCGTCTCGCCCGTGCTCACGGTCGAGGAAGCACGCAACCATCTGCTGTTCCAACCGCAAGCCCCTACTCCAGCTCCTTGACGCGGTCGATCGCCTGCTCGATGCGTTCGACCGCGAGCACCTGCAACCCGTCGATCGGCTGTTTTGGCGCGTTGGCCTTCGGAATCAACGCTGCCGTGAAGCCGAGCTTGGCGGCCTCCTTCAGACGCTCCTGCCCGCGCGGCGAAGGCCTGATCTCGCCGGCCAAGCCGACTTCGCCGAACACGATCAGACCCTTGGGCAACGGCTTGTTGCGCATCGACGAATGAATCGCGAGCAACACGGCGAGATCGGCCGCGGGCTCGGCGATCTTCACGCCGCCGACCGCATTGAGGAACACGTCCTGATCGAAGCAGGCAATGCCCGCATGCCGATGCAATACGGCGAGCAACATCGCGAGCCGGTTTTGTTCGAGCCCGACGGCGAGCCGGCGCGGGTTCGGCACATGCGCCGTGTCGACGAGCGCTTGAATTTCCACGAGCAACGGACGCGAGCCTTCCTGCGTGACGAGCACGCACGAGCCCGGGACGATCTGCTCGTGCTGCGACAAGAACAGCGCCGACGGATTCGCGACGCCGCGCAGCCCGCGCTCGGTCATGGCGAACACGCCCAATTCGTTGACCGCGCCGAAGCGGTTCTTGAACGCGCGCACGAGCCGGAACGACGAATGGGTGTCGCCTTCGAAATACAACACCGTATCGACGATATGCTCGAGCACGCGCGGGCCGGCCAGACTGCCCTCTTTCGTCACATGCCCGACCATGACCACGGTCGTGCCCGATTGCTTGGCGATGCGCGTCAATTGCGCGGCGCACTCGCGCACCTGCGCCACCGAGCCTGGCGCCGAAGTGAGCGCATCGGAGTAGATCGTTTGGATCGAATCGACCACCGCGACGTCGGGCCGCTCCGCTTCGATCGCGGCTTGGATTTTTTCGAGTTGAATTTCGGCGAGCAGCTTCAAATCCGCCGCGCGCGAGCCGGGCTCGAGCAACGCGAGGCGCTGCGCGCGCAAACCGATCTGAGCGGCCGATTCCTCACCGCTGATGTAAAGGGCGCTACGCTCGTCGGCAAGCGAGGCGAGCGACTGTAGCAGCAGCGTCGATTTGCCGATGCCTGGATCGCCACCGATCAGCACCACGCCACCCGCAACGAAGCCACCGCCCAACACGCGATCGAATTCGCCGATGCCCGTCGAAAAACGAGGCACGTCGGCCGCTTCGATATCGGCAAGCCTCAGCACGGGAGCACTTTTCGCAAGCGATTGAAAGCGATGGGCGCCGGCGCTCGGCGCAACCGCTTCTACCAGGGTGTTCCAGGCGCTGCACGAGGGACACTGGCCTTGCCACTTCGGCGTTTGGCCGCCGCACTCGGTGCAGGTGTAAATCGTCTTTTGTTTCGCCACGCGCGGTCCTTCGCCGTTCTTGCTTTTGTAATCCTAAAAAATCAGGGATGGCGCGGACGAACGCGCCTCACTGCCTGGCCACCCACGGCCAACCACCCGGCCCGCTACTCGCCCGCTACTCGCCCGCTACTCGCCCACTACTCGGCCAAAACGGGCACGCGCTGCGCGACGGCGCACATGAGCTCGTAGCCGATCGTGCCGCAAGCGCGAGCGACGTCGTCGATAGGCAACTGCGCGCCCCAGAGTTCGACGCGTGAGCCGACGCTCGCCGTCGGGCACGGTGTGAGATCGACGGTGAGCATGTCCATCGATACGCGCCCTACGAGCCGCGTGCGCACGCCGTCGACGACGATCGGCGTGCCCTCGGGCGCGCATCGCAGGTAGCCGTCGGCATAGCCGCATGCGACGACGCCGATACGCATCGGCGCAGGCGCCGTAAACGCCGAGCCGTATCCGACCGTCTGGCCCTTTGCCAGAGATTGCACGGCGATGAGCTCCGACGCCAGCGTCATGGCAGGCTGCAGTCCCAAGCCGTCGATGGCGGCGGTCACGCCCGAGGGGGAAGCGCCATAAAGGATGATCCCGGGCCGCACCCAATCGAAATGGGCGCTGGGGTGCCACAGCGTTGCGGCCGAATTCGATAGGCTGCGCGCCCCCGCGATGCCCTCGGCGCCGCGTTCGAACGCAGCGAGCTGGTGTTCGATTCCGCGTTCGCCGTCGGCATCCGAAAAATGGGTCATGAGCACGATTTGCCCGACCCCCGGGCAGGCGCGCGCCCGCTCCCACCCCGCGCGGAACTTCTCGGGCGTATAGCCGAGCCGGTTCATGCCGCTGTTCATCTTCAGCTGAACATTGACGGGCTTGGACAGTCGCGCCATTTCCAGCATGCGCAACTGCTCGTCGCTATGCACGGTGGTGGTCAGGCTGTAGCGGTCGATGACGTCGATGTCCGTCGGGCGGAAAAACCCTTCGAGCAGAAGAATGGGACCGGCCCATCCCAATTCACGCAACTTGACGGCCTCTTCGAGGTCTAGCAAACCGAACCCGTCGGTTGCGCGCAATCCCGGGAATGCGCGGGCGAGGCCATGGCCGTATGCATTGGCTTTGACGACAGCCCATACTTTCGAATGCGGCGCGTGGCGGCGGGCGCAAGCAAGATTGTTGGCGAGGGCTGCGGTATGGATGGTGGCGAGAAGCGGGCGCGGCATGGTGTTTTCGTATGAAGCACGAGGCAAATCGTGACGGGAGGGCGCGTTTTGCGGTGCACAATCGACGGTGCGCCGTTCGGGCGGCGCGCCGGCAGTCCGAAGGCACCTATTTTCGTGATATAAAGCCGTGCGCACAACCCATTTCGAACGGCCTAAGTCCTAACGCGTCAAACGCGTCCGGGGAGGACGCGCCGCAAAGGACCGCACCGCATCAGATGAAAAAAGGTTTTTACTCCATCATGGCCGCGCAGTTTTTCTCGTCGCTGGCCGATAGCGCCCTTCTGATCGCCGCCATTGCACTACTGAAAGACCTCCATGCCCCCAACTGGATGACGCCGCTGCTCAAGCTGTTCTTCGTCCTGTCATATGTCGTGCTTGCCCCGTTCGTCGGCGCGTTCGCCGATTCGCGACCGAAGGGGCGGGTCATGTTCGCAACCAACACGATCAAGATCCTCGGCTGCATCGTCATGCTCGTCGGCGCGCATCCGCTGGCGGCGTACGGCATCGTCGGCTTCGGGGCCGCGGCCTATTCGCCGGCCAAGTACGGCATCTTGACCGAGCTGCTGCCCCCCGAGCGCCTCGTCGCCGCCAACGGCTGGATCGAAGGCACGACGGTCGCCTCGATCATTCTCGGCACGGTGCTGGGCGGCGCGCTGATCAGCCCGCACATCGCCGCGCACGTGCTCAAGCACCGCATGCCCTTCGTGGCCACGCCGGCCGAAGCCGCAATGATCGTCATCATGGGCATCTATGTCGCGGCGGCGCTATTCAATTTGCGAATTCCCGATACGGGCGCGCGGTACCCGAAGCAGCAGCATGGCCCGATCAAGCTCATCACGGATTTCGCCGATTGTTTCCTGACGCTGTGGCGCGACAAGCTCGGCCAGATCTCGCTCTCCGTCACCACGCTGTTCTGGGGTGCGGGCGCGACGCTACAGTTCATCGTCTTGAAATGGGCCGAGGTGTCGCTGGGCATGTCGCTGTCCGAAGGCGCGATCCTGCAAGCGATCGTGGCTGTTGGCGTCGCCGGCGGCGCGGTGTTTGCGGCCGCACGCGTGCCGCTGAAGAAATCGCTGACGGTGCTGCCGGTCGGCATCATGATGGGCATCGCCGTCATGCTGATGGCGTTCTACACGCGGCATCTCGTGCCGGCCAACTGGGGCTTTTACTTCGGGCGCCTGCACGTGCCGGGCTATCTCATCATCGCCTATTTGTTCCTGATGGTCGTCGGCGCACTCTCCGGTTACTTCGTCGTGCCGATGAATGCGCTGCTGCAGCACCGGGGGCACGTGCTGCTCTCCGCCGGCCATTCGATCGCCGTGCAGAACTTCAACGAAAACCTCTCCGTGCTCGTCATGCTGTGCCTGTACGCGGTGCTGGTATGGCTCGACGTGCCCGTATCGGTCGTCATCGTTCTATTCGGCACATTCGTGTGCCTCATGATGTGGCTCGTCATGCGTCGCCATCAAGCCAATCAGCGCGCGTTCGATTCGGTCGCTCTGATCGGCGAGGTCAAGCATTGAGGCCACAGCCGCGTCCCGGCCGCATACCATGACTCGCACCATTGCCAACGCGCTGACGATCGCCGGCTCCGATTCCGGCGGCGGAGCCGGGATTCAAGCCGACTTGAAGACGTTTTCCGCGCTCGGGGTGTACGGAGCCAGCGTGATCACCGCATTGACGGCGCAGAACACGCATGGGGTGCGCACCGTCCATATACCGGAGCCCGGCTTCATCGCAGCCCAACTCGACGCGGTCTTCGACGACATCCGCATCGACGCCGTAAAAATCGGGATGCTCGCGAACGCCGATATCGTGCGCGCGGTAGCCGAAGCGCTGCGCCGCTACCGTCCGCAGCGCGTGGTGCTCGACACCGTCATGCTGTCGAAGAACGGGCACGCCCTACTCGCTCCGGACGCCGTCACCGCGCTGCGCGAAGCGCTGCTGCCGTTGGCCGATCTCGTGACGCCCAACCTCGACGAAGCGGCCGCGCTTATCGGCGCCCATGAGCGGGCCGTGGACGAAGCCACGATGCAACGACATGGCGAAGCGCTGCGCGCCATGGGGGCGAAGGCCGTGCTGATGAAGGGCGGGCACTTGGGCGGCGCGCAAAGCCCCGATTGGCTCATCGACGAGCGCGGCGCTCACCGGCTAGGCGGCGAGCGCATCGCCGTCAAACATACGCATGGCACCGGCTGCACGCTGTCGGCCGCCATTGCTGCGCTGAGCACGCAGCGCCCCGATTGGCTCAGCGCCGTCACCGACGCGAAAGCCTATCTCGCCCAGGCATTGCGCGAAAGCGGACGGCTCGAAGTCGGCAGCGGCATCGGGCCACTCCATCATTTTCATCGCTTCTGGTAGCGACCGCCGCGCGCCTTTTCCGCTTCGGATGGGGCCCGTGTGCTTGACGCATCGTGCTGCGCCCCTGCGCCCGGAGCAAGCGTATTGACGTCCTCCTCGCCCTAAAGGACGAGGATTCCTACCGGTGCGCGAGCACCTTTGGTGGGTTCCTGCTTCGACGGGCGGCCCGACAGCACCATCCCTCCACAGGCATGCTTCTTGTCGGGATACAGAAACCCGTCTCGCTCGCCCTTGCGCTTGAAGCGCGGAAACGATGCACGACCTTCGAAGAAGTTTTTGTAGGCGCGCTCCAGATTCTTCAGCGCATGCTGCTGTGCATGAACCGGGGCATCCTTGAGCCAGGGTGTTGCTTCTGCGTTGCGCCACTCGGTCAGGCGCTTCGCCATACTGACATAGCCCATGAACTTGCCGCCAGTTGCATGATTCTCCTGCTGCAACGCCAGCGCCTTATTGAAGACGAATCTGCATGCGCCCGCAAACTGGCGCATCTTGCGCGCTTGTTCTCCGGTCGGCATCAGTTCGAACTTGAAGGCTTGAAGTCGTTGCATCACGCAATCATAGCTTTGCGCGCTAGGTCTATGTGAAACGACGTCAACACAAGGCACGACAAGGCGCGGACGGCACTACATTTTTTAAGATGGAGTGTTCGTTCGATCGTCGCGGCGAAAAAAGAAGCGCTACCCGAGCGAGCGCGGCGCACGCACCACCGGCGCCGGGATGGACGCCTTCAGCGTCCGCGCTATTCTTCCTCGCCCTGAAGAGCGAGGTATGCCGCGCACCAGATCAACCCAAGCAACCCGATCAGCGCAATCAGTGCGAACGGTCGCTAGCCCTCTGTGGCCACTCGTCCGG
Source organism: Paraburkholderia sp. (assembly GCA_004322045.1). Lineage (GTDB taxonomy): Bacteria > Pseudomonadota > Gammaproteobacteria > Burkholderiales > Burkholderiaceae > Trinickia. The sequence continues at coordinate 536,870 of SCRN01000040.1, forward strand.
TACGACGAACCCTCGGCTCGTCTCGCGCCAAGTTCCGGACAGCTTCGACGCTCGTTCAAACGAGGCAACCATCGTCGGGCCGCTGTGCTGCGCCAGCCGTTCGGCCAGCGCGCCTGGCGCCGACAATCCGGCCGCGGCGAAGTCATCGTCCGACACCGCCGGTCGCGGGGCCAGCCATGAAAGACGCGGCAACACGGCCCATCGTGCATCGGGGCGAACGGCACAGAGTGCAGGCCATTGCCCACGCGTCACCCAAAAGCCCCGGTGATGCGAAGGATCGACGGCCTGCGGAATGGGCGGCCAATCCGGCCAGCGATAGAACAGCCAACCTTTGACGAACATCTGTGCCCGCCAAGGCCCGGTGTGCCCCAACGTTGCGAACGCCTCGCGCGAGGACAGCGGCAGTTGCCGTTCGAGCAAATGCGCGAGCTTGAGGTCGAAGCGGTCCTGAAGATTCGGGCCGACGTAATCAGACAAACCACCGCGGTCGCCGGGCGCATATAGATAGCATTTGACAGCCAACTCCCAGTGCAGCCTGCGGCCGCTCGCGGTTTCGACAAGGAAATCGCACTCGCCAATCGTGCGGCCCGCGACGCGCAGCGCAACGTTAGCGGCAACGAGGCGCGCCGCAGGGCCATGCTGCAAGAAATAAGCGAGCAAGCATTCGGCGTAGCGGCCTAGACGCACGACACGCGCACCCGCAATCGCTTCGCGCAGTGGCCTGGGATCGCACTCGAGCGCGAGCAGCCAATCGATCGTGGCCTGCATCTCGGCGGCGCTTTCGAATGGGTTGGCAAGCTCCCCCCCGCTTGGCTGAGCGCGCAGTAGCGGGGTGCTCAACAGCAGCCAGGCCAAATCGCGGACCAACGGGTCGGACACCACGCTTAGCAACGCATCGAGCGCGGCGGCTGGGGCAGCGGCCGGCTCGAGCGCGCTCATCGCGTCGCCTGCTGTTCGTCCAAGGCTTGCCGGTATGTGTCGTGCGCGAGGCACAAGTCGAGCCATGCCTTTGCCTTGTCCGGCAAACTGCGCAGCAAGTAGGCGGGGTGATAGGTCACGATGACCGGAACGTCTTCGTAACGATGCACTCGGCCCCGCAGCGACGAAATGCTGGCGTCGGTCTTGAGCAGATTCTGCGCGGCGACACGGCCCAGCGCGACGATGAGCTTCGGTTTGACGAGCGCGACCTGTCGCTGCAAATACGGCTCGCAACGCGCCACTTCGTCAGGCTCGGGGTTGCGGTTGCCCGGCGGCCTGCACTTGACGACGTTGGCGATATACACGTTCTCGCCGCGCGCGAGCGAAACCGATCGCAACATGCTGTCGAGCAGCTTGCCCGCCTGGCCGACGAACGGCTCGCCCTGCTTGTCCTCGTTTTCGCCTGGCGCCTCGCCGATCAGCATCCAATCGGCTGCACGGTCGCCCACACCGAACACGGTTCGGGTGCGCTTCTCGCAAAGCCGGCACTGTTCGCAGGCCGAGACGCGCGCTTCGAGCGCGTCCCAATCGAGCATCGCAACGCCGCTCTCCTCCCGTGGCGTCGACTCGGCACGCACCGTCGCTTCGCCCTGCGGCGCGCGCTCTGGTGGCGTCTCTTGGACTTGCGGCGCACGCACTGCCGGCATCTCTTGCGCCAAGCTCGGTGTCTGTTGCGGCGGCGCGTCCTCCACCGGGGTGGCCCCCTGCTGCAGCGACGGCATATGCTCCCCCAAACGCTCGCCCCGGCCAGCCGAGGCGCCGCGGCGCACCCAAAGCGTCGTCAGGCCTAGCGTATCGAGCGCGGCTTCATCGAGCGCCATCGTCGCCCTCCTTAAATGTATAGCGCATCACGAGTGCATCCTCGCGGCCATGCCGCCGTGCCGGGTAGTAGTTTTTGCGCCGGCCGATCGTGGTAAAGCCGAACCGTTCGTACAGCCTAAGTGCGCGCACGTTGGAGGGCCGAACCTCGAGCAAGAGCCCGCTCAACAGTTTGCTGCGGGTGATGCGCACGGCTTCGCGCAGTAGCGTGAGACCAGCGCCCGTCCCTTGCGCCTGCGGCGCGACGCATAAATTGAGCAGATGCATTTCGTCGACGACGGGCATCAGCACGCAATAGCCCACGAGCGTGCCGGTCAAATGCCGCATGCAGACGCCGAAGTAGCCGTTGCGCAGCGAATCTTCGAAGTTGCCGCGCGACCAGGGGAAGTCATAGGCCTCGCGTTCGACGGCGGCCACCTCGTCGAGGTCGGCCTCAGTCATGGGCGACATATACCGGTCGGCGAGCAGCACCCCGCTCATCGCGCCTCCCGGCCGCCTCGTGCGGCGCGCTCGGCCATCCGTTCAGCCGTCGTCTGAGCAACCTTGTCACGCACATAGTCGGGCGCTGCGTCGTGAGCGGCGACCACGCGGCCCGCGACGTAGGCGCGCAACGCTGCGAACGCGAGTGGTTGCGCATCCGGCAACGCTTCGTGATCCACGAGCGCGGCTCGCCCGGCAAGCGCCAAACGTTCGCCGAAGGCGCGAGCGGCGTTGCCGGCGAGCGCGAACGGTTCATCGGGCGCGGCCAGCGACTCGGGCGCCGAAAGCATGGGAGGCATCAGCGTGCGCCACTCTCCGGCGCCGGCATCCCAGGCGTAGTCGGCCCAATAGACTTGGTCCATGCGCGCGTCTAGTACGGCCAGCACGCGCCCAACCGACGGCTCGCGCCGGCGTACGCTTTCGGCGCAGACGAGCAACGTGCTGATCGGAACGACGGGCACGCCGAGCCCGAAGGCAAGGCCTTGCGCGACGCCCGTGGCCGTACGCAAACCCGTGAACGATCCGGGGCCGGCGCCGAAGGCCACGACGTTGCACTGCGCGAGCGTCAAGCCGGCTTCGTCGAACAATTCGCGCACAGCGGGCAACACGCGCGAACTCGAAACCGGCCCGGTCTGCTCGTGACGGAACCAAATGCGCGACGAAGCCGGTTCGGCAACAGCCGACGGCCCTTCGGAGCGAAGCAGCGCAACCGAGCAATATTCGGTCGATGTATCGAGAGCAAGCAGCACAGTGGATGTCATGGGCGCTATTGTAATGCGGGTAGTGCGGCGCTCCGACGCCCGCATGCGGCTCACCGGCCGGAAGCGCTGCGCGCCGTTTCGCCGCGCGCGTTTGGAAGCATCGCTCGACCTTTTCGGCGGGCTCGCTTGCTATGATCGGCGACCTTACCGTTTCCGCATGGGAGAGTTGTCATGAGCAATGTCGATGCGCAGTTCGAGCAAGCCCAAGTCGACGTCAAAGCGTTGCCGGAGAAACCCGGCAATATGACCTTGCTGCGTCTGTATGCGCTCTTCAAGCAAGCCACCGAAGGCGACGTGCATGGCGATAAGCCCGGCTTCACCGACATCGTGGGCAAGTACAAGTACGATGCCTGGGGTTCGTTGAAAGGCACGGCGCAAGACGTGGCGAAGCAGCAATACGTCGAACTCGTGGAAGCACTGAAGAACGGCACCGCGACCTAAGGCAGAGCGCACGATGCGCCGCTTCGCGCTGGGCCAACACTGGCCCACGCTATGGTGGCGCAGCGCAGCAAAACCTCGTATAATGGCCGCTTGCGCGTCACCTTCCGGTAACAAACCGGGATGTCACGCGCTACCGTAGCGTTTTGCTCCAATCCAGTTTAGAACCTGTCCCCTTCCGCCTAGGCCCTTACAGGCCGTCTTATACCAGGCTGGCGGCGATGCCATAGCGGCGTCCCGTACCCGATACAGCTTCTAACGAAAGGCTCGCATCGATTCGCGAGCTGCCCCCGTTTTTCGATTTGCGCGCGTTCCTCTTGCATGCTGAATCCGACGACTTGGGTAATGCCGATTGGCGCCGACGTATCTTTGACGTCTTCTTAGGATTCTCATGACTTCGAGCTTTGAAACCAGCCCGTTGACCGCTATCGCCGATCGCGCCCTCGATCTGCCCGCCGATGCCGCTATCGCGCTCGAGCCGGCCGCCGAAACGCCGTCCGGCCCGACCTTCGCCTCGCTAGGCCTGTCGCCCGAAATCATCTCGGCGCTGACGGCGGCGGGCTATGCCGCACCCACGCCCGTGCAGGAGCGCGCCATCCCGGCCGCCATCGCGGGCCGCGATCTGCTCGTCTCGAGCCCCACGGGCTCGGGCAAAACCGCAGCCTTCATGCTGCCGGCGATCGAACGTTTTGCCCAAGTGCAAAAAAACCAAGCCGGTCAGCCGCGCGAAGCCGGCGGCGAGCGCCGCCCGCGCCGCGGCCCGCCCGTGGCGCAGCCGTGCTTGCTCGTGCTGACGCCCACGCGTGAACTCGCCATGCAAGTCACGACGGCCGCATCGACCTACGGCAAGCATCTGCGTCGCTTGCGCACGGTCAGCATTCTCGGCGGCGTGGCCTATGGCCAGCAATTGACGTTGCTCGCCAAGAACCCGGAGATCCTCGTAGCAACGCCGGGCCGCCTGCTCGACCATCTCGAACGCGGCCGCATCGACCTGTCGCAATTGCAAATGCTCGTACTGGACGAAGCCGACCGCATGCTCGACATGGGCTTCATCGACGACATCGAGACGATCGTCGCCGCCACGCCCGCTTCGCGCCAGACGATGCTGTTTTCGGCCACGCTGGACGGCAAGATCGGTTCGCTGACGAGCCGGCTGCTGAAGAACCCCGAGCGCATCGAGATCGTTCAGCGGATGGAATCGCGGACGAACATCGCACAGACGGTTCACTACGTCGACGACCGCGATCACAAAGATCGCTTGCTCGATCATCTGCTGCGCGATTCGGCGCTCGACCAGGCCATCGTGTTTACGGCCACGAAGAGCGATGCCGATCAGTTAGCGGGCCGCCTCGCCGACGCCGGCTTCTCTTCGGCCGCATTGCACGGCGACCTGCCGCAAGGCGCGCGCAACCGCACCGTCCGCGCGTTGCGCGAGCGCCGCGTGCGCGTGCTCGTGGCGACCGACGTCGCAGCTCGCGGTATCGACATCCCCGGCATTACGCACGTGTTCAACTACGACTTGCCGAAATTCGCAGAAGACTACGTGCACCGTATCGGCCGTACGGGCCGGGCCGGGCGCTCGGGTGTCGCCGTGAGCCTCGTGCATCACGCCGAACAAGGCGCGCTCAAACGGATCGAGCGTTTCGTGCGTGCGCCACTGGAGGTCAACGTCATCGAAGGCTTCGAGCCGCGCAAGGCGCCGCCTGCCCGCAGTGGCAACGGCAACGGCCGTGGCCGTCCGGGTGGCAATAACGGCGGCCGCCGTTTTGGCTCGAACGGCGGCTCGAACGGCGGCTCGCGCGGTGCGAGCGCCGGTGCCGGCGCGGGTGAAAAGCGCGGTGGCAGCGGTGGCTGGGGCGCCCGTAGCTCGAATGGCCCGCGCGAGGGCTTCGGTGCTCGCGAGGGCTATCAAGGCCGCCGCAGCGACGGCCAGCGCGGCGCACGCCGTAGCGGCTAATGCGTGGCGGCTCGCGCCGCCCACAGCCGACGGATCGCGAGTTGGACAGACAAGCCGGTGCGGGGTTAAACCCGCGCCGGCTTTTTTTCGCCCGCGTTTCCGGGCTCGACCGCTGGCAGCATAAGCCTTTGGCCCCAATTTCACGATACGAAAAGCTCTTTTGCGTCGTAAAAATCTGTGCTGCGTGGCACAACAATTGTCGTTGCGGGATGGAAAACGTCGTTTCGTATTGAGATATAAGCGCACAACTATTTGATTTTTAACGAGTAAACAACCTCTAAAAACATCAAATTCCCGATACCCTCTCGGCTCCACATTGCCTAGACTCTTATATAAGAGTTCGCGCCACCGAACGTCGCGACAAACGAGATCGCTGTCTTCTCTCTTTCAAGCAATAAGGAGCCACACCATGTCACGGCAACAGCAAGCACAACAACTTCAACAGCAATGGGAAACCGATCCGCGCTGGAAAGGCATCAAGCGCGGTTATACGGCCGAAGACGTCGTCCGTCTGCGCGGGTCGCTGCAGCCGGAGCATACGATCGCCAAGGAAGGCGCCCAAAAGCTCTGGAATCTCGTGAACACCGAGCCGTTCGTCAACGCCCTGGGCGCGCTGACCGGCAACCAAGCGATGCAACAAGTGAAAGCCGGCTTGAAGGCGATCTACCTCTCCGGCTGGCAAGTGGCGGGCGACGCGAACGTCGCGGGCGAAATGTACCCGGACCAATCGCTGTATCCGGCCAATTCCGTGCCGCTCGTGGTCAAGCGCATCAACAACACGCTCACGCGCGCCGACCAAATCCAATGGTCGGAAGGCAAGAACCCCGGCGACGAGGGCTATGTGGACTTTTTCGCCCCGATCGTCGCGGATGCCGAAGCCGGTTTCGGCGGTGTGCTCAACGCCTTCGAACTGATGAAGGCGATGATCGAGGCAGGCGCCTCCGGCGTTCACTTCGAGGACCAGCTCGCATCGGTGAAAAAGTGCGGTCACATGGGCGGCAAAGTGCTGGTGCCGACCCGCGAGAACGTCGCCAAGCTGACGGCAGCGCGTCTGGCAGCCGACGTGTGCGGCGTGCCGACCGTGCTGATCGCACGCACGGATGCCGAAGCCGCCGATCTGATCACCTCGGACGTCGATGAGAACGATCGCCCGTTCCTCACCGGCGAGCGTACGGTCGAAGGCTTCTTCCGCACGAAGCCGGGCCTCGAGCAAGCCATCTCGCGTGGCCTCGCCTACGCGCCGTACGCCGACATGATTTGGTGCGAGACGGGCAAGCCCGATCTCGAATACGCGAAGAAGTTCGCCGAAGCCATCCACAAGCAGTTCCCCGGGAAGCCGCTCTCGTACAACTGCTCTCCGTCCTTCAACTGGAAGAAGAATCTCGATGATGCGACGATCGCGAAGTTCCAGAAGGAACTGGGCGCGATGGGCTACAAGTTCCAGTTCATCACGCTGGCGGGTTTCCACGCGCTCAACTACTCGATGTTCAACCTCGCCCATGGCTATGCGCGCTCGCAGATGAGCGCGTTCGTCGAATTGCAACAAGCCGAGTTCGCGGCCGCCGAGAAGGGCTTCACGGCCGTGAAGCACCAGCGCGAAGTCGGCACCGGCTACTTCGACGCCGTCACCCAAACGGTCGAGCGCGAGGCCTCGACGACGGCATTGCACGGCTCGACCGAAGACGAACAGTTCTTCGACAAGAAGGTCGCGTAAGCAACAAAACGAGCACAGGGGACCAGGGAGGGACGTGGGCCCCGCATGCACGATGCATGCGGGGCCTGACGTTTAAACCCAGTGCGCTGCAAACGCGTTTGATCGACCGCGTCGAATCAGCGGTAGACGATCACCGGGATCTTGGTATGGGTGAGCACGCGCTGCGTCTCGCTGCCGATGAGTAAGCTGCCGAGCCCTTTGCGCCCGTGCGACGCCATGAAGATGACGTCGCATCCGCCGCTCTCGGCCGCCTCGATGATGCCCAGATACGCCGAGGGATGCACGCTCGTTTGGCTGCTACAGGCTACGCCCACGAGACGCGCAGCCGCTTCGACTTCGTCGAGATGCTCGCGTGCCTCGCGTTCGCTGCGCTCTTGAAAATCGGCGGGCGGCTCGACGACGACTTCCGAAAATGGCGAATACGGGTACTGCGGCAAGCATGCATAAGCCGTGATACGCGCACCGACCGTGCGCGCGAGATCGATTGCCCCGTCGATCGCCTTCTTGGAGAGCTCCGAACCGTCAGTTGGGACCAGGATGTGCTTGAACATGGCGCCTGCCTCGTCGATGGATGTTCGCCGCTGTGCATGGCTGAGCAGCCTCGCCACGCGAGCGCTGCACTGATCGATTGTAGTGCGGCGTTGGCCTACCGATGGCGGCGCCTCGGGTCAGTCCGCATATCGAAAACCCGCCCGCACGGACGCCACGGTGACGATCGGTCGTTATTGCCAGTAGCCCGGACGCTCATAGGTATGCTTGAGGAAATCGAGAAACAACCGCACCCGCAACGGCAGATGCCGCCGCTGCGGAAACACCGCATGAATTCCGATGGGCGGTGCGGCGAAGGCGTCGAGCACCGACACCAGGCGGCCCGCCGCAATGTCTTCCCCTGCTTCCCAGGACGAGCGCCATGCCAGGCCATGCCCCGCCAAGCACCAGTCGTGCAGTACGGCGCCATCGGAACATTCGAGCGTGCCCGAGACTTTGATAGACACGATCTTGCCCTCTTGCTGAAAAGTCCAGCCGCGTTGCTGGTTGACGCCAGCCGCGAGCGCCAGGCAGTTGTGATGGGCGAGATCGGCCAACGTGTGTGGGGTCCCGCGACGCACAAGATAAGCCGGCGCGGCGACGCAGACGCGGCGATTCTCGCCAAGCCGGAGGGAAACGAGCGAGGAATCGGGCAGCTCGCCGAAACGCACCGCGCAGTCGAAGCCTTCGTTGACGAGATCGACCATGCGGTCTGACAAATCGAGCGCCACCGATACCTCGGGATGCGCCGACGCGAACTGCGGAATCAAGGGCGCGACGTGCTTACGGCCGAAACCGGCCGGCGCCGACACGCGCACATGGCCGCTCGCCTTGACACCGCCCGCCGAGACGCTCGCTTCGGCGTTCTGCATGTCGTTGACGATCCGCTGGCAATCCTCCAAGAACGCAGAGCCTTCGAACGTCAACGAGAGTTTGCGCGTCGTGCGCACCAGCAGTTTCACTCCGAGCCGCTCTTCGAGCGCGTCCAACCGCCGGCCGATCACAGCCGGGGCCACCCCTTCCGCCTGGGCCGCGGCCGACAGGCTGCCCTTTGCCGCCACGGCGACGAATGTTTCGATTTGCTTGAAGCGCGACACGCGGAAATGCCCCTTCCCCAAAGATTGATCGGCAGATTATGCACGAAAAAGTCATAGATGAAGTGACATATAACCTATTTTTCATTCTATTAAGTCACAAATAGAATTTGGTCCTAACCTGAACCATGCGGGAAAACCGGGAGCCTAGGCCATGTCGACTTCACCACGACGTCCCCCCAAAGCGGTGCTGTTCGACGCGTACGGCACCCTCTTCGACGTTCACTCGGTGGTGGCCGCGGCCGAGCAGTTGTTTCCCGGGCGAGGCGACGCGCTGTCGCAGTTGTGGCGCCTGAAGCAAATCGAATACTCGCAGTTGCGCACCCTAGCCGATCCGAACGGCGCTCACTACAAACCGTTCTGGGACATCACGCTCGACGCACTGCGCCACGCGGCGCGGCGCTTGCTGCTGCCGCTCGATCGCGCCGGCGAAAAGCGCCTCATGGATCAGTACGCGTGCCTATCCGCCTTTCCCGATACGGCGCCCGCATTGCGCACCCTTCGCGCCCTGCGCGGATGCACGGGCGTGGCCGACGGCCACGGCCCGAGCCTGGGCATTCTGTCGAACGGCAACCCGGAAATGCTCGAGGTCGCAGTGAAGAGCGCGGGCATTGCCGATCTGTTCGATCACGTGTTGTCAGTGGACGCGGTCCGCGCCTATAAGCCAGCGCCGGCCGCCTATGCGCTCGGCACGCGCGCCGTCGGCGCCCACGCGCGCGAGATCGTTTTCGTCTCATCGAACGGCTGGGATGTGGCCGGCGCGGGATGGTTCGGCTACACCACGTTTTGGATCAATCGAGCCGGGGCTCCGCTCGAGGAACTCGAAGCGAAGCCGAGCGGCACCGGCGGCGGGATGTCCGACCTCGTTGCATTCGTGCAGGCGCTCGCGCCGCCCGAAAAGGATTGAAGCGGGTGGCATGGCGCGCCACAGCCCGGCGCGCTATGCCGCCCGCTTGTATTTTTGCCATCTGACCGACCAAAGGAGATATCCCATGGCGAACACCTTGTCGTTGCCGCAAGGCATGCAAATCACCGGCGCAATCGACGCGGGCTTCGAAACCATCCTGACGCCCGAAGCGCTCGCGCTCGTCGCCAACCTGCACCGCGCGTTCGACGGACGTCGCCGCGAACTGCTGCAAGCGCGTGCACAACGCACGCAGCGGCTAGATGCCGGCGAGCGCCCGGATTTCCTTGCGCAAACGAAGGCCGTCCGCGATGGCGACTGGACGATCGCGCCGCTGCCGAAAGACCTCGAATGCCGCCGCGTGGAGATCACGGGGCCCGTCGAGCGCAAGATGATCATCAACGCCTTGAACTCGGGCGCCGATTCGTACATGACGGACTTCGAGGATTCGAACACACCCAATTGGCACAATCAGATCACGGGGCAATTGAATCTGAAGGATGCGGTGCGTCGCACGATCTCGCTCGAACAGAACGGCAAGACCTACAAGCTGAACGAGAAGACGGCCACGCTCGTGGTGCGCCCGCGCGGCTGGCATCTCGAAGAGAAGCATGTCACCGTGGACGGTCAGCGCGTCTCGGGCGGGATCTTCGATTTCGCGCTCTACCTGTTTCACAACGCGCGTGAACTGCTCGCACGCGGCAGCGGCCCCTACTTCTATCTGCCGAAGATGGAAAGCCACCTCGAAGCGCGCCTGTGGAACGACATTTTCATCGCCGCCCAGGAAGCGATCGGTCTGCCGCGCGGCACGATTCGCGCGACCGTGCTGATCGAGACGATCCTTGCCGCGTTCGAAATGGATGAGATCCTATACGAGCTGCGCGAACATAGCGCGGGGCTGAACGCCGGACGCTGGGATTACATCTTCTCGGCAATCAAGAAGTTCAAGAACGACAAGGATTTCTGCCTGGCCGATCGCGCGCAAATCACGATGACGGTGCCGTTCATGCGCGCCTATGCGTTGCAATTGCTCAAGACGTGCCACAAGCGCCGCGCGCCTGCGATCGGCGGGATGAGCGCACTGATTCCGATCAAGAGCGATGCTGCCGCGAACGACAAGGCCATGGCCGGCGTGCGCGCGGACAAGAAGCGCGATGCGACCGACGGCTACGACGGCGGCTGGGTCGCGCATCCGGGGCTCGTGCCGGTCGCGATGGAAGAGTTCGTCAGCGTGCTCGGCGACAGGCCCAATCAGATCGACAAGCAACGCGACGACGTGCAAGTGACGGCCACCGATTTGCTCGACTTCCGCCCCGAAACGCCGATTACTGAAACGGGCGCGCGCAACAACATCAACGTCGGGATCCATTATCTCGGTTCATGGCTCGCCGGCAACGGCTGCGTGCCAATCAATAACCTGATGGAGGACGCGGCGACGGCCGAAATCTCGCGCTCGCAAGTGTGGCAATGGATCCGCTCGCCGAAGGGCAAGCTCGAGGACGGCTGCAAGGTCACAGCCGAACTCGTGCGCGGCTTGATTGCGGAAGAACTGCCGAAAATCAAAGTGGTCGTCGGCGGCGATACGCAGTCCTACGATCGCGCCGCGACGATCTTCGAGCAGATGTCGACGTCGGAAACGTTCACCGAATTCCTGACGCTGCCGCTTTACGAGCAAGTGTAAGGGCGGGACAAGCCCCGCATGGTTGCGGCTTGCACGAGCCGCGATTGTGCTGCGATTGCCGCGATCGCCGCGCGTTGTCTGCGCGGCGATCGTGCCCTATGGGCCAAAAGCGATTCAGCTCCCGTACCGCAGTGCCGCCAGCGCCTCGCGTGCGAGCCGGTAACTGACCCAATCGCCCGCTTCGATGCGGGGCCGCCCCTCCACGGATACATCCTCGACCGGATAGAAGAAACATCGCACCGGATGACCTGCAACGGCGACGGTCACCTCGCGCGATTTGAATACGCTGTCGACGCCCGGAACTACCCCCTCGATCTCATCGAGCACCGGCACGAGCGCATCGGCAATTTTATAGACGTCGCCGCGCACGAAGCTCGCCGTCTCGTCCGGGACGAGTCCCGGGTAGTCGCCCAGGTCGTATAAGCGGCCATTGATGGCCGCTCGGCCCACGAAGCGTGGCGCGTCAATGCCATGACGCGCCGCCGCAGCCCCGATGTCGTTGATCTCGCCTGCGCGCAGCGTGCCGTAAACGAATACGTTTCGCATTTGCCCCTCGTCTTATTTTGTTTGGAATGAACGTCCCCGGTCATTGTTGGTCGAGTGTATGGACTTCTCCGGCGAACATTCGGCACCCAGCGTGGTGTGCATGCAGCCCGCGCTAGGAATGCGCATTATGCATCTCGAATATCGTCCCCGCGAGTGTTGCGCGTGGACGCTTACCGAGTGTTTCCTCGGTAACCGGCTCGAAGGTCGCACGGCGGGTCGCGTGAGCCTGGGGCCATGCGCATACAATATCGAATGCGCGTATTTTCCGGTGCGCATCGCCTTTCATTTCACCAACGGGGCTCGCCGTGATCCCGACCGATTCGCCGCCAGCCACGCCCGCAGCACGCGTGCGGCTGCTCGATATTCCCGCACACGTGGCGCCCACGCCCACGCATCCGATTCGCGTGCGAGCGCGCCCGATGCCCGGCGGCGAGCGCATCGCGTCGCACATGCACGCTTGGGCGCAGTTGGCTTATGCTTCGCGCGGCGTCATGCGGCTCGGTGTGGAAGGCTGCACCTGGATGGTCCCGCCCTCGCGCGCGGTATGGGTGCCGCCACATGTGCCGCACGAAGTCGTCATCGTGGAAGACGCGTATCTGCGCACGGTTTATATCGACGAGTCCGTCGTGCCCCCGGGGCTCGACACGTGCCGCGTCGTCGAGATGTCGGCACTGCTGCGCGAAGTCATCGCGGCGCTCGACGCGGATGGGCTCGACGCGCGACGCGAGCGACTCCTCGGCGAACTGGCGCTCGACGAGATCACCCGTTCGGAACCGCTGCCGTTGTCCGTGCCGATGCCGACGGAAAAACGATTGCGCACGCTCTGCGAATCATTGCTGGCCGACCCTGGCAACACGGACCCACTCGAGTATTGGGCTGCGAGCGTAGGCGCGAGCACGCGCACGATAGCGCGGCTGTTTCGCCAAGAGTTGGGGATGAGTTTTTCTCAGTGGCGCCAGCAAGCCGTGCTGGCGCGTGCGATTCCGCTGCTCACGCGCGGCCGCGCGCTATCGCAGATCGCCCATGAGTTGGGCTATCAAAGCCAAAGCGCGTTCTCGGCGATGTTCCGGCGCGCATTCGGCGAAAGTCCGCGCGCTTTCATGATGCGTGACGCTGAACCGACGCCCGAGCGCGTGAGCGCAGAAGACGATTTCGACGGGGACGACGACATGGTGGAGCAACCTTCGCAGGCCTGATCCGCAGGCCGTCGTCGAACAACCCTCACACGCGCCGCGTCATATGGCGAATCGGGCCCAATTGCGCCAGCCGCGGGCCGGCCACACGATAGCCCATGCGCAGATAGAGCCGCGCGGCGGGGTTATCGACGAATACGCGCAATTGCAGTTCGTGCAACCCGCGTTCGCGCGCCCAACGGCGCGACGTTTCGAGCAGGAACGTGCCGGCCCCTTGCCCTCGGTGCCCGGCGGCGATCTGGACATCGCGAATATGCAGTGAATCGCCTTCTTCGGTAAGCCGGAGCAAGCCCACCGGCGCGTGGTCGACTTCGAGGATGAAGTTTTCCGATTCGCGCCAGCTTGCGAGAAACAGATCGGCACGCCATGTCAGCCGATGCCGCTCGTAGTAATGGCCCATGTTGTCATGCGTCAGCGCCTCGGCGAACGTGAAATCGTCCAGCGAGGCTCGGCGCAAGTGAAACGGCGATGGCGCATAGGATGATGGCGCGTCGGTCGGATCGAACATCGTAGCCGAAAGGAAAATGATCGCGACCACAGTAAGGCAGCGCGGCGCGACTTGCAATGGCGGATTGTCCGGCGTCGCACGAAAAACGAAGCGAGTCACGAAACGAGCCGCCGGAACCCTATCCGCACCTGCCGACGAATGTGCAAGGAAAAAGCCCGTTCGAACCGATGCTCGAACGGGCTTTTATTTGGCGGAGTGGACGGGACTCGAACCCGCGACCCCCGGCGTGACAGGCCGGTATTCTAACCGACTGAACTACCACTCCAGTCTTGCATCTTGGCCCGCGAGCGTCGGTTGTGTCTCGCGAACCGCAGTGCTTCGAACCTGCAAAGCACCGCCGATGTTTGGCGTCCCCTAGGGGATTCGAACCCCTGTACTCACCGTGAAAGGGTGATGTCCTAGGCCTCTAGACGAAGGGGACAATCGTACTGCTTCACTTTATTGAAAAAGCCCGTTCAAGCGATACCTGAACGGGCTTTGTCTGGCGGAGTGGACGGGACTCGAACCCGCGACCCCCGGCGTGACAGGCCGGTATTCTAACCAACTGAACTACCACTCCAATACTGCTCACCCTACCTGCGAGCGTCGGTTGTGTCTCGCAAGCTGCTGCGCCTCACACTGGAAGCGCCGCCGATGTTTTGGCGTCCCCTAGGGGATTCGAACCCCTGTACTCACCGTGAAAGGGTGATGTCCTAGGCCTCTAGACGAAGGGGACAAAATCTTCTCACTTACTGCACTTCGCGCTTAACTTTCGTCAGCAGCGAAGAATGCTATTCTAACGTCGCTTTTAGCAGTTGTGAAGTTTTTTCTTTCAATCACTGCCCATCGAAAGCACTTCACACTCGCTGCCAGCCGGTTCGCGCAATATACGACTACGCGCAACACATCGAACAGCAGAGCCAAGGATTATACGCATAGCTCCCTCGGTTCGGCAAGCAATTTCACTCGGCAGGCGCTGCTTGATCAACCGTATCTTCTCTTCCCTTTGGCGCATCGAGTTTCAATTCGACGTCGGAAAAAGAAAAAGCCCTGGAATCCAGAGCTTTTCTTTGTGCCTGTCTGCGGTGTTTGGTGGAGGTAAGCGGGATCGAACCGCTGACCTCTTGCATGCCATGCAAGCGCTCTCCCAGCTGAGCTATACCCCCTTGCAGAACAGAAACGAGATTGTATAGGCCCTATTGCGGCTTGTAAATACCCTCGTGCGATCTTTCTTCGTCTTCTTTAGAAGATCGCACGCCGCCGCGCATCACGCCGCCAAAGCGGCCTCGATGCGGCCCGTCACACGCTCGCGCCCGAACAAGACGAGCACCGCGTCGATCGACGGCGTGTGCGTCGTGCCCGCGACCAGCAAGCGCACCGGCATCGCGAGTTGCGGCATCTTCAGCTTGTGAGCGGCAAGGGTCGCCTTCAAAGAGGCGGAGACACTCTCCTTCGTCCACTCACAGGTGCGCAAGGCACCGGCGAGTTCGGCCAACGCGGGCCGCACGGCATCCGTGACGTGCTGCGCGAGCGCATCTGCATCGGGCGCCGGTGCGCGATAGAAGATCGCCGCGTTCTCGACAATCTCCTTGACCGTCGTCGCACGGTCCTTCATCAGCGCCACGACGGGCGGTAAATCCGGCCCTTGCGCGAGCGCCGCTTCATCGATGCCGATTTGCGCGAAGAACGGTTTAGCGAGTTCGGCAAGCCGAGCATCGTCGGCTTCCTTGATGTAGTGGTTGTTGAGCCAGTTCAGCTTGTTGTGGTCGTACTGGGCAGGCGATTTGCCCAAATGCTCGAGGTTGAACCATTCGACGAACTGTTCGCGCGAGAAGATCTCGGCGTCGCCGTGCGACCAGCCAAGGCGCGCCAAATAGTTGAGGACGGCTTCCGGCAAATAGCCGGCATCGCGATAGCCCATGACACTCATCGCACCGTGCCGCTTGCTCATCTTTTCGCCGGCTTCGTTCAGCACCGTGGGCAAGTGCGCATACACAGGCGTTTGCCCGCCGAGCGCACGCAAGATGTTGATCTGCCGCGGCGTGTTGTTGACGTGATCGTCGCCGCGAATCACGTGCGTGATCCGCATATCGAGATCGTCGACGACCACGCAAAAGTTGTAGGTGGGCGTGCCGTCCGGCCGCGCAATGACGAGATCGTCGAGTTCGTCGTTCGAAATTTCGACAGGCCCCTTGACCGCATCATCCCAAGCGACCACGCCCGTCAACGGATTCTTGAAGCGAATCACCGGTTCGACGCCCGCGGGCGGCTCCGGCAAGGTCTTGCCCGGCTCGGGCCGCCAGGTGCCGTCGTAGCGCGGCTTTTCACCGGCCAGACGTTGACGCTCGCGCAGCGCCTCGAGCTCTTCCATCGACATGTAGCAGCGATACGCAAGCCCTTGATCGAGCATTTGCGCGACGACCTCGCGATAGCGATCCATGCGCTGCATCTGGTAGAACGGGCCCTCGTCGAAGTCCAATCCTAGCCACGCCATGCCTTCGAGGATCGCCTTGACCGATTCGGGCGTCGAGCGCTCCACATCCGTATCTTCGATACGCAGGATGAACGTGCCCTTCATCTTGCGAGCGAAGGCCCAGGGGTAAAGCGCGGAGCGTATGTTGCCGAGATGAATGAAGCCAGTCGGGCTCGGGGCGAAGCGGGTGCGGACGGTCGTCATAGGTAGCGTCGATGGTTCGGCGGCGGGCGCAAGTCATGAGCAGCGCGGCGCGATCGAACGAACAGAAAAGTAAGGGGCGATTATAACCGGCGGCTCGCCGTCCTCGCCCTACGACCGCCATCGGCGACGCCGCCGACGAGATTCGCTTTTGCCGTATCATGTGCGCGCGCCAGCCGGATGGCCGGCGCGC
Organism: Paraburkholderia sp.; assembly: GCA_004322045.1. GTDB lineage: Bacteria > Pseudomonadota > Gammaproteobacteria > Burkholderiales > Burkholderiaceae > Trinickia. Next base: position 553,317 of record SCRN01000040.1, read on the forward strand.
CGGCGCGCCACTGTCCGCGCCCGGCGCATCGATGCGCGCCTCTTGGGCGCGCCGCCGGAGATACCGTTGAAATCGCCTTCCCCCCGCCTCGCCCGTCGCGAGTTCACCGTTGCATGCGCATCGGCCCTGCTCGCCGCCTGCGCCTCGCCCATCACCAAGCAGAACGATTCGAACGTCGAAACGAAACCGGCTGCGCCGCAAAAGCCGCTTCGGATCGGGCTCGCGCTAGGCGGCGGGGCCGCACGCGGCTTCGCGCATATCGGCGTCATCAAAGCGCTGGAAGCCCGCGGGCTTCAAGTCGATCTGATCTGCGGCACGAGCGCGGGCTCGGTCGTCGGCGCGCTCTATGCCTCCGGCATGAGCGGGCTGCAAATCAACAAGTTGGCCTTGACGATGGATCAAGCGTCGATCAGCGATTGGGCCATGCCGTTCCGCACACGAGGCTTCCTGCAAGGCGTCGCCCTGCAAAGCTATGTCAATGCGACGTTGCACAACCGACCGATCGAAAAGATGGCGCGACCGCTCGGCATCGTGGCCACCGATCTGCGCAGCGGCCAGCCGATTTTGTTCCAACGCGGCGATACCGGCATCGCGGTGCGGGCCTCGTGCAGCGTCCCGTCGATATTCGAGCCGGTAAAGATCGGCGGTCACGAATATGTCGACGGCGGCCTCGTTAGCCCCGTCCCTGCTTCATTCGCGCGCAGAATGGGCGCCGATTTCGTGATCGCCGTCGACATCTCGGCCAATCCGGAAACGGCGCTGACGCAAAGCTCGTTCGACGTGCTGCTGCAGACGTTCACGATCATGGGACAAACGATCAAGACCTACGAGCTCGAGAAATATGCGGATTTCGTCATCCGCCCGAATCTCGCCGCGATGAGCGGGGCCGACTTCGGCCAGCGCAACGCGGCCATTTTGGCCGGGGAGGAAGCCGTGGCGAGGCTCTATGGGGACCTGCAGCGCAAGCTGGCCGACCATCGGCCAGGCACGGCCGCGGCGGCTTGAGGGGCACAAAGCAACAAAGCACGCGCACGTGAAATAGCCCGCCTAAGCGGGCTATTCGAGCGAGCTACCTGAGCCGACGGCCTATGCCAGCTGCTTGAGCACTTGCCGACTGGTCGCGCCGGTCAGCAAGGTATCAGCCGATGCGCGTCAGTTTCCACTCACGCCGACTTCATTGAAGCTCGCGCTGACGCGCTGGCGCAGGTCGTCGTCCTTCGTATGGAACTGCGTCTCGATTCGACGCGCGCCCGTGAAGCGCTTTTCCCAGTAGCCGTCGTCCAAGTCGTCGACCCGAATCGTGCTACCCGTGGACGGCGAATGGACAAACTTATTGCCGCCGATGTAGATGCCGACGTGCGAGAACGTGCGACGCATCGTATTGAAGAAAACGAGATCGCCCGGTTTCAGATCGGCCATCCGCACCTTCTCTCCGACGCGGCTCATTTCCTCAGCACGGCGCGGCAACGCCATGCCCAACGTATCCTGGAACACGTAGCGCACGAAACCGCTGCAGTCGAGCCCCGAATCGGGCGAACTGCCGCCCCAGCGATAACGCACGCCGATCATATTCAGCGCGCCGACGACGACGTCGCCCGCTTTCCCGGCGACCCCGGAGAGGAACGCCTTCGCGCGACCGCTGGTGGTGGTCGAGTTTAACGATTGCGAGGAAGAGACTTGTGAAGAAGACGACGCATTCGACTCTAACTGAGCCGAAGCGGGTGAAGCGATCTGCTGCGAATTGTTGGTTTCTTCTGCGAACGCGCCGGCTGTTGCCGTCATCAACACGCCAATGAACATCCCGGCGACGACGCGCGTACAAGCCTGGGCAAAATATCGGTGCTGCATTGGTCGGTAGGTTTTGCTTAAGAATCAGTGAACTGCGAGTGAACTGCGAAAAGTTTGGACGATACTAGCCACGAAGTTACCGAATGTCAAAACAAATTAAAAAAACAATCGGGGTACCGTCACAATTGCTACGAATTACCCTTGCAGGCTCGCGGCGAGGAGTTTTTGCGTATACGGATGCGCTGGATTGGAGAAGATTTTTTCTACGTCACCGCTTTCCACGATGGCTCCGTTTTGCATGACCGCGACGCGATGCGCCATCGCACCGATCACGGCCAAATCGTGACTGATGAAAACGAACGCGAGGTTATATTTGTGCTGCAGCGCCGTCAGCAACGCCAGCACCTGCTGCTGAATCGAAACATCGAGCGCACTGGTCGGCTCGTCCAGCACCAGCAGGCGCGGCTCCAATACCAGAGCGCGCGCGATCGCGATCCGCTGCCTCTGCCCTCCCGAGAATTCGTGCGGATAACGCGCGAGCGCCGTCCGATCGATCCCTACTTCCCGCAATACGGCGATCACCTTTTCGCGGCGCGCGCCTGCATTCAATTGTGGACGATGCAGCGCCAACCCTTCGCCGACGATCCGTTCGATGGTCTGACGCGGGGACAGCGAACTGAATGGATCTTGAAACACGATCTGCATGTTCGAGCGCAGTTGTGTCTGCTCGCGGCCGCGGTAGCTTGCGAGCGGCCGCCCTTGGAATTCGATCGAACCTTGCACCGTGCGCTGCAGGCCTAGCAGCGCCATTGCCAGCGTCGATTTGCCCGAGCCCGATTCGCCGACGATGCCGAGCGTCTCGCCTTGTCTGACGTTGACGCTGGCGCTCGATACGGCCGCGAAGCGGCCCGAGCGGAACCAACCGCGCACGCCGGGCATCGGTGTCGCAAACGATACGGACACGTCGCGGGCATCGAGCAGCACCGGAGCGATCGGCAGCACCGGCGTCACGCTCCGTTGCGGACGGCTTGCGATCAAGCGCTGTGTGTACGGGTGCTGCGGCGCTTCGAACACGCGCTCGACCGGCCCGCTTTCGACGAGCAAGCCGCGCTCCATCACGGCGACGCGCTGAGCGAAGCGCCGCACGAGATTGAGGTCGTGCGTGATCAGCAAAACGGCCATGCCGCGCTTTTGCGCTTCGTCGCGCTGAATGTCGAGCAATAGATCGACGATCTGTGCGCGAATCGTCACATCGAGCGCCGTGGTCGGTTCGTCGGCCAGCAACAGACGCGGGCGGCACGCGAGCGCCATCGCAATCATGGCGCGTTGACGCTGTCCTCCCGAGAGCTGATGCGGGTAGCTCAGCACCCGCTTGGCCGGCTCCGCCACCCCCGTGCGGGCCAGCAGCTCCACGGCGCGCACGCGGCCTTGCTGCGGCGAGACGCCTTCATGCGCGACGATCGTCTCGGCGATCTGCTCCCCGATCGTATAAAGCGGATTGAGGGCCGTCATTGGCTCCTGGAAGATCATCGCGATGTCGGAGCCGCGCAGCGCTTGCATCGCCCGCTCGCTCTTACCGAGCAGATCCTCTCCGGCGAAGCGAATGCCGCCACTGGTGTGCGCATCGCGCAGCAGCCGCAGGATCGCAAGCGAGGTCACGGTCTTGCCCGATCCCGATTCGCCGACGAGCGCCACGCGCTCGCCCTGCGCGATGGAGAAGGTTAGATCGTCCACGGCCACCGTATCGCCGAAAGCAACGCGCAGATGCTCGAGCTCGAGCAGCGGCGCAGCGGATGCCGACGCGGCGCTCATTGATTGCCTCCCGCGCGCATCGCGTCGGCAATACGCGTGTCGAGCGCATTGCGCAACGCATCTCCCATGAACGTCAACAGCAGCAGCGTGACGACGAGCACGCCGAACGTCGAAAGCGAAATCCACCAGGCATCAAGATTCGCTTTGCCTTGCGCGAGCAATTCGCCAAGGCTAGGCGTCGGCGCGGGCACGCCCAGGCCGAGGAAATCGAGGCTCGTCAGCGCGAGAATCGATCCGCTCATGCGAAACGGCAGAAACGTGATGACGGGTGTCAGGCTATTGGGCAAAACGTGGCGCCAAATGATTTGCCAATTCGATAGGCCCATCGCACGCGCTGCGCGCACATAGTCCTGGGTGCGGTTGCGCAAACATTCGGCGCGCACATAGTCGGCCAATCCGATCCAGCCGAACAGCGACAGCAATACGATGAGCAGCAAGAAGCTAGGCTCGAAAATCGACGCGAAAATGATCAGCAAGTAGAGTTCGGGCAACGAGCTCCAGATTTCGATCAAGCGTTGCCCCACGATATCGATGCGTCCGCCGAAATACCCTTGCACGGCCCCCGCGACGATGCCGAACGCGCTGCCGATCAACGTCAGCACCAACGCGAACTCGACCGATACGCGAAAGCCGTACAAGAGCCGTGCAAACACATCGCGACCTTGAGAATCGGTGCCGAGCCAATTCTCACGCGATGGCGGCGCGGGATTGGGCTCGCGCGAAAAGTAGTTCAGCGTGTCGTAGTAATAGTGATTCGGCGGATATAACGCAAAATTGCCGGGCAATGAGAAGCGCTGCTTCACGTAGGGGTCGAGGTAATCGGCCGGCGTGGGAAAATCGCCGCCGAAGCGTGTCTCCGGATAGGTCTTGGCAATCGGGAAATAAAACTTGCCGTCGTAGCGAACGACGAGCGGCTTGTCGTTTGACCATAACGGCCCCGCGAGGCTCGCGGCAAACGCCACGACGAACAGCACGAGGCTCCAATAGCCCAAGCGCTGCGCCTTGAAGCGCCGCCATACGCGGCGCATCGGGGAAGGCGAAGCCAGCACGCTCGGCAATGCGCCGCGCGGTTGCGCGTCGGCGTCGGTACGGGGGCGAACGTGATTCAACGCTAACGCTCCAATTGTTCGAATTGAATACGCGGATCGACCCAGACGTAGCACAGGTCGGACAGCAGTTTCGTTGCAAGCCCGATCAGCGTGAAGATATAGAGCGTGCCCAGCACGACGGGATAGTCGCGGCGCACCACGGATTCATAGGAAAGAAGGCCTAAGCCGTCTAGCGAGAACAGCGTTTCGATCAATAGGCTGCCCGTGAAGAACGCCCCGATGAAGGCCGCTGGAAAACCCACCACGAGTGGCAGCATGGCATTTCGAAACACGTGCTTCCATAGCACGCGCCGCTCGCTCAAGCCCTTCGCTCTCGCGGTCAGCACATACTGCTTTTTGATTTCGTCGAGAAAGGCGTTCTTCGTCAGCATCGTCACCACGGCGAAGCTGCCGACGACCGAAGCCGTGACCGGCAGCGTAATGTGCCAAAGGTAATCGGCGATCTTTCCGCCCACGCTCAATTGCGAAAAGTTGTCCGACACCAAGCCGCGCAGCGGGAAAATCTGCAGGAACGAGCCGCCGCCGAACAGCACGAGCAGCAATACGCCCAACACGAAACCGGGAATCGCGTAGCCCACGAGCACGATCAAGCTCGTTGCGAGGTCGAACGGCGACCCATTGCGTACGGCCTTGGCGATGCCCAGCGGCACCGATATCAAGTAAGTGAGAAAAAACGTCCACAGCCCGATGCTGACCGACACGGGCAGCTTCGAGACGACGAGCGACCATACGCTCTGATGATGAAAGTAGCTCTGACCGAGGTCGAAGCGAGCGAAGCGCGAAAGCATCAACCAGTAGCGCGTGAGCGGCGGCTTGTCGAAACCGTACAGCGCTTTGAGTTGCGCGATCTGCTGCGCGTCCACGCCCGAGTTTGCGCGCAAACCGAAGGGCCTTGCCTGCCCTTCCTGCACCGCCCCCTTGCGCAGCTCATAGGCCGCTTGCTCCACCGGGCCGCCCGGTACGAACTGAATGACGGCGAAGGTCAGCGTCAGCACCCCGATCAGCGTCGGAATCATCAGCAGCAATCGCTTGAGGATGTAACTCCACATACACGTGCACCCGAAAATGAGCTAAGCGAAACCGGAGCATGGCTCGCGATGAACTAGTTCGCCGCGGCCCCACTGCCGCTTGGCGGCGATGGCGCAAACCACCACGTCGAGACGATCCAATCGCTCGCCGAATAGTACAGCGGCAGCGTGGCCGGATACCGCAGCGTATGTTGATAAGCGATGCGATGCGTGGTGCTGAACCACTGCGGCACGACGTAATAGTCGTGCATCAGCACACGGTCGAGCGCGCGCGCCGCATCGACGAGTTGCGCTCTCGTCTGCGCATGCACGAGCGTGCGCAAGATCGCGTCGACGGCCGGCGACTTCAATCCCATCAGGTTGTCCGAGCCCTGCTCGTCGGCGGATTTGCTGCCGAAGCGCGACACCTGCTCGGTGCCGGGGACTTGCACGTCCGGGTAGCGCAGCGACGTCATGTCGAAGTCGAACGTATCGAAGCGCTTTTGAATCAACGCAAAGTCGACGGTGCGAAAGTTCGCTTCGATGCCGAGCTTCTTCAGGTTGCGAATGTAGACGCTTGCGACCGGCGCCATCGCCGCCCCCGAATCGTCGAGAATCTCGAAGCGAAACGGTTGTCCCTGCGCGTTGCGCAGCGCGCCGTCGCGGTAGTGCCAGCCCGCTTGGGCCAGCAGCGCGCGCGCTTTGAGCAGATTGGCCCGCAGCGAGCCGGGAGGATCCGTGCTCGGCTGTACCGTCATCGGTCCGAACACCGCCGGATCCAGTTGCGCGCGCAACGGGTTCAGAATCGCAAGCTCGCCCTCGCTCGGCATGCCGCTCGCTTCTTGCGCGCTGTCGGCGAAATAGCTGTCGAGCCGCGTATAACCGCCGAAGAACAACTGCCGGTTCAGCCATTCGAAGTCGAACGCGAGATCGAGCGCTTGGCGCACGCGCACGTCCTGGAACAGCGGGTGTCGCAAGTTCATCACGAAAC
>SCRN01000041.1 GCA_004322045.1 Paraburkholderia sp.
ATCCAACGACAATCACAAAGAAGGAGCGACAACCATGGCCGAATAACCGCCGACAATCATCCCGGTCGACCGGCCAAGATGATTGTCGGTAAACCGGCCATTCTGCTTGACGCTATCCAGGCTGACGGATTCGCGATCGCCGGCGAGGCAAGCAACGGCGCATCCTATCGCTGGCACGCGATAACGCGGAGATAACAATCGCCTCGCACAATCACACATTGCTGTTCTCTTCTCGTACCATTCCCGGCGCGCTATTCACACGGTTCCGTCCCGATCGCTTAGCTTGGTAGAGGGCCGCGTCAGCCGCTTCGATCAGCAAACCCGGTTCGGAACGAGCGCTGCGTCCTCCACTGGCCACGCCAACACTGACCGTCAGCGTGCGATAAGGACTTCCGGCATGAGGTGTTGCAGTCTGCTCTACCGCTTCGCAGATGCGTTCTGCTATGGTCAACGCTTCCCCACAATTTGCCCCGGAGAGAAGGACGACGAATTCCTCGCCGCCGTAACGCGCTGCCACGTCACTCAAGCGCCGCACGCTAGCTCTGATGCAACTCGCGACAGTCACTAACGCCAGGTCGCCGGCGGCATGCCCATATAGGTCATTGAACTCCTTGAAGTAATCAATATCGATCATGATCACGGATAGTGGTCCGCGGGGGTGAGCCCGCTCATGCGCGGTGGCCTGATCGAACGCGTGGCGATTGGCGAGCTGTGTCAAGCCGTCTGTTTGCGCGAGCCTGCGCAATTCCGCTTCCATTGATCTTCTGCGCTTCAACTGATGAGCGAGCAACGCCGATAGGCTAAGAAGGCCAGCGATGAGCCCGCCCATCGCAGCGCCGAGCGCCCAGGCGCGCCGACGCCACTCGGAATAGATATCGTCGCTCGCCATCGCAACGTCGAGGATCAAGGGGAAATTTCCGATATGGCGGAACGTATACCAGCGCTCGACACTGTCGATCGCCGCAACGCCCAGGAATTCTCCGCTTCGCGTTTGTGCGAATCGCGTGTAGTTCGAGGTTCCGGCTAGACGTCGGCCGATGATCTTGTCATCGAACGGCCGGCGCATCAGCAACGTGCCATCGGCGAGCATGAGTGCCATCGAGCCGCCCCGCCCCAAGTTCATCCCGCCAAACAAGCGGCGAAAGTAGTCGACCTCCATGCTGCCGACCACTACCCCGGCGAAGGAGCCATCCCGATTGGAAACCCTTCGGCTCAGCACGATTGTCGGACGACCGCCAGCACTAGGAGACGGGCCTCCGACATAAAGACCGACAGTAGCGGAATCGCGGTGAACTGTGAAATACCTTTGATCGGCGACATTCATCGTTGCCGGATGCAACGAACGTGAGTCGATAATCACATTGCCTTTGACGTCGGTCACTAAGATTGCGCCGAGGTCCTGTGCCGTCGCGGCGTGATCGAATAAAATCTTTTGGCGGACCGCCGGATCGAGTTGGCGTGCGGTGGGATCGTTGAGTTCATTTATCACCGCCTGGATCGATAAATCGTAGAGCTCGAGGTTCCGTGCGGTGTCACGCTCGACCAGTAGCGATAGGTTAGTCGCGGCTTGCTGCGCGCAGCGTAGAGCGTCCTGCCGCATCTGTTGTAAAAGGATCGCCGTCACCGCTGAAATTGCTGCGGCCAATACTACGCTGACGGCAACGATGAGCTTGGGCCGCCGTGTCAACATGCTATATCCTTCGCGGCGCCCGCCTCGAAGGCAGACGCACGCCTGGCGTGCCAGCCCCGAAGTTGGACGCCAGTCATCGCCAAGCCCCGTGGGAGTATTTTCAAAGCTCGCCGCACTGCCCCCTCGGTGTCTCCAGCAGGGATACTGCAAGCGCGATCGAAATGCGTGGGACAGCGGCAACTGTGCGGTCGAGGGTGCTTCACCAGCCCGGTCTCTCGCGATGCACCTGCTTTACGAGCCGTAATGAAGCCGCTGCCCCGCAGTCAGTGTCCGAGAAAAGCACCGTCACGAGAATCGTCCCTTTCGCTAAATCACGTAGGAATTTCGGGCAACCATGTAAGCGCATTCTGACATTGCCCCGTGACGCCGCTGGGAAAACGGGCCGCGATCCGTCTGGCGGTTCCAGCGCAGCGGCCGACCGCTCGCAAACTAGTTTTCGGCAGCAAGCGTCTTATTCAAATCCGAGACAAATTTCTGCAGGGCAGATTGCAAGGCCAGCGCCAAGGATCGGGAATACGATTCGCTCGTCGCCGCAATCGCCAAGCCGGCCGAACCTTCCCCCGCATAGTGCCTGTTCAGCAGCTCTTTTCCGTCTCTATTCAAGCGAATGACCAAAGACACCTGTCCTGTGTAGCTCATATACATATCGCAGAAGACGTTCAGTATCTCTCCAGATACGATAACGCTTGTGCTTGGCACATTGTCGCCTTGCTTACCTTCGATGACGCTATAACCGTTGCTCTCTAGTTCCGCCCGTACCGCGCGGGTCACCCAGTCCGATACGCTGTTGCTCGGTATAACGTCAGCCATTCGCATTCCAAATGCATTTCGAGTTGTTCCGACAGTTCTTGTGTTCGAGCGCTCGTCTGCAAAGGGCTTGAGAACGATTTGAACGTTCCTCGACGGGGGCGTCTCAGCCGCATGAGCGACCGACGTACGACCGGCATCGCTAGCGGGCGGGTAGCTTAGAGTCGGGTTTCTGGTTCCGAGTACACACCCGCTCAAGACGAAAGCAGACGCAAATGCCGCAAAGACCACCGTACCGCGAAGACCTCTACCCATGGTGTCACCCGATCAAGTTAGCTGGAATGCTCGAGCCGATCGTCTACCGACACGCGGTGACTGATTGCGAGTCCCGCGTTCCGGCATCGCACTAACGCTACGCTCGGCGAGTGCGGAGACTTTGATGCACGTCAATGCGATCCTCGCGGCTCAGCAGAAGAGGTCCGAGGTATTTCGACTCAGTACTGCATCGGCCAATTGCAGCGCCGTGCATTTTGCAACCAACAGTTGGCGTTTAATGGGGAGCAACGTGGGCTACCGAACACTTGCATGCAATCGGCGATTTTTCGCAGAGTCAAGTTCTCGGGTTTCTGACCTGGATCAAGCAAGCTTGCTCAAGGTTCCGAATACTTAGTCCCTACGCGAATCAAACGTCAGCGCGACAACATGAACAACGGACAAAACCGACACGATACGCAACTCGCTGCATCACAGGATATCCACCACCGCGGTGGCAACGCTCTTCAGCTTCACCTATCGAAGCGCGATACATCGCGATCGACATTACCGAGTGACTATCGAGTTCGATTCGCCTATTCCCGAACGTTGCCTCCTGCTGATCTCCGACGCCGACGAGCAAGCCGACGACATTCCCTTCTCCTCCGGCCAACTGACAGTGCAGCGGCTGACAGCGGCAGTGCGCCTGCTTCCGTTGGTAGAGGACATTACCAGCCGCGACCAAGGTCCGCGTGCGCCCGGTCGCTGGCTCTATCGCGGATGGTGCATCACCGCAGACGCAGATGAGAAGGACAATACGAAGCATCCAGGCCGCGGCGCGCTGTCGATCGTGTCCAGTGCCTCGATCGGAAACTTGACCATGCGGTCCGGCCCCGACCGGGCTGCGGCATAGGGAAACAGCACCGCCGAATCTATCGTGATGGGCATCGCCACATGGGGTGATGCTCTCGAATGGATCGTGGCGGCAGGACGGCAATCGGTCTCGTCGATGAATTACTGTCTTGTGCCGAGAAAAGCGAAGGCCACCGCCCGCGTGGCATTTACTCCAGCGGCTAACATGCGATTGCCGGAAACCGCCGCGTCGAAGGGAACCGATGTCCCCGCAACGACGCCACAAGATGACGAGGTGTACGTTATCGTGCCCTCGAAGACGTTCTTGCCGTCAGATTTTGGTGTGGCAGATCCGGCAAAAGTACATGCGCCGCTCGTGCCGCTGAACGTGCCGTCTCCCGCGATGTTTAAGGTTGCCGGGTCGGTGCTTCCGATACTTGTACCACTCCAAGTCCCAACGACCTCGACGGTCGTCGGCGCATTGTCATAGGACGGATCGTAGCTAGCGGTGAATGAATTGGACACATTGGACTTTGAAACTGTCGCCGAAAGTGTTTGCTTTTCGATGACTGACCCCGAGAGCGATGCAGCCGCCACTGTTCCCCCAAGTGAAAAATCGATCGATGCCGTATCTGAAATATCATTACCATTGACCGAAAGCGTTCCCTGAACCATATCCGAGACCGTACCGTTGGCGGAGTAGATCGCAAAATAACGTGTGTCGCCCAATACCAATGTATCGACGCTGCGACCGTCTGATCCTGTGTCATGCCAGAAGCCCTGAGGGTCCACATTATTTATTCCGCCATCTCCCCCTCCCCCGCAAGCTGATAGGGTTACTGCCACAACTAATCCGAGAATTGCTTTCGTCTTCATTTAATTTCTCCCTAGACAAAATGCACTCCCAATAAAGCGAAATGCTCTATTAGCGTAGGTGCGGTGAGATGCGCTTATTTGATTAGAATCAACGGACGCGGAGAGCGCTCTGCCGCAGAGTCTGCTGAAGGCGTGCTGATTGCATGCGCATCCGTGTTTCAGCACTGAAACATATTTGCATTCCACAGGCGTCGCGGCGACCGGCGCGCCGCGAATCTCACGCCGGCCGATTTCGGCGCTTGGCCCTCGCTCGCGCCGCCATCGAATGAATGCATACGATGCGTCGTTCTGACACAGACGCGTCATATAGCGAAGGCGGATAATCATTCGGATTTGCTGCTGCAGGGTTGGAGAAAACGCATGGCGAAGGTATTTCCGCTGCATCCAATGCATCCCGAACGCGTCTGCTGGGGATGTGACCACTATTGCGCAGCTGACGATATGCGCTGCGGAAATGGGCAAAGCCGGACCCAGCACCCGGCCGAATTGCTAGGCGATGATTGGTACGAGCAAGGTGATTGGGGCCTCGACGTGCAGCCTGGTGACAAATGCGTAAAACCCGATGGCACGACGTCTAACCGGGAAGACAACGCGATTGTGACGCCCCCCTCGCTAGGGTAGGCTAGTTTGGCTTCCCCCCGCTTCTTCCGAGCGCTACTCCACCGGGAACACGGTAAGTCGATGATCCATTAGAGCGCGCCATTGCGTTGGACCTGCGCGCGATTCACTAGGCCGAACACATAGCTTGTGGCGATTACCGAGGGCCTTCTTCGGAATTGGATCACGTCTTGAGAGCTTCGCGACAACCCGAAGGGCTTTAAGGCGGAAGTTCTCTCGAACCCAACGCCGGGCACCTTCGAGCCCCGCCTCGGCAAGCGACACGGACGACAATGACCCGCCCGGCGTCTTTCGCGATTATGAACAAACCTGCAACGATGAGTTATCAAGATAGGTATTAACCCTACCCCTCCAAGTCACTACACTGCAGTCATCGGTTCAACGCAACGAACACGATGCAACAGCAAACATAAACAACTCTTGGAGGTAGTTATCATGAAATCGCTCATTCAAGCCGTCGCCATCGCCGCCGCCTTTGCTGCTCCTGTCGCCGCTTTCGCGCAATCGGGCGCGCCCGTGACGCGCGCCCAAGTGAAGGCTGAACTCGTGCAGTTCGAGCAAGCGGGTGGTCCGCGCAGCTTCAGCAACGATCCGCGCTACCCGGAAGACGCGCAAATCGCCCAAGCAAAGGTCAATGCCCAAAACGGCAACAATCAAGGTTTCGGCGGTGTGCAAGCCGGCTCGTCTGCGTCGGGTGCACCCGCCCGAGCCGATGGCGTCAAGCCGATCTTCTTCGGCAATTAATCTCGTCGCATGAAAGCCAGCGGGCGCGCGAACGGGCTGCCCGCGGTATAACAGTCACCTCGCTGATTCGCAGGGGATACGGCTTGCCTCATCGTCAAAGGGGCAAGCCGCCTTCACATCTGTACCTCCGCCGCCGATCATCGGCGGTTTCGCCTAGCCCTTCACTCGGCTAGGCGCTTTTTGCTTATCGTGCGATCGCCGGGTAGATTGAAGCGATCGACGCCCTGCCACTCCAATCGCTCTCCCGTAACGTTCGCGTGTGCAGGCCATTCGATCAGCAGCGCCTCGCCGTCCAACGGGTAGCGCGACGGCGCGATCATCGGCAATCTGCTGAACCTGCGGAATTCGTGCGTTGGGCTCGTTTCCATCAAGAAAATATAGCTCTGCCCGTCACCGACTTGCCCCCATTCTGCTGAACAAAGCTCCGGATATGCACTGTCCGAACCACGCCTCCACATGCCTTCATTGGCATTGGAATTGGAATTCGCATATGCGTCCATTGATTCGCATTGTTGCGTTATAGCTCCAGTTCCAAGCGCCTAGGATAGCGCCGCGATTATCGACTCACATGCGGCTGCCTCGCACTGCTAACCCACGGTTTAGTCGCGTACGAAGCAGCACGCGGGCTCGGCCTGCGCGTGAGCGAAATCGGAACATTATGCAAACGGAAGGTTGCTGAATACCCCAATTCTCGAGGAGAAAACTTCGCATGCCGATGCAAAGGTTGTCCAGTCTGCCGACACTGACTATTCCCGAGATTCAGCTTCCTTTCTCCGGTCCCTCGCCACGTTCCGACAGCGATCAGTTGCGAGCGCACGCTCTCGCTTGGGCGCAACGATACGGCTTGATCAGCCGCCGCGGTGCGCATCGACTGAGCACTACTCCACTGCTGGGGCTGGGGGTAGCGTTGTGCGGAGATGCTCCCACACACCGGGCCGAGATTCTGGTGTGTTGGTACCTGTGGGCGCTCACGCTAGATGACCGTATCGATGACGGGCCATGGGCGGAAAACGGGGCGTTGGACCGCTTCATCACAGCCGCGCAAGCAGTGGTCGAGACGGACAGTGCTCGTTCGCGGGGCGAAGCCGGCCAACTCGATGATCCGATGCTCGTTGCCTTGACCGATGACCTGTGGCCGCGGACCAAATACTGGGGTAACGAAAGCTGGCGGCATCGACTAGTCCAGCACTTTGTCGGACATCTGCGTGCGCAGGCGACGCTGGTGCGAATGCGGGAAACTGATACGGTGCCCACATTGGCCGAGTATCTGCCGTTGCGCCGAGATTCGTTCGGTGCGCTATTTTTCTTCGACCTCATCGATGCAGCCGAAGCTCTCGACCCGCACCACCATTCACCGGATATCAAATGGTGGAACACGCTGCGCGAACACGGCGCCGATATCATTGCTTGGACGAACGACATTCATTCGATTGCTAAAGATCTGGTGTGCGGTGAGCGCTTTAATCTCGTGTCGATACTTGCAGACACGGGCGAGCTCGATTGGCCCACGGCGATTAAATCGGCCCATCAGATGGTGAATACGGCAGTCGCGGAATTCACTGCGACCTCCTTTCGATATGGGAAGCACCGGCCGAACGCCGCGACTGCCCCGAACCGGCTGCACCAAGTCATTCGGGCATCGGGCGACTGGCATCGGACCGTTTCCCGCTATCACCTGCATACCGCTGATTCCACGAGGCGGGCTAATCAGCAAGTGGACTTGAAACTCACCCCGCCGACGCTGAAATCCCCGCAGTTCGAAATCGACCCCTACCCCTTGTACAAGCATTTGAGGACAACCTTGCCGATCGTCTACGACGAGCCCACCGATGTATGGCTCGTCAGTCGATATGTGGATGTCAAAGCCGCATTGACCCATCGCGGAGCGAGCAACAACAACTACGCTTGGCAGATCGGGCCGCTGCTGGGGCACACCATTGTCGCCATGGACGGCTGCGAACACGCGCAGCACCGAGCCTTGCTCAACCCGTCGTTCCGCAGCAACGCACTCGCGGTGCTCGAAGCCTCCATCACCTCCGTGACCACCGACCTGCTGGCGCGCATGCGTGGTCGCCCCCAAGTGGATCTCATTACCGATTTCACCGCCTTGCTGCCGGCGCGGGTCATGGCTCGCGCGTTGGGTCTCCCGGCAGAAACACCCGAGGAGGTGACGCGCCTTAAGAACTGGTGTGCTGTCGGCCTCGCTTACATGGGCAATTACCGACAGGACCCGGCACTGTTAACTGGCGGATTGTCCATCCGAGACAAATTCTACGAATTCATCCAGCCGCACATCGACGCCCGCCGTGCCGAGCCCGCAGACGATTTGATATCGCAGCTCCTGGCGGCGCAGATTGACGGCCAACCTTTGGCCGAAACCTACGTCCGGGCTTACTGCGCGATTCTGATGACCGCAGGCGGCGAGACCAGTCATGGCGCGCTAGCGAACCTCATTGTCAACCTGTTGAGCGAACCCGGCGTCAAAGACGCTGTGATGGCTAATCCAGACTTGATGGACAACGCACTCACCGAAACCCTGCGCCGCAATCCTCCCCAGCAACTCGTGCTCCGGGAAGCCCGTGAAACGCTGGAACTACCGTCGGGAGCGGTTCCTTCTGGGGCAACCCTGGCCTGTCTGATTGGTTCAGCCAACCGTGATCCAGACCGATTCACCGACCCAGACGCCTTCGACATTTCGCGTAACGACCGGGACGCAAGTCATTTCGCCTTCGGCGCGGGGCCTCACTTCTGTCTAGGATCCCTGCTGGCGCGGATGGAGATCACGATCAGTGCCCGCATGCTGCTGCAGACGTTTCCGAATGTGCGCTGGGCTCCGAGCTTCCAGCCCACCGAACGCGGATTCATCAACCGCTGCCCCGATCGACTGGATGTATTGCTGTGACACCCACTGTGGCGTCATCTATCCGCCTCAGGTCGCGCTTGTTGGATTCGGTCGTATTACAGAGCGGCCGTGGGCCGAAGACGGCGGACCCATGCCACCTTCCCATCAACGGCAGCAAAGCATCGCCAGCGCACGTGCATCCAAGGTATAACGCGGCACATTGCCTGTCACAGGTAGCGCCGCGGTGCGGGAAATGTCATCGGGACCGGGTAGGCCGGTATCGAATACGAGGCGCCACCCTTGGGGTGGCTCTTCTGGTGGAAAGAATTCAACTGCCGTCTCGCCAGCGTTGAACAGCATACATAGCATCGGCTCCAAGGGGCGCACTCCGCCGCCGGCTTTGCCATCATCGAAAGTCCTATCGCTCGGCCCCCTCACGAGACATCCTAGTGCGTGCGTGGAGCCATCCCAGTCGGGCGCGCCGCCTCCGGGTGCGAACCAGCGAACTTCGTCCGGTGAATTAAACACGTCAGCGCTCAGCGCCGAGTAACGTTTGCGGCATTTAATCATTTCTTTCACAAAACGAACGATTTGAATATGCCGTTCGACGAATCGCCAGTCGTACCACGAGACCTCATTGTCCTGACAATAAGGGTTGTTGTTGCCATGCTGCGTACGACGAAACTCATCGCCGCCAAGCAACATCGGCACCCCGCGCGAAAGCAGGACCGTAGCCAGCAAGTTCTTGATCTGGCGAATCCGTACCCGCTCGATTTCCGGATCGGCACTCTCCCCCTCGACACCGTAGTTCGCGCTGAAATTCTCCTGCGTGCCGTCCCGATCTCCTTCGCCGTTGGCGAGATTGCGCTTGCCTGCGTAGCTGACGACATCGCTGAGCGTCAATCCGTCGTGGCAGGTCACGAAGTTAATACTGTTGATCGGTGCCTTACCGCTTCTCTCATAAAGATCGGCACTGCCGCCCAGGCGCTCGGCGAACGGCTGCGCCATGCCGGCGTCCCCACGCCAGAAGCGCCGCACATCGTCCCTGAACCGGCCATTCCATTCGGCCCAACGCGCCCCTGCGAACCCACCCACCTGATAGGCGCCGCCGGCATCCCAAGCCTCCGCGATCAGCTTAACGCCCTGCAGCACCGGATCTTGTGCAATACGCTCAAGCAGTGGAGCATTAGCCGTGAGCTTGCCGTGCTCATCGCGTCCAAGGATCGATGCCAAATCGAAACGGAATCCGTCGACCTGCATATCCGTTGCCCAGTAACGCAGGCAATCGATAATGTAGTCACGCACGATCGGATGGTTACAGTTCAGCGTATTGCCGCATCCAGAATAATCGGCATAGCTGCGCAAATCGTCGCCGTGCAAGTAATAGATGCCGTCGTCGAGGCCGCGAAAACCGAAAGTTGGGCCATGCTCGCCGCCTTCTGCCGTATGGTTGAAGACCATATCGAGAATGACCTCGACACCATTGCGATGCAACTCGCGCACCATTGTCTTGAACTCGCGAACCTCGCCACCGCTGTCGCGCTGGGCGGCATAACCCGGGTGCGGCGCGAATAGTGCGATCGGGTCGTAGCCCCAATAGTTGTATAGCGGCCGCCCGGTCGTCGGATCTCGCCCCATCGCGCGCAGATCGTCGAATGCCTGGACGGGCATCAGCTCGATTGCCGTAACACCAAGCCCGACTAAGTACGGCAGTTTCTCCGCCACGCCCAAGAAGGTACCGGGATGCGCCACACCGGACGAATGATCGATCGTCAATCCGCGCACGTGCGTTTCGTAGACGATCGTCTCCGACCATGGCCGCTGGGGGCGTACCGTGCCCTGCCAGTCGAAGTTCCGGTCAACTAACAGCGAGCGATACCGATGCACGTCCGGGCTCGCGCGCGGATCGATGCGGACCGCGAGTGCGTGAGGATCGAGCAATTCGATGTCGCCGTTGAAGCGTAGCCCCTGTTTTGGCGCCCACGACCCGAATGCTCGATATGCATATGCCTGGCCCCAGCCGAGGCCACCGACCATGGCATGCCAAACATCGCCCGTCCGATGCTCGGGTGTCCCAAGGTCGACTACCGCGATTGGGGATTCGCTCGACGCCTTCTCGTAAAGTAGGAGTTCGACTCGTTCGGCATGACGACTGAATAGGGCGAAGTTCAAGCCATCACGGCACTCCTGTACGCCAAGCGGCGCAGGCCGCCCAACCCCAACGTACAATCCTGTCATGAGTCGATGCGATCACTGATCACGTCATAGCCGTCCGCGAGCGCATCCCAGCGATCGATCTGTCGCATCTGCTCGAATTCACGCATCGCAGTGCGAATCGCTTCGTCACGCGGCCCTCGCGCGACTCGGACCCGCATCAGTTCACTTCGGTGCGTTCGCCCGAAATGATCGACTACCTCCTTGTAAAAGACGACTTCGAACGGTAGAGGCTTCGACTCGCAACCGGCGACATCGCTCGCGCCGATATCGTTCGCCGAGACGACGCCGACGACGCACGCGTCACGATCGACCACCACCAGTCGCCTGACGTGGGCCTGCCGCATCAAGCAAGCGGCCTGCTCCACCGTGTCGTCTGGTGCACAACTGAGTGCCTCCGCGCTCATCGCTTCACGTACGGTCATTTCGTACGGCGCGCGGTCCTGCGCTACCGCTCGTATAACGATATCGCGATCGGTCAGCATGCCGATCGCCCTCGCGCCCCGACAAACCGGCAGGCAACTGACATTCTCGTCCCTGAGCTTACGTGCCGCGGTCGCGACGCTCTCCTGCGGATCGATGCAAACGGCCCGGCGCATGACGTCCTTGACTAGCATGGCTTGCCTCTTCGATGGCCGTCGCCG
The DNA here is from genome assembly GCA_004322045.1 of Paraburkholderia sp. GTDB lineage: Bacteria > Pseudomonadota > Gammaproteobacteria > Burkholderiales > Burkholderiaceae > Trinickia. Next base: position 11,480 of record SCRN01000041.1, read on the forward strand.
GTAGCGCCAACGTCGCGCGCGAGCGCCGCATACAACGCAACGTATCGTTCGGCGGGTCGCCGCCAGCGAAAGTCCTGGCTCATGGCACGCATCTGCATGGCTCTCCAATCATCGCGCTGCCGGTACGCCCCGCACGCTTGCCCAAGTGCACCGGCCAACGCACGGCCCGTCGCTTGCTGGAAGTGAAAACCGGTTGCACAGCGCGCATTCGCTTGACCTGGATTGCCGATCACGGTATCTGCCAAGCCGCCGACCGCGCGCACCACCGGAATCGTGCCGAAACGCATTGCATACATCTGAGTTAAACCACACGGTTCGAATCGAGCCGGCGCGGCCAGAATGTCCGCACCGGCGAGCACGCGACGCGCAAGCGGTTCTTCGTAACCGACGCGCACCGCCACGCGCTGAGGATGGCTCGCCGCAAGCGCACGAACCTGCGCTTCGATGGCCGCTCCGCCTGTACCACAGATGGCGAATTGCGCACCTTCGTCGACGAGCATCGGCACGATGTCGGGCAGGACGTCCGCCATCTTCTGTTCCGTTAGGCGGCTGACGAATGCCACCAGCGGTGCACTTTCCTTAGGCGCCAGACCTAACTCGTTTTGCAGGGAGGCCTTGCAGCGCGCTTTACCGGATAGATCGGCAACGTTGTACGGATGAGGCACCACCAGGCTGTCTTCCGGCGTCCATCGTTCGTAGTCCACGCCGTTCAAAATTCCTGTTAGGTCGTGTTCGCGCGTCCGCAACAACCCGTCGAGCCCGCAACCGAATTCGGGCGTCAAGATCTCTCGCGCGTAGCGCGGGCTTACAGTCGTTATATGATCGGCAAAGCGAATTCCGGCCTTGAGAAACGATACGGATCCATAGTATTCGATACCATCGGAGGTAAACCACTCGTTTGGCAGACCTAATCGTCCGAACGTTTCGGCGGCGAACACGCCTTGGAAAGCCAGATTGTGAATCGTGAAAACCGAACGAGGGCGCGTTCGAGGCCCAGTTGCCAGCAGCGCGGGAACCAGGCCCAGGTGCCAGTCGTTCACATGCACGACGTCGGGCGTCCAGTCAACACCTGCGGTGCCCAAAGCGATGCGGGCTACGACATGCGAGAACACAGCAAACCGCTCCGCGTTGTCCGCCCACGCCTGTCCTTGCTCGTCGAAATAAAGTCCGCCGCCCCGGTCGAATCGTGCGGGGCAATCGACAAGCCATAACGGCAGATCGATGTCCGGCATCCGCGCCGGAACGAGCCACGTCTGACCGAAGCCCTGGACATCACCGAGCCCGATCGGCTCTTCCTTTCCATGCACGCGCTCGAGTGCCTCGGGGTAGCCGGGGACGACGATACGCACGTCCACGCCGAGCTCGGCAAGCGCTCGCGGCAAAGCCGCGCTGACATCAGCAAGCCCGCCGGTCTTGGCGAGCGGCACGGCTTCGGATGACGCGAACAGCACGCGCAACGGCCACGCCGCGGCGGCCATCTGTTCGAGATCATCGCGCACAGCGGCGGGAAAGGCTCGTTCGAATTCGTCGGCGCGTTCGACGGCATGACCGGAACAATGAAGCATCTAACGCTCCGCAAATGGCATCGGCATTGGCCTGCCGCACGCGCCGCGCCTCAGCGCCGCGCAATCAGCCAATCGAATATCCACTTTGCGCGGCTCGATGCACGATGCTTTGATCTCGGTCAATCAATCGGTGCGTGGGTCCCATCATGCGCAGATCATCTGCCATTGCCCCGGAAGGAGGCCGTTGATGTGCATCAAGAGTGCGCTAGAGATCAGGCGTAAGTTCTCTTCAAAGAGCATAGCCAGCTTCACTTTGGCTATCACGCGAACACCGGCGTGTTGAGCGCCGATTATGCGCCCTTCCATCAGTAAGATCATTTCGGCGTTTTCAGCCGGCCAGAGTCCGACTGCGGAGACACCCATGCGCATCACTGTTCACCTCGACGATTCCGACTGCGCATCGCCGTGCCCTTACGCAGTCATCTGGCTCGACGGGAGTGCCCGCCAATGGTCGCGCGAAGGATACGTCGGGCTTGACCTGCCCGAATCCGGCGCGTTACAGGTGGAAGCTGACCGAACGTTTATCTGCGGCCCCCATGACTTGTTGCCATGGTGTGTACTCGAAGGGCTGAGACTTGATGATCCGGTTCGGACACATGTAGGTACCGCAGGACGCGCGCACTGGTGCGGCAGTCCCAATTTGGAGCCGCGATCCGGGCATTGGACGGTCACGCGCGTCGAAAGAAGTGAACGGCAGCCGCGTGCTTTGCGAGTGGGTTAACGCCAAAGCTGCCTCCGTTTAGAGACTGGGCCATCCTCGATTCGACTAGCCTGCACGTACCTCAAGCCATCAACGCAGATATGCCTCGCTGGCATACCTGCGCATCATGCGCTGGCTGTTGAAGTAGCTGGCGATATTGGCGATTGTCTGCTTCATCATCAAGCACCAACGCCCCGGTTCGTCAAAATAGAGCGGCAAGACGACATCGTCGAGCTTCGAATAAAGACACGCCGCATGATCCTGTTCCTGCGCCTCGCCCGTGCCGATCGCCCAACCGGTCACACCTTCGACGCACGCCTCCACCCACCATCCGTCGAGCACGCTCATGTTGAGGACGCCGTTGAACGCAGCTTTCATGCCGCTCGTTCCTGATGCTTCGAGCGGAGGCAACGGCGTATTGACCCACACGTCCGAACCCGCTGTAAGCGCCATCGCAAGCCGGATATCGTAATCGGGCACGAAAACGCACGTGACCTCCTTGCGCAATGCACGAATGAGCCTATGAATCTCCTCGATCGCTCGCTTGCCTTCCGTATCTCGAGGGTGCGCCTTTCCTGCGAGTACAACCTGGAACGGGCGTCGCTCGGCGATGCTGGTCAGTCTGGCCAAGTCTTCGAAAAGGAGCAACGGGCGCTTGTAACCCGTCATGCGGCGAGCAAATCCCAACAGAGGAACGCTCGGGTCGAGTTCGGTGCCGGTGCGATCTTTGACGATTTCCAGTAAGTCGCGTTTGGCACCGAGATGGCATTGGGCCACCTCTTCGTCCGAGAACTGAAGCGCTCGCGTGAGCACCTCGGGCTCATGCTGCCATTGCGGGAAACGAGACGAATAGAGTTGCGCAAACGCCGAATGAGTCCACGTTCCCGGATGTACGCCGTTCGTGATCGCATGGATTCGATAGCCGGGGAACAGATGCGCCGTCGTCTGGGCATGTCGCCGCGCCACACCGTTGACATAGCCCGCGAGGTTCAGCGCGAGCCTCGTCATATTGAGCGCCGCTTGCCCCGCCAAATGCATCAACTCGTCTCGCTCGATGAATCCAGGCAGACATCGCTCGAAAAGCGCGTACGAAAACTGGTCATGGCCGGCCTCGACAGGCGTATGCGTCGTAAAGACACACTGTGCCCTTACCGCCGCGGCATCGTAGCGCGCTTCCCGTTCGAGCCGATCCGACGCGGCGGCTCGAGTTCGAACGAGCAATTCGAGCGCAAGCAGCGCCGCATGCCCCTCGTTCAGGTGATAGGTGTGCAACGAAAAGCCAAGCGCACGCAGGATCCGTATTCCACCGATTCCGAGCACGATTTCCTGTTTGAGGCGATAGTTCTCATCGCCGCCATAAAGGTAGTGGGTCAGCATGCGGTCGGCCTCGTCGTTTTGATCAAGATCCGTGTCGAGCAGCAGTACCGGCACTTGATGTCCTTGCGGCGACGCGTGCACATAGAGCCACGGTCGGATCCAAACCGGCCTTTGTTCGACCTTGACCGCCACCATTGCATCAAGCGGCGTACACCATCGAGCGGGATCCCACCAATCAGGCTGCTCTGTCTGGCGACCATTGGGGTCGATGCCTTGACGGAAATATCCGGCTCGGCTCGCAAGCGTGACGAAGACGACTGGAAGCTCCAGGTCCGAGCTGGATCGGACGGTATCTCCCGCAAGCACGCCAAGTCCGCCCGCATACGTCGGTATTTCTGGGCGAAGCGCGATCTCCATCGAGAAATACGCGATGTGCGTGCGCGAAAGAAACGGCGTAACAGACGCTGTCGTCCTGTCCACGCCCGACTGTTGACTCACGGTGTTCATCGCGCCGATGTGAATGGAGACATCATTTTTTGACGACAGCGCTGGCTACACTTTGATTCAGGTCAATCTCGCCGCCGCGCATACACCTGGGCACACACTTACCTACTTTCCGGCTTCCGTTTCGTATGAGCAGTTGCCCCGTCGCGCGACATTTGCCGTACGCCGCACGGTGTAATCTGCCGTCACTCGCACCACGAGCAGGCGATCGTGTCCGTCTGGGGTCCGGTCAAATTCGGCGGGCACTCCGCAGAGCGATAAAATCCTATGTTTGTTTCGGATTGTTTTGGCAGCGCTGCCGCAACCAGTTCTGGATCACTGGCCACAGCCGACGATGAGCGTTGTGGCCAACGAGCACGCCGACATGCTGGACCGCGACCCCGATGTCACCCTCGTAGTGCAACGCCTGAGCGTCCGCATTCGGAGGTAATGCGTCGATAAATCGCGCAATTGAGCTTGGCGGAATAACTCGGCTATGTGGATTAAATACGACCAAAACTGGTGCGGTGATGTTAGCTGGCGATGCTAATCGTCCGCCGACATGCAACGTGCTCCGGATAAAGCGGTCCCCGCGATATAAGTCTTCGACCACCTGCACGAAGAGCCGTCCCGGCAAAGGAAATTCATCAAGCGTCCAACGCACGATCTGAAGGTGGGTCCTTAAGGCCAATGGATCGTACAGGCTCATCATCGCATCTTGCAACGGCTCCCACTGAAACGCGTCTGGTGCCGCTGCTACAGTGACTAAATCGAGAAAGGAGCCCGGTACCTGTCCGCCCAGTGCAGCGACGATTTCGTCGGCAGGGGGCGCCGCGCGCAACATTGGCGCGAAAGCGCCGGCGGCAGGGCCCTCGAAGCTGACTGGGGCTTCGAGCAAGACAAGCGCAAGCACGCGCTCCGGATGCAACGCGGTAAAAATCGCCGCAAGCGTTCCACCCAACGAATGCCCCGCGATCACCACCGGCGAGGGGCAACCGCAATCGACCGCTATCGCGTCGAGACTTTGCACAATCAAGCTTTCCGCGTAGGTGGCGAGCCCGTCGTCCCCTTCCGCGGCGCCGTGCTCCGGCTCTGTCCAGCGCAGCAGATAAACGCGGAGGGCAGCTTCCTGCATACGGCGAACCGCACTCACTTCGGGGGCAAGATCCCAGACGTATGCCTGCTTGATCGGTGCCGGGACGATAAGCGCGACAGCGGTTGTCGGTAGCTGCTGCGAGGTGCCCCCCGCATCATCGTAAGCACGAAGCTCGGCGCGGGGCCAAGTACGCACAGTGCGAGAGGGCGTCTCGATCGGACCGAAGCCACACGCGCTCAGCCAGCGGCCGCGGTCCCGCCGGATCATGTCGACCTGCTCGAGCACGTGCCGGAGCGGACCTAAGGTCTCGCGTATACCGTCGTTCACCGCTCGGCTCACAGCACCGAGCCGCGTGCCGATGCGTAGGTATGCTCGTGTAGCGCCTGGCAGCGCGCGCACCGCTTGGCGGTTGGATAAGCGCAGAGCCGCTCGAATCCGATCTCCTGACTGCAGTCCGCGCAAATTCCGTACTGATGCTTTCGCATCCGCTCCCGTGCGGCCTGGATGTCCTTCAATCTTTCGAGTTGCATACCGATGACGGCATGATCGACATCGACGAGCAAATCGGCCGTTGCCGCGTCGCCTTCATCGGGTGCGACACCGGTGAGCTCTGCGTACGGCTGCTCTGCACGCCTCGCGGCTTCAGTGCGCACGCCGGCCTCAATCGCAAGCTCGCTTTGGAGAAGCAGGCGTCGAAGCGCCTTTAGTTCGGTCCGATCCAATGGTGAAGAACGCGATCTCATATCGACCTCGCTAACGTAGCCAATAAACGCATCCGGTTCACTGGCAGACCTCTTGTCGAGGTACAGCTTAGCCTAAAGGCAATGCCCGTCGATCGCGTTGACCTTGATCAACGAAGGATCGCAGCCATTTTCCTCGCCGCCATTTCCGGAAACGTACGGGAGAGACGCCAAATACCGTCAAGGTTCCACACTCCACGACTCCGCGAGAAGATCGGCACCTCAAACTCGCCCGCCCAACAACGGTTTGCGAGATTTCCGGGGAGTCGGCGGGACCGCCTGAGAACTGAGAAGCTTGACTAGCGGAGAGAGGGTGAGACAAATTTCGGCCGGAAAGCCGCGCCGGATATGGCTTCCACCTTTGCGGCTGTGGCCTACCCACAACTCTACCCACAAGCGCGATCTTGCCGCCGCGAACCCGGCCACCTCCAGGCGCCGCAAGTCCAGCGGCTCGGCCCGCTGTAAATTGCCAGACTCCGCGATCGCGATAGGGGAGCCTCGATCGTGACGTGACGTGAATCAACCCATCCCGGCGATCGATGCTTTAGCCTGAAGTCGAGTCCCATCGCGCCGCACAATTCATGCGTCGCTCACGTCAGGAGCAATGTAATGAGCAAAATCGAAGTCGTCTTATGCCATCCGGTACGCACTGCGATAGGCACCTACGGAGGCGCGCTCAAAGATATGCCCGCGCCCGCGCTTGGCGCTGCAGTGGTAAGCGAAAGCCTCAAGCGCGCCACGCTGCCCGCCGCCAAGGTTCAATCGCTGGTGATGGGCAATGTGATTCAGGCTGGGGTGAAAATGAATCCCGCACGACAAGCCGGGGTTGGCGCGGGATTGCCGGTCGAAGTCCCTGCCCTGACGGTGAATCGAGTCTGCGGGTCTGGCGCGCAGGCGATCGCCAGCGCGGCGACCGAAATCTGGGCGGCCATGATCGATTGCGCGATCGCGGGCGGCATGGAAAATATGGACCGCAGTCCCTATCTGCTGCCGCAAGGGCGCTGGGGCGCCCGAATGGGCGATGTGACATTGTTCGACAGCATGCTGCTCGATGGGCTCAACGATGCCTTCAGCGGTCAGCATTCCGGTTGGCACACCGAAGATCTCGTGGCGAAGTGCGGCATCTCGCGGGAGGACCAGGATCGTTGGGCGCTGCGCTCTCAGCAACGCTTTGCACAGGCTCAAGCTGCCGGCCGCTTCGACGCCGAGATCGTGCCGCTGGAGGTACCCGGCCGCAAGGGCCCAACCGTCTTTAGCCGCGACGAGCACAATCGGCCTGACACCAGCGCCGAATCGCTTGCCAAGCTCAAACCAGCCTTTCGCAAGGACGGGACGATCACCGCAGGCAATGCGCCCGGCCTGAACAGTGGAGCAGCCGCGATGGTCGTTGCCGAGCGCGGCTGGGCGGAACGCAACGGTCTTACCCCAATGGCACGCCTGGTCAGCTATGGCGTGGGCGCCGTGGAGCCGGGTTTGTTTGGCCTAGGGCCGATTCCCGCCGTGCGCCAAGCCCTCGCGCGCGCTAGCTGGTCCGTGAACGACGTGGACCGCGTGGAAATCAACGAGGCGTTCGCGGCGATCGCCTTGGCGTGCCTACGCGAGTTGGGTTTCGCGGAAGATATCGTCAATGCGGAAGGCGGAGCCATCGCGCATGGACATCCGATCGGCGCAAGCGGCGCGGTATTGACCACTCGCCTACTGCACCAGTTGACGCGCATCGGTGCCCGACGTGGCATCGTCACGCTCTGCATTGGAGGCGGCCAGGGCATCGCGCTGGCGCTCGAGATGCTCTGATGTCCGCATACGGCGCAACAACGGAGCGCCCTTCCCCTAACCCGCGATTACGCCGTCGTGTCCCCGGCACTGCGCGACGCGGGAGCAACGCCCGCGCGGATTGCCTGGAGAAATTGCACGATATCCTGCGCAGTGTCACGGGCGCCGCGCATCACGCCAATCAGAGTAGCCGACGCGGCGCCACACCACTCGCCATAGCCAACAAGCCACAGACGCGCCTCGTCTCGGGACCGGGTTGTCCCATCAGTCCTCGGCGCGCCGTCGACGACTCGTAGTCGCAATGGGCCCAAATGGTTGAGTGCGGGACGGAATCCGGTACACCAGATCACGACATCCACGTGGGAATGGGTTCCGTCATCCCATACGACGCCGTCTGAATCGAAGTGGATAAACGGACGTCGCGACGTCAAAACGCCGCGCTTACGCGCCTCTCGCACGGGCGGCACCATGACGATGTCGCCTAAGCCACCCACCGGGACAGGCGGCGACAACCCATCGCGTAGGGCCTTCCATCTGGCCGTTGCGCGTTCGAACAGCACTTGACCATCGACGTCGTCTGGAAGAAACACCGGTTCGTGCAACGTCACCCACGTTGCATGGCACACCTCGGATGCCTCAGCCAAGATCTGGGCGCCCGAGTTGCCGCCTCCAACCACGAGCACATCCTGCCCGTGCAGTTCGTGAGGACTGCGATACTGCGCCGAGTGAATCTGGCGACCGCGAAAGAGCTCACGTCCCAGGTAGTCGGGGATGTAGGGTGCGCTCCAGGTGCCGGTCGCGCTGACAACGGCCTTGGCAAGCCATTGCCCGCGGTCGGTCGTGACCAGCAAACCGTCTTGAGCGTGTGACACGGATTCCACATGGACCGGGCGCTGGACCGGAATGTGATAGCGGTCCTCGTATCTCGCCAGGTAGTCGATGACCTCATTGCGCGACGGGTAGCCTCCCTGCAATGCGGGCATCTGCCACCCCGGCAACGAACTCCATTGCGCAGGTGAGAACAGGTGCAGCGAGTCCCACGTATGCCGCCATGCGCCTCCAGCTGCGCTTTGGTCGTCCAATACAACGTAGTCGATCGCGGCCCGACGGAGGAAGTACGCGGTAGCGAGCCCAGCCTGACCGCCCCCGATCACCACGACATCAATCTGCGTAGGCATAAACGATTGTCCCGTCCGCAATCGCGGAGCTTGCTTGCCACCTAGGGCCTCGGCCGCAAAAGTGGCGGTCCGACTCAGTCGTGCCGCGCTATCTGCGCCTCGTCTTACTGAGAGCGACCCGAACTCAACGATCTCCACAGGCACGGATGGGTTTGCGGGCAGAGATGCGTAAATTCCGGCAGACAGCGCACTGCTCGAGGGACGCTGTCTCGCTCGATGCGTGTGAACCCGCGCCGCGCGAAGAAGGCATATGCGGATTCATCATTGGGAATAAGGTACAGCGCACGGATGGATCTCGTTTGCGCCAGCGCAATGGTCGCGTCGACAAGGCAACCACCCAGCCCCGATCCGCGCAGTTGCGGATCGACGGCAACCGAACGCAGCAGAGCCTCATCGCCGACCTGCTCGAGGCCGGCAACACTGACGATCCCGGCGTCGCCTACCGCGACCTGAAAACCGTCCAATCTTTCCGCTGTCAGGTCGCTCGAAGGCAGTCCGCATGACTCCAGCAACGCAAGGATACCGTCGAAATCGGCGACGGTTGCGGGTCGAATAGCAGCCCTGATCATAGGAACCTTTAGATGTATTGACGATTTTCACGACCAGCAGCATCACCGGCACTTCGATCAGAACGCCCACTACCGTGGCCAACGCCGCGCCCGACTCAAAACCGAAGAGGCCGATAGCCGACTTCTCGATTGCCTGCACGCGGCATAATAGACGACGATAAGGATTTAGGCTGTGAGCCGGCGCCTAGCGCGCTAGTTCGAGATGAGCCTGGAAGTGCCGCAGGATGGGCGGTTCCCACTTGATCCGATAGCCACGGGTAATTGATGCGGCCCGCTGTTTGACCTCGATGAGAGCGTCGGCCATGAGGTCAACGTGTGCCTGGGTGTAGACCCGCCTGGGGATCGCCAGCCGGGTGAACTCGAAGTCGGCGCGCAACTGCTCGCCGGTGTCAGGATGATTGCCCAACATGTAGGAACCGATGTCACAGGTCCGGATGCCTGCCTCCCGGTACAGTTCGACCGCCAGCACCTGGCCGGGGAATTCGTGATAGGGAATCTGTGGGAACAGCGCGGCGGCATCAACGAAGACACCGTGCCCGCCAACCGGCGACTGATAGGCGATCCCGGCATCGTCCAACCGCGAAGCCAGGTACTCGACCTGCCCTATGCGATAGCGAAGGTAGTTCTCGTCGACGCCCTCGTACAGACCGATCGACAGAGCCTCCAGGTCTCGTCCGGCCAGCCCTCCATACGTGTAGAAGCCTTCGTAGGAAATGCAGTTCGCCTTGATTTTCAGCACCAGCGGCGATTCGGCTTCCTTGACCCCGATGAGGCCACCCATGTTCACTATGGCGTCTTTCTTGGCCGACATCGTGAACGTATCGCCATACCTGAACATCTCGCGCACGATTTCCTTGATCGACTTATTTTGGAACTCCGGCTCGTCACGCTGGATGAAGAAAGCGTTCTCCGCATAGCGGGCCGCGTCAATGTTCACCGGGATGCCGTAGCGCCTGGCGACGGCCGCCACCTCACGGATGTTCTGGATCGACACCGGCTGCCCGCCGGCCGAGTTGTTCGTGATCGTGATGACGATCAACCCAACGTTTTGCGCGCCGTGCTCGGCGATGGCGCGCTCCAGTTTGGAGATATCCATATTGCCCTTGAAGCGCACTCGCCGTGAGGGATGCTTCGCATCCTCGACCACGCAATCGACGCAGCGCGCGCCCGCCAGTTCGACGTGGGCGCGCGTGGTGTCGAAGAACATGTTCGAGATCGCAACCTGGCCTTTCTTCAACAGCAGTGGGAACAGCACCTTCTCGCCGGCACGGCCCTGATGCACCGGCTGGATATAGGCATGGCCGAAGATGTCCTGCCCGGCCTCGATCAGCTTGAAATACGACGACGCGCCTGCATACGCCTCATCACCACGCACGACACCTGCCCACTGGGACTGGCTCATGGCATTCGTGCCGGAATCTGTCAGCAGGTCGATGTAGCAGTCCTCGCTTCGAAGATAGAAAAGGTTGAAGTTCGCTTCCTGTATCTTGCGGCTACGCTCATCCGCCGAGAGCACGCGGATCGGCTCTACCGCCTTGATACGAAAAGGTTCAGGAATGTATTTGATGGCCATGACAGGTTTCCTTGAGCAACAGTCATGACACCCCGGTCGTCGAACTGACTGGCGGACAGCGTCGCGCGAGCGCGTGCTGCGAAGGTCTGTTTGCACGACCTCACCGCAAACGCCATGCAAATTTTCATCTCAATATGCATAACAAGTCAACGCACGCATGCAATCCAAGGCATAATTGCGACGTTACATATCATTTATGGCGCGAAAGTGAGAAATTTCACGAAAATCGTTGCATCTGCGCTCCTACTTGACGACGCTAGCAACTTCCCTCTCGAACTCACACCCAGGCTTTAGCCTGCACTCTTTCGAAGAAACATGAACCACCTGCGTACTCGCGCCCCTTGGGTTTCCGCCTATGTCAAGCTGGCCGAATTTCTGGGTCGAGTTCTTGGACCCGACTATGAGGTCGTTTTGCATGATTTGAGCGAACCCAACAAGTCGATCATTGCCATCGCCAACGGTCAGATCAGCGGAAGGACCGTTGGCGCACCGATGACCTCTATGGCCTTGCAGGCGATCGTCAACCATAGTCATGAAACAGAGGACTACCGGCTCAACTACGCGGGGCTTACCTCTGGCAAGTTAATGCGTTCGTCCACATTGTTTATCCGCGACGAAGCTGGCGCCGTAGTCGGCCTGCTGTGCATTAACTTTGACGACAGCCGGTACAGAGAGTTGAGCGATCGCATCCTGAAACTGCGGCACCCCGACATATTTGTCGACAGCAACTTCGCCTATGACGAGACTGCGGGTGCGTTGGCCGTAGTTGCAACTGATCAAGCATCCGAACAGTTCCCCAGTTCGCTGGCTTCCCTCGCCGACGAAGTGCTCCACAATGCATTGGACGCCTCGCCGGACACTGACGGTCGGCTCTCACGCCACCATCGTTACGAAATAGTGAGGAAATTGGACGCCAAAGGATTCTTCCGCGTGCGGGGCGCCGTCAAGGAAGTTGCACACCGGCTGGGCTGCTCGTCGGCAACCATTTACCGATACCTTGCCAAAATCGCGGAGGATGGCGATTCTCCGAAGCCAGGCCGTGAGCAATAGCCAACTCATGCGGATCAGCCGGCGAACATCACGACGGCGGGGAAGCGCGATAGCTGTGATAGAGCCATTTTGCATTCCTTGGTCGCGTCAGTTCACGAACGCCTTTGCGCCAACTTGACAATGCCATTCGGCCTCAATGGCGCAAGTGTGCGCGATAGAATTGTGACTTTCATCCTTCAAAGGAATCATGCCGTGCCTACTATGTCCCCCGCACCGATGCATATCGCGATCAACGGATACGGTCGCGTCGGCCGTTGCTTCCTGCGGGCGATATATGAGTCGGGCTTCCGTGATGCGTTCAGGATTTCGGGCATCAACGAACCCGCCGATCTGTCGAGCATGGCGTACCTGACGCGCTTTGATTCTACTCACGGACGCTTCCCGGGAAAGATCGAGGTCGGGGAAGGCGCGTTGCTCCTAGACGGCGATGCGATCCCGGTATTTCACGAGACCACACCCGAGGGCGTCGACTGGCGAGACCTCGAAATCGATCTACTCGTCGAGTGTTCGGGTCGTTACGGCGATCGGGCATCGCTGACTCGTTTTCTCGACGCCGGCTGCGCGCGGCTACTGCTTTCGCATCCGGGCGACAGCGCTGCGGATGTCGACGCGACTGTCGTATTCGGCACAAATCACAGCACCCTCTCGGGCAAGGAGCGCCTGGTGTCGAACGCGTCGTGCACGACCAACGCGGTCGTGCCGGTACTTTCTCTGCTGCACCGAGAGTTGAATATAGAGCAGGTGCAGCTCACTACGCTGCATTCGGTAATGAACGACCAGCCGCTGATCGACGGCTATCACCATTCCGACCTGCGCAGAACGCGTTCGGCGATGCAATCGATCGTGCCAGTTTCAACGGGCCTTGCTCGCGGCGTGGAACGCCTGCTTCCGGAACTCAAGGGCCGCGTGCATGCCAAGGCGATACGCGTGCCGACACACAATGTGTCGTCGATCGACATCGTGTTGTCGGTAGGACGAGACGTGAGTGCCGCCAGCATCAACGACCTTCTGAAAAGCGCAGCGGCCGGCCCCTATGCAGGCCTCATCGCGTATTCGAACGAACCGCATGCTTCCATCGACTTCAATCACGACCCGCATTCCGCGATCATCGACGGCACGCAGACTCACGTCAGCGGTCATCGTCTGGTGAATCTGATGCTGTGGTTCGACAATGAGTGGGGCTTTGTAAGCCGTTTATTGGATGTGGCGCGCCACTGGCTCAAAGCAACTTGATCCTGTCATCAATACCTTACCGATCCGGTTAATACGAATGCTAAGGAGTGCAGCCTGGAATCCAGGATCACCGCCTTGAAGTTGCCGACGATCGTCGGACGCACGTCCACAACTCCCCCAACCCCGCGCGATTCATTAGGCCGAATACGGTTACATCCAAGTCTTGCACGCCCGGTGACTTCGGCCTGTGCAACTATTCGCAAATCGCGATGATCTGATTCAACTGCTCGCATGCAGCCGCGAACACCTCGTCGGGCGCGCGCTTCCAAGGATGCGCTTTCGCGCCCCGCGCGCGCCAGTCGAACGACTTCGGCTGATGGCCGAGCACATAGCTTGCGACGTTTCTCGGCCCTTTGAACTTGATGGCAAACGGGTTGGTGTCGTTAAACTCGGCGGTCGTCATCGGGAGTCCGATGACAATGCCTGTCCGCTCGTTGAACACCTTGGGCGACAAGACCAGCATGGGATTCACATCTTTCATCTCGCGGCCCACGCGGGGGTTACAGTCGATCCAAATGATGTCGCGACGATCGGGCGCCCACAAAGCTCCCGCCATCAGAACACCTCCGCACCGATGCGGCCCGCGGCCATCGCATCGCCCCCGTGCTTCACAGGGTCGAATTTCGCCAGCTTTTCCTCGAGCGTCAGCTTGCGCGGACCCACCGGACGCACCGTCACGCCAATCTCATCCGCCGAAACCTCGACCTCCTGATCCACCTCGAAATGCGCCGACCGCGCGACTGCCGCCGGAATGCGGACAGCCAGGCTGTTCCCCCATTTCTGGATCGTGAGCGTTGCTGTTTTTGCCATGATGCAAACCTCCTTGTAACGTATAAACGAGTCTATACACAATTCTTGTTTGTATCAACACGTCTAAACATGACCGGTAGGGGCGTCGCGACCATGGCGGACGTCTGCCGCCTCGCGTCCGCACTCATGGCCCGAGGCCGCACCCCAACCCTACCGACAAATGACAGGCCGAATGTCACGGAGCGCTGAAGGACGCGAGGGGATCGACACCCATAGCTCGCCCGCCGAATAAGGGCCTGGAGGATCTACTAAGACTTGGCGAGAACGCCTGAGAAGCTTGACTGCGGAGAGAGGGTGAGACAACTGTCGGCCGGAAAGCCGCGCCGGATATGGATTCCACATCGGCCGTTGCGGGCTATCCACAAGTCTACCCACAACTGGGACGACCGACCGTATCGTTCCACGCTTTCCCGTACCCCACCCGAATGGCGGTTGCGCGGCTATCTTCCGGAAAAGCTTGGGTATGGTCGCCGATCGAGTTGACGGAGGACTTGGCCGATGCCGTCGAGGCGATCGGGCCGGTCGGCCATATCGTCTCGCCCAATAAGCTGCATCATCTTGCGCTGCCGGCGTGGCATCGCCGTTGGCCAGAGGCGCGCCTGTATGCGCCCCCGGGCTTGCGCGTCAAGTCGAAGCCATTCGCTTCGATGCCGAACTCGATGACGAAGCGGACCCACACTGTGCCGGCGACATCGATCAGGTCGTGTTTCGCGGTTCGTTTGCGATGGAGGAAGTGGTGTTCTTTCATCGTGCATCGCGCACGGCCATCTTCGGCGACCTCATCCAACGCTTTCCCGAGACGGCGGCTGCCGGGTGGAAAGGCGCGGTGATGCGGCTCAACGACCTCGTCGGAGAGCACCGCAGTACCCCGCGCGAGTGGCATCTGAGTTTTCTGTCACGCGACGCGGCGCGCGCGGCGCGTCGAACCGTGCTGGATTGGAACCCGAGCAGCTTCTGATCGCTCATGAGGAATGCGTACGCGGCGGGGCTAAGCCTGTCATTGCCGAGGCGTTGCGCTGGACCGGATAGTCGAAGCTCATCTAGGCTCCGGCAGCCTGCTCGCGCATACGGCGGGCTTCGTCGAGCAGGAACTGCTGGTAATCGTCGAGATCGCCGTCGAAGAGCTCGACGCCGCCCTTGGTGACGAGCCAGAACTCGTCGCATACAGCGCGCAACAGAGCCCGATCGTGACTGACGAGCATCACCGTGCCCTCGAATTCGTTGAGCGCCATGGCCAGCGCTTCGCGAGTGGCCAAATCCAGGTGGTTGGTAGGCTCGTCGAGCAGCAGCAGGTTCGGGCGCTGCCACACGATCATGCACAACACGAGCCGCGCCTTTTCGCCGCCGCTCATCGTGCCGACCGCCTGATGGACCGTGTCGCCACTGAAGTTGAAGGTACCGAGGAAGGTGCGAAGCGATTGTTCGGTGCCGCTCTGGCCGGGGGCGCGCATCTGTGCCGGCGTGTCCTTGGCCAAGCGGATCATGTGTTCCATCGGCGTGTCGAGAGGACGCAGCACGTCGAGTTCCTGCTGCGCGAAGTAGCCGATGTTCAGGCCCTTGCCTTCGCTGATTTCGCCGGCAATCGGCTTCAGTGCGTGCGCCACCGTCTTCACCAGCGTGGACTTGCCTTGGCCGTTTGCCCCGAGGATGCCGATGCGCTGCCCGGCCAGCACAGATCGGTTGACGCTCCGGACGATGACCGTGGGTGGCGTGCCCGGCAGCGCGCCGGCCGGTGCCGGGTAGCCGAAGCTCGTGTCCAGCATCGATAACAGGGGGCTCGGGACGTTGAGCGGCTCCTTGAACTCGAACGTGAACTCTGCGTCGGCAAGCACGGGGGCGATCTTTTCCATGCGTTCGAGCGCCTTGACCCGGCTCTGCGCCTGCTTCGCCTTCGAGGCCTTGGCCTTGAAACGGTCGATGAATTTTTGCAGGTGGGCGATCTTGTCCATCTGCTTGGCCATCGCGGCCTGCTGCAACACGAGTTGCTCGGCGCGCATATCTTCGAACTTGCTGTAGTTGCCGCCATAACGCACGAGTTTGGCGTTGTCGACATGCACCGTCACCTGCGTCACCGCGTCGAGAAACTCGCGGTCGTGGCTAATCACTACCAACGTTCCTTGATAGCGCTTGAGCCACGCTTCCAGCCAGACGAGTGCGTCGAGATCTAAGTGATTGGTCGGCTCATCGAGCAACAGCAAGTCGGACGGACACATGAGCGCGCGCGCCAGTTGCAGCCGCATGCGCCAGCCCCCGGAGAAACTGTTGACCGGGTGGCTAAGCTGCACGGCACTGAAGCCAAGGCCCAGGATCAGTGCTTGGGCACGTGCGGGGGCATCGTGCGCGCCGGCGTCGTGCAGGGCCATGTAGGCGTGGGCCATGCGCATGCCATCGTCGCTGGCCTCGGCGGCGGCTACTTCAACCTGCGCGGCGAGCAGTACGGTATCGCCATCGATGACGAAGTCGGTCGCACTCTGCTCGGTCTCAGGCATATCCTGCGCGACCTGCCCCATCTTCCACCCAGCGGGAATCGAGAACTCGCCGCTGTCTTCGTGCAGCGTGCCGTTGAGAAGACCGAAGAAGGATGACTTGCCGGCGCCATTGCGGCCGACCAGACCGATCTTTTCGCCGGGGGTGAAGGTGACAGACGCGCGATCGAGTACGACATTGACGCCGCGGCGCAGCGTGACATTACGGACGGAAATCATGGGGAGCTACTATCGGGGAGGACAGGCATGATAGCCGAGCGACGTGCGCGGCTATCTTTTTCCCCGCGTTACCGTGCTGCGTGCTCGGCACTCAGTTCCTGCTGGCGCCGGGTCAAACCGCGACCACGCCCGCGTAGTTTTCCGCCGATGCCGCCGATGCCGCGAGATTGAGGCCCTTCGCCCCCGTCGACGGCACGATATGGGCAGCATCTCCCGCTAAAAACAAGCGACCGTGCTGCATTTGGGTGGAGACGAAGCTGCGCATACCGACGATGTTCTTCTGAAAAATCTTGCCCTCGACGATGTGATGTCCTTGGTCGGAGCCGACGCGGGCGTGCATTTCCGACCAGATGCGATCGTCCGACCAATTATCGCTCGGTCATCGGGATAGGCAGCTGTATTTCAAAAACGAATACACCTACCTCACAAAGCGCGGCAACGAATAGTCAGGGAAAGCGCTGAAGAGTCAGGCGTGCGCCAGCGCCCGCTCCATGCCTGCAATAGCGGTTTCGACGTATGTCCTGAAGCTGGAGTCCATGGCCGCGTCTGTGCCGTTCTGCCAGCGAACGATAAACGACCGATTGGCCATCGCCGGCAGGTACCTCGCCAGCGTCGGAAACTCGAGCGCCGGGATTGAGCGCACCTTCTCCTGCAGTTGCGCAGCCCATCCAGCAGGATCGTCCGTCGGCATGGATGCGAATTCCAGCGTCGAAAAGCCGACCATCGTGGCGATCACCACGTTATACATGTCAACAATCTGATCATCCTTGAACCCCGCCGCAACAAGCACGGTAAGAATCCTGTCGATCATGCCGGGGCTCAAGCTTGCATTGGCGACGAGGTGCCCGCCGAGGAGCGGCGCAACGTTCGGGTGTCGCCGGATCATCTCGCGGCACCGGGAAAACAAATCCCTGAGCCAGTCTTGCCACGATAGGTTGCCGGGTTCGGGCGCCACGTCGGCCATAGTAGCTTCGACAACCGACGCGAGCAGGTCGTCACGCGTCGCAACGTGCCAGTAGACCGCGGACGGATAGACCCCAAGCGATCGCGCCACGTCGCGCAAGCTGAATCCCATGAGCCCGTTGCGATCGATCTGCTCGATCGCTGCAGCAATGATTCTTTCCTTGCTGAGCCTGGAACCGGTAGTCCCCTCTTTCTTCGTGCGCGTGCGCGATGCCGGGGAAGTCTCGCCAGCACGAGCTCGACCGGCACCTTCGCCAGTGCCGCGGTCCTTTCTGACAGTGGCCGTTTTCTCAACGCGGGCCGCCTTGCGAGCTGATGTCGTCATTTGCCAGTTCGTTGCCTGAATGGGCTGTGTGGTGAACAAGGCGTCATTGTAGACCGGGCAATGAATCCGCCGCCTTTTGCCGCCGGCGACTCGCAACCGCCCTGTTCTCGCCCTACGCACATCGAAATTTGCATTTCCAATTGTACGTCGTACAATGAATCACAGTTTGTCGTTCTGGCCGAATTTGTCGTGGTTCGTCCGAGGGCCGCGATGCCATGTACGGGGATATCTCGATGGAACACTCCAATACGTCAGCCTTTTCCACGCTTGCCGAGGCGATCGATCGCGCGGTCGAGCGTTACACCGAACGCAATCCACGAAGCGCGCTTCAGCACGAGCGGGCCGCCCAGGTCATGCCTGGCGGCAATACGCGGTCCGTACTCTTTTACAGTCCCTTTCCGCTCGCCATCGCCCGCGGTGAGGGTTGCCGTCTGTGGGATGCGGACGGTCACGAATACATCGACTTCATTGGGGAGTTCACGGCGGGTCTCTATGGGCATTCGAACCCTGTCATCCGGGAGGCCATCGATCGTGCGCTCGATACCGGTATCAATCTGAGCGGACATAACCTGCTGGAGTCGGAGCTTGCGCGTCTGATCTGCGATCGCTTTGCAGCGGTCGACGCGGTGCGATTCACAAACTCCGGTACCGAAGCGAATCTGATGGCGATCGCAGCTGCACGGGTCCATACCCGCCGTGACAAGGTCGTGGTCTTTGCCGGCGGGTACCACGGCGGCGTGCTGACGTTCGCGAACGGCCACAGCCCGGTCAACGTCCCGCACGACTTGTTGATCGCCCACTACAACGATTTGGCGAGCGCGCAGCGCCTTTTCGAATCACATCCCGACGAGGTAGCCGCCCTCGTCGTCGAGCCGATGCAGGGAGCGGCCGGTTGCATCCGCGGTGAACCCGAATTTCTGGCGGGGTTGCGCTCGCTTGCGTCGAAGCACGGCGCGCTGCTGATTTTTGACGAGGTCATGACTTCACGGCTGGCGCCCGGTGGACTTCAGGAGGCGTTGGGGATCGAGCCGGATCTCACGACGCTCGGCAAGTACATCGGAGGCGGCATGTCTTTCGGTGCGTTCGGCGGGCGCAAATCCATCATGGATCAATTCGATCCGCGCAAGCCCGGCGCCACGCCGCATGCCGGCACGTTCAACAACAACGTGCTAAGTATGGCTGCGGGCGCGGCAGGTCTATCCAGGCTGTACACCGCGAATGTCGCGCGAGAAATGAACGCCGGTGGCGATCGCCTGCGCGAGCAACTGAACGCGATCTGCGTACAGCGCAATGTCCCTCTCCAGTTCACCGGCAGGGGGTCACTCATGAATCTTCAAGCCGGCAGGCACGCAATACGGTCGGTCAAAGACCTGCTACCCGAGGGCGATCGCGTCAAGGATCTCTTCTTCTTTCACATGCTTGAACATGGCATCTATCTCGCGCTCCGTGGCTTTATCGTTTTGAGCATGCCCATTACCGAGAAGGAAATCGGGCGACTACTGTCGGCCTTCGATGAGTTTGTCGAGCGCTACGCAAGCGTCCTCGCCTGAAGACAATTGTTTCGCCGCACGAGGCAGTGCGTTTTTGTGAGGAGCATTGGAATGGAAGATACGGTCGGAAAGCGTCTCGTCGGAGACACGCCGCGCGGCGGAAGCGTCATGAGTTTCTACCTCCCGAAGGGTGCAGCGCGACCGCCGCGCATCGCACGCGGCGAAGGGATCCACCTTTACGACGAGCATGGCGCCCGATACCTGGACGCCACCTCGGGGGCGGTCGTGAGCAACCTTGGCCATTCCAATCGGCGTGTCGTCGCTGCGATGGCGGAACAGGCACACCGCGTCACCTTTGCGTACCCGCGCTTCTTCGAGAGTGAACAGAACGTCCGGCTGGCCGGCAAGCTCACTGATCTTGCCGGCGAGGGGTTCGATCGTGCGTTCTTCGTCTCGGGCGGCTCAGAGGCTAACGAGGCAGCACTGAAGCTCGCACGGCAATACGCGGTCGCCTGTGGGCAGGCCACGCGCTGGAAAGTGATCTCCCGCGATCCGAGCTACCACGGTTCGACACTGGGCGCCATGGCCGTCACCGGCGACTCGGCTACCGAGTCGATCTACGGCCCGATGATGCGGCAGATGCCCAAGATTCCCGCGCCGCTCACCTACCGGTTGCCACCCGGCGTGACGGAGCAGGAGCACGCCGCCGCTTGTGCCGAGGCGCTTGAGCAACGGATCGTCGATGAAGGAGCGGAAACAGTACTCGCGTTCATTATCGAACCGATCGGTGGCCTCTCGAGCGGTGCGCTCGTGTCGCCTCCGTCGTACTACCGGCGGATCCGCGATATCTGCACCCGGCACGGCGTGCTGCTCATTCACGATGAGATCATGTGTGGTGCGGGACGCACCGGCGCCTTTCTGTCCTCGCACCATTGGGAAGGCTCACGTCCGGACATCGTGACGTTGGCGAAAGGTCTTGCCGCGGGCTATACGCCTTTTGGGGCGCTGCTCGCGCCCAACCGGATCGTCGAGACGATCGGCGCGCAAGGCGGTTTCGTGCACGGTCACACTTACTTTTCGAACCCGTTCTCGTGCGCGGTTGCCGAAGCCGTTATCGACGAGGTAGTGGAACAGGGTCTCGTCGAACGCGCCGCGAGGATGGGACAGTATCTCGAGCGGCGACTTCGCGAGCTGCAGCAGACCAGCCGTCTCGTCGGCGACGTGCGCGGCAAGGGATTGCTGATGGCGATCGAACTCGTCGCGGGCAAGGAGACGCGGCGTCAATTGCCGCCGGCGATGAATGCGCCGGCCCGTCTTACGAAATACGGACTCGCGCACGGCATCGCGCTTTACAACCGGCGTGCCAACCGCGGCCAGTTCGGCGATATCCAGCTGATTGCGCCGCCGCTGATCATCACGGAGCCAGAAATTGACGATCTTGTCGAACGGCTCGGGCGAGCGCTCATCGATTTCGAACGCGATCTCGAGCGTGAAGGCGTGCTTGACTGATAGACAACCGGCGCTTCACGCGTTGAGGCGCCGTTCGCTCGCAGCGTTCGACGGTGACGCGCTGCGCGTGCAGGTTCAGCAGACGATCGTCCTGTTCTCGCTCGAGCGGCGCAAATCGGTCGCGATTCCCGATCATCTTCGCCAGCGCCTCTCGCTGTTTCTGGCCGAAGCGCCCACGCAGTAGCACGACTCCTTGTGACCGGCGGCTCATGGCGACATGGTGCGGCAGATCGACGGGGGGATGTGGGATACGGTCTGGGAAACCAGCAGAGGTTGACAAGGTGGTCGCTAAAACGTCTCTGAATCGTGGCTCAGCGGGCCCGAAGTGAGGCGGGTGATTCGCCCACTGGGCGAATTGCCGGGGATGCCTACCATCGGCATCCCCGAAGAGGCGGCACTCATTGACCGCCTGTCTCACTCGGTTACGGAAATGCCTTCGCACCAAGCAGAGCAGCGACCGCGAAGCCGGAAACGTTCGTCTCCTCGTCAGGCGAACCGGGATAATCGCGCAAGCCGTACGTTGTCGTGTCCAACACGTTGTTGACGATCCACGGCAAGGTCGTTGACGCCGGTTGGATCCCCTGCGTACCGGCACCCAGTAGCAAGATCACATTGCTTAGCGCGTAGGCGGGGTCGGTTGAAGGCGAATTGATGCTACCGTCGGCATGCGTCTGGTTGATGAGCCACTGGACCGAGCTTGCACTTTGTGTGTTCGAGCCGAACACCCACGGCAGGTAACCTTGCGGGAAGATGGTGTCGATACCCAAGTCCGTATCCAGAGGGCTGTCTGGATCGCGCCCAACTGCATACCGCTGCTCGCTCGTCAGATAGAACTGCGTCGGTGCGTTCGCTCGGAGGAACTGCGCCTTTGCTGCGTACTGCGGGTTGTCAGGGAACAGCAACGCCCCGCCATTCATGCCAAGGTACACGTCGCCTTGATCGGCCGCGTACTCGTAAGGCCAGAATGTCCAGGTCGTACTTCCTGTTGCCTGTTGCCACGAGCTACCCGAAAAACCGCTGGGGTTGATGTTGTGAGTCAGAACAAAATCAAGCGCTGCCCGAGCGTTGGCCCCGTACTGGGTGACGAGAGCTGTGCTGCCGGTCAGTTGGCGGTCTCGGTACAGGAGATAGACAAACAGGGCAGAGGTTGCATCCACACCACGAACATCCGCGACGCCCGCGCCCGGGGAGGTGGGCACTGGATCATACGGCGGGGTCATCGAATAGACGTAACGCCAGCTTCCCTTCCATGTGGGGTCCACCATCTCTTCGCGGGCAGCGAGCCATGCGATACCTTTTTCCAGGCCGGTCAGGTATTTCCCGTCCCGCGTCGCCTCGTATGCCGCAGCAAGACCGATCAATGCATACTCCATATTGGAGTCTTCGTTCGCAGTGTCGCTGCCGGCTTCATCCGGAATTGCGCCGTTCACGTCTTGCTGCGCCAGGATGAAATCCGCTATGTGCAAAGCCAAGGTGCGTTGCTGATCGGCTGAAGTCGTTGAAGCTGTCGAAGTCGAGGGGGAAGTCGTGCCATGTTTGCCACCTTGTGCGTGCTGAGTCGCTCCCAGCGAATCGGTGCCCGAACCGCCTCCGCAACCTGCAACCGTTATTGCACCCGCGGCGAATAAAACCGACGATATGATATTTCGATTCCTTCTTAAGAATGTCATGGTATTAAGTAGGTTGATCTTTAACAAAAAACAAGATAAACAAATCCCCCACCAGGGCGCGACTTGATGGCGCTCTGTAGTTGCATTTGGCACGGCGGGGCCGCCCGATGATTCGAGCCCGACCGTTGCCCACGCGGCACAACGAGATGGGAACGCTAGGAAATTAAATGAATACTGCTAAGTGAGCGCCCTTTTAAGGGCTTATTCAGACCTTGTGAGGGGGCTTTGGTGCATCGGCGTACCGTTGTTTCGTATGACAACCGCGCACCGGCGAATTGAACGTTCATTTGCGCCGGTAATATTAACCGTTTGAATTTTCTCAGTCCCGTAAGAATTTGTAACGCTCGCTTAGAACACCAGTGCGTCGCACGCTGATTATGTTCACACGAAATAGCGCTGAAAAACTGGCCAATGATTTGGTCGTCGGCGTTATCTGTTTTACGCAAGCCCACAGGTAGCGATTCTCAGGCGGCTGATGCGGAAGCAAATCCACGTGACGGGCCGGCGGGTAGAAACGAGAAGCGGGCCGAGAGGCCCGTTTTCATCGATGTGCTGGCGGAGAGAGGCGCCGCCAAAACACGCCCGGAAAGCCACGCCGGGTATGGATTCCACTTCGGCCGTTGCAAGCTACCCACAACCAGCATCTGCCGGTAGCCGGCGCGCGCCTGACCACCCTGCTCGCTGCTGACAATCCGCCGGGCGATCTCCCAGTAGGCGGCCGTCATCACCGCATTGACGTTGCGTGCCGCCGTACCTCCCTAAGCGAGTCAATGGGAGTCATCTTCTCAGATGCGTTATCGCTTCGGTCACTACCATGCTTTTTGGCATCGACAATCCGGAAATATTGCACGCCAAGTTGAGGGCAAGCCCTGGCAAGCGTCGGTCTTGGTTGTCGCCTCAGCTAGCTCCCCCGATAGCCTGATACAAAGACGAACTATCGACTAGGCGCTGCGCTTGAGCCGCCGTCACGGCAATCCTGCTCCGCTGCGCTTGCTGCAGGGCGATCAACACCTCTGTGTAACCAACGGTCCCCAACTGATACTGGCGCTCCACCGATTGCAGTGATTGCCGGGCCGCCGTGTCGGCGGCGGCGAGCGCGGCCAGCCCCCGTGCATCGTTTTCAATGGCGCGAAGGGTGTCGGCAATATTGCGCAAGGCCTCCAACACAACGCCCTGATAATTTGCTGCAGCGGCGTCGAAGGCGGCAAGCGCGGCCCGCTTCTCGGCGGGTAATCCAGGGTTAAATAGCGGCTGAGTCAGCTGTCCAATCAAACTCCATACCGCCGAGCCGCTACCGAACAAAGCGCCGGCTGTCAGGGCCTGGCTGCCAAGGCTGCCGCTGAGCGTGATCTGCGGATAGAGTTTCGCCACGGCCACGCCATATTCTGCGTTGGCGGCATGAAGCAGCGCTTCGGCGGCCTGGATGTCGGGGCGACGGCGAACGAGTTCGGACGGTACCACCAGTGGCAGTTTGGCCGGCAAGGTAAAGTCGGTCAAGGTGAAGCTCGGGCCGGCGCTTGCACCCGGTGCTCGGCCCGCGAGCACGGCCAGGAGGTGCTTGGACTGCTGCAGTTGCTTGCGCAGTGCGGGCAACTCAGCCCGAGTTTGCTCGACCTGGGCCACTAGCGCCTGCACCTCGTCCGGTGCGGCCTGGCCGAGGCGCAGGCGTTCGCGCGCAACACCCAATTGCTCTTCCTGCGCCCGAAGGATGGCGCCGGTCGCCTCGAGTTGAGCGGCAAGCCGTGCTTGGGCGATTGCCGTGTTGACGATGTTTCCAGCCAGCGTCAGACGGGCCGCTTCCAGTTCGAAGCGGCGGTAGTCGGCGCGCGCGGCCAGGGCCTCCAGCGCGCGGCGGTTTGCGCCGGCCAAATCCAGGTTGTAGTGGACGCTCACGCTCGCATCGTATAGGTTGAACTCGCGTGCGCCGCCGGCCAGTCCAACGGCATCGGGGTTGAAGCGCTGCCGTTGAGCGCCGAATCCGGCATTGATTTGCGCGTATTCCGTTGCCCCGGCCTTGGCTGCGTAGGTTTCCTGAGCCTGGCGCAGTGTTGCGCTGGCGGATGCCAGCGTGGGGTTAGCCTCGAAGGCTTGGGCGATGAGCGAATCGAGCGCCGGCGATCGCAGACTGTGCCACCACTGCACGTCGGTCGGCAAGCCAACCATTACCTCTTGTGCCTGTCCCAACTGCGTTGGCGCAGATTCGGTTTGCGCGGTAATGGGCGTCGCCGTGTAGTTCTCCGTTTCAGGAGCGGCCGGTCGCCTGAAGTCGGGCCCGACCGCACATCCTGCGAGCAGACCGGCAAGCACCAACGTGATAAGTCTCCGTTTGCAGCGTTGCGGCGCCGCGTTCGTGTGAATGGCGCCGCGGCCGAGCCACGCCACCTTAACGTAGGCCATAGAAATGCTCCACAAACGGCTTGCGGAAAGCCTGATGACAGGCCAAACGGCCTGGTTTCATTCGAACCCCCTTCCTTCACCGGCTTCCTCATGGGTTACCCCATCGCGGATGTGATAGATGCGCCTGAAGGTGGGGATGATCTTTTCGTCGTGGGTGACCACGATGATCGCCGTCTCGAATCGGCGTGCCATGTCGTTGAGAATGCGCACGACGGCCATGGCGCGCTGACTGTCCAGCGGCGCGGTTGGCTCGTCCGCCAGGATGATGGGTGGGCGGTTGACGAGGCCGCGCGCGATGGCAACGCGCTGCTGTTCACCACCCGACAGCCGTGAAGGCATGGCCTTCGCGCGGTGCTGCACATCGAGCGCGGTCAACAACTCCAGCGCTTTCGCGCGTGCCTGCGCGTCTGGCACACCAGCCAGCATCGGCAGCAACGCGACGTTATCGATAATATCCAGAAATGGAATCAGGTAAGGCGCCTGGAACACAAAGCCGATCTTGTCGCGCCGCAGGGCGCGCAGGTCGTGCACCTTCCAGCCGTCGTCGTAGATGACTTCATCGCCCAGCATCATGCGGCCGGCCGTCGGGTCGACTACGGCGCCCAGGCATTTGAGCAGGGTGCTCTTTCCCGAGCCGGAAGGGCCGATCAGCCCGACCACCTCGCCGGGAGCCACGTGCAGATCGACACGCTTTAGGGCATCGACAGCAGTATCGCCCTCACCATAGCGCTTTCTCAAACCTTCGATGCGGATACCTTTGCCCTGCATGTCATCCTCCGATAGCTTCGGCCGGATCGACCTTGAGGGCGGTGCGGATTGCAACGAGACTCGCGAGAACGCAGAGCATCAGCACAGCAAGGAAGCCCGCGGCAGAATCGAACGGCACGAGCAGTACGTATTTCGGGAACAGCGGGGCAGAGAACGTCGCTGTGATCTTGCCCACCACGAACCCGATCACGCCTAGTGCGAGCGCCTGCTGCATGATCATGGCGGCGATGGTCCGGTTGCGCGTACCGATGAGCTTGAGCACCGCGATCTCGCGAATCTTGTCCATCGTCAGCGTATAGATGATGAAGGCAACGATGGCGGCACAAACGACGGCCAGGATCACCAGGAACATGCCGATCTGCTCGGCCGACGTGGCGATCAGCTTGCCGATCAGAATGTCTTCCATCTGGGTCCGAGCATAGGCCGTCAGGCGTTTCCACCGACGGATGGACTGCGCCACCTCATCCGGTGAGTAACCGGGCTTCAGCCTGACGAGGATGCCATTGACATAGCGATCGGTGCCTTGTGTCGCGATCACGGTATCCAGCAAGCCGGGGACGTAGGGGCGATTTATCGCCGGGTTGGCTTCAGCGCGCCGGCGGTCCTGCCAGATGGCGTCGTTGTCTTTGAGGAATTGTGCTTCCTGTGCGTCCTTGAGCGGGATGAAGACCATCGGGTCACCGCTAGATGACACCATGCGCTGTGTTAGTCCCACCACGGTGTAATGATTGCGACGGATCGCCAGACGGTCTCCGAGCTTAAAACCGGTGGCGATGTCAGCCACCGCCTCGTAATGGCTGCGTGTGATTTGGCGTCCTGCTACCAGATAGGGCGGCCATCCAGGCGTGGCTCCCAACTCGCCGGGGGCAATGCCAACCACCATCGCCCGCGTGTCGCTTCCGCCCTTGCGCACCTGCATGGTCAGGTAAGTGACATTTGCGGCTTGAGCAACGCCCGGCATGATGCGGATGGAGCGATACAGGTCCTCGTCGAGGCTGGACGATTCCGCATAAGGACCGAGGGTGTCCTTCTGCACCACCCAGAGATCCGCGCCACTGTTGTCTAGCAACGCCTTGCCGTCATCCACCATGCCCCGATAGACGCCGGCCATGACCAAAGTCACGCCGATCAACAGCCCCAGGCCGACGCCCGTAAAGACAAACTTTCCCCAGGTATGGAGAATATCGCGACCAGCCAGGCTGATCATCGTGATACCTCCGGCAGGCGGTCGACCACATGGATTCGGCTGTGCGCTGTCAGCGCCTTCTCGCTGTAGACCACGACCCGGTCACCGTCCTTGAGCCCCTCTTGTACCTGTACGTCGCCGTTCAGGTCACCTACGCCTAACTTGATGGGCGTAAAGCGCAGATCACCATCCGTGATCCGCCAGATACCGACCTTGTCACCCTCGCGTTGGACGGCTGCGTTGGGTATCACCGGAGCGGCAGAATGCGTGTGCAAGTCCACAGTGACTTCAGCCAGTTCTCCGACCGGAGGCATCGGCCTTGGGATGACGTCGAATATGACTTTGGACAGCGTTTCCTCGGTCACAGCGTCGGCTTTTGGTTCCACTCGAAGCACGCGTCCAGCCATCATCTGGTCGCCGCGCGAACGCAAAGCAATGTGAGCAGCCAACCCGGCGGCCAATCCGCGCGCGCTGATTTGGTCAAAGCGCACGTTGATCCACAGGCTCTTCGGGTCAATGACCTCCACCACCGACTGCCCGGCAACGATGGTGGTGCCGGGGTCGGCGTCCCGAGCGGAAACCACGCCGTCGGAAGGCGCGACCAGCCTCAGGTTGCTTCTTTGCGCGACCAGTGCTTCAAGGTCATATCGTGTCCGCTCGACCTCTTGCCGAGCCGCAACCCGATCGGCATCCGCAACCTGCAATTCTTGTCGCTTCGTTGCGAAGATTTCCTCACTGGTCGAGCGTGCCGCGAACAATTGCTCATAACGACGGGCTTGCGTCTGCGCAAAGGCTTGTCGAGCTTGCGCTTCGCGCAACGTCGCTTGCGCACGTGCGTAGGCGGACTGTTGCGATCGGACACGATCATCGAGATCAACAGGATCCATCTCGCCGAGCTCCTGGCCGGCCTTGATCTGGTCTCCCACATGCACGTCCAGACGTTTGATCCGACCGGCGTATGTTGGTCCGATCTTGTAGGTGTAACGTGCCTCCACAGTGCCAATCCCAAAAAGCGCCGGCCTGATGGTGCGCGA
Organism: Paraburkholderia sp.; assembly: GCA_004322045.1. Taxonomy (GTDB): domain Bacteria; phylum Pseudomonadota; class Gammaproteobacteria; order Burkholderiales; family Burkholderiaceae; genus Trinickia. The sequence goes on from SCRN01000041.1 coordinate 39,614, forward strand.
CTGCACCTTGATAACGGTCACGGCGACGGGTGCCAAGGGGCCGGAGCGCAAAGCAACAAAGATGAAGAGTGCCAGCAGTGGGACGGCAACTCCAAGCAGCGCCAGGGTGCGGCCTTGGAAGCGGAAGCGTTTCATTGATCGCCCCCGATACCGCGTCGGAATATCGCGAAAACACGCGGTGCCTCGCCGCGCATGTGCCCAACATCCCCAGCCAGCAATGACTTGATGACCAAGCCCTGAATCGCGCCCAGGAACAACGCGGCTGCCGCCTCATCGTCCACCGATGGCGCCAACTCGCCAATTACCTTGCCCTTTGCGATCAGTTCGCGCAAGCGACTCGCGTACCTCTGGATCAGCGTATGCGCCATACGCTTTGCGGCTGTCGACTCGGCGCGCTGAAGCTCGCCAAACATCATCCTGGGCACGCCTGGGTGTTCGGCGACGAATTCGACATTGGCCATGAATATCGCTTCCATGGCTGCCAGCGGCGAATCGATCCCTTGCGCCGCCAGTTCGACCCGCTTCAGAAGTCGCTCCGCCACCCACTCCATGACGGCCTGCCAGATGGCGTCCTTGGTGGGGAAGTGGCGGAATAGCGCGCCTTGCGTCAGGTTCATATGCCTGGCGATGGCGGCGGTCGTGATCTCGCTGGGGTTCTGCGATCCAGCGAGCTCGATCACCGCCTCCACTGTCACAGCGCGCCGCTCGTCGGCAGGAAGGTGTTTCGGATGGTTGTCCATGGGCACCTATCGAAAGATAGTAATTAAATACTATCTTGTCGCCAAGACACAAATAAAGCAAGTCCTCGGTTTCTCGTCAGCCAAGTAGCCGCGTTGAACGCTTGCACCAGACTTGGGGACTACCTGCGGTAGCGGCGAGTGCCCCTGCTCGATCCGACGATCGATTTCGCGTTCAAATCAGCAGATTAGGCCGAGACGTGGCGGATTTTTTGCGAATCCGGGCATGGCCGTTCACGTGTCGGCCATCGGCTCGGGGGCCGTCGGCACGGACTATGCGACATCCGTCACGGAGCTTTTGGGAGAGATAAATGGACGATATTTCAGCTTCCGATCGGGTGGTGAGAAATACCGCGCCGAATGTCAACGACCGCCTCACCAACGAACTCAGGGGCCGGCTGGAGCACTACCGGCAACCCTCGGAGCAGATTGAGGCTCGCCTCTCCGAGCTGAACGAGAGTGGGACAAAGAGCGGGTACTCGAGACCAATGCATCGGCCCTCGCATTCACCGGCGTCGCATTAGGAGCCACCGTAAGCCGTCGCTACCTTTGGCTCCCCGCCGTCGTCACGGCGTTCCGGTTTCAACACGCATTGCAGGGCTGGTGTCCGCCATTACCAATCTTTCGTGGCATGGGCTACCGGACCTCCCGGGAAATCGAAAACGAGCGGAAATTGCTCGAACGGTTGCAGGCATCGGCGGCAAAAGGAGAAGAAGATCAGCAGGCTGCTTGAGGCCATGGGCGACGCAACGCAATCGAGACTGCGCGCGGCGACATGCCGCGGCTACAGGCGGTCCACTACCTTCTTCAAACTCGCCCGAGCCTGCTCCCCGATGTGAGCCAATGAAGCATTCGAAATCCCTTGCATCGATGCGATCGGATCGACCGCCGCCACCTCGACTCGGCCGGGCTGTATTTCTTGTACGACTACGTTGCAGGGCAACATCGTGCCTATTTTGTCTTCTGCTTGAAGTGCCTGGTGGGCCAGCCCGGGATTGCAGGCACCGAGAATGCGATAGCGCCGGAAATCGACGCCGATCTTTGCCTTGAGCGCATGCTGGACGTCGATGTCCGACAGGACGCCGAATCCCTCGCGCTTTAGCGAGTCGATGGTGCGTGCGAGGGCGTCGTCGAATGATGTGTCGAGCGTTTTTGCAAAATAGTAGGTCATTGCAGGCCTCCAAAGAATTCAATTTAACGCATAGCATGTGCCTGCCGCACCGCCGGACGCAATGCCGGTCAAATCCTACCGATAGTGAAGCTGGCATGCGGCTCCATTGCACTGGCGCGCGCAAATGTCCTCGGTTTCATCGGTCTCGACAGGCGCGTCATCATGCTGGTGGACTCCGGAAAGCGAAATCCTCGGCAACCGCTACCGCGGTCCGAACACAGCCGATAAGTTGGAAGACGGCTCGCCCAGAGACGACTGCAGCAGACCGTTCGGATCCTTCCAATAGACTGCAGGCGTGGCCTCGACGCCGAGTGAGGACATCAGTTGCATGTTCTCGTCCAGCTTGCGCTTCGTTGCCGCATCTATGGCGGCGAGCGGCGCAATCCCGGTCGAATCGAGCGACTTCAAATGCCCCGGACCGTTGTTCGCATTGACGCTGTACTGCGTCGCCTCGTGGTCTTGGAATGCCTTCTGCGGATCCGGCGCGGCCAATAGCGCTGCGGCCTTCCCGTAGCTCGTCGGTGTCAAGATCCCGACGATGATATTGCGCACCTGCACTTTGCCTGTCTTCACCCAGGGCTGAACATCGCCCCACAAGCGACTGCAGTAGGGACAATTGGGATCGGTAAAGACGTAAACGATACGCCTGGCAGCCGGATTACCGTCGGCAATCCAATGACTGCGTTCGAGCTGCTTCCATATGCCGCCGCTCAATTGGCTTCCCACAGCCTTCTCCAGCGCAGACTTCGTCAAATCGTTGGCTCGCGCATCGATCATCGTACCGACGATCACATATTTTCCATCGTCGGTGCTGTAGAACGCGAGTGGTTGCTGGCCTTTGAACGCAGCCCATCCTTTCATTCCAGGCGGCGCCGGTAAGGTGGGTCCAACGATCTGCATGCCGGTTTCCCTGCTCAGCGCCTGCAACGCTGGAGGAATCGGCGTTCGGTCCGCAGCTCCGCTGTTGGCGGACTCCGCAGCTGTTGCCACCAGGGCTGCAGCCGCTACGGTTAGCGTCAGCACACCCGACGCATACACGATGAACTTACTTCGCAAGTTGTAGCTCCCATTCGATTTTTAGTGGTGGGGCGTTGAGCGGCTCCGCCATCTCGCTGGAGAAAGCGGACGAGGCCGCTCACGCACCTGGATAAAGCGCTGAAAGCAGTTGCGCGACATCGGCTTCGCCGACGAGCCTTGACTGGCGCCGCTCCTTCCCGTCAGCATTGAAAAATGCCAAGGTCGGCGGCCCGACAACGTCGAATGCCTTCAGCAGCGCTCGCGCATCGGCATCGGGTCGTGTCACATCGGCCCTGATCATCGTGACTGATCGGAGCGCATCGATTGCCTTGGGATCGGTGAAGACAGTGCGATCCATGGTCTTGCACGAAGTACACCAGTCCGCTGTGAAATCGACCATGGCTACTCTCCCATTCGTCCGAGCGTCGGCGAGCGGCGCCGTCATGCACGGCCCCACGAGCAACGCAGAAAATATGCCGCTGACCGCGGCACCGACTGCGGTGCCCGATTTCGCGCTACCGCCCAGCACGATCAACCTGTCGCGAACCCGCTGCGGCAATTGCAGCGTGTAAAAGCCGAACATCGATAACGCCAGCGCGGCCAGCACCGCAGCAGAAATCACATTGATCCACCACTGTTGCAGGAGAATCTGGACGCTGTGCCCCCCCAATGCGGCGACCAGCCCGAGCCCGGCATAGACGAGCGCCATCGCTGCCACGAAGATCGAACACAGCACCAATCCCCTGCCCCGCGTTGCTCGCGTCCCAACCACCAGCGAAGTGACGATAGGAAGCATCGGCAGCGTGCAAGGCGTAAACGCCATCGCTAACCCGAGCACGAAAAAGACGACGAGGGCAGCGCCGGGACTAAGGTGATGAATTGCGTTATCGATCGAGCTATCCGTCGCGCCCATCGTCGATCGCAATGTGGACATGAACGCGATATCCGGCGCCGATCGCGCTTCGCCCGGAGAGTCGACCTTCGAAATCGGGTGGCCAGCGCCGCTCTCGTTGGCGGTATTCATTGGTCGCGCACTTCGCGCCTCCGTCACGTCGACTTCACGGCTCTGCGGCGGAAAGCAGACGCCAGCTTCGGCACAGCCTTGCCAGCTTATCTTCACACGGGATGCGGTGCCCATATCTACTTGCGCTTGCTTCGCGCCGTGGTAGATCTCGACGACCCCGAAATTCGGGTCGTCTTCTTCTCGCCGGGTGGGGACTCGATCTTTATGGCCACGCCGTTCGCGACATCTACTGCCGTGACACGGCCCCTATACAAGTAGTAGCCCGGTGCGATATCGAAATGAAGCGCAAGTGAGGATACGTGCGCGGCATCCAAGGACGTTGACAAAGCAAACGCTTCATCAGCAGGCAAAAGCGTGCCCGGATCCACAGCATAAGTCGCATCGGGCGCCAAGACGGCACAGCCGATCACACCAGCCAAGAGCCCACGAGTGCATACCATGCGCAGCGTTACAGCGATTTTCATCGGGTGTCGTCAGTCCAGAATCAGGTAGAGCGATCGTGAGGCCCCGAGCGGAACCACGTACGCGTAGTCGGTCGGCGCGAGCTCCAGCCGGTCAGACGATACCGCGACAGCGTTAACTGTGCGTTAACGCGCAATCCGTTACCATGGCGGCTACCATTTAGTGCCGCCGCCTCATACGCGTTCGATGTACCGCATTCTCCTGGTCGAAGACGACCATTCGCTCGCCATCGGCATCACATCCGGATTGCGCATGGCGGGCTTTACCGTAGAACGCGCGGGCTCTGGCGCGCGTGCGAATATCGCCATGGGCGAGAAGCATTTCGATCTCGTGCTGCTCGATCTCGGCCTGCCGGACCAAGACGGACTGGACGTGCTGAAGACTTGGCGCGTGCGGGAAATCGGCACTCCGATTCTCGTCGTAACGGCGCGCGACTCGATCGAGCATCGCATCGAAGGCTTGACGTCCGGCGCCGATGACTACGTCGTCAAACCTTTTGACCTTGGCGAACTCATTGCCCGCGTGCACGCGCTGATTCGACGGGCGACAGCCATCGGAATGGATACGTTGCAGCACGGGCGCCTGCGGTTTTCGCTTTCGGCCGGTTCAGCCTGGCTAGACGACGAGCCCCTGGTGCTGTCGCGCCGTGAGACGGTGCTCCTTAGCGTGCTTTTGAGACAACCTCAAACCGTATTCAGCGCAGACCAGTTGCGCACCTATCTTTATGGTTCCGACGACGGCATCGAAAGCAATGCGCTCAGCGTTCACATTCATCATCTAAGGCGCAAGCTTGGCCCGCAAATCGTAGAGACGGTTCGCGGTATGGGTTATCGCTTGGGAAAAATCGACTGATGCCCATCCGCGGAAGTTTGCGATTCAGATTGCTCGCCACGATCGGCATCTCAACTGTGTTGCTGAGCGGCGCGACGAGTCTTTGGATGTTCCGCGCCGTACAGTCCGAACTGACTCACACCCTCGATCAGCGGCTGACCGCGTCGGCACGCATGGTTGCAGACATGCTGGCCCCGCGCCCGCAAAGCGCTGACAGCCAGTTTGCCGACGCAGTGGCCGGAGCACTGCCGGCTGTCGCGCCCGGCACCGATGGTTTGGCCTGCGAAATACGCTTAATGAGTGGCGGAAAAGCGCTACGTACCATCGCGCGAACCGTCGATAGTCCGCGCTGGAACGACATCGCTCCGGGATTCTCGACACAAACATTGTCCGGCGAACGCTGGCGCACCTATTCGCTACTTCTCGGCAATTTGCGCGTCACGACGGCCGATCGTGTGTCGGTCCGCTCAATGCTGGTGCGCGATCTCGCGTTTACGGCGCTCTTGCCGTTCTCGATAGCGTTCCTCGGCGTTATGGCGATGATCTGGTTTGGCGTTTCTCACGGTTTGGCTCCACTCGAACGAGTCCGCAAAATCGTGGCGGCGCGCAGCCCTGGGGACGATCATCCAATCTCGTTTCCCGATGTGCCTTCGGAACTGCTGCCGTTGACCAGCACCATCGAGCAATTGGTTTCGAGAACGTCTGCTGCCGTGGCGCGGGAGCGTCAGTTCACCGACGCGGCGGCACATGAGCTTCGTACGCCGCTTGCTGGCGTCAAGCTGCATTTGCAGGTTTTGCGAATGGCCATCGACCTTCAGTCGAGCCCTTTGGAAGTCAGCACTTCGCTTGACCTCGCGCAGTCCGATGTCGGACGTATGCAGCATGTCTTGGATCAACTGCTTTGGCTCGCTCGCGTGGAAACGTCCGCAAGCTCCGCGGGCGAGGATCGATGCGACGCACGCGGAACCGCTACGAGAGTGTTGAACGAGCTCAGTAGCGGGGATGGGAAGCGAGATCGGGTGGCCTCGCACGACACGCTCATTGACCGCGTCGAGGCCGCCATCCCTGAAACGCTGCTCGCAATGGCGCTGCGCAACTTGTTGGACAATGCGTTGCGCTACTCGCCTGCAGGGTCACCCGTTGTTCTCACTCTAGCGCGATGCGACCGCGACACTGTCTCCTTTTCGATCGAAGACAACGGGCCAGGCATGACTGACGCTCAGATCGCTGAAGCACCTCGGAGGTTTTGGCGCGGACATAACGACTCCGAAGGCAGCGGTCTTGGGCTCGCGATCGTCGCAGCAATCGCGCAGCGCGTACAGGGCCGGCTCGTGCTTGCGAGCCGCGCCGATCGCGCCGGCCTATGCGCGACCCTTCATGTGCCGTGCGCTCATCCTCCCGCCAAAATCGAGACGTCGACGTAATTGGCTTGCCCATTTCACACACAAAGTTGATTGCATTCATATGTCGATCGGTTCACTCGCCTTTCCCGTCCCGACGCTCATCTTTATGTTCGCCGTCGCGGTTGCACTGTTGGTTGGTTGGTTAGCGATGAAACGCCGCGGCGCTATCGACTCGGACCTGTTTGCCATCGTCGTTGGCGGTCTACTCGCCGCGCGCTTCGCATTCGTTATCCAATATCTTCCGTTGTATCACCACGACTTCGCTGCAATCCTCGATGTCCGAGATCTGGGCTTTGATCCACTTGTCGGCATGACCGCCGGTTCGTTCATCGCCGCTTGGCGGCTCGTTCGGAACAATGCATCGAGAGTGCCGCTCGCGCTCTCTTTGACTGCAGGCCTGATCTCCTACGCGTCCGCTCGGGCATTTATCGAACATCAGCATGTCCCGTCTAACATCCCGCCGATTGCTCTGCGCTCTCTCGATGGTGCACCGGAAACGTTAGGCACCAGCGGCATGCCCACCGTCGTGAACCTTTGGGCAACTTGGTGCCCGCCGTGTCAGGCCGAACTGCCAACGTTCGCCCAAGCTCAAGTGGAGTATCCGGGTGTCCATTTCGTTTTCGTCGATGAAGGGGAAACGCAAGAGACGGTTCGGCATTACTTCGATCAGCACTCGCTGCTGCTCGGCAACACGTGGCTAGATCAGTCTTCGGCGCTAGCGGCCCGCGTCGGAACGGCCGGTTTTCCGACGACTCTCTTTTACGACCGCAATGGCCGTTTGCTAGCAACCCATCTCGGCCAATTTTCCGCAGCGACGTTGCACGACGCCCTGGCTCAGCACTTCGAGTCGGCAACCACGAGGTAGAGTAGTAGCGCTCGAGGCCCCTGACTAGCGGTTTCACCATGCCGTTCGTCGGCGCACTGGATTCAGCCTGAGCGGGTACAAGTCTTCGCTGCTTTTATGGCGCATCAGGCAGCGCGTGGCTAGCGCAACGTCTGGTTTTCGACGACTCAATGATTCGCTCAGCCACCGGGTCTCCTTTCTCCAACGGCTGATCCCATTTCGAACCCCGGCTGCAAGAACGCGATTCGGCCATTTACCCGCCGCCAGAAAACACTGGATCTTCTTCGATACGGTCGCCGGCGCGAACGCGGCGGCTAATCTGTATTCGCTAATCGAACCCCGCGGGTAAACAACGTCGAACCGAACCGTTACGTGCTCGCGTTGTTCAAGGCGCTGCCACTTGCTCAGAGCGGACTTCCTGCAAAGCTTTACAGCACAGCAGGTCTCAAAATTCGAAGAGCTCTTCGTACCCCAAGCCTTCAGAACTCCCCGAATCGGTGGCGCCAACATGCTCACGATCCGCGCGCGGAGTTGCGTCAACGCTGACCTGCATTCCGTGTCACGCCTCCGCAGAATAGCTCGGAAAGGGTTTCCATGATGGAGATGACCGCGGGGTTCGCAAGGCTGTAGTACATGTATTTCCCATCGCGCCGCGCCGCAATCAGGCCCTCCTCCCGCAAGACCCCAAGTTGCTGGGAAAGACTCGGCTGATGCAGGCCCACCCGCTCTTCGAGTTCTCCGACGTTGAACTCGCCTTCCGTCAACTGGCAAAGAAGCAGCAGCCGGTCTTCGTGCGCCATCGCCTTGAGCATCGTGCTGCATTGCAACGCAGACTTGCGCAGCGCGCTCAACGCTTGTGTCGGTATGGAGCTTGGCATCTCTTTCATGACGTCCTGTCCGGTCATCATTGACTAACAATATATGAAAGTATATATTATTATTATGTATATCGAAAGGAGCCCGGAATGGATCCCAAGGTAGCGCCCTTTTTCGATCCCGTTACGGCAACGATCAGCTACGTCGTGCATGCTGGCGAGGATTCGGCCTGCGCGGTGATTGATCCGGTGCTTGACTACGATGCGAAGTCAGGACGCACCCGCACGACGTCGGCGGACCAGATCGTGGACTTTGTGAGCACGCACCGGTTGCGCGTCGAATGGCTGCTCGAGACTCACGCGCATGCCGACCATCTGTCCGCTTCGGATTACCTGAAGAGCGTACTGGGCGGCAAAACGGCGATTGGGGAAAGAATACGCGCGGTCCAGGAAACCTTCGTGCGACTTTTCAACCTTGGCTCCGCAGTTGCCGTGGACGGGAGCCAGTTTGATCACCTCTTCGTGCCCGACGAAACCTTCAGCATCGGTCCACTCCACGCACGGGCTCTTCACGTGCCGGGCCATACAGCTGCCGACATGGCCTACCAGATCGGGGATTGCGTCTTCGTGGGCGACACCCTTTTTATGCCGGACGCCGGTTCGGCGAGGTGCGACTTTCCAGGCGGCAACGCGGGCGCATTGTACCGTTCCGCGAGAAAGCTTCTCGCGTTGCCACCTGCCACGCGTCTATTCATGTGTCACGACTATCCGCCGCAGACGCGCGAGCCTCGCTGGGTAACGACTGTTGCAGAGCAGCGCAGCAGCAACATCCATTTGCACGACGGCATCTCCGAAAGCGAATTCGTTGCAATTCGCACCGACCGCGACAGCACGCTGGACACGCCGGTACTGATTCTCCCTGCGATCCAGGTGAACATCCGCGGGGGAGCGCTGCCGTCGCCGGAGGGCAATGGAGTGAGCTATCTGAAGATTCCACTGAATGTGCTCTAGGCGAGCCCCTAAACGGCAACCGTTGGCTTGAATAGCCTGCGCCGAAAACCAGTATCTGCATCGTAGATGGTTTCACACCATGAACAGTGAACAACAAAAACAGGCATCGAAACCAGTCGGACTGCCTGCGCAGGCGAGAAACACGACTCTTGCTCAGCGCAACGTCCTGATGCGGGAAACCCCTCTTCGCATAACATTGGGCAGACGTAGGGCCGCTTCATCGTTGCGGGTGTGGGCGCTTGCCGCGGCATTGGGCATCGCCATCCCGGCTGCCAAGGCGGAAAAGCTGGCGACGATCGTGGTCGAACCAACACCGGTTGCAGACGAAATCGTCACAGACGCTGTCGTGGAATCTGCGCGTCAAACCGACATCGCCGCCCAGGTCTCCGGCCGTATCACCGGCCTCTTCGTCAAGGCGGGCGATCGCGTGGGCGCAGGGCAAAAATTGCTCGCCGTCGACCAGCGAGCGGCTGACCAGCAGCTGGCCGCCGTCCAGGCGCAGGCAGCGGCCGCGCAGGCCGAACAGGAGGTCGCACGGCGCGAACTGGAACGCACGCAGATCCTGTACGACCGGAAGTACGTGAGCCAGGCCGCGCTCGATCGTGCCAAAGCACGTTACCAGACGGCTTCGTCCATGAGGTTGTCCCGGCAGGCCGACGCTGGCGCGGCAGCTGTCGGCCCCACGCTGCACAACATCGTCGCACCATATGCCGGCATCGTCGCCGGTGTGGACGTCGAACTGGGTTCGATGGCAATGCCGGGCATGCCGCTCGTCGCACTGTTCGATCCCGCTGCCCTGCGCGCCGTGGCCACCGTGCCGCAATCGCGCGCGGCGGCGCTGCGTACGGATCTGCCCGTGCGCATCGAGCTGCCCGATGTGCCGGGCGCACAGCACTGGCAAACTGCTGCGGCGGTCACCGTGCTGCCCGTCACCGATCCGCTCAGCGACTCCGTCAAGGTACGGCTTGCGTTGCCTGCATCGGCAGGGGAAGCTGCCCGCCCCGGCATGTTTGCGCGCGCCCATTTCCTTGCGGGCTCGCCCCGCCCGAGGCTGATGGTTCCGCTTGCAGCCATGATCCGCCGCACCGAGGTCACAGCGGTCTACATCGTGGCGAACGACGGCAGCACGTCGCTGCGGCAGGTGCGCCCTGGCGAGACGCGCGCGGGGCAGATCGAGATTCTCGCGGGACTGTCGGCAGGGGAGCGCATTGCGCTCGACCCGCTGGCTGCCGCAAGGCATTGAAGGGCGAGGCCTCGTCATGACGATGGACACGCCCAAGCTCGGCATTTCCGGCCGGATCGCCGCATTTTTCCTCGAAAACCGCATCACGCCGCTCATTGCGCTCGTCGCCCTTCTGCTCGGCCTCTTCGCGATGATCATGACGCCGCGCGAAGAGGAACCGCAGATCAACGTCACGATGGCCAACGTGCTAGTGCCCTTTCCCGGCGCAAGTGCGCGCGACGTAGAGCGGATGGTGGCGGGGCCTGCCGAACAGGTGCTTTCGCAAATCAGCGGCATCGAGCACGTCATGTCGGTGTCGCGTCCCGGGCTGGCCGTGCTGACCGTGCAGTTCAAGGTCGGCGTGCCGCGCACGGAAGCGCTCGTGCGGCTCTACGACACGGTGTTTTCCAAGCAGGACTGGCTGCCGAAGAACCTCGGTGTGCTGCCGCCGCTCATCAAACCCAAAGGCATCGACGACGTGCCCATTGTCGTGCTCACGCTCTACTCCACACGCCCGGATGGCAATGCATACGATCTGGAACGCGTGGGCCATTCCATCGAGTCTGAACTGAAGCGCGTGCCCGGCACACGGGAAGTGACAACCGTGGGCGGCCCGCAACGAGCCGTCAATGTGTTGCTGGACCCCGCCCGCATGCGCGCGGCAGGCGTCACTGTAGATGACCTGAAGCGAGTACTCGTCGCCGCCAATGCGGGGGCCACGGTGGGCGACCTCGTGAGGGAAAACAGCGCCATCCATATCGAAAGCGGGCCTGTACTGGACAACGCGCGCGATGTCGGCGACGTGATCGTCGCGGTTCACAATGGTCATCCCGTATCCGTATCGGACGTGACGACCGTAGTGGAAGGCGCGCCCGCCCCTACGCACTATGTGTGGGAAGGAGTTGCCGGTACGCATCCGGCTGAATATCCGGCCGTCTCGGTCGCAGTGACCAAGAAGGCCGGCGAGAACGCCGTCACGGTTGCGAGGAATGTGTTGCAACGGGTCGACACGCTGCGCAACACCGTGATTCCCGCCGACGTAAAGGTGGAGGTGGCGCGCGACTACGGCGTTACGGCCAACGCGAAGGCGATGAAGCTGATCGAGAAGCTCGCTTTCGCGACCACGTCGGTCGTGGTGCTCGTACTGCTCGCGCTCGGCTGGCGTGAGGCCTCGGTCGTCGGCGTGGCAGTGATTCTTACGCTCACCGCGACGCTGTTCGCTTCATGGGCGTGGGGTTTCACACTAAATCGCGTTTCGCTGTTCGCGTTGATCCTCTCCATCGGCATTCTGGTGGACGATGCGATCGTCGTCGTCGAAAACATTCATCGCCACCGGCAACTGGAACCCCATGCACCGGCAGCTTCCGTGATTCCGCGTGCGGTGGACGAGGTGGGTGGCCCCACCATTCTCGCCACGCTCACGGTGATTGCAGCGCTGCTCCCCATGGCATTTGTCACCGGTCTGATGGGGCCGTACATGAGCCCCATTCCGATCAACGCAAGCATGGGCATGGCCATCTCCCTGTCCGTCGCATTCATCGTCACACCCTGGCTGTCGCGGATGTGGCTGGCACGCACCCATCACGGCGCAGACAGCGCCAGGGGTGAGGGAACCCAAAGCAAGCTGCGGGCGAAGCTCCAGCCGTTTTTTGCCCGCGTATTCGCGCCGTTTCTCGACGAGGCGCGCGGCTCGCGCAACCGTAAGCTCCTGTGGCTCGGCGTGGCGGGCGCCATTGCACTGTCGCTCGTACTGCCCATGCTCCAGTTGGTGGTGTTGAAAATGCTGCCCTTCGACAACAAATCGGAATTCCAGGTAGTCGTCGACATGCCGGAGGGCACTCCGCTCGAGCGGACCGCCGGCGTACTGCACGAGATGGGGGCCCTGCTTGCAACAGTGCCGGAAACGGCCACATGGCAGGCTTATGCCGGACTCTCCGCGCCCATCAACTTCAACGGACTCGTGCGCCAGTATTACCTGCGCTCGGGCAGTAACGTGGGCGACATCCAGGTCAATCTCGTCGAGCAGTCGAAGCGCCACCGGCAAAGCCACGCCATCGCGACATCGGTCCGGCCCGCGCTGGAGCGGATTGCGCAGCGCAATGGCGCGCGCGTGAAGGTGGTGGAAGTGCCCCCCGGACCGCCAGTGCTCGCGCCCATCGTAGCCGAGGTGTACGGCACCGATGCGCCAGCGCGCAATGCCGTTGCCCACGCGGTGCGCGGCGTGTTCGCCTCGACGCCGGGCGTGGTGGATATTGACGACAGCACTGTGGCGCCCGCTGCCCAACGCGACTTCGAGCTAGACCGGCGCAAGGCCGGGCTGCTTGGCGTATCGCAGCAGGACGTCGCGCAGACATTGCGCACGGGTCTCACCGGAAACAACATCACCTATGTTCGCGACGGCAGCAAGTACCCCACGCCGGTACGTCTCGCATTGCCCGCTACGCTGGGCGGCGACGCGTCGGGCCTGCTCGCGCTGACTGTGCGCGGCAGCCAGGGGCAGCTCGTGCCGCTTTCCGAACTGATCCGGCAGCGCGACACTCGCATCGAACAACCCATCTATCACAAGGATCTGCTACCCGTCACCTACGTGATCGGCGATATGGCCGGCAAGGTGGACAGTCCCCTCTACGGTATGTTCGAAATGCGCGGCCGCCTCGCAAAGCTATCCATACCGGGCGGTGGCACACTCGGAGAATGGTTCGTCAGCCAGCCCGACGACCCGTATCGCGGCTTCTCCATCAAATGGGACGGCGAATGGCAGGTCACCTACGAAACGTTCCGCGACATGGGCATTGCCTACGCGGTCGGGCTCGTGCTGATCTACCTGCTCGTGGTGGCAGAGTTCGGCTCCTATCTCACTCCGCTCATCATCATGGCTCCGATTCCGCTCACCATCATCGGCGTGATGCCTGGTCACGCGCTGCTCGGCGCGCAGTTCACCGCCACTTCGATGATTGGCATGATCGCGCTCGCAGGCATCATCGTCCGTAACTCGATCCTGCTGGTCGACTTCATCAACCTGCAGGTGGCGGACGGCATACCGTTCCGAGACGCCGTCGTGCAGTCGGCCGCCACGCGCGCGCAGCCCATCCTGCTCACGGCGGTGGCTGCAATGATCGGCGCGCTTTTTATCCTCGATGACCCGATCTTCAACGGCCTCGCCGTTTCGCTGATCTTCGGGGTGCTGGTCTCGACGCTGCTCACGCTCGTCGTCATCCCACTGCTCTACTACACCGCATACCGGCGCCGTTTCGCCGCCTCCCATTCCAATTCCACTTCATGAGGGTCCATCATGACATCCTGGCAAATCACGCGCGTTTTCGCGGGCATCGTGATCCTCGTTTCGCTTGCGTTCGGCGCCCCGGCAGGTCCACTTTTCATGAGCAGCTGGTGGCTCTGGGTCACCGCATTCGTAGGCGCCAACCTGCTCCAGAGTGGCTTTACGCGGTGGTGTCCGATGGAAATCCTGCTGCGCAAGCTCGGTGCGCGCAGCGGTGCATGAAGCATGGGGCCGAAGATGTCTCGTTCCGAACGGTGGCTGCCATGAAGTTTGGACTTTATGCCTCAGCAATCGCTGTCGCGGCGGTCTGTTCAGTGGCGCACGCCGAAACCGACCTGCTCGCCGCAGCCCACGATGCGTTGATGCACGATCCGGTGTATGCCGCCGCGGTCGCTCAGAACCAGGCTGACGCAACGCGGCGCAAGCAGGGGCGTTCCGGCTTCCTACCCCAGGTCCTCGCAACGGGGAACATGCGCTACGGGACGCTGGATCAGGAAACCACCGGGGCGCACTTCGCCGGCGGAGGCTTCGGCTCGAGCAACGGCATCGCATTCGACACGCGCGCCGCAGGCGCCACGGGGGCAGGCTGGGCCGTCACGATCAAGGAAAACCTGTACAGCGCGGCAAAAAACGCCGACGCCCGCCAAATGAACAATGCAGCCGATGCGGGTGACGCCTCCTTGCGCCTCGCACGGCAGACGTTGCTGCTTCAGGTCGCCCAGGCGTACTTCGCCGTGCTCGCTGCCGAAGACGACGTAGCCGCGCTGAAGTCCACCCGGGAAGCGGCGCTCGAAGCAAGCCGCATCGCGCAAGGCCGCTTCGAAGCAGGCGAAGCCGCGATCACCGACGTCAACGACGCCAGGGCGCGCGCCGATCTCGCCCGGGCGCAAAAGCTGGCTGCAGAAACAGCGCTCGACCTCCGGCGCGCGGAACTGCGCGACCTCACGGGCAACGCCGACACTGCGCTGCGCCGCCCCGGGAATGCGGCAGCGGTGGAGTCGATCCCCGCGGGCGACCTGGCCGACTGGCAGTCGCGCGCCATGACGGGCAATCCCCTGATCGAGCTCCGCCGTCTCGGCGTGGACAGCGCGAAGGCGGAGACATCGCGCTACCGGCCCGGCGCCGGTACGACCGTCGACGCTTTCGCCTCGTACATCGGGGACCGGATGAATGGCGCGGGCTACGGCGGCAACAGCTCAATGCGGAGCAACAGCGCCGTGGTCGGCATCATGGTCACCATCCCGCTCTACACGGGTGGCCTGCGCAGTGCGAAGGCCGAGGAAAGCGCCGCGCTGCTCAACCGTGCTGGACTGGATGAAGATGCCGCGCGCGTCGCTGTTGCTCGCGAAGTGCGTCAGGCGTTTCTTGGTCTGCAAAGTTCGAAGGTCCAGGTCACGGCGCTCACACAGGCACTGCGCTCAGCCGAACTTCAACTCGATGCCAATCGTACCGGCTTCGAAGCCGGCGACCGGCCGTCAATCGACGTTCTCAACGCCGGCCAGGCATTGTTCGCCACCCGGCGCGACCTCGCCGCAGCACGCTATCAGGTCGCGCTCAACCGACTTCGCCTTTCCGCGGCGGCCGGAGAACTCGATGAGGAACAGTTGGCCCGGATCAACGCACTTCTGCGCTGATCGCAGATAACGCTCACGTCCCATGGAGGCAGAGACCGCAACAGCGACGAATTCGATGCGCCATGTGGCGCATCCAAGGAGGAGACAGCATGGCTCATGTCGTGATTCTAGGGGCCTGGCTCGGCGGCCTGTCGATCGCCTATTCGATGCGCAAGGCGGCACGCTATGACGACCGCGTGACTGTAGTCTCGGACTTTTGGCCGATCGCCGACGAATGGCGACGCATCCCAGCGCCCAGGAGGCGGCCCCGCGTCAACGACTACGGAGCCATATGCGTGCGAGATCTCGTTAAATTAAGCCAATGCGTAACCGCCCCTCTCGCACGATAGGGAGGTCTATGGGATCGCCAATCCAGAGCACAGGCCATGTCGACGAGTCGTCGATGCCAAGAAAAATCCAGAGCATTTCACCACGTGCGCTCCAGCCGTCAAAACGGGACGGCTGTATCTCATCTTGCCAGCCCATTCGGGGCCCGCTTTGTCGCGGCACGGTTTCGTCATGTTCTGGTGCGGGGATGACCCAGTAATAGCGGCCAATGACGAGTTCTCGATGCGTTTCCATGGAGTCCTCTCAGTTCGGCTGCCTGCTCACTGACGAAGCATATCGTGTCAGGGGAGCCCTGAAGCGCCCGATCTGTTCGCGCGCCAGGTCTTCATCCCCCACGTTCCTCATTCTGTGAGAACGTGTCGCCTAGATGGGGTAGTGACCACATAGCTGTTGAGAATGCCATCTGTGGCTGTAAGCTGTGTGATAGCGCTTTTCCGGGGAGCGGCTTACGCTGCCTTCGCAGCGTCTCGGTCCCCTCCGCCCCGCACATATCTATGGATTCAACGACGCGGGCTGCGCGTGACGGGAGAGCGCCTCTCTTAACCATTCAGGCGCGTCGGACGAGGCTATCGCAGCACCAGCGCATGACCGTGACACACGAGGAGGTCGAGCGCGGCACACATCGGTACAAAAACGCCGGGGAGTGCCATAAAATGTGATGGAAGCCCGCACGCCCGGCGCGTGCGTCCTTGATCATGGGAGATTCCGGCACGTCAGCGCCGAAATCGCCCACTGCTGTCGGCTTTAGTTATCGGCGCTATCGCCCACGTCGCCCGCCTTCATAAGCGGGTTCTCCGAGACCACGAAAGCCCCGTTGGCCGTGGCGGTGGCGAAAACGATCGACCGCGAACCCATGACGTAGTAGCCCGTACCGCTGACGGGTGCAACACTTCCGGCATTCAGCGCCAAGCTCGCCGAAGCGTCCGTCAGAATGAAGGCAGCCGACGTCGCCGGGATCCATGTCGTCGCCGTCAACGTCGGTGTTGCGCTAGGCATGTCTTTCGTCGCGAAGTCGAAGTCGAACTCGCCTCGCACCGACGCCGGGCTCGACATCGTCCATCCCCCCGCCGTGGGCACAACGCATTCGCCCAGCACGCCACCTCCCACCCCCGGCACAAAGCCGCTCAAACGAATCGGCTGGCCCGCCGTGCAAGATACGCCCGCGTCGTTGCTGCTTCCAGCGGGCACGGCGACGCCGTTCCAGACAGGAACCGCGCCGCTCGCGGCCAGCACTGCCGAAAAATTCGTCAAGACGTTCGTGCCGGCGTTGACTCCGCCTCCTTGCACGGCAAATGCGCTGCCGCCCGTCACGAGCGCGCTCGGCACCGTGCCGAGTTTGCCGCGCAACCGATACGTCTGCGCACCCGACTTTACGGACAGCTTGATCAAACTGCCGCGGATGGCGCCCGTCACGTTGCCGTCCGTCGAGGTAATCGTTCCATCGCTCGCTACCGTCAGCGCGGTATCGGCTACGACGCTCGCGGCCGCGACGTTAGCCGGCGTAGAACCGACGTTCCCCACCGTCAGGCTGGTGCTCAGCCCCGTTTCGGCGACGAGCGCCTGCAGTTGATATGCGCCGGGCGGCACGGCCGATGCGCCCGACTCCAGCGCATCGCCCGTGGACAACTGCGGACCGAACACATCGTCGGACGTTATGGCTTGTTGTAACGTCGTCAGCGCGGTCGCGCAATCGCCTCCCAAGGCAGCGGCAGCAGCGGCAAGCGTCGTCGAATTGCCCGAGGTCAAATTCGACGCGGCCGCGATGGCAGCCGCCAGATTCGTCGTCGACGTAATGCTGGCCGATGGAGTACACAGCTTGTCGCCCACTGCCTTGATCGCCGCGGCGATGACGAGAATGTCGCCGCGGTACGTCCGCAACGTCGTCCGATAGCCGCTGTGCGTCAAATTCGAATACGCTCTGCCGTTCACCTGGGCATAGACCGCCAAGGCAGCGGTCGTCACAGGGGTGATGTCGAGGTCGGGCAGCTCGTTCGCACTGAGCGTCCCCGCGGACGTGATTGCCGACCCTACGCCAAGATAACTCGACAGAACAAGGGAGGTCTGATTCGGATCGGTCGCGTTCGCAAAGATCGGCGTGCTGATGGGCGGAACCGTCACACTGCCGGTGAACGAGCCGTCGGCGCCGGCCGTCACCGTGCCGATCACGGTCGCGCCGACGACACCTTGTGGCGCGCCCGCGGTGAAGACTATTTGCGCGTTCGCGATCGGACTGTCGATTGCCGTACCGGATAGCGACGCAACTGCGGCAACGGGAGAAGTCGCCGATGCGCTCCCTGACGAACTTGCGCCGCCCCCACATGCCGCAAGCGTGATCATCATTGAAGCAAGCGGCGCCCACCCCATGCGCCGTAAAGCCTTGCGCTGGTGCAATTGCATTGCCAAACGCTTGCGCAATCCTGCACGTTGATTTGTCGTAGTCATAAGGCCGCCCTCCTTGGTGCGGTTATGAGGGGTAACGGCACTTACGTCAAATTCTTCAATTCAACTGATATAAAACTTGCAATAGAATCCGACGAACCGTGCGCGACTGTGCGCGAAGCAGAATTCTTAAGCTTATCTTAAGCTCCGCCGAATTATTATTCGACGATTTGCGCTTCGTTGTGTGAATCAGCCTATGGTGCCGCCACCTATGGCAAAACAGTATTGACGCGCAATTGACGCTGCAGCATTGGGCTTATTGCGCTTTTTCCGTATCGGTCAATTGCTCTTGTTGTTTCCATCGAAAGGAATCAGGATTGCACCCGCTCGCCGGCTGCACCCAGAAATTGCGTGATCTCTCTAGCCGTGTCGCGAGCGCCGCGCATCACTCCGATCAGAGTCGCCGACGCCGCACCACACCATTCACCATAGCGACCAGCCATAAGCGCCTCCCGTCTCTGGCCCGTGCCCCGTCAGTGCTCGGCACACCGTCGACATCGCGGATATTTCATCGAACGCTGTAATGCTCCGCTGCGCTCGGCATAAAACGATCGCGCCTTCGAGACTCGCGATGATGAGTGTCGCTAGCCCCGACGACGAGGCGTGATCCCGCTCTTCGGCCTCCAACGACGCAGCGAGCCTGCGTTTCCAGTCGCCGAACGCACGCGCAGCGGCTTGCAAGACCTCTTCCGCGATGTCCTCCACAGGTTCCTCGACGGCCGCCGGGTGCCGGTTTCCGCGCTATTCTTTCGATGACCCCGCTGTGCGCGCAATAGAGCAAGGTTACGCAAAGGTGAGGACGCCCATCGTGGCGGCCAACGCGCTTGACGATCTGTGGGCGCCACCCTCGTCTCGCGATGCTTTCATGCAGGGATACGTCAAAACAACCGTGACGCGCGAGGACGTCGACCCACGGCATACTGGCAGCGACATCGGGCACATGGGTTATTTTCGTCAAGCCGCCGAACTTTATGGGAGCGCGCACTCGACTGGTTTTCCCGTCTTCGCTGCTGATTCGACGGACGCTGTCGAAGGTCGATCTACCCTTCGACGTCATCTGAATTTATCAGCAAGGGCATCGCGACCATGGCGGCCACATGAGTAGCAAAGGCCTTCTTCGGAATCGCATCACGTTTTGAGATTGTCGTGACGCCGCCAAGGATCTTAAGGCAGAAATTCTCCCGAACGCGGCAGTTGGCAGCTTCGGCAGCGCCTCGGCGATCGACAACGCCCCAAGGCCCCTATCACGAGAGCACTCGGCTAGTTGATACCGGAAAATCCACGAGCGAGAATCGCTCGGGGCGACCGCCGCCATCGGTGAATAACCGTGATCGACTTCACGCGCCATCTGCGGGGCGTTCAGCCGACGCCCCCATAAGCGCCCGCTCTCTACCGTCAATTGTACCCACAACTGAGGGTACGAATGTCAGGCAGCGCGGAAAGGAAGCATGGAGATCAACACCCCCAACTCGCCCGCCGAACAGGGGCTTACGAGATTTGCTGAGAATCGGCGAGACCACCTGAGAAGCTTGACTGGCGGAGAGAGGGTGAGACAAACGCTGCCCGGAAACCCGCACCAGATATGGATTCCACCTTGTCGGTTGCGGGCTACCCCCAATCCTACCCCCAAGACTCGAATCGTCCATGAGCGCGCACCAGCGCGGCGTCTCGACATGTTCACGACGCACGGGTCAACGTTGGCTAGGTTGCGTTGAGACGCAGAGACCGACGTTCACGGCGCCATACGAGCGGGCACCCTGTCGATCCGTCAGCACCAGCCGTTCAGACCTCGTTCAATACGCGCCCGAGGTTGTTATACAACATGGGCCGAGCATTCTTGAGCCATACGGCGAAGATCGCCCCGGCAACGCCGCCGCCGAGCGTCGCCCAGGGCACCACCGCAGACCAGACCGATTTGCTGCCGCTCAAGAGATCGACATGGACGATGATCTGCCACAGGCAAAGGAACAGCCCGAGAGAAGCGAGTGTCGGTGCAATCGCTCGTTGCCAGACCGAAACTCCGCGCGTGTCCTTTCTGAAGAAGCCGACAACCGACAGCGAAGCAAACGCCTGCACAGCGACCATGCCCACTGCCGCGACGACGCTCGCCCACGGCAGGAGCCCTTGCAAAGGATCCACGCCCTCGAGCCCCGACACGACAATGACGGTCAGACCGAGCAGCGTTTGCACAATACTCGCCACGAAGGGCGTCCCTTGCACCTTATGAATCTTCGCTAATCCACGCCAGAGTATTCCCTCACGAGCCAGAGAAAAGAAATACCGGGAGATGGTGTTATGAAAACTGACTAAGGCCGCCAAAAGGCTCGTAATCATTAAAACGCTCATGGCATCCGCCGCCCACTTCCCCACCAGCCTGGACGTCATAATGAACCACATGTTTCCGGGGTCCTTACTGGCCACCGCCAATGCGCCATTCTCACCGTATGCCACGATGATCATCCAAACGGAGACGGCATACAGCACCATGATCGCGGTGATTGCACAATACGTTGCCCGTGGGATCGTCTTACGCGGGTTTTTCGCCTCTTCCGAATAGATCGCCGTAGTTTCAAATCCCATGTAGGAGCCCACCACAAAAACGAGCGACGGCCCGAAGCCACTCGTGAACACGGTGGATGGCTTGAACGACGCAAGCGTGAAGCCCGATGGGCCCCCACCATGCAGCACCACGGCCGCATCAAAAACAACGATGATGGCGATTTCACACAGCATCAAGAACCCGAGGAACCGCCCGCTGAATTCGACATTGCGATAGCCAAAATAGTGGACCAACAAGCCGATGCCCGCGGCGCTGACCCACCACGGCACCGCCACGCCGACCTTGGCCGCCAACTCTTGGCTCAGGAAGAAGCCCACCATGGCATAGCATGCGAGTTGTATCGCGTTATAGGCAAGCAGCGCGAGAAATGCGCCGCCTACGCCTGCTGGCCGGCCCAGACCCGCAGCGATATAGGCGTAAAAAGCCCCCGCGTTCCTGATATGTCGACTCATCGCCGCATAGCCAATACTGAACAACAAGTAGACGATTCCAGCGACGATGAACGAGCCAGGCACGCCCACGCCGTTCCCCATTGAAATACTGACTGGCACCGCCCCGACGAGCGCAGTCAACGGCCCGTTGGTCGCGATCACCAGAAAAACGATGGAGAGCAGCCCCAACGCGTTCTTGCGCAATGCTTGCTGCTCGCTTTGTATGCTCGTCATAGCCGCCGTCTCACACCATGGAATTCGTCGCACACAACGCGCGACGAGTTATTTGACCTTGATTGTTCGCCGCTGAAAAAAACACCTCAACCATCCTTTAGGCTGATTCTTCCTTTCGGTCGGCCTGCACCCGGCGCCACCGAGCATTTCGTCGGATCAATAGGAGCCTCATGGGAAGCGGATAGACAAAGCGCAGGCCAGGTATCCACCGAAAGGCTGATGCGGCCATAGACGGTGCCATTTACGATGGGAGGCGAGAACGTACATGTGACATCCCCATGCTGTCAGATCAACAGACCTCCGACCTAATTTTCTTGCACGACGTAGAAGTCGAAGGCGAAGCGTTCTTCGATGAGATGCTTCGCGAAACCGCCTGGGCTACAGATCAGTGCTACAAACTCGCGCTGATGCTGCAAATCGAGACCGAAACAAAGGCACGTATCAGATCTTGCCTGATTAAACATCGCGTCTTTCATGAGGTCGATCAGGGCGCACCCCATCGCGGACGCGAAAAAGCCAAGTCTTTAGCCAGTATCCCATGGACGGACTTCATAGGCGCTCTACGGCAGGAGGTGTCCGCATACGAGCGCATCTGCATCGACATGCGCAGCCGCTGTGCGGCCAGCGCCATGCCCACGTTGTCGGCAGTCGTCGCGCACGAACACGCGTTCGCCACCTTTTGCACGCTCGAGACGTCGGGTGATAGCGGCAGCATCGCGCCGCTGATCCGTTGTTTGCGATTTTCTCCGCTCGACTGAGGTTTGAACCGCTTGACGGTCAATGTGCATTGAGTAAGTATACCGGCTAGCCGGTATACTTTGAGAGACATAGATGAAAGCGCTGATCACGTCGATTCGAGCCATAGGTCCGGACCTGAAGCTCTTCGCATTGGCTTCATGTGAACGCCCCCTGTTCCCCTCGTATGAACCGGGCGCTCACATCGACGTACTCACGCCCGCGGGGGTGACCCGCCAGTACTCGCTTTGCGGCGATCCGTGCGATCGCCGTACACAGTCGATCCTCGTCAAGAGGCAAGCCGCCTCACGCGGCGGGTCCGATTCCATGCACTCGCTCAGCAGCGGGCAAACGCTGGAAATCGGGCAGCCACGCAATGCCTTTGCATTGCGCGACGATCCGGGAAAACACCTGCTCTTTTCGGCGGGAGTCGGCATCACACCGATCGTATCGATGGCGCACGCGCTGACTGCCTCCGGCCGCGATTTCAGCTGGCACCACTTCGCGCACGCCTCGGACTTCGCTCAATTGCACGACGCGCTCTCACTCGATAAGTTCGACGCGGCGCTGACGGTGGGCACCGACCAAAGCCGCGATCAGATTGCCAGGACAATTGAGTGCGCCTTATCGGCAAACATCGCTTGCCGCTCTGTGTATGCCTGCGGCCCAGCAGGTTTCATGGCAGCCGTCGCCAAATACTCAGAGCAGACACTTCCCGACGCGATAGTCAGGACCGAGGGATTCGCGCCCGCGCCGGCCGATCCGGCCTCTCGTTCCTTCCCCGTCCACTTGGCAAGATCGAATAAGACGCTCGATGTCGGCCAACAGGAAACGTTGTTGGACGCCCTTCGCCGCAACGGTGTTGTGATCGCAAGCGGCTGCGAGCAAGGCGTATGCGGTTCATGCGTGATCGAAGTGCTCGAAGGCACAGTCTTGCACAACGACGAAGTGCTCTCCGACGAAGAACGTGATGGTCAACGTCTGATGTGCCCCTGCGTGTCGAGAGCACAAGGCCGCTTGACATTGAATCTCTAAACAACCCTCCCCACGACCACTCCCCGACGAGGAAATCATGTCGACCCTGGAACTACCCTCCCCGAAGTCCGAATGGCGTAATGGCTTCTCCCTTCCCCAACATCTCTATTGCGACCCCGATGTGCTTGCGCGGGACATCGAGGCGCTAGCGACGAGCCAATGGTTGCTCATCGACCATGAAAGTCGAATTGCGCGCCCCGGAGACTATTTCACAGTGGACGTGGGCAGCGAAAGCATCATCGTCGTCCGCGATAAGAATAACGCTATTCATGCACACTACAATGTGTGCCGGCACAGAGGGTCGCGCATTTGCCTGGAAAAGCAAGGAAGCGTTCGCGCCCTGACCTGCCCTTACCACGCTTGGACCTACGAGCTCTCCGGCGAACTCAAATATGCACGCCACATGGCGCAAGACTTTGCCACTGGGGACTACAGCCTCAGGCCATGTCATCTGCGCACCTTTGCCGGGCTGATATTCATCAACCTCGCGACAAACAACGCCCCCTGCTTCGACACTTTCATTGCCAGGTTTCGACCGATGCTGGCGCGCTATGACCTGGCCAATGCAAAGGTCGCCGTGCGCCAGGTCTTTCCAACCAATGCGAATTGGAAGCTCGTCGTCGAAAATTTCTTCGAGTGCTATCACTGCAAGCCGGCTCACCCAACGTATTGCTCCGTGCATGACGAAATGAAGATGCTTGCGTTCGGCGCGGGCCCCGGATCGTCGGATGGACTTGCGTCTGCCTATTTGGAAACCTTCGCAGCTTGGGAACACGCAGAGAAAGAGGCGGGACGGCAGACCGATATGTTCGCGGACGGACCCGGCTCGCCCCATTTCCAATCAGCTGGCAGGATGCCGATCGGTAAAGGCAATGTCACCGAGTCACTGGACGGCAAACCAGTTGCGCCGCTGATTGTCTCGGACGGCGAATACGACGGTGCTCAGACCGGTTGCGTATTCAATCCCGTGAGCGTTCTGCTTGCCAACAGCGACCACGCCATCGGGTTCCGGTTTAACCCTCGCGGCCCTCTCGCGACCGATGTCGAAGTTTTCTGGCTGGTGGCTCGCGATGCCGTCGAAGGCGTCGACCACGATCCGGAGCAAGTCAAGGCCCTCTGGACCATCACCCTGCTCGAGGACAAGACCATCACCGAAAACAACCAGGCTGGCGTCAGATCGATCGCTTACCGCCCGGGACCCTATTCGGCACAGGAAAGCAAGATCGCCGAATTTGGCGCGTGGTACCAGCGCTTGGTCGGTCTCTCCTGTCAGGAATAAAACGCCGCGTGCCTTCCCCAGCATCAATCCATCTTACGGCTGATTGTCTCCCCGCCAACCAATCGCCAAAATTCGACCATTAGAAATGTTCGTTTCCAAGGCAAGGTGGTTGATGACAACACATAACGGGAATGGCGAACCACTTCAGGCTCGGGATTCAATCACGTACGACGTCGTGATCGTGGGCGGCGGTCCCGCTGGTCTGTCGGCTGCGATCCGGCTCAAGCAGCTTGCGCAGGACAAGGGCGTCGAGCTCGGCGTGTGCGTGCTCGAGAAGGGGTCGGAGGTCGGCGCGCACATCCTCTCGGGCGCCGTCATGGATCCTCGCGCCATTAGCGAGCTGATTCCCGATTGGAAGGAAAAAGGCGCGCCTTTGGACGTAGAGGTGACCGAAGACCGGTTCCTCTTCCTCACCGAGAAGGGCGCGGTCAAGACGCCGAACTGGGCGCTGCCCGAGAACTTCAAGAACCACGGCAACTATGTGATCAGCCTGGCCAACGTCACGCGTTGGCTCGGCCAGCAAGCCGAAGCGCTCGGCGTGGAGATTTTCCCGGGCTTTGCCGCGGCTGACGTCCTCTACAACGAGGACGGCTCTGTCAAGGGCGTGGCGACGGGCAAC
>SCRN01000042.1 GCA_004322045.1 Paraburkholderia sp.
TTGAAACGCGAAAGGCATCGGATCATGTCATTTATCTGGCGTCAATGCCCACTTCTCAGAAAGCATCAGCGTATTTTTCTCAAAACATTGACAGCATCGCTCGCTCCATCAGCCATCATGTACTTACAAATGCGAACCTTCTAGGCCTCTATGATCTCGCCGCCGCACTTTTCAGCGTTACGCCTACTGAACATTCGCTCGCAGATATAGCTGCCTCTTTGCCGACATCCGATTGGGTCGCATCTGGCATTGGCCCCGATCCGTGGGCCGTCATGTATAGATCTGCATTTATCGATAATACGCCGCTTCTCCTGGTAGCTACACGTGTGTACATGCCAGCGTACTTCAACTTTCGCGAGAGCGTGACGGCAGAGCCCTGGCTGGCCGAGCCGACCGGTGAAAAGTTCAAGATCCTTTGGTCCGATGCCCAGCAATGGTACAACGCGGCATTGACTTACTTGACGATAGATGACGACGATCTCGAGCTGACGCTACCGGCGGAACCCAACCTCGATCTCCGGATGAAAGAGCATAAAACATGGTTCGAATTGGCCACGAGTACATTACACGGAGAAGGCCGCTATACCGAACCCAATGAAGACACACCGCTGCCTTACTTGACGAGCGAAGGTTCCTACCTAGTCTTTGGGTTCCCTACATCCGCGTCCACAGTGAATTTATTGAATGCAGATCCAACAGCACCGTATGATTCCCGGCGGAAGGACGGATTGTTGACTATCAACGGTCAAGCGATGTGCCTTGATGTTGCACGTTACATACCAGACACCATGGCAGACCCAGAGCGGGCTGATGATGATGCCAAGACGCTGATGCACACTATCTTCGCGCATCCGGCATGCGACATCGGATTGGTATCACGGCGTGAGACGAAACAACTACTCGCTATCCGACCAGCGTCATATTACGATGTCGAGCGATTTTTGCGGATAGAGTTGCAGGCTGAGGTTGGCGAGGAAGTTTTGGTTCTCAAAACGGACGAACCGTCCATCGCGCTATCCGTCATAGAAGACGTTTCGAGACGTAATTTGCAAAGCTTTACATCCCAATTCGACAATCAAATGCTCATCATGGAGTTGGATGTGAGCCGCTTTGATGAGCTCAGCGGGTTTAGCCTTGGTCTTGAGCTCAGACAAGCGGGATACTTTCACAGCGCGGGCCTCGTCGGAAGGACAATAACGAGCGGGAGGAAAGGCAAACGAACATTACTTCTTGAGATCAGCCCGACGTTGGTCGCGCTAATCGAGCGGCTCGGCAAAAAGATCGTCTCCAATGCCGTACAGTACGGGCTTGTCATCCGCCGCCCTGCGGGTTTTACGCTCGAACTCGAACGCGTACCCAAATGGACGAAGGCGCTAGCGCCGGCTCGTGAAGAAGTTGTTGAATCGTTTGAGCGCTCTCCCTTTGCTGATGGCGACATGCCAATGTTTGACATCTTTCGCCACATGCGGCGCATACGGTACCAGCGCGACAACTTCTAAGGCACTCTAGGCCCTCGAAAAGCCGGGATCACCTCCGGCTTTTTCATTGATCGCATTCATTTCTGACATTCGCCGCAGCGAAATCCGATGAGCCAATATCGCGCAACCGGTAAGACTACTGCGGACGCACTATCGGAACTCCGAACGAATTGCTGGCGCGTCACATTCAAGTGCATCAAGATAATCAGCCCACGCCTGCATCATCTTCCTGCGCAGCGGCAAATATTCCGCAAAGTTGTAAGCGCCTCTCACCTCATCCCGCTCGCCGTGAGATAGCTGCCGCTCGATTGCATCGGCTGGCCACCCCTGTTCATTGAACAACGTCGAGGCGGTACTGCGGAACCCATGCCCCGTCATTTGCTCACTCGTGTAGCCGAGTCTCCGCAGTGCCGCGTTGACGGTATTTTCGCTCATCGGTCGCGCGCTGGTCCTGACACTGGGAAAAACGTACCGTCCATGCCCCGTTATCGAGTAGAGCTCCTTCAAAACGGCAAGCGACTGCGTCGAAAGCGGCACGATATGCTGCTCTTTCATCTTCATCCTGCTGGCGGAGATGCGCCACTCCGCATGATCGAAGTCGAACTCGGACCATTCAGCCTTACGGAGCTCCCCCGGTCGAACAAAGGTCAGAATACCGATAAGGAGCGCGCATTTCGTTTCAAAGCCACCGGCGAAGCCCCGAATCGCACGCATCAGTGCGCCGACTTCCTTTGGATCCGTGATCGACGCGTAATGCTGCTTTGGCGCGGGCTTGAGTGCCTCGTGAAGATCAGTCGTGGGATCATGGCTTACCCGCCCAGTCACCGCTGCATATCTGAAGATCTGCCCGCATTTCTGCGGGGAGCGATGGGCTGTATCAATCGCGCCTCGCCGCTCGATCCTCCGCAACGCAGTCAGTCACTCCACCGGCGTGATTTCCGCAATCGGGCGCTTGCCTAGAGACGGAAACATATCGCGTTCCAACCGATGCAAGATGAGGTCAGCGTATTCTGCTTCCCACTTTCCTTTCATCAATTCGAACCACTCGCGAGCCACAACCTCGAAGCTGCTTCGGTCCTGCATTCTCGCGGCGGCCTTCCGAGCGCGTCGGATTTCCCCCGGGTCGAGGCCCTTAACAAGTTCACGCCGGGCGTCATCACGTAGCTCGCGCGCGCCCTTCAGCGACACCGCCGGATATGCACCGAGCGCGAGAAGCTTTTCCTTGCCGCCAAAGCGATACTTCATCCGCCACAAGCGTGAGCCGGTCGGAGTCAAAAGGAGATAGAGGCCGCCGCCATCGAACAGCTTGACCGGCTTTGCGCCTGACTTAGCTTTGCGTATCGAGGTATCGGAGAGGGCCACTGGGGGTATCTCCCGCCGCAGCCTGCGACGTACCCCAGAAACTACCCCCACGAATCAGTGGAAGTCAACGGAAGGAGGCAGCCGTCCCTGGCATCTCCGAGAAGCCCGCCAATACGCGCCTTACGGGCGCATGAATGCCCAAACGGAACCCTCCGGACTTCCCTGGAACTCTTCGAATGGTGGGCCGGGTGGGAGTCGAACCCACGGTGTCCTTTCGGAGGCGGATTATGAGTCCGCTGCCTGCAACCAGCACGGCGTCCGGCCCATCGCACACTATGAATGCTTCGCTTGTGTGGCGAAAGTGCATGCCCGCGACTTCGACTACATGGCGACTACATCGCGGAAAGATTGCGAGTCTATCGGCTAATGCAGCCGCGTGCAAATCCGAAAAACCAAATAAACGCGAATCCACTGTCGGTCCGACGAACAACGCCACGCCAAGCCGCTCGCGACCGACGCCGAAGCCGAAGCCGAAGCCGACACCCCAAATTCGAACGCCGGCGCCCGGCCGATAACCCGCCGCTCACAAAAAAGCCCAGCGCTTGCACGCCGGGCCTTTCTACCAAACCGACCTCACCGATCAATCCGAAATCAGTTCCCTTCGAGGAACGACTTCAGCTTATCCGAGCGGCTCGGATGACGCAGCTTGCGCAGCGCCTTGGCTTCGATTTGACGAATGCGCTCGCGCGTCACGTCGAACTGCTTGCCCACTTCCTCGAGCGTGTGATCCGTGCTCATTTCGATACCGAAACGCATACGCAACACCTTCGCCTCACGCGGCGTCAACGAATCGAGCACATCCTTCACGACGTCGCGCATGCTGGCATGCAACGCGGCATCGGCCGGCGCGACCGTGTTCGTATCCTCGATGAAGTCGCCCAGATGCGAATCGTCGTCGTCGCCGATCGGCGTTTCCATGGAGATCGGCTCCTTCGCGATCTTCATGATCTTGCGGATCTTGTCCTCCGGCATCTCCATCTTTTCCGCAAGCGTCGCCGGATCGGGCTCCAGCCCCGTCTCCTGCAGAATCTGCCGCGAAATACGGTTCATCTTGTTGATCGTCTCGATCATGTGAACCGGAATCCGGATCGTGCGCGCCTGGTCGGCAATCGAACGCGTAATGGCCTGGCGAATCCACCACGTGGCGTACGTCGAAAACTTATACCCGCGGCGGTATTCGAACTTGTCCACGGCCTTCATCAAGCCGATGTTGCCTTCCTGAATCAGATCGAGGAATTGCAAACCACGGTTCGTGTACTTCTTCGCAATCGAAATCACGAGACGCAAGTTGGCCTCGGTCATCTCGCGCTTGGCTTGACGCGCCTTCAATTCGCCCGCCGCCATCTGGCGGTTCGTTTCCTTCAAATCCTTCAGCGGCAACACCACGCGCGCTTGCAAATCGAGCAAACGCTGCTGCTGCTCGCGGATCGCCGGAATGTTGCGCGAGAGAATCGCACTGTACGGATGCCCCTCGGCCACGATCTTCTCGGCCCACTCGAGATCGGTCTCGCTGCCCGGGAAACGCGCGATGAACTCGGCGCGCGGCATGCCGCACTTGTCGACGACGATATGCAGAATCTGACGCTCGACTTGACGCACTTCGTCCACTTGCGCGCGCAACGTATCGCACAGCCGCTCGACCGTACGCGCCGTGAAGCGAATCGACATCAGTTCGTTTTGAATCGTCTCTTGCGCCTTCAAGTACGACTTCGACTTGTAGCCTTCCTTCTCGAACGCACGACGCATCTTGTCGAACCATTCGCTGATCAACGCGAATTTCTCGAGCGAAACGCGCTTGAGCGCTTCGAGTTGCGCCGCGTTGGCTGTCGCCTGCGCGGTGCCGTCGTCGTCCTCTTCTTCCTCTTCTTCCTCTTCCTCTTCTTCCTCGGCTTCGTTCTCGATCGCTTCCGCTTCCTGCGGCGAGAAACCATCCGCGTCTTCGGCGTTCGGATCGATGAGGCCGTCGACGAGTTCGTCGATGCGCGTTTCCTCATTCGCAACGCGCTCGGCCATCGCGAGGATGTCCGCGATCGTCGTCGGACACGCCGAGATCGCCATCACCATGTGCTTGAGGCCGTCCTCGATTCGCTTCGCGATCTCGATTTCGCCTTCGCGCGTAAGCAACTCGACCGTGCCCATCTCACGCATGTACATACGGACCGGGTCGGTCGTGCGGCCGAATTCGGAATCGACCGTCGATAACGCGACCTCCGCTTCCTCTTCGACTTCGTCGTCCGACGAGGCGGCCGGCGCATTGTCGTTGAGCAGCAGCGTTTCCGCATCGGGCGCCTGCTCGTAGACAGCCACGCCCATGTCGTTGAACGTGCTGATGATGCCTTCGATCGCCTCGGTCTCGGCGAAGTTGTCAGGCAGGTGGTCGTTGATTTCCGCGTACGTCAAAAAGCCGCGCTCTTTACCGAGCTTGATCAGCGCGCGCAGCTTCGAGCGGCGCTCTTCGAGCTCCTCCGCCGTGCCGGGCTGACTCGACGCGAACGCGTCCTTCAACAGCGCCTTTTCCTTCGCGCGGCGATCGCGCGCCTTGGCCTTTTCGGCCTTGACGGGAGCAGCAGCTTGTTGCTCTTCGCCTTGGGTTGCGTCGTCATCGACGGATACTTCGTTCAGCTTTTTCGTCATGGAGTTCGCCGTACCGGCTATAGTCTCGACTCGCGGCTGCTGGACTTCAGCCGGTTGCACCGTGGATACCTGGGTTTCGCGCACTGCCGAATCGTCCGGCGTGGCAGCCGCGCCCCCTGCGCTTTTTGAACCGGATCGCCTTGCGGCGGCGGCTCTCGTCTCCGGCTTGGCGGACGCTCGTGCCGCCTTGGTCATGTCGGCGGCTGCCGCCGAAGTTCGTACAGCCCCCGAGTCCACCGGCTTCTTGCCGGCCCCCTCCGCTGCACTTGCAGCCGTTGTCTTACGGACAGAAACGCTAGCCGATCGTGCAGAGACTTCCTCGCGCGCCGGCCGCACCGCACGCTGGCTCGAGCCCTGGGCCTTGCCCTTGCTCGCCCCCGTCGCGCCTCTCGCAGCCTTGGAGCCCGTAGTCTTTGCCATCGCTATCTCGCCTTTGCCCTAGCGCCATTGCTTCGAAAAGACAAACTGAACCGCTGAAAACCTTTTATTATAGCACACACGGCGCAATCCCCCTTTCAAAGCCCGAGCTGCCGTTTCATCTCGGCGCGCTGCCGGTTCAGATCCGCGAATTGATCGATTTCCTCGGGCGCCAGTTTCGACTGGCGCGACAAGCGCTCGAGCCGTTCGCAGCACGCGTCGTAACGAATCTTTAGGATGGCCGCCTGGAATTCCTCCGCGGCGATGCGCTCGCGCTCCTGCTGTTGCTCGGCCGCGGCGGCGTCTTCCACGTCGTGCATGAGCAAATCACGCACGTTTTCATCATAGACCAGAATTTCGCGGAAGATTTCTTCGAAAGTCGCCGCGTTGGCCCCATTTCTGAGCAGATCCGACAGATGTTGAAATTCGGCTGCATCGCCCAAGGCGCGGGCGTGCGTGGCCGCTTCGGCGAACAATTCGCCATGGTGGCTTTGGTTGAATAGGCTTTCCTCGCTCTCTTCGTCCAAGACCGACACGATGCGCGGATACATCACCAAATTGCGCAACGCACGTTCCTCGATGCCCGTGACGCGCCGCCGGTCCTTGCGCGCGGGCGCGCTCCGGGCGGCCACGGCGATGCGCGTATCGACCTCGCACAGTGCGGCCACTTCTTCGAACGGAACGCCCAAGCGATCGGCGAACATGTGCATGATCTGCGCGCGCAGTGCGTTGGCCGGCAGCGCCTGCAACAGCGGCTTGGCATCGAACAGCGCGCGGGCGCGCCCTTCCGGCGTATCGAGCTCCTTGCCCGCCAGCACTTCGTTCAACATGAACTGCGACAGCGGCAGCGCGTGCTCGATCTGCTCCGAAAAGGCGTCCCGGCCGAATTCACGGACAAAGCTATCGGGATCGTGCTCCGGCGGCAAAAACAAGAAGCGGATCGTGCGGTTATCGGCCGCGTGCGGCAGGCAAGCGTCGAGCGCGCGGCGCGCGGCGCGACGGCCTGCAGCGTCCCCGTCGAAGCTGAAGATGACCGTATCGGTCTGCCGCAGCAGCTTCTGCACGTGAACCGGCGTGCAAGCGGTGCCGAGGGTCGCAACGGCATTCGGAAACCCGAGTTGCGCCAATGCGACGACGTCCATATACCCCTCCACCACCAACACGAAATGCGCCTCGCGAATCGCCAGCCGGGCCTCGAACAGCCCGTACAGCTCGCTACCCTTGCTAAATAGCGGCGTTTCCGGGGAATTCAAATATTTCGGTTCGCCGCTGTCGAGCACACGCCCGCCGAAGCCGATCACCTGCCCCTTGACGTTGCGGATTGGGAACATGATGCGTTCGCGGAATCGGTCGTAGCGCCGCGGCTGGCCTTGCGCGTCGAGCTTCTCGCTGACGATGACGAGACCCGCCTCGACGAGCGCATCGTTGCGGTAATCGGAGAACGCGTCTTCGAGGTTCTGCCAGCCGTCGGGCGCGAAGCCGAGCCCGAAGCGCGCGGCGACTTCGCCCGTCAGCCCGCGCTTCTTCAAGTACTGAATGGCCGGCGGCGCGCCCCGCAACGTCTTGCGGTAGTAGTCGCATGCCGTTTGCATGAGATCCGACAATGCGGCAACCGCTTTGCCATCCACGGGTGCGAACCGCTCGGCGCCGGCTGCGCCGCCTTGGCCCGCGGGACCGCCGTAACCGCCGCGAGCGGGCGACGGCTCTTGCGGCACGGACAAGCCGACCGATTGCGCGAGCTCGCCCACCGCCTCGGGGAACGAAAGCCCCGCGTGTTCCATCAAGAAGCCGATGGCCGTCCCGTGCGCGCCGCAGCCGAAGCAGTGATAGAACTGCTTGGTCGGGCTGACGGTGAACGAGGGGCTTTTCTCGTTATGAAACGGGCACAAGCCCATGAAATTCGCCCCGCCCTTCTTCAACTGGACGAACTTGCCCACCACGTCGACGATATCGACGCGGTTCAGCAGATCCTGGAGAAAGGCGTGTGGAATCACATGCAACCACGCGGGACGAAAGCGGACGCTGCGCTCATGCTGCGCGTAGCCGCTCTCGTGGCGACCAAACGCGCGCCAGCGCAGCGCTCGGTTTCGCGCACCCGCTTACTTGGCAAGTGCGGCCTTCACGAGGGCGGATACGGCCGTCATGTCGGCCCGGCCGGCAAGCTTGCCCTTGAGCACGCCCATCACTTTGCCCATGTCCTGCGGCCCCGTCGCTCCCGTCTCCGCTACCGCCGCCTGCACCTGCTCGGCGATTTCGGCCTCCGACAATTGGGCCGGCATATAAGCGGCGAGCACGGCAAGCTCCGCACTCTCCTGTTCGACCAAATCGGTGCGGCCGGCCGCTTCGAATTGGCTGATCGAATCCTTGCGCTGCTTGATCATTTTGTCGATGACGGCCGTGATGGCGGCATCGTCCAGCACCGTCCGTTCGTCGACTTCGCGCTGCTTGATCGCCGCCAGCAGCAAGCGAATCGTGGCGAGGCGCCCCGTCTCGCGTGCGCGCATCGCGGTTTTCATGTCCTCGTTGATACGATCTTTAAGACTCATCTTTCACCCGGCTGAGGAAGGGAGGTGGCAATCACGCAATGGTGCGCGCTGAGCGCAAAAACCCGCTTGGGATGTTTCCTCAAGCGGGTCTTGCGCAGGCCGCGCGTTCGCGAACGTGAACGCGAGCGCAGCGGGCGCGGGACGATCAATACAATTTCTTCGGCAGCATCTGGCTGCGCAGGCGCTTGAAATGGCGCTTCACGGCCGCGGACTTCTTACGCTTGCGTTCAGCCGTGGGCTTTTCGAAGAACTCGCGCGCACGAAGCTCGGTCAACAGGCCGTTCTTCTCGATCGTGCGCTTGAAGCGGCGCATCGCAACTTCAAAGGGCTCGTTTTCTTTTACGCGGATGATCGTCATGTTTCCAAAACGAAATTTTCCAAAGGTCCGGGAGTATAGCAGACCTTCTGCACATTTACACGAGCGTTGTCAAGTGCCGCGAGCGAATTCGGCCGCAGCTTGGCCCGCCGCCACGCCCGATGCCCAGGCCCATTGGAAGTTATAGCCGCCAAGCCAGCCGGTGACGTCCACGGCCTCGCCGATGAAATAGAGCCCCGGCGCGCGCGCACTCATCATAGTCGTCGACGACAGCTCGCGCGTATCGACGCCGCCCTTGGTGACTTCGGCCTTGCGGTAGCCCTCGGTTCCGGAAGGCGTCAATGTCCAGCGCGAAAATGCCTCGCCCAGGCGGCGTAATATTTTATCAGACAAATCGGACAAGCGGGCTTCGGCGGACACGGCGTGCGCATCGAGCCATGCGTGCGCCAACCGGGCAGGCAGCCATTGCCCCAGCACCGTGCCGATCTGACGTTTCGTGGCGCTCGATTTTGCCTCGAGCAACGCCGCGGCGACATCGCGTCCGGGCAGCAAATCGATGACGATCGGCTCGCCGCTCTGCCAATAGCTGGAAATTTGCAGCACGCCGGGTCCTGACAACCCTCGGTGGGTAAAAAGCAAGTCTTCGATGAACGAGCCCGAAGCCCGCTTCGGGCCCGCCGTCACCTCGACCTCGAGCGATACGCCGGCCAACGCGGCGAACGGCGCCCAATCCTCGGAAGTGAAAGTGAGCGGGACGAGCGCCGGCCGCGTGTCGACGAGCTTGTGTCCGAACTGCTTGGCAAGGCGGTAGGCGAAATCGGTGGCGCCGATCTTCGGGATCGAGAGCCCCCCGGTCGCAATCACCAAGGCGCGCGCGGCAATCTCGCCGCCGCTCGTCTCGAGCGCAAACACGCCCGATTCGCCACGCCTGACGGCATGGACCACCACCGGACGTCGCCAGGTCACCCGGCCGGTGTCGCATTCGGCCGCAAGCAGGTCGATGATCGATTCGCTCGAATGGTCACAAAAAAGCTGACCGCGGTGCTTCTCGTGCCAAGTCA
Organism: Paraburkholderia sp.; assembly: GCA_004322045.1. Classification (GTDB taxonomy): domain Bacteria; phylum Pseudomonadota; class Gammaproteobacteria; order Burkholderiales; family Burkholderiaceae; genus Trinickia. The sequence continues at coordinate 9,815 of SCRN01000042.1, forward strand.
CGCGATGCGCCTTCAGCAGCGCAAGAAAATCGCGCGGCGTGTAGCGCGCGAGCGCCGAACGGCAAAAGTGCGGGTTAGCCGAGAGATAGTTGGACGGACCGGCTTGCAGGTTCGTGAAATTGCAGCGCCCGCCTCCCGAAATGCGGATCTTCTCCGCAAGACGCGGCGCGTGGTCGATCAGCGCCACGCGCGCGCCGCGCTGCCCGGCCACAGCCGCGGACATCATCCCGGCCGCCCCGGCGCCGATGACGGCAATATCGAAAGATTCCATGGCGCGCATTCTACCTGCGCGAGCGGCCCGGGTCGGCGCGCTGATATACTTTCGTGTTTTCCACGCATTCCTCGCGGTGGCGACGGCAACGGTTACAGCGGCCTAGCCGGCCAAAGTCGTTACCGCCGCCCTCGCCCATCCCACCATGCTCGTTCTCGGCATCGAAAGTTCGTGCGACGAAACCGGGCTCGCGCTCTACGATACCGAGCGCGGCCTGCTCGCCCATGCCCTGCATTCGCAGATCGCAATGCATCGCGAATACGGCGGCGTCGTACCCGAACTGGCTTCCCGCGACCATATCCGCCGGGCGCTGCCGCTGCTCGAGGATGTTCTCGCCCGCTCGGGCGCCTCGCGCGCAGACATCGACGCCATCGCGTTTACACAGGGTCCCGGCCTCGCCGGTGCGCTGCTCGTCGGGGCCAGCATCGCCAATGCACTCGCGCTCGCATGGGATAAGCCCACCATCGGCATCCACCATCTCGAAGGGCACCTGCTCTCGCCGCTGCTCGTCGAGGCGCCACCACCGTTTCCGTTCGTTGCGCTGCTCGTGTCGGGCGGCCACACGCAGCTCATGCGAGTGACCGATGTGGGCGTCTACGAAACGCTCGGCGAAACACTGGACGATGCGGCCGGCGAAGCATTCGACAAGACGGCCAAGCTACTCGGCCTCGGCTATCCCGGCGGTCCGGAAGTTTCGCGGCTCGCCGATTACGGGACCCCAGGCGCCGTCACGCTGCCGCGGCCGATGCTGCATTCAGGCGATCTCGATTTCAGTTTCAGCGGGTTGAAAACGGCCGTGCTGACGCAAACCAAGCAGTTGGGCGCAAACGTCTGCGAACAAGCGAAGGCCGATCTCGCGCGCGGATTCGTGGACGCGGCCGTAGACGTGCTCGTCGGCAAATCGCTGGCGGCGCTCAAGAAGACGCGGCTCAAACGGCTCGTCGTCGCGGGCGGTGTGGGCGCGAACCGCCAGTTGCGCGACGCATTGACAGCCGCCGCCAACAAGCGCGGCTTCGCTGTGCACTACCCCGATCTTGCGCTGTGCACCGATAACGGCGCGATGATCGCGCTGGCTGGCGCTTTGCGTCTGCAACGCTGGCCGCATCAAGCAAGCCGGGACTATGCGTTCACGGTCAAGCCGCGCTGGGATTTGTCGTCGCTCGCGCGATAGGACGATTACGGGAGGCCAGGGGTTAAACCGACGCTGTGGGCGCCTTCCGTTTGTCGTGCTCGATCACTGCGTAAGCGCTGTGGTTGTGAATCGATTCGAAGTTCTCCGCTTCGAGCGTGTACGCTAAGATGCGCTCGTCGCGGTTGAGCCGCCGCGCCACGTCACGTACCAAGTCTTCGACGAATTTTGGGTTCTCGTATGCGCGCTCCGTCACGAACTTCTCGTCGGGACGCTTGAGCAAGCCCCACAACTCGCACGACGCCTCCTCCTCGGCCATACGGATCAGGTCTTCGACGGGCACATCAGCCTGCAATTCGACTTCGATCGTCACATGCGAGCGCTGATTGTGCGCGCCGTACTGGGAGATTTCCTTCGAGCAAGGGCAAAGACTCGTCACGGGCACGAGCACACGCAAGAACGTGCGGACTTCGCCATTGCGCGCCTGCCCCGTCAATGTGACCTCGTAGTCGAGCAAACTCGACACGCCCGACACCGGCGCGGTCTTCGGCACGAAGTAAGGGAACGTGACTTGAATGCGGCCGGCCGCCGCTTCGAGCTTGTCGAGCATCACGGTGAGCAGCGTGCGAAACGTAGCGAGCTCGAGCGGCGCCTTGTTCGCCTCCAATAATGCGACGAAGCGCGACATGTGCGTGCCCTTCTGATGGGCGGGCAGGTGCACGTCGAGGTTCCATGTCCCCACCGTCGGCTGGATGTCGCCCCTAGGCGTGCGCACCGTCAGCGGATGGCGCACCCCCTTCACCCCGACGCGTTGAATCGGAATCTGCCTCGTGTCGACCGTGCTTTGAATATCGGGCATGACGAAGGCGGGATTCATCTGGTTCATCTTCTTGTCCTGATGGGCGCGGCTGCGAAGCCGGAGCGCAGGGGCCGGCGAAAGTCGCGCCAATAAATAAACATGGGCCCGAAGGCCCATGCGTGCATCCTAAACGCGGCAGCCGCTTGAGCGGCTGGCGCGGGATCAAGCCACGCGCTGCGCCGCCAGCTTAGCCGCCGGCTCGAAAAAGCGTGCGCGAATCGACCGTTCGATGCCCGCGCCGTCAAGGCCGCATTCCGCCAGCAACTTGGCCGGGTCGCCATGGTCGATGAAGCTGTCGGGGAGGCCCAATTGTAGTACGGGCCGAACAACCCCATTAGCAAGCAGGGATTCCACACAAGCCGAACCCGCACCGCCCATGATGCAGCCTTCTTCGACCGTGACGATCGCATCGTGCGTTTGCGCCAGCTCGCGCACGAGGTCGGCATCGACCGGCTTGACGAAACGCATATTCGCGACCGTGGCATCGAGCCCTTCCGCCGCTGCCAGTGCCGGCGCGACCATGGTCCCGAACGCGAGAATCGCAATGCGGCTACCCTTCGGCGCAGTCGATTGACGGCGAATTTCGCCACGGCCTACCGGCAGCGCCTGCATCTGTTTCACCGTGGCGACACCCGTTCCCGCGCCGCGCGGGTAACGAACCGCCGTCGGATTGGGCTGCTGCAGCGCCGTGTACAACATCTGGCGGCACTCGTTCTCATCGGCGGGCGCCATCACGGTCATGTTGGGAATGCAGCGCAGGAACGCCAGATCGTAGGCGCCCGCGTGCGTCGCGCCATCGGCGCCTACGAGCCCCGCCCGGTCGATCGCGAATACGACCGGGAGGTTCTGCAATGCGACGTCGTGAATCAACTGGTCGTACCCGCGCTGCAAGAACGTCGAATAGATAGCGACGACAGGCTTCATGCCTTCCGTGGCCATGCCGCCCGCGAAGGTCACCGCATGCTGTTCGGCGATACCCACATCGAAATAGCGATCGGGAAAGCGCCTCTCGAATTCAACCATGCCCGAGCCTTCGCGCATGGCCGGCGTAATGCCCACGACGCGCGAATCCAATTCGGCCGCATCGCACAACCACTCGCCGAATACCTGCGTGTAGGTTTTCTTCGACGGCGAGCTAGGCGGCTTGATGCCTTCGGCCGGATTGAACTTGCCCGGCCCGTGATAGAGCACGGGATCGGCTTCGGCAAGCTTGTAGCCTTGCCCCTTCTTCGTCACGACGTGCAGGAATTGCGGGCCGCGCAACTCCCGAATGTTTTGCAGCGTCGGGATCAACGAGTCGAGATCGTGTCCGTCGATGGGACCGATGTAGTTGAACCCGAACTCCTCGAACAGCGTGGCGGGCACCACCATGCCCTTCGCGTGCTCTTCGAGCTTGCGCGCCAACTCGAGCATCGGCGGCGCAACGCGCAAGACGCGCTCCACGCCCGCGCGAGCGGCCGCATAGAAACGCCCGGACATCAGCCGAGCCAGATGGCGATTGAGCGCGCCGACAGGCGGCGAAATCGACATGTCGTTGTCGTTCAAGATCACGAGCAGCGGCAAATCGTCGCACACGCCGGCGTTATTCATGGCTTCGAACGCCATGCCCGCCGTCATCGCGCCATCGCCGATCACGGCGATCGAGAAACGATCGATACCCTCTAGCTTGCTTGCGATCGCCATGCCCAGCGCCGCGGAAATCGAGGTGCTCGAATGCGCGGTGCCGAATGTGTCGTATTGCGATTCCGAGCGGCGCGGAAACCCCGAAATGCCGCCGCGCTGACGCAACGTGGGCATCCGGTCTCGACGCCCCGTCAGAATCTTATGAGGATAAGTTTGGTGGCCCACGTCCCATACGATACGGTCGTTCGGCGTATCGAAAACGTAGTGCAAGGCAATCGTCAGTTCGACGGTGCCGAGATTCGACGACAAATGGCCGCCCGTTTGCGACACGCTGTCGAGCACGAATGCGCGCAGCTCGTCGGCAAGCGGCTTCAGTTGACGGCGATCGAGGCGACGCAGGTCCGCCGGGTCGTCGATGGTTTTCAACAAGTCGTACATCGTCGTTCCATTGTAGGAAAAGTTACGCGCCCGCATTTTTTCGCACGCTTCTCGAGGCCAACGGCGCGCGCCAGCGGGCTTCGCGTTCAACTCACCCGGTGCACCACCAGGTCGGCAAGCTCAGCCAGACGCCGTGCATGCTCACCGAAAGGCGCAAGCGCGTCATGCGCGTCGCGCCTCAGTTGCGCCGCCAAAGCACGCGACGCTTCAAGCCCGATAATCGAAACGTAAGTCGGTTTGCCGTCCTTCGCGTCCTTGCCCGCCGTCTTGCCGAGCGTCGCGGAGTCGGTCGTCACATCGAGGATGTCGTCGACGACTTGGAATGCCAATCCGACCGCCGCCGCATAGGCGTCGAGCGCCGCAAGCGCCCGCGCATCGGGGGCCGTCCCGGCCAGTGCGCCCATGCGCACGGACGCGCGCAACAGTGCGCCGGTCTTCATCCGATGCATCGTTTCGAGCTGCTGCCGCGTGAGCGTGAGCCCCACGCTCGCCAAGTCGATCGCTTGCCCGCCGGCCATGCCGAGCGAGCCGCTCGCCTGCGCCAGCTCGCGCACGAGCGCCGCTTGCGCAGACGCGCCCAGCGCCGCCTCATCGGTCAGCACGACGAATGCCTGCGACTGCAGGGCATCCCCGACCAGCAGCGCCGTGGCTTCGTCATATTTGACGTGCACCGTCGGCTTGCCGCGGCGCAAATCGTCATCGTCCATGCACGGCATGTCGTCATGCACGAGCGAATAGACGTGAATCATCTCGAGCGCCGCCGATGCCGCTTCCAAAGCCTGCGGCCGCGCCCCCGTCAATTCGCCTGCGGCATGCACGAGCAACGGCCGGATGCGCTTGCCGCCGCCGAGCACCGCATAACGCATCGCTTCGTGGAGCCGCGCGGGTTCCGCGGCCGATGCCGGCAAGTAACGTTCGAGTGCCGCTTCGACGCGCGCGAGCACCGCACGCATCCATTCTTCAAATGTCATAGATCGTCTCCGCTGTCCGCGGGGGCCGTACCGGGAGGCAGCGGCTTGAGCGTCTCGCCATCGAGCACGCGCACCTGCTGCTCCACCTTTTCCAGTTGCTGCTGGCAATACGCTACCAGGGCTGCGCCGCGACGGTACGCGGCCAGCGACTCCTCGAGGCTCAAGGCGCCGCCCTCCATACAGGAAACCAGCTCTTCCAGCTCGGCCACCGCCGCTTCATAGTTCCGGGGCAGTGCCGCATCCCCTTGTTCGCCGCCGAGAGCGGGCGCGGGCGTACCTTCGGGTGCTATCTTCGCCATCGGATAGGGGTGAACTTAAAAGCAAGTCGGACATTCTACGGCAAAAGCGCACCACCTAGCCCATCCGCCCCCCCGGCCCAACCCTCCGATCGAGGGCAAAAAAACAACACTCAATGCGCCGCCAACCCCTGCGGGATCGCTTTTTGCACCTGCTTTTTTGACCCAAATCATGTACTTAAGTGCCCCAAGGGAGGGGGAAAGGGTATAATCTCAGGTTCCCTAAATCGAATCTTCGATGGTTGGGTTGTTCACTGCTTTCACGTTTTTCGGGAGTGGGAATGTCCAATCTGAGCAATGCTTTGCAACTCAAGGCCATTTCGAGCCAGCTGCCGGTCACGGCTTACTTCGATGAAGCGCTGCTCGCGCGAGAAATCGAAACACTTTTCAAGAAGGGTCCTCGCTACGTCGGGCATGAGTTGTTGGTGCCCGAGGCGGGGAATTATTTCGCCCTACCCAGCGAAAACGAAGGACGCGTGCTCGTGCGCAACCAACGTTCGCAGGTGGAACTGCTATCGAACGTCTGCCGTCACCGCCAGGCGATCATGCTCAATGGGCGCGGCCAGGCTCAGAACATCGTCTGCCCGCTGCACCGCTGGACCTACGACCTCGACGGCGAATTGCTCGGCGCGCCGCATTTCGCCGACAACCCTTGCCTGAACCTCGGCGCCACGGCGCTGCAGAACTGGCACGGCTTGCTGTTCGAGGCCGAGGGCCGGGACGTCGCGAAAGATTTGGCGAAGCTCGGCACGCAGCATCATTTCGACTTCACGGACTACATGTTCGATCATGTCGAAGTGCACGAGTGCAACTACAACTGGAAGACGTTCATCGAGGTGTATCTCGAGGACTATCACGTCGTGCCGTTCCATCCGGGCCTCGGCAGCTTCGTCAATTGCGACGACCTGACCTGGGAGTTCGGCGATTGGTACAGCGTCCAGACGGTTGGCGTGCACAACGGGCTCGCCAAGCCCGGCAGCACGGTCTATCGCAAGTGGCACGACCAAGTGCTGCGCGTGCGCGACGGCAAGCCGCCCGAATATGGCGCCATCTGGATGGTGTACTACCCGGGGCTCATGATCGAGTGGTACCCGCACGTGCTCGTCGTCTCGTGGCTGATTCCGCGCGGCCCGCGCAAAACGACGAACATCGTGGAGTTCTACTACCCCGAGGAATTCGCCCTGTTCGAGCGAGAATTCGTCGAAGCGGAGCGCGCGGCCTATATGGAGACGGCGCGCGAGGACGACGAGATCGGCGAGCGCATGGACGCAGGCCGCCTTGCACTGCTCGAGCGCGGCGAGTCCCAGGTCGGGCCTTATCAGAGCCCGATGGAAGACGGCATGCAGCATTTCCACGAGTTCCTGCGGCGCGAGCTGGGCGAAATCTGACGCGGCTCGCAATCCGCGTGCGGCCAAGCGCCCCGATCGGACGACGGGCAAGACGGCGAACACGCCTCTTGCCCGTCTTTTTGTTTAGACTGCAATCAATCGTCCGCCATCCAAGCGGGAGTTCGCTCGCCACCGAGGTGCCCATCATGCCGCACACGCATTACACCACCCTCATTTCGGCCGACAACCTGGCGGAGCGCTTATCCAGCGCCCCCGGCAGCGTCTTGGTCTTCGACTGCAGCTTCGACCTCGCCAACCCGAGCGCAGGCGAGCAAGCCTATGCGTCGGGCCATATCCCCGGCGCCCATTATTTGCACCTCGATCGCGACCTGTCCGGCGCAAAGACGGGCAAGAACGGCCGGCACCCGCTGCCTGCCCGCGATGCGCTCGTCGATACCCTCGCTAAGCACGGGCTGAAGGAGCGCCAGCAAGTTGTCGCTTACGATGCTCAAGGCGGCGGCTATGCGGCGCGCCTTTGGTGGCTGTTGCGTTGGCTGGGCCACGATTCGGTGGCCGTGCTCGACGGTGGCCTGCAAGCGTGGCAAGCCGCAGGGCAAAAGCTCGACACCGCTGCGCCCGGCGCCGTGGCGCGCGGCGATTTCAAAGCCGCCGCGCCGCTTGCCGTAACCGTGGACGCCCAACACTTGCTGGCGAACATGAAGGGCGGCGAACAGATTGTCATCGATGCGCGCTCGCCGGACCGGTATCGCGGAGAAAACGAAACGATCGACCCCGTTGCCGGCCACATCCCCGGTGCGCTCAATCGCTTCTTCAAGGACAACCTGACGTCCGACGGGCGTTTCAAGTCGGCCCACACGCTGCGCGCGGAGTTCAGCGCGGTCATGGGTCAAAAATCGCCCGAGCATGTGGTGCTGCAATGCGGCTCCGGCGTCACCGCATGCCATAACGCGCTCGCGATGGAGGTAGCCGGCTTGCACGGCCCCGCGCTGTATGCGGGGTCCTGGAGCGAGTGGTGCACCGACCCGTCGCGCCCGGTCGCGACCGGGCCGAATCCTTGAGAGGACGGCGCTCGCTGCCCTTCGGCGAACGCTCGCAGCTAACCGCCTGGCGAATCCTTTAGCAACCGAGCGCTGGCCGACGAGTTTTTGGCGATGGACGCCTGCGTGCCGAAGCGCCCGTTCTTCGGCACGTTGTCCGGGGCGCTCAAGTTGAGCAATTGAACCGCGGCTCCGGCAGGCAGGTCGCGCAGCCAACGGCTCAGGGGCGAGACGGTCATCATGTTGCCGGCCAGCGCCGATGCAGTCCCGTAGTAGAGCGCGATATCGGCCGGGTAGTGCAGAGTGCGCACCGTGCGCACGGCGACGAGATCGGCCGCGGCCCGCTGTTGCAGACGCCGCGGCAACGCCATCGTGGTTGAAGTCTCCCCATCCAGCACATGCAGGAATTCGGGCTGCCCCGGCAGTTTCAACCATTTGACGGCAACGCGAATTCCCTTGAACACCCTTTTCGGCCAAGCCTGGCCGATCGGTCGCAAGACGATAGTGCGGTTGGGATCTCGAGCCGTAGACATGCAGTAGCCGAGTGCGTTATTGCCCGTCTTACCGTCGGCAAGCGAGACCATGTGGGTCGCAAGAGGAGGATGGCTCATCGTATCGGTGGAGCGGTTCCCCGCCACATGGCGCGGCGGGAGAGCGCTGCTTGACTGAAAACGAGGAGCCTACGCGATCGGAACGTGCGCTATCGCTAAGAACGATCGTTTTCAGACCAAGTGAATCATGCCGGACGGCCCACGCGCCCGCGAGCCGTCTTGGGCGACTGATGCAGATGCAGCCGCTAATGCAGCTTGACGCGCGGCAGCGTGGTGCGCCGCAGCCAATGCGCCACGGTATCGAGCATCATCCGTGGATAGCCGTGCAACGCCGCGATATGTAGCCGGTACAGCGACATATACATGAAGCGGGCGAAGAGCCCCTCGACGAGCATACTGCCGCCGATGAGCCCTCCCATCAGGTTGCCCACCGCGCTGAAGTGCCCCAGCGATACCAGCGAGCCGAAATCGCGATACGTGAATTCCGGTAGCGCCTTGCCTTCGAGCCGATTCGACATCGCGCGCAGCAGAAAACTCGCTTGTTGATGCGCCGCCTGGGCGCGTGGCGGAACATTGCGCTCCTGACCGGGCCATGGGCACGCCGCGCAATCGCCCAGCGCGAAGATGTTCTCGTCTAGTTCCGTTTGGAGCGTACGACGCACGGAGAGTTGACCCAAACGATTGACTGTGAGGCCGTCGAGTTGTCCCAGCACCGCCGGCGCCTTGATGCCGGCCGCCCAAACGGTGAGGTCGGCGCGCACGCTTTTGCCGCTTGCCGTACGGACCACGCCGGGCGCAACTTCCGCCACCGTTTCGCCGATCATCAGCTTCACGCCCAGCTTGCGCAGCAATTCGGCCGTCGCGCTCGATACGCGCTCTTGCAGCGCCGGCAAAATGCGGGGACCCGCCTCGATCAACACGATGCCGATGTCGTGCCGCGGATCGAGCTTGTGCAAACCATAGGCCGAGAGCACCTGCGCCGTATTGCGCAGTTCGGCGGATAACTCGACGCCGGTCGCGCCGCCGCCCACGATGGCCACCTGAATGCGCGCCTCCGCCTCCGCGGAAGGCCCCAGTCCTGACTCGACGGTAGCGTGAGGTTGATGCTCGGCCCGCATGCACGCGGCGATGAGGCGCTTTCTGAACCGCTCCGCTTGCGCCACGGTATCGAGTGCGATCGAATGCTCCGCCGCGCCCTGCACACCGAAGAAATGCGTCGTGCTGCCGATCGCGATCACGAGTGTGTCGTACTCGAGCATGCGCTGCGGCAAGAGTTCGGCACCGTCGGAATCGATGACGGGCGCGATCGTGATGCGCTTGGCGCCGCGATCGATCCCGACGAGATCGCCCTGCTGAAATTCGAACCCATGCCAGCGCGCCTGCGCCGCATATTCGAGTTCCTGCGTGAACGGATCGAGACTGCCTGCCGCTACTTCGTGCAGCAAAGGCTTCCAGATGTGCGTCGGATAACGATCGACCAGCGTGACGAGCGCGCGCGGCTCCCCGCCGTTCTTGCTCGCGCCGTAACGATCTCCAAGGCGCGTAGCCAACTCGAGCCCACCCGCGCCTCCCCCCACGACGATAAAACGATGCATGCCGATACCCCTATGCCGTTGATGATTCGGTTCGGTCGCACGCTCATGAATCGCGGCGCGCGTGTCGCTCGGCCATTGTGCGCGAGGACGCATGCCCGTGCGAAGCCGTCACGGCTTATTGAAGCCATACGGGCACGAGCATGAGCCCGATCAGCGCATCAATGCGCTTCCTCCCAGTTCGCACCGACGCCCACTTCCGCCACGAGCGGCACCTTCAGGGCCGCGACGCCGCACATCAATTGCGGCAGCTTCTCGCGTACGACGGGCAGTTCGTCGTCGGGCACTTCGAGCACGAGTTCGTCATGCACTTGCATGATCATGCGGCTCTTGGCTTGCTCGCGTTCGAGCCACCCTTGCACCGCGATCATCGACAACTTGATGAGATCGGCCGCCGTGCCTTGCATCGGCGCATTGATGGCCGCGCGCTCGGCCGCTTGGCGGCGCGGGCCATTGCCGCCGTTGATCTCGGGCAGCCACAGCCGGCGTCCGAACACCGTTTCGACATAGCCCTTCACCTTGGCGCTGGAACGCGTTTCGTCCATGTATCGAGCGACGCCGGGATAGCGTGCGAAGTAGCGGTCGATATAAAGCTTGGCGGCATCGCGCGTGATCCCGAGATTGGCGGCCAACCCGAACGAACTCATCCCGTAGATCAAGCCGAAGTTGATGACTTTGGCGATGCGCCGCTGATCGCTCGAAACTTCGAGCGGCGTCACGCCGAACACCTCGGCCGCCGTCGCACGGTGAATGTCTTCGCCTTGCGCGAACGCGCGGAGCAACGATTCATCGCCGGAAATATGCGCCATGATGCGCAGCTCGATCTGCGAGTAGTCGGCCGAGATGATCTTGCAACCTTCCGGTGCGATGAACGCCTCGCGAATGCGGCGGCCTTCCGCCGTACGCACGGGAATGTTTTGCAGATTGGGATCGTTCGAAGCGAGCCGCCCCGTCACGGCCACGGCCTGCGCGTAATTCGTATGCACGCGGCCGGTTTTCGGATTCACCATGCGCGGCAGCTTGTCGGTATAGGTCGATTTGAGCTTCGACAAGCCGCGATGCTCCAACAGCAGCTTCGGCAAAGGGTAATCTTCTGCCAGCTTTTGCAGCACTTCTTCATCGGTGGAAGGCGCGCCGCTCGGCGTCTTCTTGATGACGGGCAGTTGCAGCCGCTCGAAGAAGATTTGCCCGATCTGCTTGGGCGAGCCCAGATTGAACTCGCCGCCCGCAAGTGCATAGGCCTCGCCCTCGAGCTCGATGAGCCGCCCCGCGATTTCGGTGCTTTGCCGGCGCAGCCGTTCGCTGTCGATCAAGACGCCGTTGCGCTCCATCTTTCGCAACACGCGCGCCGTGGGCAATTCGATGTCGCGATAGACATACAGCAACCCGGGCTCGCGCTCGACCTGCGGAAACAGCGCCGTGTGCAGTTGGAACGTGATGTCGGCGTCTTCGGCGGCGTACTCGGCCGCTTGCGCGAGCGCCACTTCGTCGAAACCGATCTGCTGCGCGCCCTTGCCCGCCACCTCTTCGTACTTGATCGTCTTGACGCCCAGATGACGCGACGCGAGGCTGTCCATGTCGTGCGGACGATGCGATTCGAGCACGTACGATTCGAGCAGCGTGTCGTGCTCGACGCCGTTCAGTTCGATGCCGTAGTTGGCGAGCACCTGCTCGTCGTACTTCAAATGTTGGCCCAGCTTCTTCTTATCTGGGCTTTCGAGCCACGGCTTGAGTTTGGCGAGCACCTCGTTGCGCGGCAGTTGCACCGGCGCATCGGGCCCACGATGGGCGACGGGAATGTAGGCCGCACAGCCAGCCCCGACCGATAGCGAAATCCCCACGAGTTCCGCCTGCATCGGGTCGAGTGATGTCGTTTCGGTATCGAAGGAGGTCAGCGGCGCGCCGTCGATCTTCGCGAGCCAGGTATCGAAGTGCTCCCAACTCTGCACGGTCTCGTAGCAACGTTCCGGCGCGATCGTCGGCGCGGGCTCGGCTGCGAGCACGCCTGCCGGATCGGCCGCGCCTGCCGCCGCCTGCGCATCCTCGGCGCCTTCGATCAACGTTTCGATCTCGCGCAGCCATGTTCTGAAGCCGTGCCGCATGAACAGATCGCGTAATTCGAGCGGGGACTCGGGGCGAGCGGGCAAGGTTTCCTCGATCGACGCCACATGCTCGGTCAGATCGCAGGTTCGATCGACCGTGACCAGCTTTTTGGCGAGCGGCAGGAAATCGAGCGCGCGGCGCAGGTTCTCGCCTACGACGCCCTTGATTTCGCTCGCATGTTCCACGATGCCGTCCAGCGTTTCGTATTGCGCGAGCCATTTGACGGCCGTCTTCGGGCCGCACTTTTCGACGCCGGGCACGTTATCGACGGTATCGCCGATCAACGAGAGGTAATCGACGATACGCTCGGGAGGAACGCCGAACTTGGCGACGACGCCATCGCGGTCGAGCGTTTCGTTCGTCATGGTGTTGACGAGCGTGACGTGGTCGCTGACGAGTTGGGCCAAGTCCTTATCGCCCGTGGAGACGACGACGTGCATCCCTTCGCGCTCGGCCGCGGATGCAAGCGTGCCGATGACATCGTCGGCTTCGACGCCGTCGACCATTAGGAGCGGCCAGCCGAGCGCACGCACGGCAAAGTGGATCGGTTCGATCTGCTGGGCGAGGTCTTCCGGCATGGAGGGACGATGGGCCTTGTACTCCGGATACCAATCGTCACGGAACGTCTTGCCCTTTGCGTCGAAGACGCACGCGCTATACTCTGCCGTGACGTCCTTGCGCATGCGCCGCAACATGTTGATGAATCCGTAGAGCGCACCCGTCGGCTCGCCGTCGGGCCCGCGCAAGTCTGGCATCGCATGGTAGGCCCGATACAGATAGCTTGATCCGTCGACCAAAACGAGGGTCTTACCTTTCAGGTTCCGTTCTGCAGGCATTATGAACAAGAGAAAAGTGATTCCGAGTCTGCGATCGCTCGCAGATCAAGAACGCGCGACGGCCAAGAAGGCCCGCGCGTCATGGCAGATGTTCACGATTATGGCAGAGTTCATCGAGGCGACCGAGTACCTCTCGGAGATCCGCCCGGCCGTGAGCATCTACGGTTCGGCGCGCCTCAAACCGAACTCGCCTTACTACAAACTCGCGACGCAAATCGCGCGCAAGGTATCCGATGCCGGCTTCGCCGTCATCTCGGGCGGCGGCCCCGGCATCATGGAAGCGGCCAACAAAGGCGCGCATGCGGGCAAGGCGCCGTCGGTGGGCTTGAACATCGAATTGCCGCACGAGCAATCGGGCAATCAGTGGCAAGACATCACGCTACGCTTTCGCCACTTCTTCACGCGCAAGGTCACGTTCGTCAAGAATTCCGATGCGGTCATCGTCATGCCGGGCGGCTTCGGCACGCTCGATGAATTGGCCGAAGTATTGACGCTGATTCAAACGAAGAAGTCGCGGCACGTGCCAATCATTCTCGTCGGCACCGAATTCTGGAAGGGGCTGCTGCATTGGTTCGAGACCGCGCTCGTGCCGATGGGGCTCATCAACCCCGAAGACATCAACCTCATGCAGGTGATCGACGACCCCGATCAAGTGCTCGAAGCCGTGCTCAAGTTCTATGAGGATCGCGGCGAGGCCGAGCCGCATGCGGCCAAGTCGGACGAGGATCGGATGTTCTATCTTTGAGGGGCTAGGGCTACGCGGAAGGTGAGGCGCTTCGGTCTTCAAGCCATGCCTTGCGATGACACGCCGGTTGGCGGGCGCGCGTCGCCCGCCGCTAGCCTTCGCTGCGCACGCCAACATCCCCCGCGCCACGAACCGGCGCCGTAGAGGCTCGCTCCACTAGATGCGGCTCTGACGTTACGCTCATCGGAACATCCCCCGAAGGCGCACCCTCCTCCCGACGCCTAGGCGTTTCGATCAATTTCAGCAGCGACGCCACCGCGAGCTCCGCCGCTTCCACCGTCGGCACCGCCACCGTCGTCAACGCCGGTCGCGATTCGCGCGCAAGCTGAATATCGGTGATGCCGATAACCGATAGATCGCGCGGCACACACAGACCCAGATCGGCCGCCGCCTGCATCGCCCCAAGCGCCGGCAAATCGTTCGTCGTAAACAGCGCCGTCAGATCCGGATGCTGCTTGAGCAAATCGAGCGCCGAGGCATAGCCGCCCTGCGTCGTATCGGGCGCGTAACGCACCGGCGCTGCGCGGCCATCGAGGCCAGCCGTTCGCATCGCATCGAGGAATCCGTCATAGCGCGCCGCATGAATCCCGTATACCTTGCTGCCGACGATCGCGCCAATCCGGCGGTGGCCGAGCGACAACAAATGTTGCGCCGCCAGTTCCCCAGCCAAGCGAAAATCCACCGCGACGCAGGGCAGCCCCGGCGGGTCGAGCGGCCGCTCCCACATGCAAAGCACCACCGGCGCACCACGCAACTGCGTCATCCGCAAATCCTCGAAGTCGAGGTTCGCATTCATCACCAACACACCTTCCGATAGCGTCCCAGCGATTTGATCGAGGTATGCGCGCCCCGTCTGCGGATCGCCGTCGGTGTTGCAGATGATGAGGAACCGCCCTTGGCGACGCAGCGCGTTCTCCACCGCCAACGCAAACTCCGGGTAAAACGGATTCGCGATGCTCGACACCATCAACGCGATCGTGGGCGCGCGCCCTTCGGCCAACGCCCTCGCCGGCAAATGCGGCCGGTAGCCCAGCTCCGCAATCGCATCGAGAACACGCTGTCGCGTCTGCTCACCCACGCGCCCCTTGTTGCGAAGCACATTCGAAACCGTCGCCGCCGTTACGCCGGCGCGCAACGCCACTTCGTTCAATGTCGGCATAACTGCTCAATAAATGGGATGGTTATTCAGCATTTGCATGATCGCCGCGCTCGCGGCAACATTGGCCGCACATTCAGGACGTATCCTCGGAGGAGCGGCTACTGCGCATCGCATAGCCGTGATAGGTTGAGCGAGATGCTTAAGCGCTTAAGCTTCGACGATGCGCAGATTAAAACATGGAGACGAGACGATGGCGAGCATTTCGTTACGTGGCGTGCAAAAGGCGTACGGCGACGGTCCGCCGGTGATCCGCAACGTCGATCTCGAGATCGGCAAAAACGAGTTTTGCGTGTTCCTCGGGCCGTCCGGCTGCGGCAAGTCGACGTTGCTGCGCATGATCGCCGGCCTCGAAGACGTGACCGATGGCGACGTGTCGATCGGCGGCGAGCTCGTCAACGACGTGCCTGCCGCGCAGCGCGGCGTCGCGATGGTTTTCCAAAGCTACGCGCTGTTTCCGCATATGACCGTCTACGAGAACATGGCCTTTGGCCTGAAGCTCGCCAAGACGCCCAAAACCGAGATTGATCGCAAAGTGCGCGACGCCGCGCGCATCCTTCAACTCGATCCGCTGCTCGATCGGCATCCGAAAGCGCTGTCAGGCGGCCAACGTCAACGCGTGGCGATCGGCCGCGCGATCGTGCGCGAGCCCGGCGTCTTCTTGTTCGACGAGCCGCTTTCGAATCTCGATGCCACCTTGCGCGGACAGACGCGCATCGAGATCGCGCGGCTGCATCGACAGTTCGCCAATGCCAGCGTCGTCTATGTAACGCACGATCAAATCGAAGCGATGACCCTCGCCGACAAAATCGTACTCCTGCACGCGGGCAGCGACACCGAGCGCTTCGGCAGCATCGCGCAAGTGGGCGCGCCGCTCGATCTCTACCACCGGCCCAAAAGCAAATTCGTCGCCGGCTTCATCGGCTCGCCACGCATGAATTTTCTTCCGGCGAAGGTGGCGTCTATCGATGCCGACGGTATCGCCATCACGCTCGAAGGCAGCGGCGAATCCGTGCGGTTGCCGTTGCAAGGCAAGGGCTTGAGCATCGGCGCATCGGTCACGTTCGGCGTGCGACCGGAGCATCTCGAACCCGTGCAGGGCGAAGCAACGCAAGCCAGCGAGCGCAGCGCCATTACCCTCGCACGCCCGATCGCGCTCGTCGAAGCACTCGGCGAGCACAGCTACGTGCATCTCGAACAACCGGGCGGCGCCGCGCTGATCGCCAAAGCGCCCGGCGACGCACGCTTGAAGCAAGGCGAGCGCGCACGGTTCTGCGCACCGGCAAACGCCTGCCATCTTTTCGGCGAAGACGGCTTCGCCCTCGCTCCGCTCGACACCATCGAACAACATGCATAAGCGACAACGACAAGAGGACCCACGAATGCGCCTAGGCGTCTGCTATTACCCCGAGCACTGGCCCGAAGCCATGTGGAAAGAGGACGCCACGCGCATGAAGGCGCTCGGCATCGACCAAGTACGCATCGCCGAATTCGCCTGGAGCCGCATCGAACCGGCACCCGGCGAATTCGATTGGGGCTGGCTCGATCGCGCCATCGATACGCTCGCCGCCGAAGGGCTCAAAGTCGTCATGTGCACGCCCACGGCCACGCCGCCTAAGTGGCTCATCGATCGCCACCCCGACATTCTGCCCGTCGGCGCGGACGGAAGAACCCGGGGCTTCGGATCGCGCCGTCACTACGATTTCTCGTCGCCCGCCTATTTCGAAGCGTCGAAAGCGATTTGCGAAGCCGTCGCTTCGCGCTATGGGCAACACCCTGCCGTCGGCTTTTGGCAAACCGACAACGAGTACGGTTGCCATCAAACCGTCGTCAGCTACTCGCCCGCTGCGCTCACGCGTTTCCGCGCCTGGCTGAAGGCGCGCTATGGCAACATCGATACGCTCAATCGAGCATGGGGCACAGTGTTCTGGAGCATGGAGTATCGCAGCTTCGAAGAAATCGACGCACCGATCGGCACCGTCACCGAAGCGCATCCGTCGCACCGGCTCGACTATCGGCGCTTTGCGTCCGATGAGGTCAAGCGCTATAACCACATGCAAGTGGAAATCATCCGCAAGCATTCGCCTGGTCGTCCCATCGCGCACAACTTCATGCAGTTGTTCACCGAGTTCGATCACTACAAGGTTGCCGACGATCTGGACGTAGCCTCGTGGGATAGCTATCCGCTCGGCGCGCTCGAAGAGCAATGGTACGAACCGGAGATCAAGGCGAAATTCCTGCGCACTGGCCACCCGGATTTCGCATCGTTCAATCACGACCTGTACCGTGGCATGTCGAAGCTGCCGTTCTGGGTGATGGAACAGCAACCGGGCCCGGTCAATTGGGCAAAGTGGAATCCTGCCCCGCTGCCGGGCATGGTGCGCTTGTGGAGCTGGGAGGCCTTTGCCCACGGGGCCGGCTGCGTGTCGTACTTCCGTTGGCGCCAAGCCCCGTTTGCACAGGAGCAAATGCATGCGGGACTGCACACGCCCGATAACCGGTTGGACATCGGCGGCGGCGAAGCACAGCGCGTCGCGCAAGAGATTCGCGCCGTCATCGCGGCAGACGCCGATGCAGCGGGAGCGGTGCGAACGCCCGTCGCGCTCGTCTTCGATTACGAAGCCAAATGGCTGTTCGAAGTGCAGCCGCAAGGCGTGGATTTTCATTACCCGCGTTTCGCCGTCGAATACTACTCGGCGCTGCGTGCGCTCGGGTTCGACGTCGATATCGTCTCGACGCACGCGCCGCTCGATGGTTACAAGCTCATCGTCGTGCCGCCGCTGCCCGTCGTGCCCGACGATCTCGTCCGGCGGCTCGAAACTACGCGCGCGCATATCGTCCTCGGGCCGCGCACCGGATCGAAGACTGCCGATTTGCAAATCCCCGCCAACCTGCCGCCCGGGCCACTCGCATCGCTGATTCCCGCGCGCGTCTGGCGGGTCGAATCGATGCGGCCCAACGTCACCTCGCGCGTCACCTTCAGCGGCAGCGTGCCGGAGGGCTATGCGCGGCACTGGCGCGATCTGCTCGATGTCAGCGCTCATGGGGATGCGCAGGCCCCTCAAGTTCGCGCCGCCTTCTCCGATGGTCATCCCGCCTACGTGAAGCACGGACCCGTGCACTACTTGGCCAGTCTGTTCGACGAAGCATCGACTCAAGCGCTCTTTGCCCGCATCGCGCACGAAGCCGGCCTTGCACCCGAACATCTCGGCGACGCCGTGCGGGTGAGCCGGCGCGGCGGCCTGACTTGGGTATTCAACTACGGCCCCGATGCGTATCGGTTACCGGAGGAGATACCCGGCGATGCTTTCGTGATCGGCGCACACCATATCGAAGCGCAAGGCGTCGCCGCCTATCGAATGCCCCGTTGAATGCGGCGCAAGCCGGACCCGAAAGTAGCACCGACAACGACGTAATACCTAGGAGACAGGCATGACATACAAACCCCGCACCATGCTCGCTGCCGTCGCGCTCGCCTCGGCCGTGGCGACGGGCGCCCTCGCCACCGCCGCGCAGGCCAGCACGCTCGAAGTGAACATCGCATTCAAGGGCGCAAGCCAACGTGCGGTCTGGACTCAAGTGATCGACGAGTTCAAGAAGAGCCACCCCGGCACCGATGTCAAAGTGGCGTTCATCGACGAAGAAGCCTACAAAGTGCAGCTTCCGGCATGGTTGACGACGGCGCCGCCCGACATCGTGAATTGGCACGACGGCGAGCGCATGGCGTACTACGCAAAGCGCGGTTTGTTCGAAGACTTATCGAGCGACTGGACCAAGAACGGATGGGACAGCACGTACGCTTCGACCAAGGAAGCATCGTCGTATAAGGGCAAGCAATACGCCGCGCCGACCGTCTACTACTCGTGGGGCATGTTCTATCGAAAAGATCTGTTCCAAAAAGTCGGTATCGCCAGCGAACCGAAAACGTGGAACGACTTCCTGGACGATTGCAAGAAGCTGAAAGCGGCCGGCATCACGCCGATCGCCGTAGCCGGACGCGATGCCTGGACTCTGGCCGGCTGGTTCGACTATCTGGACCTGCGCTTGAACGGCAACGCCTTCCATCAAAAGCTGATGGCCGGTGAAGTGCCCTACACAGACGCCCGCGTGAAGAAGGTCTACACCACGTGGAAGCAGTTGCTCGATGTGGGCTACTTCATCGACAACTCGCTCTCCTATGATCTCGATGCCGCGCAGCCGTTCCTGTTCCAAGGCAAAGCGGCGATGATGCTCATGGGCACGTTCATTACGGGGGGCTTCTCGCCGACCGTGAAGTCCGAAATGGGCTACTTCCAATTCCCGATCATCGATGCGAATGTGCCGACCGCCGAGGACGGCCCCGTCGAGACGCTCAATATTCCGGCGAAGGCGAAGAACAAGGCGGATGCTCGTGCCTTCCTCGCATTCACCGAAACGCCGGACATTGGCGCTCAACTCGGGACGGGCCTCGGCTCGCTGTCCGCGAACAGCAAATCGCCGGAGCCGGAAGATCCGATTTCGAAGATCGGTTTTCAAATTCTGTCGAATACGAAGGGCGGCATCGCGCAGTTCTACGATCGCGACATGACCAAGGAGATGGCCGACGAAGGCATGAAGGGGATGCAGCAGTTCGTGTCCGATCCGACCAAGATCGACGCGATCCTGGCGCAGCTCGAGCAAACGCGGCAACGCATCTACAAGAAGTAAGCGCGTGAACGCGCGCGACGTCGCTTAAAGTTTCTCTATCGACGTCGCGCACGCACGCTCAGGTTCATCAGGAGGTTGCCGTGTCTCATCTCGTCACTCATCGTTCCGATAGCGCCGGCAATCCGGGGCCGGGCGATGGCGCTTCCCCGGCGCCGCGCGCGAGCCGTCAGGCCGGACGCGGACGGCGCCGCGCGTCGCCGACCGCGCGCCAGCAGCGCCGCGCGGCATGTCTGTTTCTCGCGCCGGCCTGCGTAATGGTGGCCATCTACGTCATCTGGCCCGTGATCTCGACCATTCGCCTCAGTTTCTACAATTGGGACGGCATGACCGATGCGACGTTCGTGGGGCTCGCCAATTACATCGAGCTCTTCCATGCCGCGACCTTCTACACCGCGTTGAAAAACAACGTCATTTGGCTCGCGCTGTTTTTGCTTGCGCCGCCGATGGGGCTTGCGATCGCGCTGTATCTGAATCAGGCCGTGGCCGGCATCCGCATCGTCAAATCGCTGTTCTTTGCACCGTTCGTGCTGTCGGGCGTCGTGGTCGGCCTGATCTTCTCCTGGTTTTACGACCCTACGTTCGGACTGCTTGCGCTGATCGTCGGGCACGGCATTCCCGTTCTAGGGGATCCTCGATATGCGACGCCGGGCATCATTCTCGCCGCGCTGTGGCCGCAAACGGCGTACTGCATGATTCTTTACCTCACCGGCTTGACGACGCTCAACAGCGAGCAAATCGAAGCGGCGCGCATGGAAGGCGCAAAAGGATGGTCGTTGCTGTGGCACGTCATCCTCCCGCAATTGAGGCCGACGACGTTCATGGCGATCGTCGTCACTGTCATCGGGGCATTGCGCAGCTTCGACTTGATTTCGGTCATGACAGGGGGCGGCCCGTTCGAAAGCTCGACCGTGCTCGCGTATTACATGTATGACCAGGCGATCAAGTACTACCGGCTCGGCTACTCCGCCGCGATCGCTGTCGTGTTGTTCGCGATCATGCTGCTGTATATCGTCTATCACTTGCGCCGATTGCTCAGGAACGAACGCTAAGGAGTACTGATTATGTTTCCCATGCCGGTCGAGAAATGGAAGCCCGTATCGCGCCGCGCCTATCAATTGTCGCTGCCGGTCGCGCTCGTGATTTGGCTGCTGCCGATGATTGCGGTAATGGTGACTTCGATAAGGTCCACGGAAGAACTCAGCGAAGGCAACTATTGGGGGTGGCCGAAGCACTTCTCGCTCATCGAGAACTATCGGGAAGCGCTCACGACATCGCCGATGCTGCACTACTTCTGGAACAGCGTGCAAATCACGCTGCCAGCGGTGGCCGGCGCCATCGCACTGGCGGCGCTGGCGGGCTTTGCGCTTGCAGTCTATCGGTTCCCCGGAAACTCCGCGCTGTTCGCAACGTTCGTTGCGGGAAACTTCGTACCGATCCAAGTGCTGATGATCCCGGTGCGCGACCTGTCATTGCACCTCGGGTTGTACAACTCGGTTAGCGGCTTGATCCTGTTTCACCTCTCGTTTCAAACCGGCTTTTGCGCGCTGTTTCTACGCAACTTCATCAAACAGTTGCCGTTCGAGCTTATCGAAGCGGCGCGGATCGAAGGCGCGAACGAATGGACCGTGTTCTTTCGGATCGTGCTGCCGCTGATTCGACCGGCGTTGGCAGCGCTCGGCATTCTCGTCTTCACTTTCGTGTGGAACGACTATTTTTGGGCGCTGTGCCTCACGCAAGGCGACGATGCCGCGCCCATCACGGTAGGCGTGGCCGCGCTCAAGGGCCAATGGACGACCGCCTGGAACCTCGTTTCGGCCGGATCGATTCTTGCCGCGTTGCCCTCGGTTGCAATGTTCTTCGCCATGCAAAAGCATTTCGTGGCGGGGCTCACGTTTGGGGCGACGAAGGGATGAACCCGTCGTGCGGGCCTGACGCCTTCGGAGCAACGAGGCGTCAGGCCTAAACGCTTCCATGGCGTAACTCGGGTTTCTAACCATTCACTGCCAGTGAATGATCTTCTTCCGGCGCACGCATTATCATCTTCCAGTGAAATCCGTATCCTGATGCAACTGCATTCAGGAAGGGATAAGAATGAAGATCGATGCCATGCTCGCACTGATCGAGCAACGTGTTTCGGCCAACCGATTCGACGCATCGCACGTATTGCCGGATACGGTAATCGGCGAACTCGTGCATCTCGCGACGCGTGCGCCAACCGCGTATCACTTGCAGAACTGGCGGTTCGTGGCGGTCAAGACGCCCGAAGCGAAAGCCACGCTACGCGCGCTTGCTTATGATCAAGCGAAGGTATCCGATGCCGCGGTCACCTTCATCGTCTGCGGGCAACTGCCGGATGCGCTGCGTATCCATGAAAGGCTGAGTCCTTTCGTCGAAAGCGGCCATATGACGGCGCAGACATCGTCGAGTTGGCAAGATGGTGCTCGAGCGAAATACGCGAACCCTCGGGATGCACGCGACGAAGCCGTGCGTTCGGCGAGCCTCGGCGCGGCTACGCTCATCTATGCTGCCGAAGCGATGGGCTTCGTCTCGGGACCCATGGGGGGATTCGACGCCGAGGGCGTGGCGCGCGCGTTTGCACTTGGCGCCGACGAAGTGCCCGTCATGCTCGTTTGTGTAGGTCGCGCCGCGCCGGGCAACTGGCCGCAAAAGCCGCGTCGCCCGCTCTCGGAAGTACTGGTCGTCGCATGAAAACCACCGGCCAGGATGTGCTGCTCACGGCAATCGCCCCTATGGTGTGGGGCAGCACCTATATCGTCACGACTCAGTTTCTGCCGAATTTTGCACCGATGACGGTCGCGCTGCTGCGTGCGTTGCCCGCCGGCTTGCTGCTGCTACTGATCGTGCGTCAACTGCCGCGGGGCATCTGGTGGTGGCGCGTCTTCGTTCTTGGCGCGCTCAATATCTCGATCTTTCTGAGCATGCTGTTCGTCGCCGCCTACCGGCTTCCAGGGGGGGGGGCGGGCACGGTTGCGGCAGTGCAACCGTTATTTGCCGTTTTCTTGGCGAGGCTATTGCTTTCGAGCCCTATTCGCCCTCTGTCCATCGTTGCCGCGTTGCTTGGCATCGGAGGCGTCGCGTTGCTCGTGTTGACCCCGCGCGCCGCGCTCGATTCGATCGGGATCGTCGCCGGCCTTGCGGGCGCGGCGTCCATGGCCTTCGGCAATATCCTCACCCGCAAGTGGCAGCCGCCTGTATCGTTGCTCACCTTCACGGCATGGCAACTGACCGCCGGGGGCATATTGCTGGTACCGGTCGTTTTGGCGTTTGCTCCGACACTGCCCGCGCCAACGGCAATCAATCTCGCGGCGCTCGCATGGCTCGGGTTGATCGGGGCGGCACTCACGTATGTGATCTGGTTTCGTGGCATCGCTCGACTCGACGCCACGGTGGTGTCGCCGCTGCTGTTCATCAGCCCGTTGACGGCGGTCACACTAGGTTGGACCTTCCTCGATCAAACGCTTAGTTCCATTCAAATTGCCGGTGTAGGATTCGTGATCGGAAGCATCTGGCTGAGCCAACGGCCCGCTCGCTAAGGCCACGTGCCGCCGGTACCCGCCATCCTTCGTTCACCCTACCGAGAGACATCCGCCATGCGATTCGTGCGTCTTGCTGTTGCGTTGCTCACTGTTCTCGCTTCTACGTCGGCCCTTGCGAAAATGGTCGCCCAACCCGTTAGCTGGACGTTGGGCGGCACGACTTTCAAAAGCTTCCTCGTTTATGACGATGCAACCCAAGTCAAGCGCCCAGGGCTTGTCATGGTGCCGAACTGGTCCGGCATCACCGATATCGCCATTGCAAAAGCAAAAAGAATCGCAGGCAAGGACTATGTCATTTTGCTGACGGATATGTACGGGGAAAGTGTGAGGCCGAAAAACGACGCGCAAGCGAAGGAGGCTGTCGCGCCGCTTTATCAAGACCGCAATCTGATGCGCGCACGCGTCGACAAAGCTTTCGATCAACTTAAGGCTGAAGCCACGCATGCGCCGATCGATCTGTCGCGCCTCGCGGCCATCGGGTTTTGCTTCGGAGGTGCAGTGGTGCTCGACCTTGCGCGCAGTGGCGCCGACGCCAAAGCCGTCGTTGCATTCCATGGCGATTTGAGTACGGACGACCCATCGCTCGCTTCGCATATCAAGGCGCGCGTGCTGGCGATCAACGGATCCGATGATGCCTTCACTATGCCCGACGTGCCGAAGTTCACCGAGCAGATGAAGCAGAGTCCGGCTGATTGGCAGTTCGTCGAAATCGGGCACGTCGTGCATTGCTTCACGGAGACGGAAGCGACCGCCAAGACGGGGAATTGCCGGTACGACGAGAAAGCGGCCGCGCGCTCGTATCGGATGATGCGGGATTGGTTGACGGAGAGCTTTGGGAACGAGGCGAAGCAATAGGCATCGAATCGTCTTTCAAAACCGCTCGACGCGGAACGGCGTAGGGTCCACCACCGGCCGCTCGCCTGTCATCATTTCCGCGATCAACCGCCCCGTCACGGGCCCGAGCGTCAGCCCATGATGCGCGTGACCGAACGCGAACCACAAGCCCTTTTCTTTCGTGGCCGGACCGATGATCGGCATCATGTCGGGCGTGCATGGACGGCAGCCGAGCCACGGGTCATCATCTACCCGGTCACCCAGCGGAAAGACCCCGCGCGCAATCGGTTCGACCGCATCGAGTTGCACGGGCGTCTTGCGTGAATCGCGACGACCGAATTCAGCCCCTGTCGTCAATCGAATACCGCGCGTCATCGGCGCAATCAAATAGCCGATCTCGGCATCGAGCACGGGCCGATTCAGCCGCGCGCCATTTCGTGCCGCGTAGTGCATGTGATAGCCGCGCTTCACGGCCAGCGGAAGCGAATAGCCGAACTTATGCGCCAGCTCTTTCGACCACGGCCCCAACGCGACGACGACGGACGCCGCCTCGACTTGCCCGCGCTCCGTCATGACGCGCCACGATCGCTCGAGCGTATTTGCATCGCCGATCAACACTGTGCCGCCGCTTCGCTCGAACAGCTTCACGTAAGCAGTGACGAGCCGGCCCGGATCGCTCACCGAATCCGACGACGGGTAACGCACCCCGCCGATCAGCACCGAACTCAACGCCGGTTCGGCCGCTTGCAGCGCGGACCGATCGAGCGCTTCGTATTCCACACCGTACTCGGCATGCCAACGCTGCGCCTCCGCCAGCGTTTTATGCATGACGCGTTCGGTGCGAAACGCCTTGATCCAGCCGCCATTGCGCACCAGCGATTGCGCGCCCGCCGCATCGATCAACGCACGATGCTCTGTGACGCAGTGCTCGATCAGCGTCGAATAGGCGCGTGCGATCTCCGCATGCCGATCGGCGCGCGAGTGGTACCAATACCGATAGAGAAACGGTAACAGAGCCGGCACCGCCGAAGGATGGTAGCGAACGTCCGTCGCACGGTTGCCGGCGTAATGCACGAGCGAGCCCAGGTCGCGCGGAAATGCGTAGGGATAGACGCCTTCGCGCTGGATCAGTCCGGCGTTCCCAAACGACGTCTCGTGGCCCGGCGCGCGACGGTCGACGAGCGCCACCGATAGATTGCGGCGTTGCAACTGCAACGCCACCGAGACGCCGACGATGCCGCCGCCGAGCACGACGATATCGAACTTCATTGCTTGGCCTCGGCCCTACGTGCGCAATGCCCGCCACCGATAGTAGTTCTCCTGCTTTGAAGTGGGAGAGAGGCCACAGCGCAGCTCCTTGAAGGAAGACAATGACGATACTACGAGTCCGGGATGTTTGCCCACAGTCTGACGGGCAGGCGCGGGGGGCGACCTGCCGCGTCCAGCCTTTTTCGGATGCGCGCTCGAAGCCCGCAAAAGGGGTGTGGGCATTGACGGTGCAAGCAATTAAAGATGTATAGTTCATACATCTTTAATTGCTTCACAACCCAGCGCACCTACCACGGACACATAAAAGAACCATGTCACTTACAGCAATTCTCAAGAGCGAACACCAAGAAATCTTCCGTCTCCTCGAAGCCTGCAGAAACATCGGCATGACCGAAGAGGGCCGAAAAAAGCTGAAGGAGGTGAAAGGCTTGGTCATGGCCCATCTTGCTCGTGAAGACCACAGCCTCTATCCGCAAATGCAGAAACACGCGGTGACCCAGGAACTCGCCTCCAACTATGCATCGGAGATGAAAGGGATCTCGCATGAGGTACTCGCATTTTTCGATTCGCTCGAGCGAGGAAAGGCGGGTTTGGATTTCGCGCGCCAAATGGGCGCGACTATCACCCACTTGCGTCAACGCATGACGCGTGAAGAGATTCGCTTGTACCCGGCGTTCGATCAACATTGCGCTTGATCTTGCGCGGGCCGCGCGCGGCTCATCGCCGCGCGGGAGGCACAGCGGGGGCATTCGGGGCGTGCCGGGACCCCGTATGCCCCCGCTTCATCAAGGCTTCATCGAGCCGGTGCGCACGAAGCGCTCATGCCAGCTCAGCGCCTCGGCAAGCAGATGCGGCGTCCGTTTGCCGAAGCTTTCACGGCATGCGCGCGCGAAGTAATCCTCGAGCATCGGCCGGAAATCCGGGTGCGCACAGTTGGCAATGATTTTGCGCGCCCGCTGTTTCGGGGATAAACCGCGAACGTCCGCAATGCCCTGCTCGGTCACGACCACGGCCACGTCGTGCTCGGTATGATCGACGTGGCTCGCCATCGGCACGATCCGTGAAATGGCGCCGCCCTTGGCCGTGCTTGCCGATAGGAAGCACGAGAGATAGCCGTTGCGGGCAAAGTCCCCCGAACCACCGATGCCGTTTTGAATCTTCGTGCCCATCACGTGCGTCGAATTCACGTTGCCATAGATATCGGCCTCGATCATTCCGTTCATCGCAATGCAACCCAAGCGACGCACCAGTTCCGGGTGATTGCTGATCTCTTGCGGGCGCAGCACGATCTTCTCGCGCAGCATGTCGATCTCGTCCGCGAAACGCTTGACCGCCGCGGGGCTTAGCGAGAGCGCCGTTGCGGACGCGAAACTCAATGTGCCGTCGGCGAGCAGATCTAGCATGCCGTCTTGGATGACTTCCGTGAACGCCGTCAGATTCGAGAAGCCTGCCGAACTCAATTCCGCGAGCACCGCATTGGTGATGTTGCCGACGCCCGATTGCAGCGGCAGCAGATTCGCCGGCAAGCGCCCGCGAGCGACTTCATGGCGCAAGAAATCGAGCAGATGCCCGGCAATTTGCTTGGACGTCGCATCGGGGGCGGAAAAGGCGTTGCTACGATCGGGCGCGTCGGTTTCGACGATGGCGATGATCTTGTCGGCCGAACAACGCAAATACGGCTCGCCGATGCGGTCGCTGCTCTTCGTGAGCGGAATCGGCTTACGATCCGGCGGCAGCGCCGTGCCGTAGTAGATGTCATGCATGCCTTCGAGGCCCGCCGGCTGGCGCGAATTGACTTCGAGGATCACTTTCTTCGCCTGCTCGAGCCACGTCTTGTTGTTGCCCACCGAGGCGGAAGGAATCAACAGGCCGTCCTCGCGAATGCCGGCGACTTCGACGATCGCCACATCGATCTCTCCGAACAAACCGAACCATGCATATTGCGCCACGTGGCTCAGGTGAATGTCCTGGTAGTCGAGTTCTCCTGCATTGATCCGGTCACGCAAAGTCGGATCGGACTGATACGGCAGACGCATCGAAATGCCGTCGGCGCGGGCAAGCGCCCCGTCGAGTTCGGGAGCGGTCGAGGCGCCCGTCAGCACGTTGATGCGGAAATCTTCGCCGCGGCCGTGCGCGTCTTGGATCTGGCGAGCCAAGGCGCTAGGCACCGCTTTGGGATAGCCCGAACCGGTGAAGCCGCTCATTGCAACGGTCATGTTGTGGCGAATCTGCGCAGCGGCTTCGTCTGGAGTGCGGACGAGTGCGCGCAACGCGGGAGCGAGGATGCGTGAAGTGGACATGGCGGAAGGTCGAACGAAATGGGTAGACGGCGAAGGCAATGAACGAAGCCGTGCGGGCGGCGCAACATCGTGGCGACTTAGCGGCGCTTGGCGCCGGTGCATGTCCCCGATTATCGCAGTCGTCGCACGCGCGCAGTGCTCACTCGATGCAAAAGTGAATCTCAGAACGGGAGACAACGCCCTATCGAATTGGGTGATCGGTCCAATTTGCTGCGTCCTGCGCCGAACAGCGCGTGCGGCCGCATAGATCAGCGCGCTATGCTACCGGTCCGCGCCCAAAAAACGCTGCGACAAAATGTAATAGCCGCCCGTCAGGATGTCCGGCGCAATCGCGGTCAAAACATGACGGCGCAAGCCGTTAGCGACTGCGCTCGTTGACAGCGGGTGACCAAGCGGGATCGATGCACGCATGCAAGCGTTGCGCGACGGCAACGGCGCGCGGCAAGCGAGAGCAGAAGATAGTGGCGGAGGCTACGGCCGATATGTTTCTTTCGCACTATGCGGCGGCTAAATGATGCTGCGCAGCCCAGTCACCAGTTGAACAGCGCCGAACACGGCGATCACGACGGCCGACAGCCGTGCAACGCCATGAATGAACGACACCGGCATGCGCTTACCCAACGCGGATGTCGCGCCACTCAGGCACAGCCACCAGGCTGCCGAGCCGATGAACACCCCGCTCACCATCGGGATCACCGTCGCCCACTGCGCGCCACCGCGCGCGGACGGGTCACCCGCGAGCGGGCCGAGCGCGGCAAAGATGCCGATGAACGAAAGAATCGTCATGGGGTTGGACAGCGTCAAACCGAACGTCGTCAAGAAGTCGCGGGGGGCGCCGCCGCGTGCCGCTTCGGGCGCGATCAGCGCTGGTGCCGGTTTCTCGCGCGCAATAGCCCACGCAAGCCAAATCAGAAATGCCCCGCCGCCGATCTTGAGGACGACGCTCAGTGCGGGCAGCGTCGCCGCTAGCCCCGCTATGCCGAGCGCGCCGAGCAGCCCGTATATCCCATCGGCGCAGGCCGCGCCCATTCCGGTTGCAAAGCCGGAACGAAAACCTCGACTGAGGCTTCGCTGGATGCACAGCATGCCGATGGGGCCGACCGGTGCGGCAATGGAAAGCCCGATCGTGAGCGATTTGATGAACAACATGGATGCATTCCCACTGTGGATCGCGTGAATCGTATGAATCTTTGTTTCTCGTCATTGACGTCTAATCGTAAGCCAAGCTCGATCGACGCAACAGGGAGCTTTTAAGGGAGAATGGTCACTTCACCTTAAAAGCTAATGGCAATGGACGAATCGGACTGGAAGATACTCGCGCTGTTACAGGGCAACGGCCGAATGACTTACACCGATCTGGCGCGGCAGGTGCAACTGTCGGTGCCTGCCGTGACCGAACGCGTGAAGCGTCTCGAAGAAGGCGGCGTGATCGAAGGCTACGCTGCGCGCGTCAACCCCGCTGCGGCGGGGTACGTAATGACGGCACTGATCGCCATCACCGTACAGCAGCCCGGTAAAGCGAGATTTCTGAAATTGCTGGAGACGATCCCGGAAGTGATCGAGTGCCACCACGTCACGGGAGCGGATTCGTACATCATGCGCTTGGTTGCAGTCAGCATGGCCGATCTGGAGCGCTTGATCGGGCAAATCAACTTATACGGCGAGACGCGCACCTCGATCATCATGTCGACGCCGCTACCCGCTCGCGCTTTGCAGCGGCCGCCGGTCAACGCGAAGGATCGGACCGGCAGGCGCTAGGCTCATGTCCGACGGCAACTCGATCGCGCGACGAAAATCATTCCCGTATGGGTCAAGGTCGCGGTCGCAACCGCGGCCGCGCGCCGCTCAATACAGTTCGGGCACGATCATCTCGTCCGGCACCGGCTGACGGATATAGTCCTCGTTGTGAACGCGCTCAGGCAACGCAATGGCCAGATGCTCGACTTCGCGATAGGGCACCTGGGTCAGCAAGTGGTGGATGCAGTTCAAACGCGCCCGCTTTTTGTCGACCGCCTGCACGACCCACCACGGTGCGTCCGGGTGATGCGAGCGCTGCAACATCACTTCCTTCGCTTGTGTGTACGCTTCCCATCGGCGGCGGCTCTCGAGATCCATCGGGCTTAGCTTCCATTGCTTGAGCGGATCGCGGATGCGCGCTTGAAAGCGGATCTCCTGCGCTTCGTCGGTGATCGAAAACCAGTACTTGACGATTTGGATGCCGCTTCTTACCAGCATCTTTTCGAATTCCGGCACGGAGCGGAAAAATTCTTCGTACTCGTCATCGCTGCAAAAGCCCATGACACGTTCAACACCGGCGCGGTTGTACCAACTGCGGTCGAACAACACCATCTCCCCTCCGGCCGGAAGGTGCGCGACGTAGCGCTGAAAATACCATTGCGTGCGCTCGCGGTTGTTCGGCGCGGGCAGCGCAGCGACGCGGCAGACGCGCGGGTTCAGACGCTGCGTAATGCGTTTGATCGCGCCGCCCTTGCCTGCCGCGTCGCGGCCTTCGAAAATGACGACGAGACGGTGCCCTGTCGCCACGATCCAATCCTGCAACTTCACGAGCTCGCCTTGCAGGCGAAAGAGCTCGCGAAAATAATGTCTGCGCAGACTGCGCGCTTCGGGCGTGAACGCATCGGAGCCGTCCAGGATGCGGTCGTCCACCTCCATTTCGAGTTCTTCGTCATACGCATCGACGAGCTCCTCCTCGAAGCGGCGCTGCCGCTCGGCCAGGCGTTCGGCGTCGGTTTCACGGTCCTGCTTGTTCATCGCTGTTCTCCCTCACCATACGGGCGATCTTGCCCACCCACACGAGCAAGCGAGCTGCCATGCAGCCGCACATTATCCGTGGCCCGCCATGTCAGCCATATTACGACTGAGGTTTCATCGCGCGGGCTGCCCGACAGATCACCATCACATAGTGGACACTGGCGACGAATTTTGCATCCCTCAAGTGGGCAGTCGACATCACGCGCGCCGCACGCGGCGCTTGCCTAACATCGCATCGAATCCGAGCAAGGCGAACGCGCCGAGCGCGAGTCCAGCGCACAGTAAAAACGCCGCACGATAACCGAACGCGCCGATGATCATGCCGGACAATACGCCCGATAGAATGGCCCCCACGCGCGACGCGTTGAAGAAGAGCGCCGTCGCAACGCCCGTTTCGCCGGGCATGAGGTCTTGCACATAGACCATGCCGAGACACGACGTGATTGCAACCACCGCCGCCGAGAGAATCTGCAGAGGCACGACCGCCAGAGGCTGGCTAACCATCGCCAGCGCAATGAAGTAGGCCGCATGCACCGCTGCGGCAGCCGTCAGCCAACGCGGTTTGCGCAACTTCGACGACATCGTCCCGAGCCACAGCATCATCGGGATCTCGAGCAGAGCGCCCGCGCCGAGCGCAGCGGAGACCGTCAAGCGCGTGCTGTGCAATGCCTGCACCAGGTAAAGCGGCAGCAGGATCATCGTTGCATTGGCGGCCAGTCCAATCAACGTGAGTGCCATGAGGACGCGATACGTCGTGGCGCGCCCGTTCGTCGTCACAGCCGCATGCGTCGCGATACGTTCGGCGGCGACCGCCGTGGCGGCGATTCCTTCTTCCAACGCTGCAGAGGCGTCCTCCTCCTTGTCTTCGTTGTCTTCCGCGCTTTCGTGGCACGATGTGGGACGCTCGTTTGCGTCGGGTCCCATTTCAGTCATGCGCAGCGCAATCACCGCACTTGCGGTGAAGCTCGCTGCTGCGAACGCGAAGAGACCGGTAAAACCGCCTTGCGCCAAAATCAACGCACCGACCGCAGGCCCGAACACCCACGCGACGGAAAGCAGCGTCCTCAACGCCGCCGATGCGAATTCCTCATGCGCCGGATCGCCGGTCCGCAGCACCGCGCGGCCGAAGGAAAATATCTGCGATAGCGATGCCGCGCCGGGACCCAACAACAAGGCGCCCGCCAGCATCAACTCGGCATAGCCGCGCAAGAAGCCCAACGCCCCATAACCGAGCGCCGCGATCACGAGCGATGCAATCAGCGGAGCCCGATTGCACCCGGTTCGGTCGGACCATCGACCCACCGCCGTGCTGGCGAACACGCCGCTCGCCGAAACGAGTGTCATGAATGCGCCCAGTTGCAGCGGCGACATCCCCGCCTGCTCCACGCCGAACAGCGAGAGATACGGCGCCGTGAACGACAATGCGACGCCGAGCATCAACGTTGCCGCAGCGAGCGGCACGAAGTGCTCGATTCGCGCGAGCCGAAGCAAACGAGCCCGCACCGCTCAGTCTTCTTCGATCCAAGCGGCCACATCGACCGGGCCAACGACCGGGCCGCCCAGTACGAACTTCGCGCGAGCGGACGCGGGCACGGCCTGCGGCCGATCGCCATAATTGATCGCCATGCGCAATGGCCCGCGCCTGCGCAGCCGCAAGCCCTCGGGCATCGGCATCGCTTGGATGCCTGCGGCTCGAACACAATTGGCCATGACCGCATGCAGCACCGCTTGGTCGAAACAAGCCGCCACATACGTGACACGGTGGCATCGCAGCACCGCGGGCATGCCGTCGTCGAAACGAACGATCGTCTCCGTCGCCGCGCCCGCCTCCACGTGATCGCGCCAACGCAATGCGCAGCCGTCCACCTCTTCAAAACGAAGCGCTGGCCGAATGGACGGCCGCAGCGATTCCGCCGCGACGACGCGCGCCGGCAACACGCGCTGTAGTTCACCCGGGGGCAATTGCGAAGGGATCGCAAAAGCCGGTGATTTGGACCCGGTGCGCGGTCCGAATACCCAATGACTGGATCCGCGCTCGATCTGCTCGACCACGCTCGGCGGCAGAATCGGCAATGTCGGCGCCACGACGAGCCTGTATTCGCCCACCTCTGCCCGCGCCGATACGACATCGACATCAAGGCCCAACTCGCGCAGTGCGCTATACCATTCGAACACGATGTGCTGATAGTCGATGTCCGCGCCATGCCGTTGCGTCTCGACCACCCACTGCGCTTCATAATCGAACAGCAGCGCCACGGGCGCGCGCGTGCACCGCAAATCATCGGCGGGCAACGCAAGATTGCGCAACTCGCGCGCCACTTGGGCGGCTTCGCGCCCGCCCGGCGAGAGCGCATCGTCGGGGGTATTCAGGCCCGAATGCATTTGCTCTTGCGCAAAAGGGCACTGGCGCCAGCGGAAGTACGAGACGAGTTCCGCACCGTGCGCAAACGCTTCCCAGGTCCAGAGCCGCACGATGCCGGGTTGCGGCACCGGGTTGAACGGCGCCCAATTGACCGGCCCGGCTTGCTGTTCCATCACCCACATCCGCCCCTTGCCGACGCCGCGATAAAGATCGTGACTGAACGCCGAGACATCGGGGTGCCCCGTGCGCGCCCAACGATGCTTCTGCGCTTCGGGAAGCGGGAGGACTTCGGTGCGAGGAACCGGATAGCTATCCCAGGCAGCAACATCGAGCGGACCCCGTGCGAACGCGTAATGATCGAACGCGGCATAAAAGCCCATGAAGTTGTGCAGCACATCGCGCCCCGGCGCGTGGCGCCGGATCAGGTCGGCCTGCAACGCATGAAAGCTCGCCACTTCCTCCGATTGAAAGCGCCGAAAGTCGAGTGCATGGGCCGGGTTGACGTCGGTCGGCGTGCGATGAGGCAGTTCGATTTCATCGAAGCTGTGGTACTCCATGCTCCAAAACACATTGCCCCATGACGCGTTGAGCGCGGCGATCGTTTCATAGCGCTGTCCGAGCCACTGTCGAAAGCGCTGCAACGCGGCCTGCGTGTACGTGGGCAAGGTATCGTGGCAACCGAGTTCATTGTCGGTCTGCCAAGCTACGACGGCTGGGTGATCACCATATCGGCGCACCATGGTCTCGACGATACGCGCGCAATGTTCCCGATAGATGGGGCTCGAAATATCGTAGTGGCGCCGCGAGCCGAACTGGAGCACGCCACCGTCGTGCCTCACCGGCAAAATGTCCGGATGCGCATCGACGAGCCACTTCGGCGGCGCCGCCGTCGGTGTGCCAAGCACGAGCTCGAGCCCATGGCGGGAAAGTGTCGCGATGGCGGCGTCGAGCCACGCCCATTCGTAACGCCCCGGCTCCGGCTCCATGCGAGACCAGGCAAATTCCGCGATGCGCACGCGCGTGATGCCCATCTCGGCCATGCGCCGCGCATCGCTTTCCCACTTGTTTTCGGGCCAATGTTCCGGGTAATAGCAAACGCCGAGATGCATTGAAAGGTTCCTCGATTCGGTCAGGGCAGAAGACAAACGCGATCCAGTGGGCTAGGTTCTTCAACCCTTCAACTCTCGCACCGGAATCATCGAGATCTGAATCGGCACGAAATTGCCCGCTACGAGGAGACCCAGTCGCAGTCCACGTTGAATAACGGAAATCGACATTGATTCACACTCCGCCGTAAATCGACGAGGGTGAGCCAGCGGCATCGCCCTCGCGCGCCGATACGGCTACTTCTTGTAAATTCGCTTACGCGTAGCTTCCAAGCGCTGCAGGATTGCGTCGATCTGCGCCGGATCGGAGAAGAACTGCTGCATGGCATTCATCCCTTCGTCGGCCATTTCCTTGGTCATATCTCGGTCGTAGAACTGCGCAATGCCGCCCGTCGTACCCGAGAGCGTCTTGAAGCCGACCTTCGAAATCGGATCCTGCGGCTCCGCCGCTTCGTTGTTCGACGGCAACTGGCCCCACCCTTTTGCGAGTTCACCGTTGATTTGAGCCGTCCCCATGAACGCCAGCAGACGCCGCGCATCGGCCTTGTTCTTTGCCTTGGCCGGCACGATCAAAACGTTGACCGGCCCATCCTCGGCAACCGGAACCGACGCATCGACGATCGGAAAGCGGAAGTAACCCATTTCATTGCGCGTGGCCGCAGGCAACCCCGCCGAGAAGAACGTGCCCATCAACAGCATGGCGGCCTGGCCATTCACGAGCAGGGGGCTGATCGAATCGACGTCGTAGGACAACGCGTTATCGATGAAGTACTTGTCGTCGATCAACGTCTTCCATGCGTCGTACACGTGCTTTACGCGCGGATCGGTGTAAGCGATGTCGCCCGCCATGAGTTGCTGATGAAAGTCGTAGCCGTTGACGCGCAAGTCGAGATAGTCGAACCAGGCGGCCAGCGTCCAAGCATCTCGTGCGGGGACGGCGATCGGCGCGATACCGGCTGCCTTCAGCTTCTTGCAATCGTCCAAGAATTGCGCCCATGTGGTGGGCTCGGCCGCAATCCCGGCTTTCTGGAACAGATCTTTACGGTAGAAGAAACCGTACGCATCGGTACCCAGCGGCAAACTGTATTGCTTGCCCGCGTAGGTCGACGACGACTTCACCGAGGCGTAGGTCCGATTCCATCCGTTCTTTTGCCAATCGCTCGTCAAATCTTCCAGCAAGCCGCGCTTGGCGAAATACGCCATGCGTTCGCCGTTGTGCCAACTCAGCATATCGGGCGGATCGGTTGCGAGCCAGCCCGACAATTGAACCTTATAAGCCTCCTCGCCCACGTAGCTGACTTTCAGGTCCACATCGGGATTGGCTTTCTTGAACTGATCGAACGCGTTTTTCCATGTGGCGCGCTGATTGCCGCGCGCCGAGACGGTAACGTTCAACGTGCTCGCCAACGCCGTCGATGCGGCGGCAAGCGTCGCGCAAGTCAAGCAGGCCAGCGCGAGCGTACGAACCTGTAGCTTCATGAATGTCTCCTTCTGTTTGTCTTTGGTATCGGCGTGGTGCCGGTCTACTGCACGCCCAACTGCTCGACCGGTTGCACCGTACGCACGATCGATGGCGAGCCTGATGCGTGCAGACCGTATTGCTTCGATACGTGACGCAGAAAAATGGCGGACTTCACGCGCTCCTTCGAGCGGCGCGCGCGCATCGCGTCTCTGAATTTAAGCGCTTAAATTTTCGTCGCCAAAACACGTTGTTTGCTCGTACCATGTCGTCTCCAATGGCATGACCGCTCTCGTCGTGGAATGGAAGTTAGCGCGACGAATTCGGTTACGCAACTTCTGAGCACCCATCTCAGCATTTGAACAAACCATCGTCGAACGTCCCGAGACGCTCGCGAAGGCAGTGAAGCCGGGGGAACAACGAGTGGTCACGCTTGCCGAAGTCGCGCGACGCGCGAAGGTCACGGGCGCAACGGTTTCGAACGTATTGCGCAACCCGCAGAAGGTGAAACCGGAGACCGTCGACCGCGTCATGGCCGCCATCCGCGAATTGGGCTATCGACCCAACTTGACCGCGCGCGCGCTCGCACGGGGCCGCACGTCCACCCTCGCGTTGATGCTCTCCAACATCACGAACCCGTTTTACCCGGAGTTCGTTCTCGCCGCCGAGCGCGAAGCACGCAAGCGCGGTCACTTCCTGCTCGTGTGCAACACCGACGACGACCCGGCCATCACGCGTGCGTATCTGGAGCAAATCGCTGGTTCGCTAGCCTCGGGCGTCATCGTCATGAACACCGACCTGAGCGAGCGCGAATTGACGGAGATCGCGAGCAGAGGCATTGCCGTCGTCCTTTGCATGTGGGAACACGTGCAGCCTTCGCGCGCCCTGCCCTGCGTCACGATCGACTTCGCCGCCGCGGGCGCGCTCGCAGCGGAGCATCTTTCGTCGCTAGGGCATCGCAAGTTCGGCGCGCTCGTCGGCGCAGGCTCGGGCGGCCCGCAAACCATTCGTCTCGAAGGCTTCGCAAGCGCGCTCGCGGCCCATGGTCATGCGGATAAATCGCTCGCCGTGGTTCAAGCGCGCGACTCGATCGAAGGCGGATACGAAGCGGCCATCGGTCTGCTGCGCGACAAGCCCGGCCTCACCTGCATCTTCGCAACGAACGACCTGATGGCGATCGGCGCCATGCAGGCTGCGGCCGATCTCGGCAAGCGCGTGCCCGACGACATATCGGTCATCGGGCTCACCGACATCGAACTCGCGCATCAGTTTCGCCCCGCATTGACGACCGTGCGGCTGCCCGCCGCGGAAATCGCCGCGCGCTCGATCGCCCTCGCGTTGGAAATGATCGAAGGCGGCGAGCCGGCCCAGGACATCTATGTCGTGCGCTCGCCCGAACTCGTCGTGCGGGCGTCGACGGGCCGCGCGCCGTCGCGGCGGCGCCGCACATGACGTGCGCGGTGACGCTTGCGAGTTCCCCAACCCTCGCTATACTTCGAATAACCTGACGGTTCACATATTGGTTTTTACCCGGTTCGACGAAACGTCGCCGCGCGAGACACAGTCATTGCCGCGATAACACAAACGATTTCAGCAACGCGAATGCGGTCAGCCCTTCCGCGGGCCGCGATGAACTGCCGACACGCTGACCGACGCCGGGCTGCCGTGTCGTATTTCCCGAATCCGATGCCCAGCGGCAAACAGTACGAGTTGCGCGCTGGGCCGCAACCGAGGAGGCGCGCATGGCAGAGCAGTTTGAGCAACGTGAGTCGCTCGCATTGATGCACCAAATGGGGTTGAACAGCGGGGCAATCGAGCGCCGCAGGGAGATCGTCGGCCTCGAGGCGGTCGATCTGGGGCGCATTGCGACGATCAAAGACCTCGTTCTGCGCGGGGCCGACGACTATTGCGCCATCTTCTTCGATTCCCTCGCCAACTTCGCCGAGGCCCGCCCGTTGCTTCACAACACGGCGCTGTTCGATCGCGCGAGGCGCCTCAAGCTCGATCACCTGCAGGGGCTCGCCTCGGGCGAGTACGACACTCAATACGTCGAGCAGCGCATCGAGCTCGGCTTGCTTTATGCGGCAGCCGGCCTCGACAACCGCAGCTTCTTGGGCGCCTTCCTCGCCCTGGTCAAGCAGATCGGCTCGGACATCATGCAGCATGCCGGCCTGCCGCCCCCGGATGCATTCGAAGCCTTCATGTCGCTCCAGAAGGTGGTCTTCTTCGATATCGGTCTCATCGTCGATGTGCTCGTGGCCCAACGCGAGCGCGTCATCCGGCAGCAGCAAGAGGCGATCAGGGAACTGTCGACGCCCGTGCTGCAACTGCGCGACCGTCTGCTGCTGTTGCCGATCATCGGTGTGATCGATACCTATCGCGCGCGCCTCATTACCGAGAACCTGTTGGAATCGATTCGGGCGAACCGAGCCAAAGTGGTCGTCATGGATGTGACCGGTGTCGCCACGATCGACTCGCGCGTCGCCAACCATATCCTGCAGACCGTGACGGCAGCACGCCTCATGGGCGCGCGCGTCATCGTGAGCGGCATCTCGGCGCCCGTGGCCCAGTCGCTCGTGTCGTTGGGCATCGAATTGGGCGGCCTCGATGCCGTAAGCGACCTGCAAGGCGGCATCGAAGTGGCCGAGCGCAATCTGGGCTACCGCGTCACGCAAGGGGAGCCGATCGACGCGCGCGTGAATGGAGTGAGCTGATACCGTGTCCGTTCCTATTCTCAAGCAAGGCGATGTACTGATCGCGTCGATTCAGTCTGCGCTCACGGACCAAGACCTCATCCAACTGCGTGAAGACTTCGCCGAGAAGATCGGCCGCTTCCGCACCCGCGGCGTCATCATCGACGTAACCGCGCTCGACGTGCTCGATTCGTTCGCCACGCGCACCCTGCGCGGGATCGCCTATGTCGCCAAGCTGCGCGGCGCTACCACGGTCGTCGTCGGCATCCAGCCGGAGGTGGCCTTCGCCATGGTGCAGCTCGGGCTCGCACTAGAAGGCATCGCGACAGCGCTCGACCTCGAAGAAGGCCTCGACTACCTAGGCAAAACCGCGCGCAGGAGCCTGGGCCATGCCGGCTGAGATCCGCGTGCCTATCGAGCGCGAGGAGGACGTCGTCATCGCGCGCCAAAAAGGCCGCGAATTGGGCGCCGAAATCGGCTTCTCGAACACGGACCGCACCATCATCGCACTGGCCATTTCGGAGATCGCCCGCAACATCATCAGCTACGCGCGCCGCGGCGAGATCGTGATGTGCAGGATCGACGATGGCGTGCGCGTGGGCATCTCCATCGTCGCCGAGGACGAAGGCCCCGGCATCGCCGATATCGAACTCGCGATGCGCGATGGCTACTCCACGGCGAAAAGCCTCGGGGTGGGCCTGCCTGGCACGAAGCGAATCATGGACGAATTCGCGCTGACGTCGGTCGTCGGCAAAGGCACGACCGTCAAAATGAAAAGGTGGCTGCGATGACCGATCCGGCCGCCTCGCGAGCGTCGATCATCGAGTGGGGCTGGGCCGGCCGCGCGCTGGAAGAGCCGTCCGGCGACATGCATGCGGTCGTCGAG
Source organism: Paraburkholderia sp. (assembly GCA_004322045.1). Taxonomy (GTDB): domain Bacteria; phylum Pseudomonadota; class Gammaproteobacteria; order Burkholderiales; family Burkholderiaceae; genus Trinickia. The sequence continues at coordinate 48,695 of SCRN01000042.1, forward strand.
CGCGAGGACGGCGCACTCGTGGCGCTGCTCGACGGGCTTGGGCATGGCATCGAAGCGGCCAAGGCCGTGCGCGCTGCGATTCCTGTGGTCGAAGCGCACGACGGTGCGTCGATCGTGCTGCTCGTGCAGCAATGCCATGAAGCGCTGCGCAAAACTCGGGGCGCGGCGATGACCGTCGCATGGTTCGATGCGAGGGACGCATCGATGACCTGGACCGGCGTCGGCAACGTCGACGGCGTCCTGATCCGCGCGGCGGGATCGGCGCAAAGGCGCAAAGAAGTCATTTCGACGCGCGGCGGTGTCGTGGGTTATCGCTTGCCGTCGCTGCGCGCTACGCGGCATGAGGTGGCAAGCGGCGACCTGCTGGTCATGGCGACCGACGGCATTCGAAGCACCTTCAGCGCGGGCATCGTGACGCAATTTACCGCACAGGAAATCGCCGAATCGATCCTGGTCCGATATGCGAAAGAAACCGACGATGCGCATGTGGTCGTTGCGCGCTATCTTGGGGCTGGCCCATGAGCACGCGGCTCGAGGCGCTGAGCGCCGCGTATCTCTGCGGCCTTCGAGCGTACTTGGAGGCAGCGAGCGAAGCTGGGCTCGCCCACGCCTATGAACTCGGCCGGCAGGCCATGGCCGATGGGCTCGGGCTGCTCGACATCGCGCAATTGCATCGTGCCGCGCTCGATACGCTCGTGCTGCCTGCCGCGCCCGCCGATCGCGAGCATCTGCTCGATGCATCGACGGCATTTTTCAACGAGCTGCTCGCGCCGTTCGAGCTATCCATCGAGGGCTATCGCGCCGCATTGACGGCCAGCGAGGAACGATTTCATCTCGCGGTGAGCGGTGCGATGGCAGGATTGTGGGACTGGAATCCGCAAACCGACGAGATCTATTTTTCGCCGCAGTTCAAGCGAATCATGGGGTACGAGGACAGCGAACTGCCCAACGAACGCGAGGCGCATTTCGGCGCCATTCATCCCGACGACCGCGATCGTGTCGCGCAAAGAATGAAGGCCCATCTTGAAGATCGGCTCGCTTACGACATCGAGTATCGAGTGATCGCCAAATCGGGCGAAGTGCGCTGGGTGCATTCGCGCGGCCAAGCGCTATGGAACGCATCGGACACGCCCTATCGCATGGTCGGCTGGATCTTGGATGTCACCGATCGCAAGCGCGACGAAGAAGCACTGCGCACGTCGCAAGAAGAAATGCGGCGTCTGTCGGCGCACATCCAGCAGGTACGAGAACAAGAAAAAGCACGAATCGCCCGAGAGCTTCATGACGATCTGGGGCAGCAACTGACCGCGCTGAAGATGGCCACGTCGTTGTTCGAGCACACCGCAGATAAAGATCGCGGCCGAGCCGATCAGCACGCGCTGAACGGTCTCTATACGATGATCGACAATCTCGTGCAATCGGTGCGGCACATCGCGGCGGACTTGCATCCGGTGATTCTGGACGATCTGGGATTGATTCCGGCGATCGACAGCCTCGTCGATGAATTTTCCGCGCGCTACGGCATTCGCGTGGTCCGGCATATCGATGCCGACGGGATCTCATTCAATCGCGAGTGCAGAATCGACATGTTTCGCATGGTGCAGGAAGCGCTGACGAACGTCGCACGCCACTCGGGCGCGACTGAAGTCGTGTTGGATATCGAGCGCGTCGACCCGCACTGCATCGTGCGCATCGTGGATAACGGTCGCGGGGCCGCGCAGCAAGGCGCGAAAGGGCGCCATTCGTTCGGGCTGCTCGGGATGCGCGAGCGCGCTGCGCTGCTCGGCGGCGAGATCCGCATCAGTACCTCGCCCGGCAAAGGATTCGCACTGACTGCCCTCTTGCCGCTCGCGTCGATCGAAGCCAAGCCCACGCCTTAATCGTCGGCCGGATCGTCTTTGTCCCATTGGGTGAGCGTGATCGTCACCCCGCGGCCGGGCGCCGACTCGATTTGGAACTCGTCGACCAAGCGTTGGGCGCCGGATAGGCCTAAACCAAGGCTTCCTTTGGTCGAGTACCCGTCTTGCATCGCCAGTGCGATGTCGGCAATGCCCGGGCCTTGATCGCGCGCCACGACAACGATGCCGCGACGTTCTCCATCGGCAAGCGGGCGAAAGCAAAGTTCGCCTCGGCCTGCATGCACGACGATGTTGCGCGCGATTTCGGAGACGGCGGTGGCCAGCGCTACCGCTTTTTTCTCGCTGAACCCTTCTTTTGCAGCCAAATCGCGCACGCGCTGGCGCGCCCAGTCCACGTCGGAAGGTTCCCTCACGAATACGTCGACACGTTCATCGACTGCGCGGCGCTCGCTCATATTGCGTTCGAGCCTGGAGGTTGCAGGGTGTTGCGAGAGGCCATGAGCTATCGCTCCTTCCTGTTATCGTTAGCAGCACGCTCGCGCGCCGCCGCGAACATCGCGTGCAACCGTTGCCGCTCGCCGTCCGTCAGATGACTCGCCCCCGTCGGCATGACCAGCGCAAGGTGCAGCGTCAAATCGCCGCGCATGCCGCTGCGATCCGTGAGGCCTTGCCCGCGCAAACGAATGGCGCTGCCCGATTGCGCATTCGGGGCAATGTTCACCTGCAACGCGCGGCCCAGGACGTGCGCTTGCACAGCGCCGCCGAGCACGGCCGTCACGAAGTCGACCTCGATGTCGCAAGCGATATTCAAACCATCGCGCCTGAACGCAGCACTGCATACGATTACGACGGAGAAGATCGCATCGCCCGGCGCGCCGCCGTGAACCCCGGCATAACCGCCGCCTTCCACGACGTAACGCTGGCCATCCCATGCACCGGGCAAAATCCTCACCGTTTGTATCTTGCGCTGAGCCGCGACACGCGCGCCGCGACAGAGTGGACAACGATGGCTCGCGAGCCCTTGACACTGCAAGCACGGTCCCTTCGTCATGTAGGTCGCCTCCACCTCGCCGCCGTAGATCGCGGCTTCGAGCGGCACGAACAGTTCGGCCATGCAATCTGCGCCTCGCATCGGCGGGCGGCTGCGGGGTTCCGGGGGCGAGGCGTCCCTTTCCCTTTCTCGTGATTGTGCCGGGCCATGCTGCGGGCTGGGCACAGGCGCCTTGCGCTCGCCGATCAGAATTTCGAACGCTTCCTGAATACGCTTGAATACGGGCTCGACGCTCGCTTCGCGGCCCTTATTGCGGTCCGGGTGGTATTTGGCCCTGAGCCGCCGGTAGGCGCGCTTGATCTCCACGGGCGACGCCGTACTCGGCAGCTCGAGCCGCCTGTAATATTGGTCGAGGCTCACGCGCTCTCCCCGATGCATTGCAAGATGCGTAAGTCTAGCAAGAAGCGGAGACTCCACCGGCGATGTCCGATCCAGCGCTCCACGCGCGGTCGTGCAAGCGATGCTGCGGCCGATAGCGGCGGCTTGGCTCGGCTCAACGGCCTATGCAACGGCGTACTATGTCGTCATCCCGCGCCACAAGCCCGGGCTGACCATGCGATCGATCGATTCCATACCAGGAGGAGGTGCATCATGCTGATCGGCGTTCCCAAGGAGATCAAGAACCAAGAGTACCGGGTAGGCCTTACCCCGGCCGGGACACGAGAACTCGTAAGCCGCGGGCATCAAGTCATCGTCGAAGCGAATGCCGGTTTGGCCGTCGGCTTACCCGACGAGGCCTATACCGCGGCAGGCGCATCCCTATGCGGCGACGCACAAGAGGTCTACGCGCGCGCCGACATGATCGTCAAAGTCAAAGAGCCGCAAGCCGTCGAACGCGCGATGCTGCGTAAAGGACAAATCCTCTACGCCTATCTGCACCTCGCGCCCGATCGCCAGCAGGCAACCGACCTGATCGAATCGGGCGCAGTGTGCGTCGCGTACGAGACGATCACCGGCCCCGGTGGCGGCTTGCCCTTGCTCGCGCCGATGAGCGAAGTGGCCGGACGCATGTCGATTCAGGTTGCTGCCGCGCATCTAGAGAAGCCGCATGGCGGCATGGGCCTCTTGCTCGCCGGCGTGCCCGGCGTCGCGCCAGGGCATGTCGTCATCATCGGCGGCGGCACGGTGGGCACGAACGCGCTGCAGATGGCGGTCGGCATCGGTGCGCGCGTCACGATTCTCGACACGAACGTCGATCGCCTACGTCAGCTCGATCTGATTTTCGGCAACCGCATTACGACGCAGTATTCCAGCGCCAACTCGCTCGAGCGATGCATCGCGAGCGCCGACGCCGTCATCGGCGCGGTATTGATTCCGGGCGCGACGGCGCCCAAGCTCGTCACCCGCGGCATGATTTCGACCATGAAGAAGGGCGCGGTCGTCGTCGACGTCGCCATCGATCAAGGAGGCTGCTTCGAGACGTCGCACGCCACGACCCATGCGGATCCCACTTATGTCGTCGACGGCGTGATCCACTATTGCGTCGCCAACATGCCGGGCGCCGTGGCGCGCACGTCCACCTTCGCGCTGACCAACGCCACGCTAGGCCATGCGCTCGCGCTGGCGACCAAGGGATGGAAACGAGCGATGGCCGAGGATAAGCACCTGCGAGCGGGACTGAACGTCTGCGAGGGGCAAGTCACGCACGAGGCCGTGGCGACGGCGCTCGGGCGGCCCTACGTCAACGCGGACGATTTGCTCGCCTAAGGTACGGCCGCATTCATCACGACGAAACCATCCGCGGGGGCGCTCGCCATGAAACCGGGCGCTCGCTCTCGCACCTTCCCCTTCCCCCGCCGTGCCGAAAGCCCCTGCTCCCCGAGATCGATCGCAGGACGATCCGCGCCCCACGCCACCGAAGCGGCCGACGCAAGACGATTGCTGCCATAGCGGCTGCTCGCCCTGCGTCTTCGAGCTCTACGAAGAAGCGCTGGATCGGTACGAAGCCGCGCTCGCGCTTTGGGAAGCGCGTCAAGCCATGCGGCGCAAAGCGCGTTGACGCGGGCATGCTCGCCTCTTCGCTTTCCAGGCGTTTCATGCATGAAGGCCGCGCTGGCATGCGTGTAGTACGATCACGCCATGCGCTCACACCATCCAATCGTCAAAGGAACCCCATGAGCGAACACCACATCGTGCGCTGCACGTTCGAGCGCCACGCCGACGCCATTCTCGCCATCTTCAACGAGGCCATTGCCAATTCGACGGCGCTTTACGATTACAAGCCGCGGACGCCGCAAAACATGGTCGCCTGGTTCGACGCCAAGCAAAGCGGCGGCTTTCCGGTGATCGGCGTGGAAGACGGCAGCGGCAAGCTGATGGGCTTCGGCAGCTACGGCACGTTTCGCGCGTGGCCGGCGTACAAGTACACGGTGGAACACTCGGTGTACGTCGAGAAGGATCACCGCGGTCGAGGCCTGGGCCGCGTGCTGATGCAAGAACTCATTGCAGCGGCGCGGCACGCAGACCTGCACGCGATGATCGGCGGTATCGATGCGGCGAACCATGGCAGCGTCGCGCTGCACGAGCGGCTCGGCTTCAAGCACGTGGGCACCTTGCCGCAGGTCGGGTTCAAGTTCGGGCACTGGCTCGATTTGGCGTTCTATCAACTGATCTTGGAAACGCCGCGGCATCCGGTCGATGGATGAAGCTGCCGGTCCGAAGCGAGTGCGCCCATCGTCACGCCCGATGCCCTGAAATCGGCCCCGCTTCCCCGGTTAAATCGAACACGCGGTCGATCCATGCCAAAAAAGTCGAGAACGTGAAATCCGACGACTGGTCCGTGCGAAATGCCTTCATCACCGGCATATCGGCCGGGTCTTTCTGATTGAGCAAATCGGCGATGAACGTCCCGACGTCGGCGTCGATCCCGTTCTCGTGAATGCCTGAGCCCGTAAAGCTGACGACGGTCACCTGATGGTTGTGCATGAAATCGCCGCGCGCCCAAGGCATGAAGTAGCCGAAGTTCGGCAGCGGATCGAGCGTTTGCTTGAGCCGGTTCAGTTCCTGAGCGAACATCGCGCTCGAAAGCGCATCCTTGGCTGCATCGTCGGGTGCGGCGATCACCGACGGAACGAACGCGCGATAGTGATAGGCCGCGATCACCTCGTCACGCTGGTAAGTCGTATAGCCGAAGCGATCGTGCGGATAAGTCTTCGATAACGCGGCGTAGGCGCTGCCCATGTTCTTCGGATCGAAATACGGCGAGAGCTTGCTGTTGATCGTGACCATGCCGTCAGGGCCTGTCATCCCCCACTCTTGGTTCACCTTGTCATAAAGGCCAACGGACGGATAGACGGCGGGATCGGCGCCGAACGGCGTGTTGAACACGGTGCCCGCATCGTCCAACAACGCGCTGCGCGCCTGCGGCTGCAACGTGTTGCGCAGCGTGGGGTAGTTCGCCAAGGTGCCGTAACCGCCGGCGCTCGTGCCATAGACGAGCAATCGATTCGGACGGGCGAATCCATGCTCGGCCAGCCATTGCGCCACCGCTTGCGCATTCTTCAGGCCGTTGTAGTGCTGAACTCTCGCATCGCCCGCCGGCGACGTATAGCTGCGCACGGCGCTGCCCATATGAATGTCACCGGTGCAGTACGGCACGAATACTTGGGTCCAGTCCTGCGTCTCCACTTTCGGTTCGCCGACCAGAATATGCGCCAAATCCATTCTGATCATCAGCGGCGACAACAACGACGACTTCAGGCTTTGGCTCGTCGTGCCATCCATGTAGTTGTGCGCGATTCCGTCGGGGTTGTACGCGCCTAGCCCGGCTTCGGGCCCGGAGTTCGCCGTCTCCGTGCAAGTGGCGTAATTCCAGCACGCGCCGCCCGGCTCCATCATGTAGAGCATGTCGTTCGATTGCGCGCGATTGATATAAAACCGCATGGGCGTTCCGTTGCCGCACGACGCGCCGCTGCTTTCGGGTAGCACGACTTCATACCACGCGTAGTACGGGATCGACGGATCGGGCAACACGGTATCGGTCGCGCGTGCGTTCAACGTGGCGATGCTCAATATGCCGCCGAGGCAAAGCCCCTTCAACAAGTTGGATGCAAACATCTTCCCTCCGTCTCTAACGGTCGAGGCACTGTCGGCGCAGGCGAAATGCATGCGCCGTACGTTCAATGGGTAGCGGATGAAGAAGCGTGGTCGAACAACTGCACGCGCAGCGCTTGCAAGCGTTGACCGATGACGATTTGCTGCTGCGGATCGGACACGGTTGCTTGAACCTCGTCGATCACCGCTTTGCTCTGCCTTGCATAGGCTTGATAACGCGGGTCTCGCGCCGGGGACGGTCCAATCGTTCGGCGAGCGTACGCGTCCCACTGCTCGCGCGCCGCATGCAACTGAGCTTCGCGTGCGGCGGGGTTCGGCTCGGCATCGCCGAGCAACGCAGCGGTCATGACTTCCGCTTGCGCCGGAAGGACTTCGTTGCGAGCAACGTGTTCGGGTAGATCGGCGAGAATTTGCCGGGCCAATTGCGCGCGTTCGGCTGCGCTCATGCGCGCCTTGTCGCGCCCGTATGCGGCCACTCGATCGCGAAAGCGGGCGAACGCCACGATGCGGCCGATCTGAGCTTCGGCGTCGGTTCGCGATGCGAGGGTCTTGCGCAAGGCGTCGATATTCAGCGCGCGTTCGGCCGGGCCGGGCTCAGCAGCGGCGGCGACTCGCGTGGCGATATCGGGGGAGGGTTGAAGATCGATCGTCGACGCGTCGGTCGAGTGGATAGGCGAGAGGGCATCGCCCGGCAAGCGTCGTTCATATCGCCACAGCGCGATGACGACCGCACCCGCAAGCGCAACGAATAACACCCTGCGCCAAAGCGTTTTGACTCGCTTCATGCCGCCTCCCTAAGTCCGTCATCGCAGCGCGATGCTTGGATAGGGCTACGTTTTAGGACGAAAGGCAGCGGTCGTCAAAATCAACGCTAAGCGTGGCACTCTAAATTGATTGCGCGCGTTGATTGCGCATCGAATGTATCGTTCTCGCGCGTAGCCGATACGGATAGCAAGCGGCCCTCCTGCGCGCGCTCACTTCACGCCGGCCGGCCGCTCGTTCGACGACATGCGCTTCTCCCAGCCCTGCAAGATGCGCTTCTCCAGAGCATCGTATCCCCCGCCGAAGTGGTGCCCGCCCGAGGTGCGAACCACCTCGCGCGTACCCGCGAGATCGGGGCACAACGTGTCGTCTTCGTTCTCGCCGTAGAAGCATTGCACGAGGCTGGCAGGTAGCCGCTCGACTTCCGGCTTCGCCTGCAGCGCTTTATCGCTCGGCGGCATGCCGAGCCAGCCCGTGACGCGCACTTGAAAGTCCGCTGCGCGCGCAAAGCCAAGCAGCGAGACGATCGAGACTTTGTCCCGCAAGTCGTTGGGTAGGCGGTTATACGCGAACGGCATCACGTCCGCGCCAAACGAGTAGCCGATCAGCGCGAACGAATTCGCATGCCAGCGCGAACCGTAGGCACGCAGCACCCGGGCAAGATCGCGGCTCACTTGTTCCGGTTTCTTCTCGCTCCAGAAATAGCGCAAGCTGTCCCAACCCACGACCGACACGCCATCTCTCTGCAATTGCTCGCCGATCGTCTTGTCGAGATCGCGCCACCCGCCATCGCCCGACATCACGATTGCGAGCATGCCGCGCGGGTGCGCCGCCGGCAGTTCGATGAGCGGCAGATCGGAAACGTCTTGCTCGCCCGCCGTGATTGGCTGCAAATGTGGACGAACCAATGCGGCAAGTTGCTCGGCCCTGGTGGTCGATGCGGCGAACATGCGCATCGGCTTGCCCGTGAACGGCGCCATCAACGCCTTCGCATCTTTGTCGAAATGAAAACCCGGCGCATCGGCGCCTTCTTTGACGGCCGAGCGCAACGCCCGCTGCATCGCGTCCATTGCGCTCTGTTGGGTCACGCCGAACTCGACGAAGCCCGGCAATACGCTACCCCGGCTCACGGTCGGGTCGGGCGGGCATTGATGAAACTCGCTGCGCAAGGCCGCATCGGCATCGATGGCCGCGGCGCCCGCGATCGTATTGGCCGGCGCTTGGGCGAGAACGTGCAATGCAAGCGTGGCCCCCTGTCCGGTTCCGGCCATGATCGGCGCGAAGTAGCGATCCGATTTCAGTTGGCGCTCGAGTTGATGGCTGAGCGCTTCGGCATCGCCGTCGAGATGGCGGCAATCGCGCCCCGTGGCGGCGAGATTGGCCGCGTAGCGTGCGGTGTCGACGCCAACGGTCAACGCGCCTTCACGAGCCAGAGCCCGCGCAGCTTGCGCATCGGCATCCGTCCACCCTTTGCCGGCGGAAAACAGAACGACGAAGCCGCGCATCTCGCCCTGCGGCCATTCGACAGCGACGTCGCCATAACGCCCGCCCGATATGCGTGATTCGGCAGCCTGCGCGGTGATGCAGAAACATACGCCGGCAACGATCATGGCCAACCGTTTAGCACGGCTGAGTACTGAATTGAGTTTCATGAACGGCGCCCGCCGGCCAAAATGGAAAGGTCCACCAACGTCACGAGTGCACTGGCCCAGCCGGACACCGCCAAATAACGCGGCTCCCAGCGCGGCTGAAATTTGCCCTTGAATGCACGCAGGCCTTGGAAATTGTAGAAACGTCCGCCGAAGCGCCATACCATCGTCGCCAAGCGGTGAAGCGGCGAGCTGAGCGGCATCGGCTGCACGCCCGAGAATGGCGCAACGCCAAGGCTCAACGACCGATAGCCGCCGCGCTTCAAAAAGAGGGCAAGCTGCACGAACAGATAGTCCATGACGTACGGCGACGCATCGGCCACATGACGCATGACACCAACCGTCGCTTCGACGTTCAGATCGGTGGTCATGAACGTCGTAAATGCGACGGGCACGCCGTTCTCGCGAACGAGCATCACCGACTGCGCGGCGAGATAGGCTTCGCTGAATGCTGCGACGGAGAAGCTCTTCTCGCGCGCCGAACGGCTCTTGAGCCAGCTATCGGAAATGCCGCGCAGAATGTCCAGATGCGCGGGCACGGCGGCCGCATCGATCACCTCGGTCGTGCAACCGTCCCGTTCCGCGCGACGCAGAGAGTATCGCAAAGCGGCTCGCTTAGGCCCGTTCAGATCGAATCCGTCGAGCGCGAGCCGCGCCTCCTCGCCGAGCTTCATCAGCGTCAAGCCCGAGTCCAAATAGAGCGGCAGCGAATCGGCACGGACCTGATAGAACGCGGCGCGGCCTCCGTGCTGATGCGCCAGCATGACGAACTTGTGGATCAGTTGCTCCCACTCACAGCGGGGCCCGACCGGATCGTGCAGCGCGGCCCAGGTACGGCCATGCTTGGCATACATCAAGAATGCTTGGCGCGAATCGGAGAACAGGAAGCTCTTGTCGCCCATCATCGCAAGCCCGGCATCGCTGCGTTCCTGCGCGCGAATGATCTGCACCGCGGCGGTGAGATCTTGCGAACTCGGACACACGAAGCGTCCCGCCGCGGGCCGCAATAGTTGCCACAGCGAAAACGCCGTCGCGACGAGACCCGAGGCGAGCATCGCGCGCAGCGAGCGCGTCGCGCGCTCATCGAATGCGAACTGCCACCATAGATCGTTGCGGTACGGCACGTTGCGATAGGCGAAGAACATCACCCACAGCGCGCACATGAGCACGATCGCCACCGAGATCAGCCATCCGCCGGTGAACGGCTCCGAGAACAGCGCGGCGCGCCGATTGAAGTTGCGGCGCGTGCTGACGAGCAGCACCAGCAGCGTCGCCAGGATGCCCGCTTCGACGAAAGCCGATCCTTTGATGACCGAGAGCACGAGGCTCACGGCCGTCAGCGCGACGGCCACCCACCACGCCGCATCGAGCCGACGCAGCAAGCCGCGGGCGACGAACAGCAACAATACGCCAACCACACCGCTGACCAGTTGCGAGCTTTCGAGGGCCCATAGCGGCACGAGCTGGCGCAGCACGGCTAGCCGATGCGCCAATGCGGGCGTAGCGCTCGACATGATCAGCATCGAGCCGGTAACGAACGTGATGAGGCAGAGGAACAACGGTGCGAGACGGCCGATGCGCACGACGCGCCGCAACGGCAGCCGTGCGCGCAACGCCCGGCCCTCGTAGCCGGCCAGCACACCCGCCGATAAGACGAGCGGCAAGCCGAAGTATACGGCGCGATAAGCGAGAAGCGCGGCGACGAGCGCAGGCGTCGTCACATCGCCGCGCAAGGCGAACACCATCACGGATTCGAAGATGCCGACGCCGCCCGGAGTATGGCCCAAGATGCCGAGCAGCAACGACACGGAGTAGACCGCGAGAAAGCTGATGAAGTCCGAGTGCGTGCTGGGCAGAAAAGCCCATAGCGCCGCACCCGCGCCGACGACGTCGACGATGCCGAAGATGATTTGCGCGGCCAAATCGGCCCGTGCGGGGATGTCGATCGCTATTGCCCGCCACGGTGTTTCGATCCGCTTCGTGCTCGCACCGCAACAGGCGATGGCCGCAGCGAACGCGACGAGCACGAGCACACTGCCAAGACGCAATAGCCCCGGCGAGAGGTGCGTCATCGTCGCGAGCAGGTTGGTATCCCAAAGCGCGCCCAAAGCGCCGACCGCGAGCAGCGCCATGACGAGCGAGACGCTCGTGAAGACCGTGAGGCGACCGACCTGTGCGGGCGTAACGCCTGCTGCGCCATAGACGCGGCAGCGCACCGCGCCGCCTGTCAGTGCACCGAATCCCGCGATGTTGCCGAGCGCCGAAGCCGCCGTCGCGCCGATCCATAGCAGCGGTCGCGGAACCTTCGCTTGGACGTGGCGCAATCCGATTTCGTCGCGGGCGACGAGCGCGACGAAGCTCAACGCCGTCGCAGCCAGCGCAACCGCCCACTTGTGAGGGGCGATGTTGAACAGTTGCCGGCTGACCGAATGGTAATTGATGCTCTGGGACATCTCCTGCAGCGCAAACAACAGGAGAATGCAGATGGCCAGCGCGAGCGCGGGCGGCAGTAAGCGCTTGATGCCGATATGCCGCAGCCTCGCGCCAAACGCGACCATGGTCTTCAAACTGCGGTCCCCAATACGTCTGAGCATCTCTTCTGTCGTCGATCGTGCAAGCCGGCAGCGGTCCCCCGCCGGCGGTCACGCGCCGTCCGACGAGCCTGAGCACCGCCCGCGGCCGACGATCGATCGGTGTAGCAAGTTGTGAACTTTTACAACGCGCGGAGGGGGGCTTCGGTTGACCGGCGCGGGGCCGGCACCTGAGATTTAATGAGGGTCAGAGGAACGGCTTGCCATCGATCTGCTCATAGCCGAGCGTGCCGTCGTCTGCCTCGATCTGCTCGACGTAATTGCGCGCGCCGCACATCGGACAACGGAACAGCAACCCCTGGCCTTCATTCTTGATGACGACGTCCGACAGCGCCCATTGGGCTTGGCAGCTTTGATTTCTACACGTAAACACTGACGTTCTCCGGCTCGATGCTCAATTCGTTGCTAAATGTCGTTTTGTCGTTTGAATCGTTCAATGCTCGTTGCCGCCTGCGGCCGCGCTCTTGCGCGAGCGACTGGTGCGCGCGCTCGACTTGCGTGCGGTTCTCGCCGGTTTCGCTTGGGCGGCGGCTTCGGTTTCCGGCTCGCCCTCGGTGCTGGCGGGTTGGTTCGAGCCATTGCCGCCGGCAGTCGGCGCCTTTTTAGCAGCCGCTTTGCGTGTGCGGCGCGGCTTCGCGGTTTCGCGTGCCGGTGCTTCGTGCATTGGCGCTTCGTGTATCGGCGCTTCGTGCATCGCGGTTTCGCGTATTGGCGCACCTTCGTTCAACGCGGTCGGTTCGATCGGCATCGCCTCGATCACCGTAACAGGCTCCAACGGTAATTGCACACCGACGCCCGGTGCAGGTTCGCGCCCTTGCTTGCGTCCGCCTTTGCTCCGCTTGCGGCCCTTGTTGTTGGCCACCTCCCCCGCAACGCTCTCGTCCTGTGCGACGGAAGCGCCCGCCGCCGCGGCCGCTTTTACCGGCTCGGGCGCATCGGCCAGGGTTGGGCGATAGACGAACGCCCCCGATTTGTCGTCGCGCCCCACTTCGAGCAATCCACGCGCTTGCGCCTCATCGAGCAAATTGCCGAATGCCCGAAAACCGTAATACGACTCACTGAAATCCGGCTTGCGGCGCTTGATCGCACTTTTGAGCACCGAGGCCCAGATCTTCCCGCTTTCGCCGCGCTCGGATGCGAGCGCATCAAAAGTCTCCACGGCAATGGCGATCGCCTTGGCCTTGCGCGACTCCATCTCTGCCTTCGGATGCTTGTCTTCGTCGGCCGCGCGTTTGGCCGCCACGCTCGCTTCACGCGATTCGCGCTTCGCCGTAGCGCGCTGCTGCTCGCGCACGAGATCGTCGTAGAAGATGAATTCGTCGCAATTGGCGACGAGCAAGTCGGACGTCGAATTCTTGACGCCGACGCCGATCACCTTCTTCGCGTTCTCGCGCAACTTCGAGACGAGCGGAGAAAAATCGGAGTCGCCGCTGATGATGACGAAGGTATCGACGTGCGACTTCGTGTAGCAAAGATCGAGCGCATCGACGACCAGCCGAATGTCGGCGGAATTCTTTCCCGATTGGCGCACGTGCGGAATTTCGATCAGCTCGAAGCTGGCCTCGTGCATCGACGCCTTGAAGCCCTTGTAGCGATCCCAATCGCAATAGGCTTTCTTGACGACGATGCTTCCTTTGAGCAGCAGCCGCTCGAGCACGGGCTTGATGTCGAACTTCTCGAATTTCGCGTCGCGCACGCCCAGGGCGACGTTCTCGAAATCGCAGAACAGCGCCATGCTGACGCTATCTTGTGGGGAAGCCATAAATCTCTCCGGCCGATGAGGCGCATGGTTCGTTGATGTTCAATTTGCGCACATGATAGCCGGTTGTGAGAACGCGCTCGACCCGAGCGGCGGACGAGCGGCACAGCAACGGCGAATTACCCGGTTGCGCGCGTCAGCTCGGCAGGCAAGCGGATGCTTGCCTCCTTGGCGACATTTAGCTGCGGCCAGCGCACGCGCTCGACCACGATCTGCTTGCGCTGCGCTTCTTCGGCAAACGCGTCGATCGCCTCGCGTATGTCGGCATCGATGAAGTCGGCCCGTTCCGCGTCGATCAGCACCGTGGCCCGCTCGGGAATCTGCGCGAGGCAATGAGCCAGCGCGGGCTTGGAGAAGAAGGTGGCGTCCTTACGGAACGAGAGCAGAAAGTAATCGTCGTGCCGCGTGAGCATGAAGGTGCGTCCGAAGCTTGCGCGCATCGCGAACAAGACGCTCGTCGCAATGCCGATCCCGATACCGATCAAGAGGTCCGTCGCGAGCACGCCCGCGATGGTCGCCACGAACGGAACGAAGCGCTCGGCGCCTTCACGCGCCATGACGACGAAAAGACGCGGCTTAGCCAGTTTGTAGCCCGTCTGAATCAAGATGGCCGCGAGACTGGCCAACGGGATGAGGTTGAGGACGGCGGTGAGTGCAAAGATGCTGGCGAGCAACAGCGCGCCGTGAATGATGGCCGACATGCGCGTCTGCGCCCCCGCATGCACGTTGGCCGAGCTGCGCACGATAACGGCCGTCAACGGCAGCCCGCCGAGCAGTGCCGCAGCGATATTGCCCGCGCCTTGCGCTTTCAACTCCCGATCGGGCGACACCCAGCGGCGCTTGGGGTCGATCTTTTCGAGCGCTTCGAGACTGAGCAGCGTCTCGAGACTGGCGACGATCGCGAGCGTCATCCCTACACGCCACACATCGGCATCGACGAGTTGCGTGAAGTCCGGCATCGAGATGGCGTTGACGAGCGCGCCGAAGGAATCGAGCGCGACGAGCGATACGCGATGTTCGACGGGCGCGGCGAACGACGGCGCGAGCCAATCGAGCACCAGCGTGACGCCGATGCCGAGTGCGACGGCGGCAAGCGGTCCCGGCACCGCACGCACGAGCGCGTACCGTTTGGCGGACGCGGTCTCCCATGCAAAGAGCATCGCAACCGAGGCGGCGCACAGCACGAGCGATATCGGCAAGATTTGCCCGAACGGCGTCGATAGCACGCCAGCATGCGCCGCATTCGCGTGGGCGCCCGAGAGCAGCCCCGCCCCTAGCGGAATCTGCTTGAGGATCAAGATGATGCCGATCGAAGCGAGCATGCCTTTGATCACGGCGGCCGGCACGAAGCTCGCCACGCGTCCAGCTCGCAGCAGGCCGAAGCCGACCTGCAGCGCACCGGCGATCAGAACGGCGGCAAGGAACGCCGAGAAACTACCGAGCGAAGCGATCGCCGACACGACGATAACGACGAGCCCTGCGGCGGGGCCGCTCACGCTCAAATGCGAGCCGCTCAGCAATGCGACCACGAGCCCGCCCACGATGCCCGACACGAGGCCGGCGAACGGATGCACGCCCGATGCAGTTGCAATGCCGAGGCACAGCGGCAGCGCGACGAGAAAGACAACGATGCCGGCGAATACATCGCTGCGCAGAGTGGAGAAACGGGAGGCAGAAGAGAGGTCCATGATATGGCGAAGACGAGTTTAGCCGCGCCGCGCGCGAGCGCGGCGAACGAAGGCAAACGATGGTTGGATGGCCTTACCTAACTAGCGATGCATCTATGCCGCATCGCGCAGCGGCTTGACCGGCTGCGGGGCTTGTTCGGCATCGGTCAGCGGGGTCAACAAACCTTGCCGCAAGCCGAATACCCAGCCATGCAGGGCCGGCCGATGCGGCGCGCTGCGAACGATCGGCGACTCGCGCAGCAGCCGCACCTGTTCGATGACGTTCAATTCGACCAGGCGATCGACGCGTGCCTCGATATCGTCGATGGCGCTCAAGGCGTCGCGATGCCGGTCGGCGAGTTCGCACAAGCCGGCGATGCGCCGATTGACCGCGGGCAATGCATCCGACGGTGCGGTGAGCGCCGCCCGCACGCCGCCGCAATGATGATGGCCGCAGATGACGATGTGCTCGACGTGCAGCGCATGCAGCGCATATTCGATGACGCTCGATGTATTGCCGTCATCGGAGGTGTAAAGGTTGGCGATGTTGCGATGGACGAACAGCTCCCCCGGCTGCGCATTCGTGATCCGTTCGGCAGGCACACGGCTGTCGGAACAGCCGATCCAAAGAATGCGAGGCTGCTGTCCGGATGCGAGCCTTTCGAAGAAGCCGGGGTCTCTTGCCGATACTTCCTGCGACCAGGCTCGATTGGCAAGCAACAGGCGCTTCGCGTGGTTCATCAACGTCCTCCTAAAGTCCGTACGTACGCAGCCCGCCATACTTCCAAATTACATAAAGCTGCGTTACGAAAAGCTTACGGTCAGACGGATCCGAAAAAAATAAAAATAAAAATATTCGTTAGAGGGACGGAGTCGATGCATTCATTCGGTGCAAAGCACCGATTGGGGAGAATCGTTGCGAAGGCGCTGTTGCCGTTATTGGAACGCGACTTCGGCGAAACTGCGCAGTTTGCGGCTGTGCAACCGGTCGAGCCCGTTCATGCGCAACAATTCCATCGCCTTCACGCCGATTTGCAGATGCTGGTCCACCTGGGCGCGATAGAACTGATCGGCCATTCCGGGCAGCTTCAGTTCGCCGTGCAGCGGTTTGTCCGATACGCACAACAGCGTGCCGTACGGTACGCGAAACCGGAAGCCGTTCGCAGCGATCGTCGCGCTTTCCATATCGAGCGCGATGGCGCGGCTTTGCGAGAGCCGCTGCACCGGTTCGCGGTGGTCGCGCAGTTCCCAGTTGCGGTTGTCGACGCTCGCCACCGTCCCCGTGCGCATCACGCGCTTCAACTCGGCGCCTTCGAGCCGCGTCACGTGCGCGACGGCGCGCTCCAGGGCCACCTGCACTTCGGCCAGCGCCGGAATCGGCACCCACAGCGGCAAATCGGCGTCGAGGACGTGGTCCTCGCGAACATAGCCATGAGCCAGCACGTAGTCGCCGAGCCGCTGCGTGTTGCGCAGCCCCGCGCAGTGGCCGAGCATGACCCACGCATGCGGCCGCAATACCGCGATGTGATCGGTGATCGTTTTGGCGTTCGACGGCCCCACGCCGATGTTGATCATCGTGATGCCGCTGCCGTCGGCGCGCTTCAGGTGATAGGCGGGCATTTGCGGCAGCCGCGCGGGCGCGGTGCCTTCATCGGGCTGCTCGCCGAGGTTGGCGTTGTACGTGACCACATCGCCGGGTTCGACGAACGACGTGTATTCGCTTCGATAAGCGCGCAGTTCCTCGTCGTCCGTATGGGCCATCAATTGACGGCCGAGCTTGGTGAATTCGTCGATATAGAACTGATAGTTCGTATAAAGCACGTAGTTCTGAAAATGGGTGGGCGCGGTGGCCGTATAGTGCTTCAGGCGATGCAGTGAAAAATCGACGCGTGGCGCGGTGAACAAGGCGAGCGGCAGCGGCTCGCCCGGCAGCGGCTCGTAGGTGCCGTTGACGATGCGATCGTCGAGTGCGGCGAGATCCGGCGTATCGAAAACGTCGCGCATGGCCATCAGCCGATCGCGCCCGAGCTCGCCTTCGAGATGAATGCCCTCGGCAAAGGCGAAGTGAATCGGAATCGGCTGCTGCGAGACGCCCACCTCGATCTCGACATGGTGGTTCTTTGCCAGCAAGCGCAGTTGTTCGCGATAGTAGTTGGCGAACAGATCGGGGCGGGTCACCGTCGTCTCGAATACGCCCGGCCCGGCAACGAACCCGTAGGAGCGGCGCGAATCGACGTGCGTGACCACTTCGGTGCGCACCCGCACGAACGGATAGCAGGCACGGACGCGCTCGTGGAAGGGTTCGTTGCGCCGATAGCGAGAAAAAGCGTCGCGCAAGAAAGCGGCATTGGCTTCGTAGATTTCGGACAAGCGCGTGACGGCATCGGCAGCGTCGGTGAACGCTTCGGTCGGGAAATCGGTCGGGTGCATGGCGCGCGCATGCTGCGTCAGGTCGTTTTTCATCGTTCGCTTCGCGTCGTTCGTTGCGACGACATTACCACGAAGCGCCGCCATACGGCCCTCGCGCGGCCGGCCGCCGCGTACCCCAGGCCGCACTATGTTTTCGTTAGATCGCAGGCGGATCGAGGGACGCATTTGCTAGAATCGAAGGATCTTCCGGAGATCCGCCATGAAGCCGTACCTTTCCGCCGCCGTTTATGCGGCGCTTGCCGTCGCAAGCCTTGCCGCCCTGCCGCGCATCGCACTGGCGGGGACGCCTGCAAACGACGCGCAAGCGCAGCGCGCCGCCAACGAGGCGGCAGGCCTGCCCGATCTGACCCAAATCAATCGCCCCGCCGCCGAGGTATCGTCGAAGGTCGACATCAACGACGTGCCGCGCAAGCCGAGCTTCTACGAGAAGAGCGCCAACGGCACGGAAATCACCGAGTATCGCGATCGCGGCAAGCCCGTCGAAATCGACGTCCGCTCGAACTTCGGCACGCACTATCAAATGAGCGCTTCGCCTGACACGTCGCCCAAAGTGCACAGCAGCGCGCAACCCAGCACGCGGTTGCCCTCGATCAACCTGCACTACTGATTCGCACCGGATTCACACCGCCGCCCACGCGAGCGCCAGATATATTTGATTCATCGATCGCCCGCGTACGCCCCCGGCAGGGGCTCATGTAGCCGGCGCGCGCGCCGGCCCTCCATTTCACCACCGCATTCGAAGCCTTACGCATGGCCGTCTTTACCGCTGTCAACGAAACCGACCTTGCGCACTGGTTGCGCCACTACCGTCTAGGCGAACCCGTCGATTTTCGCGGCATTCCTTCCGGTATCGAAAACAGCAACTTCTTTCTGACGACAACCCGCGGCGCCTATGTGCTCACGGTGTTCGAGAAGTTGACGGACGAGCAATTGCCGTTCTATCTCGAACTGATGCGCCACCTCGCCAAGCATCAGGTGCCCGTGCCCGACCCGGTGCCGCGCAACGACGGTGCGCTGTTCGGCTTGCTGCACGGCAAGCCGGCGGCCATCGTAACCAAGCTGCCGGGGGCGCCCGAGCTGGCGCCGGGCGTCGAGCATTGCCATGAGGTGGGGCAAATGCTTGCGCGCATGCATCTAGCCGGGCGCGACTTCGCGCCGAATCTGCCGAACTTGCGCAGCCTGCCGTGGTGGCAAGAAACGGCGCCGCACGTGTCTCCGTTTTTGAGCGAGGCGCAACGCGACCTGCTCGAATCGGAACTTGCGCACCAAAGCGCCTTTTTCGCTTCGGACGACTATGCCGCGCTGCCTGGCGGTCCTTGCCACTGCGATTTATTTCGCGACAACGTACTATTTCACCCGGCGCAACCCGGCACGGGCCATACGGTGCGGCTCGGCGGTTTTTTCGATTTCTACTTCGCGGGCTGCGACAAGTGGCTGTTCGACGTAGCGGTGACGGTCAACGATTGGTGCATCGATCTCGCCACGGGCAAGCTCGACGCGCAGCGCGCCGACGCCTTGTTGCGCGCCTACCAGAGCGTGCGTCCGTTCACGAAGGAAGAGCTGCGCCATTGGACCGACATGCTGCGCGCGGGCGCCTACCGGTTCTGGATGTCGCGCCTCTATGACTTTTACCTGCCCCGTGAGGCCGAAATGCTCAAGCCGCACGACCCCACTCATTTCGAACGCATCTTGCGCGAGCGCCTAGCCGGCGTTGCACCGTTGGATGCGTCAAATTCATGCAACTGACCGAAGTTTCCGCAAAAACCGGCTATGTCTGGTATCGCCAAGGCATTTGGCTGTTCCGTCGAAATCCGCTCGGCTTTCTGACGATCTTCTTTACTTATCTGCTGGCGATGTGGGCAGTGTCGCTGATTCCGTTCGTCGGCGCCGTGTTGCCGCTCGTTCTGATTCCGGGCGTCGCCGTTGGCTTCATGGCCGCTTGCCGCGACACGGTAGCCGGCAAGCTCGTCTTTCCGACGGTGCTCGCCGATGGATTTCGGTCCTATGGCGCGACGGCGGCCGTACGCTTGCTCGAACTCGGCGGCATCTACATCGCCGCGATCGCGCTCGTGTTCGCCAGTTCGGCGTTGGTGGATGGAGGGGTGCTGTTCAAGCTGATGATGGGCACGGCGGCCGTGACCCCGGAGACGCTCATGGGCAGCAATCTATTGCTGGCCGGGCTCGTCTCGTTCGTGTGCTATCTGCCGGTCGCGATGCTGTTTTGGTTCGCGCCGGTGCTCGCGGCTTGGCACGACGTGCCGCCCCTCAAGGCGATGTTCTTCAGCCTCGTGACCTGCTGGCGAAACCGCGGCGCGTTCATCGTTTATGGCGCGCTCTGGCTGCTCACAGCGTTGGTCGTATCAACCGGTCTCTCGCTGTTGATGGATGCAATCGGTGCACGCGCCTATGCGTTCACCGTGCTGTTTCCAGCCTCGATCACGCTGACGACGATGCTCTACTGCTCGTTCTACGCCACATATCGCGGCTGCTACGGCGTGCAGGAACCCGGCCGGACCGATACGCCAGGGGCATCGAACATCTGATCGAAGCGGCCCGCCCCTACGGGCGGCAAAACGCGGCGCTTAGCGCGCCGCTTGCCAGGACGGGTGTGCGACCGCAGCTTCGCGATCGAGCTTGCGCATACGGAACTCGAGATCGTAAAGATCGGTGGCTTCGGCCAAATAGGCATCGTTGCGCGCCTTTTGGCGCTCGTCGGCGGTTTGGGTCAGCAACAAGAAAAGGCGGCTAAGTAAGAACATGGTGTACCTCACGTAGTGATAGGTGTTAACACCTAGGTGACAACCCGAATTATAGGGAAAACCCTAGGATTGCGCCAGCACCATGTTCCGTTGTGGTTTTTACGCATCAAAGCCGCGCGGCGCAGCTTCTCGCTAGCGAGCCGCCGCTTTGCGAGCGGCCGCGGGGCGGCGTCGGCGATGATCCCGCAGGAACGCCCAGATCATCGCGCTCGCGTCCGGCCCCGTGTTCGAGTGAAACGGCACGGCTTCATCGCCGCCCGCCCACGCGTGGCCGAGTCCAGCGACCCGGCACAGCCGCACCGCGGTGCGATTGCCGATCGAATAATCGTGAATCCGCGCGCAGCCCTCGCTCGTCTCGCTCAGCTTCCCATCGACGAACGCCCCCGTACCGTCGACCAAACCGTTCAGGCGCAAAAACGCGAGACCCAACTGCTCGGCGTTTTTTGGCGCGACCACATGGTCCGCGTCGCCGTGGACGATGATGGCGGGCATGCCGGGGTAGTTTGCCGTATCCACGAGCGCGTCCACGAGCGCGATCGGGTCGTGCCGGGCGCCGCGCCGCATCACGTCCATCGCTGTCATGCCGGAATGGGCTTCGCCCAATGCAGGGGCGGAATGCAGTGCAACCGCCGCAAACCGCTCGGGATAGTGCAGCGCGAGCAGCGACGCCAGCCCGGCTCCCGCGGAAAGCCCCACGAGGTATACGCGCTCCGAGTCGACGCCCTGATGCTCGATCAGCGAATCGACTAGCGAGACGATCGCACGCGCCTCTCCTAGGCCTGCCGTGTCGCTATCGTCATACCAATGCCAACATCGATGCGCGTGTGCATGCTTGGATTGCTCGGGATAAACCACCGCAAAACCGTTCGCGTCGGCCACCAGATTCATTCGGGTGCCCAGCGCGAACTCGTCGATCGTCTGCTTGCATCCGTGCAACATGACGACCAGCGGCATCGGCTTGCGCGCGGCCGCCGGCGGAATGTAAAGGCCGTAAGACAAGTGATTGACGAGGCGGCCCGGCAGAGGCGGCGCCGAATGATACGAACGCGTCCAATCGCCCTTGGTCCAGGCGCCGGCTCGCGGGCGGACGCGCGACTCGCGCGCTTCGGCGGGATCGCGCGCGGTGCGGGACGCTCGCGCGGGATGTTCGGGCGCACGCCGGGTCGGAGCGGCGCGCTTGCGACGCTTCTCTTTCGTCAATTCGCGCAAGTACTCGGCTTGCGCCTTCGGAACGCCGTTCATCAAGCGTTTGAGACCCTGAAGCCAGAGCTTCGTCAGACTTTTGGTCATTCGGCGTGGCTCGCTAAAAAGGGACAAATACGTCTGCAGCGCAGCTTTTTGATGCAATGCACAATATACGCTCTTCGCGCTATCGCGCTCAGCGACGCCTCTCATCTGTTGAACTTGGCGCCGCGTTCGCGATCGCACTTCCGAGCGGCGCCGCGAAGTGCCGCGCTCGTTATACTGTCCCTTGTGCGTGTCGTCTCATTGGACGTTCGCGCGTTATATAGATAGGCGTCGCGCGGTATCTGCCCGCGGCACAGGCTCGACATGCACGACTTACCCCTTCACCTCTGGTTCTCCATCACTCGCCTCGGCGGTGCGGGGTTGACGCTGCCTCTCGCGGTAGCGATTGCCTTGTGGCTCGCCCTCGGCTATTCCTGGCGATTGGCGGCCGGGTGGCTCGGCATCGTCGGTGCGGCCGCAACGATCGTCACGCTCACGAAAATCGCGTTTCTCGGCTGGGGCGTCGGGGTGCGCGAGTGGGATTTCACAGGAGTGAGCGGCCATGCGATGCTGTCGACGGCCGTGTATCCGGTTGCTTTCTTTCTGACGCTGCTGCCCGCCCGAACCATCATCCGGGTGCTCGGTGTCATATGCGGGCTGGCTGCGGGTCTCGCCGTCGGGCTCTCGCGCGTCGTGCTGAGCGCCCACTCGCCGTCCGAGGCAGTGGCTGGCTGTATCGTCGGTGCGCTCGCCGCGGTTTTATTCGTCTGGTGCGCCTGGGACGCCAAACCCGGGAAGCTGTCGGCTGTCCCCGTGGCGGTCAGCCTGCTCATGTTGGCAGTCGCATTGCACGACGTGCGCGTGCCCACGCAATACTGGATCACGCATATCGCGCTACATCTGTCAGGCCGCGATCGGCCGTTCATTCGCGCTCGCTGGCGCGTAGGGCATGAAGCGCCCCGGCCGCTCCACGCCGCGCCATCCGGCCACAGCGCCGCCCTGCCCGGCTCGTTCGCCCACGCCGTGCGCGCAAGTCGTTCGCCTGAGCCGTTCGCCTGACCGGCCTCGACACCGTTCCGGCCTCCACCAAGCCGGGCGTCGGCCCTACCACCCGGCTGTTGCTGGCTTCATCGACTCATCCTCCCCATAAACGCGACCGTATGCCCGGCCTCGAACCACCCGTTATCACCTTGGGTATATTATGATGTCGGTTTCAACCCCTCGCTTCGAATCATGAGCAACCCAGTGTCCGCCGTCCGTCGCTACGCCCGTGCCGCCGCCGCGTGCTGCTTCGCCGCTGTCGCGTTTTCCGTTCACAGCGCCGCGCACGCCGATGAACTCGTCGTGTCGGCCGCCGCGAGCCTGACCAACGCCTTTCGCACAATGGCCACCGCGTTCGAAAAAACGCATCCGAAGACGCAGGTCGTCCTCAATTTCGGCGCGTCGGACGTGCTGCTGCAACAAATCCTGAACGGTGCGCCCGCCGATGTATTCGCCTCGGCCGACGAAACCGCCATGGACAAAGCCGTCGATGGCAAGGCCGTCATCCCGGACACGCGCCGCGATTTCGCCACCAATTCGCTCGTCATGATCGTCCCGGCCGATAGCCGGTTGCCGGTGCGGTCGGTGCGTGAAGCGTTGATGCTGCCCCAGGTCAAGCATGTCGCGCTCGGCAATCCGGCCTCGGTTCCCGCGGGGCGGTACGCCAAGGCGGCGCTGGAACACGAGGGGGTGTGGGATGTCGTCAGCGGCAAAGCCGTGCTGGCAGGCAACGTCCGCGAAAGCCTCGATTACGTGGCGCGCGGCGAGGCCGAAGCCGGGTTCGTCTTCAGCACCGATGCGGCGATGATGCCCCAAGCGGTCAAAGTCGCCGCCTCCGTGCCGACGCAAACGCCCGTCACCTACCCGATTGCGCTCGTGCACGGCAGCGCTCATGCAGCCGACGCCAAGGCGTTCGCCGAATTCGTGCTGTCGGCGCAAGGCCAGGCGATTCTCGCCAAATACGGTTTCATGCCGCCGGCGCAACACTGAACACCGATATCCAACCGAGACGCCCCCGTGCAAGATGCCTGGATTCCCCTTGCGCTGTCGCTGAAAGTGGCCGGTTGGGCGACCGCGCTCGATCTGCTGTTCGGCGTCGCCGCCGCGCTCGCGCTCGCCCGCTGGCGCTCCGGCGCGCGCGATGTGGTGGACGCTTTATTGACGCTACCGCTCGTGATGCCGCCGACGGTGCTCGGCTACTATCTGCTCGTGCTGCTCGGACGGCGCGGGCCGATCGGCGCGTGGCTCGAGACGTTCGGCGTGCGCCTCGTGTTCACCTGGGAAGGCGCCGTCATCGCATCGATGATCGCGGCGTTCCCGCTCGTGCTCAAATCCGCGCGCGCCGCCTTCGAAGCCACCGATCCCCGGTTGGAGCATGCCGCGCGCACGCTTGGCCTTGGCGAAACCGCCATCTTCTTCCGTGTGACCTTGCCGCTCGCGGCGCGCGGCATCATGGCCGGCGCGCTGCTTTCGTTTGCGCGCGCCCTCGGCGAATTCGGCGCGACGCTCATGTTGGCGGGCAACTTGCCGGGGCGCACCCAGACACTCTCGGTAGCCGTCTACTCGGCCGTGCAAGCGGGCGACGATCACACGGCGAACGTGCTGGTGCTCGTGACTTCGGTCGTCTGCGTGACCGTGCTGCTCGTGGCCGGGCGGCTAGTCCCGCAGCACACGCTGTCGACCTCGCGCTGAGGACGCCGCCATGAGCCTCGCCGTCGACATCCAGAAAACGTTGATCACGCGCGAACGCAAGTTCGAGCTTTCCGTGTCGTTCACGGGCAACTGCCAGCGCATCGTTTTATTCGGCCCCTCGGGCGCCGGCAAGACGCTGACGCTGCAAGCGGTGGCGGGCCTGCTCAAGCCCGACCGCGGCACGATCACGCTCGGCGGCGAACCGCTATTCGATGGGCGCCGCGGGATCGACGTCCCGGCACGTTCCCGCGGCGCGGCGTACCTGTTTCAGGATTACGCGCTGTTTCCGCATCTGAATGTCAGGCAAAACGTCGGTTTTTCGTTGCGGCAGGGGTGGCTCAATCCACGCGCCCGAGAAGTGACGCGCACAGTCGAGTATTGGCTCGACGCCTTCGAATTGCACGCCGTGGCCGGCAATTACCCAGCGGAACTTTCGGGCGGACAAAGACAGCGCGTCGCGCTCGCACGCGCATTGGCGGCGCAGCCGCGCATCCTACTGCTGGACGAGCCGTTTGCCGCGTTGGACGCCAACATGCGCGAACGGATGCGGCGCGAGCTGTCCGATCTGCAGACGCGGCTCGACATTCCGATGGTGCTGATTACCCATGACGAAGCCGACGTCGCCGTGTTCGGCGATCAAGTCGTCCAGGTCGATCAAGGCCGTGTGCAGAACGTGGCGCATTACGAGGCTTTCGCGGCACGCAACGCGTCTAGGTGATGGGCCGGCGGTCGGGCTTGGCCGTCGGTGCCAGCACGTTTGTTCTTGCCGCCTGCGCTTGTCGTCCGTCAGTCCGCCGTACCGAGTATCACGCTCGACGCCTTGAATACGGCCACCGCCCGCTTGCCCGCCGCGAGCCCCAGCGTCGCGACGCTGTCGTTCGTTACGATTGCCGTCACGACCGTCGCATTGGGATCGGCCACCGCGCCGGCCGCGCCATCGAGCGCCAACGACACTTCGGCATTGATCGCCCCGCGCGTGACCTGAGTGACGATGCCGCGCAATTGGTTGCGCGCGGAAAGCCGCAGCGGCTGCCCCGGCGCCGCGTCGTCGGCGGCAAGCATGACCCAAGACGCTTTCACGAGCGCGAACGCGGGTGCGCCCACGGCCAGCCCTAGCGTCTCCGTGCTCTCGTGCGTGACCACGGCGACGATCGTCTGACCGCCCGGCAACGCCAATGAAACTTCGTCGTTCACGCTGCCGCGAACGACAGCCGATACCGTCCCGTAGAGCTGATTGCGTGCGCTCGTTTTCATCCCGATTCTCCCGATCAACGCCCAGTCGCCTTCGAAATGCTCGATCGCCGCGCTCGCGCGCTCGATGAACTTGCGATGCTCGCGCTCCACCGCGCCGAACGTTTCGATCAACCGGCGCCCGCGCGGCGTCAGCGTCGTCCCGCCGCCGCCCTTGCCGCCCACGGAGCGCATGACGAGCGCTTCGCCTGCGAGATTGTTCATGGCGTCAACAGCGTCCCACGCGGCCTTATAGCTGAGGCCGACGGCTTTGGCCGCCGAGGTGATCGAACCGGTGTCGCGAATCGCCGCCAGCAGCGCGATGCGCGCGGCGCCGCCCAGCGTCTCCTGCCCCGCACGCAGCCACACCGAGCCGCCGAGCTCGACAGGTGCTGCGCGGCCGCCATCCGTTATGGAAGGGGGCGATGAGGGAGAACGTTCGCTCATGGAAAAACGTGGATCGGACGAGTCGGAGTCGACAATTATAGATTGCGCCGATGTGCGCGAACCGGCGCTATCTAGCGAACGATCTTCGGTTTGCGCAACTCGCGCAGAAGCCGCTCGCCTTCCACCGCCGACCAGCGGTTCACGGCCTCGCACCACCCCCGCGCAAAACCGTGTTGGTAGGGCGGCACATCGAGCGCTTCGAGAAAGCGCAGCGCGGCAATGGCGTCGCTACCGTCGCCAAGCACGCTTTGGATGCGGCTCAATTGCTTCGACACCTGACGCCGTGTTTTGCGCGTGGAGACCGATTCGAAGAATTCGAGCGTATAACGCAGGCGCTTCGCTTCGATCCGGCGACGATGGCGTTCGGCAGCTTCGAGCGCCGAGAGCTCCGGCTTGGCCGTCAGGCGCCTGTAGTGCTTGCGCACGCGTTTGGCCGCATAGGCGGCGAGCGGTTTGTCCGCCAGCGCCTCGGGGCCAGGCGCAAAGCGCTGCATGGCCAGCCACTTCAGCCAAGCAAGCGAGAACGCCGCATAGCGGCGCGTCAGCAGCGCCTTTTGCAGTTGCGCGCGGGCGTCGTCGCGGCGCGCTTCGGCGCGTGTTTGCAGCGAGGCCCATGCGTCTGTCTCGACGTCGGCCGCGGCCAACGCCGGCAGCGTGCTTCCCGTGAAGACGTCGAGATCGCGCACTTGTCCTAACAATGCGCCCAGCCAGTCGAGATCAGGCGCGATGACTCGCTCCCAAGTTGCGTCCACCCAGCGCGGAAACGTCTTCATCGATGTTTTCAGGCGACGCAGCGCCACCCGCATCTGATGCACGAATTCAACGTCGGCGCGCTCGCGCACGCCGACATCGTTGCCGAACCAGTGGCGCGCGATGCTCGAACCGACTTCGACGAAAGCATCATGTGGGCTGCGCGCTTTGGATAGTTCGATACGGGCCGCACGCGCGGGTGTGGGTGCGCGGGATTCAGCGCTGATGCAGGCGCGCGCATAGCCGTCGACGAGCGTGGGGAAGACCGGCAGCGTATCGGCCAACGCACCTGCCGCCGCAAAGACCGCCTGCAGTGCGGCGACCGTCGGATCGTGCAGCGTCCCCGGTGGCTCGAGGGCAGCGGCAGTCGCATCCGAGGCATTTGGCGAGTCTGGCTCTCCGGGCCGCGCATCGAGGTCTTTAAGTTGCAGATCAGCCGCCAACGACAGTGCGCCACCATCACCATCGACCGCCATCGGCGCGACCTGGGGTCCGACGATTCGCGACGCGAGTCGCAATTCGCAAAACGCGATTGCCTCCGGCCGGTTATGGGATGAGAGCGGAGGCGGCTCTGTGCTCGACTCGGTCGTCTCGGCAGACGTTTCCGCTTCGCCGGGAGCTGCCGCCGCGCGCGCGTCCCGGAGCTCGATGTCGACAAGCGCCCCGTCCGGGCCGCTCCAGCGCCAAGCCGCACGGCGTATCGACAAAACGGGAGAAGGCGTCAAGTCATCGCGCTTTCTCGCTATGTCCTTCGCTATTGAGGGAAGGCCGTCGCCGAGCTGCCGCGCCGAATCTGCTTCGAACGCCGCCTCGCGCACCATCTCGCATCGGCGAACGCCCGGCGAAAGTTCGCTCGAATGCGCCACGGCAATATGCGGCGCGCCACCGCTATCGAGGCTCAGCATCACGCGCCGACTGCCGTTGCGTTCGAGGAAAACCCGCGTGATCGAAGACTCGATGGCGGGCATCTCGGTCATGCCGGGCATTCGGTTCATCGCGTCCGCGATCGTCGCACCGAGCTTCGCTTGCACATCGGCCGCGCGGCTCGCTACGCTCGCACTCGCACTCGCGCGCCGCGCCTTTGCGGGCGCGCGCTTGCCGCTATGCGCGCGGCCCGCGCGGCTCACCCCGGATCGCTCGTTCGCGGCACTCCCGGCCCCTGTCATCCATTCGCTCGCGGCCGTAGCCTCGATCGCCAAAACGAGTTCGACTGTGGCCGACATCCTCGCTGCCCCCAAATCGATGTGCTGCCTTCATGTTACACACGCTCGCGCCTGGGGATAGCGAGGAAGCGGACGATTGGGCGCATTGGTAGCAGGGGCGGCCTGCGCCACTCATGCCGGGACGTATTGCGCTTCCCCGTTACCGAACGACCAGTTTTCCGGCAGGACCTCGAGCAGGTTGATGAAGACGTCCTCTTTGCGCACTCCCGGGTTCTCCGCCAGAAGCTCGACGATGCGGCGGTATAAAGCCCTCTTCTTCTCGAGCGGCCGGGTGTTGCTGACCGTGAGTTGGATCAGCACGAAACCGTCGCTGCGCTCGATCCCGAGGTAATGACGGTTGTAGACGAGGTCTTGCGGCGCATGTTCGGTCAGGACCATGAATTGGTCGTCTTTGGGCACGTTGAACGTTTCGATCAGCGCGCGCAGAACGCCGTCCGTCAACGCTTCTTTGTATTTCGCCGAGCGGCCGGCGGCCAATGAGATTCGAGCGAGCGGCATGGTGGTTACTCCGTGAACGAAAGGTGACGTGGCAAGAATACGGCGAGCCATTCATAATGAACAGAAATCGATCTAGATTTCTATCATTTACATTTGAAATGAAAGTACTCGATCTCGACGCCGTTCGGGCGTTCGTTCAGGTCGCCGATCTGAACAGTTTCACGCGGGCGGCCGATTTGCTCGGAACCACCCAGTCCGCCGTCAGCCTCAAAGTGAAGCGGCTGGAAGCGCATCTGGGCAAGCCGCTGTTCGAGCGCACGCCGCGCTCGGTGCGGTTATCGGCTGCGGGGGGCGCATTCCTCGATGCGGCGCGCGAGCTGCTCGGTGCGCATGAGCGCGCGTTGGGGTCGCTCGGCGTGGAGAAGCGTCGGCTCAAGGTCGGCCTCAGCGAACACGTGGCAGGGGCGAACTTGCCTGCGCTCGTCGCAAGCCTGCATCGCCACGATCCACGCCTCGTCATCGAGATGCACCTCGGATCGTCGGCCGCGCTCGTGGCCCAATACGACGAAAGACGGCTCGACGCCGTCATCGTGCGGCACGAGCCCGAGGAAATAGCGGCGAGGATCGCTCACGGCGACGGTGCGTGGGATGGCGCGCGGCTGTTCGTAGAGCCGCTCGTCTGGCTTGCGGCGCCCGGCTGGATGCCACCGGCCGGCGAGCCGCTACCGCTCGCCGTGCTCTCGGCGCCATGCGGCGTTCGCGCCGCCGCGGTACGCGCCCTCGACGAGGCGTCGATCGCTTGGGAAGAAACGTTTGTCGGAGGCGGCATCGCGGCGATCGGCGCGGCGATCTCGACCGGATTGGCCGTGTCCGCGCTCGCGAGGCGCGCCGCGCCTGCGGGCGTCGTCGATGTAGGCGCCAAGCTCGGCTTGCCGCCGCTGCCCGACTCGCACGTCGTCATGTACTCACGCGTGCGCGAGCGCGGCGCGGCCGACGCGTTGCAAACGCTCGCGCAATCCCTCATGCATGGATAGCTGGCGGGTGCGCGGCGCCTCGCTACGAGGTGGCGGAGCAAATGAATGGTGAATGGTGCGCCGCGTCCGCGTGCTAGGGTCTATCGAGGAACGTCCGTATTACGAGCCTCAGCGAATATCGATTCGATACTGCACGAACTCGCTGCGCGGCGTGTAGCTGTCGTAGAGCCCGCGTGCGCGATAGTTGTTTTCCTTCGTGGTCCAGTAGACGCGCGACCACCTCTGCCGCCGGGCCTCTTCCAGCAGCCAATCGATCAGTTGCCGCCCGACGCCGCCCGCGCGCACGGCCGGATCGACGAAAAGGTCCTGCAAGTAGCAGACAGGCGTAAGCAGCGAGGTGCTCTCGTGAATCACGTAGTTTGCGATGCCGATCACCGCGCCGTCTCGTTCTGCGACGATTGCCTGGACGGGCGAATGCTCGTCCAGGATGCGCGACCAGGCATGCCGGGTGACCGGCTCGGAAGGTTCGCGCTCGTAAAACCGCGTGTAACCATCCCATAACTCGCGCCACCGCACTTCGTCGCGCGCCTCGATTTTGCGTATCGTCGCAGTCATTGAATCCGCCTCGGTCGATCAGAGATTGAAAAGCGCGCTCACGGCGCAGGTCGCTAATTTATCCCAGCCGAGACAATGGCGCAGCGTGCCATGCGCTCAACCCGCGCGGCGCGCCGCTCCGGAGGCACGACTGTGCTGTGGCAAAACAATCACAACGCCCTTGCCTTAATCCACAAATAGACTAATATCGAATCGTGATGCAAATAGAGATCGATCATGTCTTCCGCCGCCGTTCATCGCCTGTCCACCGCCGCCGCGCGCGCCCCCAAGCTTTCGCCCGGCGCGGCCCCGTCGATGGCGGAGATGTCCGCCGCCGGCTTGCGCGCGTTCTTCAACATTGCGCGCGATTGGCACCTTGCCATCGACGAACAGATCGTGCTGCTCGGTTCGCCGGGCCGTTCGACATTCTTCAAATGGAAGGCGGCGCCCGAATCGGCGCGGCTCTCGCGCGATACGCTCGAACGTCTATCCCTGCTGCTGGGCATCTATAAAGCGCTGCAAATCCTCCTGCCGGAACCGGCGGCCGCCGATGCCTGGGTGAAAAAGCCGAACGGCGCACCGCCCTTCGGCGGCGCCAGCGCGCTCGACCGGATGCTCGCAGGCAATGTCAGCGATCTGGTCGCGGTGCGGCAATATCTCGATGCCATGCGAGGCGGATGGGCGTGACGAAGGCCGAAACCCGGTTCGCCCCGCAGCGCGTCGCGCACATCGATTGGTCTGCCGCCTATCGCGTCATTCCCACGCGGTTTCCGGCCGTCAACCTATTCGACCGCGTGGCGTCGTCCGAAGACTTCGACGCCCTTTACGCGCTCGAAGCCATGACGAACGACCGCCTGCGCAGCGAAGTGGGCGAGCTTGATCTCGTTCCGCCCGAAGAGCGCTGCTTCGGCCCCGGCTGCGGGCCGATCATGGCCGCATTCACCCATTTGAACCCGCTCGGCAGCCGCTTCTCGGACGGTCGCTACGGCGTCTTCTATTGCGCACGCGAGGCGCGCACCGCCGTGGCCGAAACGCGCTATCACGCTTCGCTTTTTCTGGCGGCGACCCATGAACCGCCGCTGCGCCAGCAAATGCGGCTCTACACCGTGCGAGCGCGCGGTGAGGCTGTCGATCTGCGGCACGACCCAACGCTCGACGCAGCAGTGCTCTCGCCCACGAATTATTCCGCCGGCCAAGCGCTCGGACGGCGGCTGCGGGAGGCAGGAGCAGCGGGCATCGTCTATCCTTCGGTGCGCGACGCCTCCGGCGAGTGCCTGGCCGCTTTCAAGACGACACTGCTGCGCGATTGCCACCATGCGGCTTACTTGGAATACAACTGGAACGGCAGCGCGATCGACAGCGTGTTCGAATTGAACCAAATCGGTTGAGGCGCGGTGCGGGGGCAATGCCTTAGCCGCGCGCGGCGGCCTACGGCAGCGACATTTGAGCAGCGCCTTCGAACAAAGCCTGCTCGACCGAGACCGACCACGCGCGCGCGGTGAGCGCTTCCGTCACAGTCAGTCTGCCCGTCGCCGCGAATGCACCCGTATCGATGAAAATCTGCGCGCCGATACGACCGATCTCCCGCATCGGCGTGTGACCGCAGTAAGTTGGCGAGAGCCCGGCTTGCTGACTGGCGACACCCCTGCCAAGCGCAAGTTCGCGCCCCCAGAGCATTTGCTGGCGTACGCGTTCATCGAATTCGCCCGCATCGAGCGTGGCGTCATCACCAAAAAACTCCGCGTGCAAGACGTTGAACCGCCGCGACCCGCTGCCGACGACGCGCACGAGCGGCAACTTCCGCAAACGTCGCGCATAAGCCGCGAGAAGGCGATCGGGCAACGACTGCCCCCATTGCCCGCCGAGCGAATTCCACGCGGCTTGCCGCATCACGCCCTCCGCGACGAGACACAGCGCTTCCTCGTGATTGCCGAGCACCGGAAAGAACCATGGTTTGTCGAGCAGCGCCAGCGCTTGCTCGGATTGGCTGCCGCGATCGATCAGATCGCCAACCGAAAATAATCGATCGCACGCGGAATCGAAGACGATTTCGCGCAGCAGATATCGCAGTGCATCGACGCAACCGTGCAGATCGCCGACGACGAAGTCGCGGCCGACGCCGTTCGCGGCATGCCGGCAGACCATGGGATAAGCCTCGGGTCTCGTGTCCATAGGCGCAATCATAGTTCGGCTCGGACAGGGACATCCGTGCAATCGGCAAAGGCGTGCGGCGACGCGTCGTGTACGCGTCGCCGGGTGCATGGAGAGGCCGATGGCGTCCGGTTTGTTTTGGAACGCTTCAGCGCTTCACGCTTCGCGCTTGGCGCTTGGGAAATCGGCCGCTATTGCGGACGCTTGCGCAGCGTCGCGACGTCCTGCGCTGTCACCGTCGCTTTGGGATTGCCGAAATGTTGCGTCACGTAGTTCGCGAGGGCGGCGATTTGCTCGTCGTTCAATTCGTCGCCGAAGCCCGGCATCATGACGGCCACCCCCTTCGTCTGGCGATTCACCCCGTGCAAAATAACCATCGCCAGGTTATCGGCATCGGGCGAACCGACCGCACTATTATGAATCAGCGAAGGGTAAGCGAGCGGCGCGGTGCCGCCGATGCCCTGCCCCGTCCAGTTGTGACAACTCGCGCAATTGGCCACGAACAACTGCCCGCCATCCACGCCCTTGATCTGCGCGCCGCGCAAGCGCTTCACCTCGTCGGCAGGCTGGCCCCATTGGTCGCGCGCGCGCGTTTGCCCGCCCGATACCGGCGGCAACGATCGCAAGTAGACACCGATCGAACGCAAATCGTCGCTCGTCAGATATTGCGTGCTGTCCGCAACGACGTCCGCCATCGGCCCAGCCGCGTTAGCGCGCCCGGGAGCCACACCCGTCGCCAGGTAGTGTTCAATGTCCTCGTCGCTCCAATTGCCGATGCCGCCCGCCTTGTCCGGCGTGATATTGAACGCACGCCACCCCGCCTGCACAGATCCTGAAAAGCGATCGCTCGATTTGAGCCCCTGCATGAAGTTGCGCGGCGTATGGCACTCCTCGCAGTGCGCCAAACCTTCGACGAGATAAGCGCCGCGATTCCATTGCGGACTCTGCTTGGGATCGGGGACGAAGCGGCCCTCGTGGAAATTGAAGATCTTCCAGAAAAACATCAGCCAACGCTGGTTGAACGGAAAACTCAGCTCGTTGCGGGGAGGCGTATACCGGATCGGCGTCAGCGAATTCAAATAGGCGCGAATCGCCAGCAGGTCGCGCTCGGCTACGCGCGTGTACTCGGTGTAGGGGAAGGCGGGATACAGATGCTGTCCCCCCTTGCCGATGCCCTCCTGCATCGCCCGCAAGAACTCGGCGTCGGTCCAGCGGCCGATGCCGGTATCAGGGTCGGGCGTGATGTTCGGCGAGTAAAGCGTGCCGAACGGCGTGCCGATCGGCAGCCCTCCGGCGAAAGGACGGCTCTTGTCGGCGGTATGGCAAGCCATGCAATCGCCAGCCCGCGCGAGGTATTCGCCTCGCTTGACGAGGTCGCCGGCGAAGCTGTCCGCCGCGGCCCCCGCCGCAGCAGCGTCCGAACCGCCCGAGGGCCCCGCCGCGCCGGCGACGGCCACTTCGCTCGCGCCTTGCGCCCGAGCCACGGAAAGCGGCACTTCATCGGCCGGCGAGATGTCATTCTCGTTCGACGCATGCCAAGCCAGATACAAAGCGAACACCGCGAACGCGGCCGCGAAGCCCGCGATGCGCAGCGGACGCCTGCGCACACCGGGACGCATGGCGCGACAGCGCTCGGGGGTCGCACGGGAACTGAGTCGCTGAATCGTCATCGGGAGTCTCATCGAGTCGTCGCGCAATCAGAGCTCATGCTTGAGCTTCCCAGCAAGCCGCAGCGCCAGCGCCGCGATCGTCAGCGTGCAGTTGACCGCCGCGGCCGTGGGCATCACGCCGCTCGTCGCGAGGAACAAGTTCGGGTGATCGTGCGTCCGGCAGTCCGCGTCGACCACCGAATCGCTAGGATCGGCGCCCATGATCGTCGTGCCCATGATGTGGTTGTTCGGCGCGAACCGATCGTCGAACGTCACCTCCGTGCCGCCGAACAAACTCGCGATCTGTGCGTAGAGCTCGTGCGTATTGGCCGCGCTTTTCTTCACATAGTCGTT
>SCRN01000043.1 GCA_004322045.1 Paraburkholderia sp.
CGTGGCGTTGACGCTGCAAAAGCCGATCGTTTGCGATGCCTACGAGGTGCATCCGGGCACGGGCGCCTTCGTGTTGATCGACGAAGCGACGCATCACACCGTGGCCGCCGGCATGATTCGCACATCGAGTGCATGAGTGTATTGTGCCGATTGAAATAATCGGTGTAGACAAAATGCCACGTTAAACAAAAAGTTCATAAAACCCTAATGGAAATCGGCAATAATTCGCCCCGGCGCTAATGGGGCCGCTTTCCACTCAACAAACGGACCAATCAATACAAATGATGAACAAACGTATTCTTGTCGCCGCCGTGCTCAGCAGCATCGGCGTTGCAGCGCATGCGCAAAGCAGCGTGACGCTTTACGGTGTGATCGACGCTGGGGTGAGCTACGTCAACAACAGCCGCGACGCGACTGGGCATTCGAGCAGCCTGGCGAAGTTCGACGACGGTGTTGCACAAGGCACGCGCTGGGGCCTGAAGGGCAGCGAAGACCTGGGCGGCGGCCTGAAGGCGATCTTCACCCTCGAAAACGGCTTCAGCATTGCGAATGGCACGCTGGGGCAAGGCAACCGCGAATTCGGCCGCCAAGCCTACGTTGGTCTCGCGAAGGACGGCGTCGGCGCGCTGACGTTCGGCCGTCAATACTCGCTGTCGACGGACGTGTTAGCCGCTTACTCCACCGGCGGCAACACGGTGGCAGGCAACTATGCCTTCCACATCAACGACGTCGACCAACTCACATCGAGCCGCATCGACAATTCCGTCAAGTTCGCCAGCGCGAACTTCTCGGGCCTCACGTTCGGCGCGTTGTACGGCTTCTCGAACCAAGCCGGTGCGTTTGCTGGTTCGCTCGCGAACGGCACCACGAACCCAGGTTCGTCGCGCACCTACAGTTTTGGATTGAACTACGCGACTGGCCCCATCGGCGTGGGTGCGGCCTACACGGATATTCGCTATCCGGGTAACGCGGCGATCTCGAACACGGCACTGAGCAACGTGCAGGAACTACGCACGTTCGGCTTGGGCGCGCGATATTTGCTCGGCCCGGCGACGTTCTGGGCGCTGTGGACGAATACGCGCTTCGTGCCGGTCGCCGGCACGGCGCTGCTGTTCGACGCATATGACGTGGGCGCGAAATATGCGTTCACCCCGGCGCTGTCGGTCGGCCTCGGCTACACGTACATGCACTTGAACGATGCCGCCAAGGGCCACTTCAATCAGGCCGACCTGAGCTTGGACTACGCGCTGAGCAAGCGCACCGACGTCTACCTGCTCGGTATCTACCAGATCGCATCGGGCAACAACGGCGCGACGCGCGTGCAAGCCCAGATCGGTGATTCGTCGAGCTTCTTCAGCACGTCGGGTTCGGATTCGCACTCGCAACTGGCCGCACGCGTGGGTATTCGTCACAAGTTCTAATCCAGCGGTTGGGGCAGCCTAGCGGCTGCCTCAGGATTCGAACAAAAAAAGGGGCGCTCGATGGTGATCGAGCGCCCCTTTTTTGCAAGCGTTGCGCCGTTATTTGCTGAGTTCGTAGCCGACCACGCCGCCCGCCACCGCACCGCCAACGGTACCGACCGTGCTGCCGTGCGTCAGCTTGTTGCCCGCGTACCCGCCTACGGCTGCGCCGCCCAGGGTGCAGCCTGCCAGAAGCGCGACCACGACGGTGCCGGCCGCGCCGGCCAACTTGAATCGTCCGAATCGTTTCACGATCGTCTCCCTGTTTATGAAGACAGCATGACAACGATCACGCAAACTTCGTGCCGATCGGCTTCTTTATGACGACCGTCGCGCGACTTCGGCGAGCCCATCGAGATCCAAAATCTCGACCTCTTTGCCGTGCACCTTGATCAGGCCTTGCTTTTGAAAGCGTGACAACGTTCGACTGACCGTTTCGGGCTTGAGGCCAAGAAAACTCCCGGTCTCCTCCCGCGTCATGCGCAAGACGAACGCATTGGGCGAGTACGAGCGCGCCTGCCAGCGCCGCGACAAATCGAGCAGAAACGCCGCGACCCGTTCGTCGGCCGTCATCGTGCCGAGCAGCATCAGTGAGTTGCTTTCGCGAACGAGGTCGGCGCTGAGCATGCGAAACACGTTGTGTTGCACGGCCTTGACTTCGCGGCTGAGCAATTCGAGCAGATCGAACGGCATCACGCACACGCTGCTGTCTTCGAGCGCGATGACATCGCTTGCGTAGTGGTCCGTCGAGATGCCGTCGGCGCCGAGCAATTCTCCCGAGACGTAAAAGCCCGTGACTTGTTCGCGGCCGTCGGCCAGCAAGGTGACTTTCTTGTACGAGCCCGTACGTACGGCGTACAGATTGCCGAAAACATCGCCGACCCGATAGAGCGCTTCGCCCTTCTTCACGTGCCGATACCCGAGGATCAGGTCGTCCATTTGCCGCGAGCACGCGAGCTCATCGGGGTTGACCGAGCACACGGAGCGCAGCGTGCAATTCTTGCAGGAAGACGAAGTGCCACGTACGGCGGGCGAACGCTTCATCGTCTCGGCGCGCATGGAAATGGGCATTGGGGTATTGCTCATCGCGTCGCGCGCGCTGGCTCGTTCGCTGGCACCGAACATGTCATGCTCTCCTTGGTTTGATCGATAAACGCGGGACGGCCTACGTCCCGCACCCGCATCGCAGGCGGCATGCAACTTCTGTCGACACAAAGTGTCCGCTCGCGGCCCACCCGAGCCTATCGGGTTGCGCCGAGAGTCTTGTCGGCGCCCGCTCACTCGGTGTCAGCCGATTCCTACAGCGGGGCGCCGCCACCCTGCGACAAGGGCCGTCCTGGCTAGCTTCTTGCGTTGCGCGATATTTGTCACGCATAACCCGCGCGACCAAGCGTCGCAAGGCCTGCGCACAGGGTGCGTCCGACTGGCGCACGTCTGATTTAAATCAACCTGTGAGGTATCGATCCATGGTCTAATCGTCGGGTTTTGGCGATCGAATCGAGACTCGATGTCGCACCGGGTTTCGAGTGTGTGTTCTCTTGCAGACCGTGCTGTCGGATTCGTCTGTTTTGATTAGAATCGACGGCTCAGTAGAGAAGACGCATTGCCGTTTCGGTCCGCACCGCTGCGAGGCTTAAGCCGTGAAAGCCGTGGGCGCGCCGCATATCGTTGGGTGTCCCCGGAGACGATGAAGTGATGCTGAGAAGAAGAACTGCTGCTGTGGTGGCTGTCTTTGCAAGCCTGGTGGGGGGTGCCGCTCATGCGCAAGATGCGCAAACGGAGCGGGCGCCCGATACGATGCAGGCGCGCGTGCTGGCCTGCGCGGCCTGCCACGGCGCGAAAGGCGAAGGCACCGATAACGACTACTTTCCGCGCCTGGCGGGCAAACCCGCGGGCTATCTATACAACCAGTTGATCGCCTTTCGCGACG
Source organism: Paraburkholderia sp. (assembly GCA_004322045.1). Lineage (GTDB taxonomy): Bacteria > Pseudomonadota > Gammaproteobacteria > Burkholderiales > Burkholderiaceae > Trinickia. Next base: position 3,391 of record SCRN01000043.1, read on the forward strand.
GTCATCGGCAGTACCCGCCGATGAACTACTTGCTCGCGTATTTGCCCGATGCCTATCTGCATCGGATCGCCGAGTACTTCGCGAGCCAGCGCCCGCCCTATCCGCCCGCATCGACGCCTGCCATCCCTGCTTCCCTGCTCTCGCGCGGGCAGCAACTCGCGAAGCGGGGCGATCCGTCCAAGGACATCCCCGCCTGCGCTTCGTGCCACGGCGCGGCATTGACCGGCATGGAGCCGGCGATCCCGGGCCTACTCGGTTTGCACGCCGACTACATCAGCGCGCAACTGGGCGCATGGCGTTACGGCACGCGCAAGTCGTATGCACCCGATTGCATGCATGAGGTCGCTTCACGTTTGACGAACGATGACATCACGGCCGTCGCAGCGTGGCTTGCGGCGTCGCCGGGTCCGGCCAATCCCGCTTTCGCTCCCGCGGGAAGCTTGAAGATGCCGCTGCGTTGCGGCAGCGAACCGCAATGATGGAGTCTTTCGTGCCAGCCATTCTTTCTCTTACACGCACGCTCGCTCGCGTGGGCGCGGGCCTCGCACTTGCCGCATCGAGCGCGCTCGCTTTCGCACAGGGTCCGAGCGGCGCGTCGGCCGACATCGTCAAGCGCGGCGAGTACCTCGCGCACGCCGGCGATTGCGTGGCCTGTCATACGCAGCCCGGCGACAAACTGTTCGCGGGCGGACGCGCCATGCCGACGCCGTTCGGCACGCTCTACTCTCCGAACATCACCGCCGATGACCAAACGGGCATCGGCAAATGGACCGCCGACGAGTTCTATCAAATGATGCACACGGGCCGCTCGCGCGACGGTTCGCTGCTTTATCCCGCGATGCCCTATGGCGCTTATACGAAGGTCACGCGCGCGGATTCGGATGCGATCTTCGCGTACCTGCGCTCGGTGCCGCCCGTGAATCAGCCGAACCGGCCGCACGAGATGCGCTTCCCGTACAACAACCGCGAGCTGCTGCTCGGTTGGCGCACGCTGTATTTCCGTGAAGGCGAATACCAAGCCGATCCGACGCGTTCGGTCGAATGGAACCGGGGCGCTTATCTCGTGCAGGGGCTCGGCCACTGCTCGATGTGCCATACGGCGATCAATGCGCTCGGCGGGAGTTCGGAGTCCAAGGCATTCGAAGGCGGGTTGATTCCGATGCAGGACTGGTACGCACCCTCGCTCACGTCCAACAAGGAAGCCGGCCTCGGCGATTGGAGCATCGAAGACATCTCCAATCTGCTGCAAAAAGGCGTAGCCAAACGCGGCGCGGTGTACGGCCCGATGGCCGAAGTGGTCTACGACAGCTTGCAGTACCTGTCCGACGACGACGTGCGCGCGATGGCCGTCTATCTGAAGTCGTTGCCGCAACACGGCGGCGATAACGGCGCGAACGGCAAGAGCGCGATGGTGGGCGAAGAGCGCGAGTTGCTCGTGCGGCTCGGCTCGAAGATCTACGACGCACAGTGCGCGACCTGCCACGGCAAGCACGGCGAAGGCAAGCTGCCCGATTTCCCGCCGCTCGCGAACAATCAGTCGATCCAAATGACTTCTGCGGTCAATCCGATTCGCATGGTGCTCAACGGCGGCTATGCGCCCGGCACGATGAAAAACCCCGCGCCTTACGGCATGCCGCCGTTCGCCCAGTCGCTGTCGGACGAGGAAGTCGCGGCGGTGGTCACCTTCATTCGCACGGCTTGGGGCAACCGCGGCACGCCGGTCACGGCCAAGGAAGCCAATGCTTTGCGCTCCGCGACGCTCAATTGAATCGAGGCACGCCATGAATCCGAACAACGAGGCGCGAGCGGGCGCCAGTGACCAAGAAGAGCAGCGTGTGGACGAGATCGTTCGCTCAGGGCCGGCGGGGGCCATCGCGGTGGCCGGCATCGCCACCGCCATCGTCGTGGCGCTCTGGTTCGCGTTCTACTTCCTAGTCTTTTTGCCGCGCGGCGTCATCCACTGAGCGAGCGACATGTCGAATATTCCATCTTCCAACCACGCCGAAGGCGCTGAGGTTGCTGCGCGCGTGGAGCGCAAATGGGCGGCCGTCTCGGTCGCGATCATCCTGCTCCTCATTGCGATGGTCGTCTACACCGGTTTGCATTGGGCCGCGATGCCGCCCTCGCGCGTCGAAACGATCGATCCGACGACGCTTCACGTATCGGGTGAATTCATCGAAAGCAACCTGGGCAGCGCCGTCGAAACCGACGGCTCGGTCACGGTGCGCATCGTCGCGCAGCAGTACTCGTTCACGCCGCAGTGCATCGTCGTGCCGGCGGACACACCCATCACGTTTCGCGCGACGAGCGCCGACGTCGTGCATGGCTTTCTCATCGCCAATACGAATATCAATTCCATGGTCGAGCCGGGGTATGTCTCGACCTTCAAGACGAGCTTTCCCGAAAGCGGCGATCACTTGATGCCCTGCCACGAATACTGCGGCACGGGTCACGAGGGCATGTGGGCGCACGTGAAAGTGCTCGATCGCGCCGCATTCGACAAGCTCGCGGCCAACGCTCGGAGGCTTAGCTGTGCTCAATAACAGACGACTCGTACTCGCACACTTCTGGTTCGCCTTCGCCACCTTCGGCGTCGCGCTGTTGCTCGGCGCCTGGCAGATGTACGTGCGCAGCCCCCTGCATATATGGCTCCGGCAGCCCGAGCTCTACTACCGCTCCGTGACGGCGCACGGCTCCGTCATGGGGTACGTGTTTCCGACGTTGATCGCGATGGGCTTCGGCTACGCGATCAGCGAGCTGTCGCTCGAGCAACCGCTCGTGGGCAAGCGTTGGGCTTGGATCGGCTGGTGGCTCGTCGCGATCGGTTCGATCACGGCGATGATCCCCGTCTCGCTTGGCCGCGCGTCGGTGCTCTATACGTTCTATCCGCCGATGGTCGGCAATCCCTTTTATTACATCGGTGTGGTGCTCGTCGTCGTGGGATCGTGGATCTGGGTCGCACTGATGTCGATCAACCTGCGCACGTGGAAGCGCGCGAACCCCGGAAAGCCCGTGCCGTTGCCGATGTTCGCCAACGTGGCCGGATCGTACTTGTGGGCCTGGACCGCAGTGGGCGCCGCGATCGAAATCTTGTTCCAGATTTTGCCTGTCGCCCTTGGCCTTAAGACGACCATCGATTCGGGCCTCGCTCGCGTGTTCTTCTCTTGGACGCTGCATGCGATCGTCTATTTCTGGCTGATGCCGGCCTACATCGCGTACTACACGCTCGTGCCGCGCGCAGTCGGCGGCCGGCTCTACAGCGATGCGATGGCGCGCATCTCGTTCATCCTGTTCCTCGTGGTCGCGATGCCGATCGGCATCCATCACTTGTTCGCCGATCCGCAAGTGGGCTCAGGCTTCAAGTTCCTGCAATCGGTGTTCACGGCGTTCGTGTCGGTGCCGACGCTGCTGACGGTTTTCACGATCTGCGCCTCGGTCGAAATCGCGGGACGGCTGCGCGGTGGTCGCGGGCCGTTCGGTTGGCTGCGCGCCCTGCCCTGGCACGAGCCGATGATGCTGGCCGTCGCCTTCTCGTTCGTCATGCTCGGCTTCGGCGGCGCGGGCGGGCTCATCAACATGAGCTATCAGCTCGATTCGACGATCCACAATACGCAGTGGATCACGGGCCACTTCCATCTGATCTTCGGCGGCGCGATCGTCATCATGTACTTCGCGATCGCTTACGACCTCTGGCCGCAGCTCACGGGCCGCGTGCTGACGAGCGTGAAGCTCATGCGCTGGCAGCTATGGCTCTGGTTCATCGGCATGATCGTGACGACGTTCCCCTGGCACTATGCCGGGATTCTCGGCATGCCGCGGCGCATGGCGTACTTCGATTACAGCAATCCGGCGCTCGCCCCCGAGGCCATCACCGTCGATATGTCGTTCGTCGGTGCGCTGATTCTCGTCGCTTCCGCCGTGCTGTTCTTCATCGTGCTCGCGCGCGGCCATCGCGGACCGGCCGCGGCGCCGCAGAAATTCACATTCAGCACCGCCGTGCATCCGCCCAAGACATTGCCGATCGCGCTCAATAGCTTCGGCTTGTGGGTCGCGCTGATGATCGCGCTGACCGTCGTCAACTACGGCTATCCGATTGCGCAGTTGCTCGTGCTCAAGCAAACCTCGGTGCCGGCTATCTACATGGGGGGCGCACGATGAGCACCGAACGCTTGTTCTCGCTGCGCAACCGGTGGTTTACGGTCAGCGTCGGACTGACCGCGGGCGTGGCCGTGGTCGCGATTTTGATCGGCTTCATCTGGTTGCCGTCCGTCCAAACCGGTTCGCAATTCGCGGGCGTCTGGAACGCGATCTGCAGCGCGGCCGGGGTTCCGCAACAATGGTTCGTTTCGACGCCGGTGACTTCGAGCGTGAAGACGAGCCAAGTCGTCGTGACGCCGACGATGTTCGCCAACGCCGATGCGCTGTCGATCGGCCGCGGCGCGACGCTTGCGTTGCGCTGTTCGATGTGCCACGGGCCGCAAGGTGTCAGCCAAGCGAATTCGCCGAACCTCGCCGGCCAGTACGAAACGGTCATCTACAAGCAGTTGAAGGACTTCCAGACCGGTGCGCGCACGAATGCGGTGATGAGCCCGATGGTGCAGACGTTGTCCGATCAGGATATGCGCGACCTCGCCGCGTATTACGCGTTTCTACCGAAGCTGCCCGGCTATCATCCGGCCAACCAGGTCGTGCCGCCGATCGTTGCGACGGGCGCGCCCATGCGCAACATCGCCCCATGCGCATCGTGTCACGGCGCGGCCGATCACAAGACCGGCACGCCGTGGCTCGAAGGCGAGCCGGTGGTTTATATCCGTGCGCAATTGCAGGCGTTCGCCGCGGGCGATCGTCACAACGACATCAGCGAGCAAATGCGCAATGTCGCGCGGCAGATGACGCCCGCGGAAATCGAAGCGGCAGCGCGCTACTACGCGGGCCAGCCGTAACCGGCGTTGCCGTCAAAGCTGCGTGACGGCTTTGACGGCCATCGCCACGGCGATGGCGCCCGCGAAGACGGCGAACGCCTGCTGCAAGCGTGCGCCGCTCAGCCGGCGGGCTAGGAGCCGCCCGCCGAGCATGCCGGCGATCGCGCCTGCGGTGAACGGCAACGCCGCCGACCACGCCATCTGCCCGGCTAGCCCGGACGCGACGACGCCCGAAACCGATACGAGCGCAATGACCGCGAGCGAGGTGGCCATGACGTTCTCGATCGCGATGTCCGAGACGCGCCGCAACGCCGGCACGATGACGAAGCCGCCGCCGACGCCCAGCAACCCCGAGAGCAGGCCCGCGATCGCGCCCGATAGCGTCAACGCGCGTGCGCAAGGCGCGGTCCAGACGAGTTTGCCACGCACGTGATCGATGCGGCAGGCGGCGTCGCTCGGCGCCTGCGTGCGCTTGTGCGACGCACGCCCGAAATGCTGCAGCAACATGCGCGCGGCAACGTAAAACAGCACGCACGCAAACAGCAGCATGAGCGGTGCATTCGGAACACGCCGCGCGAGCCATAGGCCGAGGGGCGAAACGAGCGCGCCCGCGCCTGCCATCAGCGTCGCCGCCTTGTACCGCACCCGCCCCTCGCGCAGGGCGAGCAATGCGCCGAGCGCCGCGGCGAGCCCCACTGCGGCTAGCCCGATGGGCCCGGCGGTCGCGACGTCGAGCCCCAAACCGAAGACGAGCAGCGGCACCGCGACGATGCCGCCCCCGGCTCCCGTCAAAGCGAGAATGACGCCGACGAGCGAGCCGAGCGCAGCGCTAACGATGAACGGATCGAACATGGCAGGCTAGGTCCATTAACCGTTCGTGCCCGTGAACCATTCGCGCGCTTTGAGCATGCCGTTCCAATAGAACCAGGGCAGCAGCTTGGCTTTGAGCAGCCAAGCAAAGGCGCTCGGGCGGCGCGGATCGAACGGAAAGGTGGGCAACAGCTTGCCGCCGTAGCCGAATTCCGCGAGCACGACCTTGCCCCGCTCGACCGTCAGCGGGCACGCGCCGTACCCATCGTAGCGGCGCGGCAGAGGCCGCCCGGCCCGCATCGCAAGCAAGTTCGATGCGACGATGATGGCTTGCTTGCGCGCGGCGGCGGCCGTCTTGGCGTTGGGTGCGGAGCAGACGTCGCCGAGCGCGAACACGTTCGGATAGCGCGGATGCTGCAGCGTTGCCGGATCGACTTCGCACCACCCGGCTGCATCGGCCAACTGGCTGTCGCGAACAAAATCGGGGGCGACTTGCGGCGGCACGACGTGCAGCATGTCGAAGGGCTTTGCCACGCGCTCGGTGCGGCCGTCCGCATCCTTGACGTCGAAATAGGCGAGCTTGTTCGGCCCGTCGACGGCAACGAGATTGGAGCCGAATGCGAGCTTGGCGCGGTAGCGCGACACGTATTGCATCAGTGCCGGCACGAACGCCGCGACGCCGAACAGCACGGCGCCATCGGCATTGAATTCGACTTTGATTTTGTCGAGCGCACCGACGCGCCGCCAGTGATCGCAGGAAAGGTACATCGCTTTTTGCGGGGCGCCCGCGCATTTGATCGGCATGGCCGGCTGCGTGAAGAGCGCCGTGCCGCTGCCCATCGCGCGGACGAGTTCCCAGGTGTAAGGCGCCAAATCGTAGCGGTAGTTTGACGTCACGCCGTGCTTGCCGAGCACCGGCTCCAACCCCTCGATGCGCTCCCATGCGAGGCGCAGCCCCGCTGCAACGATGAGATCCCGGTATGGCACGGTTTCACCGGTGTCGAGCCGCACGCGGTTGTCATCGGGCTCGAATCTCGCGACGGCGGCGCGAATCCAAGTGACGCCCTTGGGCATGACTTCGCTCATCGGCCGGCGCGTCTTGCCCGCATCGAACAGCCCTGCGCCGACGAGGGTCCACGCGGGCTGATAGTCGTGCGTGTCGCGCGGCTCGATGACCGCGATATTCAGGCCCGGTTGACGGCGAAGCAGGCTGGCCGTCACGGTGATCCCCGCGCTGCCCCCGCCCACGACAACGACATCGAACGTTTTCTCCCAGGTGCAAGCCGGTGCGATGGTCGATGCTTTGGATGTTTGCGGCGGTGTCGTCGCGGCTCGGTACAGCCCTGCGGACCGATTGCCCGTGCGGCAATAAGCGAGCACGGGCTTGGGCATCGTTTGCAGCAAGTCTGCGAAGGCTCTAGCATGCTCGGGCGTGATCTTGGCAGGCTCGACAGGCAGATAGGCGAAGGCGAGCCCGGCGCGCTCGGCTGCTTCCTGCATGGCCTGCGAGCTGGGCTGCGAAGGGCCGCCTTCGCCGTCGGGACGATTGCAGATGAGCGAGCGGAAGCCCGCGGCGGCGATGCCGGGCAGGTCGTCCGGCAGCACCTGCGCCGTGGTGGAAAAATTCGGATCGTGCTGCACGAATGGCGTGGACATTGGCGCGAACTCCGTTTCAGGCGTGGGCGGCGCGCAGCCGCGTGGTGAGCGAATGAAGGCTCATGCCCGCCAACATCGCGAGCACGAAGAGCCATGCTTTGGGTTGGCCGCTCGAGGCAGCCACGACCGCCGGGCCGGGGCAGAAGCCGGCAAGCCCCCAACCGACGCCGAATAGCCCGCTGCCGAAGATGAGGGCGCGATCGATGCGGGTGGACGCGGGCCACGAGATCGGTGCGCCGAGCAGGCTGCGGCTCGCCCGGCGCGTGAGCGCGAAGGCGATGGCGCCAATCGCGACGGCGCCGCCCATGACGAAGGCGAGCGACGGGTCCCAGCGGCCGGCCAGATCGAGAAAGCCGAGCACCTTCTCGGGATTGGCCATATTGGAGACGATGAGGCCCAAGCCGAACAGGACACCTGCGGCGAAACCGGACAGAGCGAGCATATTAAAAGTGACGAAGCAGAAAGACGGTTAGGAATCCTAACGACATGAACGTGAGCGTGGCGGCGATCGAACGAGCCGAGCCACGCGAGATGCCGCATACGCCGTGGCCGCTCGTGCAACCGGAACCGTAGCGCGTACCGAAGCCGACGAGCAAACCGGCGGCCACCAGCATAGGCGGCGAGGCGTCGATGGTAGCTGCGGGTAGCGGCGCAGCCAACCGCCACAGCCACGGAGCCGCGACGAGCCCGAGTAGAAAGGCGAGCGCCGAAGCGCGCTCGAGCGTTTGCCGCTCCAGTACGCGGCCGATCATGCCGCTGATGCCGGCGATGCGGCCGTTGAGCAGCATGTACAACCCCGACGCGGCGCCGATGAGCAGGCCCCCTGCGACGGCCGTGGCAGGGGCGAAATGCAACATATCGACGCTCATGCGCTGACCTCCTTGGTCTTGGCGCAAAAGAGCTCCGACAAAGTTTGCATGATAGCGATGACTTCCTCGCTGGCCAGGTTGTAATACATGTACTTGCCCTCTCTTCTTGTGGCGACGAGTCCTTCTTCGCGCAACACCCCCAAGTGTTGCGACAGGCTGGGCTGATGCAGGCCGACGCGCGCTTCGAGCTCGCCAACGTTTTGCTCGCCCTCGGTGAGCTGGCATAGCAATAGGAGCCGATCCTCGTGCGCCATGGCTTTGAGGAGCGCGCAGCACTGCGTGGCCGAGTGGCGCAGGTGGTCCAACGTTTGCGGCGTAAGCTGGCTTTCCATGTGACGCGTTCTAGGTAAGTTCAACAATATGTTGAACAACATTATATGAATTGATATATTGTTTGGCAACTCCACTTCTTGGAAGGGATTGACGATGCGTCCCCATGTAGCGCCGTTTTTCGATTGTGTGACCTCCACGTTCACGTACGTCGTTCATGCCGGCGACGGCACGCCGGCGGCCATCATCGATTCGGTCCTCGACTACGACCCGAAGTCGGGCCGCACGAGCACCGCGTCGGCCGACCGAGTCATTGCGTTCGTGCGCGAGCATCGCCTACAGGTGCTCTGGCTGCTCGAGACGCATGCGCATGCCGACCATCTTTCGGCGGCCCAATACCTGAAAAGCGCGCTCGGCGGCAAGACGGCGATCGGCGAGCAGATCCGTACGGTTCAGGGCGCGTTCAAGCGTGTGTTCAACCTTGGGGGCGCCGTGCCCGCGGATGGGACGCAATTCGACCACCTGTTTGCCGCCGACGAGACTTTCACCTTCGGCGAATTGACTGGGCGCGCGCTGCACGTGCCGGGCCACACGCCCGCCGACATGGCGTACCAGATCGGCGATGCCGTGTTCGTGGGCGACACGCTGTTCATGCCCGACGTCGGTTCGGCGCGCTGCGATTTTCCCGGCGGCGACGCACATGCGCTTTACCGCTCGGTGCAAAAGCTACTCTCGCTGTCGCCGCAAACGCGTCTGTTCATGTGCCACGATTATCCCCCGCTTTCTCGCGAGGCCCGCTGCGAGACGAGCGTCGAGCAAGAGCGCCGTGCGAACGTGCATTTGCACGACGGCATCTCGGAGGATGCATTCGTCCAAATGCGGACGGAGCGAGACCTCACGCTCTCGATGCCGGTGCTGATCCTGCCGGCGGTACAAGTCAACATCCGAGCCGGCGAGATGCCCCCGCCCGAATCGAACGGCGTGCGCTATCTGAAGATTCCGCTCAACGCGTTCTGACCGAAAGCGGCGCGCAACGGCATGAGCTCGCGCGATTCGTTTGCTACTTTGCTTGCTACTTGCGTGCCATGCGCACGAGCGGCTGCTCGGTGGAGCTCAACCCCAGCAGCCGCGATAGCTTGCCCTGCTCCGCTGCGATATCGGCCAGCGTGAACCTGTCCAGCACCTCGAAGTACGCGCGCAGCGCAGTGCCGAGCACGCCGCGCAGGCCGCAAGCCGCCGTGATCACGCAGGCGTTGCCCTCCGTATCGAAGCACTCCACCATACGAAAGTCGGCCTCCATCGTTCGCACTACATCGCCGACTGTGATGCGCGAGGCCGGCCGTCCCAACTTCAAGCCGCCCGTGCGGCCGCGCGTCGTGCTCAGATAACCGGCGCGCCCGAGCGCGTGCACGATCTTGACGAGATGCCCGCGCGCGATACCCAGCGCCTCGGAAATTTCGGCAATCGTGACGAGTTCGTCCGAGCGCACGGCTGCATACATGAGCACGCGCAAACTGTAATCGGTGAAATCCGTGAGTCGCATACGCCACCTATAAAGTAGATGCATTGTATATCTTTTATGCGCATTGCGGACCTTGCGGCTAGGCAAGACAGCCGCCGGAAGCGGGCCGCCGAACGAAACATTGATGACATACATCAAGTTTCTATGGACCGCGGGTTCGATAATGATCGCAGCCGGAATCGCTGCCGGCCATGCACGTCCATGGGAAGGAATATGTCTGCAGATACGGCGCCAAGCCGCGAAACCTCGTCCGCTACACCGGGATCGGATCTCGATCGCTTCGCCGACATCGAGATATCGGAGGCGTTGATCCGCCGCTTCGACAATGCGGGGCCGCGCTACACGTCTTACCCGACCGCCGATCGCTTCGTGCCCGGCTTCGACGAGGCGGCCTATCGCGCTCATCTGGCCGAGCGCGCCGCCGCGGCGGTCAAGCCCCGGCTCTCGGTATATGCGCATTTGCCGTTTTGCGAATCGCTCTGCTATTTCTGCGCCTGCAACAAAGTCATTACGCGCGAGCACGGGCGCGCCACCGAGTACCTCGACTACCTGTTGCGCGAAATCGAGATGGTCGCGCCCGAACTCGGCGACGATCGGCGCACCTCGCAATTGCATCTGGGCGGTGGCACGCCGACCTTTTTCAGCATGGCCGAGCTCGGCACGTTGCTCGATGGACTGCGCAAACATTTCGACTTCGTGCCGGATGCCGAGTTGGGCGTCGAAATCGACCCCCGAACCGTGAAGCCGACGACACTGGCCGAGCTCGCCTCGCTCGGCTTTAACCGCACGAGCTTCGGCGTGCAGGATTTCGATCCGGCTGTGCAGCAGGCCGTGAACCGCATTCAGCCGCTCGACATGGTCGAGCGTGCATTGGGCGCGAGCCGCGATGCCGGCTTTCAGTCGATCAACATGGATTTGATCTACGGCTTGCCGCGACAATCGGTCGCCAGCTTCGAGCGCACGCTGGACGAAGTGGTGCGCCTCGCTCCCGATCGCATCGCGCTCTACAACTACGCTCACTTGCCTTCGCGCTTCAAGGCGCAGCGCCTCATCGACGCGCGCGAACTGCCGCTCGCCGAGGACCGGCTGCGCATCTTCATGCGGGCGACGCGCAGGCTGCTCGATGCAGGCTACGTCTACATCGGTCTCGATCATTTCGCCAAGCCCGACGACGAGTTGAGTCGTGCGCTGCGCGAGAACAGCCTGCATCGCAACTTCCAGGGCTACACGACGCAAGCCGAATGCGATCTGGTCGGTTTCGGCGTGTCGGCTATCGGTAAGATCGGACGGTCCTACTGCCAATCGACGCGGTCGGTGAAGACGTATTACGAGCGGTTGAACGAAGGACGCCTGCCGGTCGAGCGCGGCATGACGCTGAGCGCCGACGACCTGTTGCGGCGCGACGTCGTGATGACGCTGATGTGCAGCGTGCCGCTCACGTTCGATGCCATCGAGGCCAGGCACGGCATCGAATTCCCACGCTATTTCGAGGCGGAGCTGGCCGCGTTGGCGCCATTCGAGCAAGCACAGCTCGTCGCAGTCGACGAGAATTCGATTCGGATTTTGCCGAAAGGCCGACTGTTCGTGCGAGCCGTGGCGATGACCTTCGACAAGTATCTGGGGCGACCCAGCGCCGCGTCGTATTCGAAGCTGATATGACTCTCGGCGAGGGGGGGCGATCGATGCAAAAAGGGAAGATTCGGGTTCAGGACTTTCTCGCCCGAATGCCGCTATTTAACGAGCTGTCGGAAGAAGAGCTCGATCGTGTCGCGCTCGGCACGACGCAGCAACAGGTCGCGCGAAAAGAGATGGTGTTTCACTGCGGCGACCCGTGCACGGGCCTGCACGCGGTCGTCTACGGTCAGATCAAGCTCAGCGTGACCTCGCCCCTCGGCGAAGAAAAAGTGGTGCGACTCGTCAGCCCCGGCGACAGTTTCGGCGAAGCGTTGATGTTTCTCGGCAAGCCGTACTTCGTATCGGCGCAAGCGCTCAGCGATTCCCTGCTGCTGCACGTGACCAAGGCGGCGATCGTCGACGGCTTGCGCACCGATCCCGACTTCGCCTGCAAGATGCTCGCCGGCATGAGCGCGCGCCTGCATGCGCTGATGCGCGACGTCGAGGCCTATTCGCTGCGCACCGGCACGCATCGCGTGATCAGTTATCTGCTCGCGCAAAAGGGCGAGCCGGAACCGGGGTGCGAGGAGCCTGGGCGGCGCGTGCTGCTCGAGGCGGGCAAGAAGATGGTGGCTTCGCGCTTGAATCTCACGCCCGAGCATTTCTCGCGAATCTTGCATGAGTTGGGCACACGCGGCCTCGTCACCATTCGCGGCCGTGAGATCTTGATCCCGGACCCTTCAAAGCTCGAGGCTGCTTGCGCGTATTGACGCGAGCTTGCGCACGACCCGCACATAAACTCGCACCGCGCTCGCGATATTGACGCCGAGCCACACGTTCGACGCGACGAACGCCAACGCGGCTGGGCGCGATAGCCACACGGGTGACGCGGCGGCAGCGAGCAACAGCAGGAGCGCGATCAGATGCGCCCAATACTGCGCCCGGGCGGAGGTATCGGGCAGCACCGCTTTGACCTTCGGCACGATCGACGAGCGCACGTCGATCGACGCTTGCATGTGATACCAAAGCAAGAAGGGAATGATTTTGTAGAGCATGCCGCTGATTGCCGACCAGACGCCTCCCGCAAGCAACAGAACGCCGACAATGACCCCGCTCGAGGGTCTAGCCGCCACCGCGCCGACGGCCCATACGGGCACTGCACAGATGAGGCTCGTCATCGACGTGCGCCAAAAGAGCGTCGTCGCATCGGGCGAAGGGCGCTTGCGCCGATGGAGCAGGGCGAGCGTCACCACGGCGAAGCCGCAGTAGAGCACAAGCAATGCGCCGTGCAACGCGACGGCAGCGATCGGCCCATGCGCCGGCAATCCGAGACTGCCCAGCGTGGCAAGCACGAGCGTGCAGAACGAGAGCGGCGCAAACGCACGCATGAGCATGCGCGGGTAAGGCTCCGTGACCTGAAACATCGGGATGACCTGATAGGCCACGCCCGCGGTGAGCAGTCCGATCCATCCGGCCAGCCCCCAAGCGAGATGGAGATTCGTCAGTGCAACGACCGGCAGTGACAGGGGGCGCGACAATGACAGCGCGAGCATCGCACCCAGCCCGACGGTGACTAGTAGCGCAGTCAACGCGAGGCGCACCGCTCGCACGATATCGGTCGTGCCGCGGGTTCTAGCGGAGGACCGTCGCGCGAGGCCGATGGTGCAAGCGAGTGCGAACCAAGCGGCTGCGGCAGCGCAGAGCGAACCGGCGAAGGGAAAGAGTGCGCTATTGCCGCCAACGAACGCCGCGATCAGCAAGAGCGTGCCGAGCGTGAGCAGTGCGTGAACGCCGACGGCGCTCGTACGAACCCACGCGATTTGCGCCCCTGCCACGACAGGCAAAATCTGAATCAGCGCGCCCATCATGACGCTTGCGAAGGCGCCCAGCGTGAGCGCGTGCGTGGCGGCGAGCGCGAACGGCGACCAGCGCGACGCGAACCCGGCAGGCCCGGCATAGAGCAGCAGCGCCGCGGCGATCGACGCGAACACGGGCGCGTTCAAGAAAAAGCGTAACGGCGCGCCAAGCGGCGGCGATGCATCGAGTTCCAGATCGCGCCGCATCACGCCCTGCGCCAAATATCGATCTCGTAGCGCCCGCCAAGCGGCTCGCGTATCTCGTAGTCGTAGCCGCCGCGCGCGAGCAGCGCAAACAGCGGCAACGGCTCGCGATCGATTTCCATGGTCAGGAAGTGGTCGTCGGCGAGCGTGCGCAGCGCGGCGAGCACGCGCTCCATCGGTTCGGGAGGTTCGAGCCCGCATAGCGCGAGCGTCGTTTCACAGGCAAGCGGTTTCATCAGCGATCGATTGTCGCGCCAAAGTCGCGACCGGTTCTTGATCCAGATTAAGGTCTGCAGTCCTTCGCCCCCTCACACTACCGGTTACTGCGATTGTCGTGAGGTTGTCCCGTGTCTGTGCCGAAGGCTGTATTCGAACCCCTGCGCATCAAGGGCAAAGCGTTGCTGCCCATCGTGCAAGGCGGAATGGGGGTGGGCGTATCCGCGCATCGCCTGGCTGGAACCGTCGCTTCGCTCGGTGCGCTCGGAACGATTTCGAGCGTCGATCTGCGCCGCCATCATCCCGATCTCATGGTCAAGACGGCCCGCTCGCGCGACCGCGCGCTGATCGACGCCGTCAATTTGGAAGCGCTCGATCGCGAGATTCGCTCTGCCCTTGCGTTGTCGGGCGGCCGCGGCGCCGTGGCCGTCAACGTGATGCGTGCGGTTTCGGCCTATGCCGATTACGTGCGCCGCGCGTGCGAAAGCGGCGCGCATGCCGTCGTGGTCGGCGCGGGCTTGCCGCTCGATCTGCCGGAACTCACGGCCGATCATCCCGAGGTGGCGCTGATCCCCATTCTTTCGGATGCGCGCGGCATCGGCCTCGTGCTGAAGAAGTGGATGCGCAAGCAACGTTTGCCCGATGCGATCGTCATCGAAAACCCGCGCTATGCGGCGGGGCATCTTGGCGCACCCACGCTCGAGAGCGTGGCCAATCCGCAGTTTGCGTTCGCCGAAGTCATCGAAAGCACGCTCGCGTTGTTCAAGGACCTCGGCCTCGAACGCGAACGCATCCCGCTCATCGCCGCCGGCGGCATTCACTCGCCGGAGCAAGTGCGCGAGTTGATGTCGCTCGGCGCGAGCGCGGTGCAATTGGGCACGCCGTTCGCGGTGAGCGAGGAGGGCGATGCCCACCCGAACTTCAAACGCGTGCTCGTCGAGGCAACGCCCGATGACATCGTCACTTTCATGAGCGTGGCGGGGCTTCCCGCGCGCGCAGTGCGCACGCCTTGGCTGGCCGAATACCTCGAGAAGGAAGCCAAGCTGCAACGTGTGGCTAAAGCGCGCAAATGCACGGTCGGTTTCGATTGCCTGGCCCAATGCGGCTTGCGCGACGGCATCGCCAAGCACGGTCAATTTTGCATCGACACGCGACTCGCGTATGCGCTGGCCGGCGATGTCAAGCGGGGGCTCTTCTTCCGCGGCTCGGAGACGCTGCCGTTCGGCAAGCAGATTCGCCCCGTTCGCGATCTCATCACCTACCTGCTGACCGGCGTCAAGCCCGCGGAGAACGAAGCGAGCGCCGGCGTGCCCGTCGCGGCCGGCGAGTCGCACGCGCGCGTGCCCGTCGACGCAGCGGCATAACAACGTAGCCGTCTCGCGGTGGTGCAACGACCGCGAGACAGCGCATTTTTCATGAAGAGGCATTCCCAATAGATGGAGCTCGTCTGTCCGGCCGGCAGCCTGCCGGCATTGAAGACCGCCGTCGATAACGGCGCCGATTGCGTCTACCTCGGCTTTCGCGACGCGACCAACGCGAGAAACTTCGCGGGCCTGAATTTCGACGAAGCGTCGATCCGCACCGGCATCGACTATGCGCACGAACGTGGGCGCAAGGTGCTGGTCGCCCTCAATACCTACCCGCAGCCGACGGCGTGGCCCGTCTGGCGCACCGCGGTCGATCGCGCGGCGCAGGCCGGCATCGATGCCGTTATCGTGGCCGATCCGGGGCTCATGCGCTATGCGCGCGATCGCTATCCGGATTTGCGCTTGCATCTGTCGGTGCAAGGCTCGGCGACGAACTACGAAGCGATCAACTTCTATCAGCAGCATTTCGGCGTCTCGCGCGCCGTGCTGCCGCGCGTGCTATCGCTCACGCAAGTCGAGCACGTGACGGAAAACACCACGGTCGAACTCGAAGTATTCGGCTTCGGCAGCCTGTGCGTGATGGTGGAAGGGCGCTGCGCGTTGTCCTCGTATGCGACGGGCGAGTCGCCCAATACTCACGGCGTCTGTTCACCCGCGAAGCACGTGCGCTGGCAAAAAACCTCGCAGGGGCTCGAGTCGCGCTTGAACGGCGTGCTGATCGACCGTTACGCAGACGACGAGAACGCGGGCTACCCGACGCTGTGCAAAGGCCGCTTCGACGTGGCCGGCGAAAGCTATTACGCAATCGAAGAGCCGACGAGCTTGAACACGCTCGAACTGTTGCCGCGTCTCATGCAAATGGGCGTGAAGGCCATCAAGATCGAAGGCCGGCAACGCAGCCCCGCCTACGTGGCGCAAGTCACGCGCGTATGGCGCGACGCGATCGATCAGTGCCAGGCCAACCCGCAGCGCTACAGCGTCAAGCCGGCTTGGATGGGCGAGCTCGACAAAGTGGCGGAAGGTCAGCAACACACGCTGGGCGCCTACCATCGTCCTTGGAAATGAGGCGCAGTGCAGGAGAGCAAGTGAAGATCGCAATCGGTCCGATTCATTACTATTGGTCGCGCGTCAAGACGCTGCAATTTTACGAAGAAATGAGCACGGCGCCCGTCGACATCGTGTATCTGGGCGAGACGGTGTGCTCGCGGCGTCACGAGTTGCGCCTGCCCGATTGGCTCGAAATCGCGCAGATGCTTTCGCAGGCAGGCAAGGAAGTCGTGCTGTCGACGCAGATTCTGCTCGAATCGGGCAAGGACGTCGCGACGATGAAAGCCGTGACCGGCAACGGAAGCTACCTCGTCGAAGCGAACGACATGGGCGCGGTTCGCAACCTGCAAGGCAATGCGTTCGTTGCGGGTCCCTGGCTCAACGTCTACAACGAACCGACGCTGGACGTGCTGGCCGGCGTGGGCGCCAAGCGCTGGGTCATGCCGCTGGAAATGAGCGCGGATGCGCTCGCACAGATGCAGCGCGCGCGGCCCGACGGCGTGCAGACCGAAGTCTTTGCCTACGGGCGTTTGCCGCTCGCGTTTTCCGCCCGGTGCTTCACTGCGCGACAACGAAATCTGCCGCGCGAAAACTGCCAATACGTCTGCATCGAACACCCAGATGGTCTCATGCTGCGCACGCGAGAAGGGCAGCCCTTCCTCGTCTTGAACGGCGTCTCGATTCAATCGGCGCGAGTCTACAACCTCGTCGATTCGATCGATACGTTGAAAACGCTCGGCGTCGATGTGCTCCGCTTGAGCCCGCAGTCACAAGGGATGAGCGAAATCGTCGCCATCTTTCGAGATGCGGCCGATGGCAGGCTGAGCGGCGCGCGGGCCTTGGAGCGCATGGCGCTGCTCATGCCCGAATCGCGCTGCGACGGATATTGGCACGGCATGCCGGGGCTGGCTCAGAAACAGGAATCGACGCAGGTGGAATCCATTAGGAGTGCTCAATGAGTCAGGGCGGCTACGAGATGCCTTCGCTGATACGCGGCGTGTTGTCCAAGCTACCCGCATATCCGGGATCGCTGTTGTTCGTCGGGGGGCTCAATTTGACGGTGAAGCCCCATCTTCCCGACGATACGCTCGCGCAACTGCAAGATCGCGCGTTGCGAATCGAAGTGCGCGACGCGGGGGTGGCGTTCGACTTCGTCTACCGCGGCGGCGCGTTTCGCGCGGCACGACACGTCGGAGAGATCGCACTGACGATCAGCGCGAGCGCTTACGACTTCTTTCAGTTGGCGCGGCGCACGCAAGACCCCGACACGCTGTTTTTCAGCCGCCGCTTGACGATGGAAGGCGACACGGAACTCGGGCTGCTCGTCAAGAATTCGCTCGACGCGATCGACTTGTCGAACTTTTCGCTCGAGCGGTTCGCGCCCGCGTTTGCAGTTCGCGGCAGGCGCAGCCCGCCGCGATAGCGGTGCGCCTCCCGCGGGGGGGCGGCTCCAACGCTCGTCGGCGTGGAGCAAAGTCACGGAGGTTTCGAAGATGAACAATGAACGTCGCGCGTTACCGCTCGTCTACTCGTGCTCGGGGTGCTCGAGCGCGGCGCAGATGGCCAATTACGTCGCCTTGCAGCTCGACCGGCGCGGCATGGCTGAAATGTCGTGCATCGCCGGCGTGGGCGGGGATGTCCCCGCACTGGTCAAGATCGCCCTCTCCGGGCGGCCGATCATTGCGATCGACGGGTGCCCGCTCGCATGCGTGAAGAGCTCGCTCGCGCGGCACGACATCGCCGCGGACGAATACGTGCAGTTGGCCGAGCATGGGGTGAAGAAGCGATTTCATGCCGATTTCGACGTGGAGCAGGCGGAGCAAGTCATCGAGGAAGTGTCGCGCGCGGCCAGTTCGCTCCTCGAGGGCGAAGCGCAGGCCTGCGACGCCGCCTCCGCCGAGCCTCGCTGAACCTAGCCGACGATTGGCGAAACCCGGCGAGCGCCTCGCACATTGCGTATTGCGTATCCCGGCGTATCCCGCGCCGCGTCCCCAACGCTTAGCCGCGCCTGACATCGAACGTAGGAAAGAGCTTGCGCATTTCATCGAGCGTCGGCCCGCTCGGGTACCCTGCCGTGCCTACCGCATTCAACGCGGCATCGGCCGATCCTTGCTTGCGGAAGATCTGCAGGTAGTGCGTTTTCACGCCCATGTCCGAGAGTGAGTGCGCGAGCTTGAGCAGCGCCGCATCGGTTAGCAAGCTCGGGTGCGCAGTCGTTCTGCACTCATAATCGACCCCGCTCGAGAGCAGCGCTTCGAGGCTGCGCTGCGCGAACGTTCCGCTGTCGCGCATGCGCGTCACTTGCTCGTAATCCTCGAACGGCGCTTTCACGTCGAAGCCGACCCAATCGACGAGCGGCAGCACGCGTTCGAACCGCCGCGGATGCGTTCCTGCGCTGTGCATCCCGATCTTGAAACCGAGTGCGCGGACATCGCCGATGGCGGAGGCCAGCGCCGGATCGGACGTCGGCTCGCCGCCGCTGAACACCACCGCATCGATCAACCCGACGCGGCGCGTTAGAAAACTCATCACGTTGGCCCAAGAGACGGCGCCCTCGCGCGTGCGCGGCTGCAAATGCGTGTTATGGCAGTAGCCGCAGCGCCACGGGCACCCTTGCACGAACACGACTGCGGCCAACTGGCC
This sequence comes from Paraburkholderia sp., assembly GCA_004322045.1. Lineage (GTDB taxonomy): Bacteria > Pseudomonadota > Gammaproteobacteria > Burkholderiales > Burkholderiaceae > Trinickia. Next base: position 22,387 of record SCRN01000043.1, read on the forward strand.
CGGATAATCGGTGGCCGTGAAAGGCGCGACGCCGCCGACCTTGAGCAGTCGCAGCGGCGTCGCACGCTTGGCAGCGGGCGCGGATTCGGCCTCAGGCAGCAAGCGAAGCCTCTTCCGTGAAGTAGGTGCGCTCGTAGAATTCGCCCTTCTTGCCCGTGTTGAACGAGGAGACCGGCCGGTGGTACCCCATCACGCGCGTCCAGATCTCGCAGGGCTGACGCTCTTCATCGAGCAGCACGGGGGTGGCGTTTTGAGTGGTCGCGTTCATGGTTAGGACTCCGTAGTTTCAGTCATTGCGGGTTGATTGCATTTGCGTTGAAGCAGCGCTTCGTCGCATTTGGGACAAAACTCATGCTTGCCGGGCAGATACCCGTGCTTGGGGCAAATCGAGAACGTCGGCGTGACGGTGATGTACGGCAGCGAGAAGCGGCTCAGCGTGCGCTTGACGAGTTCGCGGCAAGCGTCGGCCGACGATAGCGGCTCGGTCATGTAAAGATGCAGCACGGTGCCGCCCGTGTACTTGCGCTGCAGATCGTCTTGGTGCTCGAGCGCTTCGAACGGATCTTCGGTGAAGCCGACCGGCAACTGCGACGAGTTCGTGTAGTACGGCATCTCGGACGTGCCGGCTTGCAAAATGTCGGGGTAGCGCTTGCGGTCTTCCTTGGCGAAGCGATAGGTCGTGCCTTCTGCCGGCGTGGCCTCGAGGTTGTACATATGCCCCGTTTCCTCTTGGAACGCGAGCATCTTGGCGCGAATGTGGTCGAGCAGACGCACGGCGAACGCATGGCCCCATTCGGTCGTGAGGTCGTGCTCGTCGCCCGTGAAGTTGCGGATCATCTCGTTCACGCCATTCACGCCGAGCGTGGAGAAGTGATTGCGCAGCGTGCCGAGGTAGCGCTTCGTATAGGGGAAAAGCCCGTTGTCGATGTGCTTCTGAATGACGAGCCGCTTGATCTCCAAGCTCTGCTTGCCCAACTCCAAAAGGGTGTCGATGCGCGTCATGAGCGCCGCTTCGTCGCCCGCATACAAATAGCCGAGCCGCGCGCAATTGATCGTGACGACGCCGATCGAACCGGTTTGCTCGGCGGAGCCGAACAAGCCGTTGCCGCGCTTGAGCAGCTCGCGCAGATCGAGCTGAAGGCGGCAGCACATCGACCGAATCATGTTCGGCTTCAGTTCCGAATTAATGAAGTTTTGAAAGTACGGCAGGCCGTAACGCGCCGTCATCTCGAACAGACGGTTCGCATTGGGACTCGTCCAGTCGAAGTCTTCCGTGATGTTGTAGGTCGGAATCGGGAACGTGAAGACGCGGCCCTTGGCGTCGCCGGCCTGCATGACTTCGATGTAGGCCTGGTTGATCATGTCCATCTCGGCTTGCAGCTCGCCGTAGGTGAAGTCCATCTCCTTGCCGCCGATGATGGGCACTTGCTCGCGCAGATCCTCCGGGCAGACCCAATCGAACGTGAGATTCGTGAACGGCGTTTGCGTGCCCCAGCGCGAAGGCACGTTCAGGTTGTAGATCAGTTCCTGAATGTATTGGCGCACCTCGTCGTAGCGCAGGCCATCCTTGCGCACGAACGGCGCCATGTACGTGTCGAACGAGCTGAACGCTTGCGCGCCGGCCCATTCGTTCTGCAGCGTGCCGAGGAAATTGACGATTTGCCCGACGGCGCTCGACATATGCTTGGGCGGGCCTGCTTCGACCTTGCCCGGCACGCCGTTGAGCCCTTCGGTCAGCAACATGCGCAGCGACCAGCCGGCGCAGTATCCCGAGAGCATGTCGAGATCGTGGATATGCAGATCGGCGTCGCGATGCGCTTCGCCGACGGCGGGCGGATAGATATGGCTCAGCCAATAGTTGGCGACGAGCTTGCCCGAGATGTTGAGGATCAACCCGCCCAGCGAGTAGCCCTGATTGGCGTTCGCATTGACGCGCCAGTCCAGCCGGTCGAGATATTCGTCGATGGCGGAACCGACTTCGACGAAAGGCTTGGACCGATCGGCTGCTGGCGCGAGACGAATGGCTTGGGGGAGACGGTCAAGCGTTGGCTGGCGTTCCATGCGGTCCTCGATGAGCACAATATGTTGTGATGTTGCTCATCGTATGCACCATATATGGTGGGGTCAATGCCGAAGATCGGCATTATCGCTTCTTCTTGACCTGAGTTAAGTTTCGAGCGGTCGCGCCCCCACGCAGTGCGCGACCGATTGCCGTGGCGACGGCCGCTCAATCGCTGAGCTGCCGGCTTGCCGGTTGGCGAGTCGCTTAGCCGCCGCTGCAGCCGCAGCTGCCGCCGCCGCCGGCGCAGCCGCCTGCCGATGATTGCTCGGCGGGAGCGCCGGCGTTTGCCGTGAGCCAAATGCCGAAGTCGATCGCGATCCGCTCAGGGGAGCGCTCGACATACTGAATGCGGACTTGGTCGCCGTAGCGCTGCTGGATTTGATTGAGCAGAGGCAGCGGATCGTGGTCGTTGACGAAGCGCATCGTTTCGCCGTGATCGAGCGTTTCCAGCGCCGCGAAGATCGCTGCGTGACGGAAGCGCTTGGCGATGCCGCGTGCGTCGAACAGATAGGTTGCTTCGGGGGAAGGGAGGGCCATGCTTGACTCCGATATGCAAATCAAAGGAAAAATGCGGTCTTCACCCAAAGGCGAGCCGCCGGTAATCGATAAAGAAGCGGTTAGGGCTGCAAAATGTTGCGTCACCTCCTGTGCGAGACGATGCGCGACTCGGTGCGCGCGGCCCAAGCCGCCCGCGCCATGACGGCGACGAACAAAGCGAGCGCGATTGCATTGCCGATGGCGCCCGCGCGGCGCAAGGCGAACGTATCCATGAGCGCGCCGGCCACGCGCGCGCCGAGCGCGATATGGAGCACGACGAGCGGCAGGTAGAACACGGGGCGATAGCTCACACGCAAGCGTGCGACCGCGGGCAGCACGATTGGTGCGTGGCCAAGCGCCATCGAGATCACGAAACCGAGCGTGAGCGCATGCAGCGCGGCGTCGTGCCAAGGGTGATCGACGCGCCAAGCGCCGAACACGCCTAGCGCGCCGCTCAGCGCGAGCCATCCATAGCCTGACAACAAGCACACCGCGATAAAGCGCGTCAGGCCGCGTTGGCGCACCGTGACGCGCGCGATGTCGTAGCGCGTGAGCCATGCGGCTAGTGCAATGAGGCACGCGGAGAAAATACGCAGGCCCGCGTCGGGCATGCGCAATGCCCATACGACGCCGACAAGCAAGACGACGACGACTGTCACGAACCAGGCCCGTGCGCGCCGCGGCGTCGGCCGCAGGCGTGTGAGCTCGAGCCGCTCCGCGGCGATCGTCAAGACGAGAAACGCGATCCAGCTCGGCACTGCGGCAAGCGGCGTGCTTGTCATGAGCCAGAGCAGATCGCCGAACCACCAGCTCGATACGCCGAGTGCGAGTATCGCGAGATGCAGCTCGGTATGGCGGCGCACCAATCCGAGCACGCTCGCGAGTGCGAGCGATGCGCCCACGAAAAGAAGCAGTTGCGCGAACATGGGCGGCGCGCCCGCCAATAGCAGCACGGCGGCGAGTACGACCGCCACGGGCGCGTAAAGATGACGGCCGCCGCCGAGCGCGACAGCTCGCTCCAAGCTCACCACCGCGCCGAAGAACATGGGCAGCACCAGCACGCCGTGCCACACCGCATTGGTCACCGCATGGGGCGGCAGCGCCACGCCGAAGCGCGCCAGCCCGGCGAGCACGCCGCAAGCGAACGTCAGCACGACTGCCGCGGCGAACGCGACCCGCATCACAACGCGCAAGGGCGGCGCCTTCGAAACGGCGTGCGGCGTCCGGTTCAATCGTCGCTCCATCCCAGCGTCTCGCGCGCCGCATCGCTCATCATCGACGGGTCCCAAGGCGGTTCCCAAACGAGGTCGATGTCGACGCTCGTGCCGATCGCGAGCGATGTGTCGATGACCGCGCGCACGTCGTCGAGGATCGATTGACCCATCGGACACGCGGGGGAGGTCATGGTCAAGGCGATGCGCCAGCCTTCGTGGTTCGATTCGACATCGTAGACGAGGCCTAGATCGACGATGTTGATGCCGATCTCGGGATCGATGACTTGCGTGAGCGCAGCGTGTATCAGCTCGCGCGTCATCGGTGCGGTGGAGGCGATCGTTGAGGCGTTCATAGTATTTCTCCGAACAAGTTCGATGGCCAGACGGCCGGACCCAAGGGTCCGGCCGTCGCGAGGCGTCATGCGAACACGAGCCCTATCAACTGAGCATGGCGCGACTTACACGCGATGCACCGCGGACTTCACGGGCGCTTCGATCGGCCGGCGGGGACGCAGCAGGCGCAGGGCGAACCACCCGAGGTAAAGCACACCGACCGCGAACAGGATGTCGCCGGGCACGCGCACCCAGACGAGCGCCTGCATGATCGGCGAATGCACGATTTCAGGCGAGCGCGCATACCAGAGCCCCTTGCTGACGCTGGCCCATGCTTCGTAGATCCCCGACGGCAGGATCGAGAAGAACACCATCATGAACAGACCAATGTTGAGCAGCCAGAACGCGGGCTTGAGCAGCGAGTCGTCCCAAGCTTCGCGCGCCGACAGGCCGCGCAGGCAGAACAACATGAGACCGATGCCAAGCATGCCGTAGACACCGAACAGCGCGGCGTGGCCGTGTGCGGGCGTGATGTTGAGCCCTTGCACGTAGTAGAGCGAGATCGGCGGATTGATCGAGAAGCCGAGCAGTCCTGCGCCGACGGTGTTCCAAATGCCCACTGCGACGAAGCAGAGAATTGCCCACTTGTACGTTTGAACCCACGGCGCCGCTTTCGTCTTGCGGTACGTTTGCCAGCCTTCGAGCCCGATGAGTGCGAGCGGGACGACTTCGAACGCGGAGAACACCGCGCCGACAGCGATCACGGCCGTCGAGGCGCCAGTGAAGTACAGGTGGTGCAGCGTGCCGAGAATGCCGCCGAAGAGGAACACGATCGTTTCGAGCACGATGGCGTTGTTGGCCGACTCGATTCGAATGAGGCCCAGACGCGAGAAGATCAGTGCGATCACGGCCGTTGCGAACACTTCGAAGAAGCCTTCAACCCACAGATGCACGAGCCACCATCTCCAGTACTCGATCATGGAGTAGTGCGTGTGTTGGCCCCAGGCGAGCGACGTCGAGTAGAACGCGCCGATACAGGCGGCGGACAGGAACACCATGCCGATCAAACCGCGTCCGTTCGTCTTCGGGTTCTTCAGCGCGGGCATCAATGCGCGGCCCATCAACACCAGCCAGAACAGCAGGCCGACGAACAGCAGAATTTGCCAGACGCGACCCATGCTCGTGTAGGCGAGCCCTTGGTTGCCGATCCAGAACGCGAAATCGGTGCCGCGGTGCTGCAGCGTGCCGAGCCAGCCGAATGCCGTCGATCCGACGACGATGAACAGCAGCGCGTAGAACAGGACATCGACGCCGAGCTTTTGGTACTTGGGCTCGTGTCCCGACAACAGCGGCGAGATATACAAGCCGGTCGCGAGCCAGGCCGTGGCAATCCACAGCACGCCGAACTGCGTATGAATCGTGCGGCTAACCACCCACGGCAGCACCTTGGCCAGCGGGAAGCCGAAGAAGCTATGACCCTCGACGGCATAGTGGGCCGTGATGGCGCCCATGCCCACTTGCACGAGCAGCAAGCCGATGACCACGTAGAAGTACTTCTTGGTCGCCTTCATCGAAGGCGTTGCCTTCACATTGAACAGCGGGTCTTGCGCGGGCGGCGCGACAGGCGCTTCGCCGGAGTCGTGCGCCGAGTGGTACCAGATCATGGCGGCGATACCGGCGAGCAACAGGATCACGCTCACGACCGACCACATGCCGTTGGCGACCGTCGGATTGTTGTCCACGAGCGGTTCGTGCGGCCAGTTGTTCGTGTACGTGATGTTCGATTGCCCGGGGCGATCGGTCGTTGCCGACCAAGCCGACCAGAAGAAGAACGCGGCGAGCGCTGTGCGATCGTCTGCGCTTTGGACCGAACCCGCGTTCATGGCGTATTGATCACGCAATGTATCGAGCGAGTGATCGGTGCCGAACAACGCTTCGTAGTGAGCGGCGACATCGCGGGCCGCACTGGTGCGCGCATCGGACATTGTGATACGGCCCGTTGCGGCGTCGTAGCGGTTTGCGCGCATCTCGCGCTTCAGGCGCGCGTCCAGCGTGCCTTGCTCGTCCGGCGTGAGCGCCGCATACGGCTTGCCGAATTGTTGCTGGGCCCAGTTTTCGCGCAGTTGCAGCGCTTCACGGTGCAACCAATCGGCCGACCAATCGGGTGCAACGTAGCTGCCGTGACCCCAGACGGTGCCAAGCTGCTGGCCGCCGGCCGCGAGCCAGACTTGCTGGCCGCGCTTGACTTGATCGCCGGTGAACAGCACTTGACCGCTGTCGCTTACGACCGCGCTTGGAATGGGCGGGGCGGCCAAATAGATTTCCCTACCGAGCCAAAGCAAGGCGGCGAACGATAGCAGGCAGACCAGGCCCAGCCATCTCCATAAGCGTCGTGTTGAATGCATATCCTCTCTCCTAGAGGGTGAAGTGCCGGGACGGGGCGCGATTCGCGAAGCGATCCCGCTGAAGCTGCGTTTAACATGTATTGCGGGTACATGTTAAGCCGGATCATAAGGTTGATTTTTGATCTATGTAAAGGATGAGAGCGGTTGCTGGACTGCTGTTTCGCGCGGTCTGCGCATGAAAACATCTATAAGAAATCGATGTTTATCGGCGCTTTGTGGGACATTCGCGCCATATTGACGCAGGGGGCTTGAAGGCGTTGTTGCAGCGGTACGGCGGTGCGTTCAGCCGCCGCCGTGCAGCGTCCTGCGTCTACGCATGCCGTCGGCGAGCGATACGATCTGATCGTGCGGCAGCCGCAGGATTGCGCCGAAGACTTCGCGTTCTTCGCGGTCGGCATAGGCGGGGTAGCGCGCGGCGAATTTGCCGAGCAGGTCGGGGCGCTTCGATGGGCGCCGGTCCCTTACCCCTTGCAGCCAAGCGCGCACGGCGCGCCAGGTGCGCATCAGCGATTCGTGCTCGGCGTCGAGGGCGTCGAGCGATTGCACGATGTCGGGCTCGCCTAGACGCCGCAGCGTCGGAAACAAGTCGCCGCGTTCATCGGCGTGGTGCAGGGGCACCTCCTGCTCGAAATAGGCAAGGATGTCGTGCGCCGTCGAGCGAGCCGTATCGTCCGGTCCGTAGTGGATGAGATGGATATCGAGCCGCAGCATCAGGCCCGAGAAGCGGCGAATGTCGGCGTGACAACCCAGCAAATGCTTCATGGGGTCGGAGAAGCCGATGTCTTGCGGGGCTAGGGACGGAGGCATGCTCGATACGCTTGGGATCAGGATCGGCGTATTGTTGCAGCGCTCGGTCTAGGGCCGAGTGATATATGTCAAGTGTTTGCGAAGAAGCGGCGCGCGGTTCTTGGTCGCGTCCGGGGGACGAGAGCCGATCCTGCGCTCAGCGCTCCTTGCCGCATTCGGGATTGAAGACCCGCTTGGTCGAGGGGGGATTGTTGGCCAACTTGTTCTCGGGGCGGCGCGGCCGAGGGACGAATTCTCCGCCGCCATCTCATACCCTCAGCTCTGGCTACTCCTCCGTCGAGGCATCCGAAGCATGGTGTTGCATCATGCTGCCATCGTGCCCTGTCATTGCGTCGTGGCCGTGGTCGGATACCTGCGCATCGAACCATTCATGTATCGCTGCGACGAGGCGAGGGTCGCTGCTGCGATATGCGATTTCGCCGCCATCGGGCAGGTCCCGATAATGAATGTCGAGCTCGCCCTGCCTTGCCGCACGTAATGCCGGCAGGCCCGGCATATCTTTGCCGTGGATCTGCTCCGGCGCCTCGAAATGCCCTGCCGCAAACTCCCGGGCGATCGCGGCAAGATGTGCCCGAATCAATGCGACTTGCCTCGGGTCGGGGTGCTTCTTCGTGAGCACCTGCTGAGTTCCGCCGTCTGCCGTCTTCGTAAAGACATGGGTGGTCGCCGCAAGGGAGAACGGCATCACCTGTGCGCCGTGTCGTGCGACATCCTTCTGGCGTGCGCTGGTTTCGGCGATAGCGTCCGGCGCGAGCACAGCGGCGCCGAACAAGACGGCGGCCGAGGCCGCGATAACCGCGATGGACGAGCGTTTCATCGAATACACCTCAGGCGCGTTCGTACCAGCCTTTCGATCGATTGACGACGCGCACGACGAGCAGCATGACGGGTACTTCGATCAGCACACCCACCACGGTTGCCAGCGCCGCCCCGGAATTGAAGCCGAATAGGCTGATGGCAGCGGCGACCGCGAGCTCGAAGAAGTTGGACGCACCGATGAGAGCCGAGGGGCACGCGACGTTGTGCTTTTCGCCGATCGCACGGTTGAGCCAGTAAGCGAGCGCCGAGTTGAACAGCACCTGAATCAGAATGGGCACCGCGAGCAGGGCGATCACGAGCGGTTGCTCGAGGATCGCCTCGCCTTGAAATGCGAAGAGCAGCACGAGCGTCGCGAGCAACGCCGTGATCGACCAAGGCCCGATCTTTTCCATCGCCGCATCGAATGCGGCTTGTCCTCTGCCGAGCAGTGCCTTGCGTAGCATCTGCGCAAGGACCACCGGAATCACGATATAGAGCACGACCGAGGTGAGCAGCGTGGCCCACGGCACGGTAATGGCGGAAATGCCGAGCAGCAACCCGACGAGCGGCGCGAAGGCGATCACCATGATGCTGTCGTTCAGCGCCACCTGCGACAGCGTGAACAACGGATCGCCGCCGGTGAGCCGGCTCCAGACGAACACCATCGCCGTGCAGGGCGCCGCGGCGAGCAGGATGAGGCCGGCGACGTAGCTGTCCAGTTGTGCGGCAGGCAACATCGGCGCGAACAGGTGCTTGACGAATAGCCAGCCGAGAAACGCCATCAAGAACGGTTTGACGAGCCAGTTCACGACCAACGTGACGGCGATGCCTTTGACGTGCTGACGAACCTCATGCAAGGCGCCGAAGTCGACCTTGACCAGCATCGGAATGATCATGACCCAGATCAGCAGACCGACCGGTAGATTAACGTGCGCGTATTCCATTCGACCGATCGCCTGGAACACGCCGGGGAGCAACTGGCCGAAGAAGATTCCGGCGACGATGCACAAGGCAACCCAAATAGAGAGGTATCGCTCGAAGAAGCTGATGGGCGCTTTCGCTAGGGGATGTTTCGAAGGCGTGATGTGAGTGGCGGTCATGGGATTCTTGGGCTTCTTTTAGGCAGGTCCGGTTCAGCTCGTCAGAATGTCGTTCAATGCGTGTCGAAGCTCAGTGTCGCTCAAACGATCGAGTGGAAGCGCAAGCAACTGCAGCATGCGATAGCCGATCGCCTGGCGTGTGAGTTCGAACGCCTGTCGTTTGCCTTCGTCGCCGCCGGGTGCATTGGACGGATCGGCGTAGCCCCAGTGAACCTTGACGGGGCTTGCGGGCCAGAGCGGACATTGCTCCGCTGCCGCGCTGTCGCACACCGTGATGACGATGCGCATCTGCGGCGCAGTGTCGGCGACGAAGTCATCCCAGCTTTTGCTCCGGTAGCCCGCGGTATCGACACCGGCATGGGTCAGCGCTTCGAGCGCGAACGGGTTGATGCGCCCGCTCGGGGCGCTGCCGGCGCTGTAGGCGTGTACATCCTTGCTCAGCTTGCTCGCCCAATGGTTCAACATCCCTTCGGCAAGCACGCTGCGCGCGGAATTGTGGGTGCAGAGAATGAGTACGTTCGTCGTCATTTCGGCCATCGCCTGATTGTCATGAAGTGCGCTCAACAACAGGCGGAACCGGCCGGTTTAGCAGGGACGTCGGCGCCTTTGCCCTGCGCGCCGCAGCAAACCGATGCGCGCGAGGACGGGGATTGTTGACTGCCTTCGCCAAAGACCGGGGCGTTATCCAGCGTATGAAAGTGTTCCCACGCGATACCCTGCGGATCGACGATCCAGTGCTTGTCGCTGCGCGCGTAGCAACATGTAGTTTCGCCTTGGTCCAGCAGGGCCATATCGGCAGCCTTCGCCCTCTGCGCGAGTTCGGCGAGGTCTGCGGCGTCCTCCACCTGAAAGCCCAGATGATCTACACCGGCTTTCGTGCCGCGAGTCGAAATCGCAAAGTTGATACGAGGATCGTCCAGCATCCATTTGGCGTAGTCCGCCTCGAGCTTGGCCGGCTCGGCCGCGAACAGCTTCGTGTAAAACGCGACGCTCTTTGCAAGATCGTCGACGTGAACATGGACGTGAAATCGCTTCATGAAGGTGCTCCTATCAGCATTTGCAGGAATCGGCGCCCGGCGCGAGGCAAGCTTCGCCCTGACAACAGTTTTCCGTGAGAAAGCCCAGCAGCGCGTTCATTTGCTCGAACGCAGTCCGATAGATCAGGCTGCGGCCGTCGCGCTGCTGAGTGACGAGGCCCGCATGCATCAACTCCTTCAGATGAAAGGAGAGGGTCGCATTGGGGATGTCGAGCGCGACCGCAATGGCTCCCGGAGTCAGGCCGCCCGGTCCCGCGACGACGAGCATCCGGAACACGCGCAAGCGCAATTCGTGAGCAAGCGCCGCAAGGGCGCGGATAGCTTCGCTTTCTTCCATATTTCCAATATAGTCGAAATGAACTGCCGCCGCAAGGTGCGGCAAATGCGCCGTGTGATCCGTACGCTGGCTGCAAATGATGAACCAACTGGTATCGCCCGATTGCATCGCCGGTCAGGGAGGTGATGGGCGATGTAATCGGATGCGTGGATCAGACCGTTGCTAGAACGAGCCGGCTCGGTGGCGCGCCGAGCTTCAACCCATCCGTGCGGTTCGCGAGGTAGCGCTCGTTCAACTCGCTCGGGGCCCAGCTCTTGCTGTCGCTGAAGCCGAGCTTGGTCAACATCTCGCTCAAAGCGGCAGGCTCGAAGAAGCTCTTCCACGGTTCGCCGCGCTCGGCGAATTGCGCGGTCATCTGCTCCATCGCGATGCGCATGATGGGGGGCAAGCTCGACAGCGGCACCGCATATTCGAATAGCACCGCGCTGCCTTTGGCGCAGCCTGCGATGAAGCGCAAGGTCTCGGTGACGGCGTCCTCGTCGAGATACATCGTCACGCCCAGCCAACTGAAATTGGCCGGAGCGTTGGGATCGAAACCGGCGCGCGCCAGGCCTTGCGCCAGCCCGATGCGCTCGAAGTCCACCGGCACGAAACGCAGCGACTGCGGCACCGCGATGCCGGCTTCTTGCAGGCGCGCGCGTTTCCACATCTGCGTGGCCGGCAGATCGACTTCGAAGACTCGGCCCGGTGCATCGGGATGCCTGTAGGCGCTCGTGTCCAAACCCGCGCCGAGGACGACGTATTGGCGAACGCCGCGCTCGAGCGCCTCGCTCCACACGTCGTCGGCCAACCGGCTGCGTACTACCACGGAACTGCGCATCCCCAAAGACGGCGGCTCACGAAACTTCTCGAGGTTCTCGCGGAGCGCCTGCTGCTCGGCTTCGCCGAGAAACGCCAGCGCAAGCGGATCGTCGAGCACGAGCGGACGATCGAGCAACTGGTGCGCGGCTCGCTGGATGGCCACGGTCAATGCGCTTGGCTTGGGTCCCGCGGCAGCGGGCGTAAAGTCGTTGCCCACCATATGCGCCTTGTGCAGATAGGCCAGCAGTGCCTCGTCGAAACCGATGCTCAAGAACAAATCGGGCTCGCGCATCAAGGCTTCGCGAACACAAGCTTCCAACACGGCGTCGTCCCCGCAGAAGCTTTCCCGAAAAAGCGGCCGCCAGCGCTTGACGATCGCCTGCACGGGCGCAGCGCTCACATCGGTGCCCGCTTCCATGTGCGTGCGCAGTTCAGCGATCAGCGCGGGCTTCGCTCGCCGGTTCTTGGCAACGAGTTGCCGACGCCGCACTTCTTCGGCCTGCGCAGCGCTGAGATACTTGGCGAACACCGCGCAGCGCGCGTAGATGAATGCTTCATCGATCCATGCCAGCATCTTTGCCGTCATGCCGGCGATTTCCGGCGCGGGCTGCTCGCCAAGCTGCATCCTCAGCAACTCGAACGCTAGGGTGGAGTCGTTGCGCGTCATTCGAGTCAAGCATCGGATCCAGCGCCACGCTAGCGCCTGTGCCGCTCCGCTTGCGGCCGGCAGCGCTTGCGCCACGACGCCGTGGATCTCCTCGACGAGGGCGGTCCACGCCGGATCCGTTCGGGCGACGGCGTCCGTCCCTAAGGCATCCTTCGTATCGAGTTCGTCGCCGCTCACCTGTTTTGATTCCATGCGCAGTTGCTCCCACGTGTTCGGTCGGTCCGTCAAAACGCAAGGCGATGGACGGCGTCGCGACGGGCGGTGGAAACAATACCAGCTTTCGGCGTGGAGGCACGCAAAGCGATGCACAATAGCGCCCATGCAAGCGCCAGATCTCGAACGCCTCGTCACCGTCACCATGCCTTTCGGCAAATACAAGGGCCGACTCATCGCCGACCTGCCCGGCCACTACCTCAATTGGCTGGCGCGCGAAGGTTTTCCGCGAGGCGACATCGGCCGGTTGCTCGCGCTGATGCACGAGATGGACCATAACGGCTTGAGGGGCTTGCTCGAGCCGCTACGCAAACGCGAATAGCGGCAGCTATAAATTGAATCGAGGGGGATTGGATTCCGGATTTTGATCAAGCGGCCACGTAGCGCCATTCGAAGCCATTTTCGTTGCGCGTGACCGTCCCCGCCGAGGTCTGCGCGAAGTGCGCGGCAAATACCGTCGCGCCCGTCTCCGCCGCATACGCCAACAAGCGTTGACGCGATGCGCGCGCCTGCTCTTGATCGAGACAGAATATCGAATTCCATTCCGGCCGATGCACTTGGACCGCGCTGTGCATCACGTCGCCGGAGAAAATCGCCGTTTCGCCGCGCGAGCGAATCTCGATCGCCGTGTGGCCGATGCTGTGGCCGAACGTCGGCAGAAAGCAGATGCCGTCGAGAATTTCTTCACCCGTGTCCGGCACGGCACGCGCCAGCCCCGCTTCGATGACCGGAAGCACGCTATCGTCGAACACCATTCGCCGCGACGCCCCATCCGGCGTAGCGAAAAATTCCCGCTCGCGCTCGCCGAATACATAGGTCGCGTTCGGAAACACGGGAGCCCAGCGGCCATCCTGCCAATGCGTATTCCAGCCTACGTGATCGACATGCAAATGCGTAAGCAGCACGTAATCGATCTTCTCGCGCTTGAATCCTGCCGCTTCCAGGCGTTCGAGCACGGGGTTGTTCAGCATGTCGAACAGCGCACTGAACGGCCGCACCTTGCCGTTGCCGATGCCCGTATCGACGACGATCGTCGTACCGTCGATTTCGACCACCCACAGATGCGTGTGCAAGGGCACGCGCGCATTGGTGAGATCGAGACTGTCGGTGGTGAAACGTTCTTCGAGCGCGCGACCGTCGTCGGCAGTCCACGCAGGAAACAGCCGATCGGGCGCGAGCGCAAAGCGCGTTTCATCGACGCGAGTGATAGTGGCCGCGCCGACACGATGAACTTGCGAAGCGGGTTTCATGCTATCCGTGTTCCTGAACTTTCAGTTCGGCGTTGCGGCGCCCACGCGTCGCGCCGCCACTGCGTAGAGTATCGCGCTGACGAATGCCGAGATGCCGCCAACGAGCGCCAATGCCCATCCCAGACTCGTGCCCGTCTGGCCGAGCCGCTCGTTCAAATAGCCTACCGATAGCGGGCCAATGCCGCCGCTGATCGCATTGGTCATGAAGACGAGCAGCGCCAACGAACGGCCGCGCATGCGGTTGGGCACGGCAATTTGCAGCGGCACGGGTGCGAGTCCCATAGCGATGCTGGCGGTGAATGCGCTGGCGCCATAGAGCACGATGGCGAGGCCGCTGCTGCCGACGAGCGGCATAGCTATGGCGGCGGGCACAAGCAACGCCACTGCGCATGCAGAAAAGCCGAGCACTTTACGCAAGGTGGTGTCGTCGCTGACGCGACTTGCAAGCAGGCCCGCGCAGGCTACGCCCGACATGCCGCCGAGCATATACGCGGGCGCGGCCATCTGCCCGACGAGTTTCGGCGCGAGACCGAAATGGCGCATCAGCAAGGTGGGAAACCAGGCGGCGTGCGAGTAGAACAGCGTAATCAACGCGACATAGGCCGCGAAGTACGGCAGGCAGAAGCGATTGCGCACGAATAGTTCGGCAAGCACCTCGCGCAGCGAAGGCATCTCGTCACGCGTGTGCTCACCCGATGCGTTCGCCTCCAGCCGCACCGGCTCGCGGACCGTGAACGCTACGAGCGCTGCCAGCAGCAGGCCGGGCAGACCGACCGCAACGAACACCGCTTGCCACGGCGCAAAGCCGTGTGCGCTCAGCCATGCGTTGCTTTGTCCGGCTGCGGCGGCCGTCAGCAGCATACCGCCGCCGAACAGCGCGGCGCCCCCGCCTACATACGGCCCGAGCATGAACATGCTGCTTGCGCGTGCGACGCGGCGCGGCACAAAGATGTCGCTGAAGATGGACAGTGCTGCGGGACTGAGCGCGGCCTCGGCAACGGCCGTTCCGGCGCGGGCGAGCAACAGTTCCGTGAAGTTGCTGGCGAAGCCGCAGGCCATCGTCGAAACGGCCCAGATCGCGACGCACGCGGCGATCAGTTTTACGCGATTGCCGCGATCGACGAGCCGTGCGACGAATACACCGGCCGTCGCATAGCACATCGTGAACGAAAAGCCTTGCAGCAAGCCGATTTGTGTATCGGTGAGCGCGAGCGATTGCTTGATCGGCTGAACGAGAATGCTGACGACCTGGCGGTCCAGATACGAAAACGCAAAGCACACGAAAAAGAGCATGACGACGTACCCGGGATGGCGCACGTCGCCGTAAGGCGTGGAAGGTGCGAGGTCGCTTGCGGGCTGGGTGGATACAGGATGAGCGCTCATTTGCGGCGGACTCCGAGATGGATTGTGTGGCTCAGTTGGCGTTGGCTTCGGACGCTAGCAATGCGATACAGTCGCCGGACTCGACGCGCGCGAAGGTCCGCATGCACATGACCATGCCATCGCTTCGAAACGCGATATCGAGCGGTGCTTGCCACGGACGATGCGGATCGTAGAGACGTCCAGCAAGTTGGCGTTCGCGCACCTGATCGCCGAGCTTGAAGGTGGGTTCGAACACGCCGGCAAGCGGCGCGTACACATAGTGGCGCGCGCCTTCCACCCGCAGAAAGCGGGTCCTGCCGGCAGGCGCAGGATGTACTTCGGGAATCACGCCGAGCCGGTGTAACACGCGCAGCAAGCCGTTTTCGACGAGCGCTAGGTTCGCCGCATCGCAGCCCGCATGGCCACCGAACTCGCCGCAAAGGAACAGCTTGCCCTGTCGCTCGGCGGCTGCGGCGAAGGTGCGGTCCTCGCCGAGCAGATCCATGATCATCGTGTGCGGCGCACCGAACTCACGGACGAGATCCATGTACAGCGCGCGTCGTTCGCCTTCGGCCGGCGGAGAAGCGAGCAGGGTCGGCACATGCTCGAACGACGCGCCGCCCGCATGCAAATCGATGGCGACATCGGCGCGCGGGAGCAGTTCGGTTTCGACGTAGTGCGCGATCATCTCCGTGGGCTGGCCGTTGCGCGCGCCGGGGAACAGGCGGTTCAGATTGCCGTGATCGATCGGCGACGTACGCGTGCCGTTGATGAAGGCGGGGAAGTTCAGGCCCGGAATCACGATCAGGCGGCCGCGCACCGCCATCGACGGCATGCGCTGCATCAGCTTCATGAGCGCAACCGGGCCTTCGTATTCGTCTCCGTGATTGCCGCCGGTCAGCAGAACGGTTGGGCCTGTGCCTGCTCCGGCATTGAGCACGGCGAGCGGAATCGGCACATGGCCGTATGCCGAGCGGTCGTGTGAATAGGGTAGACGCAACGTGCCGGTTTGGAAGCCGGTGCGTTCGAAGTCGATATCGGTGGCGATGAGCGTAGCGGGACGGGACATGGCGCGAACAGTAAAGAGTCTGGGGTGTCTTTACTATCGGTGACGAAAAAACGTCCGGCTAATGCCGTTTTCTGCGGCGGGTGATGCCTTTCAGGCATCGCGGCGCAGTCGTCGTTATTCAAGCAGTTGCACGAAACGCGCAAGGGCGGGATTGACCTGCTGTGTGACGAAACAGAAATCGAGCGGCAGGGGCACCGACAGATCCAGCAATTGAACGAAGCGCACGCGCGGGGGTGGCCGGTCGAGATTGGCCGCATTGACGATGGCCGCCCCCATCCCGGCCGACACCAGCGAAAGAATCGCGGTTTCCGTCGATGCCTCCTGTCGGATATCGAGCGTGAGCCCGCGTTCGGCGCAGGCGGACAGCAGACGGTCGTAATACGCAGGATAGACGCGGCGCGGGAACGCGATGAACGGCTTGCCGGCAAGTTCATGAGCGGCGACCGGCCCCGCATTGCCATGCGGCCATGCTTCGGGCACGGCCAGCACGACGTTCTGATCGAGCACATGCACGCTGCCGATGCCTTCGGGCATGGCGCCGACGCGATAGCAGAAACCGCCGTCGAGCCGCCCCGCGGCTAGGGCGTCGAGTTGTTCGGGCGTGTTCATCGGTGTGAGTTCGAGTGCGACATTGGGCGCGGTTTGCTCGAAGGCGCTCAGCGCGTGCGATACGATGCCGCTCCACGCGGCGTTTTCGACGAAGCCGATGCGCAAATGACCTTCCACGCCCGATGCGATGCGGCGCGCTAGGCGGTTCGCGCCATCGACGCGAGCGAGGATGTCGCGTGCTTCCGACAGATACGCACGGCCTGCGGGCGTCAGCGTCAAGCCGCGCGGCGTGCGTTCGAAGAGCGCCGCGCCGACGGCTTCTTCGAGGTCCTGGATTTGGCGCGAGATGGCCGGTTGCGTCACGTGCAACTGCTCGGACGCCGCGCGCACGCTGCGCAACTCGGCGACGGCGATGAAATAGCGAAGATGCCGAAGTTCCATGCTTATTCCAGGCAGGATGGGTTGTGGGCGATCCTAAAGGGAGTCGGAGCCGCGCGCGTTGCGCCGGATGGCTTGTGGCGGAAGGCGAAAGTCGCGCATGAAGGCTTCGCGCATATGGCTGCGGTCGCGGAAGCCCGTTTCCTTCGCGATCACGTCGAGCGGGTGACTGCTTTGCTCGATCATCAGCCGCGCTGCCTCTATGCGCAACTTTTCGATCGCTTTTGCTGGAGACTGGCCCGTTTCGAGTGAGAAGACACGGCTGAACTGGCGCGGACTTAGATGAACGCTCTCAGCCAACGCTTGGACCGTGAGCGGCTGCTTCAGATGGCTACGCGCGTAGTTCAGCGCATTCTGGATGCGATCGGACTTCGGCGCGAGGTCCAACATTTCGGAATGTTGCGACTGGCCGCCCGAGCGGCGCTGTTGCATGACCAGCTTATGTGCAACCGATCGGGCCACTTGCGCGCCGAGATCCTTTTCCACCATCGCGAGCGCCAGGTCCAGGCCCGCAGTCATGCCAGCCGACGTCCAAATGGACCCGTCAACAAGGTAGATATGATCCTCCTCGACACGGATTTCAGGAAAACGCTTCTGCATGTCTCGCGCATACGCCCAGTGCGTGGTGGCATGCCGCTGCGTGAGCAAGCCTGCTTCCGCCTCACATACGCCGCGGTGCCGGGCTTTGCCGCGCGCGGCAAGGGCGCCGTCATCAATATCTCTTCGATAGTCGCGATAGCGCCAGAAATCCTGAACGGTGTTTACGGCGGCAGTAAGGCGTTCGTGCTCGGCTTCAGTCAATCGTTGCACCACGAACTCGCCGACAAGGGCGTACAGGTGCAGGCGGTGTTGCCGGGCGCGACGGCAACCGATTTCTGGCGAGCCGGTGGGCTGCCGCTCGAGCACTTGCCCAAGGAAATCGTCATGTCAGCCGAGGACATGGTCGACGCAGCGTTGACGGGGTTCGACCGTCGTGAACTCGTCACTATCCCCTCGCTCCATGCCGGCGAAGAATGGGCTGCCTATGAAGCTGCGCGTCAAATGATGTCCGGACATCTGTCGAGCAGCGTTCCTGCCCCGCGGTACTTGACCGCCGAATAAAGCCGAGCTGGGTACGGTGCGTCTTCGAGCACGCGTTCGATCTCAGGCGCGGCGCACTCGCGGTGACGGCATGGTTCGTGTTTTGCGGAACTGGCTTCGGTTCAGCTGTTTCCTTCGGCTTCCCGCAATTCCGATGGCGTCAGATAAAAGTCCCGACTCGCGCTGATCTGCTCAACCATAAAATCCACCAGCCGCCGCACACGCAGCGGCTGGTCCGTGCGGTTGCGGTAGTAAACGTATAGCGATTCGCGTTGTGTGACTGTTTCCGTAAAGAGCGGTACGAGCCGGCCGGCGCGGATATGCGAAGCTGCCGTGAAGCTCGCGAGCTGGCCTATACATAAGCCAGCCAGCACGGCGTCCGTTTCGGCGTCGACGTCGTTCGTCGAAACGGACGGCTGAATTTCGCGGTATTCGATCTCTTCGCCCGACTGGAATTCCCATGGCGCGAGGCGTCCCGTGTTCGCCCGGCGGTAGCCTGTGCAGGAGTGCGCGGCCAGGGCGTCGATCGATGCCGGCTTGCCGTGGCGCGCTAGATAGGCGGGCGCCGCGCAGACGATCAGCTGAATCGGGCTCAGGCGTCGCGCAATGACGCCGTCGGCCGGCGGCGAGCCGCCGCGAAATCCCACGTCGACGCGCTCCGCTATCTGGTCGGTGAAGCGGTCGTCGAACTGCGCATCTACCTGCACTTCCGGATACATCCGCGTGAACTGCAGGATGTGCGGCCACAGCACCTTGACGCCGAACGCGCGTGGCGCGCTCACCCGTAGCGGACCACGCACCTCTACGCGCGAACGGCGTGCTTCGTCGATTGCGCGAGTTAGGATCACGAGCCCCGGTTCGACGGAATCGAGGAAGCGTTGGCCTTCTTCTGTCAGGCTCAGCTTGCGCGTCGAACGGTGAAAGAGCCGTACGCCCAGTTCTTTTTCCAGTTGTGCGAGCGCCTGGCTCGCGGCCTGCGGCGACACGCCGAGATCAATGGCCGCGCGGCGCAGGCTTCCGAGTGCCGCAGCACGCGTGAACACGGAAATCGCGCGGATTTCGTTCATCTGCACTCCAGGTTGGCACCATATTTTTGCGAATGACCGGTCGATTAGCAAGTAGATTCGGATTATCAATCTGCATTTTGCCGCCTAGTGAGGAGCAACCTGTCTCCCTAAACTTTGCTCACCGTTCAATCATCAAGCGGAAACACACATCATGAGTGAAGCGAAACAATTCAGACGGGTATGGTTGATCACCGGCGCGGCGCGCGGTCTCGGCGCCAAGATTGCTGAAGCGGCGTTGGCTGCGGGCGATGCGGTGATCGCAACCGGCCGCGATACGAAAGCCGTGGCGGCACGGTTCGGCGATAACCCGGCAGTTCTTGCCGTCAAACTCGACGTGACTGATGAAGCACAGGCGCGCGCCGCCGTGGAAATGGGTGTCGCGCATTTCGGCCGCATCGATGTGCTGGTGAACAACGCGGGTTTCGGCCTGCTTGGCGCGATCGAAGAATCGAGCGATGCCGACGTGCGCAGAATGTACGACACCAATGTGTTCGGGCTGCTCAACGTTACCCGGGCCGTCTTGCCGACGCTGCGTGCGCAGCGCTCGGGCCACGTGATCAACGTCTCGTCGATCGGCGGGTTTCGCGCGGCGGCTGGCTTCGGTGCCTATTGCTCGACCAAGTTCGCCGTCGAAGGCCTGACCGAAGCGCTGCACGCGGAACTCGCGCCGCTCGGCATTCATGCGACCGTGATCGAGCCGGGCTACTTCCGCACGGACTTCCTCGACGCTTCGTCGCTCGCCATAGCGCCGCATGTGATCGCTGACTATGCCGCGACTTCCGGCGCGACCCGCGCGCGCGCCGGTGGTCTGAATCGCCAGCAACCAGGCGATCCGGCGAAGCTCGCCGCAGCTGTCGTCGAACTGGTGGATAGCGGCACGCCACCCTTGCGCTTGCCGCTCGGCAACGACACGCTTGCGGCAATCGAACAGAAGAGTGCCTTCGTTGCGGCGGAAACCGAAGCGTGGCGAGCGGTGTCGTCGTCAACAGGCTTCGAGGGCGCATAGCGGACCCCATACAGAGATGAGGAGGTGCGCAACGGGACCCGACATTTTCAAGCGCGGCAAGGCGCAACGCGGGCCGCGCTCAAACGCTCGCCAACGCCTCGGTCGTCGCGTCCAGAAGTGCCCGTAGTCGCGCGACGCGACGCAGATCGCGGTGATAGCCGAGCCAGACATCGCGCCCGGGCGGCGCCTCGCCAAGATCGATTCGCCGAAGTTCGGGCGTCGCATCGCCAAGTGGGCAAGGCAGCACGGCAAAGCCGCCTCCTTCGACACACATGCGCGCCTGCACCCCACGATTGTTGCTGCCGAACACCATCTTCGCCTTGGGCAGCATGCGTCTGACCCACTCGACGTCGGGCAGCGAGCCGAACGCGCTGTCCATGCTGATCAGCTTATGACCGTCACCCTCCCCGCGTGAAGGCGGGACCTGATCGACATGCCCGTACAACGCATAGTCGATGTGCATGAGCTTGCGCTGGATGACGTCGGGTTCGTCAAAGGGGGTGATACGGAACACCAGATCCGCTTCGCGCCGAGCGAGGTTGTACAGGCGCGAATCCGTGATGAGTTCCAGCGAGATACCCGGGTGTTTCGCTAGAAAGCGCGCGAACACCGGCGTGAGAATGTGCATGCCGAACCAGTCGGACGACGAGACCCGCAGCAGCCCGGTTAGCTGCGTTTCCTTGCCGGTTAGTGCACGCGCGAAGCCAAGCGCTTCCTCTTCCATTCTCTCGGCATAGGACAGCACGGCCGCGCCTTCGTCTGTCAGGACGAAGCCATCGCTGGTGCGCTGAAACAGCGTGTGTCCCAGGGCTTGCTCGAGTGCGCGCAACCGGCGGCCCATGGTTGGCTGAGTCTGTCCAACGCGCTTTGCGGCCGCCGCCAGGGTGCCGCAGCGAGCAATCGCCAAAAAGATCCGGACGTCGCTCCAGTCCAAGTTCATGCCATTCATTTTCGTTTGGAGCTTATGCGATAACGTTGATGTACATGCATTCTCGCATGGTTCATGCTGCACGTATCCACTTGTTTGTTCCATCGAAAAGGAAATGACCATGTCCATGCAGGCGCTTGTCCTCAGTCGCTACAACGGCCCGCTCGAATTGACGGAAATCTCGATACCACAGCCCGCGCATGGTCAGGTGCGGGTGCGCATTGCCGCGAGCGGCCTCAACCCGCTCGACACCAAGATCCGCGCCGGAAGCGCAGCGCATGCGAAACATCCGCTGCCTCTGGTGCTGGGCATCGATATGGCCGGCGTAGTTGACGCCATTGGCCCCGGCGTCACCGCTTTCAATGTCGGCGACAAGGTGTACGGGATGACGGGCGGCGTCGGCGGCATTCAGGGCTCGCTGGCCGAGTATGCGGTAGTCGATGCCGACCTGCTCGCGATCCAGCCGGCCAATCTCTCGATGCGCGAAGCCGCGGCGCTGCCCCTCGCGTTTATCACGTCGTATTCCGGCATCGTCGACCGGGCGCATTTGCAAGCGGGGCAAACCGTGCTGGTGCAGGGAGGAGCAGGCGGTGTCGGGCATATCTCGGTACAACTGGCGCGGGCACTCGGCGCACAGGTCTTCGCGACAGCGAGTTCCGAGGACCACGATCGGGTTGCGCGTCTAGGCGCTACGCCGATCGATTACCGGGCGCAGTCGGTCGAGCAATACGTCGCATCATTGACGCAGGGCGCAGGCTTCGATCTGGTGGTAGACACCGTGGGCGGCCCAACGCTCGACGCTTCGTTCGCCGCGGTCAAGCATTTTGGTCATGTGGTCAGCGCATTGGGTTGGGGTACACATTCGTTGGCTCCGCTCTCGTTTCGCGAAGCGACGTACTCCGGCGTGTTCACGCTTTATCCGCTCCTGACGGGCCTGCATCGCGCGCACCACGGAGCGATGCTGCGCGAGGCCACGCGACTGGCGCAAGCCGGCAAGCTCACGCCGAATCTCGATCCTCGCCGGTTCGACCTAGGATCCGCGGAGCTCGCCTATGACGCCATAACGAATGGCACCGCACGGGGGAAAATCGTGGTGGACGTAGCATGAGGCGAGCACCCAGTGCGGCCTGCCTCCATTTGTCCTCGCCCCCGGCTTATTGCACGAAACGGGCGTCTAGCGCAGACAGAGTCGGTATGACCTCGAAGTACAATTCCGCCGGAGAGCGGATCAGTAACGCAAACGAATCCGCGTGATAGTGACCAAAGGTCATGTAGACAAAACCGAAACGGTAGTCGACGACGAGTCGGCATTGCACGTGCATACCGTCTTGGCACGTGTATTCCATGAATTGCCCTTTGGTCGTCGCGCCAGCCGACGCTTGGTTATGCGGCAACGCACCGACAGTAACCGCGGCGTTCCGGATGACCGGCGCACTGACCTCGTGCCGGAGCACCGGCCCGTCATCCTTGAACGGCAGATAGCCATGCTCGTTCTGGTGTATCGAGCGAGCATTGACTTCGAAGCTGTGAGCGAGGCTGTTCGTCCGCATCGCTTTGCGAAGCCGTTGCAAGAGTGTGTATGTCACTGGCTTCCCTTCGAGGCAGTCGTCGTGGAAGATCGGGACGACTCTCTCCCTGTGGCGGCTGTCGGAGAATTTCAGGCATCCGTGGTAGTGCCGTGAACCGCATTGATTGAAAAAAGTCCTCAATTCAGACGGAAAATTGCCGCCGGATCCGTCATCGCTTCCAGGAACTGCTTGAAATGGCATGGTCTCCTCGCATTTATAAGAATTCACGTCACAACGCCAACTGACTGAGGCGCCTCGTCACGCTGTGACGACATGGCGCCAGCCGCCGCAAGAGCGATGGGTATGTCGTCGGATCGCTCGCACGCAGTGGGTTGGGTGGGCCTTCCACAGGCCGCATCCTCGCACATGTTGCGGCCCGTGTGGCTTCACGTCGTCGCCGGAGTGTTCAAGAGAATGACGGCATCGAAGGCCCAACCTCCGTGCCAACCGCCTGGCACCAAAACGAATCGCGTCATTTGTTTTGTTCTCTCGAATCGTCGACAAATGGTCGAATCCGCCGCGGTGTTGGCCGGGTGCGCGCGCCTCGCTTTTTGCGATTACCGCATGTCGCCGTGCCTACACACGCGCCCATCTTTTTCTGCTTCCATGGAATAAGGTACGTACGCGGACCGTTTATGCCATGTCCTTGGACGCTTAGGAGACGGAGATGAGATCGATGCGGATGCTTTTTGCCGGGTTCACCGTGCTTGCGCTCCTGTTGTCCGCGGGTTGCGGATCGATGAGCGGGATGTCGTCGTCCGGACAATCGACGAGCGGCGGCTATGGCAGTGGTGGCAGTAGTGGCGGGAGTGGCAGCGGTGGTTACTGACGACCGCGGTGTGCCTCGGTGAGCTTCGAAACTGACGTTGTCGGGTGGCTCCCGCAGTTGCGGCGGTATGCGCGAGCGTTGACGGGCGATCCGGCTTGGGCAGACGACTTGGTGCAGGACACGGCCGAGCGTGCGCTCACGCGCGTGCGCGCTTTCCGCGCGGACACCAACCTGCGCGCATGGCTGCTGACGATTCTGCGCCATCTCTACATCGATCAGCTGCGTGCGCGCCGGGAAATCGCGATCGATAGCGAACATGCGCTGTGGCAGGGACTCGAGGCGCCGAGCGGCCAAGTCGACTCGCTGGTGCTGCGCGACGTCCAGCGCATGCTCTACCGCTTGCCGCTCGAGCACCGGGAAGTGCTTCTGCTCGTTTGCGTCGAAGAGTTGAGTTATCAGGAGGTGTCGACGGTGCTCGGCGTGCCCATCGGCACGGTGATGTCGCGGTTGGCGCGTGCCCGCGAGCATATGCGGCAGTTGCTCGCGGATGGTTCACCGCGTCAGGCGCCCTCTTTGAAAGCAGTGAGAAATACCCGATGAGCGACGATTCTCACCCCACGCCTACGGATGGCTTCAGCGAAACGGAGCTCGACGCGCTTTCGGCGTTCGTCGATGGCGAGCTGCCGGAAGCGGAACGCCGGGCGATCGCCGAGCGGCTCGCTGCGGACCCCGCTGCGGCGAGTCGCGTGACGCATTATCGCGCGCAGCGCGCCGCCTTGAGGGCGCTGTTCGCCGATCCCGCGGCGCAAACGAACGGCCCCTGCATCGTGCTGCGCACGCGCACGCCTTGGTGGCGGCAAGCCGCTTTGGCTGCGTGCTCGCTTGCAGCGGGCGTTGCGCTCGCGTGGTTTGCCGCCGGCCTTGGGGCCTATCGCGCGCCACCGCCGACGCAAATGGCATTCGCTCGGCAGGCCGACCTCGCCTATGCGGTCTACGCCCCAGAACGGCAACATGCGGTTGAAGTCGTGGCCGCGCGCGAGGGAGCGCTCGTCGGCTGGCTCTCGAAGCGCCTGAATCGCCCCCTTTCCGTGCCGTCTCTCGATGAGTACGGCTATTCGTTCCTCGGCGGGCGATTGTTGCCGGGCACAGGCGGCGGCCCAGCCGCGCAGTTCATGTATGAAAGCCGCGACGGGGAAAGACTTGCGCTTTATGTGAGCGCGGCTGCGCCTGGCGAGGCGCCGGTCCGGCTCTGGCGCCAGGGCGAGCGCCGCACGTATTACTGGGTGAGCCGCCAGACGGCTTATGCGCTCTCAGGAGAGATTGCGGAGGATCGACTGCGAGCCATCGCTGTCGATGTTTGCGGCGATCTCGGCGGCCAGCCCGAACAGTGGCGATAGATCCACATGGCGCGGGAAGAGGTGCGCGGCCACGAGAGGACTATGGGTGCTTTCGGTAAGTGGGCAAAGGCGATCGCGCGGGTGGCGTGCGTCGCTTGTGCGGCGATCGGCGTTGCCGCGGCGACGGGCAATGCAAGCGACGGCGTCGCCCGTGAGCAGTATCGGCTAGACCCCGTGCGCTCGGGCGTCGCGTTCGACGTCAAATACTTGTGGCACTCGCGGCTCGCGATGCGCTTTGGCCGGATGCGAGCCCAGCTTGCCGGGGCCGAGAACGGCCTCGCCGCCGCGCGCGTGAGCGTGACGATCGACGCAGCGAGCCTCGAAGCGAACATGCCGTTCTTGGCTGGAATCGTCGAAGGCGACGAGATGCTCGATGCGGCGCGCTACCCGTCCATTCGTTTCGTCAGTACCCGGTTCGTGCGCACGGGCGCCTCGAGCGGCCTCTTGGAGGGCCAACTGACGATTCGGACGACCACGCGCCCGGTTGCGCTCGTCGTGACGTTCGATGACACGCCGCGCGGTGCGTCCGGCGATGCCGGGTCGCTCGCTTTTTCGGCTGACGGCCATTTCAGCCGTGCGGCCTTCGGACTATCAAGGTGGCCCGTCGCCGTCGGCGACGATGTCCACATGAGGATTTACGTCGAATTCGTCAGGGAACGGACGAATCCCTAATCATTGCGTTCCCGTTTTGCTTCTGGAGACCGATCATGATCAAGACCTTGCTGTGCGTCGTAGCCTGCGCTGTATCGACCGCATCGTTCGCTGAACCGCCGAAGGTTACGAATGGGATGGTGGTGGACGACGAAGGCATGACGCTCTACACATTCGACAAAGACACGACCGCGGGCAAGAGCGCCTGCACCGGCGGCTGCGTGGCGAAATGGCCCGCCGCGCTCGCCGATGCCTACGACAAGCCGAGCGGACAGTGGGGGCTCATTGCCGCCGCCGACGGCAAACACCAATGGACTTATGAAGGGCATCCGCTTTATCGCTTCGCGGGCGACAAAATGGCGGGTGAGAAGAACGGGGATGGGTTTGCCGGGCTATGGCACGTTGCGAAGCCGTAGCGGGGCGGTGAACCGGATGGCGCGCTCGCATGATGACGGGTGTTTTTGCCAGCTTCGCGCGCCTAGCCACGCATTCGCACCTCAGGCGTTGCCCATTTTGCATTTATTAATGCATTATGGGTTCACGTGAGGCGATCTGCTATTGGCTCGACGATGTCGAGCCGTCGCACGGCAATACGCCTTCGAGTTGGTTTCCGGCGAGCCCGACATCATGCGAGGGCAGGCTGCGTACTCCTATCGTGCTTCGATGAGTGTAGGCGGAGAGGCGGGTCATGACGATTTCCGTGCCGTTAGCTGAGAGTCAAGCGCAGGTATCCGATCTTTTCCCAACCAATGGCGGCGACCAAGGGTTCGGCCAATTAGAACTCATGCTGCTCCAGCTCATCGGGCAGCTATTGACGAAATATTTATCGTCGTATGGGGGAGGCTCGTGGAGCGGCGGTGGGACCTGGCAACCGCACCCGCAGGGATCGTCCACCGTACCCACTATTTCGTCGAACGACGCGGCCCAGGCCGTTGCATCCGATCTCGAGCAGCGCTATGGTCTGACGCCCACGCAGGCTGCGGGCGTGCTGGGCAATATGCAGCAGGAAAGTGGGATGCAATGCAACGTCAACCAAGGCGGCAGACGGGGTGCTCCGAACGGCGATTGCTCGGGCGGCGCCGCCTATGGGTTGGCGCAATGGGATGGGAGCCGCAAGGCGGACGAGATCGAATATGCAAGAAAGCACGGTCTCGACCCCGGCAGCCTTCAGGCCAACATCGGCTACATGAATCAAGAGCTGGATGGGCCGTACAGCAAGACGATTCGCGATATCAAGCAGGCGTCGACTACCGCCGAAGCGGCAAGGGTTTGGGAGAGGGACTTCGAGCAGGCGGGGACCCCCGCGATGGGAAACCGCATCGAATACGCCGATGCTTTCCTGCGCAAAGGGCTTTGATGAACGACAAGCTGTCTTCGGCGTCTGCGCCGGCACCGGCACCGGCACCGGCATTAGGCCGCGGCGCAGCCCCGTCGGAACGCCGGCTGATTCAAAAGTGATTGACTCCGAAAATGCGCAGTGGGTGGGCGCCGCCGCCGATGGCAAACACCAGTGGACTCATGAAGGGCATCCGCTTTATCGCTTCGCGGGCGACAAGATGGCGGGTGAGAAGAACGGGGAGGGGTTTGCCGGGCTTTGGCATGTTGCCAAGCCGTAGGGGGGTGATGGCAGCATCGGTGCGATGCCCGCCCAGGCAGCCTTCTGCATGCCGCAGCGCATTCTGCAAGCCCAGTGATAACGCGCTCGAAGCGCTCACCGCCTTCGACGACATTAGCGTATTCCCATCGCGAGAAAGCCACTGCGCTTCCCGCCCCTCAGTTGCACCGGGCTGGCGAGCGGCCCGTCTCCGTACAAACCCTTGCCGCCCAAGCTCGGCGCGCCATGCCACGGCCTTTCGCGCGGGCTTGGCGCGCTGCCTATGCCGCCTGGCTATTGCCTCGATGCTCCGCACGCATTAATAATCGCGCTCGCGGCAGAGATACCCGGCGACAGACATCGGGCGCGGCGGCGGGTGCACCGTCCGCCAGACCAGCGCGCGCAAGGCGCGCTTGGCAAGAAGGAGGCGAGGGATGACAGAGAGGCATCGAATCTTGGTATTGGACGACGATCCGCAGGTGCGCGAATGGCTGCACACAGTGCTCGAAGAAGCCGGTTTCGACGTGTCGGCGGTCGATACCGCCGCCCGCATGCGAGCGTGTCTGGCGGCGGCGCCGCACGCGCTCGTGGTGTTGGATCTGAAACTGCGCGGAGAGGACGGGCTGACTGTTGCGCGCGAATTGCGCAGTCGATCGAGCGTGCCGATCATCATGATGAGCGGCCTCGGCGATGAAACCGATCGAGTGCTCGGCTTGGAGACGGCCGCCGATGATTTCGTCACCAAGCCATTTTCCGGCCGCGAACTGCTCGCGCGCATTCGCGCGCAATTGCGCCGGACCACTGAACTGTCGAGGCCGCGCGCAGCGAACGGCGCATCGAGCGGCCCGCGTTTCGGCTTCGACGGTTGGCTGCTCGATCTTTCCTCGCGTACGCTAACGCACCACGGCGACCCTTGCGCGCTCACGCAGGGTGAATTCGCATTGCTCTCGGCGATGGTGCAACAACCGGCGCGCGTGTGGTCGCGCGATCAATTGCTCGAACATACGCGCGGCATCGACATCGACGTTTACGATCGCACGATCGATGTGCTGATCCTGCGTCTGCGGCGCAAGATCGAGCCGAACCCGGCGCAGCCGCAGTACATTCGCACGCAGCGCGGCGTCGGCTATAGCTTCTCCGCGCAAGTCGTGCGGCTTTGATCCGATGCGAACTCCGATCGCGCGGCTTGCACCGCCCAGCGTGCGCGCGAAGCTCGTCGCCACCTTCCTGCTGCTGTTCGCGATCACGCTTGCCGTGGTCGTCGTGGGCGTGCTCGGCTTGCGCGCAAATCAAAACGCGCTCGACGAATACGAGGCGAACGTCGTGCCCGAGATCGCCCGCGCGCTCGAATTGTCCGACAAGGTCGCACAACTGGCCGCGGTAGCGCCGAGCACGACGATGACGGCTTCGCCCGATCTGCTGCGCAACGACACCGACCTGCTGCGTGGGCTACTGGCCGATATTCGCCGGCTGGCACCGGGGCAACGCGGTGGAACGAACGCAGGCCTCGAAGTGCTCGACGATCTCGATGCGATCGACGAGGATTTGCCGCGGCTGCTCGTCGTCTCCGGCCGGCAGCGTCAGTTGGCCGACGAACTCTCGAAATTGCGCAGGGAGACCGATCGCATCGGCGACAGCATCGCGCGCCGCAAGGGTATCGTCGCTCAAGGCGCGCCGACGTTGATCGAAGTGTGGGCACGCACGGCCGAAGCGCTGCAGGCGGCCGATTCCGCCGAGCTCGGCAGCGCCGAGAGCGACAACGAAGCGTTATGGCTGCAGGTGCAGGCGCGCGGCGAAGACAAGCGCGAGCCCGAAGTCGCCGCGGCGCTGCAACGGCTCGACAACGGCGAGCGCAGCGTTTTCGACGTGCGCCGTGAGTTTCTCGCGAGCGAAGCGCAAACAAGCTACCTCGTTACGTTGCTGCGCGGCCATGCGGACCATTTGAGCGGAAAATCGGCACGCTACGTCGAGCGCTTGCGCCAGATCGCACGCGAGCGCAGCGAGAAAGTGCGTCGCGTGGCGGTGTCCAGTCAATCGGGCTTGTTGCTGCTCGCCTTTGCCGGCGTGGCCGTGGCGTTGGCCGGCGTCACCTACGTCAATCGCATCCTGCGCAAGCTGCAGGCCATGACGCGTGTGATGGCTCGCTTGGCTGCCGGCGATACGTCCGGTCAGATTCCGTCGACGCATAGGCCTGATGAAATCGGCGAGCTCGCGCGTGCGTTCGAAGTATTTCGCACCAACCTGCACGAGAACGAGCGGCTCACGCAAGGCCTCGAAGCGCAGCGACGCTTGCAGGAATCGGTACTGAATTCGATGAACGACGGCGTTTCCGTTCACGATGCCCACGGCCGCCTGATCGCCTGGAACCCCACCTTCGCGACGTTGCTCGGGTTCTCGCGTGAATCGTTGTGGAAGGCAATGACGCTCACGCAGTTGCGGCACGCCGTCGCGCCGCCCACGCGGTGGCGACAAGTGTCGCGCCAAACCGCAACGTACTCGGCCGATGGCGTACGCATCGCCGCGTCGGCGGAACTGCATATCCGCGATCAGCGCATTCTCGAATTTCATTGCCAGCCGCTACCCGACGGGGGTTGGGTGGCTGTTTGCCGCGACCTGACAAGCCGCCGCGCCGTAGAAGCCGAGCTGATGCATGCGCAGAAGATGGATGTGCTTGGGCAACTGACAGGCGGCGTCGCGCACGATTTCAACAACTTCCTCGTCGCCATCCTCGGCAACCTGGAGCTGCTGCTGCCGCGCCTCGCGCAGCACGGCGATGAACGCCCGATGGCCGAGCGCGCACGGCGGGCGGCCGAACGCGCATCGCGCCTCACGCGCCGGCTGCTCGCCTTCGCTCGCCGTCAACCGTTGCAGGCGGAGCGGATCGCCGTCGATGCGATGCTGGCTGAAATGCTCGATCTCGTCGAATATTCGGCTGGCCTGCGCACCGAGGTCGTGCTCGTGCCGTCCGACGCGCCGCGCTGGGTCGAAGTCGATCGGGGGCAACTCGAAAACGCGATCCTCAACCTGACGCTCAATAGCGTCGCGGCGATGCCCGACGGTGGCCAGTTGACGCTGTCCGTACGCCACGACGAGCCGTTGCCGGCCATGACGGCGCAACGATCAGTCGTTCTAAGCGTAGCCGACACGGGCACCGGCATCGCGCCAATGTTGCTCGACAAGGTGATCGAGCCGTTCTTTACGACCAAGCCCGCCGGGGAAGGCAGCGGGCTCGGGCTGTCCAGCGTCTATGGCTTCGTGCGTCAGAGCGGCGGAGACTTGCGGATGCAAAGCACGGTCGGTCGTGGCACGACGGTCGAGCTTTGGCTGCCCGCCAGCGAGCCGCCGTGCGCGAGGCTTGCCCATGTCGACGGCGCAGTCCACGGGAGCGGCCATGCGGCGGCGACGCCCGCACCGCTCTCACCGCTTATACCACCGACTCCGCATGGTGTTGTCACGTCGGGCGGCACGCGTGTGCTCATCGTCGAAGACGATCCCGAGGTGCGCGACACGACGGTCACGCAGTTCACCGAACTGGGTGTGAGCGCTCATGCGGTCACGAGCGTGAGCGAGGCATTGGCCTGGCTCGATGCGCACGGCCTCGTCACGCTCTTGCTGTCCGACATCTCGCTCGGCGCGAGCGGCAGCGGCATCGAGCTCGCGGCGGAAGTGGCCCGACGCTGGCCCGCTCAGCGCATTGCGTTGACCTCGGGCCTGCCGCCCGAAGCTCATCAAGGCCATCCCGACTGGCGCGCCGATCTCCCGTTTCTCCCCAAGCCGTTCGACCTGGCGGCGCTCGCGGCTTTGCTGCCCTGAGCCCGGCCGCCGGGCTTGCCTTCTGTGACGCAATTGTTTCGATTGTTAATGGCGCCCCTGCGTTTCGCAATTTTCGATTAACGCGGCTCGTGTCTCATACGCATGACGGCGAAGGGGCGATGCGGTGGTTGGGCGCCCGGCAGCCGGCGGCGCGGACCTGTCACCGCGCCGCAGCCTACACAGACTCAAACAAATCAGGAGACACCCGATGTTCAAGTTCAGGGCAGGCGTGGCGGCGATAGCTTTGGCGCTCGCGGCCGGCAGCGCCGGTGCAGCGACGTTGCGGCTTGTGTGCGGCTCGGCCGGCATCGATCAAAGCAGCTGCGAGGCGGCCGCGAAAGCATGGGCGCAAAAGACGGGCAACCAGGTCGAATTCGTCAGCATGCCGAACAATTCGAGCGAAGCGCTCGCACTGTACGAGCAATTGCTGAGCAGCGGCTCCGACAAGCTCGACGTCATGCAGATCGATACCGTGTGGCCCGGCATCCTCGCCAATCAATTGGTCGATCTGAAGCCTTACCTCAAGGACCGCATCGCCGACTATTTCCCCAGCGCGATCGCCAACGATACGGTGGGCGGAAAACTGGTTGCGGTGCCGTGGTACATCGACACGGGCATGCTCTACTACCGCAAGGATCTGCTCGAGAAGTACCACACGAAGGTGCCCGCGACGTGGGAAGATCTCGAAACGGTTGCGCGCAAGATCCAGGACGCCGAGCGTGCGGCCGGCAACGAAAAGATGTGGGGCTATGTCTGGCAAGGCCGGGCCTATGAAGGGCTGACTTGCGATGCGGTCGAATGGGTCAGCAGCTACAACGGCGGCAGCGTCGTCGATAGCCAAGGTCGCATCACGATCGACAACCCCGCCGCGGCAAAGGCACTCGAGACGGCGTCGAAGTGGGTCGGCACGATCACGCCGAAAGCAGTGTTGAACTACGGCGAAGAAGAAGCGCGCGGCGTGTTCCAAGCGGGCAACGCCGTGTTCATGCGCAATTGGCCTTACGTGTGGTCGATTGCGAACAAGGACGGCAGCCCCGTCAAGGGCAGGATCGGTGTCGCGCCGCTGCCCAAGGGCGGCGCCGACGGTCACCCGGCGGCCGCGCTCGGCGGCTGGCATCTCGCCGTCTCGCGCTACTCGCCCAATCCGAAGCTAGCGGCCGATCTCGTGCTCTATCTGTCGAGCGCCGAAATCGAGAAGCAGCGCGCCGTCGAGGATTCGTTCAATCCGACCATCCCCGCGCTCTATAGCGACAAGGAGGTGCTCAAAGCCAATCCGTTCATGGCCGACATGTTGCCGACGTTCAGCAGCGCAGTCGCACGCCCCTCGACGGTCACCGGCACGAAGTACAACCAGGTCAGCAACCAGTTCTGGAACGCCGCCCACGACGTGCTTGCCGGCACGAGCAGCGCATCGACTGCGCTCTCGCGGCTCGCCGCTTCGCTGCAACGGCTTGCGCCGAACGGCAACTGGCATTGAGCAAGAGCAAGCACGGAGCGGTTTTCGATAGCGGCAAGGCTCGCTGCTGAATAGAGCGGCGGCGAGCCCGATGAGGGAGGCAATCGGCGTGAGAGGCGAAATCGAACGTGGGATCGGAGGCGGGACGCTGACATTTAGGAGTCCTACCTATTTGTCGGAGCAAGCAGGGAAGAGGACACGCGGCTCGGCATTGACGCGCGCGCGTCGCCGTCAGGCATGGCTCATGATGTTGCCGGCGCTAGCGGCATTGACGGCCATCGCAGGCTGGCCGCTCGTCCGTACGGCATGGTTCAGCTTCACCGATGCACAGCTTTCCGACCTCTCGCACTGGCACTTCGTCGGGCTGGCGAACTACGTCGGGCCGGCCGGGGTGCTGCGCGACCCCGATTGGTGGCGCGCTGTGTCCAATACCGTTTGCTTCGCGCTGGTTTCGGTCGTTCTCGAAACGCTGGCCGGTCTGGCAGTCGCGCTGCTGCTCGACACACCGTCACGCATGCGCACGGTGTTGCGGGCTGCCGTGCTCGTGCCGTGGGCGATCCCGACCGTGGTGTCGGCGAAGATCTGGAGCTGGATGCTCAACGATCAATTCGGCGTGATCAACGCCATGCTGCAGGCGCTTGGCGTGATTCACGCGCCGCTCGCATTCACCGCCGATGCGAGGCTCGTGTTTCCGACGATCGTCCTCGTCGACGTCTGGAAAACCACGCCGTTCATGGCGCTGCTGATGCTCGCCGCGCTGCAGACCGTGCCGCGCGACTGCTACGAGGCAGCGCGGATCGACGGCGTCCCGCGGCTGCGCGTATTCGCCCGCATCACGCTGCCGCTCATCTGGCCCGGTGTGCTCGTCGCGATGATCTTCCGTTCGCTCGACGCCTTGCGCGTGTTCGATCTGATCTATGTGATGACGTCGAACAGCCGCGCCACCAAAAGCATGTCGGTCTATGTCCGCGAGCAACTGATCGATTTTCAGCAAGTGGGTTTCGGGTCTGCTGCCGCCGTGCTGCTGTTTCTGTCGATCGTCCTGTTCACGATCGGCTATATGGCCTTCAACCGCAACCGCATGCAAGGGGCGTGAGATGCGAACCCATCCGCTCGAGCGTGCAGCCTACGCGGTGTTGTCAGCCATCGTGCTCGTCGTCGCGCTGTTTCCATTCGTCTACATGATCAGCACCTCGCTCAAGCAGGGCGATGCGCTATACGACACGTCGTTGATCGCATGGCACCCCGCGCTCGACAACTATCGGCAACTGTTTCGCGATCAGCCGTTCGGCGCTTACCTGCTGAACTCGGCATGTGTGGCCGGCGCAACCGTGGCGTTGTCGATCGTCGTCTCGCTGCCTGCCGCCTATGCCCTCGGCCGTGTGTCGTTCAAAGGCCGCGGCGTGTTGTTGATGGCAATCCTCGGCGTATCGATGTTTCCGCAAGTGGCGATCTTGTCGGGGTTGTTCGAACTCGTGCGGGCCATGGGCCTTTACGACCACCTCGCCGCGCTTGCGCTCTCCGATCTCGTCTTCACGCTGCCGTTCACGATCTGGGTGCTCGTCACGTTCATGCGCGAGTTGCCACGCGAGCTCGAAGAGGCCGCGCTCGTCGACGGCGTCGGCGTCATGACGATGATCTTCCGCGTATTCATGCCGCTGCTGCGGCCGGCGCTTGCGGCCACATCGCTGCTCGCGTTCGTCGCCGCCTGGAACGAATTCCTGTTCGCGCTGACCTTCACGATCTCATCGAGCCAACGCACTGTGCCGGTCGCGATCACGATGGTTGGCGGTGCGAGCAGCTTCGAGTTGCCGTGGGGCGCCATCATGGCCGCCTCCGTGATCGTGACCGTGCCCCTTGTCGCACTGGTGCTCGTCTTTCAACGACACATCGTATCCGGCCTGACGGCCGGCGCGGTCAAGGGCTGAGAGCGCGGGTCGAAGGCATGCGTGAACGACAGAACCGATTGCTGGAGAAATGAAATGAGTCGTATCGAACTGAGTGCCTTACGCAAGAACTTCGGCGTGACGCCTGTGCTGGCCGACGTCGATCTGGAAATCGCATCGGGCGAATTTTGCGTGTTCATCGGGCCGTCCGGCTGCGGCAAGTCGACGTTGCTGAGACTCGTGGCGGGGTTGGACGAGCCGAGTGCGGGCGACATCTCGATCGACGGCAGGCGCGTCAACGAGCTTGCGCCGGCGCGTCGCGATATCGCCATGGTGTTCCAGAGCTATGCGCTCTATCCGCATATGACCGTCTACGAGAACATGGCGTTCGGCCTGCGTCATCTGCGCTTGCCCAAGGGCGAAGTCGATCGGCGCGTGCAGGTTGCATCGGCGTCATTGCGGTTGACCGAGCTGCTCGAAAGAAAGCCGGCGGCGTTATCGGGCGGACAGCGCCAACGCGTCGCGATCGGCCGAGCGATTGTCCGCAAGCCGAAGGTATTCCTGTTCGACGAGCCGCTTTCGAATCTCGATGCGTCGCTACGCGTGAAGACGCGCGTCGAGATCGCGCGCCTTCATCGTGAGTTGGGCGAGGTCAGCATGATCTACGTGACGCACGACCAGGTCGAAGCGATGACGCTGGCCGACAAGATCGTGCTGCTGCGCCCGCTCGAAGGCCGCGAAGGCGTGGCGAGCATTGCGCAGGTGGGCACGCCACTCGAGCTCTATCACCGGCCCGCGAACCTGTTCGTTGCGGGCTTCATCGGGTCGCCGTCGATGAATTTCTTCACGGCGACGGTCGCCGCTGCCGCTGCCGCAGAAGTGCGCGTCGCCGCCGGCGAGACCCCGTTGCGCGCCGCCGTTTCCGGCGAGCACCTCGGTGCCGGCGTCCCGGTGACGATCGGCATCCGCCCCGAGCACGTCTGTGTTGGCACAGGGGCGATGACTGGACTCGTCACCCACGTCGAGCGCATGGGCGAGCACACGTACGTCTATCTCGACACACCGCTGTGCAAACAGCCCATCGTCGCGAAGACCGCACCGGCGGCGGTGGGCATCGGCGAGCGCATTCGCTTCGATTTGCCGGCCGAAGCATTGCATCTGTTTCATCCGGACGGACGCGCGGCCCAGCGTCTATTGCACGAACCCGAAGAGCGATGGCTTGCAACCGCATAGGCCCGGCACCCGGAAACCTCTTATGAAACGCGGCCCACGGCGCAGGGCCGCAAACGAATCGAGCGCCTCTATTTCCGACAGAAGGACAGAAATGCCAGCTAAAAAATTATCGGTGATCGTCTGGAACGAGTTCGAGCACGAACGCGAGAACCCCGGCGTGAAGGCCATCTACCCGCACGGTTTGCACGCCGTCATTGCGAGCGCGCTGGCAGAAACGCCCCCGTTGAACCCGGGCGCGCTGCCGCTCGAAATCGGCACGGCCACGCTCGATCAGCCGGAGCACGGTTTGTCGGAGGAGCGTCTGGCCGCTTGCGACGTGCTGATCTGGTGGGGGCACAAGGCCCATAAGAAAGTATCGGACGAGGTGGTCGAGCGTGTGCAACGGCGCGTGTTGGAGGGGATGGGCTTGATCGTTCTGCACTCGGGCCACTACTCGAAGATCTTCCGGCGCCTCCTCGGCACGCACTGTTCGCTGAAGTGGCGCGAGGCCGCGGAAAAAGAACGCCTGTGGGTGGTGGAGCCGTCGCACCCGATCGCGGCAGGGCTCGGCGAGTACTTCGAACTGCAGCACGAAGAGATGTACGGCGAGCGCTTCGATATTCCGCAACCGGACAGCACGGTGTTCATTTCGTGGTTCGAAGGCGGCGAGGTGTTTCGTTCGGGGTGCTGCTGGGAGCGCGGGCATGGCCGCATCTTCTACTTCCGTCCCGGGCACGAAGCGTATCCCACCTATCACGACCGCAATGTTCAGCGCGTGATTGCGAATGCGGTGCAATGGGCGGCCCCGCGCGTGAACATCGCTGACCGCTGCCCCAATTCGCCGCCGCTCGAGAAGCTCAGCGAGCACAGCACGAACTTCGCCAGCGTCGGCGTCGAGCAACGTGACGGAGACAATCTATGAATGACGATTACAAGGTCGAACTGCCGCAGCTCGAGGCTGTGCTGCGCGGGCGCCGCCTTCGCGTGGGCGTGATCGGGCTCGGTATTGGGCGCAAGCATATCGAAGGCTGGCGCGAGCATCCCGATGTTGATGTCGTCGCGATCGCCGATCCCGATACGACGCGCCTCGCTCAGCGCGGCGACGCGTTCGGCATCGACGTGCGCTATACGAGCGCCGAGGCGATGTTGGCGGCCGAGAAGCTCGACGTCGTCAGCGTATGCACGCCGAACAAGTTCCATCGCGATTTGACGATCGCCGCGTTCGAGGCGGGCTGCCATGTGCTCTGCGAAAAGCCGATGGCGATGAACGCCGAGGAAGCGCGCGAGATGCTGCGTGCGGCCGATCGTGCGGGCAAACGCCTGATGATCAACTTCTCGTATCGCTTCAGCGCGCAGTCGCGGGCGTTGAAAGCGCAGGTCGAGGCTGGGCTGTTCGGCGATTTTTATTTCGGCCGCACGGTTTGGCATCGCCGTCGGGGCTTGCCCGGGTTCGGTGGATGGTTCGGCACGAAGGCGCTGGCAGGGGGCGGTCCGCTGATCGATCTCGGCGTGCATCGGCTCGATCTCGCGCTTTGGCTGATGGGCTATCCCAAGCCCGTGTGGGTGCTCGGCAGCACCTATGACTCGATCGGTCGCGAGTTGGCGGCGCGCACGGGCAAGACCTTCGATGTCGAGGATCTGGCCGCTACGCTGATCCGCTTCGACAACGGCGCGACCCTCGTGCTCGAAGCCTCATGGGCGACGAATATTCAGGAGGCCGAACTGATGGAAACGCGTCTGCTCGGCACGCGCGCCGGTCTGCTGCAAAAGAACCTGAACGAAGGTTATACGTTCGACGCACAGGTATTCATGGAGCAGAACGGTGCGCAGTTCGACATGCGCGTAAGCCCGGCCTCGACTGCGCATTCGGCGATGTACGACTACGCGGAAGCGATTCTGACCGAGCGGCCACACCCGGCGACGGGCGAAGAAGGACTCATCGTGATGGAGATTCTCGACGCGATCTATGCGAGCGCGGCAGCCGGAGAGCCGATCCGGCTCGATGGGCGGAGGAAGACGGCGGCTCCCGTGGTGGACCTCGACATGGCGAGCTGAGCCGGACCCCGATCGGGCCGGCGCAGATAGCGCCGGCTTTCGATGCGGCCCTGTTGCCGCGACAGAACAACGCGCTGCGCGGGCACGCAGCGCGATAACGATATTGGAGACACTTGATGACCGACAAAAAGGGCGGCGCGGTGAGCGCGCGCCATCTCCCAGGGTTTCGATTGACTCGCCTCGCGTTCGCGCTGCTATGCGCGAGCGCATCGGCCACGATTTACGCTGCCGACGCGACTGATGTGACGGCGAAGGCGACTGCAACTGCAACGACGACAACAACAACGGCATCGACCTCCGCGCCGGCCACCGCGGACGGCGCTGTGCAGCTTGCGCAAACGACGACCACGCTCGCGGCGGGATCGACGAGCGCAGCGGCAGGCAATGCGCCTGCGGGAATCAGCAAAGCCACGGGCGTGGTGCCGGCCGACACGAGCGCGGCCAACGCGGCGCCGACGACGCCGTCGGCGGCCTGGAATCAACTGACGCCGTGGACCCAGTTTCACGGCTATTTGCGCGCGGGCGTGGGCACGAGCGAGGGCCACGAGCAGGCGTGTTTTCAATTGCCGGGCGCGCAGAGCAAGTACCGTCTCGGCAACGAATGCCAGATCTATAGCGAACTCGAGATAGACCAGAAGCTGTTCCAGTTCTCGAACGGCATGCAGCTTTCGGCTGTCGGCATGGCGAGCCTAGTAAACGATCTGGGCCATGCGCCGACCTTCCACGGCGACCATGGCGCGATCCGTCTGCCGCAATCGTACGTACAACTAACGAATCTGCCGGGGCTCGACGATATGCGCGTCTGGCTCGGGCGCATTTACTATCGCCGCAACGACGTTCACATCAACGACTTCTTCTATTGGAATCCGAGCGGCTTGGGCGCGGGTGTAGAGAACATTCCGCTGGGCCACGGGTTGAAGCTCAGCTATGCGATGTTCCGCGAGGACTACATCGACCAGCCGAACTACGCGACGCGACATGACCTGCAACTATCGGGCGTGCATCCGAACCCGGGCGGCGAGTTGCAGTTCGGCCTCTCGTACATTCCCTCGCGTGGGCCGATTCTGGGCAGCAATGGACAAGACACGCACAGCGGGTGGTCGGCCACGGTGCAGCATATCCAGACGAACCTGCTGGGTGGCAAGAACAAGCTCGCATTCCAATATGGACAGGGGCCGGGTACGGGGCTCAGTTATACGGGCACGCTGACGAACACGAACCAATATAAGAGCCTGCGCTTTCTCGATGCGTTCGATTGGCAGGCGACGCGCGATTTCGGTGGGCAGTTGCTTGGCCTTTACGAACGCGATATCGCGCCGTCGGGTGGTTCGTTGACGTGGGTGTCGATGGGCATTCGCCCCGTGTATGCGATCACGCATCACATCAAGATCCAGGGCGATCTCGGCAACGATCGTGTGACGCCCGACAACGGGCCGACGCGGACGCTGTTGAAGGCGAGCGTGGCGCTGACGCTGGCGATGGATCGCTCGTTCTGGTCGCGGCCGGAATTGCGGGTGTTCTATACGTACGCGCATTGGAATAAGGCGGCGCAAGACGCGGCTGCGCCCGGCGATCCGCTTTCGACGACGGGAATCTTCGGCTCGTCGCGGACGGGATCGACGGTTGGCGCGCAGGTGGAGTGGTGGTGGTGAGTGTGAACAAGCCCTGAAGAGGCGGGCGATCAGAAGAGTGCCATGTGCGGCCGTTCAGTCGAGACTGAATGGCCGCACTGCCAATCTGAAGCGGGCGGCTGCGCGCATTCAGTGCTGCTTGGCGCAGTCGGGATTGAATACGCGTTGGGTTGACGCCGGGTTGTTCGCCAGCTTGTTTGCAGGACGACGAGGCCGGGTGACCAGTTCGCCACCGCAATTCGGGCAGGTTCCGTGCAGCACGTTGGTGGCGCAGTCTGCGCAGAACGTGCATTCAAAGGTGCAGATAAGGGCGTCTTCTGAATCGGGCGGGAGATCTTTATCGCAGCATTCGCAGCCAGGGCGTAGGTCGAGCATGGCGTCTCCACAGAGCACGGATGCCTCGCATTGTAAGACCCGGCTTTCGAATGGCATACGGGCATAGGCTGCCATTGAGCCGTCAATTTGAGCGCCGGACGTGCCGATCATGGGCTGGGTTGCTTGTCGGTGACCGCGTTGCGCATTGCGACGGTGAGCCCGAGCGTGATCATGGTTAAGGACAGCAGGAGCGGCGCGGTTGGCGCCCGTCGCAAGATGATCGATTCGATGATGGCCGCGGTAACGGGCCCTAACGCCTGGAAAGCAACGACGCGACTCGCATCCATATTGGCCAACGCCCAGAGCCAGCAGAAGTAGCCTACCCCGCTTGATAAACCTAGGAAGAGAACGTTGGACCAGGCAGGCCACGGTAAATGCGGCAGGAGTGGTTGATTTATCGCCAGGCAAGCGATGCCGAGAAAGAGCACGGCTGCGCCCATGGCGACGCCACAGGTCGGCAACGCGAGATAGCGGCGCAGATAGGGGCGATAAAGGAGGCTCGTGATTGCGCCGACAAGCGTAGCGCCTACTAGCGCGGCAAACCCGCGAACGGCTTCCGTATGCATCGCGGCGCGATTAGGGCCGGCACTGAGCAGGCATACGACGCCGGCGACCGCAAGCGCTACACCTGCCAGTTTCCGTGTGCTGTATGCCTCGCTGCCCCGCGTTACGGCGAAGCACATCGTGAACAGCGGCATGGTGGCGAAGACGAGCGCGCATGTGCTTGCCGACAGTGTGGAAAGGGCGTAGTTGAGGAGAAGAATCAGCACGGCAAACTGAAGGATGCCGAGCGCGGCGATGGCCGTCAGGTCCTTCAGTGCGAAGCGGACGCGTCCGGCAACGGCGACAGGAACGGCGAGTATGGCGAAGCCGACGAGGTAACGAAGAAAGGCGAGCGTGGTGAGGGGGACATCGTTGGCCACTGCGCGCGTAGAGACCATTGCGGCGCCGACCAGCATACCTGTCGCCGCTGCGGCGAGCGTGGCCCCGAAGCGTCCGTTCACCGAACGGCTGCCAGCAGAGGGGCCTGCCGGCCGACGCGCGGCGGATTCAGAGGCGTTTTTCAAACCAAAAGTCGGCGTAGGGATTGTCGTTGTACGCGGCGATTTCTTTGTAGCCGTTGCGCAGATAGAGCGAGCGCGCTTCAGTCAGGGTGCGGTTCGTGTCGAGTCGCAGCCGTCCGACGCCTGCTTCTTTCGCACGTGCTTCCAGCGCTTCGAGCAAGCGTTGCGCTACGCCCAGTCCGCGCGCGGACGGGGACACCCACATGCGCTTGATTTCGCCCGTCAGTCTCTACAAATCATAGTTTGCGCAACGGGCTGGAACCCGCGCCCCGCCGAATCCTCGCTCCAAATTGTAGAGTGCGTTCTAAATCAGCTCGGCCGCTTCGCGAATGCGTTGAGCGGTTGCAGGTAGACCGTTACGTTCAAGTGCCTGGGCGAAATCTTCCGGAGTCGCCTTCGGATTTCTCCATCTAGCCCGCATGCCCTTGAATGCCGTCATGGTGGCGATATGGTCCAGATCCCATTGGTTGATGATGAAACGGTCGGGATGGATGACTTCGATTCCATACGGGCCGACGATCTCGGCCGGGAAATCTCGCAAATTGGCCGTCACGATACAGTCAGTGTGGCCTGCGATTGCTGCGGCCAAAACGTGCTGATCGTCAGGGTCGGGTAGTTCATATTTCCTACGAGCGGGGTCCATGCGGATTCGTTCACTTCCCAATCCGGCACCGCCTCTCGCATGTCGTCTCGTCGGCCTTGGAGCCTACCTCTCAGCTCAGGTCGAAGTTCTTCAAGGTTGGTGATCCATTCCTGTTCGATGCGTTGAGTCCACTTCGCAGCAAAAAGCCCTGCAGTCGCCAGGCTCATAAGCGAGTCGGCGACCGCAATTGGAAACAGGACGCACGCATCTAGCAAAGCCGTATAACGTACGTGGCCGGCCATGTCAGTAATCCAATCCGAGTTCCTGCGCGTTTACCGCCAATCGGTCCAGCGCAGCTACTTGCTTTTCGCGCATTTGACGAGCGTACGCGATGAGGTCCTCGAACGCGATCCGACGATGTGTTCCGACCATGCGATGTTTGAGCCTGCCGGCCTCTATTTCCTTGATGACAAATGGACGTGACACGTTAAGGAAGTGGGCGGCTTCCACAGTCGTGAATTCGCGGTCTGCTGGTACGAGGGTGATCAGCTGACCCTCACTCATGGCTCCGAGCAATTGCCCGATGAATTTCAATGATGCTGGCGGCAGAGCAATGGACGGATGTTCGCCAGTGTCAGTCGTCAGGGTGATCTGCGCCGCGCGCGAATGATCCAATGCCTCCATGATGCAGCGCTGTGCAACGCGAGCCATTTCCAGATCCTTCTCCGTCATCGGCGGTGGCGTCATCTCCCGAATCCGCTCTACGGTGCGCATATGTTCCTCTCTCCGAAATTTAAATACTGGGCGCTACGCTTACAACCGCTTGCACGCGGTTGTAAGCGTAGCGCCCATCTGCATTAAATGCAATAAGTGAAACAAGCGAATGGTGTCGCTTGGTCGCATTGGATAAATGGGGCTGCATCGGTGGTTGGTGATGAGCCTACGGAGGGGCGCCACCGCTGCTCATATGTTCGAGGGATCTAACAGGGGCTTGCCGCCCGCATCACGGTAAGCGGCCGTCCAGCTTGATCCAACCGAAGGCTTGATCCGATTGACCCAGTTTTGGGCTTACAACCGGCTTGGTTGGATCTATCGAACCGGCCTCACGGGTTCACCGATGCGCGATCTGACGTAGTGCTCCGTCATGTTTCGGCTCTGGCGTCCGAGCAGCTTTTGCGAATGTGCGAGGTCTCCAGTGTCGCTGGCTGCCTTCAGGCGAATGTCGCGAAACTGGAACGAGACGCCCGCCACCTTGCGCGCCATGTCGAATCTCGACCGCAGTTCGAAAGGGCTTACCGGCGTGCCTTCGTCGTTCTGCAACAGGTTTGCGCCGGTCATCCTCCGGGGGGGGGGGCGCGATGATGCGCCCTACGCCTCTCGTTCGTCTAGCGCCGCGTCTTCCGCGATGGCATTCAGCTTTTCCAAAGTCTTCTTCGATAGGGGCTTGGATTTCGCCATGCGCGTCGACTCCGAAAAGGATATGGCGGCCTCGATCTTAGGGCATGTCTGCGTTTCTTATTTTTGTAGAACGCCCGATCGAGTTGTAGAAATGAAAAGGGCCTAGCCGAAGCTAAGCCCTTGAATTTCTTGGTGGGGCGTGAGTGGCTCGAACACTCGACCCACGGATTAAGAGTCCGCTGCTCTACCAACTGAGCTAACGCCCCAAGAGACTGCGAATTATGCAGGACTTTTTTATGCTTGCCTAGCCCCTTTTCGTCGTTTTCCCAAAAAAACTTCGCGGATCGCCCCTGGACGGCCAGTCATCGGCAGGGCAATGCTCCGTCGAAACATACGATCATTTCGTCCCCGGTATGATGTCGCCACCGCAACGCGGCGCGTTGCCGCGGAGCGTGCCCGCCGGCCCAACCCCGAAGTAACCACTGCGCACCCGCGTCCGACAGGAGACCAAATGACCGAATCCGCCGTCCTCGACCTGCTCGATCGCGTCCTGGCTCCCTGGGTGCGCTCGCTCGCGCTCAAGCCGGTGTCCGTCTCGGACGAAGGCGCCACGCTAAAGCTGCCGTTTTCAGGCGAATTGCGCCACTCCGGCGGCGTCATCTGCGGTCAAGTCTTCATGGCCGCGGCCGATACGGCGATGATCGTCGCGATTTCGGCCGCGCTCGGCGAATTTCGCCCCATGACGACGGTCTCTCTAAACATCAGCTTCATGCGGGCCGTACGCAAGGGCGACGTCCTCGTCACCGCGCGCGTCCTGCGCATGGGCCGCAATCTAGTCTTCGGCGAAATCGAACTCGTCGACGAAGAAGGCAAGATGGCCGTTCACGCGACGACCACGTACGCACTCATCGACTGACCGGTCCGCATTCACGGCGCACGCCACAGAAAAGGAATCAGCCATGTTCGACCAGGTCGTGTTCGCAGGCGGCGGCAACCGCTGCTGGTGGCAGGCCGGCTTCTGGGATGTCGTTCAACCCGAACTCGCACTC
The DNA here is from genome assembly GCA_004322045.1 of Paraburkholderia sp. Lineage (GTDB taxonomy): Bacteria > Pseudomonadota > Gammaproteobacteria > Burkholderiales > Burkholderiaceae > Trinickia. The sequence continues at coordinate 65,948 of SCRN01000043.1, forward strand.
GCGCCGCGCGTCATCACGGCCATCTCGGCCGGCGCGGCGACAGCATGCATGCTCTATACGCGCGATTCGGAGTGGGTCATGCGCTATTACGAAGACGTGCTTCGCCACAATAAGAAGAACGTCTACTGGGGCAACCTATGGCGTCGCGGCGCAGCGGTATTTCCACACTACGAGATCTATCGCCGCGCATTGCTCGACATTTACGGCGAACCGTTCGCCAAGCTCGCCAGCGCGCCCGAAATCCGCATCGGCGTCTCGCGCGTGCCGCGCTGGCTCGGCGCGCGCACATCGGTCGCTGCGGGCCTCATCGCCTACAACATCGACAAGCACATCCGCAAAGTGCTCCACCCGACACTCGGCCGCTCGCTCGGTTTTCGCCCTGAATTCGTGCGCGCGCAAGATTGCCTGGTCGTCGACGAACTGGCCGACCTCATCTTGCAATCGTCCTGCACGCCGCCGTTCACGCCCGTCCTGCGACGCAACGGCCGTCCCGTGCTAGATGGCGGCATGGTCGATAACGTACCTGTCGACGCGCTCGACCCAACCCCGGGCCGCGTGCTCGTCATGGTCACGCGCCGCTACCCGCGGCCGCAAACGTTCGTGATTTCGCACGGGTCGCAGCAAAGGCTCTATGTGCAGCCCTCGCGCAAAGTGCCGATCTCGAGCTGGGACTACACGCAGCCCGCGCTGATGAGACCCGCCTACGACCTCGGCCGCGCGGATGGCGCAGCATTCCTCGAGCGCCTGCCGCAACTCTCGGAACTCGCCGTCCAGCAAGCTTGATCGACGAGCGAACGAGCGAACGAGCGAACGAGCGAACGAGCGAACGAGCGAACGAGCGAACTGTGGCGCGCGAGCCGAAGCCCGCGCCCTCGCATACGAACCCGTGAGAGCCCGCCGAAGCAAACGATGATCAGCGACTCAGCGACCCAGCGCGCTGCGTACACTCAGCGCCGCCGCACCACGCTCAACGCCTCCGGATTGACGACGCTGCTCATATCGCTTTCATCGAATGCAAGAATGTTCTTGAACGCCGCACTGAAATACAGCTCGTAGCTTTCGCGCTCGACATAGCCGATGTGCGGCGTGCAGATCACGTTCTCCATCCGCAATAGCCCATAGCCTTGCAGGATCGGCTCGCTTTCATAGACATCGATTGCGACCATCCCCGGCCGGTTGTGCGAGAGCGCGTTGACGAGCGCATTCTCTTCCAGCAATTCGGCCCGGCTCGTGTTGACGAACAGCGCCGTCGGCTTCATCCGCAGCAGATCGGCTTGCTTGACGATCCCGCGCGTGTCGTCATGCAGGCGCAGATGCAGCGTCAACACATCGCTCTCTTCGAATAGCGCTTCGCGGCTTGCCGCCACTTCGTAGCCATCGGTCTTCGCTGCTTCCAGCGAGTGCTCGCGGCCCCAGATCAACACGCGCATGCCGAAAGCTTTACCGTAGCCGGCGACGATTCGGCCAATCTTGCCGTAGCCCCAAACGCCCAACGTATGCCCGCGCAGCACGGTGCCCAAGCCGAAGTTCGGCGGCAAGGCCGATGTCTTGAGCCCCGACTGCTGCCAGGCGCCCTGTTTTAGGTTCGCCACGTATTGCGGAATGCGCCGCTGCGCGGCCATGATGAGAGCCCACGTCAATTCGGCCGGCGCGATCGGCGAGCCGACGCCTTCGAGCACGGCAATGCCGCGCTCGGTGCACGCGGCCAGATCGATATGGTTCGATACCTTGCCCGTCTGGCTGATCATGCGCAGATGCGGCAGTTTGTCGAGCAGTTGCGACGTGACGCGCGTGCGTTCGCGAATCAGCACCAGCGCGTCGACTTCGGCGAGCCGGCTGGCCAGTTGCCCGAGCCCGCGCACGGTGTTGTTGAACACTTTGACGTCATGGCCGCTCAGTAGCTGGAAGCAATCGAGTTTGCGGACGGCGTCCTGGTAGTCGTCGAGAATGGCAATCTTCATAAGCAAGGAAGTGAGTTTTGCAGCGCACGATGCACGCTATAGACGGAGTGATATGCTTCTCGGTTCCAACCTGTCACTGGATCACAAGCTGGCATGAGCGATGCAACGAAGCTCGTCATGATGCTCAAAGCTTTCACTAGGCAGGACTGCGTCTTTTTAACAGCTTGTCGCGCCAGCGCGCAAGCCGACATTTGCCTCCACGCGCTCCGGCGCGCCCGTATCGCGCATGCCGCGCCCTTGGGCCGGCAACCTTTCCCGCTCCTGACGCACCCGTTCTCGCGCGCAGCGTACGTGCACGAACGCGCCTCTCGCATGCAGCGTCAGCGAGCAACACCCGTTTCCCTCTTAACGATCACAAAACGGAGACTGCTCGATGAATCATCCCACCTTTGGAGGCCCGGCCACAGTTGAGGCGCCCGCTTACGTCAAACATCGCGGGCTGATTGACTGGGTCCACCGCATCGCCGCCCTGACGAAGCCCGATCGTGTGATCTGGTGCGACGGTTCGCAGGAAGAATACGATCGCCTGTGCGAACAGATGGTCCAGGCCGGCACGCTCAAGCGCCTGAACCAGGAGAAACGGCCCAACTCGTACCTTGCATGCTCGGATCCGTCCGACGTCGCTCGCGTCGAGGATCGCACGTTCATCTGTTCGGAATATAGCGACGACGCAGGCCCCACCAATAACTGGATGGAGCCTTCGCAGATGCGCGCGACGCTCGACGGTCTTTTCGACGGGGCAATGCGGGGGCGCACGCTCTACGTCGTGCCGTTCTCGATGGGTCCGGTCGGTTCGCCCATCGCGCATATCGGCGTCGAGTTGACGGACAGTCCGTATGTGGTCGTCAACATGCGCATCATGACGCGCATGGGCCGCGCCGTGTACGACGCGCTGGGCGAGAACGGCGATTTCGTGCCGTGCGTCCATTCGGTCGGCGCGCCGCTCGCGGCCGGTCAAGCCGATGTCGCATGGCCCTGCAATCCGACCAAGTACATCGTGCATTTCCCCGAGGCACGCGAGATTTGGAGCTTCGGTTCGGGCTATGGCGGCAATGCGCTGCTCGGCAAGAAGTGCTTCGCGCTGCGCATCGCTTCGACGATGGGACGTAAGGAAGGCTGGCTCGCCGAGCACATGCTGATCCTCACGGTCACCTCCAACGAGGGCCGCAAGTACCGTGTGGCCGCGGCGTTCCCGTCGGCCTGCGGCAAGACGAATTTCGCGATGTTGATTCCGCCACGCTCGATGGACGGCTGGTCGATTTCGACCATCGGCGACGATATCGCATGGATCAAGCCGGGCAGGGACGGACGTCTTTATGCGATCAACCCGGAGGCCGGATACTTCGGCGTCGCGCCGGGCACGAGCGAGAAGACGAACTTCAACGCGATGGCCACGCTCAAGCGCAACGTGATCTTTACGAACGTGGCGTTGACCGACGACGGCGATGTCTGGTGGGAAGGGATGACGGATACGCCGCCCGCTCATCTCATCGACTGGCAAGGCAACGATTGGACGCCCGAGATCGCCAAGGAAACGGGCCGCAAGGCCGCGCATCCGAATGCCCGCTTTACGGCGCCTGCCTCGCAATGTCCGTCGATCGATCCCGATTGGGAGAATCCGGCGGGCGTGCCGATCGACGCGTTCATCTTCGGCGGCCGGCGCTCGGGCACGGTGCCGCTCGTGACCGAGGCGCGCAATTGGGTCGAAGGCGTTTACATGGCCGCAACGATGGGCTCGGAAACGACAGCCGCCGCCGCAGGCAAGCAAGGCGTCGTGCGGCGCGACCCGTTCGCGATGTTGCCGTTCTGCGGCTACCACATGGGCGATTATTTCGACCACTGGCTGAACGTGGGCGAGCGGCTCGACGGGCTTGGCGCGAAGCTGCCCAAGATCTTCTGCGTCAACTGGTTCCGTAAAGGGACAGATGGCAAGTTCGTGTGGCCGGGCTTCGGCGAAAACATGCGCGTGCTGCGTTGGATGATCGGGCGCATCGAAGGGATGGCGCAAGGCGTCGAGCATGCATTTGGCGTGTCGCCGAGCTACGAGGACATCGACTGGAACGGGCTCGAGTTCACGCGCGAGCAGTTCGAGCAGGTCATCTCGGTCGACGATGCCGACTGGCGCAGCGAATTGTTGCTGCACGCCGAGTTCTTCGATTCGCTGCGGCACCGGCTGCCCGCGGCCCTGACTGCGACAAAAGTGCACATCGAAAGCCGGCTCGCCTCGGCTTGACGATTTGGGGGCGCGATTAGAGCCTCTGCTCGGCGCTGCCCCGCATTGCATCGCTTCACTTCACTTCACTCTAAAGCCCAACCAGAACCGCCTTCGGGCGGTTTTTTGCACTGGACGTACGTTCCGTCCGATTTCACCGCCCACATTCCGCAATCGTTCCGACCGCTTGTTTCTTGCTACGAAATAAAAATTGGGTGCGTGCGCAACTCTGCGCCCGTTCCAAAGTCGTAGGACAATCACGGATTGGCTCAGGAATTTTTTTCTGAGTAACAACAAGCGGCAGGAGTCGTCAATGGATCATTTGCAGTCAATGCGTGTGTTCGTGAAGGTGGCGGATCTTGGCAGTTTCGCCCGCGCGGCCAGCGCGATGGACATCTCCAACGCAGTGGCTACGCGTCACGTGGCCGATCTCGAAGGCCGGCTGGGCACGCGCCTGCTCAACCGCACCACCCGCAGCCTCTCGCTGACCGAGTCGGGTCAGGTCTATCTCGAACGCGCCCGTCAAATCCTCGATGAGCTCGAAGATGTCGAGCAGATGGTCGTCGCCCGCAATCACGAGCCCGTCGGCACGCTACGAATCGTCGCACCGGTCGTCTTCGGGCTGCACAATCTCGCGCCCGTCTTGCAAACCTACACCCAGCGTTTTCCGCAAGTGGTGCCCGATCTCACGCTGGTCGATCGTAGCGTCGACCTGGTCGAGGAGGGCTTCGACGTAGGCATCGTCATCGCCCAAAAAGTGCGCAGCGCGAGCATCGTGACGCGCCGGCTGACCACCGGCTGCATGATCGTCTGCGCCACGCCGGCCTATCTAGAAAAGCACGGCACGCCGACGCGTCCGGAGGAGCTCCTCGAGCACGCGTGCTTGAGTCTGCCCACCGAGTATTGGGGCGATGAGCGGGTCTTTACGGGGCCGGAAGGCGAGGTGCGCGTGCGGCCGTCGAACGTGATCATCGCGAACAATACGGAGATGTTGCGGCAGTTTGCGCTGCTCGACATGGGCATCGCGATTTTGCCGAGCTATCTGATCGGCAGCGATGCGACGCGCGGCAATCTTGTGCGCGTCTTGTCGGACTACCGGCTGCCGCAGGTGGAGATCAATATCGGCTATCCGAGCCGCCGCCACTTGCCGGCCAAGGTGCGTACCTTTATCGATCACCTCGTCGAGCATTTCAGCCAAACGCCGAACGGGACGCTTGGCGAGCTATGGCTCAAGGACGCGACGGCTTCGCGCAGGTCGGCACCGCCCGTGGAGCCGACGTTGGAGCCGGCCGAAGCGGCTGACGATGAAGCGTTCGAAGTCGAAACCGAAGCATTCGGTGGCCGACACGATGGGCCGTCGCGCAAGATGGCGCGACCGCCGCGCGGACGCGTCAGCACACCGTCGCCGCTTTGACATAGCGCCGCTCAAGGGCGGCGCTCGTTTTTATCCTCCCTCGCGCCGCCGTGGCGTGCGCGAGGCTTGGCCTCTGCTCGTTAGGCGTTGACCTTTCTGGCTGCCGCTCGCTTGGCCGGCGCCTTGGCAGGGGCGCTCTTCGCGGCACTCTTCGCCGCCGTCTTGGCTGCGGCCTTCTTCGCCGGAGCGGTGGTGGCCGCCTCGTCTGCTCCGTCGGCCGGCGCGTTGCCCGCGGCGGCCGCACGTGCCGCCGTCTTGGCGGCCGTCTTGGCCGAAGGCTCCTTCTTCTCGAATTCGAAGCCGATCTTGCCGTCGCTTTGCTTGACGAGATACGCCTTGAAGTTGCGGCCCGTTCGCGACGACTTGAAGCCCGTCAGCAAATCGGTGCGCCCTTCGCCCAACAACTTGCCCATCTGCTCGCGCGCGATCTCCTGTTGCAAGATGACCTTGCCCGAGCGGAAATCGCAAGTCTTCGGGTTGGCGACCGAGTTTTCACACACGTAGCTCATGCCGTGCTCGAACACCCGCGCGTGACACTTCGGGCACGCGCCGACGCTTTCCTGCTCGGAAAAATCGGGCGCCTCGCCATCTTCGCCGCCCTGGTCCTGGCCGAAGTCGAACTCGAGCTTGTAGTTCTTCGTTTCGTCGTCGAACGTGAGCTTGAGAATGGCCGAGAAGGGCCGGCCCATCTTGCTGCGAAAGCCCGACAGCGGCCCGATTTGCTTCTCGCTGAGCAGCGTTTCCACTTCATCGACTTCGAACTGGCGGCTGCCTGGAATCTTGGAGATGGAGAACTCGCACTGCGTGCAAGCGAAGCGCCGGTAATTCTCTTTGACCTGGCCGCCGCAGTTCGGGCACGGCGTGGCGAGGGTCGCGTAGTCGCCGGGGATCGTGTCGGAATCGTATTCCTTCGCGCGCTTGACGATCGTTTGCGTCATGCGGGCGATTTCCTGCATGAACGCGTCGCGCGCGAGCTTGCCGCGCTCCATTTGCGCAAGCTTGTATTCCCATTCGCCGGTGAGCTCCGGCGCCGTCAATTCTTTGACGCCCAGGCCGCGCAAAAGCGTCATCAACTGGAACGCCTTCGCGGTCGGAATCAACTCGCGGCCTTCGCGCACGAGGTATTTCTCGCCGAGCAACCCTTCGATGATGGCCGCGCGTGTGGCCGGTGTGCCCAGGCCCTTGGCGGCCATCGCCTCGCGCAGTTCGTCGTCCTCGACGAGCTTGCCCGCGCCTTCCATCGCGGAGAGCAGCGTCGCTTCGTTATAGCGTGCGGGCGGCTTGGTCGTCAGGCCATGTGCGGCGATCTCGTCGGTCTTGACCTTTTCGTCCTTCTGCACCGGCACGAGATTGGCATCCTCGCCGCTCGACTCGCGACCGTAGATCTGCAGCCAGCCCGGTTCGACCAGCACCTTGCCTTCGGTCTTGAAGTGATGCCCGACCACTTCGGTGATGCGGGTCGTAATGCGGTACTCGGCGGCCGGGAAAAACACCGCGAGAAAGCGTTTGACGACGAGGTCGTACAGTTTCTGCTCCGGCTCCGAGAGCGCTTTCGGAGCCAGCAGCGTCGGGATGATAGCGAAGTGATCGCTGATCTTCGAATTGTCGAAGATGCGCTTGTTCGGCTTGACCCAGCTCTTGTCGAGCACCTGCTTTGCGAACGGCAGGTAGTTGTTGCTCTCCTTGAGCATTTCGAGCGTGCTCTTGACCGTGTCGATATAGTCCTCGGGCAGCGCGCGCGCATCGGTACGCGGGTAGGTGAGGACTTTGTGCTTCTCGTAGAGCGCCTGGGCGAGCCCCAAAGTGTTCTTGGCCGAGAAGCCGAAGCGGCCGTTCGCCTCGCGCTGCAAGCTCGTCAGGTCGAACAGCGCCGGCGACAGTTGCGTCGACGGTTTCGATTCCTCAGAGACGGTGCCGATCTGATCGCGGCAAGCGGCCACCACCGTTTCGGCCGCAGGCAAGCTCCAGAGGCGCGAATCGCGCTTTTCCGGATCGAATTCGTCGCGTTTGAACTTCGGGTCGAACCAGCGGCCCTCGTAGAAGCCGCCCGCGCAGACGAACTGCGCACGCACTTCCCAATAGTCACGCGGCACGAAGTGCCGAATCTTCTCTTCGCGCTCGACCACGATCGACAGCGTCGGCGTTTGCACACGCCCGACCGTGGTCAGGAAGAAGCCGCCGCCCTTGCTGTTGAAGGCGGTCATCGCGCGGGTGCCGTTGATGCCGACGAGCCAGTCGGCCTCGGAACGGCAGCGCGCGGCATCGGCGAGCGGTTGCATGTCGGCGTCGCTGCGCAGATGCGCGAAGCCGTCGCGGATCGCGGCCGGCGTCATCGATTGCAGCCAGAGACGCTGAACCGGCTTCTTGACGTTCGCATGCTGCGCGATGAGCCGGAAGATGAGCTCGCCCTCGCGCCCCGCGTCGCAGGCGTTGATCAGACGTTCGACATCCTTGCGTTTGATCAGCTTGTTCAACACCTTCAGCCGCGACTCGCTTTTCGCGATGGGGCTGAGGTCGAAGTGCGGCGGGATGACGGGCAGATGCGCGAAGCTCCATTTGCCGCGCTTCACTTCATATTCTTCGGGGGCGGCGATCTCGAGCAGATGGCCGACCGCGGAAGAGAGGACGTATTCGTCGCTCTCGTAGTACTCGTCATGTTTGGTGAAGCCGCCGAGGGCGCGGGCGATATCGTTCGCGACCGAGGGCTTCTCCGCAATGATCAGTGCTTTGGACATGACAGGATTAGTTTAGTGACCGGGGTCCGATCCCGGATTGTGTTTCCTTCAACGACCGCTTTATAGCACACGGCGCGAAAGCGGCGTCCGGTTCCCCCGAAAAAGCATTGGGCATGGCGGTATGTGTCGGCTCCCGGAGCGCTCTTGCGGCTAAACCGTCGAGGGCGGCGAGCCGGCGTGCTTCCGCCGCATGGATCGTGCCGCGGCGGGCCTGTCCTGCCGCGTCGAGCGCCAGGGACGGATCAGGCCGTTGCAAGGGCGGGGCGAACCTTCGGCGCGCCCACAGCCTCGGGCAGCGCGGTCAGGTCGGACAGCAATCGGTCGGCGATGGCTCGGTGCGGCAAGACGGTGCCGAAGAAGCGCGTCGTGACGTCGTCTTCAATCAATAGCGTCGGAAAATTTTCCACGTCCAGATCGTCGAAGCGATCGGCGTGCGTTTCGATATCGATCCAAACGAAGCACATCTCGGGGTGCGCATCGGCCAGCGCATCGAACGTGGCGCGGTAGTCGCGGCAGGTGCCGCACCATTGCGCGCAAAGGCAGGCGACGAGCAGCGTGTTCGGCTCGTTGAGGCGCTCGGCGACCCGGTCAGCGTCGGTATCGAGGTTCAGCGCGGGCATGATGCATTCCTTTCTTTCTATCCCCGGTATTTTTATCCCGGTAGCGATTCGGCGACTTTAGCACGGCGGATTCGGCGCTCGTTCGGGGGCACGGCGTACGTGCCGTACGTAACGGCCGCCCGGCAAGACAGTTAAATGCCCGCGCAGCTCTAGCTCCAGGAGCGCGCCCTGGAGGGCCGCGCTGCTCATTTCGGTGCGGACGGCCAACATTTCAAGCGCTGTAGGCGCATGTCCGAGCGCCTCCAGCACTTTCGCGGCGGCGGGCGACAGCTCGAGCGGCATGGATTGGCTCGGCGGGTTCGATGGATGAATTCGACCGGATTGATCAAACTGATCGGTCTCGTCAGGTCGATGGTGCGCCGCGGCCGGCAGGCCGTCGAACAGCGGTAGCGCGGTGGGGACGTGCCGTGGCCGACTAGGCGCGCGCCGCCGCTTGGCCCGCTGCGGGCTGTGGTCATACGGTTCCGGGCTGTTGTCATCCCTGGGCCCTTCCTGCCCACGGCTCGCAGCCGAGCCGCAGGCAGCAGGCTCGGTCGCCTCTGATCGCGGCCGCCGTGCCTGCGGTGCAATCGATGGCCGGCCGAGAGCCGGGCACAGTTCGTCGAGCACGTCTTGGGCGGACTCGGTCAGCTTCGCGCCTTCCTTGATGAGCTGGTGGCACCCGCGCGAGAGCGGCGCGTGGATCGACCCTGGGATGGCAAACACCTCCCGCCCCATTTCGTTGGCCAGTCGGGCGGTGATGAGCGAGCCCGAGCGCTGGGCCGCTTCGACCACCAGCACGCCGTGGCTCAAGCCCGCGATCAGCCGGTTGCGTTGCGGAAAGTGCGCGGGTTTGGCCGGTGTGCCGAGCGGCCATTCCGAGACGATGGCGCCGCGCTCGATGATCGCGCGCGCCAGGGCGCCGTGCTGAGCGGGGTAGACGAGATCGGCGCCCGTGCCGACCACGGCGACGGTGCAGCCACCGGCCGCCAACGCCCCGCGGTGCGCGGCGGCGTCGATGCCCAGTGCGAGCCCGGAGACGATGACGAGCCCCGATGCCGCGAGCTCGCGCGCGAAGCGTCCGGCATCGTCGGCGCCCTGCGCGGTGGCGTTGCGGCTCCCGACGATCGCGAGGCCCCGCGCGTGCAGCCATTGCAGCGCGCCCCTCACATAGAGCAGGGGCGGCGGATCGTGCATGGTCAGCAGCGCGGGCGGGTAGGCGGGATCGTCGAGCGCGACGAGCGCGTGACCGGGCGCGGCGCACCAAGCGCGCGTGCGTTCGAGACGCGCGGCGACATCCTCGCGCGCAGCCGCCGCTACGGCGTGGGCGGCATGCGTGCCGGCCCTTTCGGCCAGCGCGCAAAACGGCTGCGCGATCAGCGTTTGCGCGTCGCCATACGCGCCCAGCAGCTCGCGCAAAAGCGCGGGCGGTAAGCCGCGCACCGAGCACAACGCGAGCCAGGCGCTCAACTGGGCCGGTGTTAGCGGTCGCGGCTGCATAGCGCCTCGACTTTGCACGAGCGCCTGCGCAGTCTCGTGCGTCGTGATAAGATTTTCACCATCCGAAATACTCCGACGTTGCCGGCACGCCTGGCTGCAGCCGCTCCGAGCGGCGCCCAAAGCGTGCGTGGTTCGGCGTTATCTTCGGGGTCTGCCGAGGACGGCGCCAGCCGGCCGGACGGCCTACCGAATCGTCGATCCTCAACGCGCGCCGCGGCTGCGTCGCCACCACTTTTGACACCATGGCTTTACTGAGCATCCTCAACTATCCCGATAAGCGGCTTCATAAAATCGCGAAACCGGTCGAAAAAGTCGACGAGCGTATCCGCAAGCTCGTCGCCGATATGGCGGAAACGATGTACGCTGCGCCGGGCGTGGGCTTGGCCGCGACGCAGGTCGACGTGCACGAGCGTGTGATCGTCATCGATGTCTCGGAGTCGCACAATCAACTTCGCGCCTTCATCAATCCGGAAATCGTCTGGTCGAGCGACGAGCGCAAGATCAACGAGGAGGGCTGCTTGTCCGTGCCGGGCATCTACGACAGCGTCGAGCGCGCCGAACGCGTGCGCGTGCGGGCGCTGAACGAGAAGGGCGAACCATTCGAGCTCGAATGCGAAGGGCTGTTGGCCGTCTGCGTTCAGCACGAAATGGATCATTTGATGGGCCGCGTCTTCGTCGAGTACTTGTCGCCGCTCAAGCAGACGCGCATCAAAACGAAGATGAAGAAACTCGCGCACGCGATGTGATGCGTTCTCCGACTGGCCGTTTTCCGCCGTTCTCGCTCATTCCATGACCCACACACTGCGCGTCGTCTTCGCCGGCACGCCCGAATTTGCGGCGGCAGCGCTCGCCGCCATCCACCGAGCCGGCTTTCCCGTCCCGCTCGTGTTGACACAGCCGGACCGGCCGGCCGGTCGCGGCATGAAGCTGCAGGCAAGCGCCGTCAAACGGTACGCGCTCGAACACGGGCTTTGCGTCGCCCAGCCGCCGTCGCTGCGCCGCACGGGCAAATTTCCGGCTGAAGCCGCGCAAGCGATCGATCAGTTGCGCGCCACGCCCCATGACGTGATGGTCGTGGCGGCCTATGGCTTATTGCTGCCGCAAGAGGTGCTCGACATCGCACCGCACGGGTGCATCAACATCCATGCGTCGCTGTTGCCGCGCTGGCGCGGCGCGGCGCCGATTCACCGAGCGCTCGAAGCCGGCGACGCGCAGACGGGCATCACCTTGATGCAAATGGACGCGGGGCTCGATACCGGCGCGATGATCGAGGTCGCGCGCACGCCCATCGATGCGCACGACACGACGGCCACACTGCACGACAAACTCGCGTCGCAAGGGGCGGGGCTCATTGTCGATGCGCTCACCGTCCTCGAACGCACGGGCAGTTTGCCCGCGACGCCGCAGCCGGCGGAGGGGGCGACCTACGCGGAGAAGATCGGCAAGCACGAAGCGGCGCTGGACTGGCGCCGCAGCGCCGTGGCGCTCGCCCGGCAGGTGCGCGCGTTCGATCCGTTTCCGGGCGGCGTTGCCACTCTCGAGGACGGCACGGCATTGAAAGTGTGGGCGGCCGAGCCCGTCGAAGCGGCGGCGGCGAACGAAGCCACCCAGGCCGAGCCGGGCACGATCGTCCACGTCTCGCCGGAAGGCGTCGTCGTTGCCTGCGGTGAAGGGGCGCTGCGCTTGACGCAACTGCAAAAGCCGGGCGGCAAGCGCTTGCCCGTCCGCGAATTCTTGGCTGGTGCCGCCTTGGTGCCGGGCCAACGGCTCCGACTGCCCGAGGCGGCCTGAAGTCGGGCCGACCGCGCGCGGCTTAGCCGAATAGACGATAGACGAATGCACATCCCCGGCGCTCCATGCGAACATGGAGGGTCGATGCACTTGGCATAGGAGCCCTCCAGCATGTTCGGCATTGTCCATTTTCCATTCTTCGTCGCCGCCGTCTTTCTGCTCATGGTGACGCCAGGCCCCGACACGGCGTACATCGTGGGCCGCAGCGTCGCGCAGGGTCGAGGCGCGGGGCTGATGTCGGCGCTTGGAATCTGCACGGGCTGCTGCGTCCATACGATCGCCTGCGCGTTCGGTTTGACGGCGGTGCTGGCCGCGTCCGCCACGGCTTTCACGGTTATCAAGTTCGCCGGCGCCCTCTATTTGATCTACCTCGGTGTGCGGCTCGCTTTCTCGTCCGCGGGCAAAGCGCAGGAGGCACGAAGCGACGCGGCGCAGGACGCCGCGCTAGCGGCCAAGTCCCTTCGGCAGCTTTTCCTGCAAGGCTTTTGGACCAACGTGCTCAATCCGAAGGTCGTGCTTTTCTTCGTTTCGTTTTTTCCGCAGTTCGTGTCGAGCGAGACCGAACACAAGGCGCTTGCTTTTCTCACGCTGGGCGGGGTTTTCATCGCGATGAGCGTCGTATGGTGTTTGTTCCTCGTGTGGGTGGCGAGCGGCGTGACGCGCCGCTTGGGCGGCAAGCCCGGCGTGAAGAAATGGCTCGATCGCGTGGTCGGAAGCGCCTTCGTCGGTTTGGGGCTCAAACTGGCGACGGCCACGCGCTAACGGCGTCCCCCCGACCGCGGCGAGCCTCGACTTGTTTCTAACAAATAGCTTACAATCGAGTCGTGTTTTGGCGGCGGCTCGGGTCGAGGCGGTCGTTCGGAGCGCATTCGGAAAATAGGAGCACACATGTTCAATTGGGTCAAAACCGCGATGCTGATGGCCGCGATCACGGCCCTGTTCGTCGTTATCGGCGGCATGATCGGCGGTTCGCGCGGCATGATGTTCGCGCTCGTGATCGCGCTCGCGATGAACTTCTTTTCGTACTGGTTCTCGGACAAGATGGTCCTGCGCATGTACAACGCGCAGGAAGTGGACGAAACGAGCGCGCCGCAGTTTTACCGCATGGTGCGCGAGCTCGCGACGCGGGCGCAATTGCCGATGCCGCGCGTCTACTTGATTAACGAAGATGCGCCCAACGCATTCGCCACGGGACGCAATCCCGAGCATGCGGCGGTGGCTGCAACCACCGGTATTTTGCGGGTCCTGTCGGAGCGCGAGATGCGCGGCGTGATGGCCCACGAGCTGTCGCACGTGAAGCACCGCGACATCCTGATTTCGACGATTTCGGCAACGATGGCCGGCGCGATCTCGGCGCTCGCCAACTTCGCCATGTTCTTCGGCGGGCGAGACGAGGAAGGGCGTCCGGCCAATCCGATCGCTGGGATCGCGGTCGCGCTGCTCGCGCCGATTGCGGCGGCGATGATCCAGATGGCCATCTCTCGCGCGCGCGAATTCGAGGCCGATCGCGGCGGTGCCCAACTGTCGGGCGATCCGCAGGCGCTTGCCTCCGCGCTGGACAAAATCCATCGTTTTGCCTCGGGCATTCCGTTTGCCGCAGCCGAAGCGCATCCCACGACGGCGCAGATGATGATCTTGAACCCGCTGTCGGGCGGCGGCATAGCGAACCTGTTCTCTACGCACCCGGCTACCGAGGAGCGTATCGCGCGCCTCATGGAAATGGCGCGCACCGGTCGCTACGACTGAGCGTGTAGGCGCCCGCGAGCAGCAAGCCCGCGAAGCGGGCCGGGAGGGGCAGCGATTCGATTGCCGCTCGTTTCGGCTCGTTTCGTTTTGCGCGCACCCCGTTTCTGTGCGGCTGCCGCTAGCGACTTCACGATACGGGGCACCATCGGACCGCCCCGGCCACGCGGTACAATGCCTCGTTTATTCCGCGTCAAAGCGCTAGTCGTGACGCCGCTCGACGTCACGCGGCCGTTCATCTCGCGTCGCGCCAAGATCCGCCTTCCCCCATGACTCGATCCGCCTCTTCCCGGCGTTCCACGCCTCCATCCGGCGCCGCGCGCTTCTCGACGCTGCATCTCGCGCCCGATTCGCTTGGCTTCGCGCTCGATGGCGCCGCGCTTGCCGTGGGCGCCGTTCGTGGCGGCACGGCGTTGCCGGCTGCGCTGGCCGCCGTGCAAGCCGCGATGCCGGCGGCGAGCGCGGCGCTCGCGCGCGGTGCGATCCAAGACATCGCTTATCGCACGCTACGGCGCCTCGGGACGGCCGACTGGCTCGTCGGTCAACTCGTACGCAAGGCGCCGCCGGCGCATATCGGCAACGTACTCGCGTGCTGTTTCGCCCTGCTCGCCGACGAGGGCCCAGCCGCGGCATACGCGCCCTATACGGTCGTCGATCAAGCCGTCACCGCCATCGCGTCGCGGCGCGAGTGCGCATTTGCCAAGGGCCTCGTCAATGCGGTGCTGCGAGGCTTTCTGCGAGAGCGGGAAAGCTGGCTCGCGAAAGCCGCGCTGGACCCCGTGGCTGCATGGAATTACCCGCAGTGGTGGATCGAATCGGTGCAGCGTGCGTGGCCCGATGCTTGGCAGCGCGTGCTGGCCGCCGGCAATGCGCCGGGGCCGCTGACGCTGCGCGTCAACGCGCGGCGCACGACGGTATCTGAATATCTGCGCACGCTCGATGAGCAGGGGATCGCGGCCGAGGCGGTCGGGCCCAGCGCCGTCAGACTCGCCGCGGCGGTTCCCGTCGATCGCATCCCTGGCTTCACCCAAGGCGTCGTGTCGGTGCAAGATGCGGGTGCGCAGCTGGCCGCTCAATGGCTCGGTGCGCGCGACGGCATGCGTGTGCTCGATGCGTGCGCGGCGCCCGGCGGCAAGACGGGCCACGTGCTGGAACTGGCCGACGTCGAACTCGTGGCGCTCGAAGCGGATGCCGCGCGCGCGACACGCATCGACGAGAACCTGTCGCGGCTCGCTTTGGCGCAGCCGGAATCGAAGGCGAAGGTGCACGTGCTCGTCGGGGACGCGGGCGTCCCCTCGCAGTGGCACGATGAGCGAGCGTTCGACCGCATTTTGGCCGACGTGCCGTGCTCGGCGTCGGGCATCGTCCGCCGTCATCCCGACGTGCGTTGGCTGCGGCGCGCCGGCGATGTGCCGGCGCTCGTCGCGGAGCAGCGACGCATCCTCGACGCGCTCTGGCCGCTACTTGCGCCGGGCGGCGAGTTGCTTTACGTGACGTGCTCGATCTTTCCCGAGGAAGGCGAGGAACAGGCGCGCTGGTTTGAACGAGCGCATGAAGATGCGGTACGATTGGACGCGCCCGGGCAATTGCTGCCGACCTGCCGGGGCGCTGCAGCCGAGTTCTCGGCTCCCTTATCGACCGGAGAGCGTGCCGCTCAGTTCGAGCGCACCGGGGCCGACATCGACCACGACGGTTTTTTCTACGCGCGCTTTCAGAAACGGTGACGATCAGCACTCGCTTTTTTCCGCTTCGGCTCATGGCCTTGCTCTGGATCGGGCTGACCGTTTGCCTCGCTGCGGCGGGCTCGGCGCGTGCCGATACGGTCGCCGTGCAGCGCGCGTCGTTGCAAGCCGACGGCAACGGCTGGAGCCTCGACGCACGTTTCGACTTCGAGTTGAACAGCAGTCTCGAAGATGCCGTCAACAAGGGCGTGCCGCTCTATTTCACGACCGAGTTCGAGCTCACGCGTCCTCGCTGGTATTGGTTCGACGAGCAGCCCGTCTCGGTCACGCAAACACTGCGGCTATCGTTTCAGCCGCTGACGCGCGAATATCGGGTATCGAGCGGCGGCCTGCAACAGGGCTTTTCGTCTCTGGCCGACGCCCTGGCCGTCATCAAACACGTCACCTCGTGGCACGTGATCGATCGCAACCAGGTCCAGCCCGGCGAAACGTACGCGGCGTCGGTGCGCATGCAACTCGACACGGCGTTGATGCCCAAGCCGTTCCAGGTCGATGCGGTCAACAATCGCGACTGGACGCTCGTTTCCGATTGGAAGCGCTTTACCTTTACGGTGGCCGAACGTGCTAAATAGCATGCGTCGAAAAGCGGATCTCAGCAGCATCGTGGTGCGCGTGATCGTCTCGACGGTCGCCGTCACGGCGCTGCTGCTGCTCGTGCTGCTCGCGGCGGCCAGCGCCAATACAGAGTTCTTCGATCGCTACTACTCGTGGCTTTATGCGGCGAACATCGCCGTGGCGCTTGTCTTTCTGCTGATCGTGCTCGCGCTCGTCGCGATGATTCTTGCGCGCCTGCGCAAGGGCAAGTTCGGCACGCGCCTGCTCGCCAAGCTAGCGATCTTCTTCGCGCTCGTGGGTGTGCTGCCTGGGGGCATCATCTATGTGGTGTCATACCAGTTCGTGTCGCGCAGCATCGAGTCGTGGTTCGACGTCAACGTCGAAACCGCGCTGACCTCGGGCTTGAATCTCGGCCGCGGCATGCTCGACGCCTCGTTGTCCGATCTGCAGACGAAGGCGCACGTGATGGCCGACCAATTGGGCGGCACGGCACCGACGAACACGACGCTGACGTTGCTGCGCATGCGCGATCAGTTCGGCATCCAGGAGGCCACACTGGTCGAATCGGTGCGCAGCGTCTCGGGTGCGTCGCCTGATGTGCACGTGGTGGCGCAAGCCTCGAGCAACATCGCTACGCTGCTGCCCGACGATTTGCCGACGCAGGCCATGCTCGAGCAAGCGCGCGGCCGCGGGTATGCGGGCATCGAGGGCGAAGTGGACGGCGATCCGCACGCGAAGGGCGCCAAGGGCACGCTGCGCTTGCGGGTGGTGGTGCGCGTGCCCGATTCGAATACGTCGCTCTTGCAGCCCGCGGAACGCTTCCTGCAACTGACGCAGCCGGTTTCGCCATCGCTCGCGCGCAATGCCGATGCCGTGCAGCGCGCCTATCGCGAGTATCAAGAGAAGGCGCTCGGCCGCACCGGCTTGCGCAAGATGTATATCGGCACGCTGACGCTCGCGCTCTTTTTGGCGACGTTTATCGCAATGATGCTCGCGCTCGCGCTGGGCAACCAATTGGCGCGGCCGCTGTTCTTGTTGGCCAAGGGCACGAAGGAAGTGGCCGAGGGCGACTACACCCCCAAGCGAGAGATCAAGTCGCGCGACGAACTCGGCTTTTTGACGCAATCGTTCAACGCCATGACGCGCCAGTTGTCGGAGGCGCGCGCGGCGGTCGAGCGCAATCGCGTCGCACTCGAACATTCGAAGGCGTATCTCGAGAGCATCCTCGCGAATCTGACGGCCGGTGTCTTCGTGCTCGACCGCCAATTCCGCTTGACGACGGCCAATCGCGGCGCCGAGCGTATTTTCCGGCAGCCGTTCCAATCGATGCTGGGCGCATCGCTCGACACCATCGGCGTGCTGGCCGAGTTCGCGGCGATGGTACGCAAGGCATTCGCCGATCGCGAGGCGGCCAGCGAAGGCGTCGTCGAAGATGGCGGCCATTGGCAGCAGCAGGTGGCGGTGTCGGTGCCCGGCGAAACAGAGCCGCTCACCTTGCTCGTGCGCGGCTCGCGCCTGTTGGCGGCCACCCCGGGCGAGCACGGAGACGAAGCGGGGACGGCGGGCTACGTCATCGTGTTCGACGACATTTCGGACGTGATCTCGGCGCAGCGCTCGGCGGCTTGGGGCGAGGTGGCGCGGCGCTTGGCCCATGAGATCAAGAACCCGCTCACGCCGATACAACTGTCGGCGGAGCGGCTGCAGATGAAGCTCGCCGACAAGCTCTCGCCGCACGATGCCGACGTGCTGAAGCGCGGCGCGACGACGATCGTCAACCAGGTGTCGGCGATGAAGCAAATGGTCGACAACTTCCGCGATTACGCACGCACGCCGCCCGCCGTGCTCGCGAATCTGCAATTGAACGATCTCGTGGCGGAAGTGTTGACGCTGTACGGCGTCGACGAGCGCAAGAGCGCGATCACGGCGGAGCTCTCGGCATTGCCCGTGATCCGCGGCGATGCGACACAATTGCGCCAAGTCATACACAACCTGCTGCAAAACGCGCAGGATGCGGTGGCCGATGTCGCAAGTCCACGTGTCGTCATCGAAACCAAGACAGTAGAATATGGCGACCCCGATGCGCAGGGCAAAGTGCGCGTCGCGGTTCGCCTGACCGTATTCGATAACGGCCCGGGCTTTCCCGCCCGCATCCTCACGCGAGCGTTCGAACCTTACGTGACGACGAAAGCCAGAGGAACGGGGCTTGGGCTTGCTATGGTCAAGAAGATCGTCGATGAACACGGCGCACGAATCGATATCCGGAATCGAGTGAAAGCAGGCGAAGCAATCGAAGGTGCGCAAATTTCGATTTTGTTCCTGCAATTGGCAGACGATGCGGCGCCCGCCGGGGGAGCGGCCTCTCATGGCGGCGCAGCGCCGGGTGCAACAAAAGCAATAGCGCAGACAAGGGCAGCATAAATGGCGACCATCCTGGTGGTAGACGACGAAATGGGTATTCGGGAATTGCTCTCGGAGATCCTCAGCGACGAGGGACATGCCGTGGAGGTGGCGGAGAACGCGCAACAAGCGCGCGACTTTCGCCTGCGCCAGGCACCCGATCTCGTACTGCTCGATATTTGGATGCCCGACACCGATGGCGTGACACTGCTCAAGGAGTGGGGGGCGCAAGGGCAATTGACGATGCCGGTCATCATGATGTCGGGTCATGCCACAATCGACACGGCCGTCGAGGCGACGAAAATCGGCGCGTTGAATTTCCTCGAGAAACCGATCGCGCTTCAAAAGCTCTTGAAGGCGGTCGAGCAGGGGCTCGCGCGCGGCAGTGCGGCGCCCGCCGTCGGCGCGGCGACGGTCAAGGCGGCGCCCGCGAACTCGACCACGGTTGCAGCGGCCGTCGCCTTGCCGATGCTCGCTTCGGACGCCGTTGCGGCTAGCCCCGCGGCGCCGCAGGCGGCGTCCATTTCGTTCGACATCCCGTTGCGAGACGCGCGCGATGCGTTCGAGCGGGCGTACTTCGAATACCATCTGGCGCGCGAGAACGGCAGCATGACGCGTGTAGCGGAAAAGACGGGTCTCGAGCGCACGCACCTTTACCGCAAGCTCAAGCAGCTCGGGGTCGACTTGAGCAAGAACAAGGGGGAGTGAGGGGCGTTCTCCGTGCGGGAGCGGTGAGCGTGAACGCAGCGACGGCGTTCAACCATGCGCTAAAAAGCAGCGCACAAAAAGCACTTGAGCAACCGCCTACCCCTTGCTATACTCTCGCTTCTTCGTGGCCCGGTAGCTCAGTTGGTAGAGCAGCGGATTGAAAATCCGCGTGTCGGTGGTTCGATTCCGCCCCAGGCCACCAGCAGTATCCAACCCCAAGAATCGCAAGGTTCTTGGGGTTTTTCTCATGGCGACGAATAGGCAGGGTGCGGTCGTGGCCCGGGTGGCGTGGCGATTCCGAGCCCGAATCCGAGCCCGAACTGCGTCGGCACTGCTGCGCGGTATAAGTGCCGCGCAGCCCGACTCGCCGGGGCGGGGCATATACTTGCCAAGTGCCGCGCGGTGCCGCAAGCGGTGCAGCACCGCAATGGGCTTGCGCCGCGCGCAGCCATTTTTGATCACGTCGACGGAGTTATCACGGTGATTCGGACAGACGCGAAGCATGGCGCGCTCGTGTTGTTTTCGGGCGGTCAGGATTCGACCACGTGCCTTGCTTGGGCGCTCGAGCGCTATGAGACGGTCGAGACGCTGGGTTTCGACTACGGCCAGCGTCATCGCGTCGAACTCGAATGCCGTGAGGGCGTGCGCCAGGCGATCATGCGGGAATTTCCGGCCTGGGCCGAGCGCCTAGGCGACGACCACCTGATCGATTTATCCGTGCTGGGCTCGATCAGCGAGACGGCAATGACGCGCGAGATTCAAATCGAATCCACCGCGAACGGTTTGCCCAATACCTTTGTGCCTGGCCGCAATCTGATGTTCATGACGATCGGCGCAGCGATCGCATACCGTCGCGGGCTGTCCGTGCTCGTTGGCGGCATGTGCGAAACCGATTTCTCAGGCTACCCCGATTGCCGCGACGACACGATGAAGGCGCTGCAAGTTGCGCTCAATTTGGGGATGGACAGCCGCTTTCTGGTCGAGACGCCGCTGATGTGGCTCGACAAGGCCGACACGTGGCGGCTCGCTCGCGAGTTGGGCGGCGACGCGCTCGTCGAGCTGGTGCGCGTAGAGACGCATACGTGCTATCTCGGTGAGCGTGCCGAGTTGCATCAGTGGGGCTTCGGCTGCGGCGAGTGCCCGGCCTGCCGCTTGCGCAAGCGCGGTTACGAGGCATTTCTCGCCGGCGAAAAGGTGACGCAGCCGGCGTAACGGCATAACGGCAGCACACGGCCCGGCGCTTTGGCGCCGGCGCGTTGTGGGCCAATGAAGTTGGACGAATCGAGCGCAGCATGACGTACGCGGTCAAAGAGATTTTCTACACGTTGCAGGGAGAAGGCGCGAACGCGGGCCGCCCGGCCGTGTTTTGCCGGTTCGCCGGCTGCAACCTGTGGTCGGGCCGCGAAGAAGATCGCGAGAGCGCGGTCTGCCGGTTTTGCGATACCGATTTCGTCGGCACCGATGGCGAGAACGGCGGCAAGTACCGAGACGCCGCTGCGCTCGTCGATCGCATCGCGTCGCTGTGGCCCGAGGGCGAGGCGTATCGCTTCGTCGTCTGCACGGGCGGCGAGCCGATGCTGCAGATGGACGAGCCGCTCGTGGCGGCGCTGCATGCTGCCGGCTTCGAGGTGGCGATCGAGACGAACGGGTCGCTGCCTGTGCTCGAATCGATCGATTGGATCTGCGTGAGCCCCAAGGCCGACGCGCCGCTCGTCGTCACGAAGGGCAACGAGCTCAAGGTCGTCGTGCCGCAGGATAATCAACGGCTTGCCGACTATGCCGAACTCGACTTCGACTACTTTCTCGTGCAGCCGATGGACGGCCCATCGCGCGAGATGAATACGCGCCTGGCGATAGACTGGTGCAAGCGCCATCCGCGCTGGCGCCTGTCGATGCAGACCCACAAGTATCTGAACATTCCCTGATTCGCCGTGCTGACGATTACCCGAAAACTTGAATTCGATGCGGGCCACCGCATTCCCGATCACCGCAGCCAGTGCCGCAACTTGCACGGCCATCGTTACGTGCTCGAAATCACGCTGCGCGGCGAGGTGGTGGAAACGGAAGGCGCCCCGGATCGCGGCATGGTGATGGATTTCGCCGATGTGAAATCGCTCGCCATGGAGCACGTCGTGAGCCGCTGGGATCATGCGTTCATCGTGTTCGAAGGCGATACGCGCGTGCGCGAGTTCCTGCAATCGATGCCGGATCACAAGACCGTCGTCATCGACCGCGTGCCGACCGTCGAAAACCTGGCCGCCATCGCCTTCGAGACGCTGGCGCAGGTGTACGACGCCCATTACGGCGTCGATTTGCGGCTGCATCAAGTCCGCCTCTACGAAACGCCGAACTGCTGGGCAGACGTCGTGCGTCCTGCCGATATCTGATGGGCCCGAGCGGGCCGGCAGGGACGGGCTCCGGCGCGTCGCGCCGCTTAATGTCGGGGTATGATCGAGGCAGAGTCGGCCCTATGCGCAGCGACGCGTCCGGCCGATAGACGTCCCCCAAGGAGCGATATGCCGGGCGCCGCATCCGCGAGTTCGCGCCGTTCCTTGCCTGCGAGGCGTAGGCGTGGAGCATACCAATGAGCGCGTTCACCAACCCCCTGAAACAGCGTTTAAAAGAAGACGACGGCCAGCCGCTGTACGGGCTGTGGCTCTCGCTTGCCAGTGCGGATGCTGCCGAAGCGCTCGCCCATGCCGGCTTCGATTGGCTCTGCATCGACATGGAGCATGCGCCGAACGATTCGGCTGATGTAACGGCGCAATTGCGGGCGATCGCCGCTGCGCATTTGCCCACGGAGCCGATCGTGCGCGTGCCCGCGAGCGAAGGTTGGCTCGTCAAGCGCGTGCTCGATGCGGGCGGGCGCACGCTGATGTTCCCGAACATCGAATCGGCGGAGCAAGCGGCGCATGCGGTGCGCCTGACGCGTTATCCGGATGCTGCCGCCCCTGACGGACTGCGCGGCGTCGCGGGCGTCGTGCGTGCCGCCGCGTTCGGTGCGCGCCGCGATTACGTTCAAAGCGCCAATACGCAGGTCGCCACGATCGTGCAAATCGAATCGGCGCGCGCGTTGGAACAGGTGGACGCCATCGCCGCGACGCCCGGCGTCGATTGCTTGTTCGTTGGCCCAGCCGATTTGGCGGCGAGCCTCGGTCATCTGGGCGACTCGAAGCATCCGCAAGTGCAGGCCGCGATCGCGCGCATCGCCGAGGCCGCTGGCCGCGCCGGCATCCCGGCAGGCATTTTTGCGCTGGACGTCGCACTCGCGCGGCAGTACCGCGAAGCCGGCTTCCGTGTCATCGCGCTCGCCGCGGACATCATTTGGCTCGTCCGCGCGACGCGCTCGGCATTGCAGGAGGTGAGGTCGTGAAACAACGAACGATCATGGCGCGCACGCTGCCCTTGCTCGTATGCGGCGCGGCGGCTTGGGCCATCGCGTGCGGCGCAGCCGCGCAAAGTGCGGCGCAAGCGCCATCGCACCCGCCTGCAAACGGCGGCGCGCAAACGCAGACAGCCGTAGCAGACTACAACGCCGGCAACTTGCCGGCCGCGCTCGAAGAATTCCGCGCGGCGGCGGAGCGTGGCGACCGGCTGGCGCAATTCAACTACGCGATGATGCTGCTCAACGGCGAGGGCGTGGCGGCCAATGTCGAAGAGGGCCGCAAATGGCTGCGCAAGGCCGCCGACGCGAACATGTCGCATGCTCAGTACGTCTACGGACGGATGTACGACGACGGCGAGTTCGTCGCACGCGATCCGGCCGAAGCGCATCGATGGTTCTTGAAGGCGGCGCAGCAAGGCCACGTGCAAGCCGAGCTTGCTCTCGCCAATCAATTTCTCGATGGTCGCGGCACGCCCCGCAACAATGCGCGGGCGTTTTACTGGTATGAAAAGGCGGCGGAGGCTGGCGACATGACCGCCCAGTACGTGGCCGGTTCGTTCTACGAGCGCGGCGGCGACGGCGTCAAGCGCAACCTGAACGTGGCGCGGGCCTATTACGCGGCGGCCGCGGCTCAGGGCGATCCGGCTGCGAAGCTCAAGTTTCAGGAGCTGAGCCAGGAGCTCAGGGATCAGAACAAACAGCAGCCACGCGAAGTGAAGTGAAGCGAAGTGAAGTGAGGGCGCGTTCGCGAGCTTGCGATTAGCGCGCGCAGGCGCTCGGCCCTAGCTCTTCATCAAGCGCTTTTGCCGGCCGACGCTCATGATGAGGCCGACCGCGATGCCGAGCGTCGTCAGCGCCGTGCCGCCGTAGCTCATGAAGGGCAGCGGCACGCCGACGACGGGCAAGATCCCGCTCACCATGCCGACATTGACGAACGCGTAGGTGAAAAAGGCCATGGTGAGCGAGCCCGCGAGTAGCCGGCCGAATAGCGTCGCACCGTTGGCCGCGATAAACAGGCCGCGCGCGATCAAAGCCGCATACAGCGTAAGCAGCACGAGTTCGCCGACGAGCCCGAATTCTTCGGAGAACACCGCGAAGATGAAGTCGGTGTGCTTTTCGGGAATGAAATCGAGGTGCGCCTGCGTCCCCTTGAGCCAGCCCTTGCCGAGCGGGCCGCCCGAGCCGATCGCGATCACCGCTTGGATCGTATGAAAGCCCTTGCCGAGTGGGTCGGATGTCGGATCGAGCAGCGTGCAAATACGGTGCTTCTGGTAGTCATGCATCAGCGGCCACTGCACTTGCGGCTGGCAAATCTTGTCTTGAAACGTCGCCACCGAGCCGATGCCGATGATGGCGGCGATCAGCACGGGCACGATCAGCTTGAATGAAAGCCCTGCGAAGTAAATGACGAACAGGCCCGCTGCGAACACGAGCACGGCCGTGCCCAAATCGGGCTGCTTCGCGATGAGTCCCACCGGCACCAATAAGATCGCGAAGCCGACCACGAAGTCGTACCAACGAATCGAGCTTTCCCGGCGCTGGTAGTACCAGGCCAGCATGAGTGGCGTGGCAATCTTCAGAATTTCCGACGGCTGAATCACGACACCGACGTTGATCCAACGTTTCGCGCCTTTCTTCGTGACGCCGAACAAGGCGACGGCCACGAGCATCGCCACGCCGAACGTGTACAGGGGCACGGCGAAGCGCATCAGCGTGGTCGGCGGGACCGTGGCGAGCGCCCACATCAGCATGAATGTCAGCACGATGTTGCGCAGCTGGTCTTCGACCCGCCCGGGGACGTCGATGCTCGCGCTATAGAGCGTGACGATGCCGACGCACAGCAGCAGGAAAACCGTCAGTGCGAGCGGGCGATCGAACCCGATGAACATCTTCTTGAAGCGTTCGAGCCAGGCGCGCTTGTCGATGGGCATGCCTTTCTCCGTTAATCGTTGGGGCCGGAGGAGTCGGGCGCAGCCGCGCTCGTCCCCGGCCGATGCTCGCGCGGCGCAGTGAGCGCGGCGCTCGCGGGTTCGTCGGGCGATGCGGGGCGCTTGTGCGGCGTGCCGGGCGCGGCGCCCGCCGACGCGGCCCGATGCAGCCGGCGAATCGCTTCGGCGGCCGAGGCGGGCGGCGCTGACGCCTTCGAACGAGAGGCTGCGGCGCCCGTCGCGGCGTCGCTGGCGCTTCGCGAGACGACAGCGCCGGCGCTTGCGGTCGAAACGCCTGAAACGCCTGAAGCGGCAAGCCCGGCCGCGGCGCGCTCGGCGGCAACGACATCGGAAGCGATCAACGGTGCGGAGGCATCGTGCGGCGCCGATGCCGGCAATGCGGGCGGCGGCAGCGGCTTGAATCCGGCGGCGATTTTGACGCTGGGCGTGGAACCGTCAGCGACATCCGATGCGCCGATGACCGGGCCGACGACGCCCTGCGTGCCCGAGGCGGCTGCCGCGACGGCGGCTTGCAGCACGCCGGGCTTGCCGCGTTGAAGCAGGTAGTAGTCGAGCACGCGGCGCACGATCGGGCCGGCCACGCTCGCCCCCCAGCCGCCGTTTTCGACGATCGTGGCGACGGCGATGACCGGATGATCCGCCGGCGCAAAGGCGATGAACAGCGAGTGGTCGCGCAGATGCTCGGCCAGCGCGCCGCCGTGATACTTTCCGCCTTGCAACGAAAAGACCTGCGCCGTGCCGGTCTTGCCCGCCACCGTATAGGGTGCGTTGCGAAACACCTCATAGGCGGTGCCGGACGGGT
Source organism: Paraburkholderia sp. (assembly GCA_004322045.1). Lineage (GTDB taxonomy): Bacteria > Pseudomonadota > Gammaproteobacteria > Burkholderiales > Burkholderiaceae > Trinickia. The sequence continues at coordinate 91,441 of SCRN01000043.1, forward strand.
TGCTCGTCACGTTCACCATGCCGCGCTTGACGACGTCGATATCGGCTTGGCTCACAGCGATACGGTCGCTTTCATGCGGCACCGTCAGCCGCATTTCGTGCGAGATCGGGTTCTCGATTTCTTTGACGAGATGGGGCCGCATGACGACGCCATCGTTGGCGAGCGTCGCCGTCGCGTGCGCAAGCTGCAGCATCGTGAACGAGTTGTACCCTTGGCCGATGCCCAGGCTGATCGTCTCGCCTTCGTACCAACGTTGCTGCTCGGGCTTGTGGTAGTTCTTCTTCTTCCATTCGGTCGAAGGCAGAATGCCGCGCGCCTCGCCCGCGATGTCGATGCCGGTGATCTGCCCGAAGCCCCACGGCTTCATGAAATTGGCGATCGCGTTGACGCCCAGATCGTGCGCGAGCATATAAAAGTAGGTGTCGTTCGACACCATGATCGCGCGGTTCATATCGATCCACCCCTGGCCTTGCGGTACGTCGTTGCGGAACGTGTGTCCGCCGAACGTGTAAAAGCCCGGATCGTGGAAGCCCCACTCGGGTGTGCGCTTATGCAGCGTGAGCGCGGCGAGCGCCATGAAGGGCTTGTAGGTCGAGCCCGGCGGATAGGCGCTGTGCAATGGCCGGTTCAACAGCGGGTGGTCGGGCGAATTGTTCAGCTCGTCCCACGTCTGCTGATCGATGCCGTCGACGAACGCATTGGGGTCGAAGCTCGGCGCGGAAACGAAGGCGAGGACGTCGCCCGTCGCCGGTTCGATCGCCACCAGCGCGCCGCGGTGGCCCGCGAACGCCTGTTCCGCAACTTCCTGCACGCCGATATCGAGCGACAGCACGAGATTGTTGCCGGGCGTCGCCTGCGTGCGCGAGAGCGTGCGCACGGGCCGCCCGCCCGCCGTCACTTCGACTTCCTCGAACCCCGTTATCCCGTGAAGCTCGGCCTCGTAGCTTTGCTCGACGCCGATCTTGCCGATGTAGTCGGTGCCCTTGTAGTTGTTCGCATCGAGACGCGGATCGTAATGGTCCGGGTCGCTGTCGTTCTGCTCGCTGGCCGCGTCGATCTTTTCCTGGTCGCGTTGCGAAATGCGCCCGATGTAGCCGATCACGTGCGCGGCCGTGGTGCCGAGCGGATATTGGCGAAACAGCCTCGCGCGCACATCCACGCCGGGAAAGCGGAAGCGCTGCGCCGTGAAGCGCGCGACTTCTTCGTCGGTCAAGCGCGTGCGGATCGGCAGGCTTTCGAAATTCTTCGAATCTTCGAGCAGCTTCTTGAAGCGGCGCCGATCACGCGCATCGATCGTGATGACGGTGGACAGCTTATCGATGACGTGATCGAGCGAATCATCGAGTTTGGACGGCGTGATTTCGAGCGTATAGGCCGAATAATTGCGAGCGAGCACCACGCCGTTGCGATCGGTGATGATGCCGCGATTGGGCACGATCGGTGCGACTGAAATGCGGTTTTCGTCCGCTTGCAGCGAATACTTACTGTAGTGCCATACCTGCAGGAACAGAAAGCGCAGCACGAGCAGCCCAAAGCAGACGAGCACGAACAGCCCCGCCGCCGCCACGCGGAAACGGAACCTCATGAGCTGCTGCTGGGTGTTTTTGAATTCGGTCATGCGTCGGCGGACGGCCCGCTCAGATGGGCCGCGTGTCGTCCGGATCGGCCGGGCGACGCTGCGGCATGAGAAGCAGCGAGCAGGCGAGCGGCCACAGCGCGGCTTCGACGAAGCCATGCACGAGTTGGCCCCAACCTGGGAACGGCGCCCCCGTCAGCAAGCGCGTGACGAACGGCACGAGTTGCGCGACGACGAGCAGCGGCGCGACCGCGAAAACTTGCAGGCCGCGCGGCATCCATAGAACGCGCCGATGAATGGTGATGGCGCCGTACGAAAGCAGCGTGTAGGCGAGCGCGTGCTCGCCGAGCAGGCTCGCATCGTGGACGTCCATCAGCAACCCGAGGAAGAATGCGATGCCCATTCCCACTTTGCGCGGCTGATGTACGTTCCAAAACAGCAGCACGAGTGCGACGAAATCGGGAATGCCGATCAATCGGCCCCACGGCATCAGGTTCAGCAGGAACGCCGCTGCGAGGCTAAATGCGATGAAGTACGGATTCACCGGCAGCAAGATGTACTGCGGACGATTCATCGCGCGGCTCCCGATGCAGCATGCGCAGCCGGCGCGGCGGGGATTTTCGTGTCGGCCGCCGGCTTCTCGGCTGACTTCTCGGCCGCCTTCCCACCCTTCTTGCCCTTGGCGTCTTTCGGTGGCGCCGCCGGTTCCTCGGGGCGGGGCGGCGCGTCGTCGCGATAGTGCAGCACGAGCACGTCGCGCGCACCGCGCACAGCGGCCACCGGGGTGCAGACGACGCGTGCGAACGCCGTGTCGGCTTGCTTATCGACGCGTACGACCTTGGCGACGGGCAACCCCTGCGGATAGACGCCGTCGAGGCCGCTCGTCACGAGTTCGTCGCCGGCGACGACATCGGCGCTGATCGGCACGAAATGCAGTTCGAGCGTGTCGCCGGCGGGCGTGCCGTAGACGATGCTGCGCAATCCCGTGCGCACGACTTCAACCGGCACGGCCTCGTCCTTGTCCGTCAGCAGCGTGACTTCGGATTGCATCGGGAACACGCGCGTGACCTGCCCGATCATGCCGTCCTCGCTCACCACAGGCGAGCCGTTTTGCACGCCTTGCTGCGAACCGCGACCAATCACGACTTTCTGCGTGAAGGGATCGCGCATGCCGTACTGCACTTCGGCGGGAATGGACTGCGTGGAAGCGTTGCGCGACAGATCGAGCAGCGCGCGCAGGTGCGCGTTCTCGGCGCTTAGCGTAGCGACTTGGTTCGCCTTCAGCGAGAGTTCGAGGTTCTTGGCGGCGAGGGTTCGATTCTCGCCGCGCAACGTGTTGTTCGTGACCGCGAACTGCGCGGCGCCAAGCGCAAGATCGCGCGGCAGCAGCGCCGCGCGCTGCAACGGATAGAGCCCCGCGTCGAGCACGGCGCGCACGACTTCGAGCGTCTTGAAGCGCGCGTCGGAGACGAGCAGCACCAGTGCGAGAACGACAAAGAAGATGAGCCGCGCAAGCGCGGACGGGCCTTGCTTAAACAGAGGCGGCGGACTGTATTCCATGGTCGACGCCGAGAGCGTGAACGTTTGCGGGTATCGGCAAGGTGCGCACCGGCGCTCGATCGGGGGCGAACGAGCGCGGCGCCGCTTTCACGTGCAACGTCACTCGTACGAAAAAATGCTGCCGAGCTTGTCCATGCGCTCGAGCGCCATGCCGGAGCCGCGCACGACACAGGTGAGCGGATCCTCGGCCACGAGCACCGGCAGGCCGGTTTCCTCGGCGAGCAAGCGGTCCAGATCGCGCAACAGCGCGCCGCCGCCCGTGAGCATCATGCCGCGTTCGGCGATGTCGGCGCCCAGTTCGGGCGGCGTTTGTTCGAGCGCGATCTTGACCGAGGAGACGATTTGATTGAGCGGATCGGTGAGCGCTTCGAGGATTTCGTTGCTCGAAATGGTGAAGCTGCGCGGGATGCCTTCCGACAGATTGCGCCCCTTCACTTCCATTTCCTTGACTTCCGAGCCCGGGAACGCGGAGCCGATTTCCTTCTTGATGGCTTCGGCCGTTTGCTCGCCGATCAACATGCCGTAATTGCGGCGGATGTAATTGACGATCGCTTCGTCGAACTTGTCGCCCCCGACGCGCACCGAGCCCTTATAGACGATGCCGCCGAGCGAGATCACGCCGACTTCGGTCGTGCCGCCGCCGATATCGACGACCATCGAGCCCGTCGCTTCGGACACCGGCAGGCCCGCGCCGATCGCGGCCGCCATCGGCTCCTCGATCAGATAGACTTGCGAGGCGCCGGCGCCGTGCGCCGCTTCCTTGATCGCCCGGCGCTCCACTTGCGTCGAGCCGCAGGGCACGCAGATGATGATGCGCGGCGACGGCGAAAACATGCGCGATTCATGGGCCGTCTTGATGAACTGCTTGATCATCTGCTCGGTGACCGTGAAATCGGCAATGACGCCGTCTTTCATCGGGCGAATCGCTTCGATGTTACCCGGCACCTTGCCGAGCATTTGCTTGGCCTCGCGGCCGACTGCCTGAATGGTTTTCTTGCCGTTGGGGCCGCCTTCTTGACGAATCGACACGACCGACGGCTCATCGAGCACGATGCCTTTGCCGCGCATGTAGATCAGCGTGTTGGCGGTGCCGAGGTCGATGGCCAGGTCGTTGGAAAAGTAGCTGCGCAAAAAGCCGAACATGAAATCCTGTCTCGCGGGAGAGGCCTCGCTTCGCCGTCAAGGCGCCGCGCGGCGGCGGAAAAAATAAAAGCTTCGGGTTCTGAGCGGCTGCCGTTCGAGCGCCGCCACGCGAGCGCGAAGCTGCAAAGAATTCGACCGGAGGCCGCGGCACGGAAGGCGGCGGCTTAGCGTCAAGGCGCCGAGTGGCCGCTACTGGGCCGGTCCGGGTTTGGTTCGAACGCGTAATGATACCTTATAATTTCGACCTATTTGTAGTAAACGGGTGGTCCTTTTTGCCGTTCCAGCCCCATGTCCGAGGGCGCGGTCCGATGCCCTAACCCCGCGGCGCAACACAGTTTTTTTGCGCGTTGCGCCGTGCTCTAGATCCCGGTGAGACGCATGGCTTTGACCCTGACCGATGTGACACGCATCGCCCACCTCGCGCGGCTCGAATTGGCCGATGCCGACCGCGAGCACACGCTTGCTCAGCTCAACGAGTTTTTCGGACTCGTCGAACAGATGCAGGCCGTCGATACCGCCGGCATCGCGCCGCTCGCACACCCGATCGAACAGATCGAGGACGTCGCGTTGCGGCTGCGCGAAGACGCCGTGACGGAAACCGTCGAGCGCGAAGCCAACCAACGCTGCGCGCCCGCCACGCAAGACGGGCTGTATCTGGTCCCCAAGGTGATCGAGTGACCGTCTTTGGCCGCATGACTTACGGAAAAAGTTGACGACATGTACGAGAAAAGTTTGAGCGAGCTCGCGAGTGCGCTCGGCGGCAAAGCGATTTCGGCCGTCGAACTCGCGCAGTTGTATTTGAAGCGGATCGAAGCGGCGCGCGATCTGAACGCGTTCATCGAAGTCGAGCCCGAGCGAACGCTCGAACAGGCGCGCGCCGCCGACGCGCGGCTCGCGCGCGGCGAGGGCGGGCCGCTCACGGGCGTGCCCGTCGCCCACAAGGACGTCTTCGTGACGCGCGGCTGGCATTCGACGGCGGGCTCTAAAATGCTCGCGAACTACGAAAGCCCGTTCGACGCGACCGTCGTCGAGCGGTTGGCTCGCGCCGGGATGGTCACGCTCGGCAAGACCAACATGGACGAGTTCGCGATGGGCTCGTCCAATGAGAACTCGGCGTTCGGCGCCGTGCGCAACCCGTGGGACGCGCAAGCGGTGCCGGGCGGCTCCTCGGGCGGCTCGGCGGCTGCCGTGGCGGCGCGCCTCGCGCCTGCCGCGACGGCGACCGATACGGGCGGCTCGATTCGCCAGCCCGCATCGTTCTCGGGCGTGACGGGCATCAAACCCACCTATGGGCGCGTGTCGCGTTACGGAATGATCGCGTTTGCGTCTTCGCTCGATCAGGGCGGGCCGATGGCGGCGAGTGCAGCCGATTGCGCGCTCTTGCTCAATGCGATGGCCGGCTTCGACGAGCGCGATTCGACGAGCTTGCAGCGCGCCGACGAAGACTACACGCGTTACTTGGGACAACCGCTTGCGGCCGACGCACCGGCCGGCAAACCGCTGTCGGGCTTGCGCATCGGCCTGCCCGCCGAGTATTTCGGCGAGGGGCTGAGCGAAGACGTGCGCGGGGCCGTCGATGCGGCGCTCAAAGAGTACGAGGCGCTCGGCGCGACCCTCGTGCCCGTCTCGCTGCCGAAGACGGAGCTCTCGATTCCCGTCTACTACGTGATTGCGCCGGCCGAGGCGTCGTCGAATCTGTCGCGCTTCGACGGGGTGCGCTACGGCCATCGCGCGAGCGAGTACCGCGATCTGCTCGACATGTACAAGAAATCGCGGGCGCAAGGGTTCGGCCCCGAGGTCAAGCGCCGCATCCTCGTCGGCACCTATGTGCTCTCGCACGGCTATTACGACGCCTACTATCTGCAGGCGCAGAAGATCCGCCGCATCATCGCGCAGGACTTTCAGGAAGCCTTCAAAGCTTGCGATTTCATCATGGGTCCGGTTGCGCCTTCGGTCGCATGGGACATCGGCGCCAAGGGCGATGATCCGGTCCAGATGTACCTGGCCGATATCTACACGCTGTCGGTGAGTTTGGCGGGTTTGCCCGGCATGAGCGTGCCGTGCGGTTTCGGCGCCGGCGCCAATGCGAAGCGTCCGGTCGGCCTGCAGATCATCGGCAACTATTTCAACGAAGCGCGCATGCTGCAAGTCGCCGATGCGTTCCAGCGCGTGACGCACTGGCATCGCCAAACGCCGCAAGCGGCTGCTCGGGGGGCATGAACATGGAATGGGAAGTCGTCATCGGACTCGAGACGCACGCGCAGCTGTCCACCGTTTCCAAAATTTTCTCGGGCGCGTCGACGCGCTTCGGCGCGCAGCCCAACACCCAGGCTTGCCCGGTCGACCTGGCATTGCCGGGGGTCCTGCCCGTGATGAACCGGGGCGCCGTCGAGCGCGCGATTCGTTTCGGGCTCGCTATCGGCGCGACCGTCGCACCGCGCAGCATCTTCGCTCGCAAGAATTACTTCTATCCCGATCTGCCCAAGGGCTACCAGATCAGCCAGTACGAGATCCCCGTCGTGCAAGGCGGCACGATCACGATCGCCGTTCCGGCCAACGACAAAGCCGGCACGGCGGCGTACGAGAAAACGATCCAGTTGACGCGTGCGCATCTCGAAGAGGATGCCGGCAAGTCGCTGCACGAAGATTTCGCCGGCATGACCGGCATCGATCTGAACCGCGCGGGCACGCCGCTGCTCGAAATCGTCACCGAGCCCGACATGCGCAGCGCCGCCGAAGCCGTGGCCTATGCGAAGTCGCTGCACGCCCTCGTGGTATGGCTCGGCATCTGCGATGGCAACATGCAGGAAGGCTCGTTTCGCTGCGATGCGAACGTCTCCGTGCGCCCGGTCGGGCAAAAGGAATTCGGCACGCGCGCCGAGATCAAGAACTTGAACTCGTTTCGTTTTCTCGAGGAGGCGATCCACTATGAAGTGCGCCGCCAAATCGAGCTGATCAAGGACGGCGGCACGGTCGTGCAGGAGACGCGCCTGTACGACCCCGATCGCCGCGAGACGCGTTCGATGCGCAGCAAGGAAGATGCGCACGACTACCGCTACTTCCCCGATCCCGATCTGATGCCGCTCGTTATCGACGCGGCTTGGATCGAGCGCGTGAAGGCTCAGATGCCGGAATTGCCGGCGTCGATGCAGCAGCGCTTCGTCGAGCAATATGGCCTGACGGCTTACGACTCCACGGTGCTGACGTCGAGCAAGGCCATGGCCGGCTACTTCGAAGCGGTGGTGGCGAAGACGGGCCCGGCGCAGGCGAAAGCCGCCGCCAACTGGCTGATGGGCGAAGTCTCGTCGCAACTGAATCGCGATGGTCTCGACATGGATGCGTGCCCCGTTTCGGCCGCCCAACTCGCGCTCGTTTTGCAGCGCATCGCCGACGGTACGATCTCGAACAAGATCGCCAAGGAGATCTTCCTCGCGATCTGGGACGAGAAAGCAACCGACGAAAACGCGGCCGACCGCATCATCGATGCGAAGGGCTTGAAGCAGATTTCCGATACCGGCGCGCTGGAAGCGATCATCGACGAAGTGTTGGCGGCGAACCAAAAATCGGTCGAGGAATTCCGCGCCGGCAAGGAAAAGGCCTTCAATGCGTTGATCGGTCAAGCGATGAAAGCGACCAAGGGCAAAGCGAATCCTCAGCAGGTCAACGAGTTGCTCAAGAAGAAGCTTTCTTGACGATCGCGGCGGGCATGCGGCGCGGGCGGCTGGGCGCGCCCGCATGCCGGCCGCGTGGAAAGAAAGCCTAACGAAGAGGCACGAAACGATATGGCCAAGCGCAAGCAATTGGACGACTTTCGCGTCCCTTTTTCCGACGGAGACAAAGGCGGCCAGGGTTTTTCGCTCGCCGATTTCGATCCGGCCGGCAAGCCTTTTTCGGCCGGTTCCAAGCAGGCCGATCGAGAGCGCTTGACGGCGTACGCCGCGCAATTGGACGAGATGCAGGAGCGCTTGCACGCGCAGCGGCGCGAGCGCGTGCTGCTCGTGCTGCAGGGCATGGATACGAGCGGCAAGGATGGCACCATTCGCGCCGTCTTCCATGAGGTCGATCCGCTTGGGCTGCGCATCGCCACGTTCCGTGTGCCGACGCCCGAGGAGGCCGCGCACGATTTCCTGTGGCGCGTGCATCGACAAGCGCCCGCCGCCGGCGAGCTGACGATCTTCAATCGCAGCCACTACGAGGACGTGCTGGTCCCGCGCGTGCGCGGCGAAATCGATGCGGACGAACTAAAGCGCCGATACACGCACATCCGTCATTTCGAAACGCTGTTGGCCCAATCCGGCACGGCCATCCTCAAATGCTTCCTGCACATCTCCAAGGATGCGCAGCGCGAGCGCCTGCAGGCGCGCATCGACGACGAAACGAAGCATTGGAAATTCGACCTGGCCGATATCGACGCGCGCAGGCACTGGGACGACTATCAACTCGCCTACGACGACGCGCTCGCCGCGACGTCGACCGAACAAGCGCCGTGGTATGTCATACCGGCCGATTCGAAATCGCATCGGAATCTGATGGTGGCGGCTTTGCTGCTTGGCGTGTTCCAGGGCCTGGACTTGCGCTACCCGCCCGGCAAGGAGTCGCTCAAGGGACTCACGATTACCTGAGTGCGCGGTGCTTCGTGCGCAATGCTCAGCGACGATCACACGTTGAACTCGACTACGACAAGGATGACGCATGATGCGAGTGATTACGGCCAACTTGAACGGCATCCGTTCGGCCGCTAAGAAGGGCTTCTTCGATTGGTTCGGCCAACAAGATGCCGATATCGTCTGCGTGCAGGAAGTTAAATGCTCGCAGGACGACATGACGCCGGAATTTCTCGCGCCGCATGGCTACACCGGCTACTTTCAGCATGCGGTGAAGAAGGGGTACAGCGGCGCCGGACTGTATACGCGGCACGAACCCGATGATGTCGTCATCGGTTTCGGCAGCACGGAGTTCGACCCCGAGGGGCGTTACGTAGAGGCGCGCTTCGGCAAGCTGTCGGTGGTCTCGGTCTACGTGCCGTCCGGCTCCAGCGGCGAGGACAGGCAGCAGGCGAAGTTCCGCTTCATGGACGAGTTCATGCCGCACCTCGCCGCACTGCGCAAAGAGCGCGAGGTGATCGTCTGCGGCGACGTGAACATCGTTCACAAAGAGATCGACATCAAGAACTGGAAGAGCAACCAGAAAAACTCCGGTTGCCTACCTGAAGAGCGCGCCTGGCTCACGCAATTGTTCGATGAAGTCGGATACGTCGACGTGTTCCGCCGGCTCGATCAGCGGCCGGAGCAGTACACGTGGTGGAGCAACCGCGGCCAGGCGTATGCCAAGAATGTGGGGTGGCGCATCGATTACCAGATCGCCACGGCGGGCGTTGCCGAAACGGCCGAGCGCGCCGCGGTCTTTCGCGACATCAAGTTCAGCGATCATGCGCCGCTGACGATCGACTACGCGCACAGCCTCGGGTAAGCGCGCCATGCGCCAACTCGCCGCGGCGCCGGCCGCTCGCGCCTATCGACGGCGATCGCGGTACAACTGCGGGTTCGCCTCGTAATAGCGGCGTAGAAGCGAATGCCGGGGCGCGTCGACATCGGTGATCGTTTTCGTTTCCACGGCGATCTGTTGACGCAAGAGGCCGCCGCGTTCCTCGCGCGAGGCGGGCCACTCGGGCAGTGACGGATCGTTAGGCGTGCCCGTTTTGACGAAGTGCGCCACATAGCCCGAGAAAATCCGCGACACGGCGTGGTCTTCCGGCCGCCACACGAAGCGGTTCGACAACCCGAGCGTACCGAGCGCGTACTTGATCTCGGCACTGTGCACCGCGCCGTCCTCGGGCAGTTGCCCCGCTTCGGGGTGGCGCTTTTGCGGGCGCTTGTGCGTGTAGTAATAGAAGTACACGGGCGAGCCGCCTGTCTGCCGGTGCGCATCGACCCAGCGGCGTGTGGCATGGCTGATGAACAGGTCGCTCGCCAGCGAGGTGGCGGAGCGCCTCACTTCGTCGTCGTCGTTGCCAGGGTAGAGCGCGAGGACGTCGGTGGCGTACGGCCCGAAGATGCGCTTGACCGCGGCGCGCCAGTGTTGTGGGGTGGGTGGATGCTGGTTGAGCACCATCGTGTGCGGCGCTTCGTGCGAGTTGCTGCCGACGAGCAGCGGCACGCGCGCTTGCGAGCCCGCTTCATAGGTCGCTTCTGGCGATTGTGTAAGAAAGTGGCCGTCGACCGACGGCCAAAAGAGGAACTCCGGTTTTTCCTTGGGACCCGTGCCGGCGAGCAGGGCATCGGCCGGCATGCTCCGCAGTGCGGCAAGCGACGCCGCTTTCATCTTCTCTTGAAAGTGCTCGGCTGCCGTTCGGGCATCGTCGGGCGACCACACCGTGAGCGGCCCCATAGCCGCGCCGCTTTGACCGATCGCGCGAGCGAAGAGCCCGCGCGAGAGCGGCGACGCCATATGGGCGCTGACGGCCACTGAGCCGGCCGACTCGCCGCCGATCGTGACCTTATCGGGATCGCCGCCGAACTTGACGATGTTTTCGTGCACCCAGCGCAGCGCGGCGTGCTGATCCAGCAACCCGTGGTTGCCGGCAGCGCCATAGGGTGATTCGCGCGCCATTTCCGGCAGCGCCAGGAAACCGAACGCGCCGAGCCGGTAGTTGACCGTCACCGTCACCATGCCCCGCGCGGCGAGGGCTGCACCATCGTAGCGCGGCTCCGAGCTGTCGCCTGCGGCGAAGCCGCCGCCATGGAAGTAGACGAGCACCGGCAGTTTCTTGTCGGAGGCGCGCGCCGGCGTCCATACGTTCAAAAAAAGGCAGTCCTCGCTCATAGTGCGGGTGCGAAATTCCATCTGAAACAGCGGCAATTGCATGCAACGTGCGCCGAACTCGGTTGCGCTGCGCACGCCGGCCCAGGCGCTGACCGGCTGCGGCGGCTTCCAGCGCAGATCCCCCACGGGCGGCGCGGCGTAGGGAATGCCTCGGAATACGCGCAGCTCGGCGCCTTGAATGGCGCTCTTCGCGCCTTCGATCGCGCCCGCCGGCAGATCGATACGTGTGGACGGCGGGTTTGCAGCCGCGTTCAGCGTGGCCGACGGCAGCCACGCCAGCGAGGCGGCGACGAAGACGGTGGCGGCGCGAAGGCGGGACGGGCGGGAAAAACGAATGTGTTGAATCATCGGCAATTGAGTCTTCATCTTGATCCTCTCAGGTCATTAAGTGATGAGCATGGACCGCATTTCGCATTGAAGACGCGAATAAGCCATCGACGCCATGATTGAGTGGCGTGATGACATTGACTGCTTGATTGAATTTTTTCAGGAGCGAAGCGGCGAGGCCCCGTTCCTCAGGCGCCGCCCGCATTGCGGCGAGGGCGTGAGCGGCATTGTGATGTAGATTCTGCTGGCAATTGTCGTAATGTTTTCAAATCAGACCATGCGAATAACGCTAGGACGAAATGATGGAATTGCCGAGGGGTATGTCTTCGATTCGGGCGACGGCTTATCGGATGGTTATGGATCGCTTTGCATCGAGTTGCATGGAATCGATTTTTACGTTTACAGAATTAACGTCATTCAGTTCGAATCGGTTGTAGTCGTATCGCTCGACAGAGCCGCTAGCTGCGCTCCCGCCACGGGGCGATCTTCGGCAATAGCAGCATCCCGGGGGCGGCCAGCAGGGCGCACACGATGAAATAGTCGAACCAGCCGATCCTCGCGACGACGAATCCGCTCGCAGCCGAGGCCAGCGTGCGAGGCACCGAGGCAAGGCTCGTGAAAAGCGCGAATTGCGTGGCGGTATAGCGCGGATCGGTGGTGCTGGCGATATAGGCCGTGAAGGCCGCGAGCGTGAGCCCCGTCGCGAACGTTTCGAAGCCGTAGATCAGCGCGAGCGCGGCCGGCGACGGGCCGATTTTCGCGAGCCATGCGAAACCGAGCGTCGAGACGATCTGAAGCAACCCGAAGATCCAAAGGCCCCGTGCAATGCCGATTTTCACGAGCCAGGCGCCGCCGATGATGCCGCCCGCAAGGCTCGCCCAAAACGCGGTCGTCTTCGCAATGACGCCGATCTCCGTCTTGTTGAAGCCCAGGTCGAGGAAGAACGAGGTCGAAAGCGTCGTCGCCATCGTATCGCCGAGCTTGTACAGGAAGATGAACGCGAGCACGAGCAGGGCCGCCTTGAGCCCGTCGCGCGTGACGAATTCCGCGAGTGGCAGCGTGATGGCTTCGCGCAAATTTTTCGGCGGCGCGCCGTGCACTTGCGGCTCGCTCACGAGCAGCGTCAGCACGATCCCAGGCAGCATGAACACGCCGGTCACCGCGAACACGGCCGTCCAAGGCAGGTGATCGGACAAGATCAACGATAGCGAGCCGGGCACGAGCGCCGCGACTTTATAGGCGTTCACGTGCACCGCGTTGCCGAGCCCTTGCTCGGTGTCGGCAAGCAATTCGCGCCGGTAGGCGTCGATCACGATGTCCTGGCTCGCGCCGAAGAACGCGACCAGCGCCGTCAATGCGGCGACGGTCCAAATCGCGTCGCGCGGCGAGACGAATCCGAGCGAAGCGATCGCGCCGGCGACCAGCAATTGCGTGCAGAGCATCCAGCCGCGACGACGCCCCGGACGCCAGAACGGCAGCGTCGGCACGTAGCGGTCCATCAGCGGCGCCCAAACGAACTTCCACGTATACGGGAATTGAATCAGCGCGAATAGGCCGATTTCCTTCAGATTGACGCCTTCCGAGCGCAGCCACGCTTGCACGAGATAAACAAGCGTAAACAGCGGCAATCCCGACGTGAAGCCGAGAAACACGCAAATGAGCATGTGCCGGTTCAGAAACGCTCGCCAGCCGGGATGCGCCTCGTGAGCGCTCAGCGCGGCGCTTTCGTGGGACGGGGGCGGGATGTCTCGTTTGATGGCGAACCTCTTCGGAGCGGCGCGTTCAACCGGGCGTCGGCCCGTTCGGGCTGCGCCTGACGCGGTAGACCGCAAGACTACCACGCCAGTTCGCGCCCCAATGGACCACGCGGCCGCCGTGCAGCACCACGCGGTCGAGGATTTCGATCCCCACTTCCGGTGCGAGCGCCTCGAAGTCGCGAATCGTGAGCACGCGCACGTTCGGCGTGTTGTGCCACTGGTAGGGCAGCGACTTCGAGACGGGCATGCGCCCGCGCAGCACGGACAACCGATGCGGCCAGTAGCCGAAGTTCGGGAACGAGACGATGCACTCTTTGCCGACGCGCACCGTCTCGCGCAGGATCGCCGCCGTTTGGTGGATCGTCTGCAGCGTTTGGGAAAGGATGGCGAAGTCGAAGCTGCCGTCCTCGAATAACCGCAGGCCGTCTTCGAGATTTTGCTGAATCACGTTGACGCCGTGCCGCACGCAGGCGAGCACACCGGCATCGTTGATTTCGATGCCGTAACCCGTCACGCCGAGCTCCTCGATGAGCAGCGCGAGCAGGCTCCCGTCGCCGCAGCCCAGATCGAGGACGGTGCCGTTGGGCTCGACCCAGCGGGAGATGGCGCGAAAATCCGAGCGCGTCGAAAGCGAATCGATGGCGGCCTGATTCATGCGCGCACCTCCTGTGCAATACGTTCGTAGTAGGCGCGCACGACGTTGTGATAGCGCGCATCGTCGAGCAGAAAGGCGTCGTGTCCGTGCGGCGCGTCGATCTCCGCATAGGTGACCCGCCGCTTGTGATCGAGCAGCGCCTTGACGAGCTCGCGCGAGCGGGCCGGGGCGAAGCGCCAATCGGTGGTGAAGCTGGCGATCAGATACTGGGCGCGCGAGTGCGCGAGCGCGGCCGTCAAATCGCCGTCGAACGCCTTGGCCGGATCGAAGTAGTCGAGCGCGCGTGTGATCAAGAGGTACGTGTTGGCATCGAAATAGTCGGCGAACTTGTCGCCTTGATAGCGCAAGTACGATTCGACCTCGAACTCGACGTCGAAGCTGAAACGATAGTCCTCGCCGACGCTGCCCGTCGCGCTGCTCGCCCCGCCGGTGGCGCCGGGCCGGCGCAGAGCGCGGCCGAACTTGGTGGCCATGTCGTCATCGGACAGGTAGGTGATGTGGCCGATCATGCGCGCGACGCGCAAGCCGCGCTTGGGCTTGACCCCGTGGGCGTAGTAGTCGCCGCCGTGGAAGTCGGGGTCGGACAGGATCGCCGAGCGCGCCACTTCGTTGAACGCGATGTTCTGCGCGGAAAGCTTCGGAGTGGAGGCGACGACGATGCAATGGCCCACGCGATCCGGATACATGAGGGTCCAGGCGAGCGCCTGCATGCCGCCGAGGCTGCCGCCCATGACGGCGGCGAAGCGCTCGATGCCGAAAGCGTCGGCCACGCGCGCTTGCGCCTGAACCCAATCTTCGACGGTCACGACGGGGAAGCGCGCACCGTAGGGCTTGCCCGTTGCGGGATCGAGGCTCATCGGCCCCGTCGATCCGAAGCACGAGCCGAGGTTGTTGACCCCGATCACGAAGAAGCGGTTCGTATCGAGTGGCTTGCCCGGCCCCACCATGTTGTCCCACCAGCCGACGTTCTTCGGTTCGCCCGCGTAGATGCCCGCGACGTGGTGCGAAGCATTCAGGGCGTGGCAGACCAGCACGGCGTTGGAGCGTGCGGCGTTGAGCGTGCCGTAAGTCTCGACCATGAGGTCGTAGCCGGCGAGCGTCGAGCCGCTCTGCAGCGCGAGCGGCTCGGTGAAATGCATGCGTTGTGGAGTGACGATGCCGATCGATTCCATGTGTTCCGCCTTCCAAATGGGCGGCTAAATGGTGTCGGCGGTGCGCGGAACGAAACGGAGCGCGGCTGACGACCTCTTTAGCCGCATTTATAGTGAACCCACGCATTCGGTGCTCGGGTTCGCGCGCCCGCAATCGAGTCGACAAATCGGCGCGCTGGCTTTGGCGACACCCGGCCGGGTGGTCCCGCGCAAACGACGCGCGCTCTCGCTCAAAGCAGTAGAACGGCAAAGGATAGCGGAAAACCCGATAACGCGCTATTGCAGGATCAAGCGTAGCTGCGCGTCGGCATACTCGGCCGGCGCGCGCGTGAAGCCGCTGCGGGCGTAGCGGTGCCAGCGGCCGACGACGTAGCTGACCAGGAGATTGGCGCGCACGGCGGGGTCGTAATCGGCCGGCAGGGGACCTGACACGGGCGTGGCGCGAACTGCCTGACCCTCGCTTTCGGCTTGGTGCGCTTCCATCAGCGCAATGCGCAGGCATTGCTTGACCGACGCCTCGACGCGTTCGGCCAGCCGTTCGTGTTCGCCCACGAGCGCTTCGCCTGTCAGCACGCGGGTCATGCCGGGGTTCTTCCCCGCGAAGTTGAGCAGCATCATGCCGATGGCGCGGGCTTGCAGCACGCCGTTCGGCTCTTTTTCGGCGATTTGATTGATGAGCCCGAAGAACGTCGCTTCGATGAACTCGATGAGGGCCTCGAACATCTGCGCCTTGCTGGCAAATTGGCGGTAGAGCGCCGCCTCCGAGACGCCGAGCCGGGCGGCGAGCGCGGCCGTCGTGATTTTCTCGCTCTTGGGCGTCTCCAGCATGGCGGCGAGCGTGTGCAGGATATGCACGCGCCGCTCGCCCGGCTTCATGCGCGGCGTGCGTGCGGCGTGCTCCGGCTGTGTTTCGCGGTCTAGTTCCGCGTCCCGCTCTCCGATCGGTTCCATTTGCGCCCCGCTCCGTGACCCCGTTTCAGGGATTTTAGCGAACGAATGCGACTATCGACATAGTGCGGACGGCCGGTGCCCGGCATACGGCCGCGGCTTTCTTGCGTGCGGGCCGCGCGGGGCAGGTGTCCGACGATCCAAACCGTGCCGATGCCGAGCCGCCGGTAACGCTTCAAATGCGAGCGCGTGTCTTCGATGAGGATGGCGTCGGCGAGCGGCACCCGCGCCTCGCGCAGCACGCGCCGCAACATCGCCAGATCGGGCTTGGCGTGCCATGCCCCGCGCCGGCGCATATGCTCGATCGCAATCACGCGCTCGAACAGCCGCTCGATCCCGAGTTGCGCCAGCACGGCGCGCGCGTAGCGTTCGGGGGCGTTCGTCAGGACGATCTTGCGGCCGGGCAGGGTGGCGATGAGCCGGGCGAGCCCGCGCTCGCCGCGCACCATGGCGGGCAGATCGGGGAACGTGTGCACCGAGCGCAAAAAATCGTGCGGATCGATCGGATGGTGCCGCGCGAGCCCAAGCAGCGTCGCCCCGTAGCGCCGCACATAGCGCAGACGCAGCTCATCGGCTTGCGCCGTCGCCATGCTGAGCGCATCGACGATATAGCGGGTCATCGCCTCATTGATCGCGGGAAAGATCGCGTGCGAGGCGTGGTGCAGCGTGTTATCGAGATCGAAAAGCCACACCGGGCTGCCCGCGCGCGGGCGCGCTCGGCCTTGCCTGCGGGACGGCGGCGACAGGGACATGAACGGGTGCTCCAAAGCGGTGCGGAGCCGCGGCGCTTTACCTGCCCGGCTCCGAGGAGAGGCAAGCTCAGTGCGAGCGAATCATCGTGCCGAACGGTTGCTCGGTCAGAATTTCGAGCAGCACGGAGTGCTCGATGCGTCCGTCGATGATGTGAACCGAGCGCACGCCGCTCTTGGCCGCGTCGAGCGCCGAGGCGATCTTCGGCAACATGCCCCCCGAGATCGTGCCGTCTTCGAACAACGCGTCGATCTCGCGCGCCGAGAGATCGGTGAGCAGCGTGCCTGCCTTGTCCATGACGCCGGGGATATTGGTCATCATGACGAGCTTTTCGGCGTTCAGGACGACGGCGAGCTTGCCGGCCACGAGATCGGCGTTGATGTTGTAGGACAGGCCGTCTTCGCCGAAGCCGATCGGCGAAATGACCGGGATGAAGGCGTCGTCCTGCAGCGCCCGCACGACGGCCGGATTGATCGATTCGACTTCCCCGACTTGGCCGATATCGACGTATTGGCCCGGATTGTCGCGGTCGGGCATCATCAGCTTGCGCGCGTGGATGAGCCCGCCGTCCTTGCCCGTCAGGCCCACCGCATGGCCGCCGAAGTGGTTGATGAGCGTGACGATGTCTTGCTGCACTTCGCCGCCGAGCACCCATTCGACGACTTCCATCGTTTCCTCGTCCGTCACCCGCATGCCTTGGATGAACGTTCCTTGCTTGCCGATCTTCTTGAGCGCCTGATCGATCTGCGGCCCGCCGCCGTGCACGATGACGGGATTGATGCCGACCAGCTTGAGCAATATGACGTCGCGTGCGAAGCCTTGCTTCAGGCGCTCTTCGGTCATGGCATTGCCGCCGTATTTGATGACGACGGTCTTGCCGTGATATTGGCGGATATAGGGCAAGGCCTCGGCCAGAATTTCAGCTTTCAGCGTGGGCGCGATCTGGGAGAGGTCGAGAGGCTCTGACATGGCGGCAAGCTCGGCAGGCAACGGTTCAAACGGGGGGGCGGGCGAAAACAGGCGCCAATTGTACAGGACTGAGAAAGGCAGCCGCGGTTTTTGGCCGCAGCGCGCGTATGACGCGCCATTTCTTTGACATAGATGCATGCGGCATGCCGAGAACGCTGGCATCATTGTCGCATCGTATTGTTTTTACGACATTTTTTTTGTGTTGTCGCCGATGGCGTCGTCAATGAGCATCCGTGACTGCCGGCCGAAGCAGGATTCTCGCACCCGTTGCCCGCGTTGTGGCGTCGCATTCGACTGCGGCCGGGAGTCGCAACCGTTCGACTGCTGGTGCGCGAATCTGCCGCCGCTGCCGGCTGCCGCCATGCTCACCGGCGCGGCGTCGGCGTTTTGCCTGTGTCCTGACTGCTACGCGGATGCGCTTGCCGCTGCGGGCAGTCGCGGCGCCGTGCGCGACCCTGCGAATTCTTGAATTGTGATGCAACGTATTACGAATACCGGCCGCGTCAACCTCGGACATCTCTTTTGGTTGCGCTGCCTCGCGATTATCGGGCAACTCGTCACGATCGCCGTCGTTCAGCAGTTCTTCGGCGTGCATCTGCCGTTGCCGGCCATGCTGATCATCATCGCCCTCGAAGCGATCTTCAATGCGGCGACCTGGTTCCGCGTCGCGAGCGCTCGGCCCGAAACGGACCTCGAGCTGCTCGGGCAGTTGTGGGTCGATCTGGGGGCGCTGTCGGCGCTGTTGTTCTTATCCGGCGGCACGACCAATCCGTTCGTTTCGCTCTATCTGCCCGCGCTCGCCATCGCGGCGGCCGTGCTTCCCTGGCGGCACATGATCTGGCTCGCGATCTTCGCGATGTGTTGCTACGTTGCGCTCGGTTTCGATTCGGTCCCGCTGAACATGGACAACCCGGCGAACCTGTTCGATTACTACCGCACGGGCATGTGGGTCAACTTCATGGTGAGCGTGGGATTGATCGCCTGGTTCGTCGCCCGCATGTCGCACGCGTTGCGTCAGCGCGATGCGGCGCTCGGCGATGCGCAGCAGCGGCTTTTGCGCGACGAGCGCGCCGTGGCGCTGGGCGTGCAAGCGGCCACGGTGGCGCATGAGATGGGCACGCCGCTTTCGACCATCGCGATGGTGACCGAAGAGTTGCGCGAGGCCGCGCGCAGCGACGAGGGGCTTGCCGATTACGCCGACGATTTCGCGCTGCTCGAGCAGCAGATGACGCTGTGCACGTCCGCGCTTGCGCGGCTGCGCACGCGCGCTTCGGTGGCGCCGTCGCGCGAGCGGCTCGATGTATGGCTGGCGAGCTTTTGCGAGCAGTGGCGCTTGCGCCATCCGCACGTGACGTTTCTGCGGCTTGGCGCGGCGATCGACGATGCCTGGCTGGCCGAAACCTCGGCGGTCGGCCAGATCCTGACCATCTTGCTCGACAACGCCGCGCGCGCGAGTCGCGACAGCGTCACGCTCGCCGCTGCGGTCGCGGACGAGTACATCGAATTTCAGATTTGCGACTCGGGACCGGGCATTTCGCCGGCGCTGCGCACCAAGCTTGGCAGCGCCCCGGTCGACAGCACGCAAGGCGGCCACGGCGTGGGGTTGTATCTCGCATTCGTGGCTGCGGCGCGCTTGAACGGGTCGATCGAACTGCTGGACGGCGAACCGCGCGGCACGCGCGCCGTCCTGCGCGTGCCGGCAGCGAAGGACGACGGACAACTGCAGCGCGCCGCGCTTTCAACATCGGAATAAGGAGAACGCACTATGAGCGACACGAATTTTCTCGTCATCGACGACGACGAAGTCTTCGCGGGCATCTTGGCTCGCGGGCTGACGCGGAGTGGCTATATCACGCATCAAGCGCACAACGCCGAGGAGGCGATCGCGCTCGCGAACCAGCACAAATTCGACTTCATCACGGTCGATCTGCATTTGGGCAGCGATTCGGGGCTGAACCTCGTCGCACCGCTGCGCGAGCTGCAACCGGACTCGCGCATGCTCGTGCTGACTGGCTACGCGAGCATCGCCACGGCGGTGCAGGCGGTGAAGGATGGGGCCGACAACTATCTGGCCAAGCCGGCCAACGTCGAATCGATTTTGGCGGCGCTGCAAACGGAAGCGAGCGCCACCCAAGCCGAAGCCGCCATCGAGCACCCGACGCTGCTGTCCGTGGCGCGGCTCGAATGGGAACACATTCAGCGCGCGTTGGCCGAGAACGGCGGAAATATCTCGGCGACCGCGCGTGCGTTGAACATGCACAGGCGAACGTTGCAGAGAAAGCTCGCGAAGCGGCCGGTCAGGCAGTAAAAAGCGCGGAGCGCGACCGGCCGCAGCGCGCTATCGAACGACGGGAGCCTGTGTGCTTTCGGCTAGCGCGTTGGCCGGCGGCTGCTCGGTAAGGCCCTGCGAAGACGTGGGGTTATCCCAGACGGAATGTGTGGTTTCGCCGATGATCTGCAGCGACGTGCCTTGATTCTCGACGCGCGAGGCGGGCCAGTCCGGGACCGAGCCCGCCTGCCGCGGCGCTTGATCGGCGGCCAACGCAGCCCCGGGCGTCGCCCCGTTCGGGTCGCCGGCCTTCACGAATCGTTCGATGTAGCGCGAAAAGATGCGAGAGACATCGTAGTCGGCGGCCGTCCACGTATACCGCTTTTGCACATCGAGGTTGCCCAGTGCGTAGGGCACCTGTGCGTCGTGCACGCGGCCCAGCATGGGCGGTGGCACATGGTCCGTCGGCACATCGATCTCCGCCGGCAGTCGTTGTGTGTATCGATAGTAGAAAACCGGCGCCTGCCCTGTCTGCCGGTGCAGGTCCATCCACCGCCGCGTGCTCTGACTCACCTTTTCGCTGCCAGGGTAAAGCGCGAGGGCCTCGTCCACTTGGTCTCGGAATACCGATAGCTTTTCTTGGAGCGTCGCGAGCCGAGCGCCTGATCCCGGGAGGGCCGGTTCCGCAGGAGCGGCAACCCCCGGCGACACTGCGTCTTGTGCATTCGATCCCAGCAGTAGCGGAACCCGCGCTTGGCCGCCCCGAGTGAAGACCTGTTCGGGCGACTCGGTGAGGAAGTGACCGTCGATGCTCGGCTTAAAGCTCGCGGGCTCGTACGAACGTTGCGGTTGCGCTGCCGACGAGAGCAGCGTCTTTGCCGGCAGCGAGCGCAGTTGCTGCAGCGATGCGGCGCCGATTCGCGCCGTGAACGCCTTGGCTGCGTGCTCGGCTTGCTCTTGCGACCACATGGCGCCGGGCGCGAACGCCGCGCCGCTGTGCCCGATCGCGCGCGCGAAGAGCCCGCGCGAAAGTGGCGAGGCCATATGCGCGCTCACCGAAACCGAGCCGGCCGAATTGCCGGCAATTGTGACGTTCGACGGATCGCCGCCGAACTGGGCGATGTTATCGCGCACCCATTTGAGCGCTGCGACTTGATCGAGCAGGCCGTAGTTGCCGGCGGTGCCGTGCGACGACTCGCTCGACGCTCCCGGCGCCGCGAGGAAACCGAACGCCCCGAGCCGGTAGTTCGCGGTGACCACGATCACCCCGCGCGAGGCGAGTTGCGCGCCATCGTAGCGGGGCTCGGAGCCGTCGCCCGATACGAACGCGCCGCCGTGGAAGTAGACGAGCACGGGCAGCTTGCCTTCCGAACTGTTCGCGTTAGTCCAAACGTTCAGATAAAGGCAATCTTCGCTCATGGTCGTCGAGCGGAAGTCGAGCTTGCCGGCGACGAACGATTGCATGCAGCGCGGGCCGAATTGCCGCGCATTGCGTACGCCGGCCCAGCGCGCGACCGGTTGCGGTTCGCGGAAACGGAAATCACCGACGGGCGGGGCCGCATACGGGATGCCTCGAAAAATGCGCACGTCCTTGTGCTCGCCGCGCATCTTGACGCCTTCGACGACGCCGTCGGCGAGCGTGACTTGCGGCGACTGTGGTGCCCGCGCGGCCTGCGCGCCGTTGGCGGCAAGTGTCAGGCTTAAAAGCGACGCGGCGGCAGCGATGGCCGCCGGGATGTGATGCTTTGCGGCGCGATGAAATGAAACGGTCATGGATTTGCCTCCTTTCCGGATGAACATCGGGTTCACAGCCCACCGTGGGTGGGAGGCTCGATCATCGACGCGAAAAGCGTCTCAAAATCTGTTGTGCGTTCGAATCAGACGAATTGCCGGCGCCGCCGTCGCGGGAGGCGTACAGGCCAGCCGGCAGGCGGGACGATCCAAGCCGCAGAAGCGGGCGAAGATTCGGGATAAGGCGAAGCGGCCAGCGGGGCGGTGATTTCGCGAGAGCCTGGATCGGCAGTGAGCAGTGCGCCCACGCCGATCCAAAAAAGGCTACTCGTCTGTCCCGATCACGATCTTGATATCGACGACGGGCGTACCGTCGATTGCTTCGATGGGACCGACGCGCAGCCGATGGCCGGCGAGTTCGCGCACGGTCACGCGGTGCAGTCCGATCGGGTTGGGACGGTGCGGCGAGCGCGTCGCGAACACGCCCGTGAGCGGCCGATCGGATTCGCCGCGCGGGCGCACGGCGAGCTTCGTGCGATCGGCTCGATGAAACCAAGCGAGCACGATCACTTCATCCCCGACCGACAACCCGTTCAATCCTTCTGCGTACCGCGGATCGATTTCGATCCAGGCGTCCGGCGCGCCTTCGTGGCCTTGATGCGGCGCTCGAGCCGGATCGCCGAGCGTGGATCGAACATGGCCGATCGGGGTGAGGACGTATGCATCGGGTGGCTGTGACATAGGATTTGTTTTCCTCGCTAGTCGTCGGGGACCGCAGCGTTCTTGTCCGGGATTTATCCGCTCAGAGCACGTAGCGCGACAAATCCTCGCTTTGTGCGACTTCGCCGAGCGCGCGATCGACATAGGCCGCATCGATCGTCACCTTCTGACCGGTGTGATTGCCGGCCGAGAACGACACTTCCTCGAGCAGCTTCTCGATCACCGTATAGAGCCGGCGTGCGCCGATGTTCTCCGTGCGCTCGTTGACTGAAAACGCGATCTCGGCCATGCGCTTGATCCCATCGGGCGCAAATTCGAGTTCGACGTCCTCGGTGGCGAGCAGCGCCTGATATTGCTTGACGAGGCTCGCGTCAGTCGCCACGAGGATCGATTCGAAATCCTCGACCGATAGCGAATCCAATTCCACGCGAATCGGAAAACGCCCTTGCAACTCGGGAATCAAATCGCTCGGCTTGGACAGATGGAATGCGCCGCTTGCAATGAATAGGACGTGGTCGGTCTTCACCATTCCGTAACGCGTATTGATCGTCGTGCCCTCGACGAGCGGCAGCAAGTCGCGCTGTACGCCTTGGCGCGATACTTCGGCTCCGCCCGCTTCGCTGCGCGAGGCGATCTTGTCGATTTCGTCCAGAAACACGATGCCGTTTTGCTCGACGTTCTGCACCGCCTTGGCCTTCACTTCTTCCTCGTTGAGCATCTTCGAGGCTTCTTCGTCGGTCAGCACCTTGAGCGCCTCGGCCACTTTGAGCTTGCGGCGTGCCTTCTTGCCGCCGCCTAGATTGGCGAACATCGAACGAATCTGCTCCGTCATGTCCTCCATGCCCGGCGGCCCCATGATGTCCATGCCCACCTGCGGCATCTCGACGTCGAGCTCGATTTCCTTGTCGTTCAACTGGCCTTCGCGCAGGCGCTTGCGGAAAGTTTGGCGCGTCGCATTGTCGCTGCCGGACGCCTCGCTCTCGACCGACGAGCCGAAGCCGACGGGCCGCGCACTAGGCAGCAGAATATCGAGGATGCGGTCCTCCGCTTGATCTTGCGCCTTCGAGCGCACCTTGCGCATCTCCGATTCGCGCGTCTGCTTCAGCGAGATTTCGATGAGGTCGCGCACGATGCTGTCGACGTCGCGGCCCACGTAGCCGACTTCCGTGAACTTGGTCGCCTCGATTTTGATGAACGGGGCATCGGCGAGTTTGGCCAAACGCCGCGCGATCTCGGTCTTGCCGACGCCCGTCGGCCCGATCATCAAGATGTTCTTCGGCGTGATTTCTTGGCGCAGCGGTTCGGCCACCTGCTGCCGCCGCCAGCGGTTGCGCAGCGCGACGGCCACGGCTTTCTTGGCCTTGTTCTGGCCGATGATGTGCTTGTCGAGTTCCGAGACGATCTCGGCCGGGGTCATGGTGCTCATCGGTTCCTACCTCACTTACTCGATCGTCTCGATGACGCGGTTATGGTTCGTGTAGATGCACATGTCGCCCGCAATCTCGAGCGACTTCTCGACGATCTCGCGCGGCGAGAGCGTCGTGTTATCGGCGAGCGCACGCGCGGCCGCCTGCGCGTAGGCGCCACCCGAACCGATCGCGCAAATACCCCCTTCGGGGTCGAGCACGTCGCCGTTGCCGGTGATGACGAGCGTCGTCAGCGCATCGGCCGCGATCAGCATCGCCTCGAGCCGGCGCAGCATGCGGTCGGTGCGCCAATCCTTGGCCAGCTCGACGGCGGCGCGGGTCAAGTTGCCCTGGTGCTTCTCGAGCTTCGCCTCGAAGCGGTCGAGCAGCGAAAACGCATCGGCCGTGCCGCCGGCAAATCCGACGAGCACCTTGCCGTTATAGATGCGACGCACTTTCTTTGCGCCGCCTTTCATGACGATATTGCCGAGCGTCACTTGACCGTCACCGCCCAGCGCAACTTTGTCGCCGTTGCGCACGGAGACGATCGTCGTGCCGTGAAATTGCTCCATGGTGCGTTCCTCGAGAATGCGAGATGGGCTCGGCGGCGTGCGAGCGCCGCGCGAGCGAAAACGAATGGCGCGCAGCGCCGCAGGCGGGAGCCTTCCCGCGAGCACATTAGACTCATTTTAGGGCTTACTCGCGTTTATCAAGAGGCGGCCGCCGATGAGCTCGACAGGAGCTCGGCAGGCCTTGGCCGATCGTACGCCGGCCGAGCGTTACGCGGCGTCGAGCGGTAAGCGAGACGGCTCGACACCCCGTGTTAGGGTGAGATCGGTAAGCTTTGCCGGTATGGAGGATGGATTGGGCGCTAGATGGCCCGCAAAAACAGCGCTCAAAAACAAAAGGCGCGCGGGATTTCCGCGCGCCTCGTCCGAAGCAGCGTCAAAGCGCGCGGCGCATCGCGCCGCTGCGCCCGTCAATCGCCGAACAGCTTCTGCCGCAACTCGCGCCGCTCTTGCGCTTCGAGCGAGAGCGTGGCCGTGGGCCGTGCGAGCAGACGCGGGATGCCGATCGGCTCGCCCGTTTCTTCGCACCACCCATAATCGCCCGAGTCGATCCGCGCGAGCGATTGCTGAACCTTCTTCAGCAGCTTGCGTTCGCGATCCCGCGTGCGCAGCTCGAGTGCATGCTCTTCCTCGATCGTCGCGCGATCGGCGGGATCGGGGACGATCACCGTCTCGCGCAAGTTCTCGGTCGTCTGTCCGGCGTTGCGGAGGATTTCCGCTTGAAGCTGTTCGAGCCTGTTCTTGAAGAAGGCGAGCTGATCCTCGTTCATGTAATCCTTGTCGCTCATCTTCAGGATTTCGGCTTCGGTCAAGAGTCGTTTCGTCGTCATCTGCGTGCTTCTTCAATGTGAGGCAAAACCCATACATATTGCCCGCACTTTCGTATTGCCCGCAAGCGGTGCCTTGGAAGCGCCGACGCCCGCGGCCCATGGGCCGTCAAGACGCCGTCGCTCCGATGCGGGGCCGAACTCCTCTGGAAACCGATCCTCGGGTGCCTCGGGTGCCTCTACCCAGTCGATACGGCATCGCAACACGAGAAGGGCGGTCATGCCCGAACTCCCGTGCAGCGTTTCTTTCGGTGTCTCGATGTTTTTGCTTTGGCGTGGTCCGGATAAGGTTTCCCGGCGCCGTCGTATTACCCGCCGCCCTCGCGGCGGGGCGTATTGTAACTGAATCGATCTCGAGCGCCGCAACAGAGAAAACCCTGCTGGGGCGCTTTCTTTATCATAAAAATATAGCGCGCGCCCGTCCAAAAAGCGAACGGTCGATACCTTGCGCGCGTGCGGCATCCCACGTCCGTCGCGGCTTCAGACCAGGCAGGCGTCGAGCCCGTCCGTGATGAGGTCTTGCGGCAGATCGATGCCGATGAAGACCATCTTGTTCGTTTTCTTTTCGGCCGGAAGCCATTTGGCGGCCAGGTCGCTTCCCATCATTTGATGTACGCCCTGGAACACGACTTTCCGGTCGACGCCCTTCATATACAGCACGCCCTTGTAGCGAAGCAGGCGCTCACCGTAGATCTGCAGCACGCCGCCCAGGAAATCTTCGAGCTTGTTCGGGTCGAACGGGCGGTCGTTGCGATAGACGAACGACTTGATGCGATCGTCATGGTGCGCATGGTGATGATGCGCGTGGCCTTCATGGGCGCACTGGCCATGGTCGTGATCGCAATGCTCGTGGTCATGGCCGTGATCGTGACCATGGTCGTGATGCGCGTGATCGTGCTCGTCCTCGGCGAGGAAGTCCGGGTCGATCTCGAGCTTGGCGTTCAGGTTGAAGCCGCGCAGATCGAAGATTTCCTTGATGTCCGCTTCGCCGAAATTGACGACCTTGATCGTCGCTTTCGGGTTCATGTGCACGAGGCGGTGCCGCAGCTCCGACACGGTAGCTTCATCGACGAGGTCGGCCTTCGTGATGAACAGGCGATCGGCGAAACCCACCTGGCGCTGCACGACTTCGTGCTCGTCCAGTTGCGCGTTCGCATGCTTGGCGTCCACGAGCGTGATGATCGCATCGAGCAAAAACTCGTCGCCGATCTCGCTATCGATGAAGAAGGTTTGCGCGACCGGCCCGGGGTTGGCCAAGCCCGTCGTTTCGATCACGACACGATCGAACGCGATCTCGCCGGCGCGCTTGCGGGACGCTAGATCGCCTAGCGCGCGCGCCAAATCGCCGCGGATCGTGCAGCAGATGCAGCCGTTGCTCATCTGCACGATCTGCTCAGCTTGGTTCTGCAGCAAGATCTCGTTATCGATGTTTTCCTCGCCGAATTCGTTCTCGATCACGGCGATCTTCATGCCGTGCTTTTCGGTGAGGATGCGCTTGAGCAGCGTGGTCTTGCCGCTGCCGAGGAAGCCGGTCAGGATAGTGACGGGGATCATGTTCAATCGCCTATGAGTCGAAAATCAGGGACGGGTCAGTCGAGCCGGCCGGGAAAATATGCAAGCATACCGGCCCGCTGGCCTTTGCGCCGGCCGCCGCAAAGCCGGGTTTTGCGGCGGCGCGCAACGCCGAGTCAGGACAGCATCGCCGAAGAAACCGCCCGTAAATGGGGCCGGTCATGCGATTTGCAACAGCAATCCCTTCAGATACTCGCCTTCCGGGAACGCCGCCAACAGCGGATGGTCCAGCCCCGCGCCCAAACGCTTCAAGATCCGAGCGTCGACGCGGGCATCGGCCGCTGCTCCCGCGACGATCTTTTGGAACAAATCCGCATCGATCGCGCCCGAGCACGAGTAGGTGAACAGCAGCCCACCCGGGCGCAGCAGGCGAAACCCCGACAAATTGATGTCCTTGTAGGCGCGCGCCGCGCGATCGACGTGCTCGCGCGCGGGGGCGAACTTAGGCGGGTCGAGCACGACGAGGTCGAACCGGTCGCCCGCATCGACGAGGCTGCGCAGCGTGCGGAAGGCGTCGGCATCGAGCCATTGCGCCCGCTCGGCATCGAAACCGTTGGCTTCTACGTTCGCCCGCGCGAGCGCGAGCGCTTCCCCGGACGAGTCTATCGAGACCACGCGCGCGGCGCCGCCTGCGAGCGCCGCCAGGGAAAAGCCCCCCGTGTAGCAAAAACAGTTGAGGACGTCGCGCCCGGCTGCATAGGCTTGTACTAGAGCGCGATTGTCGCGCTGATCGATGTAGAAGCCGGTCTTATGCCCGGCGCGCACGTCTACGTGATAGCGCACGCCGTTTTCGCGCGTGATGAGCGTGGCGGGCGGCGGCTCGCCAGCAAGGACGCCCGTCGTTTGCTCGAGGCCCTCCTTCTCGCGGATCGACACGTCCGAGCGTTCGTAGACATTCGGGCACCCGGTGGCGCCGACCAGCGCGGCGACGATCGCCTCCTTCCATGCTTCGACGCCCGCCGCCATGAACTGGCAGACCAATTGGCCGCGGCCCGCGCCGCCTTGCGCATCTTCGATGTAGTGGTCGACGATCAATCCCGGCAAACCGTCCGCCTCGCCGAAAATCAGCCGCACCGCGCCCGTGTCGCGCACGAAAGTCTGGCGATGGGCGAGTGCGCGTTGCACGCGCCGCTTGAAGAAGGCATGGTCGATCGGCTCGGTTTCGTCGAAGCTCCAGACGCGCAGGCGGATTTGCGAATGAGGGCTATAGGCCGCCCGGGCAAGAAAGCGGCCGTCGTGAGCGCGCACGAGCACGGTGGCACCGAGGGCGGGTTTGCCTTCCACGCGCTCGATCGCGTTCGCATAGATCCACGGATGGCGGCGCAGCAGGGATTTTTCCTTCGAGGGTTTGAGCGTAACGGTGTTCATCGATGACTTCTAAAAAACGAGGGGTGAACGGCAGCCGCGCCGCCGGCATTGCCAGACGAGGGCGAGCGTGTCAGTCGCGCTTCTTGGCGCGCGGATGCGCACTGTCGTAGATCCGCGCCAGATGCTGAAAGTCCAGCGAGGTGTAAATCTGTGTTGCAGCGACACTCGCGTGGCCGAGCAGCTCCTGCACGGCACGCAGGTCGCCGCTCGATTGCAGCAGGTGCGTCGCGAATGAATGGCGCAGCACGTGCGGATGGACGTTGGCCGGAATCCCGGCTGCGAGCGCCGCGCGTTTGACGCGCTCGCGCACGACGTTCGGCGACATGCGCGCGCCGCGCACCGATACGAACAACGGATGCGGGTCGGCCTTCAACCACTGCCCGCGCACGGCGAGCCAGGCGGCGAGCGCTTGCATCGCCTTCGCGCCGACGGGCACCGTCCGCCGCCGCTTGCCTTTGCCGAGCACGGTGACTTCCGCCGAGGCGAGGTCGAGCCAGCCCGACGAACGGTAGCCGTCGCCATCGGCGTACGCAGCGTCCAGGCCGACGAGTTCCGACAGGCGCAGTCCCGACGAATAGAACAACTCGAGGATCGCATGGTCGCGCGGGCTCTCGGCGCTCTGAGCGCTCCGCGCTTCCATGAGCGCATTGGCATCGTCGACCGAGAGCGCCTTGGGCAGGCGCTTGGGCTGTTTTGGCGCCCGCACGGCGGCGACGGGATTGGCGGCCAGTTCGGCGCGATCCCCCAGCCAGCGGTAGAACGCACGCCAGGCCGACAGGCGATGCGCGATCGAGCGCGGCGACAGGCCTGCCGCGTGAGCTTTCGCGACCGCTCCCCGCATATCGATCGCCGATAGGCTCGCGAGCGGCCGGCCGCCAGCGAGTTGCGCCAGCATGTCGAGCTCGTGCGCGTAGCTGCGCAGCGTATGGTCCGAGAGCCGCCGCGCGTGCGTCAGGGCGTCGAGGTAGTCGGCGATCAGGTCCGAATCGGCCTGCGACATCGGGGGACGCTCGCTCGTCGACACGGCGCAAGCGGCGCTATCGCGCGAGCAAGCGGCTAAGCGCCGCGCTTGCGAGCACGCCGATCTGAATCAGAAAATCGGTCGCCATGCCTTCGTGAAACCGGCGCGGATCGGGCGAGCCCATCACCAGCAAGCCGAACGCGGGCGCAGGGGCGGCGCCGTCCGATTCGCCGGCGCGCTCCGCCAAGGCGGTCGAGCGCGGGTCGCGCAGCGCCAACAACGCCACCGACTGCGCGGCGCTCGACTCGCCCGCCTCGCTGGGGGCCGCGGCGCTTGCATACTCGCCGGCGGCTAGCCATTGCGCCGCTTCGAAGCCCGCATTCGCGCCGCAATAAGGCGCATCGAGCCCATTGGCGAAGAGCCGCACCTCTTCGCCAACATGCCGGGCGAACTCGGCGTCGCGATAGGTATCGGCCAAGTCCCACAGGCGCAGCGCCGCTTGCGGCACGTCGAATACTTCCATCAGGCCTTGCGCGACGGTGCGCGGCAGTGCGTGGGCGTCGCGCTGTGCGATCACGCGCGTGGTCCAGCGGTTGAACTTCGCCGCGATGCTGTCGTTTTCATGTCCGTAGCGCAGCAACTCGGCGAGCCGCCGTTCGAGCAGCTTGTTCTTTTCGCGCAGCATGTCCATCTGGCGCTCTTGCAGCGAGATGGCCGATTTTCCGTGAGGGTTCGCAAGGCGGACGGCCGCGAGCAGCTCGGCATGTTGCGAGAAGAATTCGGGGTTGGCGAGCAGATAGTCGGCGACGTCGCGATCGTTCATGGTGTCGGCAAAAGGGCGAGCAAAACGGATGGGCGAAAAGGGCGTGCGGTGTCAGGATCGGTCGTCGATCTCGATCTCCCCCTCGAATACAGTTGCTGCAGGCCCCGACATGAGAAGCGGGGCGGCTTCGTCGTGCGCGCCGTTCCATGCGATCGTCAGCGTGCCGCCGAGCGCGTGAACCGTCACCGGCGAATCGAGCAGGCCGCGGCGAATGCCCGCCGCGACGGCCGCGCAGGCGCCCGTGCCGCACGCCAGCGTCTCGCCGGCGCCGCGCTCGAATACGCGCAGCGCGATTTCCCGGCGCGATCGCACCTGCACGAAGCCGACGTTGACGCGCTGAGCAAAGCGCGCGTGATGCTCGATTTTGGGACCGACCTGCGTGACCGGATAGGTGCGGACATCGTCGACGATCTGCACGGCGTGGGGATTGCCCATCGATACGACCGAGATCCAATGCGTGTCGCCGTCGACGTCCAGGGGCCAAACGGTGTCGGCGCCCTCGCGGCGGCCGCTCAAGCCTGTCGTATCGAACGGCACGCGCGACGGCTCGAAGATTGGCCGGCCCATGTCCACGACGACTTCGCCGTTCTCCTGCATCGTCAGCGTGATGAGGCCGTCTTGCACTTGCACCCGCACGCTGCGCTTGTCGGTGAGGCCGGTGTCGCGCACGAACTTGACGAAGCAGCGCGCGCCGTTGCCGCAGTGTTCGACCTCGCCGCCGTCGCAATTGAAGATGCGGTATTTGAAATCGGCGCCTTCGACCGTGGGCCGTTCGACGAGCAGCAACTGATCGGCCCCGACGCCGAAATGCCGATCGGCGAGCGCGCGCACTTGGGCGCTCGTCAGGGCGAGCGGCCGACTATAGCCGTCGAGCACGACGAAGTCGTTGCCCGCGCCATGCATCTTGGTGAACTTGAGCTTCATGATCCGGCTATTGTACGGGACGTGGGTACGGGACGCGGCCCGCCGCCTATTCGTAGACGCTCGGCATGCCCGGCGGCCGCGTTTTGAATCGCTTGTGCACCCAGTAATACTGCTCGGGGATGAGCGGGATCTGCTCTTCGAGGAACGCATTCATGCGGCGTGCGTCGGCGTCGGCGTCGCCCGTGGGGTAGTTGGCCCAAGGTTTGAAGACTTTGAGCCGATAACCTTTATAGTTCGGCAGCACTTCGCCGATGAAGGGCAGCACTTGCGCGTGGCCCACCTGCGCGAAGCGGCCGACCGCCGTCAGCGTGCAGGCCGGTACGCCGAAGAACGGCACGAAGGTCGAATTGCGCTCGCCGTAGTCCATGTCGGCGCCAAGCATCACGGGCTTGCGCTCGCGCAGCCAGCGCAGCACGACGCGGGCGCTGTCGGCGCGGCTTGCCATATCGGCGCCGAAGCGGCCGCGCGCGGTCTTTGCGATCTCGTCGAGCTCGGGATTGGACATCGGCTGGTAGAGTGCGGCGCACTGGCGTTGCAGCGCGACGTTGATGAAGACCGAGCCCGCTTCGATGCCCACGAAGTGAAAGCCGAGCAGCAAGGTGGGCGGCATGTCGGGATCGGTCAAATCGACTTCGCTGTCGACCTGCACGAGCTTCTTGAGCTTTTCGAGGGAGCCGAACCACTGCACGCTGCGCTCGACGTAGCTGCGGATCGCGTGCCGGAAATGCTTCTGCGCGATGTCTTCGCGCTTTTGCTCGCTCCACTCGGGAAAGCACAGCGCGAGATTCGTGTGAACGATCCTGCGGCGCTTGCTCGGAAAT
Organism: Paraburkholderia sp.; assembly: GCA_004322045.1. Classification (GTDB taxonomy): domain Bacteria; phylum Pseudomonadota; class Gammaproteobacteria; order Burkholderiales; family Burkholderiaceae; genus Trinickia. Next base: position 123,090 of record SCRN01000043.1, read on the forward strand.
TGATAGAGCAGCCAGCCGAGGCCATCGCCCAAGCGAGCGACGAAACCGTACGGCAGGATCGCAAGAAATTTGAGCAGGCCGATGGCAAGCTTCGTGCCGAGTCGCGTCAACATGCTCGGACCTCCAATGGCCGAGCGCATTGAGGCGGCATGGCCTGCGCCGAGCGCGCGAGCGGCGCGCAATTGGACGAATAGACGGAGAGAGGCACGGCAATTCGCTCTGTGACAATCTGAAGAAGCCGCTATAATAAGTGCTTCGCCGAGTTAATAGACAACTTGCGGGGCGAAGCCGCCGGGCGCCAGCAGCGTCTGGTGCGTCAGGAAATCCGCTAAAGCGTCGCCGCTTCAGGCTCCCGAAGCTGGCTACGTGAACTCAAACACCGTAACCAAGGAGTCTGCAACGTGGCAAACGACTATCTCTTCACGTCGGAATCCGTTTCCGAAGGCCATCCGGACAAGGTCGCCGACCAAATCTCGGACGCCATCCTCGACGCCATCCTCGCGCAGGACAAGTACTCTCGCGTTGCCGCGGAAACGCTGTGCAACACGGGTCTCGTCGTTCTGGCGGGCGAAATCACGACGACAGCCAACGTCGACTACATCCAAGTCGCGCGCGATACGATCAAGCGCATCGGTTACGACAACACCGATTACGGCATCGACTATCGCGGCTGCGCGGTGCTCGTCGCGTACGACAAGCAATCGCCTGATATCGCGCAAGGTGTGGATCGCGCGCACGACAACAACCTCGATCAAGGCGCGGGCGACCAAGGCTTGATGTTCGGTTACGCCTGCGACGAAACGCCCGAGCTGATGCCGCTGCCGATTCACCTGTCGCATCGGCTGGTCGAGCGCCAAGCGTGCTTGCGCCGCGATGGCCGTCTGCCGTGGCTGCGTCCCGACGCGAAATCGCAGGTGACGGTGCGCTACGTCGACGGCAAGCCGTATGCGATCGACACCGTGGTGCTCTCGACGCAGCATTCGCCCGAGGTCGAGCTCTCGACGTTGCGCGAAGCCGTGATCGAAGAAGTGATCAAACCGACGTTGCCTGCCGATCTGATCAAGGGCGATATCAAGTTCCTCGTCAACCCGACCGGCCGTTTCGTCATTGGCGGCCCGCAGGGCGATTGCGGCTTGACGGGCCGCAAGATCATCGTCGATACGTATGGCGGCGCGGCGCCGCACGGCGGTGGCGCGTTCTCGGGCAAGGATCCTTCGAAGGTGGATCGCTCGGCCGCTTACGCCGGCCGCTACGTCGCGAAGAATATCGTCGCGGCGGGGCTCGCCTCGCGCTGCTTGATCCAAGTGTCGTATGCCATCGGCGTGGCGCAGCCGACTTCGGTCATGGTCAATACGTTCGGCACGGGCCGCGTGTCGGATTCGACGATCACTGCGCTGGTGCGCGAGCATTTCGATCTGCGTCCGAAGGGCATCATCCAGATGCTCGACTTGTTGCGCCCGGTGTACGAGAAGACGGCCGCGTACGGCCACTTCGGCCGCGAAGAGCCGGAATTCTCGTGGGAAGCGACCGACAAGGCGCTTGCGCTCGCTGAGGCGGCTGGCACGGAGCCGGTCGTGGAAGTGGTGTAGTGAGCAGCCGCGCCAATGCGGCGCGGCAGTATGCGATAGCGGTAGTGATAGCTGCCGCTATAAAAAACCCTGGCTGAGTCCAGGGTTTTTTTGTGTGCGCCAAGCGGCAATTCACGGTGGGATCTATATCACCGCATCGAGTGTTTGCCTGCCACTGCCGGTCATTTGATCGATACGCGCGTGGCCTGCGCGTCGGCCCGGCAGGCTTGCCGCGCACGCCTTCAGGGGTGCGCTTCAATCCCAGCAATTGCGGAAGGCGACAGCGGCGATCACGGGGACGCAAAGCACCAGGGGAATGGCGAAGTACGGGACTTCGAGGTCGGTGATCCAGCTATAGACGAGCCAGCCGACCCCAGCCGCGAGGGTGGCCACGCCGACGAGCGCCGTCAGCACATTGAGCGTACGCCTGGACGGCGTTTTACGCGTGTGCGGTTCGGGAGTGGGCGTATTCATGACGACATCCTGGCCGCTCGGCCAAGCCATTCGATGTAGACCATTCGATTTTACGCCAGCGCAATGGCGCCGAATGCCGAGGCGCGCGTACGCAAACGGCAGCAACTGCAAAGGACGCTCGGCAAAGGGCGGCGGCGGGCCAGCAGCTTGGAAGTAGGAACTAGGGAGTTGCGGCTAGGGTGCAGCGACCCCTGAGGCAAGACTACCGGCTGGCGAACCCGAACCAGCCGGCGCTGCCCGCGAGCCGACGCGGCCGGCGATTGCCGCCCGAAGTCGCCGAGCGTTTGGCCGGTGTGACCGCCGAACGGCGGATCGTCGCGCGCCGCAGTAACCGGCGCAGCAGTAGGCGACGCGCCCGCGTGCCGGTGCGCAATGCCGAGATAACGGCGCGAAGCCAGGCGCGCAGGCCGTGGGTCTGGGCGGCCGAGGCTTGCGCGTGCGCCGGTTGCTGCGAAAGGGCGCGCGTGCGTACTGCGTGGTGCCGTAATGCGGGCATCGGCGCGCGGCGGATCGGCCGCGCGGGACTAAGCGTCATACGATTGTGACGAGAAGCGAGACGTTTATGCATGATGAAGAAAAAGCGTGGTGCTGCTTCGCACGGAGGACGAGGCAGCTGCATCGCAGCAGCAATCGTGCCTGGCGTGCGCGGCGACAGCGAGTTCGGGGGAGTGCGTGAGCGGCGCGCGGCGCAATATGGGGCGCAAGCGGCCGACAATGGCGATCGACATGCGAGGCAGACTACACGCGAATCGTGACGCGTGTAAGTCGTGCAGACCCCGCCCATGACCGGTGCGGCGACGCACCGCTCGCACCCGCCGTAAAATAAAATGTTTCCGCTACGGGCGGCCCTTCGGCAAGGAAGGTTTCATGTCAGCGCAATCGAAAAAAGAACAAGTGCAAGTGCTGCGCGAGCGCGGCTTCGTGGTCGTCAAAGGGCTTTTGGCGCGGCAGCGGTGTGCGGCGATCAAAGCGGTGGCCGAGCGCCAATTGGCCGAAGCGGCGCAACCGCTGGAGTACGAAGCCGACCTGCGCTATCCGGGTGCGCCCGAGTCCAAGCATGCGCCCGGAGGACACACGGTGCGCCGCTTGCTCGACGCCTATGCACGCGACGCCCTATTTCGGGAATGGGCCACGGCGCCGGAAATCAAAGGCTGGATGGAGTTGTATTTAGGCGAGGCGCCGCGCCTGTCGCGCGCTCACCATAACTGCATGATGACCAAGCACCCCAACTACGGAAGCTTGACCGGGTGGCACCGCGACGCGCGTTATTGGTCGTTCGAGCGCGACGATTTGGTCTCGACCTGGCTCGCGCTCGGCAACGAGACGGTCGAGAACGGTGGACTCTGGTTCGTCCCCGATTCGCACGCGATGACATTCACCTCCGAACGGTTCGATGCGCAGAAATTTTTTCGCGCGGACCTCCCGGAAAACGAAGCGTTGATTCGGACGGCGGTATCGCCGGAACTCGAGGCGGGCGACGTCGTCTTTTTCCACTGCAACACGCTGCACTCGGCGGGACAGAACCGCAGCGACCAGGTGAAGTTCTCGCTTGTGTGCACCTACCACGGCGCGAGCAATCTACCGCTGCCCGGTACGCGCTCGGTCTCCAAGCCCGAAGTCGCTCTGTGAGCGACATGGCTCGGTATGGCCTTTCGCTGCCGGGTTCAGCGCTTGCCGAAAGAGGTAGTCAATCCGACGATGCCGGCGAGCGTCGCGACCGCGCCGCCTGCGATGAGCCATATCGTCTTGTTGGTGGGCGCGCCGGTGAAGGTGCGCGAGAGGTCGTTCGCGAACGAGTGGAACGACTGGCCGCCGAAATACAGGAGCACCACGCCACCCGCAATCAACGCTACGGAAATCGCTTTGATCATGTCGGTCTCAATGATGGTTCGAGCAGGCGGCAGTGTATGAAACTTGCCGGGCGCGTGTCCATCGATCCGCACTCATCGCCGCCGCGCGCGAGCTCGCGCGACGGCTCCATCCACGGTTTCATCGAGGACTCTTATGGCTTATGACGCTGCTCCCGCCCGCTACTCGGATATGCAATACCGCACCTGTGGCCGCTCGGGTCTGAAACTGCCCGCGCTCTCGCTCGGCTTATGGCACAACTTCGGCGATACGACGCCGCTGTCGACGCAGCGCGACATGCTGCGCACGGCCTTCGATCTGGGCATCACCCACTTCGATTTGGCCAACAACTACGGGCCGCCTTACGGCAGCGCGGAAACGAACTTCGGCCGACTGTTCAAGGACGATTTTCGTCCGTACCGCGACGAGCTGTTGATTTCGACCAAGGCCGGGTGGGACATGTGGCCGGGACCCTACGGCCAGGGCGGCGGCTCGCGCAAATACGTGTTGGCCAGCCTCGATCAGAGCCTTGCGCGGATGGGCCTCGATTACGTCGACATCTTCTACTCGCATCGGTTCGACGCCGACACGCCGCTCGAAGAAACGGCCGCTGCGCTCGCGAGCGCGGTGCAGCAAGGCAAGGCGCTCTATGTCGGGATTTCTTCCTACTCGGCCGCCAAGACGCGGGAAATGGCGTCGCTGCTGCGCGAGCACAAGGTGCCGCTCTTGATCCATCAGCCGTCCTACAACATGCTCAATCGCTGGATCGAGCATGAGTTGCTCGACGCGCTCGACGAAGCGGGGACCGGGTGCATCGCGTTCACGCCGCTGGCGCAGGGCCTGTTGACCTCGAAATACCTGCAAGGCGTGCCGGCCGACGCTCGCATCAATAAACCGGGCGGCGGCTCGCTTCAGCAAAGCCACCTCAGTGCGGAAAACATCGAGCACGTGCGCAAGCTCAACGCGATCGCCGAACGGCGCGGGCAAAGCCTCGCGCAGATGGCGCTCGCATGGGCTTTGCGCGACCCTCGCGTGACCTCGGCCCTGATCGGCGCGAGCCGCCCGGAGCAAGTGCGTGAAAACGTCGGGGCGCTGGCGAACCTCGCGTTTTCGCACGAAGAGATCGCCGAGATCGATCGCTATGCGACCGAGGGCGGAATCAATCTGTGGGAGAAGCCCTCTACCGATCAGCGCGTATAGGCAGGCGAAGGGCTTAGCGCCCGTGCGCCGGGCGAACGCATCGACGACGTTCGCCCAAGCGCTACATCAGCGCGGGCAACCCTTCGACGAGCACGACGGCGAAGCCCACGCCGATCAGCGCGCCCAGCACGCGCAAGACGTTGTGCAATGAGCGGGAGGACGTCGGCAGCGCCCCAAGAAATAGCGCACCCGCTAGCGCCATCGGAATGATCAAGATGAAGTCGCTGATCGTGAAGGATGTCGGCATGCTCGTCCCCTCCGTATTTTCTCTGTGGCGCCACGCCGCAGGCGTGTGTACGCGTTGATCGAGTATAGGAGACATTGCAGCGTTTGCTACATGGCGGCCGCCGATGGCGCACCCGGCATGAATGCTTCGGCGGCGAGCCACGGCGCGTTGCGCTGTCATTGTGGAGGCGCCGGTTCCGCCGACGGTGCGGGCGGCGCGCTGGGCTGCGACGAGTGATAGGCCGTCGTCGCCGTCGGCCTGACGTTGTCCAGCCCATCCTGCGCGCAAGCGCCGAGCGCAAGCGCGGCGCTGACGAGGCCAAGCACGCGAATCCACGCGCTGTGCCGGGCTCGTAGCCGACGTGGCGCGCTGCATTGCGAAGATCGATTCATCGTGGGTTCTCCCTTTCTCCCTGATAAAGCACCGAATCGCCTGGTGCAGGAGGCGGCGTGCCATCGGTGCGCCGCCGCGATTCGCGCCCGAATGCTGCGCCGCGCAATAGACGCTCGCCCCGGTCGCGCTATGCTTTGACTATAGCGCTCGTCTGCGATGCGCGCCGCGCCCCCTCGCCGAACCCAACGGCGGCACAAGCACCCGGCGAGCCCAGCGGTTCACCATCTAGGTAGTCAGTTTGCTGTAAGAATGATCGGGAGAAATAGCACCCAATAGACCATCACATTCGGCTTTTCTCGATGGCCCCTTCCGTGAACAATCGAGTCATCGCTCAAATACCCTGAGGGGATACATCATGCAAATCGGTTCAATCGTCAGGTCGGTGCATATGGCCGTGCCGTCAGGGGCCCGCGGCATCGTCATGCGCATACTCGGCGATATGGCGATGGTCGTTTGGTATGCCGGCGAGCCCGGCTCGTCGCTGCAGCTGAACACCGAGCCGTTCTTTCTGGAAGATTTGATCGATACGGGCGAGCTGGTCGCACGTCCGGCCGGTTCGCTCGTGCATTGACCCGTGGCGTCCGGGGCCGCAGCCTGCGCGTTGGCTGCGCTGCGCTGCGCGCGGGCCGGACGCGATGGCGCTCGCTCGGGCTGCCTCGTCGCAGCTCAACCTCATGAGTCGTCCAATACCGGCACGGCAAGCCGCCGTGCCCGGCCGCTTGTCCTCGCAGCGTACAATTCGTTCCTCACCGATCCAAGGCGCTCGATGCGGCGCTCGGGTACCAGCACCGCCGCCAGACGCATCCGCCTGCAAGCGCCGCCGCCGTCAAGCAATGCTTGCAAGGCTCGTTTCGTTTCGAAATCGGTGCGCCGCCGAGGCCGCACTCTCGCTCACGGCCCGCCCTAGATCTCCCGTCGTGCCGCAGCGCAGATTGGGCTTTGCTTAACAACCACGACATGACACATACACCGACCGCCACGCCTTTCACCACGCTCGCGCTTGCGCCCGCCATGCTCGCCAATCTCGACCGGCTGGGCTATACCGCCATGACGCCGATCCAAGCGGCCAGCCTGCCCGTCGCGCTCGCGGGACACGACCTGATCGCTCAGGCCAAGACGGGAAGCGGAAAGACGGCGGCATTCTCGCTCGCGTTGCTCACGCGGCTCGACGTTCGTCGCGTGCAAGTGCAGGCCATGGTGCTGTGCCCGACGAGAGAGCTCGCCGATCAGGTGACGCAGGAGATCCGTCGCCTCGCGCGCGCCGAGGAGAACATCAAGGTGCTGACGCTATGCGGCGGCACGCCGATGGCGCCGCAGACCGCGAGCCTCGAACACGGTGCGCATATCGTGGTCGGCACGCCCGGGCGCATCATGGATCATCTCGAGCGCGGCAATCTCGCGCTCGATGCACTGAATACGCTCGTGCTCGACGAAGCGGACCGAATGCTCGATATGGGCTTCTACGACGACATTGCAACGGTGGTGAGTCAGTGCCCTAAGGAGCGGCAAACGTTGTTGTTTTCAGCGACGTACCCCGAAGGTATCGCCAAACTGAGTCAGCGGTTCTTACGCAATCCGAAAGAAGTGCGGCTCGAGGCGCATCACGACGAGCGCAAGATTCGTCAGCGTTTTTATGAAGTGACGGAAGACGAGCGGCTGCACGCGGTCGGGATGTTGCTCGATCACTATCGCCCCGTGAGCACGCTCGCGTTTTGCAACACGAAACAGCAATGCCGCGACCTGCTCGACGTGCTGCGCGCGCAAGGTTTTCATGCATTGGCGTTGCACGGGGAGCTCGATCAGCGCGAGCGCGATCAGGTGCTGATCCAGTTTGCCAACCGCAGTTGCTCGGTGCTCGTGGCCACCGACGTTGCGGCGCGCGGCCTCGACTTCGCGCAGCTCGAAGCGGTGATCAACGTCGACGTGACGCCGGATCCCGAGGTGCATGTGCATCGGATCGGCCGCACTGGCCGGGCGGATCAGGACGGTTGGGCGCTGAGCCTTGCGAGCATGAACGAGATGGGGCGAGTGGGAAACATCGAGCAGGCGCAGCAGCGCGAGTTCGAATGGCACCCGCTGGCCGAGCTGCAGAAAGCCGATGGCGCACCGCTGTTGCCGCCAATGGCCACGCTGCAGATACTCGGTGGGCGCAAAGAGAAGATCCGCCCGGGCGACGTGCTCGGTGCGCTGACCGGCGAAGCGGGCTTTAGCGGCGCGCAGATCGGCAAGATCAATGTGACCGACTATTCGACGTACGTCGCCGTCGAGCGAAGCATCGCGCGCGATGCGGTGCGCAGGCTCAGCGCCGGCAAGGTGAAAGGCAAAAAGGTGAAGGTTCGTTTGATGGACGAATAGGGCGACCCACGACGGTTTGCCGCCGATGCGGCACAATGCGGGCATGAACGATCCGCTTTCTCCCGATTCCTCCGACGTGCGTGGCGCGAGCGCCGCGCACCCTTTCACCCGGCTCACCCCGGAGTGCGTGCTCGACGCCATCGATAGCGTGCTGGCTCGAACCGGTGTGCGCACCGACGGGCGGCTGCTGTCGCTGAACAGCTACGAGAACCGCGTCTATCAAGTCGGCGTCGAGGATGGCCCGCCTGTCGTCGCGAAGTTCTATCGGCCGCAGCGTTGGTCCGACGAAGCGATCCTCGAAGAGCATGCGTTCGTCGCCGAACTCGTCGAAGCGGAAATTCCCGCTGTGCCGGCGCGGTCGATCGACGGCGCGACCTTGCATACGTTCGACGATTTTCGGTTTGCGGTGTTCGAGCGACGCGGCGGGCGCGCGCCCGAGCTCGACCGGCGCGATACCCTCGAATGGATGGGCCGCTTCATTGGCCGCATTCACGCGGTCGGCAAGCGCAAGCCTTATGTGTCGCGGCCGACGCTCGATATTGCCGCCTTCGGCTACGAGCCCCGTGAGTTCCTGCTTGCGCACGATTTCTTGCCGCCGGAGTTGCGTGCCTCCTACGAGGCAGCGGCGACGCTCGCCTTGGAGGGCGTCGAGCGCGCCTTCGAGGCGGCCGGCGACGTCGCTCACCTGCGGCTGCACGGCGACTGCCACGCGAGCAACGTCCTGTGGACCGATGCAGGCCCGCACTTCGTCGACTTCGACGACAGCCGCATGGGCCCCGCCATTCAAGACTTGTGGCTGCTGCTGCCCGGCGGGCGCGCGGATGCTTCGCGCGCGTTGACCGATTTGCTCGCGGGTTACGAAGATTTTTGCGAGTTCGAGCCGCGCGAGTTGCATTTGATCGAAGCCCTGCGCACGCTGAGGCTGATCCATTACGCCGCTTGGCTTGCGCGGCGTTGGGACGATCCGGCGTTTCCGGCCGCGTTTCCCTGGTTCAATACCCAGCGCTACTGGGAAGCGCGCGTGCTGGAGTTGCGCGAGCAAATCGGCGCGATGCTCGAGGGGCCGCTTTGGCCCGTGTGACCCGCTTCGAACCTCAGCTTCGCCTAAACCTTGAACATCAGCCGCATGACCGCGTGAAAGCGCCGTCCGTAGGGCGGCAGCAGTAGCGCGCGTGCGTTCAGGCGTGGCTGCACGAGCACCGGCTTCATTTGCGAGAACGCCTTGAAGCCGTCGTATCCGTGATACGCGCCCATGCCGCTCGCGCCGACGCCGCCGAATGGAAGCCCCTCGCACGCGATGTGCAGCAATGTCTCGTTGACGCATACGCCGCCCGAGACGGTTTCGCGCAGCACGCGCTCGACGCTTCCTTGCTCGTCCTCGAATAGATACAGCGCGAGCGGCCGTGGCCGCGCGTTGACGTAGCGGATCGCGTCGTCGAGCGTCTCGTAAGACACGAGCGGTAGCAGCGGGCCGAAGATCTCTTCGCGCATCAATGCGCACGTATCGGGCGCATGGGTGACCACGCAAGGCGGGAACAGCCTGCGCGTGGCGTCCGGTTGCGCATCGGTCAGCGGATGCAGCACAGCGCCGGCTGCCACCGCTTCGTCCACGAGTCGTTGCAGCCGCGCGAAATAACGCTCGGAGACGATGCTCGTATAGTCGCGATTGGCATCGAAGCGGGGGTAGAGCCGTGCGACGCGTGAGCGCGCACGTTCGATGAACGCTTGCTCCGAGCCGCGCGGCACGAGCACGTAATCGGGCGCAATGCAGGTCTGGCCCGCGTTGAGCGTCTTACCCGCGACGATGCTATCGACCGCGGCGGGAAGGCGCCCGTGCGGTCCGACGATCGCAGGCGATTTACCGCCCAACTCGAGCGTGACGGGTGTCAAATTGGCCGCTGCCGCAAGCATGACCTCCCGGCCTACCGCCGTCGATCCGGTGAAGATCAGATGATCGAAGGGCAACGCGCAGAAGGCTGCGGCCACCGAGCCATCGCCGGTCACGACCGCTACGTGTTCGCGTGCGAATGTGCGCCCGACGCATTGCTGAAACAGCTCGGCCGTGCGCGGCGTGAGTTCCGACATTTTGATCATGGCGCGATTGCCCGCCGCCAGCGCGCAGATCAGCGGACCCACCGCGAGCAAGAGCGGATAGTTCCATGGCGCGACGATGCCGACGACACCGAGCGGCTGGGCGACGACCTTCGCCGCGGCGGGCCGCAGCCAGATACCAGTCGCGCGCCGCTGCGGCTTCATCCAACGCTTGCCGTGCTTGAGCGCCGAGTCGATCTCGCTTTTGGCGAGCCACAGTTCGGAGAGCAGCAATTCGGCTTTCGAGCGCTGGCCGAAGTCCGCATCGAGCGCGGCGGCGAACGCATCGACGTTCTCCAGCAGCATGGCGCGCAGCGCGCGCAGATGCGTGGCCCGTGTCTCCCACGACGGGTAGGGCTCGCGTGCGTACTCCTCGCGCTGCGCCTGCAGCAAGGCCGCGAGCGTCGTATCGGCGGGCAAGTCGTTCTTCATTCGGTCGTCTCCGTATGCAATGGGATTCTTTCTGCAGCAGCGCTTGCACGGGGCGTGCATCCGACGCTGCGCGTTTCAGCGATCGAGGCTACTGCGGCTGCGGCTGCGGCGATTACGCCATCGTCCTTCAGGCGCCGAACGCATGCTCGATGATCGCGCCGTGATCGAAAGCGGTAGGCAGCGTTCCGTACACACGTCCGCAGGCGAGGCCTGCGTCGATGGCGGCCAGTCTCGTCGCGGCGAAGGCCTGCGCATGCTGTGCCGGCGACGCGCGCAAGAGCAGCACTGCCTGGGCGCACAAAACGAGTTGTTGCGCGAGTGCGCGGGCGGCCGCTTCACGCTGCTCGGCAGGCTCGCCGAGCGCGGCTTCGAGCGCATCGAGCGCGCGAGCAAGCGCGCTCGCCTCGTGTGCGTCGGCGCGCCAGTCGGCGATCAGCGCATGCGCGGCTTGGGGATCGCGTTCGAGCGCGCGCAGCACATCGAGACACATGACATTGCCCGACCCTTCCCAGATGGAATTGACGGGCGCCTCGCGGTAGAAGCGCGCCATCGGCCCTTCTTCGACGTAGCCGTTGCCGCCCCACACTTCCATGGCTTCGCCCGTGAATTCGAGGGCGCGCTTGCAGACCCAGAACTTCGCCGCCGGGGTCATGATGCGTCGCCACGCACGTTCCAGATCCGACTCCGCGGCGCCCGCCCTCGCTGCGGCAAGGTGGGCGTCGAATGCGCGTGCGAGCCGCATGAAGAGCACCGTGGCCGCTTCGCTTTCGAGCGAAAGGTCGGCGAGGACGTTGCGCATCAGCGGCTGATCGACGAGCTTGCGGGAAAACGCAACGCGATGGCGCGCATGATGGATCGCTTGCACGAGCGCGGCGCGCATCAGTGCGGCGCTGCCGATCACGCAATCGAGCCGTGTGTAGTTCGCCATCTCGATGATGGTCGGCACCCCGCGTCCCTCGTCGCCGATCATGATGCCGTAGGCGTCGACGAATTCGACTTCGCTGCTGGCGTTGGAGCGATTGCCGAGCTTGTCCTTCAAGCGCTGAATGACGATGGCATTGCGTGCGCCGTCGGGCGTGAAGCGCGGCACATAAAAGCATGAAAGCGGCGCGTCGGCATGCGTACGGGCAAGCACGAGATGCGCATCGCATTGCGGCGCCGAGAAGAACCATTTGTGACCGAGAAGACGGTACTCGCCCCCGCGTCCCGTCGTGCTTCCAGCGGCCGCCGCGCGCGTTTGATTCGTCCGGACATCCGAGCCGCCTTGCTTCTCGGTCATGCCCATGCCGATCATCATCGAGCGCTTGAGCGCGAGCGGCGCGTCGCTCGGATCGTGTTCGCGCGCATAGAGCTTATCGGCGAGCTGCGCGAACAGCGCCGGCTCGCGTTGCAACACGGGGATGCTCGCGAACGTCATCGTGAGTGGGCACAGCGAGCCCGATTCGAGTTGCCCATGCAGGAAATAGCCGGCGCAGCGTGCCGCCATCGCGCCCGCGCGAGGCGTATCGAAGGGTAGCGCCTGCAGCCCTTCCTGCCGCAGCAACGCGAGCAATCGATGCCAACTCGGATGAAACTCGAGCGCGTCGATCCGCTCGCCGCGTGGACTGAAGGCGAAAAGCTCCGGGACGTGACGGTTCGCTGATGCGGCGAGCGCGAGCACCTCGGGCGTGCCGAGCGCGGCGCCGTCGCGCGCGAGCGCCTGGGTATGCCAACCGGCGCTCTCGCGCTCGACGGCGGCCATGAGCGTCGTATCGCATTCGAACAGGTTGTAGTTTTCGAGCGGCGGTACCTGATTCGTGACCTCGTGCGTAGCCGGCGGGGCTTGCGGTTCCATGTCGAGCGTCTCCTGTGATCGGGCCGGAGGGGAGAGAGTTTTCGGCGGTGCGTTTGAAGTTTCGCGCGTGGGCCGTGAGCAGCGGGCGAGGGGCTCGGGATGGCCGTTTGATCCAGGCGCGCACAGGCAGCGCGCGGGTGTGCGCTTGACTCAATGATAGGTTCGCCCAGGCCCCGCCGTTTAGAGGAATCGCTCTGCGTCCCGGCCGCGCGTGCAGCGCGGCGCTCTTTACAATGCGCGAAAACATAACGACGAGCGCCCATTGGCGAGACTTGCCGCAGGGCGTCGAGACAGGCGTCAAGGAGGAGCGAATGCAATACGACTACATCATTGTCGGCGGCGGCTCGGGCGGCGCTGCGCTCGCAGGCCGGCTCGCGCAGCGATGCCCGGACGCGACGATCGCCCTAATCGAACAAGGCCCGCATACGCAGCGTAACTGGCTCGTCAATACGCCGCTGGGCATTGCCGCGCTCGTGCCGTTCAAACTGAAGACGAATTACGGCTATCGCACGACACCGCAGCCGGGGCTGGCCGGGCGCAGCGGCTATCAGCCTCGCGGACGGGGCTTGGGCGGTTCGAGCGCGATCAACGCCATGATCTACACGCGCGGTCACCCGCTCGATTACGACGAATGGGCGCGCTTGGGCTGCACGGGCTGGGGCTGGTCGGATGTGTTGCCGTATTTTCGCCGGGCCGAACGCAACGAGCGGGGCGAGGACGAGTGGCATGGCGCGAACGGCCCGCTCAGCGTAGCGGACTTGCGCTTTCGGAACGCGTTTTCGACACGCTTCGTCGCCGCGGCCGTCGAGGCCGGCTACCGCTCAAATGACGACTTCAATGGCGCGCAGCAAGAAGGCGTCGGCTTCTATCAGGTGACGCAACGCGAGGGCAGGCGCTGCAGCGTGGCGTGCGCGTATTTGTATGAAGCGGCGGCGGGCAAGGCCGGTATGCCCTCCAATATCGACGTGCTGGTCGATGCCTGCGTCATGCGCGTCGTGTTCGACGGCGCGCGTCGCGCAACAGGTGTCGAAGTGATGCGCGCCGGCCGCATCGTGACACTGTCGGCGCGGGCGGAAGTGATTCTCGCGGCGGGTGCATTCGGTTCGCCGCAATTGTTGATGTGCTCGGGAATAGGCCCGCAAGAGACGCTGCGCGCGTTCGGCGTGCCGCTCGTGCACGAGGCGCCCGAGGTCGGGGGCAATCTGATCGACCACATCGACTTCACGTTGAACGTGCGGGTCGCTTCGACCGATCCCGTCGGCTACTCGCTGCGCGGCTTCGCCAAGATGGCGGCGCAGCTACCCGCGTATCTGAGGCGAGGCGAGGGAATGTGGTCGAGCAACGTTGCGGAAGCGGGCGGCTTCATCAAAACCGACCCCTCGCTCGATCGCCCCGATCTGCAGTTGCATTTCTGCGCCGCGCTCGTCGACGACCACAGCCGGCGCTTGCATTGGGGACACGGCTACTCGGTCCACGTCTGCGTGCTGCGGCCTAAAAGCCGCGGCACCGTTTCGCTCGCGAGCGCCGACGCGCGCGTCGCGCCGCGCATCGATCCGCGCTTTCTGTCCGATCCGTACGACGCCGACTCGCTCGTCGCCGGCGTGCGCATCGCGCAGCGCATCGTGGCCTCGCCCTCGCTGGCCGAGCAAGGCGGCCGAACGCTCTACATCCCGCCGCATGCGACCGATGCCCAACTGCGCGAAGTCATTGCGCGGCACGCCGACACGATCTATCACCCCGTCGGCACTTGCCGCATGGGCAGCGACGCGCGCTCGGTCGTGGACCCCGAACTGCGCGTGCGCGGCGTGAGCCGCCTGCGCGTCGTCGATGCCTCCGTGATGCCGACGCTGATCGGGGGCAACACGAACGCGCCGACCGTCATGATCGCCGAGCGCGCCGCCGATTTCATCGCGTCGGCGCGCGACGCGGTTCAGGCGACGCCCGGGGCGCCGGCGACGTTGTCGGAGCGCGTGTAGACGAAGTCGTCGCCGGGCTGTCCCGGTAGCGTTTCGCGCGCCACGTCGAGCCAGGCCCGCGCGGCATGCGAGAGGTAGACGCTCTTGCGCCAGGCGATAGCCATTTCCCAGCGGATTTCGGGCTCGACCACGGGCCGGCAAGTGAAGTGTGCCGGATCGAGCCGCCGGCAGTACGGCGCGGGCAGCAGCGCGATCCCCACGCCCGCATGCACGAGTGCGGCCATGAAATCCCAATGACTGCTGCGCGAGACGATTTGCGGCGCGAAGCCTGCGTCGCGGCAGGCACGCGTGACGACATCGTTCAACGCCAGGCTTTCGCCGTAGAAGACGAACGGTTCGGATGCGAGTTCGGGCAAGCGCACTTCGCTTGCGCCGTCGAAGCGCGAGCCGTGCCGCGCGACGACCCACAGCAGTTGCTGCGAGATCGGCAGCACATCGAACATCTGCGCATCGACGGGCAGCAGCACGCCGCCGAACTCCAATTCGCCCGCGACGAGTGCGGCTTCGATCGCGCGCGAGCCCTGCTCGAACAGCTTGAGCTCGACTTTGGGATAGCGCGTGCGAAACGCCGCGATGACCGGCGTGAAGAGCGAGCCGCCCATCGGGGGAATGCCGATCGTCAGCGTGCCGCGGCCGAGCGTGCCCACATCGTCGAGTTCGGCCTGCAGTTGGGCATAGGCCGCGAGCACATCCTGCCCGCGCTGAAAGACGATGCGGCCTTCGTCCGTCAGTACCATTTGCCGCCCCTCGCGAAGCAGCAACGGCGCACCGATCTCTTCTTCGAGCGCTTTGACCATCTTGCTGATGGTGGGCTGGGTGACGAACATGTGTTCGGCCGCCAGCGTGAAGCTTTGCTGCCGAACGACTTCGATGAAATAGCGCAGCGCGCGCAGCTCCATGAGACGGCCCCGGAGAGTTCCAAATTGGAATGACAGCGATAAGTTTAAGTCATTTTATTTATGCGTCGCTCGATCTTACAATTTGATTGTGATGTCAATAGGGGGTTGTGCCATGACCGGATCGATCGAACGCCTGACGGGCTTGGCCCGCATTGCGGCGCAAAGCGCTTTGTTGGCCGGCGTGTGGTTTGCCGCCGATTTCGCCGCGCGCCACTTGAGCTTACCGGTGCCGGGCGGCGTCCTCGGGCTCGCGGCGCTCCTGGCGCTGCTGCTCACGGGCGGCGTCGCTCCGCGCTGGGTCAAGGCGGGGGCCGACTGGCTGCTCTCCGACATGCTGCTCTTCTTCGTGCCCGCTGCCGTCGCGGTCGTGCAGTACGGCGGACTGTTCAAGTCCGATGGCTGGCGCCTTGCGCTCGTCGTCGTCTTGGGCACGTTGATGGTCATGGTGGCGGTTGCCTACACCGTCGATCAGGCGGCGCGGCTCGAACGCGTCTTGGCCGCGCGTCGGGTCGCCGCGATGCGGCGCGCATAGCTCCGCCGCACGCGCAATAGCGAGGGTACGTCGATGTCGCTTTCGTCGATTCTGTCTTGGCCCGTTACCGAAGCGGGACCGCGGTGGGTGGCGGCCGCGTGCTTTGTGTTGACGATCGCTTTCTACGCCGTGGGCAAGCGCCTGTACGCCCGCTTCAAACGGCCTTGGCTCACACCGCTCGTGATCGTGCCGGCGATGCTCGCCGTGCTCGTGGTCGGCATGCGCATTCCGTATTCGGTCTATTTCGCCGACACGCGCTGGTTGATGTGGCTGCTCGGGCCGGCCACGGTCGCGTTCGCGGTGCCGATCTACGAATATCGCGACCTCATGCGCCAGCATTGGATTTCGCTCGCGGCCGGCGTCACGGTGGGGATCGTCGTGGCGGTGAGTGGATCGCTCGCGCTGGCCAAGCTGCTGCACCTCGCGCCGGACGTCGCGCGCAGCTTGATGACGCGCTCGGTGTCGACGCCGTTTGCCCTTGCAGTGTCCGATCAGATTCACGCGCCCAAGCAATTGACCGCGCTGTTCGTGATTGCGACGGGCGTATGCGGGATGTTGCTCGGCGAGCTCGTGCTGGCGTTTGTGCCGTTGCGCAGCCGCTTGGCGCGCGGCGCAATGTTCGGCGCGGCCGCGCATGGCGTGGGGACCGCGAAGGCGCGCGAACTTGGCAGCGAGGAAGGCGTCGTCGCCAGTCTGACGATGATGATTGCGGGCGTCGTCATGGTATTGCTGGCCCCGCTGCTCGGCGCGACTTTCGGGTAGCCTCGTCGCATCGTCTCCGCACGCGATTCGTACACCCGCTGACCGGCTCGCTGATTTTTGCTACAATCGCCGCGTTTCCGAGGAGCGTTGCGACGGACCACTTCCGCCAGGCTCGGGAACTTCAATCGGACGACAAGCTTTAGCGCGCAATTGAACGGCGCGCGGGCTGGTTCGCTCCATCGAACGGCGCTCACGTCTATATTTTCTAGAACTCATTTAGAAAAGGAGGGCGTGATGAACGCCGCTGTGATCGATTCGAAGCAAAATCAAGATTTCCTCGTTGCCGACCTGTCGCTGGCCGATTGGGGGCGCAAAGAGTTGACGATCGCCGAGACCGAAATGCCTGGTCTCATGCAGATCCGCGATGAATACAAAGCCGCCCAGCCGCTCAAGGGCGCACGCATCGCCGGCTCGCTGCACATGACGATCCAAACCGGCGTGCTGATCGAGACGCTCAAAGCGCTCGGCGCCGACGTGCGCTGGGCGTCGTGCAACATCTTCTCCACGCAGGATCACGCCGCCGCCGCCATCGCCAAAACGGGCACGCCGGTGTTCGCCTTCAAGGGCGAGTCGCTCGACGAGTACTGGGAGTTCTCGCACCGCATCTTCGAATGGCCGAACGGCGAGTTCGCCAACATGATCCTCGACGATGGCGGCGATGCAACGCTGCTTTTGATTCTCGGCTCGAAAGCGGAGAAGGATCGCTCGGTCATCGGCAAGCCGACGAACGAGGAAGAAGTCGCCTTGTTCAAGTCGATCGCGCGCCACCTCGAGATCGACTCGACTTGGTATTCCAAACGCCTCGCGCAGGTCAAGGGCGTGACGGAAGAAACGACGACGGGCGTGCATCGTCTCTATCAAATGGAAAAAGACGGCCGTCTGCCGTTCCCTGCCATCAACGTCAACGATTCGGTCACGAAGTCGAAGTTCGACAATCTCTACGGCTGCCGTGAATCGCTCGTGGACGGCATCAAGCGCGCGACGGACGTCATGATCGCGGGCAAGGTCGCGGTGGTGGCCGGTTACGGCGACGTGGGCAAGGGTTGCGCGCAATCGCTGCGCGGGCTCGGCGCGACGGTGTGGGTCACCGAAATCGATCCGATCTGTGCGCTGCAGGCCGCCATGGAAGGCTACCGGGTCGTCACGATGGAATACGCGGCCGACAAGGCCGACATCTTCGTCACGGCCACCGGCAACTACCACGTGATCAACCACGATCACATGAAGGCGATGCGTCACAACGCGATCGTTTGCAACATCGGCCACTTCGATTCGGAAATCGACGTCGCATCGACGCGCCAGTACACCTGGGAAAACATCAAGCCGCAAGTCGATCACATCGTCTTCCCGGACGGCAAGCGCATCATCTTGCTGGCAGAGGGCCGTCTCGTGAATCTCGGCTGCGCGACGGGCCATCCGTCGTTCGTGATGTCCAATTCGTTTGCGAACCAGACGCTCGCGCAAATCGAACTGTTCACGCGCGGCGGCCAGTACGAGAACAAGGTGTATGTGCTGCCCAAGCAATTGGACGAGAAGGTGGCGCGCCTGCACTTGGCGCGCATCGGCGTGCATCTGACCGAGTTGACGGACGCGCAGGCCGGTTACATCGGCGTCGAGAAGACCGGTCCGTTCAAGCCGAATCACTACCGCTATTGATTCGAGCGGGCGTTGGCGTCGCACGTCTTGCGAGAGCGAGGCGTGCGGCAAGCCCGCCCGTAGACGAGCGCGCGGCGCGGCCGTTCGCTGCGCCGCGATCTTTTGCTCAATACCCGCTACCGGCTCGTGTCGTTAGCGGTCGCCCGCCTTGCCGTCGTTCGTCAGACCCGAAAACCGAATACCACCGACCACTTCGCCGAAGGAACCGCCATGACCGTGCTGCTGACCTGGATCATCAACGCGCTTGCACTGCTGATCATCACGTACCTCGTGCCGTCGATTCACATCCGCAGTTTCGGCACGGCGCTCATCGTCGCGCTCGTGCTCGGGCTCATCAACGCCGTGCTGCGGCCGGTGCTGATTTTGCTCACGCTGCCGGTGACGATCGTCACGCTCGGTGTCTTCATCCTCGTCGTCAATGCCTTGTGCTTTTGGTTGGCCGCATCGCTGCTCAAGGGCTTCGAGGTATCGGGATTCTGGTCTGCGTTCTTCGGCTCGATTCTGTACAGCATCGTGTCTTGGCTGCTGTCGGCGCTGATCTTCGGCAATCGCAGCCTCGGCTGATCGCGCATCCATTGCATCATGACCATCGAAATCTCGTTTGAATTTTTTCCGCCGAAGACGCCCGACGGCGTCGAGAAGCTACGCGCGACACGCGCGCAATTGGCGTTGCTCAAACCGAAGTTCGTCTCGGTGACGTTCGGCGCGGGCGGCTCGACTCAGCAAGGCACGCTCGATACGGTGCTCGACATGGCCAAGGACGGGCTCGATGCGGCGCCGCATCTGTCGTGCATCGGCTCGTCGAAGGACAACCTGCGCGAGATCCTCGAGCGCTATCGCGCTAACGGTATCCGCCACATCGTCGCATTGCGCGGCGATTTGCCATCGGGCATGGGCGAGGTGGGCGAGCTGCGCTATGCCTCCGAACTCGTCGCGTTCATTCGCGCCGAGCACGGCGACTGGTTCCACATCGAAGTGGCGGGCTATCCCGAGTATCACCCGCAAGCGCGCTCGCCGCGGCACGATTTGGAAAACTTCGCGCGCAAGGTGAAAGCCGGTGCGAACGCCGCGATCACGCAATACTTTTACAACGCCGACGCTTATTTCCGTTTCGTCGACGATGCGCGCAAGCTAGGCGTCGACGTACCGATCGCACCCGGCATCATGCCGATCACGAACTACTCGCAGTTGATGCGCTTCTCGGAGATGTGCGGGGCGGAAGTGCCGCGCTGGATCGCCAAGCGGCTCGAAAGCTTCGGCGATGACAAGGAAGCGATTCGCGCGTTCGGGCTCGACGTCGTCACGCAGTTGTGCGAGCGGCTCGTCAAAGAAGGCGCACCGGGGCTGCATTTTTATACGCTCAATGCGGCCACGGCGACGAAGGCGGTGTGCGAACGGTTGGGGTACGCGGGGCGGCCGGCGTAGCTTCGGCTTATCGATTCCCTCATCGGGCGCTGACCGACACGTCCGCGCTTTTGAGCGGTTGCCGTTGGTTAGCCCGCCTAGTTGATAGTTGATCGTTGATGGCGAGGGCACGGCAATCGCTCGTGAAGGCTACCGATATCCAACATGACTTGCGGCTATCGGCAGCCTTCATGCTGCCCTCGACTTACGTCAATATCCGAGCGCCTCGCCTGCCGGGCGCCGTTCGTCGTTCGCCCCGTAGAAGTAGCCCACGCGCACCTTGCCCGATACGGAAGAATCGTTCCCGGAGCTTTGCGACGCATCGGCAGCGAGCCCGGGTAGCCCCACTTCGATCAGTTCAGTCGCGCCCCACGGCGTTTGTTGAACCATCTTGTAGCCCTCGCTCGCCAGGATCTTCAGCGTATCGGCCGATAGAGCGTACGGCTCGTAGTAGACGACATCGGGGAGCCACTGCTCGTGAATGCGCGCAGCGTCCACGGCTTCTTGCGGCGCCATGCCGTAATCGATGATGTCGATCGCCGTCTCGAGCGTCGTCGTAATGATGCGCGAACCGCCCGGCGAGCCGATCACGAGGAACACCTTGCCGTCCTTCGTCACGATCGTCGGCGCCATCGACGATAGCGGCCGCTTGCCCGGCGCGATCGCGTTGTTCGGGCCTTGCACGAGGCCGAACATGTTTTGCGCGCCCACCTTCGACGTGAAATCGTCCATTTCGTCGTTCAGGAAGAAGCCCGTGCCCGGCGCGATGACGACGGCGCCGAAACGGCCGTTGACCGTGTAGGTCGTCGACACCGCATCGCCTTGCTTGTCGACGATGGAGTAGTGCGTCGTCTCCTTCTTTTCGGGCAACGAGGCAGCGTCGGCGAGTTCCATCGACGGCGTGGCTTTGTCGGGGCTAATCGAAGCGCGAATCTGCGCCGCGTACGATTTGCTGAGCAACTGGTCGAGCGGATTGTCGATGAATGCCGGATCGCCGAGCTTCGTATTGCGATCGGCATAGGCGTGGCGCATCGCCTCCGAGAGGTAATGCACGGCCGCGGCCGAATGCCATCCGAAGCCCTTGAGGTCGTAGCCTTCGACGGTATTCAAGATCTCGCACATGGTCGTGCCGCCCGAGCTTGGCGGCGGCGCCGAAATGAATTTGAAGCCGTGGTAGTCGCAGCTGACGGGCGTCATTTCGGTTGCGCGATAGTTCGCGAAGTCGGCTGCGGTCAGCAAGCCATCGCCCGCCTTCGATGCGGCTTCGATCGTCCGCGGGATCTTGCCCTTGTAGAAGGCGTCGGGGCCGTGCTTCGCGATCGCTTCGAGCGTATTGGCCAAGTCCTTCTGCACGAGCCGATCGCCAGGCTGCAACGGCGTGCCGTCCTTGCGCAGGAAGATGCGCGCGGCGTCCGGATCGTCCTTGAAGCGCTTGACCGTCGTATCGAGGATATCGGTGTCCGCGCGCGTGAGGACGAAGCCTTTGCGGGCGAGGCGGATTGCGGGCGCCATCACTTGCGCGCGCGTGAGCTTGCCGTACTTGCGCTCTGCCAGGTCGAGCCCCATCACGGTGCCGGGCACGCCCGCGGCAGCGTAGCCATAAAGGCTGGCGCCTTTTTTCACGTTGCCGGCAGCATCGAGGTACATGTTCGCGGTGGCCGCCGCCGGGGCGGTTTCGCGGAAGTTGATGAACGTGTCGCGTCCGTCGGCGAGATGAATCGTCATGAAGCCGCCGCCGCCGATATTGCCGCAGCAGGGATTGACGACGGCTTGCGCGTAGCCGACGGCCACGGCGGCGTCGATCGCGTTGCCGCCCATCTTGAGGATGTCGACGCCCACTTGCGACGCCAAGTGTTGCGAGGTGACGACCATGCCGTTCGCCGCTTCGACGGCGGGGCGAGAGGCGGCCATCGCGCCGCCGGCTGCCATGCCGGAGGCGACGAGCGCCGCGACGAGCGCGGCCATGCAGGTGCGGTTCTTCTTCATCATGTTCACTCTGACTGTGAGGGGTCTCATTTCTAGGGAGGGATGATCGGCCGGTTACACGTCCTCGGCGACGCGCCCGGCTCTCAGTGCTTCGATGCGTTTCAATCTGGCTTTGGCTTCATCCGGCAGCCGATGCACGAGTGCGGCGACGATGGATTCGGTTTGCGCGAGCGCAGGTACTTTCGTATCGAACGGCGAGGCGCTTTGCACGAGCGAGACGAGCACGGCATCGGCGAAGCTCGCAATCGGCGAGCGCCATTCGTCGGTGAACAACACGACCTGCGCGCCGAGCGTCTTGGCCGCGTGCGCGAATTGCACGACGCTTTCCTGGTAGCGGCGATAGTCGTAGACGACGAGCACGTCGCCGGGCTCGAGATCGGCCAGGGCTTCGGAGCCGCGTTCGAGCGACGGTTCGATATGGCACGCGTGTGGGCGCATTTGGCTCAGCAAGGTGACGAGCCAAGAGGCGATGAAGCTGCTCGCCCGGCCGCCGCAACTGAATACGGTGCGCCGTGGGTCGGCCAGCAACGAGACGGCCGCCTCGAAGTCTTCCCGCGACGCTTGCGCGGCCGTATGGCCGATAGCGAGGGTGAGCGAGCCGAGCATCGCCTGCTGCATATCTTGCGCATGAGGCTCGGCAGCCGAAGCTTCCAGGCGCGATAGCGGCGAATTCATTCGTGCGTCCACTTCGGCGAGCAGGGCGCGCTGGAACTCCGGATAGCCTTCGAAACCGAGCTTGAGGACGAGGCGATGAACGGTGGGATCGCTAACGCCGGCGCTGCCCGCGAGCTGCGAGATCGAAGTGAGCGCGGCGCTGGGGTAATTGGCGAGCAGCACGCCTACGACGCGCCGCTCCGACACGGTAAAGGTTTCTTCGCGCTGTTCGAGCAGGGTCCGCACGGAAGGGCGCACGCAAATGCCTCATTCGATGAAAACTTCGAATCAATGAGCGGGCCGAAGACCCGCTGTGTAACGTCTATTACGTGAAGAAGATGCTAACAAGCCATAAATGAGCGTCAATGGCGTAATTGATCGGTGTTTACCCGCTTCGGATGTGCGAGCGCGTCGCGAAGCGAGATTTTTGAAGTGATAGTTATTACATACACGCTGCGAGGCTGCGGGAGGGCCGTGCTACGCTTGCCGGCTCAGTCATGGGAGGAGCGCATATGCCGGTATGTCGTCCGCTTTTCGCCGTTCGTTTGACGTCTTTGATCATCATCGCCGCAGGCGGTGCCTATTCGTTATTCGGCGGTGGCGGCAGCGAAGCGGCCGAACTGCCCACGAAAACGCTCGTGTACTGCTCCGACGCGAGCCCCGCGGGCTTCGATCCCGCTCAATACACGACGAGCGTTGAGTTCTCGGCGGCCGCCTACACGGTGTACAACCGTCTCGTCGAATTCGAGCACGGCGGCACCAAGATCGAACCGGGTCTCGCGCAGCGCTGGGAAATTTCCGGTGATGGGCTCGTCTACACCTTTCACCTGCGCCACGGCGTGAAGTTTCACACGACGTCGTATTTCAAGCCCACGCGCGAGTTCGATGCCGACGACGTCGTGCTCACATTCGAGCGCATGCGCGACCCCGCCAATGCACTGCGCGTCGCTTATCCGGCCGTATTCCCGTACTTCAACGATCTCGGGCTCGCGAAAAATCTCGCCAAGGTCGAAAAGCTCGATCCGTACACGGTGCGAATGACGCTCAATGCGGTTAGCGCTCCGTTCTTGTCGGAATTGGCGATGCCTTTCGCTTCGATCCTCTCGGCCGAATATGCGGAGCAATTGATCGCCGCCGGCAAAGCGGCGGATCTGAACCGCTATCCGATCGGCACCGGGCCTTTCATTTTTCACAGCTACGAAAAGGACGCGACGATTCGCTTCGAGGGCAACCCCGACTATTGGAAGCCCGGCGTCGTGCGCGTCGGCAAGCTTGTGTTCGAGATCTCGCCCGATCCGGCCGTGCGCGAGCAAAAGCTCAAGGACAACGAATGCCAAGTCATGAGCTATCCGCGCCCGGCCGATATCGCTTCGCTGTCGGCGGACCCGAATCTGCAAATGCCGCATCAAGTCGGTTTCAACCTCGGCTTTCTCGCCTACAACACGACGCACAAGCCCCTCGACAACGTCGACGTTCGCCGTGCGCTCGATATGGCTATCGACAAGCAAGCGATCATCAAGTCGGTGTATCAAGGCGCGGGGCAAGCGGCCGTCAATCCGATGCCGCCGACGCAGTGGTCGTACGATGCGAGCCTCAAGGATGCTCCCCTCGATCCGGCTCGAGCAAAGGCGCTGCTCGCCAAGGCCGGATACCCGGATGGGTTCGAGCTCACGCTATGGGCGATGCCGGTTCAGCGGCCCTATAACCCGAACGCACGGTTGATGGCCGAGATGATTCAGGCGGACTGGGCGAAGATCGGCGTGCGCGCGAAGATCACCACGTACGAGTGGGGCGAATACGTGAAACGAGCGCACGCCGGCGAGCACGATGCGATGCTGATCGGCCTGACGGGCGATAACGGCGATCCTGACAATTGGCTTGGCGTGCTGCTCGGTTGTTCGGCGGTGCACGGTAGCAATTTCGCGAAGTGGTGCTACAAGCCGTTCGACGATCTGGTCGTCAAGGCGCGCGAGACGAACGACATGGCGGAGCGCGTCAAGCTCTACACGCAGGCGCAACGCATCTTCAAGCAGCAAGTCCCATTCACGCCCATCGCGCATTCGACGGTGTACCAGCCGCTGCGCAAGAACGTGGTCGGTTTCAAGATCGACCCGTTCGGGCCGACGCAATTCTGGAACGTGGGATTGCGCTAGCGCGCCCCGTGCAGCGCAGCGGCTTCATTCGGCACGCGCGACGCCGCTTGCGGGCTGACTGTCCGGGTGTGACGGACGGCCGCGCCCGCCGCGCTTTATGCCGTGCCGCGGGAAACTCCGTGTTGAAAAAACCGAATATTGGCCTAGACCTTTGTAGGCTTGCGCGTCGTGCATAATTGTCCCGCAATTTTAGTGGCACTAAACATGCGGCGCGGCCAAAGTCAACGCGTACAAGTGCGGGGCGTTGCCTTTTCCCGACCGCTTGTTCGGGGTATCAAAGCTCAGTAATATCCGCGTACGCTGGCTTCTGCCGGCCTCAGAATTGGAGGAAACATGAAGCAAAACAGACTGTTGCGCGCCGTGCGGGTGACCGCGATCGCGGCCGCCGCCGTGACGGTATCGCTTGCCGCATCTGCTGCGCACGCCGCCGACATTCCCAACAAAACCCTCGTTTACTGCTCGGAAGGCAGCCCCGCCGGCTTCGATCCGGCGCAATACACGACGGGCACGGATTTCACCGCGAACACGTTTACGGTCTACAACCGCCTCGTCGAATTCGAGCGCGGGGGCACCAAGGTGGAGCCCGGACTGGCGGAAAAGTGGGACGTCTCGCCCGACGGCAAGACCTACACGTTCCATCTCCGTCATGGCGTGAAATTCCAAACGACGGATTTTTTCAAGCCCACGCGTGAATTCAACGCCGATGACGTGATCTTCACGTTCGAGCGCATGCTCGATCCGAATCAGCCGTTCCGCAAGGCGTATCCGGTGCAGTTCCCGTACTTCACCGACATGGGTCTCGACAAGCTGATCACCAAGGTCGAAAAGGTCGATCCGTATACCGTGCGCTTCACGCTGAAGGAAGTGAACGCGCCATTCATCCAGAACATGGCGATGGAGTACGCGTCGATTCTATCGGCCGAGTACGCCGATCAGTTGCTGAAGGCGGGCAAGGCCGCCGACATCAACCAGAAGCCCGTCGGCACGGGGCCGTTCATCCTCAAGAGCTACACGAAGGACGCAACGATCCGCTATGAAGGCAATCCCGACTATTGGAAGCCCGGTGCGGTGAAAATCAAGCATTTGATCTTCTCGATCACGCCCGATGCCGGCGTGCGCGTGCAGAAGCTCAAGCGCGACGAATGCCAGGTCATGAGCTATCCGAAGCCGCAGGACATCGCGCCTTTGAAGGCCGATTCGAATATCGACATGCCGTCGATTCCGGGCTTCAACTTGGGTTACGTTTCCTACAACGTTCAGCATAAGCCGCTGGACAAAACCGAAGTGCGTCAAGCGCTCGACATGGCCATCAACAAGAAGGCGATCATCGAGTCCGTCTATCAGGGCGCGGGGCAGAGTGCAACGAACCCGATGCCGCCGACGCAGTGGTCGTATGACAAGAATCTGAAGGCGCAATCGTACGATCCGGATGGCGCGAAGAAGCTGCTCGCCAAGGCCGGCTACCCGAACGGGTTACCGCAGGAGATCACGCTCTGGGCGATGCCCGTGCAGCGCCCGTACAACCCGAATGCGCGCCTGATGGCTGAAATGATCCAAGCCGACTGGGCGAAGATCGGCGTGAAGGCGAGGATCGTCAGCTACGAGTGGGGCGAGTACATCAAGCGTGCGCACGCGGGCGAGGACGATACGATGTTGATCGGTTGGAACGGCGATAATGGCGACCCCGACAACTGGCTCGGCACGTTGCTCGGTTGCGAGGCCATCAACGGCAACAACTTCTCGAAGTGGTGCTACAAGCCGTTCGACGATCTCGTCCAAAAGGGTCGCAGCACCAACGGCGTCGAGGCGCGCACCAAGATCTACACGCAAGCGCAAGAGATCTTCGCCAAGGAGTTGCCGTTCTCGCCGATCGCTCACTCCACGCTCTACCAGCCGGTGAGCAAGAAGGTCGTCGATATGCGAATCGACCCGCTCGGCTACGCCCGTTTCGACGGCGTCAGCGTGAAGTAACGACGATGCGTTACGCTCTCTCGTCAAGCGGGAGAGCGCGTACGACCTCCGGCGACAGGGGCCGGCGC
Organism: Paraburkholderia sp.; assembly: GCA_004322045.1. Classification (GTDB taxonomy): domain Bacteria; phylum Pseudomonadota; class Gammaproteobacteria; order Burkholderiales; family Burkholderiaceae; genus Trinickia. The sequence continues at coordinate 149,572 of SCRN01000043.1, forward strand.
CGCGCGCGGCGCCGCTCCTCGTCGCCGGTCGCATTTTTTCTTGCAAGCTAAAGGGACGAACTATGTTCCGATTCGTTTTACGCCGCATCGGCATGGTGATACCGACGTTCATCGGCATCACGATCCTGGCATTCGCCCTGATTCATTTGATCCCCGGCGATCCTATCGAAGTCATGATGGGCGAGCGCGGCGTCGATCCGGCGATGCATGCCGCCGCGCTGCACCGGCTCGGGTTGGACGAGCCGCTGCCGATGCAGTACGTCCACTACGTATGGCGCGCGTTGCACGGCAACCTCGGCGATTCGATCATCACCAACACGAGCGTGATGGGCGAGTTTCTCGCGCGCTTTCCCGCCACCGTCGAATTGTCCATTTGCGCCATGCTGTTCGCGCTCGTCGTCGGGCTGCCCGCCGGCGTTTGCGCGGCCTTACGGCGCGGCACCGTGGTCGATCACGGCGTGATGGGCACGGCGCTTGCCGGCTATTCGATGCCGATCTTCTGGTGGGGGCTCATCCTCATCATGCTGTTCTCGGTCACGCTCGGTTGGACGCCGGTGTCCGGGCGCATCGCGGTGGAATACGACATTCCGCATGTGACCGGCTTCATGCTCATCGATTCGCTGCTCGCCCCCGACGAAGGCGCGTTCAAATCGGCGCTGAGCCATTTGATCCTTCCCGCGATCGTGCTCGGCACGATTCCGCTTGCCGTGGTGGCGCGCATGACGCGCTCGTCAATGCTCGAGGTGCTGCGCGAAGACTACATTCGCACGGCGCGGGCGAAGGGCCTTTCGCCTGTGCGCGTGATCGTCGTGCATGCATTGCGCAACGCGCTGATTCCCGTCGTGACGGTGATCGGCTTGCAGGTGGGCACGTTGCTCGCCGGTGCGGTATTGACCGAGACGCTGTTTTCTTGGCCGGGCATCGGCAAGTGGCTCATCGATGCCATCAGCCGGCGCGATTATCCGGTCGTGCAAGGCGGCATTCTGATGATCGCGACGCTCGTGATCGTCGTGAATCTGTGCGTCGATCTGCTTTACGGCGTGCTCAATCCCCGCATTCGCCACACGCGCTAAGGAGCCCGCAACCATGGCAGATATTCAAAACGCGGCGCCGCAGAGCGTCACGCCGCCAAGCGGGCGCGCCCTCGCGCTACGCGAGTTCTGGCATAACTTCTCGCGCAACCGCGGCGCGGTGGGGGCCGGCGCGATCGTCCTCGTGCTCGTCATCGTCGCGATCTTCGCGCCGCTCATCGCGCCGCATAGCCCGGTCGAGCAGTATCGCGATTACGTCAAGATCCCACCCGCCTGGCTCGACGGCGGTAACTGGAAATTCTTGCTCGGCACCGATGAGGCGGGCCGCGACATCCTCTCGCGCCTCATGTTCGGTGCGCGCATGTCGTTCTGGATCGGCTGCGTGTCGGTCGTGCTCGCGCTCATCCCGGGCATCGTGCTCGGCCTGTGCGCGGCGTTCTTCGAGTGGGCCGATACGCCGATCATGCGCGCGATGGACGTCTTGCTCGCATTGCCGTCGCTGCTGCTCGCGGTGGCCGTCGTGGCCATCATCGGGCCGGGGCTGGCCAACACGATGTTCGCGATCGCGATCGTTGCGCTGCCCGGCTACGTGCGCTTGACGCGAGCGTCCGCGCAGGGCGAATTGCAGAAGGAGTACGTGACGGCCTCGCGCGTGGCCGGTGCAGGCACGCCGCGGCTCATGTTCTCTCAAGTATTGCCCAATTGCACCGCGCCGCTGATCGTGCAGGCCACGCTCGGTTTCTCGTCGGCGATTCTCGATGCGGCCGCATTGGGCTTCCTCGGCTTGGGCGTGCAGCCGCCGACGGCCGAATGGGGTGCGATGCTGGCATCGGCGCGCGATTACATCGACAATGCCTGGTGGATCGTGACGATGCCGGGCATGGCGATTCTCATTTCGGTGCTCGCGATCAATCTGCTCGGCGACGGGCTGCGCGACGCGCTCGATCCGAAACTGAAACGGATGGCTTGAACATGAACGATCTTTTGACCATCCGGAACCTGGCCGTCACCTTCGGCGGCGCACCGGCTGTCGACGGCGTGAGTTTCTCGGTCGCGCCGGGAGAAGTCGTGGGCGTCGTCGGCGAATCGGGCTCGGGCAAGAGCGTGACGATGATGGCGTTGATGGGGCTCATCGACGCGCCCGGCGTCGTCACGGCCGACGAAATCACGTTCGACGGCAAGGACTTGCTGCGCGCATCCGCAAAAGCGCGCCGCAGGATCATCGGCAAAGACGTGGCGATGGTGTTCCAGGACGCGCTGACGAGCCTGAACCCGAGCTACACCGTCGGCTATCAAATCAAAGAAGTGCTGAAGCTGCACGGCGGCTTGCGTGGTTCGGCGCTCGATCGCCGGGCGCTCGACCTGCTCGACCAGGTCGGCATTCCCGATGCCAAGAATCGCATCGGCGCCTATCCGCATCAGATGTCGGGCGGGATGAATCAGCGGGTCATGATTGCGATGGCGGTTGCGTGCAATCCGAAGCTGCTGATCGCCGATGAGCCCACGACGGCGCTCGACGTGACGATCCAAGCGCAGATCATGGATCTGCTCGTCACGCTGCAAAAGGAGCGCGGCATGGCGCTCGTGCTGATTTCCCACGATCTGGCTGTCGTGTCGCAAGTCGCGCAGCGCGTGGCCGTCATGTACGCCGGCGAAGTGATCGAGACGAATCGCGTGCCCGATATTTTCGCCCGGCCCCATCATCCGTACACGGAAGCGCTGCTCGCCGCGATTCCCGAGCACAATCGCGGCGCTAAACGCTTGTCGGCGTTGCCGGGCATGGTGCCGGGGCGCGACGACCGGCCGAGCGGGTGCCTCTTTGCGCCGCGTTGCAAGTATGTCGTCGACGATTGCCGCAAGGGCCGGCCGGAGCTCGACGCGCCCGAGCCGCAGCACCCGCATGCGCGCGCACGCTGCATCAAACCGCTGAATCTCGATGCCGCCCGACCCAGCACGAGTACCACTGAACACGGAGGCGCCCGATGAACGCAGTACCGGAAGTTTCGCGCGCGCCGCGGGATGAGCAAGACCTCGTACTGATCGCCGATCAGTTGACCAAGCACTATGCCGTTCGGCGCGGCATGTTCGGCCAAGGGACGGTCAAAGCGCTCAACGGCGTCTCGTTTTCGCTCGTGCGCGGCAAGACGCTTGCTGTCGTCGGCGAATCAGGGTGCGGCAAATCGACGCTCGCCCGGCAATTGACGATGATCGAGCCGCCCACCTCGGGGCGCTTGCTCGTGGAAGGTGAGGATGTTGCCGGCGCCGATCATGCGAAGATCGCGCAGTTGCGTCGCCGGGTGCAGATGGTGTTTCAGAACCCGTTCGCCTCGCTCAATCCGCGCAAGACGGTCGAGCAGACCCTGGCCGAGCCGTTGCAGATCAACTCGCAGCTGAGCGCGGCCGAGCGCGCGAGCCGCGTGGCGCATATGATGCGCACGGTCGGATTGCGGCCTGAGCATGCGAAACGCTACCCGCACATGTTTTCGGGCGGACAAAGGCAGCGCATCGCGATCGCTCGTGCGATGATTCTGGAGCCGCGCATTCTGGTGGCGGACGAGCCCGTTTCGGCGCTCGACGTTTCCATCCAGGCGCAGATTCTGAATCTCTTTATGGACTTGCAAGAGCAGTTCAAGACGAGCTACGTCTTCATTTCGCACAATTTGGCGGTCGTCGAGCATATCGCCGACGATGTCATGGTCATGTACTTCGGCGGCGTGGCCGAATTGGGCGATAAGAAGACGGTTTTCGCCAAGCCACGGCATCCCTACACGCGCTCGCTGATGTCGGCGACGCCGGCCATCTTCGAAGTCGATCGGCGTGCGCAGATCAAGCTGCAAGGCGAAATGCCGTCGCCGCTCGATCCGCCCTCGGGCTGCACGTTTCATCAGCGCTGCCCGTATGCGATCGAGCGGTGCCGCGTGGAGGAGCCGAAGCTGCGTGAAGTCGATGGCCGGCTCGTGTCGTGCCATCGTGCCGAGGAGGTGGGGGACGTGGATGCCTGAAGCGTGGGCGGCGCGTAATCGTGCGCGCCGTTCGCGTCGGGGCGCGCTGGCGGCGGCCCTCGTGCGGCGCGTGCGGGTGCTCGTGCTCGCGTTAGTCTTCACGCTGGCGATCGATCCGCGCTCGGGCGGCTTGATCGCACCGGCCTTCGCCGGGTCCGCTGCGGCGCCGGTGGTGCAGGCGGCCCCTGGGGCGCCTGTGGCTCCGGGCGCCACAATTCCGGGCTTTCATGGGCCGCCGCCCGACTTCGGCGGGACGAGCGCGAGCGGGCCGGTGCGGGCCGAGCCGGCGCACATGCCGTTTTACGTCGCGACGAAAGGCACGACGACGATCTACGTGCTGGGAACATTGCACGTGGGCGACCCTTACGACTACCCGCGAAGCCAACCGTTTCGGCCGCCTATCTTGGCTGCGTTGGCGGCATCGCCTACGCTCGCGCTCGAAATTTCGCCGGACGACCTGCTTCAATCGCAAGACGACGTATCGAAGTACGGCGTCTGCTCGTATGCATGCTTGCCGCGTCTATTGCCCGATGCACTGTGGCGGCGCCTGGCGTGGCGCTTGCGCGGCAATCAGGCCGCGCTCGAGGAAATCAAAAAGACGCGGCCCTGGCTCGCTGCATTGCTGGTCGAAACCTACGATTCGATCGCGGCCGGCTTGCAAACGGAATACGGAACCGAAGCGCAACTGCAGAATGTGTATTTGCGCACGCGCGGAAAAGTGGTCGGGCTCGAGACGTTGGCGGAGCAAATGCGCGCGTTCACGAGTCTGACGCTTGCCCAACAGCGCGAGATGCTGGCTCAGGATCTTGCGCAGACGCCTGCGCAGAATATCGACGACGTGAAGACGCTGCACCGGCTTTGGCGTGTGGGCGACGCCGACGCGATCGCGGCATGGGCGTCGGCGAAGTCGGAGCGGCTTGCGCGCACGCCGGAGATTGCGCGTGCGCTCGACAACCGCATCGTCTACGAGCGCAACCGGCGTTTCGTCACGCGGATGACGGCGATCGCCGCTCCCAATCGCCCGGTGTTCGTGGCGATCGGCTCGCTGCATTTGGGTGGGCCGAAGGGGGTGTTGAACTTGTTGCGTCAGCGGGGGTTCGCGGTGGACGCGGGGTAGGGGGGACCGCCCAACCGCGATTCGCCTCTTTCCAGAGATTGCTGACTGGCTAAGGATTATCGATGGCGGGAGACGCGATCTGCCTCGCGGCCCTACCTCTGGCAGTAACCCATGCAGGCTTGGCGGCGGAAGCGATTTGCGCCGCAAGCCTGGCGGTGCATTCTCAGTACGGAGAGGACGTTTGCATCATCGCGATGCCGGCCGACCGCGTAGTCAATGGACTGGACACGCCATCGCATCGCGAATACCGGGACGGACGACCTCATCGTCATCGAGGTGCAATTTGGCCAATTGCTTTCCGAAGACGACATCGTCCGGTTCGACGATATTTACGGGCGTGGCGAGTTGAACGACGCCTAACGCGGATGGCGCGCCACGCGCTCATCCTCGTGGAGGGCGGCTGACAGGAGCGCGGGGGTACCGTGGCGGCCCCCTAGGCCGCACTACAGGCGAGCTTGAAAATCTCCCGGTGATTCCGACTCTCGCTCCCACAACGCGCTATACAACCCGCCGCGCGCAATCAACTCGTCGTGAGTGCCATCCTCAACAACCACGCCGTGGTCGAGAACAATTATCCGGTCGAGTGGAGCGACCATCCTGAGTCGATGGGCAACCACCAATACCGTCGTTGACGCGCAAATTCCGAGCAGTGCGTCACGTATTGTGTCCTCAGTAAGCGGGTCGAGATTCGCCGTCGCTTCATCGACAATCAGGACCGAAGCGTCCCTCGCGAACGCTCGTGCAATCGCGATCCTTTGCCGCTCGCCGCCAGAAAGGGCCACACCGTTGCAGCCCACCAACGTATCGTATGAATCAGGTAAGGCGTCAATGAAATCATGCGCGTGAGCCAACCGGGTCGCGCAGTGAATGCCGTGAACGTCGGCACCGGCATGTCCATACCGCAGATTCTCTAAGATAGATCGATTGAAAAGAAGGGCTTCCTGTGGAATGACGGCGATGTTACTTCGCAGGTTTTCTAGGCAAATGGCATCGATGCTTTCATCACCGAACCAGATCCTTCCGGAAATCGGCTCGTGTAGCTTGAGCAGCAACCTTAGAATCGTGCTTTTCCCGGCGCCGGACGGTCCCACTATTCCGATCTTCTGTCCCGCAGGAATTTCCAGCGTCAAATTCTTGATTATCAACTGCTCCGTATCGTAAGCGAATTCAATTCGCTCAAAGCGTATATCGCGGCCGCGCATGGAATGATGCTCCTTGCAAGTACATGGCGCAGCCTCGGTTTGTTCCAGCAGCGCAAACACGCCATCGTTTAATCGACCCCAAAAACCAAAAAAATCGGCAAACCTTTGACTTAGATTGTGTGTGTAATTGATGATGTTGATGATTAACCCAATCGCCATTGCAAATAGGGCTACACCAATTCCATCTTGCCTGTATAACCAAAATGAAAGAGAGACAACGACGATCGCCAAAATGGCCATGGCGCCGAATTGCGTCCATCGAACCAGTTCGAAATAGTTGTTTGCGCAGTTGATGGATTCCTTTTCTTTGGTGAGCATCGTCTTCAGGTTCGCTACTTCCCGCGTGGAGCCGTTGAGCAGATCGACGAGCAGGTGATTTGCCAAGGTGTCAGAAATATGTGCATTCGTTTCATTTTCACTCTTTGCGGCCCGCAGCGCGTGAGTTGCCCCCATTTTCGCAAACATAAACGAAGCGACAAAGTAGATAGAGATCCAACTCGTCATAAATATCCCGAGCCATACGGAAGCGATGAAGAGCATCAGTGCGGCCGAGCAAAGCGCCACCAGCATGGGCCAAAAATCGAAAATAATGCAACCCAAAATTTGATTAATGGAAACCGATGTTTCGGCAAGTCGATGCGATATAAGCCCTGACGACTGCTTCGAATAAAATGCATTCGGATATCGTAGCACGCGTGCGTACAACCACTCTACTGCCCAGTGCCTTTGTTCAGCTAACGTCCGCACAAACATACGGCCGGAGAGCCGCGAATACACCATGTCACCTAAGATCAACGTCAAAAACACTGCTAACAGCGTCACCTCCTTCTCGATGGAGGAATCGTGCGAACCGACTGCATCGACTAGTAATCCGAAAACAAGAGGGGCCAAAATTCCGCTCGCTGCTTGAAGTAGCTCGAATAGCCCAATCGTAAAATATCTGACGCGATATCGTTTGATGATTGCGCTAAAGAAAGAAAGTGGTGTGACGTTCATTTCTAGGTCAACTCTGAATTATCTTGAGAGATGGTACGGCCATCGCCCCAGCGCATCATTCGTTCATCACGAAGAGCGATTAAAGCGGCTTCTGACGACGGCGCCGCTCCGTTATGACAAGAGCGAATCACTGAGAATATTTCACGTATTCGATGCTGCACGCTGTACCTCTCAACAATTGTTTCCCGGGCGGCGGTCGCGATTTCCTGGCATCTATTGGTGTGATTTTGAAGATATCGCAATACGTGCGCCGCTTGATCCACCGCACCTTCCTGGTAGAGGAATCCGTTCTTTCCGTCGCTGATGAGGTCTTTGATACCCGCGATGCAAGGAACAACCGGTACAAGGCGGGCTGGGCGATAGCGAGGTGATTGTATGAGTGGCCAGGCGTGGGATGCCTAAATGGGAAAATTTTCAGACGTTTGCCCGAATTGAGGATAGATAGTTCGCAGCGGTCGCCCGACGGACGCAACCAGCGCCCGAGCCGCAACGCCTGGTCCGCTTCAGGAGCCAGCAGGAGGGAGGGAGCCTGTTTCGGCGCTCGACGTTTCCATCCGCGTGACGAAACGCCGGTTGCGCTCGTGGACGATGCGGTTGTCGAGCGCTACCACCAAATTGTGCGAAATGAAGACGTAGCATGTCGTCAAGAACCTGTTCCACCGCCGCAAGTTCCGGTACAAGGGGGCGACCAAAATTTGATGCGACTGTTCAGCCCGTTCGCCTTGGCGAACTCGGTGACCTTGAAAAATCCGCTTCTCTTGATACATGGGGTCGCCTGCCATGTATGAAAATGGAGCGGGTGGATCGCCTATTCGAGCGAAACCCAATCCGGTCGCAACGATATTCTTTCCTGTTCCAGAAATCGAATTGCCCCCTGTTTCCCCCATTCGGTATCCGTCGTCGATGTGAGCGTCATCTGGTCTGAAAATTTACGCTTTGAGTAACGCGCACGATTCAAGCGGATATATTTCTGCACACGGTACGTGCGCTTCATGTCGCGGCCAACCTTGGCAGGCTGTCACAGGTTTCGGGCGCTATTTAAGAGGCATCGTTTGCACGTGCGATCCATTGCTTCGCGCTACGCATGTTCGGCGTGCGTTGATTCGTTGAGCCGAGGCATGCCGTTGCCGTGCGTACCGAGATACAGCGTTCGCAGCTCATTTCGTCCTAGTGACATTTATAAACAGTTTCGGATACGGGTGATTTGACATGGAGACACGATTCGGTGAAACGCGAGTGGGGAACGTATCGGCCGGCTGGAATCACCTTCCGGAGATTGGTTCGACGCAAATTCGTGACGCACGCGGCGCGCGCATACAAACGGCATCGGGCGAGTGGCGCGATGACTACATAATGGGTTGGGGCTCCTGCTTCCTTGGTCATGACAGCGCCATCATCAAGGACTCGATAGCTCGATCGATATCGGGCGGTTTCCTTCAGCAATATGAAACGGAGGAGCATCAACGACTGAGTGAGCGCTTCTGCGCAGTTGTCCCGTGCGCCGAAAAACTCCGCCTCGTGAATTCAGGTCTCGAAGCCACCATGTATGCCACGCGGGTGGCGCGCGCAGTTACCGGAAGGCGCATGATCCTGAAGTTCGAGGGACATTTTCACGGGCTGAATGATACGCTCACCTGGAATGTTGATTCCTCCGCACGAAGCGGTATCCGTCAAGCGAGTGGTGAACTCGAGCGCATGGCCGGCACGGTAGGCATTCCGCGCGAACTAGGACTGCTGACAATACCAGTGGCCTGGAACGACCTCGATGCCGTGCAAAGGATATTCGAACTTTACCCCGACGACTTGGCCGGGGTCATTTTGGAGCCGATAGCGCTCAATCTAGGTTGCATCAGGCCGGATGACGGCTTTCTCGAAAGCCTGCGAGCAATCGCTACCAAGTACGGTGCGCTTTTGATCTTCGACGAAGTGCTGACCGGGTTTCGCGCCAACATTGGTGGCGCGCAAGCGCAACTCGGCGTTGTTCCGGACATCGCGACATTCGGGAAGGCGTTTGGCTGCGGGATGCCGATCGCTGGCATCGCCGGCCGGGCCGAGTTCATGGATGTCATTGCGCCGCGCGGGCCGGTTCAAATCAGCGGAACAAACACCGGACGCTACCTCGCAGTGGCTGCCGCGAGCGCTGTTATCGAACATCTCGAACGCAGTGACGCTTTTCAATACGTCGCGGCGATGGAGGAGGCGCTGAGGAAAAACTTGGATTCAATATTCGTGAAGCATGGTATTCCGTGCCATATAGACGGTTACGGTGGTCGAATAGGCGTTCATATGGGATCGTCAGTGCGCCCGCGTTCAATGAGGGATATTGAGAAAACCTACCCTATCGGCTTTGCGCGAAAATTGTTTCATTTGCTGTCGACCGAGTACGGTTTGTACGGATTCCTAATGCCGCTCATGTATTGTCCGGAGCCAATTACGTTATCGGCCGCGCACACCTCTAACATGATCGGAAATGCATGCGATCGTTTGGATTCCGCACTCAATAGACTTGATTACCATGCCGACTAGAAATGATAGGCCAATTTCGATTCGTCGATTCGATAAATCCGATCTGAATCGCGTGCTTAGGTTGGTGTCTCAAATCGACTCACCGGAAGATCTCGTAATGGCCGCGCAGGCGCAATTCACTCGAGAATTCGAAGAGAAACCTTGCGATGAGGCGAGGTTTGTTGCGGATTACGCCGGTGTTGTCATCGGAACTATGGGATGTAGTCGTGGCCCCATCCCCTCAAAGCTCGCCTTGTGGGCGGATTGGCTTGTCGTCGATAAAAGATTTCGTCGACAAAATGTGGCGACGTTGCTCTATAAGAATGTTGAAAATTTCGCAATGACACTTGGGAAAAAATATTTGTGTCTGGATGTCGGCAACATTGATGCACAACGCGCCGCGTATGCCTTTCATTTCAGAAATGGTTTTCAAATTGTTGGGCAGATCCCTGATTACTGGGGAGAGTTGCAACACCTAAACATCATGACCAAATATCTGGCTAAAAAGGATTGATGTCGACATGACAATTTTGTGCGAGATTATAGAGCTTCAGGCCCTCGTCGATCGTTATCGAACCGACGGGTTACTAGTGGGGCTTTGCCACGGTTGCTTCGATATTGTTCATTGCGGACACATTTATCACCTGCGTCAAGCCAAGGCGCTTGTAGATCGCCTTTTCGTATCGGTCACGGCCGATAAGTTCGTCAATAAGGGCCCGGACAGGCCGGTATTTGCTGCTGGCGCGCGCGCGGAACTCATCGCGTCGATTCGTTACTGTGATCACGTCTTCGTGAATTATTCGATGACGGCAGAAAGCGTTATTTCAGCGCTCCGGCCGGATGTGTTTTTCAAAGGGGCTGACTATCAATCCGCCGTGGATCCAAGACTGAGCGCTGAGCGGTCGATCGTCGAACGCAACGGCGGGCGCGTGGTGCTTACGGACAACGCCGTGATGGATTCAACGTCACGAATCGCGCATGTCATCATGTCCACGCACATGCAAACAGCAAGGGGGCGAAATGAAATCACTGCTGCTGCTTGATCTTGACGGAACCCTAATCGACACGCCGCACTATGAAGCATGGCGCCGCGCGGCAGCTCGTATGGGCATCATTGATTTTACGTACCACGAGTATGTCGTTCACCTGGCTGGGCGACCGCGTCAGGAAGGGGCCGTTCGTTTGTTGGAATTGAAAAAAGGTGATGCGCGACGGACGGTGTGCGGCTCCGACGACGTTAGCGCGTTGGCGCACGCCAAGCAAGCAGAGTTCTTGCGGCTCGCGGCACGGACGCAGCTTTTCGAAGACGCACGTCGGTTACTCGAGCGTGTGCGGAGCACTGACCAATGCGTCAAATTCTATACGGCGTCGGAGAACGCGGCCAGTCTATTCAAAGCTGCTCTGCGCGGATCCGAGCAGTCGGTGATTCGGGGATGCATGGTCCGGCAACGCGGCGACCAGACACGAGAAGCGCTATTCGCATCGCTCGCGAGCGAGTATCCGCGAGAAGCGATGATCCTTGTGGACGACGCGCCGCACGCTGTCGACGCTGCCTGCCGGCTCGGAATGCGAGGCTATCAGATTCGCCGCAACGAATACGCGCCCGTACCGACTGAGTCGTGCGCGCGCACGATCCCGACGCTCGACGATATCACGCTGCCGATTCGTTATTGACAAAGGACATGTAATGAGTGAATGCAAAAATGTGCTGGTAACCGGCGGAGCTGGGTACATCGGGGCACGTTTGATCCCAAAACTCGTGGCTGAAGGGTACTCGGTTCGCGTTCTCGACGCGCAATTCTTTGCGGGTGGGTCGCAACGGTTCCTAAATCAGCGTCGAATCGAAACGGTCAGAGGCGATATCCGGGACGATGCGCTTGTAGAGGACGCGCTACGTGGGGTTCATACGGTAATACACCTTGCCGCGGTTGCAAACGATCCCAGTTTCAACAGTGACCCGGCGGTGAGCCGGTCGATCAATATCGACTGTCTCCCCCACCTCATGTGCACCGCAAAGCGCTCCGGCTGCCGTCGCTTCATTTATGCGTCGTCTGCGAGCGTGTACGGCGTCAACGCCGATCCTGTCGTCGATGAGGCCCAACCATGCGTACCCGTGACGGACTATAACCGATACAAGGCACAGGGCGAGGCGATGCTCTTCGAACTGGACGACTCGTCGTTCGAAACGATTGCCGTGCGCGCCGCCACCGTTTGCGGCTGGTCGCCCAGGCAGCGTCTCGACCTGACTGTCAACATACTGACGGCCAGCGCCCTCGCGGAGGGGGAAATCACGGTACTTGGCGGACATCAATATCGGCCGAACGTGCATATTGCCGACCTCTGCCGCCTATACGCATTGCTTGTCAAGAAAGAGTCCTTAGGCGCGCTATGTGGGCGTCCGATCAACGTCGGCAACGAGAATCACACCGTGGCTGAACTAGCGGAGCGCGTCAAAACGGTAGTCGACCGCTACTTAGGGACGGACGTGCTGATTCGGATTGCGCCTTCCGACGATATTCGATCCTACAGGCTTGATTCAGCGCTGATACGGCGCGAACTCGGGTTTGAGTTTGCATATTCGATTCGGGACGCAGTGCTGGAGCTATGCGAGCGCTGGCAATCAGGTTGGTTCAACGACAGTCCGAATGTTCTCACAGATCCCCGTTACCACAACCTGTTGAACATGCGCTCGTTAAACTGGTCCTACCGTTCCCCGGCGGGGCGCGCATGCTGATCATTTCCCACAGGGATCAACATGAATCGGTGGCCGCACTAAACCGTGCATCGTCATCCTTCGTCTCATGTATGACCACATTGGCCAATACGCTCATCGGCGTGCGACCTCATGTACCTGATAGTTCATCGCGCGCTAGGAAGTTGCAATTGCTCGCGACGGGTGTGTACGCCCCGGGCACGGGCGTGGCGCGCGAGATCGTTTCATTGCCCGCCCCGCGCATTCTTCGAATCTACAACGTGCGTACCGGCGAGCCGGCTTTGCGCGCAAACGGCACGACCGCGAGGGTCGTGCTTTCCCTTGACGACGCGGTTGTAGAGAGTACCGAACATTTGCAGATCGGGGGCGTAAGGTTCGAACTCGTGGTCAGGCAATTTATCGACGTGCAGGAAAAGTCGAGCGTTTCCACTTCGATCCGATTACAGCGGATGAGTGACGGTTGCGTCGCGCCAAGCTTGGTACGAGTGGACTACGGCATCGATGATTCTGCAGTCAACGAATACTTGGGCAGTTCGCGATGGCTGACGGCTCGATATTATGACATCGAGTCATGCCGACAAGGCGATCGCCATTTCAGTGCAATTGTCGTTACCGACGAACACCGGTTGCGCTACGACGTGCAAGTCGAACCATCACCGCACTCTGGTGCCCATACATCGACTTGGAGTGATGTCGAGCAAGGCTGCGTGATATCCGCCACCTTCGACTTTTCCATGGCGGACTGCCGGCATCTCTTCACCTGCTGGCAGGTGCGCCCGGCGTTGGAATTCCCATGCTCAGGGCAGGTCCGTGCAATGTCGGAATTTTTGGATATTGAAAGCGAACACCGCGCTCTTTGGGCCGCGATTTGGAAAAGCCATTTCGTGCAGATCGACGCCAATCAAGCGCCCGTCGAGTTGGGAGTGAAGTACGCCGTATTCCAGCTGCTTCAGCATGGCACAGGTCCTCAACATCCAGAGCGCGGTTTCATTTCGCCGGCGCGTGGACTCACGAGTACGTATCACTCGGGGGCGACGTTCTTTGACACCGAACTACACAAGTGCATTTTTTGGATATGGAATGATCCGATTATGGCAAGGGCACTCATCGATTATCGATATCTCCACCTGGAGGACGCTGTCCGGTTTGCAAATGCCACCGGCTTCTCAGGCGCACGATTTCCCGAGGCTTCGAATGATCGGGGTGGGGAAAACGGGCCGCGCTACGTCCTGCTCTATCCGAGTGCGGAGATAACGCGCGAGTGGAGTGTCGACGAAGTCCTGCACATATCAGCGAACGTTTGTTATGCCGTGCATCGGTACTGGACCGTCACCCGTGACGACGCGTATATGAGTGACCGCGGTAGCGAAATCGCCATGGCATGCGCGAGATTTTCCGTATCAGCATTGACATGGTCGGATAGCAAGCAGGCGTATGTTGTTAATCGTGTAATGGGTCCCGATGAATACCACTACCATGTCGACAATAGCTTTTACACGAATTACTCTCTCAGTTGGTGCATTCAGTTCGCACTGTCGTTGATCGACCTCGGGTTGGTGCGTGAATTCCGAGCCGATGAGGTGGCGCATTGGCGACGCCTTGCAAGCAGCATATATCTTCCATGGATGGAGGCTGACGGCATCTCGATTCCCGAGGAGTTTGACGGATACGCGAATCTACCCGATACGCCGCTGCGCGTCGCGAAAGGAAGCGGGCCGCAATTTGTTAGCGAGCTCGAACGACATTCAGCGGAAAAGATGGAGAACTTTCCTTCGAAAGTCATAAAGCAAGCCGATGTGGTCTTACTTCTCTCACTGTTTCCGCAGCACTTCTCACATGAGGTCAAGCGCGCCGCGTTGGCGTTCTACGAGCCTCGAACGGTACATGAATCGTCACTGAGCTACGGGCCCCACGCCGTGCTCGCCGCCGATGTCGGCGAGTCCTCGGCTTGTGCTGATTTCATCGCGCGTGCGAGCCGCTACAACCTCGACTTTACCAAGGTGGACGACTATGGCAACGGCTTGCATTTATCCGCGTACGCCGGTGCTTGGCAAGGGCTCGTCGAGGGGATGGCCGGACTTCGCGTCGAGGGCGATGGTCTGTCATTCCGACCGCAGTTGCCGGAACAGTGGAATTCCTACCAGTTCACGATTTGCTTTAGAGGCAGGAGATTACACGTCACCGTTCCCGCTAACGGCGCGATACAGATTGAACACGACGGCAACAGCTTACCCGTTCAATGGCGTGCGGACGGACGAGCGCACTGTTGCGGAGCGTGCGCGTGAGATCCTTCGCCGAGCGCATGTCGCCGTATCGAGACGCTCTGCGCTTCACATCCTTTCGGATGCTGCTGACTGGCCAGGGACTGTCGATGGCGGGCGATGCGGTTTGTCTCGCAGCCCTGCCTCTCGCGGTCATTCACGCGGGGCTTACGGCCGACATCTTCGGTTTCCTGATGGCCGCCGTGGGCATCGGCACGGTGGTCGGTGCGATTGCCGGTGGGGTGCTCGCAGATAGCAGATCGCCGAAGCACGTGCTGATCGCAACCGACGTTTCGCGCGGCACAGTGCAGATTTCCGTGGTCGCTCTAATGACGTGCGGCGCTCCTTCTTGGTGCCTCGTATTTGCCTATCTCGTGTTCGGCATCGGGATCGGCATCTCGCGTCCATGCACCCAGGTATTGCTCGCCAATCTGCTGCCGAAAGAGGCCTTGATTGCCGGCAACGGGGCGATGAACTTCCTCGACAACCTCGTTGCGGTCATTTTTCCGGCCACGCTAGGCGTCTTGATCATTGTGTGGGATCCCGTGTGGGGCGTGCTCATCGACGGGGTCACGTTTTTTGCCGCTGCGATGTTTACCGTCCTGGTGCCAAACCAAGGCAGGCTGGATTGCGGCGATGAGTTCTCGATGCGCAAAGCATTCGATGGCCTCGCGATCATCGTCCGTAAGCGCGAATTATTGTTGGGCTTTTTCGCAACCCTTTTCGTCAATGTTTTTTGCTTTCCGGTTTTTTTGGTAGTCGCCCCCTATGCGGTGAGCGATCGCTTTGGCGACACCATGTGGGGAATATGCCTTGCAGCGTCCGGATTGGGAGCATGCCTTGGGTCCGTCATCACGGTGCTAGCGTGCGGGCATCGGCGTCTCATCGCACTCGCGGTTACCTGCGGGGTACTTCTCTGCGGTGCGCTGGCCGTGCTGGGATTGGGGGATCTCGGCTGGATGGCGGTGCTGGGTGCCACGTTCGTTGGCATTGTCGAGGCGTCTTGGCTGACGGGCTGGGCAACGGCGATGCAGACCCATTCACCCGAAAAAGATCTGGGCAAGGTTGTCGCGGTCGACACGTTCGTGACTAGTGGCTTGCATCCGTTTATTTACGTGGGCGGGAGCCTCGTAGGGCAGGCGGTCGGTTACGCCCACACCCTCACGATTGCTGCCGTTGTCAGCGCGGCCGGAACCCTGGCAATCGGGCTGGTGGGCACCAAGCGAAGCGCGCAAAGGGTGACTTATGATCAGATGCAATAACGTCCAAGAACAGACGTCCGATTTGTCTGAATTGTTCATTGAACGGTGGCGCCATGTTCTCGCCGCCGGGGATTTCGTGCTCGGTGAGGAAGTCGACTTGTTCGAGAACTGGATGTCGCGGCGCTGCAGCGGTGCTTATGCGGTATCAATGAATTCCGCCACCGACGCTTTGTTTCTCGCGTTGCGGGCGCTCGGAATCGGGGTGGGCGATGAAGTCATCACGTGTTCGAATACGTTCATTGCTACCGTCGGCGCGGTTGTCGCTGCGGGTGCCCGGCCCGTCCTGGCGGATGTCGGCGATGATGAACTCATGCACGTCGACTTGATCGCGCCGCTGATCAACGCTCGGACGCGCGCCGTTATACCCGTTCATCTTCGGGGGCGGCCGGTTGACATCGGCGCGATCGTTGCGTTGTGCCGCCCCCGAGGCATAGCGGTGGTGGAGGATTGCGCCCAAGCAATCGGAACGACGATCGACGGCCGCCAAGTCGGTACTGACGGCGATGCCGCGGCGTTTTCGCTGCATCCGCTAAAGACACTCGGCTGCTTAGGCGACGGTGGTGTGCTGGTCACGACTAATCCGGGCATCGTGGAATACGTCATGAATGCGCGCAACCACGGCTTGCTCACGCGCGAGGAGTCGGTCGCGTTCGGGATCAATTCTCGGCTCGATACCCTGCAGGCGGCCGCGTTGAATGTCAAAGCCGCATATGTCGACCAATGGTTGCGCCGTCGTAGGGAAATTGCCGCCTTCTACGACGAAGCACTCGCCGAAACCGCAACGGGGACAGATCTAGGGAAGAGCAAGCCAGGGAACGCCTATTACCACTATGTTGTTCGATCCAAGAACCGAGATGAGCTGCTTCGACACATGGCAATGCATGGCATTCAGGCGGCAATCCACTATCCGATCCCTATTCATCGGCAAAAGGCATGGTTGTGCAGTCAGCCATCAGTATCGTTGCCGACGACGGAGGGATACGCTCGGGAAATCGTCACCATTCCCTGCCACCATCATCTGTCGGACAGCGACGTCGAAAGCGTCGTGAGGGCGATACGACGGTTCGACACCAGGTAGTGCGATATCAGGAACGCGGATGGCGCTGCGTTCGATAAGTCCCACACTCGCACCGGCCATGCCCGAGTTCAACTGGGTTCAGCAGCTCAGTTGCCGCGGCATGCGTCCATCCTGACGTCGCTCGCCGGCCCGCGCCCTTCGGGCGGCGGGCCGTACGCTTCAGATGCCCTTACCGAAACATCAGCAGATTCAACAACACGATATTGAGTATCAGAAGAAACACGCCGGTCGGCGCCTGCGCCTTGATGACGGCATTCTTATCCGGCAATTCCAGCAGCGCCGCGGGCACCATGTTGAAATTTGCCGCCATCGGCGTCATCAGCGTGCCGCAGTACCCGGAGAACATCCCGATCGCCACCATGACCGCCGGGTTGCCGTGGAACACGTTGACGAGAATCGGCACGCCGATGCCGCCCGTCATGACCGGAAACGCCGCAAAACCGTTGCCCATCACCATGGTGAACAGGGCCATGCCGATGCAGTACATCGCGACGGCGACGAAGCGATAGTCGAGATTGACGTAGGTCGTCGCAATGTGCGCAACGGCCTTACCGACCCCCGCATCCGCAAACACGAGGCCCAGCATCCCGAGCATCTGCGGCAACACCGCAGCCCATGAGAGCGCATCGATGAGGCGCCGCGCCTCCTTCGCCGATTGCCCGACCGAATCGCGCGTGACGTAGCAGGCCACGGTCAACGCGATCACGCACCCGATACCGAAGCCGACGAGCGTCGCATTCTTCGGATCGATGAGGGGCGTCCCGCCGAAAACGAGCCGGCCCGCAGCGAGCGTCACGATAACCGTCACCGCCGGAATCGTCAGCGCCGGGACGAACAGCAGGTTGCCGAGCCGTTTGGCGCTCGCGCGGCGCGTATCCTCGCTCAGCATATTCGGCTTGGCGCCGACTACGCCGCCAAAGCCGGCGATGACCGCCATGGCGATGACGAGCACGCCGACGAGTTCGGCCGGCAGCTTATCGCCCACGAGAAAAATGAGCGCATAAATGATCCAAAATCCGCCCGCCGCGAAACGGCGCGGATGCGCCTTATCCGTGACGATCATCGCGCCGACGACCAACAACAGCGCGCCGATGAGCCAAAACAGATGAGTGAGCAAAAGGGTCATGCTTGTTCTCCCGCGTTCGTCGAAGGACGCGCCGTCGCGCGCGATAGCAGCGATGAGTCGGCCTCTTCGGCGCGCGAAGCGTCCTGAGCCGCCTGGCTCCCCAGTTCCTTGTCGAGACGACGATCGAGCAAATACAAGCGCACGCTGTGAATCACGAACGCGCCGAGCGCGGTAGGCATGCCCCAGACGGCCACGTGCATCGGTGCAACGACGATGCCGGACTCCTTCAGGAAGGTCACCATCAACACGATCGCGCCGAATGCAACGAAGATGTCTTCGCCGAAGAACAGCCCGACGTTGTCGGTGGCCGCAGAAAACGCGCGCAATTTATAGCGGACGGCATCGGAAATCTTGCCGTAGCGGGTTTCGGTCGCGCCCTCGGCCATCGGCGCAAGCAGCGGCCGCACCATCTGCGGATGACCGCCGAGGCCGGTAAGGCCCACCGCCGCGGTCAATTCGCGAACGAGCAGATAGACGATCAGCAGGCGCCCCGCAGTGGCCGCTTTGATGCCCGAAATCCAGATCTGCGCGCGCTCGCGTAGGCCGTGGCGCTCCAGCAAGCCGATGACGGCTAGCGGCAGCAAGATGATGAGTGGAATATTGCGCGTTTTGAGGAAGCCGGTACCGATGGCGGCCAGCAGCTTATCGAGCGGGAAGTGCGCGCAAAGCGGCGTGACGATCGCCGCCGCGGCGACGATCAACATCGGATTGAATCGCAGGATGAAGCCGACGATAATGACGGCCACACCCAACAACGGCCATAGGTTTGTCTGCATAGGTTTGTCTCCAGTCGACCCGAGCCGGCGCTCGGCGTCCCTTGTCCCTTGCCCCACGTTCGACCAGGCTAGCGCTTGTGACGCTCGCACTCGGTCTTACGCAACGTTGAATACGTCGCTGCGCGCATCGTTCGTTCTGTTTTGCCCAAATGCACACTGCGACGGATGCCCACGATGCCCTCCTGCGCATCGTTCTTCATGCGGCTCTAACGGCCGCTTGCCCTGCTCAAGAGCGAAGCGCACCCCCTGCCGGGGCACGGCCCGCTCATCGTTCATCTGCCCGCGATGCGACTCTTTTCTCCCGCGGCATAGACGACGCACCCAAGCACGCTCGGCGACGTGCATCGTCGACGGCTCGCACATGCGAGCCCTAACCTCAATGCGACTGCGCGGAAGCGGCACGCACGGCGATGCCGTTCGTCTCGAGCGTGTCGCGCAATCTCTGCGCGAACGCGAGCGCGTGCGGTCCATCTCCGTGCAGGCACAACGTGCGCACGTCGAGCGGCACCCAGCCTCCCGTCACCGCGCGCACCCGTTTGTCGCGCACCATCGACAGCACGTGCTCGAGCATTTCGTCTTCATCGTCGATGAGGGCGCCGGGCTCCGAGCGCGGCACGAGCGAGCCGTCGGCGCGATAACCGCGGTCGGCGAACCCCTCTTCGATCGCAATGAGTCCCGCCTCGCGCGCCATCGCGATGAAGCGGCTGTTGGCCAGACCGAAGACGGCGACCGACGGATCGAAGTCATGCACGGCCGAAATGATCGCTTCGGCAATCGCCGGATCGCGCGCGGCCTGGTTATAGAGCGCGCCATGCGGCTTCAGATGCGCCACCCGTGCGCCTTCGGCTTGCGCGATCGCCGACAGGGCCCCGAGCTGATAAAGAATGCCGGCGTAGATGTCGTCGGGCGGCAGATGCATTTCCTTGCGCCCAAAATTGGCCGGATCGTGAAAGCTCGGATGCGCGCCGATCGCGACGCCGCGCTGCACGGCAAGCCGAACGCTATCGCGCATGGCATTGGCGCCCCCGGCGTGCCAGCCGCAGGCAATGTTCGCCGAGCTCACGAGACCGAGCAGCGCTTCATCCGCGTCGCCGCCTTCGCCGAGATCGGCATTCAAATCGATTTGCATGACACCCTCATCCAAAACCATCAAGCGGCGTGCGCGCGCCCGGCCTGGCGCTGCATCCGCTCTTCATGCATGGCGATCGCGGCATCGATCTGCCGCAAATACGCCTGTTGCTCGGCGAGCGCGTAGCGCGCTTCTTCGCGCGTCGAGCGCACGAAGCGCACAGCCCCGCCTAGCCGCACCTGCGCGAGCTTCCACAGATCGGCGGCGATGACGACACCGATGCGCGGGTAGCCGCCCGTCGTTTGCGCATCGCTCATGAGTACGATCGGCTGGCCGTTGCTCGGGACCTGAATCGTGCCGGGCAGCACCGCGTGCGAGAGCATGTCGCCGCTGTGCGCGCCGGTTAGCGGGCTGCCGGCCAGGCGATATCCCATGCGATTGCTTTGCGGGGTAACGCACCATTCGTCCGACCAGAACGCCGTGCGCGCCGCTTCGTCGAAAGCATCGTATTCGGGGCCGCGCAGCACCCGGATCACCGCTGCGCGCTCTGCGCCAGCGACGTGCTTGCCGCGCCGTACCGGCTCGTGCGCCACTTCGGCGAAGCGGCACCATTGCGGCGCCTTGACGCCGAATGCGGGCGCATCGACCGCCGACACGCGGCGCGGCCCCGCCGCAGGCACGCCGAGCGCAAGCCTGTCGCCGTCGCGCAGCTTGCGTCCGCCCAGCCCGCCGAAGCGCGCGGCAAGATCGGTGCTGCGCGAGCCGAGCACCGGCAGCACGTCGATGCCGCCGCGGATGCACAGGTAGCCGCGCATGCCGCGCGTCGGGCCGTGCAACACCAACTCTTGCCCTGCGCGCACCGGCAAGCTCCACCATGTATAGACGGGCACGCCGTCCAGGGTGGCGGCGAACTGCGCACCCGTGATGGCGATGCGGGTGGCCCGTGTGAAGCGAAACGCGGCGGGGCCGACGGTAATTTCGATCGCGGCGGCCTGCGGCGCATTGGCGACGAGGCGGTTACCCACTTCGAGCGCGAGCACATCGAGCACGCCGGCTTGGGCGACCCCGAGATGCCGCAAGCCCGCGCGGCCCAAATCCTGCACCGACGATAGCACGCCGGCGCGCAGCACCTCGATCATGGGGCGAACTCCACGACGGAAAAACGCACCCGATCGCCGCTTTGCAGCAGGGTGGGCGGATTGCGCGCGGGATCGAACAGGGTCGACGCCGTGCGCCCGATCAACTGCCAGCCGCCCGGCGACGCGGCCGGATAAACGCCGGTTTGCGCGCCGCCGATGCCGACCGAGCCGGCCGGCACTTCGAGCCGCGGCACCGCGCGGCGCGGCGTATGCAGCGAGGGGGCGAGCCCGCCCAGATAGGCGAAGCCCGGCTGAAAGCCGATGAAGAACACGATGTATTCCGCGCTCGAATGGCGCCTGATGACTTCCTCGGCGCTGAGCCCCGCGTGCTGCGCCACTTCCTGCAGATCGGGACCGTCGTCGCCGCCGTAGCGAACGGGGATCTCGATCTCGCGGGCCGCAGCTTTCACGGCCACGGTGTGGTTCCACGCGTGCCCTAGTTGCCGCGCGAGCGCTTCCATATCGGCGCGAAGCGGATCGAAGACGATCGTCAGATTGTTCATGCCCGGCACCGCTTCGACCACGTGCGCCCATTCGCGCGCCGCCTGCGCGAGCGCCCAGATGCGCTCCTGACATGCGAGCGTAGCCGGTGGCGGCGCCTCGCAGACGAGCGCGCTATCGCCGAACGGATAGATACGTGGTTCTGTCATCTGAGCGCCTTCGCCGGTCGCATGCATGCATTGTATGGGACGGCATTATCGATAAATTATCGACATTTTACCAATAAGCGTTTTCGCTAATGCTGAGCGGTTAGCGGGCGGCGTACACTTCGCCCACTCCTTCTCATCCTCGGCAGCAGCCCGCTATGTCGCGTCACCCGACCAAGATCGTGTCTTCGGAACATCTCGTCTCCGAGGCGAGTGTCGAACTGTCCGAGTTCGAATACGGGCTCATCATGGCGAGCAACGCGTTCAACCGCTGGATGGTGCGATGCATGTCGGCAGCGGGCGCCAAGGACATGACCGCTATCGAAGTCTCGCTGCTGCATCACGTAAGCCATCGCGAACGCAAGAAGAAGCTTGCCGATATCTGCTTCGTGCTCAACATCGAAGACACGCATGTCGCGACTTACGCGCTAAAGAAGCTCGTGAGTAGAGGGTATGTAAAAAGCGAAAAGACCGGCAAGGAAGTATTCTTCTCCGCGACCGCGGCGGGGCGCGAGCTTTGCGGCAAGTACCGGGAAGTGAGAGAAAGCTGTCTGATTGCGGCGCTCAAGGAAAGCGGGCTCGCGAACGAGCAGATCGGCGAGGCCGCACAACTCATGCGCAATGCATCGGGCCTGTACGACACGGCGGCGCGCGCCGCCGCTTCGCTTTAAGCGTCAGCGCTCTGAGCGCCGGGCCCGACACCCTGGCGGCCCCCCGCCAACACCGACGCCTAAGATCGTTCGACGGTGTGTGCGCTCGCGAACAGCCCGGCGTCCGTGACGACGGCATCGAGCGCAATGTCGTGCGGCTCGCGCGGCAGCGCGGTGCGGCATGCCTCGTAAGCGATGCCGAGCGTGACCGGTTTGGCGATATCGGACCAGGCGGCGAGCGTGCGGTCGTAATAGCCGCCGCCGTAACCGAGCCGATAGCCGTCTTCGTCGAATCCCACGCAGGGCACGAGCAGCAGGTCGGGCAGGATGGATTGCGCCTGCTCCGGCTCGGGGATCCGATGGTGGCCGAAGCGCATCGGCGCATCGGGCGTCCACGCGTGAAATTCCAACGCGTGGCCTTTCATGGCGACGACCGGTAGTGCGGCTTGCCGACGCACGTCCTGCGCCAGCCATTCGGCGACGATCGTGCGCGCGTCGAACTCGCCGTCCAGCGGCCAGTAAAAGCCCACAGTGTGGGGCGCGTAGCGCGCCAGCGCAGCACGCAAATGGGCCGCGAGCAAAGGGTCGGCACGGCCTGCCGCTGCCGCCTCGTTGCGCGCCTGCAGCAAGCGTTTTCGCAGCTCGGCTTTCGAATTTGTCGAAGGGTTGCGTGCTATGCTTTCGCTCAATTTTTCGCTCCACGAACCACGATGTCGAAACGCTTCGCTCGAGTATATCGCGCGGCCGCTCTGGCGCTGGCCGCCGTTGCGCTCGTCGCCTGCGGCACGGCCAGCGCCGGCCGTCATGCCCGCCCCACTGCGGCGCCCACCGACGATCAGATATTCGTGCGCTTGCGCGAAGCCGCCCGCAACAATGACGCGGCGCGCGCGGCGCAACTCGCGGCGATGATTCCGAATTACCCTGCGCCGTCGTACCTCGAGTATTTCCAACTCAAACCGCAATTATTCGACGGGAGCGGCCACGCTCGCATCGACGCGCCGGACGCGCCCGTGCTCTCGTTTTTGCAGCGCCACGATGGCGAAGCGATCGCCGATCGGCTGCGCAACGATTATCTCGTCGTGCTGGGCGCACGGCACGACTGGCGCAATTTCGATGCGCAGTACGCGCGCTTCGTGCTGGACGACGATACCCAGGTGAAATGCTACGCGCTCGAATCGCGTGCCGCGCGCGGCGAGAACGTCGCCGAGGCGGCGCGCGCGCTGCTCGTCGAGCCGAAATACTACGGCGACGGCTGCGTCGATCTGATCGTCGCGCTCGCGGCGAATCATCAGTTCAGCGACGACGACGTCTGGCAGCAAATCCGCCTCGCCTACGAGCAAAACAGCACCAATGCCGGTAGCCGGCTGTTCGATGCGCTCGGTGCGACACGTCCGGATCCGAAGCTCGTCGATCAAGCGACGAGCGCACCGCCGCTGCTGCTCGCGCGCGGCGTGGGGCACGATTCCGCATCGCACGCACTGGCGTTGCTCGCCATCACGACCATGGCACGCAACGACGTCGTGTCGGCGGCAGCCACCTTCGCGACGATCGCGCCGTCGCTGACGTTGGCCGAGCGCGCGATCGGCTGGGGCACGATCGGTTATCAGGGCGCGGCGCGCCAAGTCCCGGGAGCCGTCGATTGGTTCCGGCTGTCGGCGAACGCACCGCTCTCCTATCCGGCCTATATGTGGCGCACGCGCAGTGCGTTGCTTGCCGGCGATTGGACGATGGTGCGCTGGTCGATCGAGCAGATGCCAAGCCCGCTGCGCAGCCAGCCGGCTTGGGTGTACTGGCACGCGCGTGCGCTCAAGCAGATCGGCGATGCCGACGACAAGGCGCTCGCGAACCAGGAATTCTCGCGCATCGCCGCGGGCTTCAATTTCTACGGTCAGCTCGCCAGCGAGGAACTGGGTCGCAAGATCACCGTGCCGCCGAAAACGAGCGTGACCGATGCCGAAGTAGACGCCGCGAGCCACACGCCGGGCTTCGATCTTGCGCGGCGCTTTTACGCGCTGAACCTGCGGCTCGAGGGCAATCGCGAGTGGAACTGGCCGTTGCGGGGCATGAGCGATCGGCAATTGCTGGCCGTGGCCGAATACGCGCGCCGCATCGAACTGTACGATCGCACCGTGAACACGGCCGACCGGACGCAAGCCGACCACGACTTTTCTTTGCGTTATCTTTCGCCGTTCCGCAACATCGTGGAGCGCGACGCGAAATCGACCGGGCTGGACGTCGAGTGGGCCTACGGGTTGATCCGGCAGGAATCGCGCTTCATCATCAATGCGCGTTCCGACGTGGGCGCAGGCGGCCTCATGCAGTTGATGCCGGGCACGGCGCAGATGGTGGCCCGTAAAATCGGCCTCGGGCCGCTCTCGCGCGAGCAGATGAACGACATCGACACGAACATTTTGCTCGGTACCAGCTACTTATCGATGATCTACAATCAGTTCGACGGTTCCGCCGTGCTCGCCACGGCTGGCTACAACGCCGGGCCCGGCCGTCCGCGCCAATGGCAAGCGGCGCTGCAGCGTCCCGTCGAAGGCGCGATCTTCGCCGAGACGATTCCGTTCAACGAAACGCGCGACTACGTCAAGAACGTGCTGTCGAACACGGTCTACTATGCGGCGCTGTTCGAAGGCCGCCCGCAATCGCTGAAGGAGCGCCTCGGCGTCATCCTGCCGCAAACGCCCTGACGGGGCTGCGCGGTCAGCGAGGGTCGGCAACGCGGTAGCGGTAGTCGCTCGCAGGGAGGCGAACATGCGGCATCAATCGATTGCATTGATAGGCGGTTCGGGGTTCATCGGCAGGCATCTGGCCAACGCGCTCGTCGCCGAGGGTAAAAACGTGCGGGTGGCGACGCGGCGGCGCAGCCATGCGAGCCACCTCACGATGTTGCCGCTCGACGTGATCGAGCTCGATGTGTTCGATCACGTCGAATTGGCCCGCTTCGTCGAGGGCGCCGATGCCGTCATCAACCTCGTCGGCACGTTGCACGGCCGGCGCGGCACGCCGTATGGGCCGGAATTCGCCAAGCTGCATGTGGAACTGCCGTCGACGATCGCGGCCGCTTGCGAAGGCAAGGGCGTGCATCGACTGATCCATCTGAGCGCGATCAACGCCGATCCGAATGGGCCAAGCATGTATCTGCGCTCCAAAGGCGATGGCGAAAAAGCCGTGCGCGCGGCTGCACAACTCGCGACGACTATTTTTCGGCCGTCGGTGGTGTTTGGTCCCGAAGATCATTTCCTCAATACGTTCGCCGTGCTCGAGCGTTTATTCCCCGTATTGCCGCTCGCCAAGCCCGATGCGAAGTTCCAGCCGGTGTATGTGGGCGATGTGGTCAAGGCGATCGTCGGCACGCTCGATCTCGATGCGGCACATGGCAAGACTTACGAATTGGGCGGTCCCACCGTCTATACGCTCGAAGCGCTCGTGCGCTACTGCGGCGAGGTCATCGGCCGTCACGCTCGGATCGTGCGGCTACCCGATCCGCTCGCGTATATGCAGGCGCTGACATTCGAATCGCTGCCGGGCGAGCCGCTCATCACGCGCGACAACCTCGATTCGATGTCGCGCGATGCGGTGCTGAGCGGGCCGCTCGCGCCCGAGTTGAACTTGGCGCCCGTCGCCATCGAGGCGATTGCGCCAACGTATCTGAACGACGCGTCGCTGCGCTCGCGCTTCAACGTATTTCGGACCACGGCGGGGCGTTGATTGCGTCCGTCGAGCGCTGATCGCCGGGCGGCGAGGGCGGCGCTATCGGCGTAGCCGCTGCACGCTTCGAGAGCACGCTCGGGGCGCCTTGCCGGTGCTTTGAAAACCGGCTCGTTGCTCTCGGTGCAAGTCCCGTACGGCGCGTCCCTCGCTGCGCGGATTGCGCCATCGTGGCACCATGGCGGTTCTTGCTTTCTCCCATTCGGTCGACCGATCAATCAACCAACCAACGTTCGTGGCGGTGACGCATGAAACTCATCATCGGTGATAAGAACTACTCGTCGTGGTCCATGCGGCCTTGGGTCATGATGAAGCACATGGGCATCGAGTTCGAGGAAGTAATCGTGTTGCTCGGCGAGGCCGATTCGAAGGCCCGAATTCTCGAGCATTCGCCATCGGGCAAGATCCCGTGCCTGATCACTGACGAGGGCCAAGGGATTTGGGAGTCGCTCGCGATTCTCGAGACACTGGCCGAGCGTTATCCGCAGCATGGCCTTTGGCCGAGCGATCCGGCGGTTCGCGCGCATGCGCGCGCCATCGCGTGCGAGATGCATGGCGGCTTTGGCGAAGTGCGCTCGCAGATGCCGATGAATGTACGCGCCCGGCGGCCGGGCAAGGGCGCGACGCCCGCGGTGCTCGCCGAGGTAGAGCGTATCGACGCGATTTGGAGCGAGTGTCTCGCGCGCTACCAAGGCCCGTTCTTGTTCGGCAGCACGTTCGGCGCGGCCGATGCCATGTATGCGCCCGTTGTCTCGCGCTTCATCACCTATGCGCCGCCGTTGTCCGATGCGGCGCGTGCCTACATCGAAAGCGTGCGTGCTTTGCCGGCGGTGCGCGCCTGGTTCGACGATGCGCAGGCCGAGACGCATCGCGTCGGCTATTACGAAGACGACGACGCATGAAGATTTACGCAGTGGGTGGGGCGATTCGCGATGCGCTGCTCGGTGTGCCGGTGTCCGACCGCGATTACGTCGTGGTCGGCGCGACGCCCGAGCAGATGGTGGCGCAAGGGTATCGCCCCGTCGGCAGGGATTTCCCCGTTTTTCTGCATCCGCAGACGCAAGAGGAATATGCGCTCGCTCGCACCGAGCGCAAGACAGCCGCCGGCTATCACGGCTTCCACTTCTACTACGCGCCCGATGTCACGCTCGAGGAAGATCTGGCCCGCCGTGATCTGACGATCAATGCGATGGCGCGCGAGGTGCGCCCCGACGGCGAGCTGACCGGGCCGGTCATCGATCCGTTCGGCGGGCGGGAAGATTTGCGCGAGCGGCGCTTTCGGCATGTCGGCGAGGCGTTCGTCGAAGATCCGGTGCGGATTCTGCGCGTGGCCCGGTTCGCCGCGCGCTTTCATGATTTCACGCTGGCGCCCGAGACGCTCGCCTTGATGCGGACGATGACGGCGGCCGGCGAAGCCGATGCGCTCGTGCCCGAGCGCGTCTGGCAGGAGCTTTCACGCGGGCTGATGGAGCGCAAGCCCTCGCGCATGTTCGAGGCGCTGCGCGAATGCGGCGCCCTCGTGCGCGTGTTGCCGGAAGTCGATGCGTTGTTCGGCGTGCCGCAACGGGCCGACTACCATCCCGAGGTCGACACCGGCGTGCACGTCATGATGGTCGTCGATTACGCGGCCGCGCGCAGGTATGCCTTGCCGGTGCGGTTTGCCGCGCTCACTCACGATCTGGGCAAGGCGACGACGCCCGACGATATCCTCCCGCGCCACATCGGTCATGAGACGCGCAGCGCCGATCTCTTGCGGCCGCTGTGCGAGCGCTTGCGCGTGCCCAACGAGTGCCGCGACCTGGCGCTGCTCGTCGCCCGCGAGCACGGCAATATTCATCGGGTCATGGAAATGGGCGCCGCTGCGCTCGTGCGTCTGTTCGAGCGCAGCGATGCGCTGCGCAAGCCCGCGCGTTTCGCCGAAGCGCTGCAGGCATGCGAATCGGATGCGCGCGGCCGGCTCGGCTTCGAGACGCGCGAGTATCCGCAAGCCGAGCGGCTGCGGCTCGCGCTGACGGCCGCCCGCGCCGTCGATGCGGGCGCCGTTGCGCAAGGGTTCGCCGCGCAGCCGGCGAAAATCAAAGACGCCGTTCACCGTGCGCGGGTCGAAGCCGTGGCGCGCGCTTTGGGCGAAGCGGCGTAACGCTCAGAGCGTATGCGATCGATCGCCGCGCGCGAACGCATCGATCGGCTCGTCGATGCCGCGCGAAAACGCGATCACCTTGAACAGCTCGCCCATCTCCGCTTCGGACAGCAGCTTTTGCACGGCGTTGGCCGCGGGTAGGAAGCGCGCGGCATCGGCGGGGTCGATTTCGGACAGGGTCTCGGTGATGCCGGCGTTCAACAGAAAACGCGCCTGCGAGGTGTAGCCGAGCAAGTCCGCTCCGGTATCGACGCCCGCTTCGGCGATGCGCGTGAACTCGACGTGAGCGGTGATGTCCTGCAGCCCCGGATAAAGGAAAGGATCGCCGTGCGCGCGGTGCCGGTAGTGACACATGAGCGTGCCCTCGGTGCGTTGCGGATGGTAGTACTCCGCGCGCGGAAACCCGTAATCGATAAAAAAGGCTGCGCCCTTCACGAGCATCGAACAGACGGTGCGAGTGAAGGCCGCGCCGGCAGCGTGCGTTTCGGCGACGTAATCGAGCGACGGGTCGACCTCGGCGTCGATTTCGGCCAGCAGGGCGGCATCTTCCTTGGACAATCGGGTGCCGGCGGCATCGAGCGCGCGCGCTTCGAAACGCAAGGCGCCGTTTTCGCCGGAGGCGGCGACGCCGCGTGCATGCCAGATGCCTCCCGTGCGCGCGTAAAGCGCCACCGGCATGGCATCGAGCACTTCATTGCCGAGCACGACCCCCTCGAAACGCTCCGGCAGCGCGTCTAGCCAGCATACGCGCGCAGCTAGGTCGCCTCCGAGCGTTGCGATGGTTTCGCGCTGGCGCTCGCGCAGCTCGCCTGACAGATCGACGATGGCATATCGCTCGAGCGGTGCGCCGAGTGCGTCGAGGGCGGACAGTACGCCGGCCGCGAGCCGCCCCGTGCCGGCGCCGAACTCCATGACTTCACGCGTGCCGCTGGCTGCCAGCGCTTGGGCGATGGGGCGGGCCAGCGTGCGTGCGAACAGCGGCGACAATTCCGGCGCCGTGACGAAATCGCTGCCGTCCTCGGCGCGGCGGCCGAATTTGCGCGCGCCGCCGCTGTAATAGCCGAGCCCGGGCGTGTACAGCGCGAGTTCCATGTAGCGGTCGAACGGCAACCACCCGCCCGCCGCGGAAATTTCGTGACGGATGTGCGCCACGAGCGCGGCGCTGGCCGCGAGTGCATCGGCGGCCGGAACGGGTAAACTAGCGGGTTCGTGAGCATTCTGATTCATCCCGGCATTGTAAATGACCGCTTCCCCCCATCCTCGATCTGAAGCCGGCGCTGCCGCGGCGCCGGCGCGCGTCGTCTTGGTGACGGGCGCGGCGCGGCGTATCGGCCGCGCGCTTGCGCTCGGCTTTGCCGCTCAGGGCTGGGATGTCGGCGTCCATTACGGCGCGTCCAAGGACGAAGCCGATTCGCTCGTGACTGAAATTCGCGCGCTGGGCCGCCGCGCCGTGGCGCTGGCGGCCGATCTCGCCATCGAGCGCGAAGCGGCGGGGCTCGTTGCGGCATGCACGGCCGCGCTCGGCCGGCCGCTGTGCGTGGTCAACAACGCATCGCGCTTCGTCGAAGATACGGCGCGTGACGTCGGCTACGAGACGCTGCTCGCGCACATGGCCGTCAATGTGGCCGCTCCGCTGGTGCTCGCGCGCGCCCTGTTCGATGCGACCCCCGAAGCGGCGCGCGAGGACGAAGCGCTGCGCGGCGTGGTCATCAACGTGCTCGACCAGAAGCTGTACAACCTGAATCCGGATTATTTGTCGTACACGCTGTCGAAGGCGGCGCTGCAGAGCGCGACGGTCACGCTGGCGCAGGCGCTGGCCCCGAAAGTGCGCGTCGTCGGCATTGCTCCGGGCTTGACGCTGCAATCGGCCGATCAAACGCCGGACGAGTTCGCGCAGGCGCACCGCGTCACGCCGCTCGGCCGGGCGTCGACGCCTGAGGACGTCGTGGCGGCGGCCTGCTATTTGGCGCAAGCGCATGGCGTGACGGGCGCCACTTTGATCGTCGACGGCGGGCAGCATCTCGTGCCGCTGCCGCGCGACGTAATGTTTTTGACGCGGTGACGCGCGTCGGCCCCGGCTGGGCCGGGCCCTCGCGCTTCGCGCGCGTATTTTGACTGGAACGAACATGGTTGCCTCACTCTTGCATCCCCGGCTCGCCGATTGCCGCAGGCTTTTTCTGCGCAATTACGAGGTCTATATCAACATCGGCGTGCACGAGTTCGAAAAGCGCGGCGAACAGCGCGTGGTGATCAACGTCGAGCTGTTCGTGCCGCTGTCCGATACGACGCCGATCGAAGACAAATTGCACGAAGTCCTCGATTACGACTTCATGCGCGCGACGATCGCGCGCCGCGTCGGGCAGGGGCACATCCATCTGCAAGAGACGTTGTGCGACGACATCGCGGCGACGATGCTCGAGCATCCGCGTGTGCGGGCTGTTTCCGTATCGACGGAGAAGCCCGACGTCTATCCCGATTGCGACGCGGTGGGCGTCGAGGTATTTCGCATCAAAGAGGCATCGGTATGAACGCGCCAGAGACGATCGCGCAACCGGGCGCGGCGGTCCAACCCGAAACCGCCGGGCTAACGCAGGAAGCGGCGGGCCAGCCGGAGCAGGCCCACGCGCGCCCCGCGCTCACGCGCCGCGAGCAAAAGGAAGCGTACGAGAACAACAAGCTGTTCAAGCGGCTGGCTCGGCTCGTCGGCCAAGCGATCGGCGATTTCAACATGATCGAGGACGGCGACAAAGTGATGGTCTGCATGTCGGGCGGCAAGGATAGCTATGCGCTGCTCGACGTCTTGCTGCGGCTGCGTGAGCGCGCGCCGATCCATTTCGATATCGTGGCCGTCAACCTCGACCAGAAGCAGCCCGGTTTCCCCGAGCACGTCTTGCCCGACTACCTGACGAGCGTGGGCGTGCCGTTTCATATCGAGAATCAGGACACGTACAGCATCGTCAAGCGCCTCGTGCCCGAGGGCAAGACCACCTGCTCGCTTTGCTCGCGGTTGCGGCGCGGCATCCTCTATCGCGTGGCCGACGAACTGGGCGCGACCAAGATCGCGCTTGGCCATCATCGCGACGACATCTTGCAAACGATGCTGCTCAATCTGTTTTACGGCGGCAAACTGAAGGGCATGCCGCCGAAGCTGCAGTCCGACGACGGCAAGCACATCGTGATTCGGCCGCTTGCCTACGTGAAGGAAGTGGACCTCGAAAAATACGCGCAATTGCGTGCGTTCCCGATCATTCCCTGCAATTTGTGCGGGAGCCAGCCGAACCTGAAGCGCGCCGAAATGAAGGCGATGATCCGCGATTGGGACAAGCGCTTTCCGGGGCGCGTCGAGAACATGTTCAATGCCTTGTCGAACGTCGTGCCGTCGCATTTGATGGACCCGTCGCTGTTTCCGTTCGCGGGTTTGCGCGCGACGGGGCAGGCCGATCCGGAAGGCGACATCGCCTTCGACGAAGACCCTTGCACGACGGCGTCGAGCGGCGAGGGCGGCCAAGCGATTTCGTTCGTTCAGTTCGACGATCTTTGACGCGCCGTCAACCTCTCGAGTGCCCCGAACGTGAGCGTTGCGAGGCTTTGCTGGGCGGCCTTTGCGCGGCTTGACGCGTGTTAAAATCGCGCACTTTGTCCCTTACTCTTTCGCCGATGCCATGAACATCGTCATTTTGGCTGCAGGCACCGGCAAGCGCATGCGCTCCGCGCTGCCGAAGGTGCTCCATCCGCTGGCTGGCCGGCCGCTTCTCGCTCACGTCATCGATACGGCGCGCGAGCTCGATCCGGCGCGAATCGTGGTTGTCGTGGGGCATGGCGCGCAAGCGGTGCAGCAAGCCGTCGCCGCGCCCGATGTCGCGTTCGTGCTGCAGGCCGAGCAGCTTGGCACCGGGCACGCCGTGCAACAGGCGTTGCCGTTGCTCGATCCCGCGAAGCCTACGCTGGTGCTGTACGGCGATGTGCCGCTCACGCGGGCTTCGACACTCAAGCGCTTGGCCGATGCGGCCGTCGATGGCCGCTACGGCATTTTGACCGTGACGCTCGACGATCCCACCGGCTATGGCCGGATCGTGCGCGATGCCGCTGGCTACGTCATGCGCATCGTCGAGCAGAAAGATGCGACGCCGGACGAACTGCGCATCCGCGAGATCAATACGGGCATCGTCGTTACGCCCACGGCCCAGCTTGCCATGTGGCTTGGCGCACTGAAGAACGACAACGCGCAAGGCGAGTATTACCTGACCGACGTCGTGGAACATGCCATCGAAGCGGGCTTCGACGTCGTCACGACGCAGCCCGATGAAGTGTGGGAAACGCTCGGGGTGAACAGCAAGGCGCAATTGGCCGAACTCGAGCGGATTCATCAGCGCAACATTGCGAACGCATTGCTCGGCGCGGGCGTGACCGTTATCGACCCTGCGCGCCTCGACGTGCGTGGCGAACTGACGTGCGGCCGAGATGTGTCGATCGACGTCAATTGCGTGTTCGAAGGCAAAGTCGCGCTGGCGGACGACGTCACGGTCGGCGCGAATTGCGTGCTGCGCGATGCGACGATCGGCGCGGGCACGCGTATCGAGCCGTTCACGCACATCGATGGCGCGCAGGTCGGCGCGCGCGCCGTGCTCGGACCGTACGCGCGGCTGCGGCCCGGCGCGGTGCTCGGCGACGAGGCGCATGTCGGCAATTTTGTCGAAGTGAAGAATGCGACGCTGGGGCAGGGTTCGAAGGCGAATCATTTGAGCTACCTTGGCGACGCCGATATTGGGGCGCGCGTGAATGTCGGGGCGGGCACGATCACGTGCAATTACGACGGTGCGAACAAGCATCGCACGGTGATCGAGGACGATGTCTTCGTCGGCTCCGACACGCAATTGGTGGCGCCTGTGCGCGTTGGCCGCGGCGTGACGATCGCGGCGGGCACGACGATATGGAAGGACGTGCCCGAAGGCGCGCTTGCGCTCAACGAAAAGACGCAGGTGGCGCGCGTCGGTTACGTGCGTCCGGTCAAGAAAAAGCGCTGAGATGGCGCTGCTTTGACGGCGCATGCGCTTACGCACAGACGTGGGCGCGCTTGCACGGCAGGATCGAAAAGAGAAGTACTACTCGCGAAAGGAAGGGTTCCCATGTGTGGCATCGTCGGCGCCGTTGCGCAGCGTAATATCGTTCCCGTTCTGGTCGAAGGACTGCGTCGCCTCGAATATCGCGGCTACGATTCGTGCGGCGTCGCCGTGCTGACGAACGGCGAGCCGCGCCGCGCGCGCAGCGTCGAGCGCGTGGCCGATCTCGATGCGCAAGTGCGCGCGGGGCACCTCGAGGGCGTGACGGGTATCGCGCATACGCGTTGGGCCACACATGGCGCGCCGATTACCGATAACGCGCATCCGATTTTTTCGCGCGATGCGGTGGCGCTCGTGCATAACGGCATCATCGAAAACTTCGAGCCGCTGCGTGAAATGCTGCGCGGCAAGGGCTACGTGTTCGTCTCGCAAACGGATACCGAAGTCATTGCGCATCTGATCCACAGCCTTTATCGCGGCAGCCTTTACGATGCCGTTTGCGAGGCGGTCAAGCAATTGCATGGCGCGTATGCGATTGCCGTCGTGCATAAGGACGAGCCAAACACGGTGGTGGGTGCGCGCCAGGGTTCGCCGCTCGTCGTCGGGGTGGGGCAGGGCGAGAACTTCCTCGCATCCGATGCGTTGGCGCTCGCGGGCAGCACCGAACAGTTCATGTTCCTCGAAGAAGGGGACGTGTGCGAACTCACGCTAGGCGGTGTACGCATCAGCGACCGCGACGGTGCGGCTGTCGAACGCGAAGTGCGCACGGTGCAGGCCTACGGCGGCGCAGTCGAGCTGGGTCCGTACCGCCACTTCATGCAAAAGGAAATTTTCGAGCAGCCACGCGCGATTTCCGACACGATTCCTGCTAGCGATACATTCGAGCCGACGCTATTCGGCGAGGCAGCGCCTGCCGCTTTCGACGAAATCGACAGCATTTTGATTTTGGCTTGCGGCACGAGTTATTACTCGGGATTGACGGCGAAATATTGGCTTGAATCGATTGCGAAGATTTCGACGCAGGTCGAGATTGCGAGCGAGTACCGTTATCGCGAATCGGTACCGAACCCGAAAGCGCTCGTCGTCGTGATTTCGCAGTCGGGGGAGACGGCGGACACGCTGGCTGCGCTCAAGCACGCGCAAGCGCTGGGTCATCGGCATACGCTGGCGGTTTGCAACGTCGGCACGAGTGCGATGGTGCGTTTGACGCAAATGCAGTTCTTGACGCGCGCCGGGCGTGAGATCGGTGTAGCTTCGACAAAGGCATTCACCACGCAGTTGGTGGCGCTCTTTACGCTGGCGGTGACGCTCGGCAAGATGCGTGGCCATGTCGATGCGGCCAAAGAAGCCAGCTACATGACTGAATTGCGCCACTTGCCGGCTGCGCTCAATAGCGTGCTTGCGCTCGAGCCGCAAATTATCGGGTGGTCGGAGGAGTTTTCGCGCAAAGAGAATGCGTTGTTTCTCGGCCGCGGGCTGCATTATCCGATCGCGCTCGAGGGCGCGCTCAAGCTCAAGGAAATCTCTTACATTCACGCTGAGGCTTATCCTGCAGGTGAACTCAAGCACGGGCCGCTTGCGCTCGTGACCGAAGCGATGCCCGTCGTGACGGTCGCGCCGAACGATACGCTGCTCGAAAAACTGAAGTCGAACATGCAGGAAGTGCGGGCGCGTGGCGGCCAGTTGTATGTGTTCGCCGATTCCGATACGAAGATCGTCAATGAAGAAGGCATGCATGTGATTCGCATGCCCGAGCACTATGGGATGCTGTCGCCGATCCTGCATGTGGTGCCGTTGCAGTTGCTCGCGTATCACACGGCGTGTGCGCGCGGGACGGATGTAGACAAGCCTCGTAATTTGGCGAAATCGGTCACGGTGGAGTGAGGGAGGCTGGGGCTCGCACTCGCTTGGCAAGTATTGATGGTTTTACTTCAAGCGGGCCGCAATGTTTCACTTAACGCACGACGGAATTCCTGCGAACGGCCGCAGGGCGACGACAAAGGCGTGCCAATTTCACTAACCATCGAATTGACGAGCCTTTCGAGCAGGCAACGAGTGCATCGGAGACATCACGCGTCTCTTTATGCCGCCAACCGATGCTCGTAGTACAGCCGCTCCCTGTCATCGAGTATGGCGTATTGCGCCTTGAGGTTGTCCGCCTCTGGCGCCAGCCACCTATCAACGTTCTCAGGCTTTATCGGAATGATGCATCGGTCGTGGCCCGCGGTGGCCACTTCGGGTGGAGGCTCGTCGGTAATGGTGGCAAACGAGAGCAAATCGGGCTCGTCCGTTCCAGTCCAGCGTGACCACAAGCAAGCCACCAGCATGTCTTCCGCCGGGCGGGGCTCGAATCGCAAGACGATGTTTTCGTCTCTTTCGCCGTTGTTGAGTTCACGCCCCTCGAGCTTTGCTTTGCCGACATTCTCGAAAAACGCCGTTGCGACCAACAAGCCATGTGAGTAGCCAAACAGTTGCCGCCAGAAGCCTTCGAGGCTGTCTCGTCTGGCGTTATACGTACCGGGAAACTTCTTGTCATAGAACGCGGGTTTGCCAGCAGGGCGGCACTGATATCGCATAGGCTTCACAACCCGCTCGCCGTTCTCCATGACGATGACCGGCGCATAGTGCCCCGGAAAAATTCGAGCGTCGCGTTCCAGCAGGTCCGTTCGCCGTAGGTCGTCCAGCCTGCGACGCAGCGCTTCGACTTTGTTGGTCGCAATTCGTCTGCTTTCAGTCGCGGCCTTCGTCGCCTTCGCTTGCAGCGACCGCTCCGCGTCGGCAAGGCGTGTGCGTTGCTTGAACAATTCCTCTTCGAGCTTTGCTGCCAGCGACTGATTGAATCGTTCAATCATATCTTTGATGCGCCGCTCGGCGGGCGTTTGCGGCTCCAAGAACATCGAGTCGACAGCCTTGGGAATCAGATGTGCGGCGCCCTGCTCTCGCTCCCAATAAAGCCTGGTGAACTCCTCGAGGCCGATGCGCGCGCCGAACGTCCTGACAAACCGTCCGTAGTCCGCCTTTATCTGAGCTGAGTAGCACATGGCCGCCTCCCATCCAACGACCTCATAATAGTACGGCAACGACCTGTATGAATATACAGTTGTCGATGATCGCCGCTGGGAGCCGAACCGGAATCGGTCGGATAACAGCGGACACGAATGCGTCAATCCAAATCTTGAGGCGCCGCGCATATTCCTCAAAGCATTTTCGAGATAGCCTCCATAAAGCTCCGTCCGGACAGAATTGCTAAATACCTCTAGGTAAGAAATGCTTCGCCGGTGCGACGATGAAAAATAGGAAACGCTTTCATTTGGCAGAAATTACCGAAATGAAAGGCGATAATTCTTTAATTGTTTGGAAAGCGACAGCATCAGTGTAATTCCTTGAATTTATAATCTATGATTCCCCTCCTTTAATTCGGTTGCGCTACTGGAGAGGAATTAATCGATATGGGTAGATCCGCTCACTCACTTATGCTTGAGGTCGGAATCGAGCAAGGCAACAGAGCGTTGATACTCAGCACGCCTCTCGGCGCGCAGGTGCTGCTGCCTCAACGAGTGGTGGGGGAGTCGCGCATCGGACGCGAGTTCGAGATGACAGTAGATGTCGTGTCCCGCGAGCGCGTCATCGAATTGAAGAAGCTGATGGCAAAGCCGGTCACGTTGTGGGTCCGCCAGCGGGACAACAGCTATCTCCCCTATCACGGGTTCGTCTTCGCGACGAGAAGGCTTGGCTCCGACGGGGGCATGACGTACTACCAGCTTTCGTTCTCGTCCTGGATGCGATTCTTGCGTCATCGGAAGGACGCGAGGATCTTTCAAAACCGAACGACAGCGGACATCCTGGCCGAGGTATTCGACGGCCATTCCCATGCACGCGGGCAATACCGATTCGACTTGCGCAACCGTGGCGCGACGCACTCGTACTGCACGCAGTACGACAGCGATCACAACTTCGTCCATCGGTTGATGGAATCCGAAGGCTGGTTCACCTACATTGAGCAGGCGGAGAACGGGAAGTCGCATACGGTCGTTATAACCGACGACATGTATCGCTTCAAGCCGCTCGACACGCAGGATGTCACTTTTTATCGCGCAGAACGACGAACTAGTGCCGATGCCCTCGTGGAGTGGAGCAGCGAGCGCGTCGTCCAAAGCGTCGCCTATGCTATTCGCACGTCCGACTACAAGCAGCCCGACTGGCCGAGGGAACGCTCCGGCACCTCGACGGACGGGCACGGTGATGTTCCTAGTGAACTCGAAGTTTACGAGTACGCGGGCCCCTACAGCTTCCCTCCGAGAGAGGCGGCGAATGACCGGGGCTCGCTTGCGGTCCAATACCGCCTCGAAGAGTATGAGTCACGAACCAAGCGTTTTTATGGCGTCGGCAGCGGCCTCAGTATGGATGCGGGCGGTGGTTCGACTTGAAGAACCATCCCGAGCACGATTCGGATAAACCACAAGAGAAGGAATTCGCAACCATCGCGGTAAGGTGGTGCATCCAAAACAACCTGCCGCTGGGAAACAGTCGGCCGTTTCCGCACAGCCTGCAAAACCAACTTACGCGCATGAGGGCGCGATACAAGGACATGCAATCGCTGTTCACGTCCCGAGACGAGAGCGGCAACGAAAGCTTTTTCTTGGTCGAAATCGAGGCGCAACGGCGACGGGTGCCGTATCGCAGTCCATTCGACCACAAGAAGCCTGGCATGCATATGCAGACGGCGACGGTTGTCGGGCCTGCCGGCGAAGAAATATTCACCGACGAGTTGAATCGCGTGAAGGTCCAGATGCACTGGGACCGGCTCGGAAACAACGACCAGTCATCCTCATGCTGGATGCGCGTCGTCTCGCCGAATGCAGGGAGCGGCTTCGGTGGGGTTTTCGTGCCACGAGTGGGCCACGAGGTTGCAATTGACTACATCGACGGCGACTGCGACCGTCCAGTTATCACGGGCGTGTTGTTCAACGGGCTCAATACACCTCACTGGCACACCAATGGGCTGTTGTCTGGGTTCAAGTCGAAGGAGTATGGCGGGCGAGGCTTTAGCCAACTGGTTTTTGACGACTCCACGGGCCAAAATCGCGCGCAAATTTACAGTTCGACTGCGAGCTCGTATTTGCACATCGGGTATCTCATCGACCACAGCGGGAATACGCGCGGGAGCTACCTCGGCACGGGTTTCGACCTGAAGACCGACTCGTGGGGAACGTTACGGGCGGGGCAAGGGCTCTACGTTTCGACGTACGCCCGCGGCGGCACTTCGAGCCAGCCGCTCGACGTGAAAGAGGCGACGCAGCATCTCATTGATTCAGGCGGAGTCATTCAGCGCCGTTCGCTTGCAGCGGTCGACGGTAAAGCCGATGGGCTCGACTCGGCGCAAAGCGCTATCAAAGACTTCGCGTCGGCCACCCAGAGCAACGTCCAGGGTAGCCAACTCGGGGGCCGCACGGCAGGCGGCGGCAGTGGTAGCGCCAACGGCTTTTCGCAACCCATCATGCTGCTGGCCAGTCCGGCTGGTATGGGTTTGTCGAGCCAGCAATCGCTGCATGCCGCCGCCACCGAGCACATCAACCTCGTGAGCGGTTCCAGCACCTACGTTTCGACCGCGAAATCATGGATTGCGAGCGTCGGCGAAAGGCTGAGTTTTTTCGTGCAGAACGCGGGCATCAAGCTGTTCGCCGGTAAGGGCAAGATGGAATTGCAAGCGCAGTCGGACAACATCGAAATCACCGCCGATAAGACCGTCAAGGTCGTTTCTACTTCCGACGCGGTGGACGTGATGGCGCGAAAGCAAATTACGCTTAGAGCCGGTGGCGCAACCATCCGACTCTCGGGGGGAAACATCTACGTACATGCGCCAGGCACCGTCGAGGTCAAGGGGGCGCAGCATGTCTTCGACGGGCCTGCTAGCGAAAACGCTTCGGCGCAACTTGCATCGGCCAAGTCGTGCGCTCAGCAGATGGGTGCTGCTGCGCAGTCCGGTGCCGCACTTGTATAGGTTACCCATGGTTCACTACGTCATCGTTGAACCGCTCAATGGGAAGCTAGAGCTTCCCGATGTGCCTCCCGTTTATGCCGTTGGCGAGCTTGTGCCCGAGCGGCGGCCGGAATTGGCAGGCAATGCGCCGGTGCTCCATTGCGCTGAACACCCGGACGAGCAACTGCCGGCATTGCGCGCGGATGCGGAGCGCGCTCGCGCGTCGGGAGCGCCACCGGTTATTTGCGCCATCCTCGAATGTGATAAGGCGACTCATCGACTGCAGCACCACCTTTCGGCGCGTCTGGTGTTGTCGAAGCCGAGCGAAGGGACCGCGATTTTCCGATTCTATGACCCGCGCGTGTTTGCGCATCTGCGTTGGATACTGAAGCCCGAGCAGTTGGGCTCACTGATGGGGCCAACTGCTCGCTGGACGTACCTCGACCGACAAGCTGGATGGGTGACGGTGGAACGTGCCGACGTCACGAGCGACGAGTTCGTGCTTACTGCCGCGCAGTATAAGCAAGTCGCGCGCATCGAGATTGTCGAGCGAGCGCTGGAGGCACTTCGTAGCAATGGAACCGCAATCACGCCCGATATGCCGTCGCTGCTTGAGGCTCAACTGGCAAAGGGCGAGACATACGGCCTCTCTGGCGGTGACCTGCTGGCGTTCGCCCTTCACGGCACGGTCGTCTCTCCCTATTTCGACCGGCACCCGCGCGTCCGCGCGGTGCTACAGGAGCCCGAGAAGCATCCCTACGTGGAAACCGTCGCGCGCTGGACGCAACCCGAATGGGAGGCGATTGCGCGCGAGAGTATCCAGTACCCGTGACCCCTGTCGCATCCCCGGATTGAACCAGACAAGAAAATGGCATACGACTTCGACTTCTCGAATATCGGTCAGTTGACGACAACGGCAATACAGGCGCCGACGCGCGAGTCCGGCAGCTGCAACATGTGCAAGAAGAAGGGCCTTCCTATCTTGCCGGTCCGCTACTCGGCATTCGCAGATACGAAAGCGCATAACGCATCCGCCGCAGTTAGGCTCATGGGTGGTCAGTTTGGCGATGGCGTTATGAACATCGCCGTAAAGAAGGCGAAGTACACGCTACGCACACTGCGTTACGGCTACGTGTACGTGTTCTACCCGAAGACCGGACGATGGCAGGCGTATGCGGTGACGGCCGAAGGAAACCTATACGAATTCCCACCGGATTTGAACATCGACAGAAGGCTCGAGCAGCCGTTCCACTGCCAGCAGAAAGGACACGCTCAGCTCGCGCAGTGCATCGCTATCGAGGATGCAAAAAAGGCTGGCGTCGTGTATATCGCTTTCAGCGAGGCGCGGTGGACGAAGAAGGTGCGCGACGCGTATGCGTCGAATTTCATGGGCTGCCGCGACAAGCGGATGCAAAAATTCGATGCAGCGGGCTGGTTCAACGGTAGTACGGAGCAGCCTCATGCTGAGAGCGTGACCCATGTCGCCGACCTGCTGAATGAATACAAGGGAAGTGCGCCCGACGCTCTCGTGACGGCCTGTTTCACATATCACAACCGAGCCGGGCAAGGACCCGACCTTAAAAAGGCGATGGACTCCATTACGCCGGACAAGGGGCTTGTCTTTGCACTGTGGGACGCGGCAGGCATCACCCAGGAACTGAACTTCGAGCAGCGGGCCGCGTATGGTGCCGCACTCGAGCCCTATGGACATGGCATCTGGGCTGCGAGCGCCATCGATGCGCTGCACGACGCCGTCGTTGCGTCGGCCAACGAAGACGTTGAAAGTGGTTCCCGTTTGATGGAGGCCAACGCGTACGAAGGATTGGGAGCCAGTGCGATGTTCGACGGCGGCAAGCTGCTCGAAAAGCAACTCAAGAGCATCGAAAAGATGAAGGAGGCTGGTCTCGTCAGCGCGGGTCCCGAAGCTTGGAAACCATACACAACGCATTACCGGCAGCAGGCCATCGTCGATTTCAAGCAACACATGGCCAAGGCATTGGACCAAGAGCAGGCGAACACCCTCGTGCCGCTATCCCGGGACCACCAAGCGTGGTTGACGAGTTCTGCGTTGCTGAATGCCTTCGAGTTTGACTACGAACGTGGTGATGTTCGAAGCGGCATTGGCTACACGATCATGTTGACGAACTGCATCGAAGGTGCGGCAGACCGTAAGGAGACCGTCGATGTGCTTCTCAAATGGGCACAAGGCGACGTTACGGACACGCGCAATCCGCTGCTCCGAGCTTTCGTACTGAACGACCCTGTCCTAGGGGAAAAGGTTAAGGAGGCATCGAGCTATCCTTACAAGGAGTTGAGAGAAGCCGTGGCAAAGCTTATTGAGTCGTACAGCAACGTGGCGTACGTTACTAAACATGCGAACCAAGGCCTTGCTGCCGCGCTCTCTGGCTCGTTCGCACGCCTCTTGCACGAAGTAGGAGGGCCGTTGGTCGAGGTCATAACCAAGAACGTGGATGCAGTCGCGGCGAAGGTAATCTACGCAGCAATGTGTGTGCGCACCGGCAAAGTGTTCGAGGTCAAGCCGGTGTACGGGTCGCCGAATCAATG
This sequence comes from Paraburkholderia sp., assembly GCA_004322045.1. Classification (GTDB taxonomy): domain Bacteria; phylum Pseudomonadota; class Gammaproteobacteria; order Burkholderiales; family Burkholderiaceae; genus Trinickia. The sequence continues at coordinate 191,608 of SCRN01000043.1, forward strand.
GGTCAGCTATATCGCCCGCCAAATGCAAGTGATGCTGCCTGGTCGGCAGCAAGCGGATGTTCAAGATTTGCAAAAGGCACTTCAAAGAAAGGCCGCGCCTGCCGGCGGCGAAAAGGATTGGGAGGTCAAGGCGAAGCAGTTCGTTCCGGTCGAGACGCTGCCGGACGAGGCGGCCGCTATGGCTGGTATGAAGCCGAGGCCAGGTGTTTCGGCGAAGATGATGGCCGCGACATTGACGCCCGATGTTGTCGAAAAGATATACATGCCGAAGTTCCGGCTGTTCGCCAGAGGGGAGCCGGCCTATGCCGGCATCGGCGCGATTTTCAACGCCATCAACTTGCGTTTTGCGCGCGAGGAACTGAAGAAGTCCAATCACTTCAACTCGACCGAGAACACCATCAAGTTCGACAATGCTGCCGGCGGGCTAGTCGCTAGCGTCTCGCAGTACGGACATCGCTCGATAGAATCAATCGAGAAGTCCGGGGCAAAAATTGGAGAGGGCTGGCTCAAGCTAGGCAAAGCTATGGAAATGGTGGGGAAGTTGGGCGGCGCAGTAGTCGGGCTAGTGTCGGCCGCTATCGAGGGATATCACGCGTGGGACGAGTGGAAACATGGGAATATCTTGCTGATGTCTCTCTATATCTCGTCTGCAGTCGTTGGGGTCTTGCTGGTGTGCGCCGCGTCCAGTGGCCCAGTACTCGCACTTCCGCTTCTCGTAATCGCCGCAGTGCTCGGTGTGGTAATTAACTATTTCAAGGAAAGAGAAATCAACGATTGGCTCGAGCAATGTTACTTCGGGATAAAGGAAGCGAAGGAGCTATTCCAGTCGCTAGCTGAAGACCAAAAGGCGCTTGCGTCTGTAATCTCGTAACCAGGAGCAGGCATGACTTCTAACAGAAGCTGGCGTCGCACTAAATGGTCCGTGACGGATGAGGAGTTGTCGGCTCGCCTACAGCAGAAAGAGCCATGCGCCGAGAGGGCGACGAGCAGTGGCACGGCATTTACGGCCACGGATAGCTACCTCGAGGTTTGCGATGGCCTCTATCGCGAAAAAGGTTGGGGGGTGCTCGCGTTCGCGACGGCGGGTACCGCAGCGCTGTGTTTAACGGCGATGACTGCTTGGATGGCTACACACGTCCCTGCTGCCATGGAGCAAAAAGGGCAGGCCAGTCTATCGCGCTGGGTGTTGGGGTTTTTCACACTCGTTGAAGTTGGTGTATTCATCTTGCCACTTCGTTCTCTTTTGAAAGACTGTTTCAACTACACGAGCAAGCCGATTCGCTTCAATAGAATCGACCGAAAGATTTACGCATTTCGTCACAACGGCCCTGGCGGCGTCGTTTCCGTGCCGTGGGACGAAGCGTTCCTCTACGTGGAACGGCAACCCAAAGCAGGCTTGACGTCTACTGCTCCTCGCATGATTTGCTGCCTCGTCCTTGATGAGCATGGAAAAGTCTCCGACAGTTTCCGCATTGGCAAACGAGTGGTGCTTGCCTCTTCGGAAGAAGGAGAACTCGGCAGAAAGGTCATGGCCGAGCTATACGAAGATTTCGAGTACTACCGCCGTTTCATGGAGGACGGCCCTGCTTCCCTGCCACCGGTCACCGAGTTCCTATCTACGAAGGTCTCTTTTCGGAACTCCTTGAAACTACAGTTCGATGGCATGTCGGACATGTTGCGCTCAGGGAACTTGTTTCTCCTGTTGGTCGGCATCATCGCCGCAATACCGGCGTTCATTCTCGCTGTCGCATATCACCTCGCGCAGTTGACCTGTCGTGAGCCCGTATGGCCCGACGACGTCGAGCGCGCTTGCACGCCGTCTCCAAGGCAGACGGAGGGAATCGCATCATGACCCGCCGATTCATTCGCAAGGGAGACAAGACCGACCGTGATGGTATTGTCACTGACGGTATTGGAAATTCCTCGTTGCAAGGCCGGCCTTTAGCTTACCTGGGCGCCCCCGTGCAGTGTCCCGCGTGCGGCACGCAGGGCGTGATCATCAGTGACGGCTCGCCACGCACGATGACGGTGATGAGTAAGCAAGTCGCGCTTGAGAACGACCTGTGCCAGTGCAAATGCGATCCGTTGCCGAAGCTCATCGCATCTCAGGCGCTTGGTTCCCTAACTACCTAACGACTCAAACCAATCTTTCCCCACGCATTGGGTATGTGTGCGAATGAAGCCAATCGAGAAAAGTGACATCCAGTCGTCCGAAAACCCACTCCCCGCTGGCACCCACCGTTACTCTCATGGCATAGTGCATCCAATTCGTCTTTATGGAGCAACCTATGCCCACCCTGGAAGCAATCGAGATCAAGATCAAGCGTCTGCAAGAGCAGGCCGAAGCGATCAGAGTCAAAGAGGCCTCAGCTACGCTCGACCGCATCGTCGAGCTCATGCGGGACAATGGAATTACGATTGCTGACGTCGAGGCTCACCTTGGCGGTGCGAAGCGCAGAGGAAGGGTCGGCAAGAAGGCAACTGCAAGCACTGCGGCTGTTGCGCCGAAATACGTGAACCCGAAGACAGGCGCGACGTGGTCGGGCCGCGGTCGTGCGCCGGCTTGGATTGCCAATGCAAAGAATCGTGACCGCTTTCTCGTCGATGGCAATGCAGAGAGTTTGGCGACTCCCGAAGTGCGTAAAGCGAAGCGAGGGGGTAACTACGTCAGAGGGCAGCAGCCGGCGAAGTACCGCGACCCAGAAAGCGGCGCGACGTGGTCGGGCCGTGGGCGCGCGCCGGCGTGGTTAGCGAATGCGAAGGATCGAGCGAAATTCGAGATCGCGGCGGCCAACGGACGTGCGAAGGTAACGTCGACGCGTGCAGGTAAAAAGACCTCGACCGCCGCCAAACGGAAAGGACCGCCTAAAGGCAAGCAGGCTGCCAAATATCTGAATCCCGAAACTGGCGCGACGTGGAGCGGGCGCGGTCCAGCGCCGGCGTGGCTTGCGGCTGCAAGTGACCGCTCGGAATTTCTAATCCGTCCGAATGGCGCGCACAAGGCCACTGCCTAAGTGAGGCGTCGCATCGCTCGGCAAGGTCCAGCCGGCGCTCTGCGACCAGATTGTGCCTAAATCGGCTCAATATCTGCTCACGCATTCGTAGTATCTGCTCATTCGCTTGAAGTATCTGCTCATTTCTATAGAATCTGCTCAAATTTGAGCGGATTCTGAGCAGATAAATGACCAAAGTGACACCGGAAGTCATCCTGGCGGTCGTCCAGCGCCTGGCCGAAGCTGGGCAGCCGGATGTGTCCTCCGCCCAGGTCATTGCCGCGACAGGCGGCAGCTCGGCCACCGTCCGACGCCATCTCGAGGCGTTGCGCGATAGCGGAAAGCTCACGCGCAGCGGCCAAGCGCGGGCAACCCGCTATCGACTGGCTGCGGGCGCCACCGCCACCGCACAACCTGTCGCCCCCACGGCACCGACCGAAGTCGAAACGCCATCTCAGCCGGTATGGTCGGCCGCAGCAATCGATTTGCGCAAGAAGCTCGACGTCCCTCTTGCCGCACGCGACCCGGTCACATACCAACGTGAATTCGTCGAAAGCTACGTTCCTAACGATAGTTGGCTGATGCCGAGGGACCTGGCCGAAGCACTTTATCGTGCGGGGAGCATGAAGGAGCAATTACCGGCCGGCACTTACGCGCGCAAAGTGCTCGAGCAATTGCTGATCGACCTGTCCTGGTCGTCATCTCGCCTGGAAGGCAACCCGTACACCATGCTGGCAACCCAGGAGTTATTCAAGCGTGGAACGGCCGACGACGATGCCGATGCGGTGATGCTGCTCAATCACAAGGCGGCTATCGAATTCCTCGTGGACGCGGTCCCGCTTCAAGAGTTGTCTAGTTCGCTCATCAGAAACCTACACGCCGTGCTGATGCAAGACCTTCTCGCAGATACCCAGGGGTTGGGGGCGATTAGAAGGAAAGTAGTCAATATCAGCGACACGGTTTATGTGCCGACGCAGGTACCGGCCATACTCGAAGAGATGCTCGAGATCATCCTGAACAAGGCGAGATACATCAAGAATCCGATCGAGGCGGCCTTTTTCCTCTGGGTGAATCTGGCCTATCTGCAGCCGTTCGAGGATGGCAACAAGCGCACTAGCCGCCTAGCGGCGAATATCCCGCTGATGCTGTACAACTGCGCGCCGCTATCGTTCTTGGATGTCGAGCCATACGACTACGCGCGCGCAATGCCTGGCGTGTACGAGTATAGAGACACCTCGCTCGCCGTAGATCTGTTCGCGTGGACGTACCGGCGCTCGTTGAAGCGGTATGTCGTCGTCATGGAATCGATGGGTAAGCCGGACGCGCTTCGGCTTCGGTACCGTGAACGCCTGACAGAGGCCATCGTTTTGGTCGTCGCAAACCGCAAATCCGCGCAGGCCGCGCAAGTCGAATTGGGGCTCTCGGAGAGCACGGCGCCGGGATTCCAGGCCATGCTGCTCGATGAATTGAAGAAGTTGGAAGTGTTCAACTGCGCTCGGTATCGATTGACGCCGAATACAGTGCAAGCGTGGCTCGATGCAGGCCGCCCGCACTAAACGCGAGTGCGCGACAAGCGGAAACAAAGCAAGCGGCCGCCCCACACTTAAGAAGCCAGCGCCTCCGCAATCGCTTCGCAAAGCTCCTTCGGCGCGAACTTGGCCACATAGCCGTTGGCCCCGGCATTACGCACGTGCGCCTCGTTCGCCGATCCCGTCAAAGACGAATGAATGATCACGGGGATATGCTTGAGCCGCTCGTCCGCCTTGATACGGCGAGTCAGCATGAACCCGTCCATTTCGGGCATTTCCAAATCGGTAATGACGAGCGAGATCTTCTCGCGCGCCGGCACCTTTTCTTTCTCGGCTTCGTCGGCCACACGCTGCAGCATTTGCCACGCTTCCTCGCCCGTTGTCGCGAGCATGTGCGGCGCGCCGATCGCCGTCAGCGCTTGATCGAGCAGGGTGCGCGCAAACGCCGAATCGTCCGCGGCCAAAATCTTTCCGCCCGCCGCATACTTGACTTCCGCACTCAACTCCGCTTTGTCCACGTCGCGATGCTGCTCGGGGAAAACGTCACGCATGACTTGCTCGACGTCGAGCACTTGGGCAAGGCGTAGCTCGCCCGATTCCCCATTGAAGCGCGCAATGCTCGTGATATACGCCGAGCCCCCCGCGCATTCCGCCGGATGCACCTGGCTCCACTCGAGCCGGACGATGTCGTCGACGTCTTCGACGGCAAATGCCTGCGTCGTACGTGCAAACTCGGTAATCAACAAAATATTCCGTTCGCGGGTGGGCGTGCTGCGCGTGAGCTTGCACAAATCGATCACCGGGATGATCTGCCCGCGAATGTCGATGGCGCCCGACACCGCATCCGGCGCGCCGGCGATCGGCGTAATTTCGCGATTCGTGATGATTTCTCGAACCTTGAAAACATTGATACCGTACAGCGCCGGCTCCGCGCCCGGCCGTGCTTGGCCCAAGCGAAAGAGAAGAAGTTCGAACTTGTTTTTGCTCGTGAGCTGCGTGCGCTCATCGTGCACGATGTCGTGGCTAGTCATGCCTGCCCTCTGCGTGGAATCCCAACGGCGCGCCGCACTTTGCTGCGCAGAGCGCCCACTTTCTATCTGGTTGTCGGCGGCATGCGGATAAAACTAAAGGCGCGTTACACGCGGGATCCACCGAGAAAAAACGGGGTTCGGTTACCTGCTGAGGGAACACGCAATGAGGGCCAAGGCGCGTCGCAGCCTGCGGCCACGCGCCGAGCACGTGCGAAGCCCAGCAGCGCCCGCTTACAACCGCGCACAGCGGATCCGAGCTTTATCAGGGAAAACACCTGGCCGAGCCGAGCGTCGGCTAGCCGAGGGGTTTGTGCGGGACGAGCCTGTGCTGATCGGCTCGTCCCGCTTTTCAGTGAAGTCTTACTTGGCGGCGCCCGCTTCGCACTTCTTCATGAAAGAGGCCTTTGCCGCGCCGGCGAGCGGCTTGCCGTTCGAGCCGACGGCCTTGGTTTCACAGTCCGCCTTCGCCGACTTCATCTTGTCGGCGTTGCATTTCTTCATGAACGACGTCTTGGCCGCGCCCACCAGCGGCTTGCCGTTCTTGCCCACGGCTTGCGCCGCGCAATCCGACGACGCGGGCGCAGCCGCCGTGGCCGCCGCACCGCTCGCAGCCGCAGCGCCGGAGGCTTGAGCGTGGGCCATGCCCACCGCAAACATGCCCGCGATAGCCGCCAAGACAAATTTGTTCAACATGACCATTCCCTCCTGAGGTGGTGTGAAGCAAAAGGCTTCTCCCCGTTAACGGTGCGCGACCCCGCCGGTTGACCGAGAACGTCGACGCATTTCATCCAACGATACACGCGTGCAGTCCCATCCCACTTTCCGATGCGTCCCCGCGATCGCATGCGCGGGCCGCATCTCAGCTTCTCCTCCCCAATCGTCGTACCAGGCCGACAGCGTGCCGAAAGCGCACCGTCATCGCAGCTTCGCATTCGTCGTAGACAGTCGTCGATTTGCGCTGTCGCGTTTCTGTTCCGTTTCTCTCCCCCAACGATGAGGTGAAGCATGGAAAACCGCAGGATGTGGTCGCACTTGGGCGCGGCTGTGGCAAGCGCCGTATTGGCAATGGCCGGCGTGCCAAGCGCCGCGCAAGCGAGCGATATCGGCCACGGGCCGGAACGTGGTCACGGCCATGACGCCAAAGACGTCAAACGAGTCCTGCTGATCAGCATCGATGGGCTGCACGAACAGGATCTCGCCCGCTGCGTCGGGGCGAACACCTGCCCGAACTTGGCCGTCCTCGCGCAATCGGGCATTACCTACACCGAGGCGCATACGCCGGGTCTTTCCGATTCGTTTCCTGGCCTCGCCGCGCTCGTGACGGGCGGCTCGCCGAAAACGGCGGGCCTGTTCTACGACGTGTCGTATGACCGCACGCTGTATGCGCCGTCGGATGCCAATTGCACGGGCAAGCAAGGCTGGAATGTCGTCTTCGACGAAACGACGGGCATCGATGCGGAAAACGGCGGCGCGCTGATCCACTTGAACGGCGGCGGCGCATTCAACCCGCAAGCCATTCCCCATGCGCTCGTGGACGGCGTCTGCAAACCGGTCTATCCGCACAACTACGTCAAGACGAATACGATCTTCGAAGTCGTCAAACAACATATGCCCAATGCGCGCACGGCATGGGCGGATAAGCACGCGTGGGGCTACGATTGGGTCAACGGGCCGTCGGGCCATGGGGTGGACGATCTCGCGCGCACCGAAATCAATTCCATCGATCCGGCGACCAACTCCGATTACACCGACGTCTACACGCACACGGAAAAGTTCGACGACTATCACGTGCAGGCGATCCTCAACGAGATCGACGGTAAAGATTCGACGGGCGCGGCGAGCGCGGCGGTGCCGACGGTGTTCGGTACGAACTTCCAGACGCTAAGCGTTGCGCAGAAGGCACCGGTAGCGAAGGGCGGCGGTTATCTTGACGCCGCTTTCACGCCGGGGCCGCAAGTCTCGGCTGCCATCGCCTATGCCGATGCCGCGGTCGGCCGTATGGTCGCCGAACTGAAGCAGCGCAATCTGTTTTCGAGCACGGCCATCATCGTGACGGCCAAGCATGGTCAATCGCCGACTGACCACACCAAGCTCGTCAAGAACGGCGATACGTTGACGGCGCTACTCGAAGCCAACAACTATCTCGACGCCAACGGCAACTTCGGCCAGAACGCCACGACCTCGGGTAACTTGAACGACGGCACGGGCCTTGTCGGCACGGGTTTCGTGCAGACCGACGACGTGGGCCTCGTTTGGCTGCGTGACCGCTCGCAACGCGACGCCGTAGTGGCGACGTTGAAAGCGAATCTCGGCTGCAATGCCCCCGGCATCTGCGCCGACGGGCCGCAAGCGTACATCCTCTCCGGGCCTGCGCTCGCACGTCGTTTCGGCGATCCCGCGCTGGGCCGCACGCCCGACATCGTCGTGCAGCCGAACCCCGGTGTGATTTACTCGTCGAGCAAGAAGAAGGACGAAGAGCACGGCGGCAACGCGCCCGACGACAGCCACTTGGGCTTATTGGTGTCGCTGCCCGGCATCCGTCATGCGCGCACGATCGCAGCACGGGTGGAAACAACGCAAGTCGCGCCGACGATCCTGCGCCTGCTCGATTTGAAGCCGGGGTGGCTCCACGCCGTCGAGCGCGAAGGCACGCAAGCGCTGCCCGAGTTCGAAGGCGAGCGTTGATCTCGCTGCGGTGAAGACAAGCACGCGCCGCTCGCTCTATTGGATGCGGCGCGTGTGTCTTTGCATAGGATCCCTAACGAATTCGTCCTACCGCGCTACGAGGGGCAAGCCGCAACGCCCGCGGTCTGCGTCGCCCCTCGGCGCTAACGCTCGGCCCGTGTATCGCGCGCCGCGATAAGCCGTTCGACGCGGCGGTCGGGAACGAGCCACAGCAACGCCACCCCGGCGAAGAAGGCGAGACCGATGCTTGGATAGCCCACCCACGCAGCGGCAATGCCCAGCAGATACAACAGCGGCGAAACCTTGCCTTTCCTGTCGTGGCCGATCGCCTGAGCAAGCAGACTGCCTGGCCCATGATGACGGACGAGTCCCGTTTGCAAGATGAACCAAGCGCACGCGCATGCGAGCAGATTGATGCCGTAGAGCACGGTCGGCCATCGCGCGAAATGATTCTCCCCCATCCATCCCGTGCTGAACAGCAGTAGCGACAGCCAAAACAACAGGTGCAGATTCCACCAGAGAATCGCGCCGGTCACGTGGTGCGCGGCCTGCAGCAGGTGATGGTGATTGTTCCAATAGATGCCGACGTAGATAAAGCTCAGCACGTAGCTCATGGCAATGGGCCAAAGCTGCGCCAGTGCGGGCAGGTCCTCCCCATGCGGGACTTTCAGTTCGAGCACCATGATGGTGATGATGACGGCCATGACGCCGTCGCTGAATGCTTCCAGGCGGTTTTTTTCCATCGTCGTCGGTTCGCGGTTCTGCCGATGTTCGAGCTTGGTTAGATGACTGCGGTCGCTTCGACTTCCACCTTGAAGCCGTAATGCAGCGCCCCTGTGGGGACGACCGCACGCGATGGACGCGCAACGCCGATCCATTGTCCGTACACGTCGTTGAAGGCGGCCCAGTTAGCGACGTCGTCGACGTACACGCGCACCTGCACGAGCTTATCGATGCCGCTGCCGGCAGCCAGCAGGGCGTGCTCGACGTTGGCCAGCACTTGCTTGGCCTGCGCCTCGAACGGTTGGTCAGCCAATTTTTGTCCCGAGGGCGTGATCGGCAACTGGCCCGAGACGAAGACGAAGCCGTTCGCGACCGTCACATGACTGTAGTGGCCGCCGGGCGCCGGCAGCGAGGGGCTCGCCGGGTGCGTGATGGGGGATGGCATGGATCGATCTCCGTAGATGAAGGATTGGCGCGGCCGTTGCGGCACAGCATTGCGACCGGTGACGTCGCGCTCCGTGATTTGAGCACAGGTCGCGGCATGGGGCGGATGCCGCACGCACGAGGGGGCTGCGTGACACGTCCGTAGCGCACGCGCTTCCTATCAAGCTTGACGGGTTCGTTGCGATCGCCCCTTTGCTAAATTCGCCTAATCGAGATAAACGTCGCCCGTGTAAGATTGCGTGGCGATGATTCACCGAATGTTGGCGCTCCCCGCCAACGTCCCGCAGGAGGTGTCCTGCATTCAATTAGGAGTCCGAAATGAACGATGTGTCGCATTACTTCGAGCCGCCCAAGGTGCAGCCCATGCCCGTGAAGATGGGTGTTTGGTAAGCGGTTCGGCATAGAAGCGAGAAGGGGCCGCGCGCCCCTTCGATTGGGAGAAACGCATGCAGTTGCGCTCAGGCAGCACGCTCGTCAAATTCGATCGCCAGTTTCCGATCTACAACTTCTTCTTTCCGAACCAGGGCAAAGCGCGCGCGGCGGCGTCCGTGCCGCAAGTCTGGAACGAGGCGGCGCATCACGTGCGCTCGCGTGCGCTGTATTTCCATATTCCGTTTTGCGACACGATCTGCAACTTCTGTCCATTTACGCGGGGCCGCTATTCGAGCCGCGCCGTCATCGACGAATACTTCGCGAGCTTGCTTGCCGAAATTCGTTTGAAAGCGGATCTGATCGACTTGAAGCGTGTGCCGGTTTCGGCAATCTTCTTCGGCGGCGGCACACCCAGCTTGCTGGACCCGGAGCAGATCGTCGAACTCGGCGAACTGATACGGCGCACGTTCGACTTGTCGGCACTGAGGGAATTTTCGTTCGAGGTCGAAGCCAAGAGTTTGACGAAGGAGCGTGCGCAGGCGATGCGCGCCATCGGCGTCACGCATCCGCGGTTCGGCCTGCAAAGCTTTTCTCCGAAATGGCGCGACATGTTCGATCTGACCGCCACGCTCGATCAAATCCATGACGCGGCCGCGTTGTTGAAGCGGCTGTTTCCATATCAAACGTTCGACATCTTGTACGGCATGAGCGGTCAAGACGAAGAGGAGTTGATCGCCGATTTGGAAGCGGCCGTTGCGCTCGGAACCACGAACGTCGACATTTATCCGATCGATAACATCGTCACGCAAGTCGGCTTGCATGCGAAGTTGGACGCGTCCGGCGCCGTGCCCACTTCGGCCATGCGCAAGTTCGGCATGAACGTATTGATCGATCAAGCGATGCGGCATGCGGGGTTCATGCCGCATAACGGCCACGGTTACGTTCGCACGCCCGCCACGGGCGATGTCGTGAGCGACGCGTATTCGTTCGTCTATCACGAGCATGTGTACGGCTATCACGATCACGACCTGATGGGCTTCGGCGTCAATGCGATCAGCTCGACGATGGGGCACGTCCTGACGCAAACCCACAGCAAGAAGATGTATCACGAGGCGATCGCGCAAGGCCGGGTCCCCTGCGAAATCAGCCGGCATGAGCGGGCGCTCGATTTCGCCCGGCCGATCGTGCTGCGTTTGCCGTATCACGGCCGCCTCGATAAGCGGCGCGTGCGATGGGATGCCGTGCATCCGGAAGTGCTCGAAAAGCTTGACCGTGTTCGGCAAGAAGGGTTCGTCGTCGAGGACGATACGTCCTTGGCGTTGACCAAGCTCGGCTGGTATTGGTACGTCAATCTCATGTACTACCTCATGCCGAATGCGGATCAATTGCTGATGAACGGCATGGTGATCGATAAGCTGAAAGACCCTGGCCGGCGGTTCTCCAAGCGGGAACTATTGTTTCCGCCCGTGCCCGCGCAAGTTGCCGAGGGATGACGATGCTCGCGATGCTGCGCAAGGAACGCCGTCTGTCCATCCTGTTGACGGGCAATCTGCTGTCGCAAATCGGCGACGGTGTTCACGAATTCATCTTTATCGTCACCGTGCTGAACGTCACGCATGCGAACGTGGCGCTTTCGGGCGCGGTCTACTTCTTTCGATTCATCCCGTACGTCGTGCTCGGCCCGCTGGGCGGCGCGCTATCGGATCGGTACTCGCGCCGTTCGTTGATGATCGCCGCCGATCTGGCGCGGATGATCATTACGGGCGCGTTTTGTTTTCTGTTGTCGAGCACGCAGATCGACGTGGCGGCGCTGGCGCTGATCGGCATGTCGATGACGGCGTTTCGCACGCTGTTTCAGCCCGCGTTCCAAGGCACCATTCCCGTGCTGGTGCGGGCCGAGCACTTGCCGGCAGCCAACGGCGCGGCGCAAATGGTGGCTGAAATGGGCGGGCTCATCGGGCCCGCGCTCGGTGGCGGGCTGCTTTACGCCGTGGCGGACTCGGGCTACGTGCTGGCGATAGATGCCGCCACCTATTTGGTCTCGGCGCTTTGCGTTTGGCGAACGATCGCGCCATCGGGGCCGGCCGCACGCGGCGAACCGGTCGCGCGCTGCACGCTACGCGGCTTGTACGGCGAGTTCGCGACGAACTTCAAAGCATCGCTGGCCAAGCGCGAGCTGTTCGTCAGCATCGGGTACTCGGCGCTGTGCATTCTGTTCGTCGGTGCGGCCTTGCGTGTCCTCATCCCAACGATGCTCAAGAGCGAAGGCTACGCCGACAGTGTGATCGGCTTCGCAATGAGCGCCATTGCCCTCGGCGCGTTGAGCGGTGCACTTGTATGCAGCAGCGTCTCGCGCGATTTCAGCACGCCGAGCTTGATGACGTATTGGCGCTGCTACGGCTTCATGCTGGCGCTGCTGCCGTTGTGTGCAGTCAGTGTGCCGGCAACGTTCGCCGGATGCTTCGTGCTCGGCGCAATCGGTGCGTTCGTCGATGTGGTGCTGCCCACCAACATTCAGCGCTTATCCACCGACGCGAACGTCGGCAAGAACTTCAGCTTGTTCTCGACGCTGGCCAATACGAGCGAGGCGATGTCGGGCGCCTTCGCGGGTGCGCTCAGCGCCATTGCACCGGTCGCCGTCGGAATCTCGATCATCGGCGTGGCCGTGGTATCGGTGGGATACGCGGGCACTGCACGGGCGTCCAAACGTCATGAATGAATCGGAGCATCTGGCCTATGGCCGTCATGTGCTGGTCGATATTGCCCAAGCCGACCACGCGCTGCTCAACGATCGCGACGCACTCATGCGCGCGCTGACCGACGCTGCCGTGGCCGAGGGTGCGACCGTGCTCGGCACGATCGAGCATGCGTTCGAACCGAACGGCGTCACGATCTTGCTGCTGCTCGCGGAGTCGCACGTTTCGCTGCATACGTATCCTGACGAAGGACGCGCATTCTTCGATGCGTTCACCTGCGGCGTGCGCTGCGAGCCGGTGCGCATCTTTCGCCGGTTCGTCGCCGCGCATCCGGTGGGCACGTATCGAATGGTGCTTTGCGAGCGCGGCGAAGCCGGGCCGCGGGAGACGGCGCTGTGAGGGGCCGGTGCGACGCTGCGCGACGCTTTAGAGCCCACGCTGCCCATCGACAGCTTGCCACCGCTTATTGCCGTCCTTAAACTCGCGCGTGATTCCAATACGCCGCCGCACCAAGGCGGTCCCCACGCGAGAAGGAGCCCAATCAGCATGGCCGAATCCTATTTTCCGCGCTGGCGCATCGCGCCGCGCGCCACCGAGGGCCGCGTCGTCGCGCCCGACGAGCGTTTGCCGTGGCCGCAGACGCTCGCAATGGGCGTTCAACACGTCGTCGCCATGTTCGGCTCGACCGTGCTCGCCCCGCTGCTCATGGGCTTCGATCCGAACTTGTGCATTCTCATGTCCGGCATCGGCACCCTGCTGTTCTTCGTGCTCGTCGGCGGCCGCGTGCCGAGCTACCTGGGTTCGAGCTTCTCGTTCATCGGGCTCGTCATCGCCGTGACGGGCTATGCGGGACACGGCCCCAACCTGAACATCCCCGTTGCGCTCGGCGGCATCATCGTCCGCGGCGTCGTCTACGCGATCATCGGGCTCATCGTCGCTGCGGTCGGCACCAAGTGGATCGAGACGCTCATGCCGCCCGTCGTGACCGGTTCGATCGTCGCGGTCATCGGCCTGAACCTCGCGCCCATCGCCGTGAAAAGCGTAAGCGGCTCGAACTTCGATTCGTGGATGGCCATCGTGACCGTGCTCAGCGTCGGCATCGTCGCCGTGTTCACGCGCGGCATGGTGCAGCGGCTACTCATTCTCGTAGGCCTGCTGATCGCCTACGCGATCTACGCCGTGGCCACCAACGGCATGGGCCTTGGCAAGCCGATCGATTTCTCGATCGTCGCCAATGCCGCCTGGTTCGGCATGCCGCACTTCTCGGCACCCGTCTTCGATGGGCATGCCATGCTGCTGCTCGCGCCCGTCGCCATCATCCTCGTCGCCGAGAACCTCGGCCACATCAAGGCGGTGAGCGCGATGACGGGGCACAATCTCGATCGCTACATCGGCCGCGCCTTCGTGGGCGACGGCCTTGCGACCATCGTTTCGGGCTTCGCCGGCGGCACGGGCGTCACGACCTATGCGGAAAACATCGGCGTCATGGCGGTCACCAAGATCTATTCGACGATCGTATTCGTCGTGGCGGCCGTCATTGCGATCGTGCTCGGCTTCTCGCCGAAGTTCGGCGCGCTGATTCAAACTATCCCCGGGCCTGTGCTCGGCGGCGTGTCGATCGTCGTCTTCGGCCTCATCGCCGTGACGGGCGCACGCATTTGGGTCGTCAATAAGGTCGACTTCTCCGACAATCGCAACCTCATCGTCGCGGCCGTGACATTGGTGATCGGCGCGGGCAACTTCTCGTTGCAACTCGGCGGGTTCGCGCTAGGCGGCATCGGGACCGCCACCTTCGGCGCCATCCTCCTCTACGCATTGCTACGCCGCGAAGTGGCGCGCGGCCCGGTGCTCTAAGCGCCGTCATCGGTCTTACGGCGTGCGCGCTTGCACCTTGACGGTGCGGGCGCGCACGCCCTGGCGTTGCGTCTGCCAGGGCACTCGGAAAGCGCCAATCCCGCCTCCAACCCGCTCTGCGCTCGTCGTGCCGCCGCGCCATGCATCGATGCGGGCTGCGCACGGACCTTGCTTTGCTCACGGCTGCCACTACAGTACAAAGAGCCGAGGGAGCCGTCGATGAGGTCTATCGTCATGTGTGTTCGTCGTCACCGTTCCAGCGCCGTGTCCGGCGTTCGCGCGCGCCGCGCGTGGGGAGCGCCATGGTGATTTCCGTGCGGGAAAGAGGCGTGGCTGCGCCGCGATCGCTCGAGCCCGATCTGGTCTCCGGGCTGCAACGCTACGTTTTGCGCCATCGCGACCTCACGCTCACGAGCGTGTTTCAGCCGATCTTCAGCTTGTCGCACTTGCGCGCCGTCGGCTACGAGGCGCTACTGCGTGCCCACGACATCTTCGATCGGCCCGTGCCGCCGCTCGACGTATTCGGCGATGCGGCGCGCCAGGGCGAGCTTCACTATGTCGATCGTCTCGCGCAGTCATTGCATCTGGAGAACTTCAAGACGCTGCATGCCGAGCGCGAGTGGCTCTTTTTGAACATTCACGCGGGCGCGCTCGCCGATTCCTATCACGAGGCCGCGCTGCGCGCGCACCTCGACCGGCTAGAACTGTCGCCGCGCCGTATCGTGCTAGAACTGCAAGCGGTGCGCGCCGAAGACTTCGACAAATTGGCCGACGAAGCGCGCCGCTTTCGCGAGCGGGGCTTCTTGATCGCACTCGACGATTTCGGCGCGGGCGATTCGAATTTGGAGCGGATTTGGCAACTCGATCCGGACATCGTCAAGATCGATCGCATGATGCTCTCGCAGGCGGCGCATCGCACGCAAGCGGCGGCCATTCTGCCCGGCTTCGTGGCGATGCTGCACGAGGCCGGCAAGCTCGTGCTCATCGAGGGTGTCGAGACCGAGCACGAAGCGCAATTGGCGTTCTCGTGCGACGCGGATTTCGTTCAGGGCTTTCATTTCGGGCGGCCGAGTCCGGGCGCCGCTGATAGCGCCTACGCCGCCGAGCGCATTGCGGCCCTGGCGGAGTGCCACGGCGCGCAGACCCAAGCGCGCGAGCGTGTGCGTGCCAGCCGGCTCGCGCCGTACGTGCGCGCGTTCGAACGCGCGGCTGAGCGCCTAGCGCGGGGCGAGCCGCTCGATGAAGTGTGCTGGAACTTCCTTGCGCTCGATCATGCCGCGCGCTGCTTCCTACTCGACGAAGAGGGCCGCCAGAAGAGCCGCAACGTCGTGCTGCGCGCCGACCGCGCAGGGCACGAAGCGCGGTTTTTACCCGTGGCCGACGCGCAAGGGGCGAACTGGATGCGGCGTCCTTACTTCCGTGAGGCGATCGATGCGCCCGATCGCGTTCACGCCACCCGTCCGTACCTGTCGATCAACGAAGCGCTTCCTTGCGTGACGCTGTCGGTGGCCGTGCGGATCGACACAGGCCTGTGCGTCCTATGCGGCGACATCGATTGGCAGGAAGACGCGACCGGTCTTTAGACTTGCACGGCCGGCCGCCATCCGCGGCCGCCGTCGTCAACTCGCACCCGCTCCCTTGATCTGGCTGGTTCGACGCCTATCATCAAGATAGCGCGGCGGGCTAGGCGCGCTCCCCGTTCATAAAAACCACAAGGAGCACAGACATGACGGTTCGGCAACCCGCTGCAGCGCGTGTATTGAGCGGTCTCAGGCGAGCGGCGCTCGCCGGCTTCGGCATAGCCGCCCTATCGATCGCCGCCTCCCCTGGCGCGGCGTGCGCGCAAGAGACGATCAAGATCGGGGTGCCGGTGCCGCTGTCGGGTGGCTATGCGACGGCCGGCAAGGATATCTTGAACGGCGCGCAACTGGCCGCCGACGACATCAATCGCCGGGGCGGCGTGCTCGGCAAAAAGATCGAGCTTGTGCCGGAAGACGACGAATGCGACGCGGACACGGCGGCTCAGGCTGCGCAAACGCTCGTCGGGAAAGGCGTCGTCGCCGTGGCGGGCGGTTACTGTTCGAGCGCGGCGCTGCCCGAGTTGCGCGTCTTTCACGGCGCTGGCATAGCTTATGTGATGGATGCCTCGACGAATCCGGAGCTGACCGAGAAAGGGTGGGACAACGCGTTTCGCACGATCGGCCGAGACGACGAGCAGGGTCCGTTCGCCGCCAAGCTCATGAAGGAAGTCCTGCATGCGAAGACGGTGGCCGTGGTGAACGACAACACGACCTATTCGAAAGGGCTCGCCGAGAACACCGTGGAAGCGTTGAAGCAGCAGGGCATCGAGGTGGTGTACGACGATGCGCTGACGCCGGGGCAGATGGATTACGCCGATGTCGCCAAGCAAGTGGCGGCGCTCAAGCCCGACGTCGTCTACTACACGGGCTATTACCCCGAGGCCGCCTTGCTCGCGCGGGATTTTCACCAGTTGAAGCTTCGCATCAAATACTTCATGGGTGGCGACGGGACGACGCAGCCCACGCTCATCAGCACCGCAGGCAAGGCGGCCAACGGCATGATCTGCACCACCGCCCCGCTGCCCGCATTCCTCACCGGCGCGAAGGCGCGCCGCTTCATCGGCGATTACAAGAAGGCATACGGCGCCGAGCCCGGACCGTATTCGATTTACGAATACGATGCCGTCTCCATAACGGCCAAGGCGATCGCGAACGCCAATTCGACCAAGCCCGCGGACATCGTCGCCGCTCTGCACAAGATTTCGAATTTCAGCGGGGCGACGGGCGAGATCGCGTTCAACGAAAAAGGCGATCGCTCCAAGGCGGTCTATGTGGCCGTGATCGTGAAAGGCGGGAAGTTCCAAACCTACCGGCAACTCGATCAGAAGGGGCGTTGGGTGGCGTCGAAGTAAGCAGGGTAACGGGCGGGCGCCGCCGGAACGCGGCGCCCCACGTGTGCCAAGTCTGTCTTCTTATTTCGCAACGACCACCGGGATGCCGCGCAGCGAGCCTGCGCCTTTCATCTCGTCGAGCGCGCGTTGCACGGCGGGGCTGGTCGCCGCTTCCAAGCCGAGGCGGGCGGCCAGTTCGCGCTCGCTGCGTTTCACGCTGGCTAGGTTGCGCAGTTTCACGTGCCCGTAGCCGCGCACGCGAGCGTGCAGTTCCGCTAGCTGCGCGATCGCTTCGGCATTTTCCGCGTTCATGCGATCGAGCGCGCGTTCCATCGTCGTTTGGTAATCGTTCGCAAGCGCGCGTTCCATGCGGCGTTCGGCGGTGCGGCCGAACGGATCGAGCGCGGTGCCGCGCAAACCGCGCCATTTCGCGAGCATGCCGAGCACCGGCCAGAGCCATTGGCCGAATGTGCGCTTGCGCGGCGCCTGGCCCGGCTTGGCTTTCGCGAGCGCCGGCGGCGCCAAGTTGAAACTGACGCGAAAATCCTTGCCGGCCTTGCCTTCGAACTGCGCTTCGAGCGCCTCGCGAAATGCGGCGTCGGTATGCAAGCGTGCGACTTCGTATTCGTCTTTGACGGCGAGCAAGCGGTAGAACGTGGTCGCCACGGCGGGCGCGACCCGAGCTTGCGGCACACGGCCTTCGGCCTGGCGCGCCGCCGTGACGAGGGCGCGGTAGCGCTCGACGTAGCGCGGACCGCCATAGGCGGCAAGGCGCCGTTCGCGATCGGCGACGAGCGCGTCGAGTTCCACAAGCTCGTCAGCGGGCGTTCCAGATGCCGTGCGCGCCCTATGACGCTCGGCCCAAAGTGCTTCGAGCGCGGCGGCATCGCCCGCCGCGAGACGGCCTACCGCGAACGCGAGCTTATTCATCGGCACGGCGACGTTGTTCAGCTCGATCGCGCGCATCAATGCCGCGTGCGAGACCGGCACGAGGCCCAACTGCCAGGCGAAGCCGAGCATGAGAATGTTCGCGCCGATCGAATCGCCGAGAAACATAGCGGCTAGCGCCTGCGCATCGCAGGTCGACATGAATTCGGCGCCTGCGGCGGCGCGCATTTTGTCGACGAGCGCATCGGCGTGCAAATTCGCGTCCGGATCATGGACGAACGAGGCGTTCGGAATCTGGTGCGTGTTGACGACGATCCGGGTGCGGCCATGGCGAACCGTTTGCAATGCATCCGCACTCGCCCCAACGACCATGTCGCAGGCAAGCAGCACATCGGCCTGCTGCGTATCGATGCGCACTTGGTTCAGCCATTCGTCGCGCGCCGCGAAGCGCACGAACGAGAGCACCGAGCCGCCCTTTTGCGCGAAGCCCATGAAGTCGAGCACCGACGCGCTTTTGCCTTCGAGGTGAGCCGCCATGCTGATCAGCGCCCCGACGGTCACGACCCCCGTGCCGCCCACGCCGGTCACGAGAATGTCGTACGGCGCGGCATCCAGATGCGTGCGCGGAACCGGCAATGCCTGGACGCTGCGCGCCAAAGCCGCTTCGTCGAACGCCACGCCGGCCGCCTTCTTCAGCTTGCCGCCTTCGATCGTGACGAAGCTCGGGCAAAAGCCGTTCACGCAGGAGAAGTCTTTGTTGCACGACGATTGATCGATCCGGCGCTTGCGGCCAAGCGGCGTTTCCACGGGCTCGACCGACAGGCAGTTCGACTGCACGCCGCAGTCGCCGCAGCCTTCGCAGACCGCTTCATTGATGAACAGCCGCTTGTCCGGATCGGGGAATTCGCCTTTCTTGCGGCGGCGGCGCTTTTCGGCGGCGCAGGTTTGATCGTAGATGAGGACCGTCACGCCGGGCGTGTCGCGCAGCTCGCGCTGGACGTCGTCGAGTTCGCGCCGGTGGTGGAACGTCGTGCCCTTCGGGAAGAGGGCATGATGGCCATCGTACTTCTCAGGCTCGTCGGAGACGACGACGAAGCGCGAGACGCCTTCGGCTTCGACTTGGCGGGCGATCTGCGGCACCGAAATGCTGCCGTCGACGGGTTGGCCGCCCGTCATGGCGACGGCGTCGTTGTAGAGGATCTTGTAGGTGATGTTGGCCTTGGCCGCCACGGCTTGGCGGATGGCGAGGATGCCCGAATGAAAATACGTGCCGTCGCCGAGATTTTGGAAGACGTGCTTGGTCTTCGTAAACATCGAGTGCGAGGCCCAGTCGACGCCTTCCCCGCCCATCTGAATCAAGCCCGTGGTAGCGCGATCCATCCACGAGGCCATGAAATGGCAGCCGATGCCCGCATGAGCGATCGAGCCTTCGGGCACCTTCGTCGACGTGTTGTGCGGGCAGCCCGAGCAGAAGTAGGGCGTGCGGCGCACGGCGTCGGCCGCGTTCGAGAGAATGCTCGGCGCGACGAGATCGACCACGCGCTCGCGCCGGTCCAGCGCAGGCTTATGCCCAGCCAGCCATTGCGCGAACACGGGCAGCACGCGCGAGGGGCGCAACTCGCCGAGCGCCGATAGCAGCGCCGCGCCGCCTGCATCGTGCTTGCCGACGATCGCCGGCCGCTCGCCCGCCGGGCGGTTGTACAGGTAGTCCTTGATTTGTTGCTCGACGACCGGGCCTTTCTCTTCGATCACGAGCACTTCGGAGAGCCCCTCCACGAACGTGTCGATGCGCGACAGTTCGAGCGGGAACGAGAGTCCGACCTTGTAGATGCGCACGCCGGCGGCGTCGAGATCGGCGACGGTCAGATCGAGCCGGCGCAGCGCCTCCATCAGATCCAGATGCGCTTTGCCGCAGGTGACGATGCCGATATTGGCGTTCGGGCTTTGGGCGATCCATTTGTCGATGCTGTTCACGCAGGCGAACGCGCGCACGGCATCGAGTTTGGCGGCCAGGCGCGCTTCGATCGTCAGGCTCGGCAAGTCGGGCCAACGATTGTGCAGGCCGCCCGCGGGCGCCGCGAAATCGGTGGGGGCGGGCCAATGCGAGGCCAAGGCGTCCAGGTCGACCGTGGCGCCCGATTCGACCGTCTCCGAAATCGCCTTGAAGCCCACCCATGCGCCCGAGAAGCGCGAGAGCGCGAAGCCGTATGCGCCGAATTCCAGCATGTCGGCGATGTGCGACGGGTTGACGACCGGCATGTGCCACGCCATGAGGGCGAAGTCGCTTTGATGCGGCATGGAGGACGATACGCAGCCGTGATCGTCGCCGGCCACGACGAGCACGCCGCCGTGCGGCGACGAGCCGTAGGCATTGCCATGCTTCAGGGCGTCGCCCGCGCGGTCGACGCCGGGGCCTTTGCCGTACCACATGGCGAAGACGCCATCGACGGTGCGTTCGGGATCGGCTTCGACGCGCTGGGTGCCGAGCACCGCAGTGCCGCCGAGTTCTTCGTTGATCGCAGGCAAAAAGCGCACATCGCTCGCATCGAGCAGCTTCTTGGCCTTCCACATCTGTTGATCGACCATGCCGAGGGGCGAGCCGCGATAGCCGCTGACGAAGCCTGCCGTGTTCCAGCCGAGCGCGCGATCGAGCTCGCGCTGCATCAGCATGATGCGCACGAGCGCCTGCGTGCCGGTGAGAAAGATGCGGCCGCGCGTGGCGGTCAGGTTATCGGTGAGGCGGTAGTCCGATAGAGCGGGCGTGCCGTCGATCGGCAGGCGGGCGGTCATGGTGTGTCTCCTTCAAGCTCTTTTTTGCCCCATCCAAGACCGGTGTCCGGCCGAAGGGGGTAACGCCCGTCCGACGCGGGGCAGCGAAGGCTCTATTCTTTAGCGAGGCAGCCGGAGGATTTTTTCTATCTCGTCGACGGCGGCACGAAGGTGCGGCAATTTGTCCGCGACAACGCCGGGATTGGAGAGGAATTTTTCGCTGACCGGCGCCGAAGGAAAATTGCAACGCCGCGGCGATTGCCGGCGCCGGGGGAAACCCGAAGGCGAAGGCGCTGTGCCGAGCGGGACGGGCTCGGTTGCGGGGGGCGGTTACGCCGGGGTTATGGCTTGCGCGCCCGCCTCGTCTCCATCGTCCAGCGCGACGACCTCGTCGAACTGCGCGTAGTCGATGTGCGTGATGCCGTCCTCGTCCTCGTGCAGCAAGTCGACGAATCGATGCTGCCAGCGGATCTCCTCGTGGCCCCACGCGCGGCGGCCATACATCATCTGCGTAGTGGTTTCGTCGGCCCCCTCGATCATCAACATCAGCGACGCTTCGCTGGCGGCGAGGCTTTCCGCCGTTTCACCGTAGAGCGGGCTTGTTTCGTCGATCACGTGCATCAGGTTCCAACCCAGCAGGAAGGTGGGGTGCTGCTCGCGCACGAGCTTCAGGTCCTGGATGCGCCACAGCGGATACCCCTCGGGCTTGCGCTCGTAGCGCATCAGCCGAAGCTTGGCCTTAGCTTCGACGATGAAGTTTTGCCGCGCGTTGGCGGCGCGCAGCATCAGCGTCGGCTTGCCGTCGAGCGGGCGCACGACGGCATAGCGCGCGAAGATGATGCGAGCGCGCGGGCGGGAAAAACGCACGAAGATGAGACCTGTCGCCAAAGCGATGCTCGACATGCCCGTGAAAATTTCGAGCGTCGCGATTGCGTGCGCGTAGACCGTCTGCGGGTGCATGTCGCCGTAGCCGACCGTCGCCAGCGTTTCCACGCTGAAGAAGAACGCGCCGAGGAAGCCGTCGGGGGCTTGATTCGCGATCGGTGCATGGCCGCACGTGTAGAGTGCGGCGAATGCGGCGTTGAGCAGCACGAAGAAAGCGGCGAGTGCGCCGAAGAAAACAGGCCAGCTCGCCGTTAGCGCACGATGGTATAGATCCAGGTTCGTGCGGCCCGGCAAGCCGTGCGTGACGACCGTGCCGGTACCCGTGCGCAGGATGCGGCTGCCCCGGCTACCGGCGCGCGCACGCTTGGCCGCTTTCGGGGCGGGACGGGCATGGGGCGAGCGCGGCACGCGCGGCGCGGCGCGCTCCGGTGTAGCCTGGCCTTCGGGGGGGGCCGTGTCGGGTGGGCGTGTCTCGGTCGACATCGATGCTGCGCTTCATCGGGAACGGGCGCAGCGTAGCATGCGCGGCTTCCGGGCGCGACTACGGAAACGCCCTGGGCTTGGGCACGCCGGCGCCACGCTCGATGTCGGCTTGAGCTTGCTGGCGCGCCGATTCGATGGCGTCGACGGCCTGCGCAAAACCCGTGTCGCCGCCTACCGTCGTCCAGCGCTGCACGGGTTTGTCCTGCTGCCGGATTTCATACTCGGCGTCCCAGCGCGAGCCTTCGAGCTCGATAGGACGCACGTGAATCGAATAGACGCCGTAGACGTAGCTCTCTTCGGTCATGTCGAACCTCCATTCGCCTTGCTTCGGCGAGCGTTCGAAGCGTTCGAAGCCAGCGGGGCGCCCGATGCAATGGCTACGCCACCGCGCCGCAGCTCGCGCTACAACTCGATTTCGCCGAGGATTTGATGCGCGAGCGCTTTGGCTTCTTCTAGCGCCTCCGAGACGGTTGCGCTCACGCCCTTGACTTCATAGACCGTCGTCTCGGGTTCGGTCGCGTCGTCGCGGGCCAGGTGAACGACGCCTTGAAACCGGCCGTCGTCGAGTTGCTGAACGCCGGCCGTGGCCGTATAGATGCCTTTCGTGTAGGTGACGTCTTCCATGATGACGCTCCTGTCCGGGACGCATGAATTCATCGTAGCACGCGCGCGTGGCGCGCACCGGCGGCAAGCTCGATTCGCGGCCATCGAACTGGGGCGGCTGTAGCCCCCGCGGCTTGATCCCGTCCTACTCGAGCAGCGCAACGATCTCGTCGAGCGACGGCGAATGCGCCCCCGCGTGCCGGCACGCCGCCGCGCCCGCCGCCAATGCGAACGCCAAATGGTCGCGCCAGCCGCGTTCGGGCCGCTGCATCAAGCTGAACAGCAAGCCGCCGATCGAAGCGTCGCCCGCACCGACCGTATCGACGACTTCGACCCGCGGCGGCATCGCCGCAATCGTCTCGCCCGGGGCGATCAACGTCGCGGCGCCCGAGCCGCGCGTGACGAGCACGGTCGCCGCAGGGTTCATCGCGCGCAGCAGGTCGAGCGCCGTGTCTTCATCCGTGCCGAAGAGGCAACGCAGATCTTCGTCGGAGACTTTGACGAGATCGGCGAGCGCCACCATCGTTTCGAGCATGGGGCGATAGCCGTGCTCCATGACGTTGCGATAGTTCGGATCGAAACTGATGCGCACGCCCTTCGCGCGCAGCTCTGCCGCCAATGTGGAAAGCGTGGTCGACAGCGGCGCACGCGCAAGGCTGATGCCGCCGAAATGCGCCCAGCGTGCTGCGCCCGTCCAGCCTTCGGGCAGCGACTCGGGGTCGAACGCGAGGTCGGCGCTGGCATCGCCAATGAAAAAATAGGCCGGCGGATGCGTGCGATGCACGATGGCCAAAAGCGGTGCGCGCGGGACGCGCTGCAAGAAGCGTAGGTCAAGGCCCGCCGCTTCGCTCGCGCGCCACAAATCGTCGGAGAAGCAATCGACGCCGATCGCGCCTGCGAACGCCGTCGGCACGCCTAGGCGCGCCACGGCGCGTGCCACGTTCCAACCGGCGCCGCCCGGGTGGGAGGTCCAGTGCGGTCCGTCCGTGCGCACGAGATCGGTCAGGATGTCGCCCGCGCTGACGAACATCGGGAAGTCGGGCCGCTCTCTGAGCGCGGCAGCCGATGATGCGTTCGAAGCGCTCGAGGTTTGCATAGATCGTCCGTTCAAGCGCGGCTCGTCAAGCCGTTGCCATTGCCGTTGCGAGTTCCGCGGCCGTCGCCGTTGCCGCCGGTGGCCGCGTGCAGGGTGGAAGCCGGCGTCACGCCATTGCCGAGCGCATTCGCATCGCCGTTCACGTGGCTTTCGCCAAGCGCGTTCAACACCTCGTAGCAGGCGCCCATCGTGTGGTAATCGGTCTTGCCGGCCGGGCTCTTCTCATCGCTGTATTTGCGGTTGTCGCATGTGAGGATGCGATACCAGGCGCCATGGCGGTGGTCGACGAAATGCGTCCAGCTGTAGCGCCAAATCTCGTCGTACCAGTCCCAAAAACGCTCGCTGCCGGTGCGATGACCGAGGAGCGCGGCGGCCGCCAGCGTTTCGGCCTGCACCCAGAAGTACTTGTCGTGATCGCAGATCTTGCCATCCGGGCCGAAGCCGTAGCAAAGGCCGCCGTGCTCGTCGTCCCAGGCGTGCGTGAGCGCCGCATCGAACAGCTCGACGGCGCGCGGCAGCAGCCAGGGCAGAGGGCGATGGCGCTCGAGGATCAACAGCAGTTTGGCCCATTCGGTCTGATGCCCGGGCTGAAAGCCCCAGGGCCGAAAGATGTTCGAGCTGTCTTCTTCGTTGTAGTGCCAATCGACGGACCAATCCGCGTGGAAGTGCTCCCAGACGAGCCCGTGCGAAAGGTTGGCCTGCCGCTCGGTGATGTGGGTGGCGACGCGCTCGGCCCGGTCGAGATAGACGAGGTGCCCGGTCGCCTCGTAGGCCGCGAGCAGCGCTTCGGTCGCATGCATGTTCGCGTTCTGACCGCGGTAGGTCGAGACATGCCAGTCGGGCGTCGCCTCATCGGCGTAGAGCCCGGCGGCCGGATCCCAGAAACGGCGCTCCATCAGCTCGAACGTTTCGGCAATCTGCAGGCGCGCCTCTTCGATTCCGGCCATCGCCGCGTGTGCTTGCGCGAGCAAGACGAAGGCGAGGCCATAACAGTGCCGGGTGCCGTCCACCGTGCGCTTTTCTCGGTTGCGCCATTCGATTTCCCAGTCGTAGCCGCGGTGTTCCGGGTCCCAATGCGCATCGCGCAAGAACGCGAGGCCGTGACGCGCGTATTCCAGATACTGCGGATCGCGCAAATGCCGGTAGGCCATCGCGTAATTGAAGATGAAGCGGCAACTGCTCACTAGGTGACGCGAGCTGCGGTTGTAGACCGTGCCGTCGTCCTTGAAATAGTGGAAGAAGCCCCCCGAGGCATCGTAGACGGTCGGCCCATAGAACGCGAGCGTATCGGCCACGTGATCGAGCAAGAACGCGCGATCCCGAAAATCGTCGACGGGCGGCACGAGGGCATTCGTATGGACCGTGCCGGGCGCCGGCTTGATGCCTCGATTGGTGTTGGGAAGCGTCGTCATGATGTGATTTCCGATTCGATGCCGGCTTGGCCGAGCGCGTGCTGCGCGCCGGCGCCGCCGACCGTGCTGGCCCGCGCGACGAGCCGCACCGGCAGTCGTACCGTCAACTCGACGGGCGTATCTTCGAGCAGCAACTGCACGCCGCGCGCGCCGAGGGCTTCTTTGTCGATCGCGATCGTGGTCAGTGCGGGCGTAGCGTGGGAGGCCGCGGGAATGTCGTCGAAGCCGACGAACGCAATGTCCTCGGGCACGCGCAAGCCGCGTGCTAGCGCGACGCGCATCGCGGCGAGCGCTGCAACGTCGTTATAGGCGAAAACCGCGTTCGGCATGCGCTCTGGCCCTTGCGTGTCGAGCAGCCGCTGCATCGCCAATTCGGCGCCTTCGTCCGGCGGCAGGTGCGCATCGATCGAGGTTTCGAGCGACGGGTCGAACAGCAGCCCCGCTTCGAAGAAGGCCCGCCGGTAGCCGAGCGCGCGCTGCGCGATGCTGTAATGCGCGAGCGAGCCGCCGATGAACGCGACGCGCTTGCGCCCGAGGGCGAATAAGTGCCGCATCGCCAGCATGGCGCCCTGAGCGTTATCGAGATTGACCGAGCGCATATTCGGCGCCCAGAGATCGATCAACACCATTGGGCGCTGCATCGCGGCCACGGAGGCCAGCGTTTCCGGCTCGACGAACCCCGCCACCGCAATGGCATCGGGCGCGTGCAGGCGCAATTGCTCGGCCACATCCTCGGTCGGACCGGCCGTCAGCAGCGAGGGCACGATGCCGTGCGCGCGGCAGGCATCCTCCACGCCATGCAGAACATGCGAGAAAAAGGGGCTCGCGCCGAAGTTGTTGTGCTGCCGGTGCAGCAGGAAGGTGAGGCGCCGGATGCGCGGGCGCAATTGCGCCGCGTCGTAGCCGAGCCGTTGCGCTGTCTCCACGACGCGCAGCCGCGTGGCTTCGGACAGGCCCGGCTGGTTTTTCAGGGCGCGCGACACGGTGCCGATCGATACGTTCGCCGCGCGGGCGATATCGCGAATCGTGGTGGCCATGGTCGCTCGTTCCTCGGGTCTCGGTGCGGCGATTGTATAGTAAAAACCGCAAAAAAGACCGCCGTATGAGCTACATGATTGCCCTTAAGCGTTCATCTGCCGATGATTCAGGAACATTTTACTGTTTAGTAAAAATTGCTAAACGTGTGCTTCGCGCGCGTGCATCAGCGCAGCGCCTTCTTCGAGATCGATGACGAATATTCCCGCCGCGTCTTGTTTTGCGCGATGCTTGGCGAGCGCGGCCACCGAAGCGATCTCCTCGCTGCCGTAGCGCGCGGCCTTGTCGCGCGCCGGTTCGACGCGCACACACCCGATCGCCATGGTCACGAAGCCGAAAAACGTCGGGTTGCCGCGCCGGTCTTCGCCGTGAATGCCGCCCGTCACGCGGTCCTCGTCCTCATAGAAATGCAGGCTGCCCGTGTTGAACGCAGCGACTGCGCGCAACACGCGCGCGTGCCAGTCCTCGCTTTGGAACAGGATCAGGAAATCGTCGCCCCCGACGTGGCCGAGAAAGTCGCGCGTCGGGTCGCACACGTCCGCCAGCACGGCCGCCGCGAACTTGAGCACCTCGTCGCCTTGCCAGTAGCCGTAACGATCGTTGAAAGGCTTGAAATGGTTCAGATCGACGTAGCAGGCCTGAAACCGCACCCGGTGTCCGACGAGCCGCGAGATATGGGAACTGATCGGGATGTTGCCGGGCAGAAAGGTCAGCGGATTGGCGTAGCGGGCCGCTTCGATGCGCACTTCCGTGACGGCTCTGACAAGGCTCTCGCCGGTGCCCAGGCCCACGTAACGCCCTTCATCGGTGATGACGAAGCCGTCCGCGAGGTAGCGCTGATCGTCGCTCGCGAGGAGTTTGGCCATCTGCTCGACCGTCATCGATTTTTCAATGACGACGGGCGACGCGTTGGCGAACAGCATGCAAGGGCGTTTGCCGAACAGCTCGCGGTGATAGGGCAGGGCGTAGCGGTCCATGAAGCTGCGCCGGTTGATGAGCGCGATCGGCTCGTCTTGCTCGACCACGGCGAGTGCATGCAGTGTCGGCAGGTGATTGAACAGATCGAGAACGTCGTTGTTCGTCGCGCTCGTGGGCAACGCGGGCGCCGGCACGATCATTTTCGCGGCGGCCATGCTGCCCGAGGGCGATGCGGCGATCGAGGTGCGCGTCGCTCCGGGAAACACGGCGATGTGGCCGGCGCCCAGCGCTTCGCGCGCGGGTTCGGCGAGCTTGCGCAAGGCGCTCGGATTGGGCCGGCCGAGCAGAAAACCTTGGCCGAGCGCAATGCCCATGTCGCGCACGACGATCAGATCGGCCGCGTTTTCGATGCCTTCGGCCACGAGGCGTGCGCCGCTCGCTTCCGCGAAATGCTGCATCGCGCGGACGGCCTCGAACTTGAGCGGGTCGTTGGCGATGTCGTCGATGAAGAACCGATCGATTTTGACGACGTCGGGTTGCAAGCGCACCCAAAGATTCATGCTCGCGTTCGCCGTGCCGTAATCGTCGAGTGCGAATTCGATGCCGGCCTCGCGCAGGGACGCGACGGCCGGTGCGAACCGGGCAACGTCGGCAATCGTGCTTTGCTCGGTCAGCTCGACGACGAGACGCTCGGCCGCCACACCGCATTGCTGCAGCCAATCGATGGTGCGCTCGCGCGTCGCCTGCAGCGCGACGAGGGCGTCGGCGCTGAAGTTCAGGAACAGCTTGCCTTCGCATCCGAGCTGCGCGAACGCCGTCGCGCAGGTGCGCGCGGCGGCATGCTCGAGCGCCACGGATTGCCCTTGGCGGGCGGCGCGATCGAACAGCGCGCCCGGCGATTCCAGCGAGGATCCGGCCGGGCCGCGAATGAGCCCTTCGTAACCGAGAATCGTGCCGCCGTCGAAATCGACGATCGGTTGAAACACGGCGGTGAGCGCGCGCCGGGCGATCAGCTCGGTGACGGACGGCTCGCCGCGAAGCGAAGACTGGCTCAATGACATGACGAAACAACAAGCCGGAAACGATTGGATACTCGGCTTATCGACCTTGACGATTGAGAGTTGAATGAATTTTTGGTGAAGCGATGCACAGCGGTGGTGCACACTGGCGCACCGCGCTTGCGGCTAGTCGGCGACCGGCTCGCAACCGGGCTGTGCGACCGCGTCGTTCGCCGCGTCGATGCCTACGTGTTCGCGCACGAGATCGGCGATAGGAATCGGCTCGGCGTCTTGGGGGAGCTCGGCATCGTCCGTGCGCTCGGCGATGACGACGCGGTTGCGGCCGCTGTCCTTTGCATCGAGCAACGCGCTATCGGCACGCCGGATCACGCGCTCGATCGGCTCGCCGCGCACGTGTTGCGCAACGCCCACGCTGATGGTCAACGTGACTTCGAGCTGGCGCGCGTCTTCGATCCGCTTGCGCAGCCGCTCGGCGACGCGCGCCGCGTCATGCTGATCGGCGGCGGGCAGCAGCACGACGAACTCCTCTCCGCCGAAACGGCCTGCGACGTCGGTCGGCCTCATGCTGTCTTGGATATGCCGCGCGATCAATTGCAGCGCGCGATCGCCCGTGTCGTGGCCGAAGCGATCGTTCACCGACTTGAAGTGATCGGCGTCGATGTACAGCACGGAAAAGGGCTGGCCCACGCGCTCGGTGCGCAGCAAAATGCGGCGGCCCAGCTCGAACACGCGGCGCCTGCGGGGCAACTGCGTCAGCTCGTCGATGTCGGCGAAGGCGCGTAGCTGACGCTCCAACCGGAAGCTTTTCTTCTGCGAGCGCAGCGCGAACAGGTTCGTGACGAGACTCGTCGAAATGGCGATGAACATGGAGAGCACGACGCCGAACTGCTCGACGGCGGGAGGCTTGCTGAGCGCCACCAGCGCGAGCGGGCCGGCGATGGCGAGCGCAGCGGTTGCCGGAAAATCCCATCCGCGCAGCAGCACGGGGCTGAAGGACAGCGGAATCAGCACGAACGCGGGGAGCACGATCAGCATGCCGTCGCCCCATTGCAACGCATGCAGCACGATGCCCGCTTCGAGCGAGGCGATGAAAGCGAGCGCAGCAAGACTCGCGCGCAGCCCGCTGCCTCTGGCCCAAGCCACGGCAAGCGAGGCCGCCATCGGCAGAGCGGGCAAGGAACTCGCGAGCGCGGCCGGCGCCATGCGTTGATTGTCGAGCCACGCGTCGCCGACCACCAGCACGACATAGCCGACGAGCGCCGTCGCAAGCTGCGCACAGAGAAACGACCACAGGCGATGGGCCGCGTAGTCTTCGAACGATTGGTTGTCTTCCGGCGCCTCGATGGTCTTGGCGCGCTGCCCCCGGATGCGCCGTACGCGGCGCGCCGTCCCTTCCTGGCGTTCGTCGTCGGATCGATCCTCGCTGCTCATTTATTTTCTCGCTTGGACGTGCAACTTCGGCATTTACTGAAAAATTTTATCGGCACCCCGTTCCGTCGCGCCATTCTAATAGCGCTAAATGTCGAATGGGACGATTTTAAGAAGATTTATGAGTGGCAGTTGGCCGCTCACGGTGTGGGAACCCCGGAAGCGTTATCCGGCGGTGCTTGAGCGCACGATGCGATAACGCGCCCGGTACTTCGGTAACCGTGTGTTTCACAGGATTTGGGTATCGAGGAAACCGCAAACGTTTGCCGTTCGCAATAAGCTTTTCCCGCTGCAAAATCTTTGCCCGGTTATCGCCTTTCTCGATTCGAGCCGATTTTCGGTGCAAGGCGATCTGCATGCCGGCGGCGGGCGTCGATGTAGCCCGCGCCGCGTACCTCAGTGCTCGGCGTGCGCCGCCGGCCGCGCACCTTCATCGTGGACATCGCGCGCAGCCCACCGCTGGGCGAGCGCTGCACAGACCATCAACTGGATTTGATGAAACAGCATGAGCGGCAAGACTACCGCGCCGACGGCTTGCGAGGCGAAGATCACCTTCGCCATGGGAATGCCCGAGGCGAGGCTTTTCTTCGAGCCGCAGAAGATGATGGTGATCCGATCTTCGCGATTGAAGCCGAGCCGCTTGCTGGCAAGCGAGGTGAACGCGAGCGCCGCGGCGAGCAACAGCGCATTGACGACGAACAGCCCCGCCAGCGCGCCGAGCGAAAGGTGCCGCCAAAGGCCCTCGTTGACGGCCTCGCTGAATGCCGTGTAGACGACAAGCAGGATCGAGCCTTGATCGACGAAGCGCAGGACCGGCCGATGGCGGTCGAGCCACGGGCCGATGAGCGGCCGCATGATTTGCCCCGCGATGAACGGCACGAGCAATTGCATGACGATTGCGCCGACGGTGTGCCACCCGGAGCCGGACGCCCCTGTGTGATTCGTGACGATTAGACTCACGAGCGCCGGCGTGACGAAGATTCCGATGAGGCTCGAGGCCGAAGCGCTGCAGACAGCGGCCGGTACGTTGCCGCGTGCGATCGACGTGAATGCGATCGAAGACTGGACCGTCGAGGGCAACGTGCAGAGAAACAGAATCCCCATGTAGAGCTCGGGTGTCACGAGCGGGGCGGCAAGGGGTTTCATCGCCAAGCCGAGCAGCGGAAACATGACGAATGTGCTCACCAGCACGAGTGCGTGCAGCCGCCAATGCGTGGCGCCCGCGACGACCGCTTCGCGCGAGAGTTTCGCGCCGTGCAGAAAGAACAGCAAACCGACGGCGATATTCGTCAGCCAATTGATGGCCACGGCCGTTTCGCCGCGGCAGGGCAAAATGCTCGCCAGCACCACCGTGCCGATCAATGCGAGCGTGAAGTTGTCAGGCACCAGAAAAGAGGGACGACGCATGAGTAAAGCTTCTCGTAAGCGATAAAAAACGCGCTGCAAAAAAACGCGCATGAAGCAGACAAAAAATACGGCAAAAAAAGCCGCGGCAGGCGGCGGCTGAAAATGGTCGCACGAATATCGCCGGCCGAACAAAACCGCCACAGTAACACCGCGTTACAACGGCGTCGCTCGTCTAACATTTTTTGCCTCGACACCTGAACGGGCGGCCCATAAATTATCCGAAGAGATCCCTCGGCGCACCGATTTATCTGACGACCGCTCGATAAAGAAGGCGCCCCGCCGCGCGCCGATGCGCGACGGCATCCGAGAGGATGGTTGGCGAGTGCATCGATCATGGCCGATTCGGCTT
This sequence comes from Paraburkholderia sp., assembly GCA_004322045.1. Classification (GTDB taxonomy): domain Bacteria; phylum Pseudomonadota; class Gammaproteobacteria; order Burkholderiales; family Burkholderiaceae; genus Trinickia. The sequence continues at coordinate 223,138 of SCRN01000043.1, forward strand.
TTCATACCTTTTCGCGTTGGGCCGCAGTTGCGTTGTGCGCAGCCGTGGGCTCGCTCGCCTATGCCCGGCCGCCGCAAGGTCCGCACGGCGGTCGCGGCGGCTATGGCGCTGCGCCCGCCGGCCCGTTTTGGCGCGCGCCGGAGCCGTCGGCCGGTGCCGCCCCGCGTGGCGGCGGGCAACGCTCGTTCGCCATCACGACGAGCCCGTATGGTCACGGCGGCCCGCGCGTGGCGCCTGCGCCGTTGATCGCCGCGGCCGCCACCCCGTTCAGGCCGGTCAGCGACGAAGCGCGCGCCCAGGCGCACGAAGGCGGCGCCGCGTACCTGCGCGCGGGGTCCATTCGCGCCGATATCGCCCGCTACAACGAAGAGCGCGGCCCAACCCACGTGCCTCGCCCTCCTTCCTCTGGCGGCCGTCCGCCTCAAGCAGCGATGCCGGGCTTTCGCAACTGACGGCCCCGTCAGCTCACCGGGCCGATCCTAGGCGGCTCTTTCTGTTCGCTCTCTCCCCGTAGCCCGTCTTGCCGATGCGGCTCGCCGTTCGCCGTTCGCCGGCTCGACGCGTCGCTTGGCGCCCGCCGCCTGTCCTCGTGGTGATGCAAATACGCCACACTTTTGCAGCCGAAACCGCGCTTCGAGGTCCCAGGAAAGGAGTCCTCGGACGAAATCATTTTGTCGTCGCACGCGCATGCGTCACTATTTCGACCTATCTCGTCCGAATGCTTGCGAGCGAGCGTCGGCGCGGTTCTCCGACCGGTCGCGACGCGCCCGGCGGGCGCTGCGGCGGTGCGTGCCGCACCGTATGCGGGCGGCCGCGCCCCGACTAGGCGCGAGCTTAAGCGAATCGCTATACCGGCAATAAGCGGACGTAATTTTGTCCAGAAAAATGGTCCGTAACGATGGATCCGCCCCCGAACTAGCGAGTCAAGGCGATCCCAGGCCCCGAGAACGGTTCGCGCGCTTCATTTTTTTGACAAAGACAGGAGATCTCATGAAAGCCAACGTCAGCCGCGCGCTGAAAACAACGCTTCGCATGGCGGCGCTCGCCGCTTTGGCCGCCGGGGGCGAATTCGCCCACGCACAATCGAGCGTGCAACTGTATGGGCAAGTCGACGCTTGGGCCGGGATGCAGCAGTTCCCCGGCGGCAAGCGCGCGTGGGTGGAAGGCGGCGGTGGGATGTCGACGTCCTACTGGGGCATGAAGGGCGCCGAAGATTTGGGTAACGGCTATCGCGCCGTCTTCACGTTGGAAGACTTCTTCCTGCCGCAAAGCGGCAATTACGGCCGCTTCTCGGGCGATACGTTCTTTGCCCGCAACGCATACGTGGGGATCGAGTCGCCCTACGGCACGGTGACGGCCGGCCGATTGACGACGCACCTGTTCGTTTCGACGATTCTGTTCAACCCGTTCATCGATTCGTACACGTTCTCGCCGATGGTCTATCACGTGTTCCTCGGCAATACGGCGGTTCCGACGGGCGCGACCTACGCGACGGATACGGGCGTCGTGGGCGACTCCGGCTGGAACAACGCGGTCCAATATTCCACGCCGAACTACAACGGCCTATCGGGCAGCATCATGTACGGCCTGGGCAATCAAGCCGGCAACAACGGCGCGAAGAAGTGGAGCGCGCAGTTCCTTTACTTCCACGGCCCCTTTGCCGCGACCGGCGTCTACCAATACGTCAACTTCAACAATGCGCCGAACGACTTGGGCCAGGTCACGCCCTTCGGCACGATCGTGCCATTCAAGAGCCAGGGCGTGGCGCAGTTCGGCGCCAGCTACGACCTGAAGTTCGTGAAGTTCTACGGCCAGTACATGTACACGAAGAACGACGCGCTGACGGGCGGCGGTTGGCACGTGAACACGGGGCAAGGCGGCGTGACCGTGCCCGTGGGGCCGGGCACCGCAATGGCCTCGTACGCATACTCGCGCGACAGCGGCGGCTTGAATCAAACGCGCCGCACCTGGGCGCTCGGCTACGATTACCCGTTGTCCAAGCGGACCGACCTGTACGCGGCGTACATGAACGACCAGATCAGCGGCTTGTCGACGGGCCAAACGCTCGGCGCGGGGATTCGGGCCAAGTTCTGATCGGTTGCGGGCCGTTGCCGTCCCGAGCCTTCGGGCCCGGGCGGCTGCTCTGCAGCCGTCTCGGATGCCGGTGGATCGATGCGGTTGATGCGGTTGATGAGGTCAACCTGGTCAATGCAATCGGCGCCGCAATTGGCGCCAACTTGCGTAGGTCGGCAGGCCCGCGTCGAGCGCCGACGCATCGAGCGGCGCGAGGCTGTAGAAAGCACCCTTCCATCCCGGCACCGGTACCGGCTGCACACTCGGCACGACGGTCCGGTTCGGCCGATACGCTTGATCGGGCCAAAACAGCGGCATCAGCGATCGCGTTTCCATCCCTTCCCGCATCCAGTCGGGTCCACCGGCGTCGGCCACCGTGTCGCACTGGAACGCCCATTCGTCGGCGTCCCACGCTATGAAAACACTAGGCCTGCCCGCAGCATCGAACAGGAGCACGGCGTCCTGTTCCGGGCGCCAGTAATATTCGACGAAGTTTTCGCGGGCCGCCAAATCGTCGAGGACTTGCACGACTCGAGGATCGCAATAGGTCGCCCCCACATCGTGGACGCCGATGCACCCGCGCAACCTACAGTGCCTTTTATTTGCCTCGCGTAGTGCGCCAGCCAAGGTGGCCGGCATGGCCGCATCGCGCTTGCGCAGATAAATATCGATGAGTCCAGCGTTGAAGGCGTCCACGGCCTGCCGATCGCCCGCCGCTCCGGTCAACAGGATTTTCGTGCAGACGATATCGCTGATCGACTCGAGAAATTGGATCCCGTCCATCCCCGGCATTTCATAATCGACGACGACCGCCGCCACTTCTTCGAACCTCGTCGGATCGCGCAGCGCGTCCTTGCCCAGTGCATTGGCGCCGCCCCGTTCCAATCGAGAATACGCTTCGCCCGCCATTCGGATAAGCGGGACGCTGCGATCCCGCGAACGCATGAAATCGAGCGCCGCCTCGGGTTGCGTGAAAAAACGGTTCAGTTGCCCGTCTCGAAAAACTCCCCGTAATCCATCGAGAAAATCGGCGCTGTCATCGAGAAAAACCGCAGATGCGGGATAGAACAGCGGCTGCGTGACAAAAGAACTCATACCGGCCTCGTGAAAAAAGAAAAGCGGCGCGACACAGCGATCGGCGCTCAACCCAAATTGTTACAGATTGCGATTTTCGACAAATGGGCGCGGTAAGAATCGCACATTCCCCAGGCTTTGGGGAATGTGCGCTACCGCTCGTAGCAATTTCCGAGGAGTTTATCCATGTTGACGCGAGAAACCATTCCGCATCTGCTTTCCAACGGTGCGGCGCTCTTGACGCCCGAAGCGCTCGATGTCGCGGCATCCAAGACTTTCCACCATACGATCGACATCTATCTGAAGGACTCCAATTCGTTTATGAACACCTATTTCGCCCGGTATTTCGAATGGCAGGGGATCTGCCGCGAACGCTGGTTTTACGAATGCATCGACAATAATCTGCTCGGCGCGGGCGGCGCATTCGTCACGAAACGGGCTCACCAAGAGTATGTTCAGGAGACGTTCCCGTTCCAGCGAGTCGACTGTTATCTGAACACGGTAAAGGTGAGGCAGTGTTCGGCCTATTTGCTGTTCCGCTTTTACGTCGGCGGCCGGCCCGTTTCCATGGGCTATCAGCAGATTCTGTTCGCAGGCCCGGACAAGCGCATTCGGCGTTTCCCCGCCGGCGTGGTCGAGCGCGTGACCGAATACGAGCTGGACTTGCCTCCCGACCGGGATTGATCGTGCCCATCCGCCGGGTTGACCCGATGCATTAGCGTCGGCCAATGGACGGCGGATCGTGCAGCGCCATGATCCGCCGTTCATCGCGGCTCCGGCAGACGCAGCGTGAAAGTCGTGTGCACGCCGGGCGCGGACTCGCATGAAATGCCGCCGCCGAACGCTTCGCAGACGCGGCGGCAGAACGTCAAGCCGACGCCGGCCCCTCGCCCGTGGGCCTTCGTCGAGTAGAACGGATCGAAAATCCTGGGCAGCGCGTCGGCGTCGATGCCGCAGCCGCTATCGCGGAAGCGCACGACGCAATACCCCTCGCGGCGGCATGCATCAATAGCGATATCCCCCTTGCCTGCCGCCTGGATCGCATGAATCGCGTTCTTCAACAAGTTGAAGAAAACGAAGATCAGCAAGGAGTCGGAGCCGACGAATTGGACCGCGGGGTCGATCTGCGCCACCGAAACGAGGTTTCGCTCACCCGCCCGAAACGGATACCGATCGAGCGCCGATTCGATACAGGTGCGGATGGCATGGGCGGAGAAAGTGCTCGGATCGAGCCGGTTCAAGGTGAGCGAAGCGAGCGACATCTCGATCACGGTGCTCGTGCTGTCGACCTGGCGCCGGATCGCCGATGCAAGCGCAGGCAATCTGTCAGGCTCTTCACGCATATAGAGGCGGTCGGCGCATAGCCGATGTTGCACCGCCAGCCGGTAGCCGCGCATCAGTTCTGGCAGCGCGCGGCGCAGTTCGTCGGCGTGCAGACCGATCGTCGCGAGCGGCGTTGCAACCTCGTGCGCGACCGTCGCCAGCATGAGGCGAGGGCTCATCAATCCGTAACGGACAATGGATACCGCCAGTATGCCGAGGCTGACGGCGATAAAGACGGCGCCGAGCGGGTAGAACGCATAGCCGTAATTCACGGCGTAATCGGTCGCGGCAAGGGAATAAAGGCCGAGGCTGACGAGGCACAAATCGAGCAGCTTACGGGGCCGCGAGGCGCGGGCTCGACGCGTTTCTGCAATTAGCAGCCAGCCGCTGCGCCCGGCGAGAAAAACCGTTTGCGCGACGTGGACCGGATGCAATGGCCCGGCCTTCGGGTAGTATCCGAAAAAAAACGAGCGAAAGCCGTCGATCACTTCATCGCCGCTCAGCAATAACAGCGCAAGCGCTGCAGATAGTCCGTAAGACGCCATCAATAACCGCTTTTCCGCGCGCGCTGCGGCAATTTCCATCACGAAGTGATAGAAGGTGGTCGGCAAGAACAAGATAAACAAATAGCCGATCTTCACGAGCAAGCTTGCCAGCTGCGGGTCGGTGGTCTGAAACAGAAATGCCCAGGTGGCTTGCCAGACGAATGTCGTCCCGCACATCGCGATAAATGGCGCCGCCACGCGCGTGAAACCCTCGGTTACCAGCACATAAGCGCCGAAACCGAGAAACAACGCCGACACGAAGGCGGGTAATAGCGAGTACATGGCGCGTTTTTCGTGATGCCTCGGCGAGCCTACCAGCCGATCGCGGCATTCCACAAAAACAGACGTGTCTGTTTGGTGTGGGTTGCCTGATGGCGGAGGATCGATAAATCCATGCGAAAAGGGCAGAGCGCAGATATGGGCATGCTTCGTTTCGATGGGGCGGTGTCGAACCGCGATATTAACCGAGCTTGGCTGATTCGCTGTCAATCGAACCGGGAATTACCGGGCGTAAAGCAATTGCGGTGGCGCGGCAATCGATGGGCCGACATCGCACCGTTGCCTATACTTCGAACACTAGGGGCGCAGCCGGCATGCGCTAGCGAGGGAACCATGACCGATCTTTCGACGCCGCAATGTCTCGGCCCGGCACGGCCGAGTCCGGCCGCCCGTTTGCGGTTCGTTACGGCCGCTGCGCTGTTCGATGGCCATGACGCCGCGATCAACATCGTCCGGCGCATCTTGCAAGCGAGCGGAGTCGAAGTCGTGCATCTCGGGCATAACCGCTCCGTTGCCGAGGTCGCGCGCGCCGCGCTCGATGAAGACGCCGATGGCGTAGCGGTGTCCAGCTACCAGGGCGGCCACATCGAATACTTCAAGTATCTGGTGGACGCGCTGCGCGATGGGGGCGGCGAGCGTATTCGCGTATTCGGCGGCGGCGGCGGGGTGATCGTGCCCGAGGAGATCGAGGCGCTCGAGCGCTACGGCGTCGAGCGCATTTATTCGCCGCAAGATGGGCAACGCCTGGGCTTGCAGGGGATGATCGACGACATGATCGCGCGCTGCGGCAGCGCGGCCGCGATGCCGCCCACTGCGATGCCGCCCACTGCGATGCCGCCCATCGAGACGCTGGCGGCCACGGGCGATCGGGCTTGGCGCGCCCTCGCCACGCTGATCAGCGCGCTCGAAGACGATCGCGTCGATCCGGCCGTGCGAGTCGCGCTGCGCGAGCGCGCTCGCGCGCAAGGGGCGCTCGCGCCCGTGCTCGGCGTGACAGGCACGGGCGGGGCCGGCAAGTCGTCGTTGACCGATGAGCTCGTGCGGCGTTTCAGGCTCGACTATGCCGACGAACTCGCGATTGCGATCCTCGCGATCGACCCGTCGCGGCGCAAGTCGGGCGGCGCCTTGCTCGGCGATCGGATTCGAATGAACGCAATCGGCGATTGGGGGCGCGGGACGCGCGTGTTCATGCGCTCGCTCGCGACGCGCGAAGCGGCGACCGAACTGCCCGATGCCATCCCCGATGCAATCGCGGCCTGCCAAGCGGCGCGCTTCGATCTGATCATCGTCGAGACGTCGGGCATCGGCCAGGGCGACGCCGCGATTGCGCAGGTGGCCAATCGATCGCTCTACGTGATGACGCCGGAGTTCGGCGCGGCGAGTCAACTCGAAAAAATCGACATGCTCGACTTTGCCGACTTCGTCGCTATCAACAAGTTCGATCGCAGCGGTGCGCTCGATGCGCTGCGCGATGTCGCCAAGCAGATGCAACGCAATCAAGGCGCGTTCGATGTGGCGCCGGACGCCATGCCCGTGTTCGGCACGATCGCCTCACGCTTTAACGACGAGGGCGTCACGGCACTTTACCAGCGCATCGCGCTCGCGCTCGGCGAGTGCGGATTGCGCTCGCCCGCGCTCGGGCGGCGCCTGCCGCGCGTCGACGTGCGCCACTCGCGCGAGGGCGGGGCGATCGTGCCTGCGGCACGTGTTCGTTACTTGTCCGACATTACCGTGACCGTGCGGGCCTACCGCGCGCGGGCCGAGGAGCAGGCGCAATGCGCGCGCGAGCGTTGGCAGTTGTGCGAAGCCAAGCGGATGGCGATGTCGACGAGCAACGCCCCAACCGCCCCAACATCCGATCCGGTCGCCGCCCGCCTCGACGCGTTGATTGCCGAGCGCGAAGCGCGGCTCGGCGCGCCCGAGCGAGCGTTGCTCGATGCATGGCCCCATACCGTCGCGCAATATTCGGGCGAGGAGCGCGTGGTGTCGATCCGCAGTCGCGAGATTCGCACGAAACTGACCGAGACGACGCTGTCCGGCACGCGATTGCGCAAGGTGTCGTTGCCGAAGTTCGCGGATCCCGGCGAGACGCTGCGCTGGTTGATGCTGGAAAACCTGCCGGGCGCGTTCCCGTTCACGGCCGGCGTGTTTCCGTTCAAGCGCGAGAACGAAGATCCCACGCGCATGTTCGCGGGCGTTGGCGACCCGCCGCGCACGAACCGCCGCTTCAAGCTGCTTTCCGAGGGCATGCCGGCGCGACGTTTATCGACAGCGTTCGATTCGGTCACGCTCTATGGCGAAGATCCCGACGAGCGCCCCGATATCTACGGCAAGATCGGCAACTCGGGCGTATCGGTGGCAACGCTCGAGGACATGATCGCGCTCTATGACGGCTTCGATTTGTGCGATCCGGCAACGTCGGTTTCGATGACGATCAACGGTCCCGCACCCACGATCCTCGCGATGTTCTTCAACGCGGCGATCGATCAGCAACTGGCGCGTCTTCGCGCGCAATGCGCCGCGCAAAACCGCGCGCCGAGCGCCGATGAAATCGAGCAAGCGCGCGCCAACGCGTTGCGCGAAGTGCGCGGCACCGTGCAAGCGGACATCCTCAAAGAGGATCAAGGCCAAAACACCTGTATTTTTTCGACCGACTTCAGCCTGAAGATGATGGGCGACGTGCAGGCCTATTTCATCGAACACGGCGTGCGCAATTTCTATTCGGTGTCGATCTCGGGCTACCACATCGCCGAGGCGGGGGCCAACCCGATCACGCAACTCGCGTACACGCTCGCCAACGGCTTCACCTACGTCGAAGCCTATCTGGCGCGGGGGCTGGCGATCGACGATTTCGCGCCGAACCTGTCGTTCTTCTTCTCGAACGGCATGGAGCCGGAGTACACGGTGCTCGGCCGCGTGGCGCGCCGCATTTGGGCGATCGCCTTGCGGGACAAATACGGCGCCAACGAACGCAGTCAAAAGCTCAAGTACCACGTGCAGACATCGGGCCGGAGCCTGCACGCGCAGGAAATCGAGTTCAACGATATCCGCACGACGCTGCAGGCGCTGATCGCCGTCTATGACAACTGCAACTCGTTGCATACGAATGCATTCGACGAAGCGATCACGACGCCGACCGAAGCGTCAGTACGCCGCGCGATGGCCGTGCAACTGATCATCAATCGGGAATGGGGTTTGGCGAAGAATCAAAATCCGAACCAAGGCAGCTTCGTCATCGAGGAGTTGACCGATCTCGTCGAAGCGGCGGTGCTCGATGAGTTCGACCGGCTGACGGCGCGCGGTGGGGTGCTCGGTGCAATGGAGACGGGCTACCAGCGCGGACGGATCCAAGACGAATCGATGCGGTACGAGCATCGCAAGCACGACGGCTCGTATCCGATCGTCGGCGTGAACACGTTCGTCGGCGAACGAGAACCCGAGCGGACGGGTCCGTTGACCTTGGATCGGTCGACGACGGAGGAAAAAGAGCGCCAGCGCGAACGGCTGGCGGCCTTTCACGCTCGCCATCGCGATGAAGCCGCGCCGATGCTCGAGCGCTTGCGGCGCGCCGTCATCGATGGGGATAACGTGTTCGCTGTGCTGATGGATGCGGTGCGCGTCTGTTCACTCGGGCAGATCACGCACGCGTTGTTCGAGGTTGGCGGACAGTACCGGCGCAACATGTGAGCGGCGCGCGTAGCGCAGAGCCGCGAACGTGCGAACGTGCGAACGGCGGCGCGAAGGCGCGCCATCGCGCAGCGCGCAGCCCGCACACGTTCATTCGCCGAATGGATCGCGAGCGAGACCGCCGTCTCGCCCGGTAAGGCTCAGCGCGCCGCGACGAGGCGGGCGAGGGCAGCGTCGTATTCCTGCTTGAGGCGCTCGACCAGCGCCGCCACGGTCGGCACGTCGTCCATCAAGCCGACGCCTTGCCCGGCGCCCCAGATGTCTTTCCACGCTTTGGCCTTGTCGCTGCCGAAATTCATCTTCGTTTTGTCGGACTGCGGCAGCGCTTCGGGATCGAGCCCGGCGTTGACGATGCTCTCGCGGATATAGTTGCCGTGCACGCCGGTGAACAAGTTCGTGTAGATGATGTCCGACGCGCTTGAGTTTACGATGGCGCGCTTGTAATCGTCGACGGCATGCGCTTCCTGCGTCGCGATGAAGCGCGTGCCCATGTAGGCGAGATCGGCGCCCATCGCTTGGGCCGCGAGAATCGAGCCGCCATTGGCGATCGCCCCCGAGAGCACGATCGGCCCGTCGAAGATGCGCCGCACTTCGCCCACCAGCGCGAACGGCGAAGTCGTGCCCGCGTGGCCGCCCGCGCCCGCCGCCACGAGAATCAAACCGTCCACGCCGGCCTCCAGCGCCTTTTGCGCATGACGCAAGTTGATCACGTCGTGCAGCACGATGCCGCCGTAGCTGTGAACGGCGTCGATGATCTCTCTGGCTGGTGCGCGCAGGCTCGTGATGAAGATCGGCACCTTGTGCTCGACGCATACGCGCACGTCCTGCTCGAGTCGCACGTTGGACTGATGCACGATTTGATTCACGGCGATCGGCCCGATTCGTGCGGCGGGATGCGCAGACCGATAGGCGGCCAATTCCTCGTTCATCTGCGTGAGCCACTCGTTCAGCAATTGCGCCGGCCGCGCGTTCAGCGCGGGAAACGAGCCGACGATACCGGCCTTGCATTGGGCCAGGACGAGCTCGGGGTAGCTGACGATGAACATCGGTGATGCCACCACAGGCAGCGTCAGATTCTGTAGGACGGCGGGCAGGGCCATGACGCGTGTCTCCTTGGTTTCTAAAAGAACGATCGTTCGATTATAGAGGATGCGGAAGGGGCGGACAGCGGACTCGGTGTTGGAGGGAGTGCTCTGCTTCTACGTTTCGTGGCGCGGCGAACGAGCGCGCGTCATTGAGCCGCCTAAAATACGAGAAGTTCGAACAACGATAAGCAGCAGGAGTGAGCGTGATGAGTTTTGCCGACTTTACCCCGTTTCGCGTCGACGCCGGCGGCGTCGAGATCTTTGGCATGAGGGGCGGGGAAGGCCCTCCGTTATTGCTGATGCACGGACATCCGCAAACGCACCGGATCTGGGAACGCTGTGTGCCGCATTTGGCTGAGCATTTCACCGTCGTTGCGACCGACTTGCGCGGCTACGGGGAATCGGACAAGCCGCCGAGCGATGAGACACACGCGCCCTATTCGAAGCGAGTCATGGCGGCCGATCAAGTCGCCGTCATGCGTCACTTCGGCTTCGACCGGTTTCTCGTTTGCGCGCACGATCGCGGCGCGCGCGTGGCGCATCGGATGGCGCTCGATCATCCGGACGTCGTCGAGCGCATGATGCTGCTCGACATCGCGCCCACCCTCGCGATGTACGAGGGCACCGACCGCGCCTTCGCCACCGCCTACTTTCACTGGTTTTTCTTGATCCAGCCGCAGCCCTTGCCCGAAACGCTGATCGGCGCGGACCCGGCGGCCTATGTCAGGGGCGTCATGGGCAGCCGTCACGCGGGGCTCGCGCCGTTCGACCCCGATGCGCTGCAAGCCTATTGCGATGCCTTGTCGGCGCCGGGCGCCGTGCATGCGATGTGCGAGGACTATCGCGCTTCGGCCACGATCGATCTCGAGCACGATCGCGCCGATCTCGAGCGCGGGCGCAAGGTGGGCTGCCCCGTGCGCGTGCTGTGGGGCGAGCAGGGCGTCGTCGCGCGCTGCTTCGATCCGTTGCACGAATGGCGCAACGTTGCGCGCGACGTCAGCGGTCGCTCGCTCGCTTGCGGCCATTACATCCCGGAAGAAGCGCCCGATGCGCTCATCGCCGAAGTTCATGATTTCTTCGAAACCGACGAATCGGGCGAACGGGTTTTGAGCGCGCGCGGCTTGGGCTGAGCCGCCGCCCCCGCGTCGAGCGCCGCGCGCATCTTGCGCGGCTCGCCCGGAGCGAGGGGCGGCAGGCGGCGCGCGACTGGCGTCGCTTTCACGATGGCCGTGCTCGTCTCCGCACGCTCGCCCACCTTCGACAAAATCCCGTCGAGTTCCTCGATGTTGCGCAGAAAAAGGCGGCAGATGAAGCAATCATCGCCTGTCACCTTGTCGCATTCGACGAATTCGGGGATGCGGCGGATTTCGTCTTCGACGAGATGCAACTGCCCCGGCAGCGGTTTGACGCGAACGATCGCCTGCAGCGTGTAGCCGAGCGCGCGCGGGTCGACCTGCACCGTGTAGCGCTCGATGACCCCTTGCGCTTCGAGCCGCCGCAGCCGCTCGGCCGTGCTCGGGGCCGAGAGCCCCACCTCGCGCGCCAGATCGGCGATGGCCGTGCGAGCATCCTGTGCGAGCAGGCGCAGCAATGCCCGATCGGTTTCGTCCAGCGAGGCCGTTGCGTCACTGGAAAGGCGTTTGGCCATAGTCACCTTCGTTTCAAAGAGAAAATTCGAGTTTTGCCTTAGTTTAGCTATGTCGCCGTCGAACGCTAATCGCTAGACTGATTCGCATGATGTTCGACCGATGCGTTGCAGGGGCGGCCCGGGAAACGGATCGTCGGCGCAATGCAAGTAATGCGGGCAACGCAAAACCAAGAAACAGATAGGTGCTGACATGGCGACTAACGAAGCAGGCAAGGAAATCCGGCGCGGCGCGATCGAGATGATCACTGCGATGCTGATCTCTGGCACGATCGGATGGCTCGTCGTTGCATCGGGGCAATCGCCGCAAAACGTCGTATTCGTGCGTTGTTTGCTCGGCGCGCCGACGCTCGCGGCGATTTGCGTAGCCCTCGGGCTGATTCGTCGCGACGTGCTGTCCTGGCGCGTGCTCGGTCTCGCGGCGCTAGGCGGCGCGGCGATCGTCGCGAACTGGGTGCTGCTCTTCGCGGCGTACTCGCGCGCTTCGATCTCGATGGCCACCGTGGCCTACAACACGCAGCCGTTCATGCTCGTGGTCCTGGGTGTCGTCGTATTTCGCGAGCGGATCACCGCATCGACGGCCGCATGGCTCGCGCTCGCCTTCGTCGGTCTCGTGCTCGTCGTCAAGGTAGAGCCGGCGGTGTTGGCCGTGCCCGGGCAGTACCTGCTCGGAATCGGCTATGCGCTTGCCGCCGCTTTCTTCTACGCCGTTTCGTCGATCATCACCAAGCGGCTCAAGGGCACGCCCCCGCAATTGATCGCGCTGATCCAGGTCACGCTCGGCATCTTTTTGCTCGCGCCGTTCGTCACGCTGCATGCGTTGCCCAAGTCGTTCATGCCGTGGGCCGACCTCGCTACGATAGGCGTCGTGCATACGGGGCTCGTCTACGTCTTGCTCTACGGTGCGATCCAAAAGCTGCCCACCGCGATGACGGCCGCGCTCTCGTTCATCTACCCGATCGTGGCGATCGTCTGCGACCGGTTCGCGTTCGGGCAGACGCTCGCGTGGGTGCAACTCGCCGGCGCCGTCCTGATCTTGCTTGCGGCCGCGGGCGTCAATTTCGGCTGGCGTGTCCTGCCCCCGCGGCGTATCGTCGCTGGGCCGGCGGCGTACCGCGGCGCAAAGGGCGAGTGAGGTCTGCCTCGCCGTCTGCAGGGAAATCACCGATGCGTGGCGTTGGCGTGCATCGGTATCATGACGACTGGCGCTGATCACGTCGAAAATTGCGCCGTTCGTCCTCGATGATGAACGGCTTTCTTTTTTTGTGCGCGCATGCAGCGCCAAGATGTGCGTACGGCGCTGCGCCGCCCTGACAGTTGTCGAGGCGGTCCCCGGCGCTATACGCGTAGCGCGACGTCGACCACCGGCGCACCTGTCAGCGCGATCAGTTCCTGCGGCGACAGATTGAAAACGGCGTGCGGATGTCCCGCCGCGGCCCACAGGCTGTCGAGCTGCAACAAATCCGAGTCGATCAGCGTGACGGGTGGCGTGAGATGTCCGATCGGACACACCCCGCCGATCGCATACCCCGTTTTCTCTCGTACGAACGCTGCGTCGGCGCGCCCAATCTCGCCCACGTGCTGCGCGACCTTCTTTTCATCGACACGATTGACGCCGCTGGCCACGACGAGCACCGGCGCGTCGTCGTGGCGGCGGCGAAATAGAATCGCCTTGGCGATTTGCGCGACGGAGCAGCCGAGCCCCGCCGCGGCTTCGGCTGAAGTCTTCCCCGTTTGCGACAACATGACGACCGGCTTTTCATGGCCGCGCTCGCGCAGCAGCAACGCGACGCGGCGGGCTGTCTCGGGCAGTGCGGCCAGGTTCATGATGCGCATGCGGCGTTGGCCGCTTTGGCGAGCAGCGCGCGGCCCGCGCGCGAGGCGTTTTGCCGGCCGATCGACGACGAAATGAAATCGCCGATCGCTACCACCGCATTCAAGTCGATGCCGGTTTCGATGCCGAGCCCGTGCATCAGATACAACACGTCTTCGGTGGCGACGTTGCCGGTCGCTCCCTTGGCGTAGGGGCAACCACCCAGCCCGGCCACCGACGCATGAAAAATTTCGATGCCTTCGAGCAGCGACGCGTAGATGTTCGCGAGCGCCTGCCCATACGTATCATGGAAATGCCCCGACAACTGCTCGCGCGGAAATACTTTCGTGACAGCGGCGAACACTTCGCGCGTGCGTCCCGGCGTGCCGACGCCGATCGTGTCGGCGATATCGATCTCATCGCACCCGAGCGCGGCCATCCGCTGCACGACATCGACCACTGACGGGACCGGTACGTCGCCCTGATACGGGCAGCCGAGCGCGCACGAGATGCTGCCGCGCAGGCGCATGCCGGACTCCTTGGCCGCGCGCGCGACAGGTTCGAAGCGCGCGATGCTCTCGACGATGCTGCAGTTGATGTTCTTCTGCGAGAACGCTTCGCTTGCCGCGCCGAAGATCACGATCTCATCGGCGTGCGCGGCCAGGGCGCCGTCGAAACCCTTCATGTTCGGCGTCAGCACCGAGTAGACCGTGCCTTGGTGGCGTTCGATGCGGGTCATGACCTGCGCGCCGTCGGCCATCTGCGGCACCCATTTCGGCGAGACGAACGATGCCGCTTCGATATTGCGAAACCCTGCTGCCGACAGACGGTTCACGAGATCGATCTTGACCTCGGTGGGCACGAACTGCTTTTCGTTTTGCAGCCCGTCGCGCGGGCCGACTTCGACGATTTTGACTGCAGCCGGCAAAGACATGGAATGTCTCCTCGATAAACTCGTTCGGAATACTAAGCAAATCGGTTAGGCGCAACGAATGCGCACACTCATTTGCCCAATTTCGTATGCGTGAATGCGTAAATGGTAGTTGCTAGTAACCGCGCCGGTGGTCGACGATGCCGCCGATGGCCTCGCCGCGCGCGAGTGCGTCAATCTTACGCGCAATTTGTTCGACGGCAGGCTCTCGCAACGTGAGCGCCGCGATGTGCGGGGTGATCGTCACGCGCGGCATGCGCCAGAACGGATGGTCGTGCGGCAGCGGCTCTTGGCAAAAGACGTCGAGCGTGGCGGCGGCAAGGCGGCCCGCATCGATTGCGTCGATCAGGTCCTGTTCGACCAGATGGGCACCCCGAGCCAGATTGACGAGGTAGGCGCCGTGAGCGAGATGGGAAAACGTCGTCCGGTTCAAGATGCCGTCGGTCGCCGGCGTGCTCGGCAGTAGATTGACGACGAGCTTGAGGCCTTCCAAGAACGCGGGCAATTCGCGCTCGCCGGCGAACGTCGCGACGCCGTCGATCGTTTTTTCGCCGCGGCTATAGCCGCGCACGGGCAAACCGAGCGATGCAAGCGACTTCGCGACCTGCGCCCCCAGCGCGCCCAGGCCGAGCACGCCGACATGGAAGGTTTCCGGCGCATGCGGTTCGAGCACGCGCCACCGCGCTCGTTCGTCGTGCTGGCGCTGCGCTAGGTCGTATTCGTCGAAGCGGCGCAGGTAGCGCAGCGCGGCGTACACGGCATATTCGGCCATTTGCGTCGCCATGCCCGTATCCTCGAGCCGCACGAGCGGCACATCGGGGGGCAGCGTACCGGGCCGCGTTCGTTCGAGCGCGAGCAACGCATCGACGCCCGCGCCGAGCACGAAGATGGCGCGCAAGCCCTCACGTGGGGCAAACAACTCGGCGGGCGGGCGCCAGACGATGGCGAAATCGGCGGCAGCCGTGTCGCCCGGCGTCCACAGACGCACGTCGGCCGAGGGCAACACGCGCGCGAGCGACGCCAGCCAGGCCGGCGCGTCGTCGGCCTGCGGGGTGTAGAAGATGATCTTCATGCAAGGGCGGGCGCGCGGGGAAAGCGCGACCCGTATCGATGGACGTTGGCCGTTATTTTACGGTCAACCTGCGAGGTTGGTGATGGGGCATGTCGGCATGACGCGTGGCCCCACATGCTATGTTAAGTTCAGAGTTTCGCATCGTGCGCACCGGCGAGTCGTTCGAAGATGGCCAGTCGAAAGGAATCTATCAAGGCAACGGATACGGATACGTGCCGGACATTCGATGCGACGAAGGCCTCGCGCGTCGCGGCACGATGGGCTGCGTCTATCCTGAGGCTCCGGCGATATTTAGCGGCATTAGCGCGAGCGATCCGCTCGTCAAAGAGTCAGCGGTCCACATCCGAGAAGCACAGGCGTCTGGCAAGCCGGGCATGTTCGTGGCTCGTGACGACGGCAGCATCCTCCCGGACTCAAGCGCATCACCGCTCTCGCGCACGCGCGATGGGGCACTCATCACGGAAAACCGAAAAGCCGCGCGCAAGCAGTACGTGGAGCAATATGCCGAGGAGCCTGTATGCGAGGTGACAGTTGATCCAGACGAGCCGCCCGGGCCGTGCAACTGCGACGAGTACCCGTTCGCCTCGACCAACGAAGGGGCGTCGCGCGCCGCGTTCTCGGTCAAACGGATTGATAGCGCCGATAACCAACAGGCCGGGACCCGCCTGGGCAATTTTTATACATCCCAGCGCGTTTTGGACCGCGATCCGTTCTATGTGACCATCACCGACTAACCCGTATCAAGATGGCAAGACGACCTTGCACCTTAGGACATTCCGCCCCGTGCCAGACTCTTCGAAAGCGCCCTCGATGGCTGCCCGTCCTCATCCCGTGTGGTTGGACACGGCTTACGAACTGTGCCGCGCCTGCGTGCCCGGCGAGATTCCCAGCGAGCTTGTGCGGATCGAGGACGCTTGCCTGCGCGTCGCGGCGCAAGACGTGCAAGCGCCCGAGGCGGTCCCGCGTGTGCCGTATTCGACCTGTCGTGGTCACGCGGTGCGAGCGGCCGACACGGCAGGCGCGTCGGCCATCACCCCCATCGAGCTGCCTGCGAGCAGCGCACTGACCACCTATGTCGCGCATGGGGGCGATCCCGCTGCGCGCGCGCTCGCGCCGGGCGAGTGCGAGTTCTTGCCCGCCGGCATCGCGCTGCCTGAGCACGCCGATACGGTTCTGCCGAGCATCGAAGTCCTGACGGATGACCTGGCCGGACGTGTCACTGACGGCGTGCGGTTCACGGCGCCGCTAGCTGAACGGGCCAATGTGTGCGCGCGCGGGGAGGACTATGCGCGAGGCGCGACGCTCGTCACGCGTGGCACACGCATCACCGCGCAACTGCAGGCCGTGCTGATCGCCGCTGGGGTGCTCACGCTCCCGGTGTACAAACGTCCGCGAATCGGTGTCGTGTTGAGCAGTTACGACACGGTGCCAGCAGCCGAGGTGACCCATCCGTGGCAGCGCCCGGATGCAACGGGCGCCTATGTGCGCTCGGTGCTTGAACGGTGGGGATATGTCGTACCAGCGATCGAGCAGTTGACCCCGCTGGGCGCTGCCAGCGCCACCGACGACGCGCGCGTGGAGCATCCTGAGTATGTCCAACGACTGCTTGAGTTGATGGCGCGCTACGATTTGCTCATTGGCGTTGGCATGCCGGCGGACTCCATGCTGCTCGGGTGTGGGCTGGGCGGACCCTTCGCGTTTCCCACGGGACGCCAGCTCATTGACCTCGACCAGACGAGTGGCCTGAGCTTCGCGCTGGCATTAAGCGACGACCGCACCCCGCCCGTGAGGCGCAAGCGCCCGATCTACCGGTCGGGCTCGTCGTCGGAGATCGCGGGCTGGGAAGGCTACGCCTACTATGATCGAGCGGTCGTGCTCAATCTTCCCGGCTATACCCCTGACGTTGCCGCGACCATGCAGGTGGCCGTGCGCCGCATCCTCGATCTGATGACGGGGGTTCGGGAGCCTGGGCCTCAGTGGCGCCAGGGCGTATTGACCAGTCCGATTACGCGGCGCCAAGCCGTTCATCGCCTCCTGTGGGGCACGGCGCACGGGGATGAGAGTGGCCGCGTCGCAATTGCGGCGAGTGACGCGCAGAACGGCCTCCAGTTGAACGCCTTCGCGACCTCGAACGTCTTGCTGGCCATCCCCTCTGGTGTCGGCTGTGCGGCCGTCGGTGATTGGGTCGATTACGTTTCGCTCGACTAGGGCATTCTTTCTTCGATGGGGCGCATAAGGACGCGCTTGATCAGTTTCGATGCGCATATGCCGCTGTACACCAAAGGTCGGCGGCCGATACCGGAGACCGAGGATCGTGCGCTAACAGCATTTGTCTTGCGAGCACTACGCGACGCGCGCTCGATGAACGAGGTGCCGCCTGCGTGCCCGCACTGCGGAAGTGATGCGACGATCCTCGCCACGCGCCCGCACGCCAGACGCCGATGACGTTGCGCGATGGCAATCACGGATACTTGTCGCGCATCGACATCGGCCGCCCGCACGAGCATCTCGCCGCTAGCGCCGTCAATGCCGACGAGGCAAGCCGGTTTCGCGTGATTCGCTTCGCGGACGAAGCCGCGTAAGCAGTGGCTGGGAGCGCGCACAGCCGCGCTCCCCGTGTCGAGTTTCGCCGCGCCGTCAGCCTGCCGCGCCGGCCTGCGCGTTTTGCGCGCGAATCCCGAGCCGTTCGAGCAACTTGCGATCGGCATCGGCCTGCGGGTTGCCCGTCGTCAGCAATTGATCGCCGTAGAACATCGAATTGGCCCCGGCGAGAAAGCAGAGCGCCTGCAGCGCATCGTCCATCTGTTGCCGGCCCGCAGAGAGGCGCACGACGGCGCGCGGCATCGTGATGCGGGCCACGGCGATCGTGCGCACGAACTCGAAGGGGTCGATCGGATCGACATGACCGAGCGGCGTGCCTTCGATGGCGACGAGGTTGTTGATCGGCACCGACTCGGGGTAAGGGTCCAGGTTCGCGAGTTGCGCGATGAGGCCCGCGCGCTCGCGGCGCGATTCGCCCATGCCGACGATGCCGCCGCAGCAGACGTTGATCCCAGCGTCGCGCACATGGTCGAGCGTATCGAGCCGCTCTTGATAGCTGCGCGTCGAAATGATCTGCCCGTAGAACTCGGGCGACGTATCGAGGTTGTGATTGTAGTAATCGAGCCCCGCTTCGCGCAGCGCATGCGCTTGGTGCGATTCGAGCATGCCGAGCGTCATGCACGTCTCCATCCCCATCGCCTTCACGCCGCGAATCATCTCCGTGATCGGTTCGATGTGGCGATCCTTCGGGCTGCGCCATGCCGCGCCCATGCAAAAGCGCGTCGCGCCGTTTTCCTTGGCCAGGCGTGCGGCGTCGAGCACCGCGTCGACATCCATCAGTTTTTCCGCTTTCAAACCCGTGTCGTAGTGCGACGACTGCGAGCAGTATTTGCAATCTTCCTCGCAGCCGCCCGTCTTGATCGAAAGCAGTGTCGAGAGCTGCACGGTGTTGCCGTCGAAGTGCTCGCGATGGACTTGTTGCGCGCGATAGAGCAGGTCGTTGAACGGGAGTTCGTAGAGCGCAATCACATCGGCGACGCGCCAGCGCTGGGAGGTGCGCGCCGCTTCGGGAGCGTGCGTCGTATCGGCGATGGCGGGTGCTGTGGGCGTAGCGTGTTGGGCTTCTGTCATGTCGTTCGTCCTGGTTGGGATTCGATCGAATCGAAAGGCGAGGGATGAGGGGTGTTCAAGCGTTCGGCTGCAATGCGCGCACGAGCCCTTCGATGTCCAGATGCGCCGAGGCTTGCTCGGGCGAGGGCGGTGTCAGGTGCGGCACCGTGCCGATGAGCGGCGCGCGATGCTCGCGTTCGAGCCGCGCGCGCACCGTGTCGATGTTTTCATCGATGAACTGCATCGCAGGATCGACGATGTTCGCGACCCAGCCGACGAGGCGCAGGCCGCGCGCGGCGATCGCATCGGCCGTGAGCAGCGCGTGATTGATGCAGCCCAAGCGCACGCCGACGACGAGCAGGACCGGCAGCGCGAGCGCGACGGCGAGGTCGGCCGTATCGCGTTCATCGTCGAGCGGAACCCGAAAGCCGCCCACGCCTTCGACAACGATCACATCGGCGCGCCGCATCGCTTCGCGATGACAGTCGACGATCGGCGCGAGTTCAAGTGTTCGACCTTCCTGCGCCGCGACGATGTGAGGAGCGGCCGGTGCCTTGAGCAGATAGGGCGTTCTCACGTCGGGCGGCAGGATGGCGCCGGCGGCGGCATCGAGTTGGTCGGCGTCCTCGTTGTGCCAAAGTCTGTCTTGCGCATTGAAATACGCACCGGCGGCGACAGGTTTCATGGCGGCCGCGGATAGGCCGGCTCGAGCGAAGCCGCGCAACAACGCACAGGAGACGAGGGTCTTGCCGATCTCGGTATCGGTGCCCGTCACGAAGAGCGAAAGCGCTGGGTTCAAGCGAGCGCTCCCGCGCGAACGAGGGCCGTTTGCAACCGGTCCAGATCGTCGAAACCGTGTCCGGCCGATAGCGAAATGCGCAAGCGCGATGTGCCGGCCGGCACCGTCGGCGGACGGATCGCGGGCACCCACAACCCTTGCTCGCCGAGATGGGCGGCAAGCGCGAGCGTGTCTTCGTTGCTGCCCACCACGAGGGCCTGCACGGCGGTCGGCGAATCGATCGCTCGCCAAGGCGTGTCGTGCATGATTTCGCGTGTGCGTGCGATCAACCGTGCGAGGTGCTCGCGGCGCGTCTCTCCTTCTACGCCGGAGATCAGTGCGAGACTGGACGATACCGCATGTGCGACGGCCGGAGGCGCGGCCGTCGTGAAGATATAAGGCCGCGCGCGTTGCAGCAGCCATTCGATCACGGTCTCGTGCGCGACGACGCCGGCTCCGGCCACGCCCGCCGCCTTGCCGAATGTGCACAAGTAGACGAGATGCGGCGAGCGCAACGCAGCTTGCGCGAGCGCGCCGCGCCCTTGCGGGCCGAGCACACCGAAGCCGTGTGCGTCGTCGACGATGAGCCACGCGCCGTGGCGCTCGGCAAGCTCGACGAGCCGGGCGAGCGGCGCGATGTCGCCGTCCATGCTGAACACGGCGTCGGTGGCGATGACTTTGGTCGCGGCGTCGGACGCTTCGAGCATACCGGCAAGCGCTTCGGTATCAGCGTGCGGATAAATTTGGACGTCGGCGCGCGCAAGGCGCGCCCCATCGATCAGCGACGCATGATTGAGCGCATCGGAAAACAACGCCGCACCGCGTCCGGCGAGCGCCGTCACCGTCGCTAGGTTCGACATGTAGCCGGTCGAGAACGTCAGCGCGCGCGGCGCGTCGACGAAGCCGCCGGCGAACGCCGCGAGTTCCTCTTCGAGCCGCGCATGCGCACGGGAATGGCCGCCGAGCAGATGCGAGCCGCCGCTGCCGGCGCCATAGAGGCGCGCGCCTTCGGCCAAGGCTTCGGTCAAGCGAGGGTGAGCCGCGAGCCCAAGATAATCGTTGCTGGCGAAGCCGACGATCGCCTCGCCATCGACGGTCATCCGCGCGGCGCACGGCGTATCGGCGATCCGTCGCCGGCGCGTCAAGCCGCGCGCTTCGAGATCGGCAAGCCCTTCATGCAAGGTATCGAGCAGTCGCATCAGCAAGCTCCGTTCGAGAGCGTGGCTTCGAGCGTCGCGAGCGTGCGCGAGCCGAGCAGCGCGATCGTTTCGGAGTCCAAAATATAAGGCGGCATCAAATAGACCGTCGTACCAATCGGGCGCAGCAGCAATTCGCGCGACAACGCCTGCTCGAAAAAGCGCCGAGAGAACGCGCTGGCGGCATGACTTTCGAGCACGACGTCGAACGCGACGATCGTGCCACTGCGCCGGAAGTGGCGCACGCGCTCATGCTCCCTCACTGGCCCAAGCGCCTCGATCAACGCGGCCGATTTCCGCTCGTTCGAGGCCAAGACATCGCCGCGCTCGATGAGATCGAGCGTAGCGAGCGCGGCGCGGCAAGCGAGCGGATTGCCCGTGTACGAATGCGAATGCAAGAAGCCGCGCGTGGTGTCGTCGTCGTAAAACGCGGCATAGATCTCATCGCGCGAGAGCACGAGCGATAAAGGAAGGTAGCCGCCGCTGATGCCTTTGGACAAACAGAGAAAGTCGGGCCACACGTGCGCTTGCTCGCAAGCGAAGAAGGTGCCGGTGCGGCCGCAGCCCACGGCGATCTCGTCGGCGATTAAATGCACGTCGTAGGCATCGCATAGCTTGCGCAGGCCCGCGATGTACGAAGCGTCGTGCATCGCCATGCCGCTTGCGCATTGCACGAGCGGCTCGACGATGAGCGCGGCGATGTGCGAGGCACGCGCGTCGAACAGCTTGCGCACGTGCTCGAGTGCGCGCGCAGCGACGTGGGCGGCGCTCTCCCCCGGCTCGGCCGAACGTGCGTCGGGCGAGGCGACGACGTGTGCGCCGCGAATCAAAGGATCGTAAGCATCCCTAAACAATGCGACGTCCGTCACGCCCAGCGCACCGATCGTTTCGCCGTGATAGCCGCCCGCAACGCAGACGAATTCGCGTTTTTCCGCGCGGCCTCGATTGCGCCAGTAGTGCGCGCTCATCTTCAGCGCGATTTCGACGGCGCAGGCGCCGTCGGAAGCGAAAAACGCGTGTCCGAGCGTGCCCCGCGTGAGCGCCGACAAACGCTCGGCGAGTTCCACCGCGCTCTCGTGCGTACAGCCTGCCAACATGGCGTGCTCGAGCGTGTCGAGCTGCGTCTTCAGCGCGGCGTTGATGTCTTCATTGGCGTGACCGAAGAGGTTGACCCACCACGAGCTGATGGCATCGAGATAGCGGCGGCCGTCGTGGTCGTACAGCCATGCGCCCTTGCCGCGCGCGAGCGCGATGAGCGGCACGCGCTCGTGATGCTTCATCTGCGTGCAGGGATGCCAGACGGCGCGCAGGCTGCGGGCGACCCAGTCGCTAGCCTGCGTATTTCGATCGTCGACGACTTGCGTATTCAATCACCGCTCCATGAGATGAACGTCCGCGCCACACCGCTCGCCGCCACGAAAATGCGTGACAGGTTGGTCTATTCGCATCGATAGGGCCGCACGGCACGGACAAAACCGGCGTGAGATTAGCGCGTTCGGCGATCGATTGCACCTACCCGAGCCGCGTGTGCCGAGTGCTGGTTACGGGCAGTTCGGCGCAGCTCGCGACGCTTCGAATCAAATCGATCGAGATGGGCCGAATTGACGACGTCAGAGTGAGCCCGGCCTAAGAAAAAAATTTATGGCGGCCTGCGATGGAACCGATTTACATGCGGTGGGTGAGGACCGAGTCGATGGGCCGTGCGCAAACGTGTGAGGTTTGAAAGGGGGAATGCGAGCCCGCGCGGAGCAGCACATCACAGCGTTTGGAGGGGAGCAAGTGCAAGTATGAAGGCGGGAAAGCGCGGTTCGCGTCGTGGCTTGGCAAGACTGACGATGACTTTCGCAAACCCGCCGGCGCAGAGAGGGAACGAGCGAGAACGAGAGCGGCTGGCTCCAGCCGCAGAGCAAAAGGCACGGCGTAGCGACCCGTATAGGCTCAGTCCCGGCTTGCAAGCGCCGGCTGTTCCACATCCGTAGCAGGCGCGTCTTCGTGCGCGTTCGACGAGGCCGTTTGCACGCTCGCCCCCGATTTGCCGTGCCAGACGACCTCGTTGTCGACTGCATAGAGCTGGCACGGCGTATTGCCGTTTTCTTTGCTGCAGTTCGCGAGCGCGACCGACATCGGATCGTCCCCGCCTTCCGCCCACGACCATGCGCCCGAGGGCGATACGGCGAATGCACGCGTCGGATACTGGCTCAAGAACTTGCGATAGGCCTCGCGTCCCGCCGCATCGACATAAGGAACCGAGCGAATGGAATCGACGGTCGCGTATCCCGACGCGGGCGGCAGCGCGGGGCCTTTGACCTGGTATTGCACGTGCGTCGGCATGCCGATGCGTTCGAGGAAGGCATCGACGGCTGGCCACCAGACTCTCACGCCGTCGCGATCGACGACGAGCCGATGCGCGTCGTTCTTGTAATCGCCGAAGTCGACCATCTTCGCCTGCGCACCGTGCGCGACGTAAGCGGCGTACATACGCTGCGTCAAATCGGGGCTCCACACCGAATCGTTGTCGCCGTAGATCCACAACGACGGCAAGCGGACGGCTTGCCCATACTGCTCGAACGCACGAGTCAGATTGTCCTGCCAGCCGGCACAGGCGTCCTGGCGCAACCCGCCCGAGAAATTGATGAGACCGCGCACGCCTCGCGCGGCATCCGTCCCGTAAGCGATCGTGGTGAGCCCGCCGTGAGAGGTGCCCGCGACGACGATATGCGACGCGTCGACATACGATTGGGCCGACATGTACGCGATCGTGGCCCTGACGTCTTGCGCTTGGGCGATGCCGTTGCGCTCGACGTTGCAGCCTTCTTGCCGATAGGTGCCGCCCGAGTCTGCGAAGCCTTCGCGATTGGGTGCAACGACGGCATATCCGCGCTTCACGAATTCGCGAGCGAACGACAACGGCCGGCTGCGCGTTTGCGCGCGCGGATCGCCTTCGATTTTGCCGTGATTGAACACGACGAGCGGGAACGGCCCCGCGCCGTCGGGCTTGTAAATAGTCGCCTCGAGCGTGATGGTTCCGTCGGCATCGACGGGAATGCGCACGACCTGCTCGTTGAGATTACCGGCGAGCGCAGGCAGCACGTAGGGCGCGTGGCCGAATTCGAGGGGGGCGATCGATGCCCGCGAGAGCGGGCGAGCGTCGTTCGAGGCGAGCGAGATTTCGCGCATCGCCTCGCCGGCCGACTGTGCACTTCCGGCCGAACCGGCGAAAGCGCCGGCCCATGCGCACGCACACAAACAACCGACGAATACGTTCTTCTTCAAACTCATGCGCGTGTCTGCCCCAATTCCCAAAAATGCATCGCGACTTCCGAGCTGGCGGTGCTCGTGCGCCCCGGCTCGATTAGTATCCGCGAGTCGCTCGCGGCCCCGTTGCGCAAAAAGAGGCCGACGCGGGCCGCAATTCGTCCCTTCGGCGGCGAAATGACGGCAGCCCATGGCGCAAAACAACGGAAAAGTGCTGCTTGGCGACGATTCGCTAAGGGTTACTACCAGCCCCGAGCAAGAGGTTTGTCGCCGGCATGGGTGCGCGCCGGGGCGTCGCGGGACGTCCGAGCCGATGCATCACAAGTGTGGTCATCGTAGCGTCGCCGAAATATTTCGTGCAATGCAGGAGAACCCGGGGCGCGGCGCGGCCCGAGTGGCGGCATCGGCAATCTTTGCCGTGACAAAGACCGCCGAGAGGCAGAGGTAAGTCAGCGCTCGCTAACGTTGCCGTCCACGTAGCGCCAGCGTTCATCGCCATCGTCGCGCACGAAGCGGCTCACTTCGTGCAGGCGATGACCACGCCCGCCGCTCTTGTAGCGCGCCACGAATTCGACGATCGCATGACGCGCGTCTCGTTGCTCGAAGCGCTTGATCTGCAAGCCGAGCCAGCGCGGCGCATCGGGTGCGTCCGGGCCGGTGTCGAGATCGGCAGGGCAGGTGGCAGGATCCCACGTCGCGCGCAGATAGTCCGTGTGGCCGAGCACATACGCCGAGTAGCGCGAGCGCATGAGTTCGAGCGCGCTCGGTGCGAGGGCTCGTCCGTCGAGATAGGGGCCGCAGCAGGCCGCGAAGCGCGGGGCGGGGGCCGCGGGTGGGCGCCCAGGGGCCGCGCCGCCGCATGGGCAATCGAGCGGTGCTTGCTGCTTGGCCGAACCCGTCATGCGCCCAGGCCTCGAGCGATCAAGATCTTCTGGATGTCTCTCGTGCCTTCGTAGATTTGGCAGACGCGCACATCGCGATAGATGCGTTCGACGGGGAAGTCGCTGACGTAGCCGTACCCTCCGAACGCTTGCAGCGCCGCGGAACAGATTCGTTCGGCCGCTTCCGACGCGAAGAGCTTCGCCATCGCCGCTTCGGTCAGACAAGGCAGGCCTGCGTCCTTGAGCGATGCGGCGTGCCAAACGAGTTGGCGGGCAGCCTCGAGCTGCGTGGCCATTTCCGCGAACCGAAATTGCACGGCTTGGTGCGCATAGAGCGGCTGGCCGAAGCTTTGCCGCTCGCGTGCATAAGCGAGCGCCGCCTCGAATGCAGCGCGCGCCATGCCGACGCTTTGCGCCGCGACGCCGATGCGTCCGCCCTCGAGCCCCGAGAGCGCAATCTTGTAGCCTTCGCCTTCTTCGCCGATCCGATTGGCGACGGGCACGCGACAGCCTTCGAACACGATCTGCGCCGTGTCCGACGAATGCTGGCCGAGCTTGTCTTCGAGCCGCGCGACGATATAGCCGGGCGTATCGGTCGGCACGAGAAACGCGCTGATCCCGCGTTTTCCCGCGGCTTTGTCGGTCACGGCTATGACGATCGCGACATCGCCGTGCTTGCCGCTCGTGATGAATTGCTTGACGCCATCTATCACATAACCGTCGCCGTCGCGCACGGCGCTCGTGCGTAGCGCCGATGCGTCCGAACCGGCTTGCGGTTCGGTCAAGCAAAACGCGCCGAGCATCTCGCCGCGCGCGAGCGGCGTGAGCCAATCGCGTTTTTGCTGCTCGCTGCCGTAAGCGAGCAAGATGCTGCAAACAGGGCAGTTATTGACCGAAATGGCGGTGGACGTGCCGCCGTCGCCGGCCGCGATTTCTTCCAGAATGACGGCAAGCGCAAGCGCGTCGAGCCCCGCGCCGCCGTATTCGGTTGGGACCAGCACGCCATAGGCGCCAAGTTCGGCCAATTGGCGATGCACGTCCTTCGGAAACGTGCGCTCGCGGTCCCATGCGGCCGCATGCGGTGCGATGGCTTCGCGCACGAAGGTGTGCACCGCGTCGCGGATCATTGCGTGATCCTGGTCGAGCACCATGTCGACGTCTCCTTATCGATGATCTCGAAATGCTCGATCGGCCACGCGTCAGGGCCGATCGGAGCAAACGGGGCGCACGCTAACCGGTGCGCGATCTCAAACGAGTTCGATGCCCATCGCCGTGGCTTCGCCGCCGCCGATGCACAGGCTCGCCACGCCACGCTTGCCGCCGCGCGCACGTAGCGCGCCGATGAGCGTAACGAGAATGCGCGCGCCCGAGGCGCCGATCGGGTGGCCGAGCGCGCATGCGCCGCCGTTGACGTTCACCTTCTCATGGGGAATCCCATGGTCTTTCATCGCGGCCATCGTCACGACGGCGAACGCTTCGTTGATCTCATAGAGATCGACGTCGCCCGCCTGCCAGCCGTTGCGCGTGAACAGCGTGCGAATCGCCCCGACGGGCGCCGTCGTGAACTTCGACGGTTCTTGCGCGAACGTCGCATGCCCGACCACGCGCGCGAGCGGCGTGACGCCGAGCCGCTCGGCGGTGGAGGCGCGCATCAAGACGAGCGCCGCGGCGCCGTCGGAGATCGACGACGAATTCGCGGCCGTGACTGTGCCCGTCTTGCTGAATGCAGGCTTGAGCGTCGCGATCTTCTCGAGATTGGCCTTGAACGGCTGCTCGTCGCGCGCAATCGTGACCTCGTCGCCTTTGCGGCCCGTGACCTTCACCGGCGCGGTTTCCCAGGCGAACGAGCCGTCTTCGTTCGCGCGCTTGGCGCGCACGAGCGATTCGATGGCGAAGGCGTCTTGCGCTTCGCGCGTGAAGCCGTAGGCGCTCGCGCACTCCTCCGCGAAGGTGCCCATCAGGCGGCCTTTCTCGTAAGCGTCTTCCAGGCCGTCGAGGAACATATGATCGAGCACCTGGCCGTGGCCCATGCGCATGCCGGCGCGCGCCTTGGGCAACAGATACGGCGCGTTGGTCATGCTCTCCATGCCGCCCGCGACCATGACCTCGACCGAGCCGGCTGCGAGCATGTCGTGCGCGAACATGGCGGCGCGCATGCCCGAGCCGCACATCTTGTTGACGGTCGTGCAGCCTGTCGCCAGAGGCAGGCCCGCGCCGAGCGCCGCTTGCCGTGCGGGCGCCTGGCCGATGCCGGCGGGCAGCACGCAGCCCATCAGCACTTCTTCCACTTGCTGCGGTGTCAGCCCCGAGCGTTCCAGCGCGGCGGCGATCGCAGCCGCGCCGAGCTGCGGCGCGGTCAGCGAAGCGAATTCGCCTTGGAAGGCGGCCATCGGCGTGCGGGCCGCCGAGACGATGACGATGGGGTCGTTCGTGTTGCGCGTGGCGTCAGTCATGTTTGATCTCCTTTATCACACCCAGTGCGACTTGATCGATATTGGCGAGCGTGGCGGCATCGGCAGCGACGACGTCGTTTTGCGCCGAACCGGCCTGCTGCGCCGAGAGCGCGGCGACGCAGCGTTGATAGGTCGAATCGAGCATGTCGGCGTTCGAGACCGTCATGCCGAGGTTGCGCACGCGCCCATCGTGAACGCCGTAGGCCAGGCCATGGACAGTGAGCGGCTGGCTGCGCGCCCAGGCGTCGTTGACGATGGTCGTGCGGCACACGTTCACGACCTGCTCGATCGTGTTCAGTTCGACCAAGCGCCGATGGCGCGCCACCATGGGCCACTGTTCGAGCAGCGCGGCGTGCTTGGCGCGCACGTCGTGAATGTGATGCAGCCAATTGTCGGCGAGACCCACGCGCTGATCGTGCAGCGCCGCGCCGACACCGGAGCAGCCGTAGTGGCCTACGACCATGATGTGCTTGATCTTGAGCAGGTCGACGGCGAACTGAATGACCGACAAGCAGTTCAGGTCGGAGTGGACGACGACGTTCGCGATGTTGCGATGGACGAACACCTCGCCGGGCGGCAACCCGATGATCTGATTGGCCGGCACGCGCGAATCGGAGCAGCCGATCCACAAGTACTCGGGCGCTTGCTGATCGGCAAGGCGGGCGAAGTATTGCGGGTCTTCGGCGAGCTTGCGCGCGACCCACGATTCGTTGTTGGCGAATAGCTGAGCTAGCGGATGGTTCTGATCGTTCATAGTGCGTCGTGGTGGTTGGACCCTAACGGGCTAGGGCGATGAGAAAAGCGACCATGGGGCGCGCGGCCAAACTCATGCCGCGCGCGCCGCATCCGGGCCACCGCCGCCGCTGCGCGGCGCAGCGGGCTGCGGGTGCTGCGCCGCGCCTGCCGCGTCGGCCGCTTGCGGCTTGGCGAAGCGCGCCGGATAGCGCACGCAGAAGCGCGCGCTTTGGTCGTAGGGAAAGAAGTCGGGCAATTCGCCCTTGAGCAGGAATTCCTTATGTTTTTGCCATAGCGCCGGATCGAAGAAATCGGCGTGATAGCGCATGAAATAGCGGCGCACGGTGGGATCGCCGAGCAGGAACGTCGAGTAGGTTTCGGGAAAGATATCGTTGGGCGCGACGGCGTACCACGGCTCGGCCGACAGCTCGTCTTCCTCGGTCTGCGCCTGCGGCACGCGGCGGACGTTGCAGTCGGTCAGGTATTCGATCTCGTCGTAGTCGTAGAACACGACGCGGCCGTGGCGCGTCACGCCGAAGTTCTTATACAGCATGTCGCCCGGGAAGATGTTCGCTTGCATGAGTTCCTTGACCGCATCGCCGTATTCCTTGATGGCGTGGTCGATATCGGCTTCGGTGCCGTTTTGCAGGAACAGATTGAGCGGCACCATGCGGCGCTCGATATAGACATGCTTGATGACGAGGCAATCGCCCTCGTACTCGATCATCGACGGCGCTTCTTTCTCCAACTCGCGGATGAGTTGATCGTCCAGGCGCGAGAGCGGAAGGGCCACGCTCGAATACTCGAGCGTGTCCGCCATGCGGCCCAGGCGGTCGTGACGCTTCACGAGCAGGTACTTCTCTTGGATCTTCTCGCGCGTGGTGTCCTTCGGCGCGGGAAAGGCGTCCTTGATGATCTTGAAGACGTACGGGAACGAGGGCAGCGTGAAGACGACCATCACGAGCCCCTTGATGCCGGGCGCGATGATGAAGTGATCGCTCGAGTGGGAGAGATGCTTGAGCAGATCGCGGTAGAAGTTGTTCTTGCCTTGCTTTTGCAAGCCGACGGACGTGTAGATTTCCGCTTTCGGCTTGCCCGGCATGATCGTGCCGAGAAAGTCGACGTAGGCGGAAGGCACATCCATATCGACGAGAAAATACGAGTGCGAAAAGCTGAAGATGATCTGCAACTGCTCGCGCTTGAGTAAAACGGTGTCGAGCGAGAGCAGGCCCGACGCTGCATGACGGATCGGCACGGCGAACGGCAGCAGCACCTCGCCGTTGATGATGCGGCCGATGATGTAGGCCGCTTTATTGCGGAAGAAGAGCGACGACAGCACGTGCACTTGGAAGTTGAAGGCTTCCGTGAACGGCCCGTACGTCTCGTGGATCGAATCGATGATGCAGGCGACGTCGCGCTTCAAATCCTCGAACGGGTGCTCGAGTTGAAAATTCGTGACGATGCGCTCGAGCGTGGCGGCCAGTCCATCCTTGCCCGGGTAGTACGCGCGATAGGTCGGCTTTGCCGCCGGTTCCTCGTTCTCCAAATACTCCGTGGAGATGACGGGCCGCACGAAAATGAAGTCGTTGTTGAAATACGACCGGTGCAGGATCTTGCAGCACACCGAATTGAAGAAAGTCTCCGCGCATTCAGGCTGCAAATGGTGCGTCAGCAAGCCGATGTAGTGCAGCTTGATCTGCTGCCAGACTTCGTCGTCGATGTTCTCGGCATCGTATTCGTCTTCGAGTCGCCGCACGCAGTCGTCGACACGATCGTCGTAGGAGGCGATGCGATCGCGTGCGAGTTTTTGCAACGCGAGCCAGTCGGCGGTCTCGAACAGCGTCTTGGCGCGCACGGCCGCATCGCGAAAGTGGCTGTAGTGGCGGTTGAAGCCTTCGAGCATCGTTTGCGCGACGTCGAAGCCGATCTGCGACGACAGCAGCTTAGGAAAGAGCTTCATGGTCCCTCTGATTGCGCGGTGCGCTCGATTGCGGCGCTTGCGGGCTCGGCGTCCACGCCGTTTTCGGCCAGCATCGAGCGGCACTGCGACTCGTACTGTGCAAGATCTTCCAGCGTCGCGTTCAAATCCTCCAGTTGGCGCTCCAACACTTGGCGGTGCTCGGCGATGGTCGCGAGGAACGCGTGCAATTGCGGCACGGTATCAGTGGGCGATTCGTACAAATCGAGCAACTCGCGAATCTCCGACAGCGTGAAGCCGAGCCGCTTGCCGCGCAGCGTGAGCTTGAGCCGCGTGCGGTCGCGGCTGGCGTAGACGCGCCGCAAGCCGCTTGCGCCTTCCCGGCTCGGCGCAAGCAGACCTTGATCCTCGTAGAAGCGTATGGCGCGGGGCGTGACGTCGAATTCACGCGCAAGCTCGGTGATCGTAAAGTGCTGTGTCATGGTCGAACGCGTCGGATAAACGGCGCCGGGGGGCGGCCGAGGCGGAAGGCGGCTTGTGATTTTACCGCTGTCGATCGGGTAGAATCGATGGACGTTTACGTTATCGTCAACTTCGACAAAGCGCAACTGGCCGGTTCGGCCGATTGCTTAGGACGCTCCCGATGAATGCATTGGAACATCAACTCGACTATCCGTTTGCCGATACTTTGCCTGAGCCGGGCCGTCTGCTCGAAGTGGCGCCGGGCGTTTACTGGGTACGGATGCCGTTGC
Organism: Paraburkholderia sp.; assembly: GCA_004322045.1. Taxonomy (GTDB): domain Bacteria; phylum Pseudomonadota; class Gammaproteobacteria; order Burkholderiales; family Burkholderiaceae; genus Trinickia. Next base: position 254,284 of record SCRN01000043.1, read on the forward strand.
CGTTCGTGCTCGATCACATCAATCTATGGCTGTTGCGCGACGAAATCGACGGCCGGGCGGGTTGGACCGTCATCGATTGCGGCATCGCCGAAGCCTCGATCAAGGCCAACTGGGAGCGGATTTTCGAGCGGGAGCTGGGCGGCTTGCCGGTGTTGCGCACGATCGTGACGCATTGCCATCCCGATCATCTGGGGCTGGCCGATTGGATCTGTCGCGGCGGCGAGCGTGAGCGCTGGAATGTGCGCCTATGGATCACGCTCGGCGAATATATGCTCGGGCGCGTCATGGCCGCGGGCGACGGCTCGAATGCGGGCGGCGAAGGCGCGGCGCGTCATTTCGAGCGCCATGGCCTGGCCGATCCGGCTTCGCTCGAAAAACTGCGCATCCGGCACGACTATTACTCGAAGCTCGTGCCGTCGATGCCTTCGCAGTTCCGTCGCTTGCGCGAAGGCGATGTCGTGCGGATCGGCGCGAACGACTGGCGCATCGTCACCGGATATGGGCACTCGCCCGAGCATGCGGCGCTCTTTTGCGAATCCGCGGGCGTCCTGATTTCCGGGGACATGGTACTGCCTCGCATCTCGACGAACGTTTCGGTCTTCGACATCGAACCGGAAGGCAACCCGCTCGCACTGTACCTCGAATCGCTGGACCGCTATTTGACGATGCCAGCGGACACACTCGTGCTGCCGTCGCATGGCAAACCGTTTCGCGGCTTGCATACGCGCATCGCGCAACTGCGCACGCATCACGACGCGCGGCTCGCCGAAGTGCGCGAAGCGTGCGCCGCCCAGCCGATGAGCGCGGCCGACATCGTGCCGATGATGTTCAAGCGTGCGCTCGACATTCATCAGATGACATTCGCGATGGGGGAGGCGCTCGCCCATTTGCACTTGCTGTGGCTCGCGGGCGAGTTGGCGCGCCGGGAGGACGCGGACGGGGTGGTGCGGTTCGCGCCGGCCAGCCCCGCTGCCGCCCCATCCGCCTGAAGCGACCCCGCCGTTGCCCGCCCTTGGTCGCCGGCGCGCGCCGGCGACCAAGGGCGGGGCTTCACCGTCGTGGCGGGCGAGGTGCGCAGTCTCGCGCAACGGGCGTCGAGCGCGGCCAAGGAAATCAAGACCTTGATCGAGGCATCGGTCACCACCGTGACCACGGGAGAGTCGCAAGCCGAACAAGTGCGGCGCACGATGGCCGAAATTCAGCAAGGGGCCGGCAAGGTCGCCGATGTCGTCGACGAGATCTCGGCCGCTTCCACCGAGCAAAGCCGCGGCATCGCCCAGGTGAATCAAGCGGTCAGCCATATGGACGAAGTCACGCAGCAAAACGCGGCGCTCGTCGAGGAGTTGTCGGCGGCTTCGCAATCGATGACGCAGCAAATGCAGGCGCTGCGCGAAGCCGTGTCGGCTTTCAATCTGGGCCAGATGCAAGCGGATGCGCGGCGTCAGCCGAGTGCGGGGATGCACGGCGGGCGACACTGCGCACCGGATGTGCCCATGCGATTGGCGGCTTAACCGGCGCGGGCGCGAGTCTGGGCGACTAGGAGGGCGCGCCGTGCCCTACGTGCTAGCGCATGAGCGAAGGTGCGACTAGCGTCGATCGGAAGCCATCTCGTTCGCACGCACGAGCAACAAGTCTCGCTCGCGGGCATTTTGCGTCATCGCGGCGGCCCGCTCGAATTCGGCGCGGGCCTCGCCAAGCCGCCCGAGCTTGGCCAGAAAATCGGCGCGCACGCTCGGCAGCCAGTGGTAGCGCGCGAGCGCGGGGTGGGCGGCGAGCGCCTCGACCATCGCGAAACCCGCCTGCGGGCCGAACGCCATGCCGACGGCTACGGCGCGGTTCAGTTCGACGACGGGCGAAGGCGCAACTTGCACGAGCGCATCGTAGAGCGCGACGATGCGAACCCAATCGGTGTCTTCGGCGCGATGCGCGCGTACATGGCAAGCGGCCAACGCGGCCTGCAGCGCATAAGGACCCAGTGCACCGCCTAGCGCCTCGGCGCGCGCGAGCGCTGCAAGGCCGCGGCGAATCAAGAGCGGGTCCCAGCGAGAGCGGTCCTGATCGGCAAGCAGCACGGGGCGGCCGCTTGCATCGACGCGTGCATGCAGGCGCGAGGCTTGCAGCTCCATCAGCGCGACGAGCCCATGCACCTCGCTGTCCTCGCGTGCCAGCTCGGCGAGAATGCGGCCGACGCGCAACGCCTCGTCGCACAGCGCGGGCCGCACCCAATCGTCGCCCGCGGTGGCCGCATAGCCCTCGTTGAAGATCAGATAGATGACTTCGAGCACCGATGCCATGCGCGTTTCTCGGGCGTCGGCGCGCGGCACCTCGAACGGCACGCGCGCCTCGCGCAGCGTGCGCTTGGCGCGCACGATCCGCTGCGCGATAGTCGCCTCGGGGGCGAGGAATGCACGTGCGATTTCGTGGGTCGCTAGGCCGCCGAGCAAACGCAGCGTGAGCGCGACGCGCGCATCGGTCGACAGCACCGGATGGCATGCAGTGAAAATCAGCCGAAGCAAGTCGTCGCCGATATCGTCGGCGCGCGCGGCGTCGAGCGAATCGACGAAATCGGGCACCACGTGCGCTTCGAGCGCGTCCAGATCGCGGCCCATCGCCTCGTGCTTCTTCGTATGAAGGGCGTCCTGGCGCAGCTTATCGAGCGCCCGATGCTTGACCGTCGCCATCAGCCAGGCGCCGGGATTGTCAGGCACCCCATCGCGCGGCCAATGCTCGAGTGCGGCGACGAGCGCATCTTGCGCGAGTTCCTCGCCCACGCCGATGTCGCGCACGAAGCGCGCGGCATAAGCCACGACGCGGGCCGCTTCGATGCGCCAGACGGCTTCGATCGCGCGATGGGTGGGACTGGACATCGTTCAGCTCAAGTTGGCGTCGATTTCGCGAATGCGCTCGACCGCTGCGCTTGGCTCGAAATCGTCGAATTCGTACAGCGGGCGCACCTCGATTTCGCCTTCGGCCATTTCGCCGAATGGCGCCGGGAAGCGCCGCGCCCATTCGAGCGCCTCTTCGCGCGAGCGCACTTGGATCAGCGTATAGCCGGCGATGAGTTCCTTGGTTTCCGCGAATGGCCCGTCGACGACGGTTCGCTTGCCGTCCGCATAGCGCACGCGCCAGCCTTTAGAGCTGGGCTGCAGCCCGTTTGCATCGAGCAGGACCCCCGCTTTTGCGAGTTCCTCGTGATAGGTCGCCATCGCCGCCATCAGTTTTTCCTCGGGCATGGCACCCGATTCGCTTTGCCCGTTGGCCCGTACCATGATCATGAATCGCATCGTTGCGCTCCTCGAAGTTGACGGAGACCGCTTATCGGCTCCTGACTTTACGACGAACGGGGCGGGCACAAATCGACATCGGTTCGGCGAAATGCTGGAAATCGCGGAAATCCCGGAAATGGTCGAAGTGGCCGATGCCTCGGTTGGCGAACGCCTCGAGCCTCATTCGTAGCAGGGCGCGAGCCGTCTGACTTCGACCGTGCACCACTGGGCCGCTGGGCATTCGGCGGCGATCGCGAGCGCGTCTTCTTCGCGCTCGCAGTTGAGCAGATAGAAGCCGCCGACCATTTCCTTGGCCTCGGCGAACGGACCATCGATGAAGCGGCGCTCGCCGTCGCGCACCTCCACCCTTACGGCCTCCTGCGTCGAGGCGAGCGACTGCGCCGCGACGAGCACGCCGCGTTCTTTCAACGTTTCGCCAAAGCGGATCATCGTGTCGTAAGCGGCATGCGAGGCCTCGGACGTGCGTTCGGCGCGCTGGCCGATCGGCTCCATGATCAACAGCAGATAAGACATGGCCAACTCCGAAAAAAATCGCGCCGGGCGGCGCTGCATTCGCCCTGAAGGATAGTGCAGCCGCGCCGGCGCCGCTACGAAGTGCGCAGGGCGAAGGGCGAAGGGCGAAGGGCGAAGGGCGAAGGGCGAAGGTGACGGCGGATAAGCGATGGTCAATGCGGGCCTTCCTGCTCTCGCAGGCGTTCGGCGGCCGTCAGGGCGCGATCGAGCGGGCGTCGGCCTGACGCAGCGCGGTCATATTGCCGACGAATGCATCGACGATCTGCTGGGCGAGCGCGGCGATGGCCGTATTCCGGTCGGCGCGCTCGAACGAGAGCTTGGCCGGCACGACATACGGACGCCATTGGCTCTGAGCGCTCTGCTCGCCGCTGGCGCCGAGCGGCGCGCCAAGCACGGCGAACGGTGTATCGGCGCTGTGTTCGAGATCGGCGACGGTGATGGAAACCTCTGCGCCCGCCGCTTCCCGGCCGGCCTCGGGCTCGGCGCTCTCGGAGGCGGCTGCCGTTGCGTCGCTTTGCAGATGGAAGACGCCGCCGATGAGCCATCCCATCACGGGCAGCGGCTCTCCCGGCGCGAGGTAGCGCGTGGCCACGCCCGCATGGTTGAGCCGCTGGACGACGGCTTGGGCGACGAGCCCCGCGTCCCGGCCGGCCGCGTGTGCATGCAACGCCGCGCGCAGCCGGGAGAGCAGTCCCGAAGGCTCGGCGCCCGCTGGGGCGGCGATGAAGTGAGTGACGTAGACGGCGCCCGGCACCGCGACGATGGGCGGGGGGCCGGAGCGCGGCGCGGCGATCGGCGCGGTGGACGTTGCCGTTGCCGGTTCGGATGTGACGTTCACCTGCGTGACGAGCATCGGTGCGACCGAAATGGAGGCGTGAACCTCGGAATCGGGCGCTGCGGATTGTGCAAAGACGGCGCTAGCTGCCGTCCCGATCATGAAAGCCGCCACCGCGCGGCCGAGATTTCGCATGACTACCCCGTATTGCGTGAATCGACTTGTGACTTCTCGTAGAGCACTTGTGTTGTGTTCGATGCCGAGCGGTGCTCGCGGGCCCCGGGTAGGTGTGTCCTTGCCATCGCAAGGATTTGCAACGGGGCCACGGGCACGAAGACGCTGCGCCAAGCGCCGTTCAGAGCGGAACCGTGCGCTAGGTTACGGCGGCCGTGTGACAAGCGTCAACGGGCCGCCGTTCGTCACGAACGCCCTGCGCGCCACGTCATTGCACGGAGACTGCCCCGAAGTTTTGCCGGCCGAACGCGCTGACCTTATAGCCGGCCACTGTGCTGCGGGTGATGGCGCTCGCCGTGGGGTAGCCGAGGGGGATCCAAAGCGCTTGATCGTGAATGATTTTCTGCGCCGCTTCGTAGTCCGTGGCGCGCGCCGCTTGATCCGTCTTCGATCTGGCGTCGGCGATCAGCTTGTCGAGCTTGTCGTCGCAATAGCGGGCGAAGTTGATGCCCGATTTGACGCCGTTGCAACTGAATAGCGGCGTGAGGTAGTTGTCGGGATCGCCGTTGTCGCCGGCCCAGCCCATGAACAGCATGTCGTGCTCGCCTTGCTTGGCTTGTTTGATGAGTTCGCCCCATTCGATGATTTTGACCTCGGCCTTCACGCCGATCTTGGCCAGATCCGCTTGCAGCAATTCCGCGCCGACTTTGGGCTTCGGATTGAGCACGCTGCCTTGCGGGCGCACCCAAATCGTCGTCGAGAAGCCGTTCGGATATCCGGCTTGCGCGAGCAGCGCTTTGGCTTTGGCCGGGTCGTAAGGATAGGCGGCGACCGCCTTGTCGTAGCTCCACGTATTGGACGGATACGGATTGACTGCCGGCGCCGCCGTGTTGTCAAAGACGACCTTCAGATAGTTGGCGCGATCGAACGCCATGTTGATGGCCTGACGCACGCGCTCGTCGTCGAGCGGCTTGTGCTGCGTGTTCAGGGCGACGAACGCCGTCATGAAGGCGGGTGTCTGCACGACAGCGAGCGACTTGTTGTCCTTCGCTTGCGCGACGTCGCTCGGCTTGGGCGACAGCGCGATCTGGCATTCGTTGGCCTTGACCTTTTGCATGCGGACCGACGGATCGGGCGTAATCGCATAGATGAGCCGATCGGCCTTCGGCTTGGGTCCCCAGTAGGTGGGATTGGCGTCGTAGCGAATCACGGCGTCCTTGGTGTAGCTCTTCAGGACGAAGGGGCCGGTGCCGATGGGCTTGGCGTTCAGATCGGTTTGCGTGCCGGCCTTGAGCAACTGATCGGCGTACTGGGCCGAATAGATCGAAGCGAATCCCATCGTCAGCATGGGCAGGAAGGTGGCGTTCGGCTCGTTCAGATCGAATTGCACCGTGCGCTCGTCGAGTTTCTTGACCGCTTTGACGAGCTTGACGAGCCCCATCGATTGCGCGTGTGGGAAACCGTTGGGGCCTGCCACCTTGTGCCAGGGGTTGGCCGCGTCGAGCATGCGATCGAACGTGAAGACGACGTCGTCGGCATCGAGCGGCCGCGTCGGCTTGAAATAATCGGTGCTTTGGAACGCCACGTTCGGACGCAGATGGAACGTGTAGGAGAGACCGTCGCCGCTCACTTCCCACTTCTCGGCCAACGACGGCACGACTTTTTTGGTCGCCTCGTCATAATCGACGAGCGTGTTGAAGATCACATCGGCCGAGGCATTCGTCGTGACGAGCGAATTGAATTGAACGACGTCGAAGCCATCGGGGCTCGCCTCGGTGCAAACGGTGAGCGGCGTGGCGAGCGCGAGGGCGGGCAAAACGGCGAGCGTGGCGGCGAGCAGTTTGACGCGCATGGAAACTCCAAGTGGGTCGAGGGACGGCCGGAAATAGTGGATGCGGCTAGATCGAGCCAATGAGCTTAGCCGAAGCGCGCGGTGTCGACAACGATGGGTCCGTTATAGGGATATGGGTTCTCGCGAGCGAACGTCGATCGTTTGGCGATGGGCTGAGCCGATGAGCCGATGAGCGACGCATCGTGAGTCGGCTCAACAGCAGGTCCATCATGCGCGATCTCTAGACGCCGCGTGTTGCCGCCTCGGCTAGTCCGCGCAAGTAATCGACGCCCTCGATTGCGGGTGAGCCGTACCAGGAGGTCAATTCACCGTCGATGAGTTGCACGGTCTTGCCGGCGAGCCGTGCGTCGGCGGCCAGTTCGTCACGATGCTTCGCGGTGAAGCGGTAGGGCTCGGATGAGAGCAGGATGCGCTCGACGCTGGCCAAGGCCGGGTCGTCGAAGTCGAACGCGGGGTAGCGGTTGCCACCCGTCAAGCCGCCTTCGACGTCGGGCCAAGTGTGCCAGTTGACGAGGCGCAGCATCGACGAAATGTAGGTATCGCGCGCGATGGTCATCCACGGATCGCGCCAGATGACGTAGAGCACGCGCCGCTCGGGCCAGGGCTCGCGTGCTATGGCGTGAAGCCGTGAGGACAGCGCCTGGCCGAGGCTTTGCGCTGCCTGCTCGCGGTTGAAGATTGCGCCGAGGAGGGCGTAGAGCGACAGGTTATCGTGCGCAGTGAGGGGATGCGTGACGATGACATTCGGAACGAACTCGGCGAGCGCGTCGATCGTGGGCTTTTCGTTTTCGTCGATGTTGACGATGACGTGTGTCGGCGCAAGTGCGCGCACGGCATCGAGTTTGACCGCCTTGGTGCCGCCCACCTTGGGAACGGCACGCACGGCTTCGCGCGGATGCACGCAAAACCCCGTGCGGCCCACGATGCGCTCGCCTAGCTCCAATGCGAATAAGAGCTCGGTGATGCTGGGGACAAGGGAGACGATGCGGGCGTTGTTGCTCGCGGGCAGATGTTCGACTCCGGCGGCATCGATTCGGCTCATGAGGGTGGCTTGCGCGCTCCTCCTATCCCACCGCCCGCGGCTTACGCGGCGCCTTTTCAAAGACCCAATCGTACATCCAGCGCGGCAAGCACCGGAGCAGCATCCCGACGATCCTCATTGGCCAAGGGAAGACGGCGAATCGCCGCTTCCGAGCGATCGCGCCCGCAGCCTTGCGGGCAAAGCGCGACGCATCCATCAAAAACGGCATCGGGTAGGGGTTGTGCGCCGTCATTGGCGTGCGGATATAGCCGGGCGCGATCGTCACGACGGCCACGCCGAACGGGCGCATTTCGACCCGCAGCGATTCGAGGTACGTCAGTGCCGCCGCCTTCGAAGCGCTATACGCGCCGGAGCCCGGCAACCCGCGCACGCCGGCCACGCTCGCGATGCCGACCAACGTGCCGCGTCGCGCTTCGCTCATTGCCTTCGCAAACGGCTCGAACGTCGCAGCCATACCGAAGCAGTTCACGTCCATGACTTCGCGAAACGCCGCGAGATCGCCATGTCCGGTAGCAACGCCCTTGCTGATCCCCGCATTGGCGATGACGATGTCCGGCAAGCCGTGCTCGCCGATGAATCGCGTCGCCGCATCCGCCAGCGCGGCATCGTCGCGCACGTCCGCCGCGTAGACCGAAATCGATAGATGAGGAAAACGCCGAGCGAACTCGGTCAGCGCGTCGAAGCGGCGCGCAACCAACCCGAGCGTTGCGCCTTGCCGTGCATATTCCGCGGCCAGTGCGAGGCCGATGCCGCTAGACGCGCCGGTGATGAAAACCTTCAACGATGAAGTCATGCCGGCGCGCAGCCGCTTACATCTTCTTCGCGCGAATCTGCGAGATGAGGTAATCGAGCACTTGGATGGTGCCCGGCAGACTGTCGGTGGCGGCGGGGCCTGTTTCGTACTTGCCTTGCACGGCAATCGTGGGCACGCCGTCGATCTTGTAGTCCTGGATCAGTTGCTTATCGCGGTTCAACGACGATTGCGTCGAAAACGAGTTATAAGCGGCCAAGAATTTCTTCGAGTCGACGCCCTTCGTCGCCAGGAATTTGGCTTGAACGTCCGGCGTCAACAGGTAGTTCTTGTTGACATGGATTTCATGGAAGATATCGGGCGTCAACTGCTGCACGAGGCCCATCGCATCGAGCGCGTGAAGGAGCTTCGAATGCGGAATGAAATCGTCGCGAAAGGCAACGGGCACCCGCTTGAAGACCACATCGGGCGGCAGCGCCTTGACCCACTTCTCCAAATACGGGTCGAACTCATTGCAGTGCGGGCAGCCGTACCACATGAATTCGATCACTTCGATCTTGCCGGCCGGGACATCGACGGGCTGCGGCGTCTTCAGGACCGTGTAGTCCTTGCCGGCGACGGGTGCGGCGGGCGACGCATGTGCAAGGCCAACGCCTACGACGGCCAGACTGACGGAGAACAACAGCGTGCGGATCAGTTTTTTCATGTTGGGTTCAGGTACGTGAATATGAGGCACCTACTCGACGCGCCGCGGCGCGCGTGTGCGCATCGACGCACTGCCGGTTCAGACCGACGCCGTGCACAGTTGGTTCAGTAGCGCACGGCGCGGAACTGCATTGGGCGTTACTGCTTGGCGAAGCGAATCACAGCCGTGTCGATGCCGGCGTCGGACAAGCGTTGACGCGTCGAATTCATCTCCTCGAACTTCGAGAACGGCCCGATGCGAACGCGATAGTACGTCACTCCGCCCGCGTCGCGCTGCGATACCTTCGATTCGAAGCCTTGAAAGGCCAGCCGTGCTCGCTGTTGCTCCGCGTCGGCGGCGGTTTTATACGCGCCCACTTGCAGGAAGTAGCCCGTATTCGCCTCGGCCGCCGCACCCGGTGCGCCGTTGTTTGCATGCGGCGCGCTGCCTGCGGCCGGCGGCACGTTGGCCACCTGAGGCGGCTTCTTCTGCTGAGCCGCCGAGTTCGGCTGGCTCTGCGCCTGCTGTTGCTGCTGCTGTTGCGCGGGCGCGCTGCCGGCCGCGCTCGACGCACCCGACGGCGGCACCTCGACGATTTGCGGCTCTTGCAGCAAACCCGGCGCTTGCGGCTGCGCCGACGATTGTCCCGGCGCGGTATTGGGCGGGGCCGGCGTTTGCTGGGCGGCCTGCGGGACGGGCTGGCCCGGGCTCTTGCCTTGCAGCGCCCGGTTCGGATCGAACTGCTGCTCGACCGTTCCCGCCTCGGATGCCCCGTTCGGCGCGACCTTCGCCACGAACGGCGTGGGCGCGCGCGTGATGTAGAGCGCGACGACGACAGCGATCGCGAGGCCGACGATCAAGCCCAGCACGACGCCGAGGAACGTTCCCCCGCTTTGCTTCGAGTGCTTGGACGTATTGCGTGGCGAAGTGCGACTCGGTTTTGCCATTATCTGAATCACCTGCGAAAGAAACACGGGGGCGGCGCACGCCAAGCGAATGCCGCGCGGCGGCGGCATCGATTATAGCGACGGCGCGTGGAGCCGCGCGGCGAACGTGCGCGACGTTACATCTTGGCCGGCGCCGAAACGCCGATCACCGCGAGACCGTTGGCGAGCGCTTGCCGTGTGGCGGCCAACAACGCGATGCGCGCGTCGCGCTCGGCTTGCACATCGACGAGCACGCGCTCGGCATTGTAGAACGAGTGAAATTCGCTCGCGAGTTCGCGCAGGTAGAACGCGATCGCGTGCGGCGCGAGCTCCGAGGCCGCGTGCGTGAGCATGTCGGGGTACTCGGCGAGCTTATGCATGAGCGCCATGGCGTGCACGCTCGTGAGGGCCGACACATCCATTTGCGGCAAGGCGGCTTCGTCGCCGCCGAAGCGCGTTTTCCATTCGGCGAGAATCGAGCAGATCCGCGCGTGCGCGTACTGCACGTAGTAGACGGGGTTCTCGTCGTTCTGCTTGAGCGCGAGATCGACGTCGAAGACGAACTCGGTGTCGGCCTTGCGCGAAATCAGGAAGAAACGTACGGCGTCGCGACCGCGATGGATCGTCGCTTCGTCGAGCAGATCCGGTGCGGCCTCTTGCCCCGGCTGCGCGCCGCCCGACCATTCGATCAGATCGCGCACGGTCACGTAGCTGCCGGCGCGCTTGGAAATCTTCACTTCCTGGCCGTCGCGCATGACGGTGACCATCTTGTGCAGCACGTAATCGGGGTAGCCCGCGGGGATGCCCACGCCGAGCGCTTGCAGCCCCGCGCGCACGCGCGCGATGGTGCCGTGGTGATCGGAGCCCTGCACGTTGATGACCTTCGAAAAGCCGCGTTCCCACTTCGTCACGTGATAGGCGACGTCGGGCACGAAATACGTGTAGGTGCCGTCGGACTTGCGCATCACGCGGTCTTTGTCGTCGCCGTATTCGGTCGTGCGCAGCCAAAGCGCGCCCTCTTGCTCGAACGTCTTGCCCGTTGCGATCAGGGCGTCGACCGTCTTGGCGACGCGGCCTTCCGTATAGAGCGACGATTCGAGGTAATAGCGGTCGAACTTCACGCCGAACGCTTGCAGATCCATATCCTGCTCGTGGCGCAGATAGGCGACGGCGAACTTGCGGATGGCGTCCAGATCGTCGATGTCTCCTTTGCCTTTGACGGGCTCGCCATCTTTGGCCGCAACGGTCTCGCCGTTCATGTAGTCGCGCGCGATGTCGGCGATGTATTCGCCGTTGTAGGCGGCCTCGGGCCAGCCGGCGTCGCCCGGCTTCAAACCCTTCGCGCGCGCATGGGTGGAGATCGCCAGATTCTGGATCTGCACGCCCGCGTCGTTGTAGTAGAACTCGCGATGCACGTCGTAGCCTTGGCTCGCGAGCACGTTCGCGAGTGCATCGCCCAGCGCGGCTTGCCGGCCGTGGCCCAGGTGCAGCGGGCCGGTGGGATTGGCGGAAACGAACTCGACCAAGACGCGTTTGCCCGCGGCGTGGTCGGAGCGGCCGAATGCGGCGCCTTCGGCGATGACGGCAGCGACCACCGCCTGCTTCGCTTGCGGCGTCAGGCGCACGTTGATGAAGCCGGGACCGGCGATCTCGGCCGTCGCGATCAAGTCCTTCGCAGCCGGTTGCGCCAGCAGCGCATCGACGATGCGTTGAGCGAGCTCGCGCGGGTTCTTCTGCAGCGGTTTGGCCAACTGCATGGCGACGTTGCAGGCGACGTCGCCATGCGCGGCAGCCTTGGGGCGCTCGAGCGCGATGGCGGGTACCGCGGCGGCATCGCCGTTTGCTTCGGTGACAACTTGCTTGACGCTGGCGGCGAGCAAGGCTTCGAGACTTTGTTTGTGTGCAGGCAGCATGCTGTTTCGATCGGTTCGGCAGTGGCAGTCCGCCGGGCGGACGCGGAAGGTTGGCGCGAGGCGGGAAGGCAGCGCCCGCAGCGATGACGGGCGCGGGCCGCAAAGGTGCGCGTTTGAGTCTAGGCAGATTTTAGCAGGTGCTAATATGTCTCAATGAGGCGCCCGGCAAGGGTGGCTCGGCTCGCATGCTGCCTGGCGCGCCGAGTGCGCGCGGCAAGCGATGCGGCGGGGCGCCGTCAGGCGGAAGTAAACAGAACGAACGAAACGGGTCCATCATGTTGATTACATTCAAGTGTCGTGCGGCGCCGGAAGTCGTAATGCTCGAAAATCTGGCCCAGTACCTCGTCGGCATCGTCGGAAAGCAGTTGGGCGCGCGCGGCGTGATCACCCATGACGAATTGCCCGCGGCCATCTCGAAGCTCGAGGCGGCGATCGTGACCGACAAACAGGAAATCGCCGAGCACGAGGGGCATTTCCACGAGGGCGAAGACGGTCACGAGCATCATGAACTGCCGATCGGCCTCGCGCAGCGCGCTTTCCCGTTTCTCGACATGCTGCGGGCCGCGCACCGCGAAAACGCCGACGTCCTCTGGGGCGTGTGACGCACTCCTAGCGCGCCCCGCGGCGCGCAAGCCGGCACCGCGCCGAACGGCGGCGCGGCTAGTCGGCCGCTTTTGTCGGATCAAATACGGTCGATCGCATTTCAAGCCCGGCATGCGCGAGCGCGCGTGCCGGGCTTTCGTTTATGAGGCGCGGCCGGGCCGCAAGCGCCAGGGGGCCGAATCCCTCTACCGATACGAGCCTGTGCGCCGCCCGCCGCTGCCGCTCACGCTTACAGCAGCGGCGCGAGCGCCCGCTCTGCTTCGGGCAGGGTGAGCGCGTTGCGGCGTGCGAAATCTTCCACTTGATCGCGCCCGATCTTGCCCACCGAGAAGTAGCGGCTCTCGGGATGGGCGATGTAAAAGCCCGACACGCTCGCGGCAGGCAGCATCGCAAGCGATTCGGTGACGGTCATGCCGATTTCGTCGGCCTTGAGCGCGGCGAACAGGTCGCGCTTGACGAGGTGGTCCGGGCAAGCGGGATAACCGGGGGCGGGCCGAATGCCGGCGTACTGCTCGGCAATCAGGGCGTCGCTGTCGAGCGCCTCGCTTGCCGCATACCCCCAGATTTCGCGCCGTACGCGCGCGTGCAAGGCTTCTGCGAAGGCTTCGGCCAGGCGATCGGCGAGCGCCTTGAGCATGATCGCGCTGTAGTCGTCGAGGTCGGCGAGGAACTGCTTTTCTTTGGCCTCGACGCCGATGCCTGCCGTAACGGCGAACATGCCGATGTAATCGGCCACGCCCGAGTCTTTGGGCGCGATGAAATCGGCGAGCGAGCGATTCGGCCGCATCACGCCGTCCACGACAGGCCGCACGCTTTGCTGACGCAGGTTGTGCCAGGTGAGCGCCACCTGCGTGCGCGATTCGTCGGTGTAGATCTCGATGTCGTCGTCGCCTACGGTATTCGCGGGAAGCAGCGCGATCACGCCGTTCGCCGTCAGCCAACGACCCTGGATTAGGCGCGCGAGCATCGATTTCGCGTCGGAGAAGACGCGCCGCGCCGATTCGCCGACGATCTCGTCGTTCAGAATGGCCGGGTAGGGGCCGGCCAAATCCCAAGTTTGGAAGAACGGCCCCCAGTCGATGTATTGCGCCAACTCGTTCAAATCGTAGTTCTTGAACACGCGCCGGCCGACGAACGCAGGCTTGACGGGGTGGTAGGCCGCCCAATCGATTGTGCTCTTGTTCTCGCGCGCGGCCGCGAGCGTCACCATCGGCTGCGCCTTCTTGTTGGCGTGCTGCTGCCGGATGCGATCGTAATCGACCTTCAATTCGTCGAGATACTTGGCCGCCCCTTCGTCGGACAGCAGGCTCGATGCGACCGAAACAGAGCGCGAAGCATCGGGCACATAGACAACCGGTCCTTCATAGTTCGGCGCGATTTTCACGGCCGTGTGCACGCGCGACGTGGTCGCGCCGCCGATGAGCAGCGGAATCTTCTTGATGCGGAAGTACTCGTCGCGTTGCATCTCCGACGCAACGTAGGCCATCTCTTCGAGGCTTGGCGTGATGAGGCCCGAGAGCCCCACGATGTCGGCGCCTTCGACCTTCGCTTTGGCGAGGATCTCGTTGCACGGGACCATCACGCCCATGTTGACGACTTCGAAATTGTTGCACTGGAGCACGACCGACACGATGTTCTTGCCGATGTCGTGAACGTCGCCCTTGACGGTGGCGATCACGATCTTGCCTTTGGCGCGCACGTCGCCGCCCGCGTCAGCCAGCCGTTTCTTTTCTTCTTCGATGAACGGAATCAGATGCGCGACGGCCTGCTTCATGACGCGCGCCGATTTGACCACTTGCGGCAGGAACATCTTGCCCTGGCCGAACAAGTCGCCCACGATGTTCATGCCGTCCATCAGCGGCCCTTCGATCACGTTGATCGGCCGCCCGCCCGCCGCGGCGATCTTCGCGCGCGCCTCTTCCGTATCTTCGACGATGAAGTTCGTGATGCCATGCACGAGCGCATGCGCGAGCCGAGCCTCGACGGGCTGACTGCGCCACTCGAGGTTTTCTTCCTTCTTCGCGGCGCCGGTCTTGAACTTGTCGGCGATTTCGAGCAAACGATCGGTGGCGTCGTCGCGGCGGTTGAGGATGACGTCCTCCACGCGCTCGCGCAGTTCGGGATCGAGATCGGCGTAGACGCCGAGCTGTCCCGCGTTGACGATGCCCATGTCCATACCCGCTTGAATCGCGTGGTAGAGGAACACGGTGTGAATTGCTTCGCGCACGGGATCGTTGCCGCGGAACGAGAACGAGACGTTCGAGACGCCGCCGCTTACCTTCGCGTACGGCAGATTCTGTTTGATCCAGCGCGTGGCGTTGATAAAATCGACGGCGTAGTTGTTGTGTTCCTCGATGCCCGTGGCGATCGCGAAGATGTTCGGGTCGAAGATGATGTCTTCGGGCTCGAAGCCCACTTCGTCGACGAGGAAGCGGTACGAGCGCTGGCAGATCTGCGTTTTGCGCTCGAAGGTATCGGCTTGGCCCGTTTCGTCGAACGCCATAACGACGGCCGCCGCGCCGTAGCGACGAATGAGCCGCGCGTGATGGCGGAAGGCCTCTTCGCCTTCCTTCAGCGAAATCGAATTGACGATGGCCTTGCCCTGCACGCATTTGAGGCCGGCCTCGATCACCTCCCACTTGGACGAGTCGATCATGATCGGCACGCGAGCGATGTCGGGCTCGGAGGCGATGAGATTCAGAAAGCGCACCATGGCCGCTTTCGAATCGAGCATCGCCTCGTCCATGTTGATGTCGATGACCTGGGCGCCGTTTTCGACCTGCTGGCGCGCGACGGCGAGCGCTTCGTCGAACTGGCCGTTCAGAATCATGCGCGCGAACGCCTTGGAGCCCGTGACGTTCGTGCGCTCGCCGACGTTGATGAAGAGCGCGCCCGCACCGACGTTAAACGGCTCGAGGCCCGCAAGGCGCAACATGTGTTCGGTCATGGTGATCTTCGATGAAAGCAGGGTGATGTGCGGCGAGGCGGCGGGCGATCGCCTGCCTCAAGCCGCGTCGCGATAGTGCGACCACGCGCGCGGCTTCACGCCGCTCAAGGCTTTGGCGATCGCCGCGATATGCTCCGGCGTCGTGCCGCAGCAGCCGCCCGCCAGATTCACGAGCCCCGCCTGCGCGAACTCCTTGAGCTGACGCGACGTATCCTCCGGCGTTTCGTCGAAGCCCGTGTCGCTCATCGGATTGGGCAACCCCGCGTTCGGATAGCAGGACACATAGGTGTCGCACAGCTTCGCGAGTTCGGCGATATACGGGCGCATCAGCGCCGCGCCCAAGGCGCAGTTCAGCCCGAACGTCAGCGGCTTCGCGTGGCGCAGCGAATTCCAGAAGGCCTCGACCGTCTGTCCCGAAAGAATGCGGCCCGATGCGTCCGTCACCGTCCCGGAAATCATCACGGGCAGCACCTCACCGGTGTTCTCGAACAGTTCGTCGAGCGCGAACAGCGCGGCTTTGGCGTTGAGCGTATCGAAGATCGTTTCGACGAGGAACACGTCCGCGCCGCCTTCGAGCAGCGCCTGCGCTTGTTCGTAGTACGCCGCGCGCAGTTCGTCGAACGTGACGTTGCGCGCGCCCGGATCGTTGACGTCGGGCGAGATGCTGGCCGTTTTCGGCGTCGGCCCGATCGCGCCCGCAACGAAGCGCGGCTTGTCGGGCGTCGAATACTTATCGCAGGCCGCGCGCGCGAGCTTGGCCGATTCTAGGTTCATCTCGCGGGCGAGCGATTCCATGCCGTAGTCCGCTTGCGCCACGGTGGTGGCGCCGAACGTGTTGGTCTCGATGATGTCGGCGCCGGCCGCGAGGTATTGCTCGTGGATCTCGCTGATGATTTGCGGTTGCGTGAGCGAGAGCAATTCGTTGTTGCCCTTCACGTCACGCGTGAAATCCTTGAACCGCTCGCCGCGATAGCCCGCTTCGTCGAGCTTGTAGCGTTGGATCATCGTACCCATCGCCCCGTCGAGGATCACGATGCGCGACGCGAGCAGTGCGGGCAAGCGCGCGCCTCGCGTGTAATGGATGCCGGAAGGGGGCGATCCGGCGGCGGGCGAGCCCGCGGGAGCGGCAGCGGACGAATTCATAGCGAGCGAGCGCGGTGCGCGATTCGGAAGGGAGGAAAACCGCCATTGTAGCGGCTGCCGGGGTTGGCCGCCGGACGCCAGCCGAGGCCGTTGGCCCGCGGGCAAAACAAAAACCCCGCCCGGCGAGCCGGACGGGGTTCGATGGGGTGCCGCTGCGCCCGCCAGGCGGGCGCTTTCGTCAGTGAAGCACGACCGGTTGCGTCATCAGGCTATCGAATTGGCCCAGGAACTCGTCGACTTCGTCGAGTGTGGGCTCTTCTTCAATGAGCTTGCGAACGTGTTCGCGAAACTGCGCCGCCAGTGCACCGTCGATGAAGATCTCGCGCTGCGCATTCTTGTCTACGATTTCGTAGCCACCTGCGTTCATCGCGAGATGGTCAGCCTGCGGCGCGAATTCGACGACACAATAGTTGGGGCTGTTGTAGATCATTTGCATGGCGACACTCCTTTATTCCGATTGGCTCCTGGCCGTTTTCCGCCTAGTACGTGGAGCGCGTTGCATGGAATTTCAAGGGCTGGGTCTTAAACGGCGCTTAAAACGGGTTGGAACATTGCAACCAAACATTGCCGCCAGATACATCGCCGACCTTATCGTCTACATCAATATTAGACCTTACCCATGCAAAACGTTCGCGCGGGAGGGAAAACATCGAGGACCGTCCGTGTGCCTCGATACTCTTGATTACGGCACGCGCGAGCCGCCGGTTTAGGGCTGTTCGCGCACGGGCTCCGGCGAACTGCCGGCCGGCCCCGATTCGGACGAATCATCCGGTGTCGTTCCGGTCGACGCATTTTCCGCGCCCGGCGGCGCAAGGCGGCCACGCCAGAGCAGCTCGAACTGCGACCCATTGGGCTCCGTTTGCATAATACGGACCGGCAGCCAGCCCAACGTTGGGGCAAGCCATACGTCGATGCGGCGTCGATCGCCCTCGCGCCGCGGCAGTCTCATGAAGTGGCGCGCTTGCACGAATCCCTCCGCGGTGCGCACCGATTCGTCGCCTATGGTCTCGATCGGCCAAAGCTCCCCGCTGTCGTCGTCCGCCACGTAGAACGCACGCGTGACGCCGCTCTTGTAGGCATCGGGGTCGCCCCGCACGAGACTTGCAAGCTGCATCACCATGCTGAAGCGGTCCTGCGCACCATCTGGCAACGCCAGCGTCACGTTCGTGCGGGTAAAGCCGATGCGCTTCGCCGTACGGTCGAACGTCGTCACGTCCTCGGCGCGGCGTCCGCGCTTTTCGGTGTAGCGCACGGGCGCAAGGCCGAAGGCGTCGATGCGGCCATGGCTTGCGTACGTGTACGTGCCGACGAACGGCAGCGGCACCGAGACGACCATCTCGTAGTCGTCGCCCTCGCTGGCCCAGTGAATCGTGCCCGGCGCGTTTTCCACACCGTTGTAAAAGGTGTTGTAGTGGAGATCGCCCGAGGGCGGTACCGAGAAACGTACGCCCGCGCTCGCAACGCTAGCCGGGACGGCGGCGGCCGCGCTCGCGGGATTCGTTGCGTGCCGCCCGGCTGCGCGGCCGGGCGTCGTTGCGTTCGCATCCGTTGCGCGCGCCGCTTCGGGGGTGGACGGCGCCCTCGGCTCGGGCGCGAGCGCATGCAGCACCGGCATCTGCCGCCCCCGGCTGCGCTCGCTGAGCTCATGCGCAATTGCGGCGTTGCGCTCGGGCGCAGTGCGGGCGATCGGCTGCGCGGTCAGCAACTCGATCTGCACCGGCGGCTTCACCACTTCGGGCGCGAACGTGTCGCGATGCCCGGCGAACCAGAGCAGGGCTGCGCCGTGCAGTGCGATCGTTGCCCCCAGCACGAGGCCCCACCGCAAGGCGTGCCCGCGGGGCCCGCTGCGAGCGCGGTCGGCATGAATTGCGTCGGAACCCAGGATGTACGACATAGGGGCAAGCTCGACCATCGACAAAGCGGCGATGCATCGAGCGGCGAAATTGCGTCACGAAGGACAAACAACGACGATGATGCCTGCAAATGGCCTAGCCTGCCGAAGCCGCATGCAGCAGCGCCTGCGACAAGCGCCACGCACTGCATCCGCTGCGACCGCGTTAGCGCGCGGTTTCGCTGTAGCCGAGCTCATACGACAGACGCTGCGCGCATGCCTTGAGTTCGACTGCGATCTCGCCATCCCATGACAGGTCAAACGCGCCTTCGTGGCCGAGCGCGATCAGTCCCAACGCAAGGGCGCCCGAGGCGTCGAACACGGGCATGCAGAAAGCGTGAATCGTCGGCAGCAACATGCCTGCGACGCGCGCTGCGCCGTTGGCGCGCACTTCTTCGAGCGCGCTTTCCAATTCCACCTCGCTGCGCGGCCCGCTCGCATGCGCCGAGCGGCGCGAGTCGGCGAGTTCGCGCTCGATCATCGGCTGGGTCTTGCCCCGCGGCAGATAGGCGGCGAACAGCAGGCCGGTGGCCGATCCGAGCAGCGGCATGACATCGCCGAGCTTGAGCGACGCTTTTGCCGGGTGGCTCGACTCCATCCAATGGACGACGGTCGGCCCGAGATTGCCCCAGACAGCGATGCCCACCGTGATGTCGAGCCGGTCGCGCAACTGCGCAAGGGCGAGCCTCGCGAGCTTGACGCCATCCACGCGCGCAAGCCGCGCGAGCCCCATTTGCAGCGCGAACCCGCCGAGCTCGTAGCGTCCCGAAACAGGATCTTGCGCGACCACGCCTAGGCGCGAGAAGCTCACGAGGTATCGATGCGCCTTGGCGGGGCTCATCTGCGCCTGCTTTGCCAGATCGCGCAACATCATCGCGCGCGGCTCTCTCGTCAAGACTTCGAGCAAGCGAAACCCCACTTCGATCGATTGGATGCCGGAGCGGGCCTTCTCTTCGCCGTCGCCTTCTGCCGCTTCATCCAGCGCATCGAGCGAATCGCTTGGCGCGGGGTCGGGTGTGTGGGGCGAGCGGGGAGAGGGCGCGGACATGGCAGGGCGATACCGAAAGAAGGCCAAACGGCGGATAGTGGCGATAGATCGTGGCGATAAACAGCGGGACCGGCGAGAGCGACGCGCGAGTGAGACGCGCACGACGTTCACCATCGTAAAATACATTCCCTCTATCGTCATCTCACGGCTCCGATCTTCTCACATGAAACTCGCCACGCTCAAAGACGGCTCGCGCGACGGCCAACTGATCGTCGTCTCGCGCGACCTGCGCACTGCCGCGATCGCAGATGCGATCGCGCCTACGTTGCAGCGCGCGCTCGACGATTGGCCGTTCTACGGGCCGCAATTGGCCGAGCTTTCCGATGCGCTCAATCAAGGCCGCGCGCGCAATGCCTTCGCGTTCGAGCCGAAGGACTGCATGGCCCCGCTGCCGCGCGCCTTCCAGTGGGTGGACGGCTCTGCCTACGTGAATCACGTCGAGCTCGTGCGCCGCGCGCGCGGCGCACAGATGCCGCCCGAGTTCTGGACCGATCCGCTGATGTACCAAGGCGGCAGCGACGACTTCCTCGGCCCGCGCGAGGACATCGTCTGCGCATCCGAAGCGTTCGGCATCGACTTCGAAGCCGAAGTGGCGGTCGTCACCGCTGACGTGCCGATGGGCGCGACGCCCGAGGCGGCGCTCAAGGCCGTGCGGCTACTCATGCTCGTGAACGACGTGTCGCTGCGCAATTTGATCCCGGCCGAACTCGCCAAGGGCTTCGGCTTTTTTCAAAGCAAGCCGGCCACGGCGTTTTCGCCCGTGGCCGTGACGCCCGACGAATTGGGCGGTCACTGGCGCGAGGGCCGCGTGGAGCGCCCGATGATCGTGCATTGGAACGGCAAGAAAGTGGGACAACCCGATGCCGGCGTCGATATGGTGTTCCACTTCGGGCAACTGATCGCGCATGCCGCGAAGACGCGCAACCTGCGAGCAGGTACGATCGTCGGCTCGGGCACCGTATCGAACAAGGACGAGAAGCGCGGCTACTGCTGCATCGCCGAGAAACGCTGTCTTGAAACGATCGCGAACGGCGAGCCGCAGACGGAGTTCATGAAGTACGGCGACACGGTCAAGATCGAGATGTTCGACGACGCGGGCAAGTCGATCTTCGGCGCGATCGAGCAATCGGTCGCGCCGCTCGAGGCCGCATAAGCGAGCATCGGGCCGCGCCGGGTTTGGCCCGATGCGCGCTCGTGCGCGCGGGCCTACACTGGCATCGATCGTGCGCCGGGGCGCGTATCAGCATCCCCGATTTTCGAAGTTTCTTTTCCGAACGAACACGAGCCGATCCGGATGACCGACACCACGAATCTCGGCGATCTATCGCCCTACGCCCACTATCGTTCGCTGCGTTTGCAGCGTCATCCCCACGGCGTGCTCGAAGTCATCATGAGCGGCGAGGGCATGAACAAGAGCGGCCTTGCCGCTGCCGACGAGCACATGCATCGCGAGCTCGCCGACATCTGGCGCGACATCGACCGCGATCCGCATACGCGCGTGGCCGTGATTCGAGGGGAGGGCAAAGGCTTCTCGGCCGGTGGCGATCTGGGCCTCGTCGAGCAGATGGCCGATCGCTTCGACGTGCGCTCGCGCGTTTGGCGCGAGGCGCGCGATCTCGTCTACAACGTCATCAATTGCAGCAAGCCGATCGTCTCGGCGATGCACGGCCCGGCGGTCGGCGCAGGCCTCGTTGCCGGGTTGCTGGCCGACATCTCGATCGCGGCCCACGACGCGCGCATCATCGACGGGCACACGCGGCTGGGCGTGGCGGCCGGCGATCATGCGGCTATCGTCTGGCCGCTCTTGTGCGGGATGGCCAAAGCGAAGTATTACCTGTTGCTGTGCGAGGCCGTGAGCGGCGCCGAGGCCGAGCGCATCGGCCTCGTTTCGCTGGCGGTCGACCAAGCTCAATTGCTGCCGAAGGCGTTCGAGGTGGCGTCGCGGCTCGCGCTTGGGTCGCAAAGCGCCATCCGCTGGACCAAGTACGCGCTCAACAATTGGCTGCGCATGGCAGGGCCCACCTTCGATACGTCGCTCGCGCTCGAATTCATGGGGTTTTCCGGCCCGGACGTGCGCGAGGGGATTCGCTCGTTGCGAGAGCGGCGCGCGCCCGACTTCCCGGGCGGCGAGGATGCCTCCTGACGCCTCGCGCCGGCGCGTCTTCACCTATCTTCAGCTATCTTCACCTTCATCGCTCAAAAGGGGCACTCGATGACCGACACCACAGGCGGCAAGCCGCCTTTCCCGGGCTTTCCGGGGTTTCCGCCCGCCGAAATGCTCGACAAGATGTGGGACATGATGCGCATGACGCCGTTCGGCGCGGCGTTCCCCGGCATGCAGCCGGGCACGGCGCAAGGTTTCGCTTCGCCGCTCACCGCCATGTCGGAGATGATGTCGCCGCTCATGAACGTCGAGGAGCTCGACAAGCGCATCACGGACATGCGCGCTGTCGAGCAATGGCTCAAGCTGAACCTGAACATGTTGCAGTCGGCCATTCAGGCGCTCGAAGTGCAACGCGCGACGCTCGCGACACTGCGTGCCTTCGGCGCGTTCGCGCAGGATGCGATGGCGCAGCCGGCCGAAGGCGCGAGCCAGGCTGGTGCGCGCGCGAGCGGCGCATCGCCGTGGAGCGCCGCGACGAGCGGGGCCGAGGCAAGCGCGGAGGGGGCCAAGGGCGCGACCGCATCCGCAGACGCACAATCGCCGGGAGCCCAGGCAAGCACGGGGGCATCGGCCGGAGAGGGGGCGCCGGCCTTCGACCCGTCTGCATGGTGGAACTTGCTGCAATCTCAGTTCAACCAACTCGCCGCCTTCGCCATGACGCAACCGGGCGCGGGCGCGAATGCGGACGGCGAGGCCGCAGCAAGCGCGGGCCCAGGGAAGAAGACGACAGGCGCCGCGGCGCGCGGGGCAAAGAGCGCAGCCGGGGGCGCCGCCACGGCGAGCGCCAAACCGGCGGCCAAGCGCGCCCCTGCGCGCAAGAACGGCGCGAAACCCGCTGCCGGATCGGGAGGTGGCGGGCGTGGCGAAAAATGAGGGGCGCCCATAAGCGCATGCTTTGCCGCGCGGCGCGTTCGTCGTGTTCGTCGCGGCCACGGCACGCAACCTGCGAGGCGAAGCTGATGTACTTTCTCACCGATCGCTCACCGTGAAGCTCGCGTTGGTCCTCATGGGCGGCGGCGCGCGGGCCGCCTACCAAGCCGGTGCCCTCAAGGCGCTCCAAGAGATTGCGCACGAGTTGGCGCCGAACCGGCGCGCGAGCCCGTTTACGATCGTGTGCGGCACTTCCGCCGGTGCGATCAATGCCGCCTCCATTGCGAGCCATGCGGACGACTTCGAATTGGGCGTGCGCCGGCTAATCGATTTCTGGTCGAACATTCGCGCGGAGCAGGTCTACCGCACCGATTGGCGCGGCGTGGCCGCGGCCGGCGCGCGCTGGCTCGCGGCAATGAGCTTCGGCTGGGCGGTGCGGCGCTCGCCGCGGGCTTTGTTCGACAACAGCCCGCTCGCCGAATTGCTGCACGGGGCGCTCGATTTTTCGCGCATCGGCGAAATGCTCGATTCGCACGCGCTGCATGCGTTGTCGGTGACGGCGCTCAGCTACTCGAGTGGCCGGCACCTGACGTTCTACCAAGCCGGGGAGCCGATCCAATCGTGGCGACGCGCCCAGCGCGGCGCGCGCATGGTGGCGCTCACGCCGGAGCACCTGCTCGCATCGGCGGCGATCCCCTATTTGTTTCCGGCGGTGCCGCTCGAACTGGACGGCTGCACGGAATATTTCGGTGACGGTTCGATCCGGCAAACGGCGCCGCTGAGCCCCGCGATCCATTTCGGGGCGCATCGGATCATCGTGCTGGGCGCGTCGGCGCCCAGGCCCGAAGTGCCGGCCGCGGCCGGCATCGAAAGCGGCTACCCTTCGCTCGCCCAGATCGGGCAACAAGTGTTGGCCAGCGTCTTTCTCGATTCGATCGGCGCCGACATCGAGCGCATCGATAACATTAACCGGATGATTTCCTACCTGCCGCAGCACGTCGAGCCCGAGAGCGCATGGCGGCATGTCGAGGTGCTGCCGATCGCGCCGAGCGAGCGGGTCGAAATTCTCGCGGCACGCCATCTCAAGCAACTGCCGGTCACTGTGCGAGGATTGCTTGGCGCCGTCGGCGGCAATCGTGCGGCGGGCGCATCGTTTGCGAGCTACTTGCTATTCGAGGCCGAGTTCGCCGCCGAACTGATCGAACTCGGTTTTCGAGACACGCTGGCTCAGCGCGAGCGGCTGGCCAAGTGGATCGGCGCGATGCTCGAGGGCGGCCAAGCGGGTATGGCGCTGCGCGCGGCGGGCGGCGCCCGCGCACACGAAACCGAGCCTCACGCCGATATCGAGCGCACGAACGACGATAGCTGAGCGTTTCCCCCAAAGCGTTGTTGCGGCGCGTCGGCGGGCCTTGCGCGGCCAGCGGCGCGAGCCGCGCATGCTATCATTTCAAAGATTTCGATCCGTGGGCGAATAGCGAAAAACCATGATCGCGGCAGGTCGTTGCGCCGCCGTCCGCCGGACACCGAAAGCGGCGCGGAGCGCGGCGCCATGTTCGATCTTCGCCAAGGCGCCTCGCGCCAGCCGGTGCCTTCAGTCATGCGCGAAGGCGTCGCCGCATGGGCGGCCTTGAGTTGGATCAATAAACGGACGCGATCGCCGCGTAAGATGGCTGGTTTTCGCTGTACGCGGGTGCGACATATACGCGCGCGGCAATAGTCATACAAGTTGCAGTGGGCAGACCAGGGGCGGGACCTATGAATACCATGCTTTATCCGGAACTTTACAAATCGCTCGAATCGGTCCGATGGGATATGGAGAAAGACATCCCCTGGGACAAATTCGACGCATCGCTGCTCACGGACGAGCAGGCGGCGACGATCAAAATGAACGCCATCACCGAATGGTCGGCGCTGCCCGCCACGGAGATGTTCCTGCGCGACAACCATCACGACAGCGATTTTTCCGCGTTCATGAGCGTTTGGTTCTTCGAGGAGCAAAAGCATTCGCTGGTCTTGATGGAATACCTGCGCCGGTTCAAGCCCGAGATGGTGCCGACGGAAGCCGAACTGCACGCAGTGCGCTTCGAATTCGATCCAGCGCCGCCGCTCGAGACACTGATGCTGCATTTCTGCGGCGAAATCCGCCTGAACCATTGGTATCGCCGCGCCGCCGAATGGCACACCGAGCCCGTGATCAAGCACATCTACGAGACGATTTCGCGCGACGAAGCGCGTCATGGCGGCGCCTATCTGCGCTACATGAAGAAGGCCATGACGAACTTCGGCGACGTCGCACGCGCGGCCTTCGCGAAAATCGGCGTGCTGATGGCGTCCGCGCGCCGCACGGAAAAGCCGCTGCACCCCACGAACCTGCACGTGAACCGCGATCTGTTCCCGCGCGACACGATTCAATCGCGGCTGCCCGATCCGGAATGGCTCGAGCGCTGGCTCGACGAGCAAATCCGTTTCGACGACGGTTGGGAGAAGAAGGTCGTCGAGCGCATCTTGCACAACCTGTCGCTGCTGTTCGAACGCACGTTCACGACGGCTCAGGAATTGAACCGCTATCGCAAGGAAGTCACGGCGCGCTTGCAGCCGCCGGCGGCGGCCGAGCAGCATCAGCCCGCTTGATTCGCTCATGACCGCTGCGGTTCCCGTCTCGTTCGAACGCAAGATCGTCACGCGTGAGGCGCTCGTTGCGCGGCGCGATGCGCTCATCGGGCCGGTCGTTTTTACGAACGGCGTCTTCGATATTCTCCATCGCGGTCACGTGACTTACCTCGCGCGTGCGAAGGCGCTCGGCGCTTGCTTGATCGTCGGCGTCAACAGCGACGCATCGGTGCGCGAGCTAGGCAAGGGGGACGATCGGCCGATCAATCGCGAGGACGACCGGATGGCGTTGCTGGCCGCGCTGGAGAGCGTCGACTGGGTCGTGCGGTTCGAGGAGCGCACGCCCGTCGAGTTGATTCGAGCGTTGCGCCCGGACGTGCTCGTCAAAGGCGGCGATTACGACATGGACGCGCTGCCCGAATCCGCGCTGGTTCGCGGCTGGGGCGGGCGGGCGCTGGCGATTGCATTCGAGCATCAGCGTTCGACCACCGCGCTGCTCGAGAAGGTTCGCGCGCAGGCGGGGCGCGGCTAGCCGGCCCGCGGGCAAGGCAAGTCGAACAAGGTACCTGCGCGGGGCGCGACGGTGCCGCTAATCGTTGCGCGTTCCCGTCACCCATTTACCCGCCGAGCGGCGCGGCCGCAATCGCGGGCGTTGGGTCCGGGCCGCCGATAACAGGCTGTTCGGCCGCATCGGCTTCCGAGATTGGGCGAACCTTCAGCCACTCCGGATGGACTTGGCGTTCCAGATGATGGGGCTCGCGTGGCCCCGACGCCGGCAGCGGGCCGAACATGCCGCTTGCCAACGCGAAAGCGATCAAATTGGCGAGAAACAAAATAGCGATTAGCCAACGCAACATCGTCGTGTCTCCAATGTCGACACCTACCGGTTCGGGTGTACTTCCCTTCGCATCCCGCTCAACGACGGCGCGCACTGTCGTCTGCCGCGATCAACGCAAGCCCCGAGAGCACGAGCGTGTCGTGGCGCGTATGCGGCACGTCGAGCGCGGCGGCCACCTCGTGAGCCGCGCCGCCGCCCACGACCAAGCGCACGTCTTTCCGCCACGCGCGACACAGTTCGCGCCAGGCGCGTTCGATGAGCCCGGCTTGCGCCAGTAGGGAGCCGGCTGTCATCGCATGGCGCGTATCGGCGGCGAACCAGTGCTGCGCCAGCGCGTCGCCCACGAGCGTGCGTACCGACTCGGCCGCGAGCGTCGGCAATTGCGCCGTATGCTCGCCCAGTGAGCGCATCATCAGCGACCACCCCGGCGCGATCATACCCCCGACGAAGCGGCCGTCCGCGGTGAGCGCTTCGAGCGTCGTCGCGGTGCCGAGCGTGGCGATCAAGAGCGGTTCGCCCGGAAACGCGGCATGGGCGCCGATGAGCCCGGCCCAACGGTCGCTGCCGAGCCGTTCGGGGGCGCCGTACCCGTTGATCACCCCGCATTGGCCCGCGCACGCGCGAACGAACGTGTGCGGCAGGCCCGGCCATTGCGCATCGAGCAGCGCATGAAGGCGCTGCTCGACGGTGTCGCCTGCGACGTTGGAAATCCACGCCGCGCTCGGCCGGGGCAGGGTGGCCCACCCGGCTGCGCCCGCCTTCGAATCAATCGCGCTCCCGTTCGAAGCCGGTGCAGCGGCCGTTTGCACCTGCGCATCAGGATGCTCGGCCGCAACGCCGCCGGGCCGCTCGCCGTCTTCGCTTTGCGGCCCGTGCGCGAACACACCGCTGTCGAGGAAAGCGCCGCTCGAATCGGCGAGCGCCCATTTGACCCGGCTATTGCCTGCGTCGATCAGCAGGAACGGCGCACCACCGCTCATGGTGCGTCCGTGGCAAGACGCAGCGAGACATCGCCCGTCGCGATCGCTTGCACGCCGGTGTCGGTCGACAGCAGCAGCTGGCCCGAGCCGTCGACGCCCGTCGCGACGCCGCGAACCAGTTCGGCGCCTTTGTCCAGCAGCACGACTTCGCGATTCGCGTACGCGTGCCGGGCGTTCCAGCGGTCGACGAACGCGGCGAAACCGTGAGTGCCGAAGCGCTCGATCATGTCGGTCAGTGCTTTGACGACAACGGCCAGGGTATCGGTCAGATTCGCGTTCGGCAGCGCCTGCGAGAGCGCGGCCGGTTGCGTGGCGCGCGTTTGGGCTGGAACCTTCGCCGCAGCGGCGCCGAGTTCGGCTTCGAGCGCTTCGTCGCGGCGCACGTTGATGCCGACGCCGATGACGACCGCGCTGGCCCTATCCGTGCTCCAAGCCGTCTCGATCAGGATGCCCGCGAGCTTGCCGCCGTCGAGCAGCACGTCGTTCGGCCACTTGAGCGCGAATCGCTTGGCTTCGGCGGGAGCCAGGCGCGCGAGGCTTTCGACGACGGCGACGCCCGTGGCCAAACTGAGGCCGGCGAGTCCCGCGAGCGGCCGCGGCAATACGCAGGCAAGCGAAAACGTCAGCGCGTGTCCGGGAGTTGTCCGCCAACTGCGGCCTTGTCTTCCGCGCCCCGCTGTTTGCCGGTATGCCGCGCGCACCGCGTGGACGCCCCAAGCGGCGCGCTCGCGCGGCAACGCCTTCATGCGCGCCATGAGGTCGCTGTTGGTCGAGGCTGTCTCGTCGACGATTTCGAGCGCGTCGGCCGCGATCGCACCGGCTGCGCCGGCGTGTGCTCGCTCGCGATCGATGCGCCAGTCGTCGGACCGGCTATCGGCTGCGGCGCCCGGGCTCGGAGGAGAAAATGGGGTATCGGTCATGGCTGTATTGTAGTGAAGGCCGAGCGCGGCGGTGCGAGATTGCGCCTTCTCTCGGCCCGTGGGTCACTCGCGCATGGGAGTGGGCGCGCCGCCCGCTACAATGCAATGGCCCCAGTTCCGTTCAACGTCAGGAAACGCCTTCCTTGGACTTCGACACCCCGCCCGGCCTGCAGATCGACACCAACAGCCGGGGCCCGTTCGTTACGCTGTCCGGCCAGTGGACCGCGCTTGCGCTTGCCCGCGACCGGGCGCGCGCGGGCGCGACCTCGCGCTTGGCGGCCTTGGCGCGCAGCGCGCCGGCGCAGTGGGACTTGTCGGCCGTCGAACGGATGGATCACGTCGGCGGGCAGGCGCTGTGGCGCGTGTGGGGCCGGAAACTGCCGGAGCAAGTCACGCTCACTGACACGCAGCGCGACATTTTCGCGCGCATCGCGTTACTCGAGGCGCAGCGGGAGGCCCCCGCGCCCGTCGCGCGTATCGATGCCGTCACCGCGCTGGGCGGCTCCGTGCTCGGTTTCGGCCACCACGCCTATGGCGGCTTGGCGATGTTCGGGCGGTTCGTGCTCGACTTGCTGATCGTGCTACGCCGCCCGGCGCGCGCGCCCTGGACCGAGATTTCGGCGAACGTCTATAACGCGGGCGCAAAGGCGCTGCCGATCACGGCGCTCGTTGCTTTCTTGATCGGCATCGTCCTCAGTTATTTGTCGGCGCAGCAACTGCGGTTGTTCGGCGCGAACCAATACATCGTCAATATCCTGGGGCTCGCCGTAATCCGCGAACTCGGCCCGGTTCTATCGGCCATCCTCGTCGCGGGGCGCTCGGGCTCGGCCATCACGGCGCAGATCGGCGTCATGCGCGTGACCGAAGAACTCGATGCGATGCTCGTCATGGGCATCCCGCACGGGCTGCGGCTCGTGCTGCCGCGCGTCATCGCGCTATCGGTCGCGATGCCGTTACTCGTCATGTGGACCAACATCGTCGCCCTGGCCGGCGGCGCGCTCGCGGCGCAACTCGTGCTCGGCATCGACATGGCCTACTTTGCGCGCGCCCTGCCGAGCGTCGTGCCGATCGCGAATCTGTGGATCGGGCTCGGTAAGGGCGTGGTGTTCGGCATGCTGATCGCGCTCGTGGCCTGCCATTTCGGATTTCGCATCAAGCCGAACTCGCAAAGCCTCGGCGTGGGTACGACATCGGCGGTTGTTTCGTCGATTACCGTCGTCATCCTCGCCGATGCGATCTTCGCCGTGCTGTTTCAGAACGTGGGCATATGACCGCGCCGCTCTCCGCCGCCGTGCGCAACCGTCCGCCACCGGCGATCGCCGAGCAGGTGATCGAGGTGCGCGATTTGACCAAGCGCTATGGCAGCGTGCTCGTGCACGAGCACTTGAACTTCGACGTGCGGCGCGGTGAAATCGTCTCGATCGTCGGGGGATCGGGCTCGGGCAAAACGACGCTCGTCCGGCAGATTCTCGGTTTGGAGGCGCCCACTTCGGGCACGATCGAAGTATTCGGCCGCGATATGTCGACGATCGATGCGCAAACGGCGCGCGTCATGCGCAGCCGCGTCGGCATGTTGTTTCAGCATGGGGCGCTGTTTTCGTCGATGTCGGTGTTCGACAATATCGCTCAGCCGATCCGCGAGCTCGGCCGCGTGCCGCCGCTGCTGTTGCAGGACATCGTCATGCTCAAGCTCGAAATGGTGGGGCTGCCGTGCAAACATGCGTCGCAAATGCCCGCCGCGCTCTCGGGCGGCATGGTGAAGCGCGTCGGCATCGCGCGTGCGCTTGCGCTCGAGCCCGAACTGCTGTTTCTGGACGAGCCAACGGCGGGGCTCGATCCGCAGGCCTCGGAAGATTTCGTCGAATTGATCGCCACGCTCCATCGCGCGCTCGGCCTCACGGTGGTGATGGTGACGCACGATCTGGACACGATGGCTGCGCTATCGACGCGGGTGGCGGTGATCGCCGACCGACGCGTGCTCGTGGCCGCACCGATCGAGGAAGCGGCCGCGGTGGACCATCCGTTCATCCGCGAATTTTTCCTCGGCAGGCGCGGGCGGCGGGCGCTGCAGGCGCTGCCGCCCGAACGCCGTGCCAAGCTGCCGCCGGCCGCGCTCGAGTCGGCGTCGGCCGAGGTGCAGATATGACGCGAATGACGCGATGAAGCGCCGCTTCCGAACGCCTCGCGCAACGACGGGAACCCAAGCGAATGGAAAATAAATCGCATGCATTCTGGGCTGGACTCTTCACCCTCGGGCTTGGCGTCGCCATTGCGCTCACGGTCGTGTGGTTCAATCTGGACCGCACCGTGCGCGTGCCGTACGACCTGATTTCGCACACGAACGTGACGGGGCTCTCGACCGATGCCGACGTACGCTATCGCGGGCTGGCGGTGGGCAAGGTGCAGTCGATCCGCTTCGATCGTGCGCGCCCGGGGACGATCGTGATTCGCATCCTCGTCGACAAGAACGCGCCCATCACGCGTTCGACGTTCGGCAGTCTGGCCCTGCAAGGGGTCACGGGCCTCGCCTTCGTGCAACTCGACGACACGGGAGCGGATCTTGCCCCGGTGCCGACATCGCCGAAAGACGTGGCGCAATTGCCGATGCGGCCCGGTTTGCTCGATCAGTTGCAACAGCGCGGGGACGCGCTGCTGAGTGAATTGCAAAACGTTGCCGCGCGCGCCGACGCACTGCTGTCGGATCAAACGCGCGTGCAACTGATGGCCACGGCGGCGAGTTTGCAGCATGCGGCCGACGCCGTGGCCACGCTCGCGCAGAAGGCAACGCCCGCTGCCGAGCAACTGCCGGGCACGATGAACGCGCTTTCGCACACGCTGGCGTCGACGGACGCGCTGGTGGCGACTTTATCTTCGCCGAACGGCCCGCTCGTCTCGAACCTGAACAAGATTGGCGCGGCGGCCGATCGTGCCGGCGGCGCGTTGGCGACGATGGATGCATCGGTGCAGGACGTGACGTCGCGCTTGGACGGCGAAACGCTGCCGCGCGTGAATGCGCTCGCAACCGACATGAGCGGTGCGGCGCGCTCGTTCGATCGTGCTGCCAACGTGTTCAGCACGAGTCCGAGGAGCGTGCTGTTCGGCGTCGCGCGTGCGCGGCCGGGCCCCGGGGAGCCCGGTTTTGCGTGGCCGAACCAAGGCGACGCGCAAACGCATCGTTAAACGGAAAAGGATTCGAAGCAAAAAGGACCCGACGCACATGGCACGTTCATTCGACATCACGACTCGGTTGCGAAGCGGTAAGGCGAGTCGCGCCGCCGCGCCGCGCTCGCGCTCCGCGATAGGGGCGCTGACGCGCTCGCTCTCGGCGGCGGCATGCATGCTGACGCTGAGCCTCGGTTTGTTCGGGCCGATGGCCGGTTGCACGCTGGGATTGCCTGAGGCCGTTTCCGACATCCGCTACGACCTCGGACCGGCCCCGGCCAACCCCGCGTCCCATGCCGGTGGGTTGCCGCCGATACGGCTGTTGGACGTACGCGCCCCGCGCGTGCTCGAAACCGATGACATTCTGTACCGCATGAGCTATGCCGATCCGCGGCAGACGGCGGCCTATGCGAACAGTCATTGGACGATGCGCCCGGCGCAGTTGTTGACCGAGCGCGTGCGCCACGCGCTCGCCGCGCAGG
Organism: Paraburkholderia sp.; assembly: GCA_004322045.1. Classification (GTDB taxonomy): domain Bacteria; phylum Pseudomonadota; class Gammaproteobacteria; order Burkholderiales; family Burkholderiaceae; genus Trinickia. The sequence goes on from SCRN01000043.1 coordinate 285,860, forward strand.
GTGCGGTTCTCGGCGGCGGCCAGGCCGCGCAGGCGCCGCAACTGACGATCGACCTCGAACAGTTCGAGCAGGTGTTCGACAGCGAGGGCGAGAGCCACGGCGCATTGACGGCGCGCGCGACGCTCTTGCAGGGCGGCAAGATGGTCGCGCAACGCACGTTCGTTGCGCGCGCGCCGGCGAGCATGCCCAACGCCGCGGGCGGCGCGCATGCGCTCGCCACGGCGAGCGACGAGTTCGTGGCGCAGCTCGCCGCGTGGCTCGACATTCAAGCGGGTGCGCTCGCGCAGTGACCGCGCTGAGCGCGTAGGCCTGACGCACCGGCCGCGCACGCGTGCAAGCGCCGCGTGCGGCCCATCGCTCGCGGCCTTGCACGGCAAGGCTTCAGCGCCCGCGGGCGTCGCTCGCTATAATCGGCCGGGCTTGCCCATCCGACTCAGCGTGCGATGGCGACGCGGCGCGTGAGCCTTACGCCGCGATGCGCGATCGCGCCGGCCGGGCCAGGCCCACCCAGACCCGCCCAGACCTCCAACCGAAGACCATGGACTCCTTCTACAAGTACCACGTCTTTTTTTGCTTGAATCAACGCGACCCCGGTGCCGAGCGGCCCAGTTGCGGCCGGCGCTGCGACGCCGAAAAGATGCTCGATCACGCCAAGAAGCGCGTGAAGAAACTCGGTCTCGCAGGCCCCGGCAACGTGCGCATCAACAAGGCCGGCTGCCTCGATCGATGCGAGCAAGGCCCGGTGATCGTCGTCTATCCCGAGGGCACCTGGTACACCTACTTCGACGAAGCCGATCTCGATGAAATCGTCGATTCGCACCTGAAGGAGGGCAAGATCGTCGAGCGCCTGCTGATCGATCAGCCTGCTTGAGCCACCGAGTCTTACTGCCTCATGAACGTTCACACGAAAAAATTCCTGATCGACGGCCCCGTCGGCAAAATCGAGGTCGCGTTCGATGCGCCCGAGAGCGAGCCGCGCGGCATCGCACTCGTCGCGCACCCGCATCCGCTGTTCGGCGGCTCGATGGACAACAAGGTCGCGCAGACGCTCGCACGCACGCTCGTGCAATTGGGTTACGCGACCTATCGCTCGAATTTCCGCGGCGTGGGGCAGACCGAAGGCCAATACGACGAGGGCGTGGGCGAGCGCGAGGACTTGCTCGCCGTCCTCGCGCACATGCGCGCGCAACCGGCGTACGCGTCGTTGCCGCTCGTGCTTGCGGGTTTCTCGTTCGGCACCGCCGTGATTTCGCACGTCGCTCGCATGCTGGCCGAGCGTGGCGAAGCCGTCGAGCGCATGGTGTTCGTCGGCACCGCGGCGAGCCGCTTCGAGGTGGCGGCCGTGCCCGAGAACACGCTCGTCATTCACGGCGAACGGGACGACACGGTGCCGATCGCCTCTGTGTTCGACTGGGCTCGGCCGCAAGAGCTGCCCATCGTCGTGATTCCGGGCGCCGAGCATTTTCTGCATCGCAAGCTCCATATCTTGAAGCGGATCGTCGTCGATGCTTGGCGCTGAGCCCGCAATACGCTGACGATTGGGGGGGCGGTCACGGTTGCAGCACGCCTTGCGCGTCGTCAAAAAGCCCGTTTTTGAGCAGATGCGCCGCGTATAATGGGCGAAATTTTTTTGCGCGCCGTCTCGTCGGTGCGCCCTGCAAGTGCGATGCGTAGGGCGCATGTCGGCTCACGGAGCGAACGACGCGAACTGAATCGCGCGCCGAGAGTCAAACCGGCGCCGCGCAGGCTGCGTCGCCCGCGTACCGTTCGCCGCGATGGCCGGCGAGAACCGCCTATCGGCGGCAGGCACTTCCCGCTGGTGCATGCACCGCGCCTCGTTTTTCTGCACGAAATCGATCTATGCGTTCTTCTTCTTTCGGCCTTGCGTCGCTCACTTCGTCTGTGATTCCTTCTTCGCTGCAACGCTCTGCGAGCGTGGCCGCACTCGTCGCCGTAACGTTCGCGGGCGGCCTCGCCTACGCGCCGGCGGCTTCGGCCCAGGTGCCGCCGCCCGCTCTCACCGCACGCTCGTGGGTGCTCGTCGATGCGACGAGCAATCAGGTGCTCGCTTCGGGCAATGCCGATGAACGTGTCGAGCCGGCCTCGTTGACGAAGCTGATGACGGCCTATCTCGTCTTCGAAGCGTTGCAAACGAAAAAGATTTCGATGGATCAGGTGGTCACGCCCAGCCTGGCCGTGCGGCGCGTACGCAACGACGAATCGCGCATGTTCATCGAGGCCGAGAAGCCCGTCACGGTGCATGATCTCGTCTACGGGATGATCGTGCAGTCGGGCAACGATGCGGCGATCGCGCTGGCCGAGCTCGTCGGCGGCAGCGAAGCGCATTTCGTCGAGATGATGAATACCGAAGCGCAGCGGCTCGGCATGAAGGGTACGCACTATGCGGACGTGAACGGCATGCCCGATCCGCAGCATTACACCACGGCCGCCGATCTCGCGATTCTCTCCGCGCACCTGATCCGCGACTATCCCGAGTACTACCAGATCTTCTCGGTCAAGGATTTCACCTACAACAAGATCAAGCAGCCCAACCGCAATCGGTTGTTGTGGCTCGATCCGACGGTGGATGGCTTGAAGACGGGCCACACGCAGGCCGCCGGCTACTGCTTGATCGCCTCGGCCAAGCGCCCGCTCGCGGGTGTGCCCGATGCGTCGCGCCGTCTCGTCAGCGTGGTGATGGGCGAGCAAAAAGAGCACGAGCGCGTCCAAGACAGCATGAAGATGCTCAATTACGGGTATAGCGCATACGACACCGTACGCCTGTTCAAGGCAAACCAGGCCGTGCAGACGCCGCGCGTCTACAAGGGAGCGGCCGGCGCCGTGCAAGTGGGCGTGAAGAGCGATCAGTACATCACCGTGCCGCGCGGCATGGGCGAGAAGGTCAAGCCGCAGTTCGCGCTGACCGAGCCGCTCGTCGCGCCGATCGCGAACGGTCAGCAAGTGGGCACGGTGCAGATCGTGGCCGACGGCAAGACGCTCACGCAGTTCCCCGTGGTTGCATTGCAGGCTGTGCCCCAAGCGGGCATCGGCGGACGCATTTGGGATTCGCTCTTGCTCATGTTCAGCAAGAAGAAGTGATGGAGGTGTGACATGAGCCCGGTGAACGAATCCCTGTTCGAGTTTCCATGCGACTTTCCGATCAAGGTCATGGGCAAGTCGCATCCCGAGTTCACCGAGACGATCGTCACGGTCGTCCGCCAGTTCGACGCGACCTTCGATGCCGAGCGCATCGAAACGCGGCCCTCCAGCGGCGGCAACTACATCGGCTTGACCGTGACGGTCCGGGCGCTGAGCCGCGAACAACTCGACGACATTTATCGTGCCCTTACGGGGCATCCGTTGGTGTCGGTGGTGTTGTAACAAGCGCGCGAAAGCGCTCCACTTCCTCCAACAACCACGTGCGAAACGCCTGCACCCGCGTGCTGCCGAGCAGCGGCGGCGGGCACACGAACCAGTAAGCGGACGCGCTTGGCGCGTCGATGTCGAACAAGCGCACGAGCCGCCCCGCGGCGAGTTCGTGCGTAGCGATCGATTGCCGCACGAGCGCAATGCCTTGGCCATCGATAGCCGCCTGCAGCAGGTTCGACGAATCCTGGTACATCACGCCGCGCCGCGGCTCGGACATTCCGGTCAGCCCCGCCGCCTTGAACCAAGCACTCCACATTTGATCGTCCGAACGCAATAGCCGCGGCGACGCCGCGAGTTCAGCGGGCGTTTTCGGCAGGGCGCCCGGGTTGTACGTCGGCGCGCATACCGGAAACGCCACTTCGTCGAGCAGCCGCTCGGTATAGAGATCGGCGTAGCCACCTGGGCCGAAGCGAATGGCGACGTCGACGTCGTCGCGCGTGAAGTCGGTAAGGGCATTCGTCGATAAAAGTTCCAGATCGAACTCGGGATGGCGCTCGATGAAGCGGCCGATGCGGGGCGTCATCCAGCGCGCCGAAAAGGACGACATCGAGGAAACGACCAGACGCCGCGCGCGTTGCCCCTCCCGCACGGCGCGTGTCGCGTCCGCGAGCGACATCAACGCCGAACGCACGTCCTTCGCATAGCGGCAGCCGGCATCCGTCAGACGCACGCGCTTGCCGTCGCGTAGAAACAGCGGGGTGCCGAGCGCGTCCTCCAAAGCGCGAATCTGATGGCTCACCGCGCCGTGGGTGACGAACAACTCGTCTGCGGCACGCGAAAAGCTCTCGTGGCGGGCAGCGGCTTCGAAGGTCTTCAGCGCATTGAGCGCGGGCAGTTGTCGAAGGTCCATGAGGTCCGTTTTGTTAGTTTTTCTCACATCGACGTGAGAATTGATCGTTTTGCCAAAAGCCTTGGCGCGCCTACGATTCTAGCCACGGAACAACTCTTTGGTGACACGATCATGCGACAAATCTCTTCAAGCTTCACGCTCGAACTCGGCCCTGGCGAACTCGTACCGATGATGGTTGCGCATAGCACGCGCTTGTCCGTGCACGGTGCGCCGGTATGGGTGACACGCAGTAACGACGTCGAGGACTATTGGCTCGCGCCGGGCCGCTCGCTGCGTCTGCGCCGCGGGGAGCGGCTCTGGCTCAGCGTCGAGGGCGAGCGTGCGGCGCGCGTTGCTTTCGTGGCGCCGTTGCCGCGTACGGCGTTTGTTGCCGACTTGGTGCAGGCGGTGACTGAATGGTGGGCCGCGCGTTTTGGCGGATGGCGCACCGTGTAAGCGCTTGGCGAGCCGGCCGGCCACCCTCGAAGCGTTTGATTTCGCGCAAGAATCGTGGCCTGCGCCAGGCGAGCCAGGCTCGATTCCGGTAAACTGCGGCGATCATGTGCGCCGCATCGTCTTTTTCGTCCGTCCCCCTGCCGTCGTCCGTTTCGGAGGCAGTCGTGCAGGACCCGGCGCCAGGCGGCGCCCCGCATCACGCGGCTCTTGCGCTCGGTCCGGCCCCGATCGTTCGTTGGCGCGGGCGCGTTCCTTACGACGCCGCGTTCGACGACATGCGCGCCTTCACCGAGGCGCGTACTGTCGACACTCCCGACGAGATCTGGCTCGTCGAGCATCCGCCCGTGTTTACGCTTGGCCAAGCCGGCAACCCCGCCCATTTATTGGCGGCCGATCCGGCCATTCCGCTCGTGAAGGTGGACCGCGGGGGCCAGATCACCTATCACGGCCCCGGCCAGGTGCTCGCTTACCTGCTGCTCGATTTGCGCCGCCGCAAGCTGATGGTGCGCGAACTCGTGTCTCGGATCGAGCAAGGGGTGATCGATACCCTCGCGGCGTATAATCTCGTCGGCGTGAGGCGGCCAGGCGCGCCGGGCATTTACGTGGGGCCCGGGCCGGCCGCACGCGGGCACGAGGGCGCGAAGATCGCCGCGCTGGGCCTGAAAATCCGCAACGGATGCAGCTACCACGGCGTCAGCCTGAACGTGGAGATGGATCTGCGGCCGTTTCTCGCGATCAACCCATGCGGTTACGCGGGGCTCGAGACGGTCGACATGGCGACGCTCGGCGTCGCCGCCGGCTGGCAACAAGTGGCCGAAACCTTGGCGGCGCAGCTCGCCGCGAACCTCGACGGCGCTACTGCGCATCGCTCATCGACTGGATCACCGAATGACTGACGTTACCGCTCAACCGAGCGGCGCACTCGATGCGCCGCAAGCCGCTTCCACGCCGTACGACGCTACTGCCAAGCAGAAAGCGCAGGCCAAGACCGCGCGCATTCCGATCAAGATCGTGCCGATCGAGAAGCTGAAGAAGCCGGAATGGATTCGGGTGAAGGCCGCAACGGGCAATTCGCGCTTTTCGGAGATCAAGCAGATTCTGCGCGAGCACAACTTGCACACGGTGTGCGAAGAAGCGAGTTGCCCGAACATCGGCGAATGCTTCGGCAAGGGCACGGCCACGTTCATGATCATGGGCGACAAATGCACGCGCCGCTGCCCGTTCTGCGATGTCGGGCACGGCCGGCCCGATCCGCTGGATACCGAGGAGCCGCTGAACCTCGCCCGTACGATCGCGGCGCTCAAGCTCAAGTACGTGGTGATCACGAGTGTGGACCGCGACGACTTGCGCGACGGCGGTGCGGGCCATTTCGTCGAATGCATCAAGCAAGTGCGCGAGCATTCGCCGCAAACCCGCATCGAGATTTTGACGCCGGACTTTCGCGGCCGGCTCGACCGCGCGCTCGAGATTCTCAATGCCGCGCTGCCCGATGTCATGAACCACAACCTCGAAACGGTACCGCGGTTGTATAAGGAAGCGCGTCCCGGCGCCGACTACGCGCATTCGCTGAAGCTGCTGAAGGATTTCAAGGCGCAGCATCCCGAGGTGGCGACCAAGTCCGGCCTCATGGTGGGCCTGGGCGAAACCGAGGAAGAGATCCTGCAGGTGATGCGCGATCTTCGTGCGCACGATGTCGATATGTTGACGATCGGTCAATACCTGCAGCCGTCGGAGCACCATCTGCCGGTGCGCGCCTACGTCCATCCGGACATCTTCAAGATGTACGAGGAAGAGGCCTACAAGATGGGCTTCACGCACGCGGCCGTGGGTGCGATGGTTCGCTCGAGCTATCACGCGGATCAGCAGGCGCATGATGCAGGCGTGGTTTGAGGCTTAGCACGCTGCGCTGAAACTCGAAACCGCCGCGCGAGCACTTCGCGCGAGCGGTTTGTTCAGTCAAAGAACACGATTGGCCCTCGCGAAGGCGGTTTGGTTTTCTCTGGGATCGAATCGCTTCATATATCCCGCAGGCATCTGACTGCGCCGTGCGGGCCGACTTCCGGTAACACCCTTCCCACCGTTCTGCCCCTCCCTCCGGAGATTCGGACGCACCCCGTTCCCGATTCCGGAAACCCGGACGCCGGATGCGTGTATCGTCAGAAATATTCAATAAAATCAATAGCTAACGTCGCATCTCGGACTGGCATCGACCTTGCAATCGGTACGCCCCACGAACGGCCGCTTTGGCCTATCGATTACATCCTAAGCTGGGAGACACCGATGCGTCCTCTGAAGAAACCCTTCTACCGAATCCTCTACGTGCAGGTCCTCGCCGCGATCATCGCCGGCATCTTGCTCGGTCATTTCTCGAGCGCGCTTGCGATCGACATGAAGCCACTGGGGGACGCCTTCATCAAACTGGTGAAGATGGTCATCGGGCCGATCATTTTCTGCACGGTGGTGTCCGGCATCGCCGGCATGGAGGATATGAAGAAGGTCGGTCGTGTCGGCGGCAAGGCGCTGCTCTACTTCGAAGTCATCTCCACGTTCGCATTGCTGCTCGGCCTCATCGCCACGCATGTGCTCAAGCCGGGCGCGGGCTTTAACGTCGACGTCAACTCGCTCGACGGCAAAGCCGTGGCCTCGTATGCGGCGAAGGCGCATGGCCAGAGCGCGGTGGACTTCTTCATGCACATCATCCCGCACACGATGATTGACGCGTTCGCGCAGGGCGAGATTCTGCAGATCCTGCTCATCGCGTTGCTGTTCGGCAGCGTGCTTGCCACGATCGGCGAGCGCGGCAAACCCGTCAGCGATTTCATCGAAAGCATCTCGCAAGTGCTGTTCGGAATCGTGCGCATCGTCACCAAGCTCGCTCCGATAGGTGCCTTCGGCGCGATGGCCTTCACGATCGGCAAGTACGGCCTCGGCTCGCTGCTGCCGCTCTTGAAGCTGGTCGGCACGTTCTATCTGACCTCGATCGTGTTCGTGCTCGTCGTGCTCGGCACGGTCGCGCGGCTGGTCGGCTTCAACATCTTGCGCTTCATCGCCTACATCAAGGAGGAGATGCTGATCGTGCTCGGCACGAGCTCGTCCGAAGCCGCGCTGCCGCAGCTCATGGGCAAGCTCGAAAAGCTCGGCTGCTCGCGCTCGGTCGTCGGTCTCGTCGTGCCCACGGGCTACTCGTTCAATCTCGACGGCACCAACATCTATATGACGATGGCCGTCTTGTTCATCGCGCAAGCAACGAACACCGATCTCACGCTGATGCAGCAGCTCACGCTGATTGCCGTCGCCATGTTGACTTCCAAAGGCGCGAGCGGTGTGACGGGGGCCGGTTTCATCACGCTCGCGGCCACGCTCGCCGTCGTGCCGACGATTCCGCTCTCGGGCATGGTGCTGATTCTCGGCGTCGACCGCTTCATGAGCGAGTGCCGCGCGCTGACGAACATCGTCGGCAATGGCGTGGCCACCGTCGTCGTCTCCGCTTGGGAAAAGGAACTGGACCGCTCGAAGCTGCGCGCGGCGCTGGGCCGAGGCGGCGACGCGCTCGAAGCGGACGCGCAGACGAGCTCGGCCGGCGTCTAAGCGCATCGGGCGCGGCGCGTGCGGGCGCGGCGGGCTATGCCACAATAGGCCACTGTCCTGCCAGGAATTCGACACCGTGACGCGCCGTCTCCTTGTCGTTCTCGCGCTCGCGGCGGCGCTCGTCGCGGTGTGCGCCGCCACATGGCGTCTCGCTTGGCTGCGCGGGATCGACGCCCTTCAGCAGCAAGCCGCCGTGCGGGCCGACCGCACGGTCATAGCGCTGGGCGACACGCTCGAGCGCTATGAATCGCTTTCCTACCTCGTCGCGAGTCACCCGGTTGTCGGGGAAGCGCTCGAAACGGGCGCCACCGACGCCATCGCCCGCGCCAACCGCTACCTGACGGACGCGAACGCGCACGCGCACGCCGATGTCACCTACATCATCCGCGCCGACGGCCTTTGCCTTTCGGCGAGCAACTGGGACCGCCCCGATAGCTTCGCCGGTTCGCAGTACCGGTTTCGGCCGTATTTCGTCGATGCAATGGGCGGGCGCATCGGCCGCTTCTTCGGTATCGGCACGGTGTCGCACGTGCCTGGCTACTACATTTCCCAGCCCGTCTATCGCGGCGGCCGAATCGTGGGCGCGGCGGTCCTCAAGCTCAATCTCGAATGGTTTCCGGGCACCGATGCGAACGAGCCGGTTTTCGTCGTCGATAAGCATGGCGTGATCTTCCTGTCGTCCGTGCCCGCGTGGAAATACCGCGCGGTGCGCGACTTGCCGCGCGAAGTGGCGGCCGCGATCGAGGAAACGCGCCAATACGCTCAACAGCCGATCGCAAAGCTGCCGATCACGCCCGTGCGCGCGCTCAATGCTTCCGATGCGCACGTCGTGCGGGTTGGCGCCAAGCGCTTTTCTCCCTATTACCTGCTCACGCAGCGCCGCCTTGGCTCACCCGAATGGCAGTTGATGACGCTCGCGCCCGTGGACTCGGTGCTCGACGATGCGCGCAATACGACCGCCGCCGTCGGCTTCGGCTTCGTTTCGCTTTGCTTGCTCGCGTTCTACTGGCGCATGCGGCGCGCGCGTCTGGGCGAGATGATGAAGGGACGGGCGTTGCTGCAAAAGGCGTATGCGGAACTGAACCAGCGGGTCGAGGAACGCACGGCCGATTTATCGGCGGCCAATGCTCAACTGCAGACCGAGGTGGCCGAGCGCACGCGCGCGGAGAACGAGTTGCGCGCCGCCCACGCGGAGCTGCTTCAAACCAGCAAGCTCGCTGCGCTGGGCCAGATGGCCGCCGGCATTACGCACGAACTGAATCAACCGTTGAGCGCGCTGCGCACGTTTTCCGACAACACGCGCGTGCTGATCGAGCGCGGGGCGCTCGCCGATGCGCGCGAGAACTTGGAGGCGATCGGCGCACTGACCGACCGCATGGGAAAGATCACGAATCAGCTCAAGCTGTTCGTTGGCCGTGCGCAGACGCACAATGCGCGCTCGCCCGTGGTGCGAGCGCTGCGCAATACGCTGCAATTGCTGCAGAAGCGGTTGCAGCGTATTGCCGTCGAGGTTCGAATCCGTGAGGTTCCGTCCTTGGGCGAGCGAGCAACGCAGCATGCGCCCGCCGAGGCGGGGCGTTATCGGCCACTGGATCCGGCGGTGGACGACATGTCCCTCGTGGCCTATTGCGACGATCTGCGGCTCGAGCAGGCGCTCATCAATCTGGTCGGCAATGCGCTCGACGCGCTCGAGACTGTCGACGAACCGCATCTTTCGATCGACATCGATGTCGGCACGGACGCGTTGGCGATCGTCGTACGCGACAATGGCCCAGGCATTCCCGCCGATGTCCTGCCCCGACTTTTCGAGCCATTCTTTACGACGAAGGGAATGGGCAAGGGCCTCGGGCTCGGTTTGGCAATCGCTTCGTCGATCGCGCGCGATTGCGGCGGCTCGCTGAGCGCCTACACCGAAACGGGCGGGGGCGCCGCGTTCGTGCTGACCTTGCGTCGCGCGAATGTAGCCGCGACGACGCTGCCCGATGCGGCGCCCTCGCGCTAGCGCCGCGTTCGCTTTGCCCGCTCCGAATTTTCCAATTTCCATCACCGACATGAACGCGACGGCGACGACAGACAATCCCCAGGTCATCTTCATCGAAGACGACGAACTCGTTCGCCGCGCCAGCGTGCAGAGCCTGCAGTTGGCGGGGTTCGCCGTCAGCGGCTACGGCTCGGTGGAGGCCGCGCGCCGCGTGTTGGACGCATCGGGAGTCGAATTCGAGGGGGCGATCGTCAGCGATGTTCGGCTGCCCGGCGCGAGCGGGCTCGAGTTGCTCGCGCACTGTCGCGAGCATGCGCCCGACGTGCCCGTGATCCTCGTGACCGGGCACGGCGACATTTCCATGGCCGTGCAGGCGATGCGCGAAGGCGCTTACGATTTCGTCGAAAAGCCGTTTGCCGCGGAACGGCTGGTGGACACGGTGCGGCGCGCCCTCGAGCGGCGGCGCCTTCTGCTGGAAAACGTCGCGCTGCGCCGCGAACTGGCCGGCCGCGATGCGCTCGTGCCGCGCATCATCGGCCGCAGCGCCGCCATCGAGGCGGTGCGTCGCTTGATCGTGAACGTCGCGCCAACCGACGCATCGGTCCTCATCATCGGCGATACGGGCGCCGGCAAAGAACTCGTTGCGCGCAGTCTGCACGAGCTTTCGCCGCGCAGCGCCAAGCCGTTCGTCGCGGTCAATTGCGGCGCCCTGCCCGAGGCGATGTTCGAATCCGAGATGTTCGGCAGCGAGCCCGGCGCATTCACCGGCGCTACGAAGCGCCGCATCGGCAAGCTCGAATACGCGTCGGGCGGCACCGTGTTTCTCGACGAAATCGAAAGCATGCCGCTGGCGCTGCAAGTGAAGTTGCTGCGCGTCTTGCAAGAGGGTGCGCTCGAGCGTCTGGGCTCGAATCAGCCCATTCGGGTCGACTTGCGCGTGGTGGCGGCCGCCAAGGGTGATATGCAGGCGCTGGTGGCCTCAGGGGTGTTCCGCCGAGACTTGCTCTATCGGCTCAATGTCGTGACGATCGAGTTGCCGCCGCTGGCGGAACGCCGCGAGGACATCGTGCCGTTGATCGAGCACTTCGTGCTCGAGGCCGCGGTGCGCTACGACCGCCCCGCGCCGGTGTTGACGGCGCGTCAGCGCGCCGAACTGATGGCGCGGGATTGGCCGGGCAACGTGCGGGAGCTGCGCAACGCGGCGGATCGGCTCGTGCTCGGCATCGAGCGCGCATCGAGCGGCCCGGGCAGTGACGCCGCGCCGGGGCATTCGCTCAAGGAGCAGGTCGAACGATTCGAGCGAGCGGCGATTGCCGAAGCGCTGGCGCGGCACGGCGGCGCGGTGCCGGCGGCCGCCGACGAACTGCAGATCGGCAAGGCGACGCTCTACGAGAAGATCAAACGATATGGCCTCGCCGAGCGGGGCGACGCCGGGAAGGAAGGCGGCTGACGCGCGGGGCCGGCTTTTGGGGTGGCGTGCGCAGAGACAGTGGCGACTTTGACTGCGGGCCGGCGCTTTCCGCGGGCGGTTGCTGGCCCAGGCCCCGCATGCGAAGCGGTTTATGCCGAGCCGAGCGCCTTTTGCAGCAGCTGGTCGAGTTCGGCGAACTGCGGCTCGCCGACGTAGCGCTTGAGGATCGTCCCGTTCTTGTCGACGACGAAGGTGGTCGGCGTCATCTGGACGTTGCCGAACACCTTGGCGGCGCTGCCGTCGTCCATTGCGACCTTGAACGGCAGTTGACGCGTTTGCGTGTAATTGACGACGTACATCGGTGCGTCGTACTTCATCGCCACGGCGACGAATTCGAGGCCGCGCCCCTTGAAGCGGTTGTAGGTATCGACCATCTGCGGCATTTCCTTGATGCAGGTCTCGCAGTCGGTCGCCCAGAAATTCACGAGGTAGACCTTGCCCTTCAAATCGCTGGTCGACAGCTTTTGCCCCGACAGCAACGTAAACGTAGCATCGGGCACGTGCTGGCTGCTGCCGAACGTGAAGTAGCCGGCGACGGCAATGGCGGCGGCTGCGGCGGCGAACGCGACGTAACGCAGTGCGCCCGAGCGGCGGGCGGAGGAAGCGGGAGTTTGGCTCATGAGTACGACCTCGTGCGGGTGATCGCGGCCCGTTGCATACAAAATGCCGGAACGGAGGCGGTAAAAGGCGCGATTTGGCGCCGCTATTTTAGCCTTATTTGCAGAATGCGGCAGGCGGGCCGTTCGGATCGGCGCACGGGCGCAGCGTAGCGTGGCGAACCGATGACGGATAATGCTGGTTTGTTCATCTGCGCGCTTCGGACACCTCATCATCTATGCGTTTTCCTTTCTCCGGCCGGCTCGTGGGCTTACGGCCGATTTTCTCGCGCCCGCGCATGCCGTTCGCCGGGCTCGCCGCGATGGCGTGCATTGCGCTCGCTTCGGCTTGTTCACCGGCTTACAACTGGCGTACGGTCACCGATGCGGCCGAAGGCTATGCGATCGATTTGCCGGCAAAGCCGACCGTCGACGAGCGGCGTGTCGAGATGGCCGGCAACGCGCTGCCGATGCATGTCCGCGCAGCGCACACGCAAGGCGCCGTCTTCGCGATCGCCGCGATCGATTTGCCTCGTGACGATGCGCGCCTGCGCGAGTCCGTCGTCGAGACCTTACGCAGTGCGCTGGCGCGCAACGTGAGCGCATCGCCCATCGAGCGCCCCGTGCAAGTGCCGTTGCAGACCGGGGCGGGCATTGCGGGGATCGAGCTCGTTGTCACGGGGGCCGCCGGGGAGGCGCACGAGCAACGGACTATTCACGCATGGATCGTGGGTAGCGGCAGGCATGTCTATCAGGCGGCCATCGTCGCTGCGCACGTGCCGCCACAGGAGCAGGTCGATCAGTTCTTCGGCTCGTTCAAGCTCCAGTAAAAAAAAATCGTGGGGGTCTGCGACATATTGTCCCTTTAGAGCGACGCGGCCGATCCCCTATTCGAATGAAGGTTCCGCGGCAGGAGACGCCGCTAACGCACGGATTTTTCGCCGGTTTTCGCGCTATCCACAGATGATGTGGATAACTCTGTTGAGAACTACCCGTCGCTGATGCGCTCAAGCCCGCCGGACGGGGCTTGCGTGGTGGCGCGTCGCGCTCGAGGATTCTTAAATATCGTTAAGAATCAATGTACTGGAATGGCAGCTTTGCGAGACGCCTGCAAACGATCGTTTGGCGGTATCGAAGGCGGCAATGTGTATAAGTCAAGTCTTGACAGCGTTTTTTTGCTTCAACCGGCCGGAAAGACGCGGCGGTATTGAATTGCTTCGGCGGTTTGGCCCGCGTGCGGCGTGATTTGGCACCTAGACTCCGGTGTCCAACAGTTCGCCGAGTTCATCACGACGGCCTTTTGTCAGTTGGGCGCAAAGACGCGCCGATACTGAATTGCTTCGGCGATATGCGACGCATCTGGCACGTCGGCATCTGCGAGATCGGCGATCGAGCGCGCTACCTTCAAGACGCGGTAATAGGCGCGAGCGGACCAGCCAAACCGCTCGCATGCTTCCCGCAGCAACAACTCGCCCGCCGCGCCGGGGCGACAGGACTCGTCTGCCTCGCGGCCGCTCAGTTCGCGGTTTGTTTTGCCTTGCCGACGTTGCTGCCGTTGGCGCGCGGCGGCGACGCGCCGCGCTATAACGGCGCTCGGCTCGCCGGTTTCGTCGGCCCTCGAGGACAGCTCTGCCGGGGTCAACGCGGGCAGTTCGATCTGGATGTCGATGCGGTCGAGCAACGGTCCTGACAGCTTGCGCAGATAGCGTGCGGTCACTTCGGGCGTGCATCTGCAACGGCCGGCCGGATCGCCGCGCCAACCGCAGGGGCACGGGTTCATTGCCGCGACGAGTTGGCACGCCGCCGGGAAGTCCGCCTGCAGAGCCGCCCGGGAGATGGTGATCTTGCCCGCCTCGAGCGGTTCGCGCAGTGTTTCAAGCACATGGCGATCGAATTCCGGTAGTTCGTCGAGGAATAGGACGCCCAGGTGCGCGAGCGTGATTTCGCCTGGCCGCGGTGGATTGCGACCGCCCACGAGTGCGGCGGCGCTCGACGAATGGTGCGGCGCCCGGAATGGCCGCTGCCGCCACTGAGCCGGAGAAAAGCCGATGGCGCTCGCCGACAGTAGCGCAGCGGATGCCAGCGCCTCTTCGTCCGTCATCGGTGGCAACAGACCGGGCAGCCGGGCCGCAAGCATCGACTTGCCGGCGCCCGGCGGGCCGACCATCAGGACGTGATGCCCCCCGGCGGCCGCCACTTCGAGCGCGCGACGCGCGCCTTGCTGGCCGATCACGTCGGCTAGGTCCGGTGATGCAGCGTGCGAGGCGGTGCGCTCCGGCGTCGCCGAAGCCACAGGCACGAGCCGCGCATCACGTTCGCCGCATAAATGCGCGCACAACTCGGGCAGGCCGGTCGCACCGAATACCGCGACGCCTGGGACGAGTGCCGCTTCGGGGGCGCTCGGCGCCGGTAGATACAGTTCGGGCAGTTCGGTAGGCGGTATCGAACCGCAGGCCGCGTCGTCGCGGATTGCCGTGCCCTCGTGCGCGATGCTCGGCGAGGTGGCGCGGCCGCTCCGTGCGGTCCCGCACGCCATGGCGAACGCACCGCGCATGGGCCGCAGCGCCCCTGTCAGCGAGAGTTCGCCGGCGAACTCTCGTTCGCCGAGGGCGGCTGCGGGAATCTGGGCGCTGGCGGCCAGAATGCCCAGTGCAATCGGTAGATCGAAGCGGCCCGATTCCTTCGGCAGATCGGCCGGCGCTAAATTCACGGTAATGCGGCGGACCGGAAAGTCGAAGCTGCAGTTCTGCAAGGCGGCGCGCACACGTTCGCGGCTTTCGCGCACTTCGAGATCGGGCAAGCCGACGATCGAAAACGAAGGCAGCCCATTGGCAAGATGAACTTCGACGGTAACTTCGGGCGCACGACCGGCGGCCGGCGCGCGCGAGCGCACTACGGCTAGCGACATAGGTTCTCCTGCAAGCTGGGCGGGTGAGCACTGTAGCGCACGGCCCGCAGGGCCACTAGCGTTGAGCCGCAGCGTTAGCCGTTCGGTCTAGCGGACGGGTGTTCACGTGAATCTGGCTTTGACACTCACGCTGACGGGCGGCAACGTGCCAACGGATAGTCGGCCTAATTTCATCGCGAAACCAACTCCGCTCTAAAACGAAGGTGTCACCGTATCGAGATACAGACGGCGCGGGTCCCTTATTGACTCCCAACGCGCGGCAGCCGCGAAAATGACCACCGTTCAGAGCACCGTTTTGCGTGACGATGGCTACGGAGCGATGGTCCGAGATGAGGCGGTGCTTGAGCTATACGCTCGTAAACCAAGGGCAGAACTGTTTTCCGTGATCCCCAAAGGGGACGTTTCACCGGCGAAACTCGCCCAGAGTCAAGCGCAGAAAAAGGAAAGGCCGCTCGAGAGCGGCCCAAAAATCGACTGAATTTGCTCGCCCGGGTAACGAACAGCTGATCCGGCGCCCCAGCAAATCCAATGGTGTTATCGTAAATGTTCCTCGCGCCTTGCGCAACCGCCACCGATTCCCCGGGACGGTTCGGTCATGCAGCCAGAGGGGCCGAACTTCCCAGCCGGTCATCTTTCCGAATTAGTATTACTTTTCTCAAAATCTTCATACACGCCCCCTACCATCCGGTGTTTTCAAGTACTGAAACACATCGGGGGTATCTCGTGTCGGCACCATCGGGCATTCAAATTCGCGCGTTTGCAGCAGCAGCGTGCTTATCTTTCCTTGCCGCCGCCTGCGGCGGCGATGCTTCCGGCGTCGACATTCCGGCTGCGCCCGCCGATCCAGGCTTTGTCGATAGCGCGCCGGCGCCGGCGGTGACCGCGTTCGTCGACACCTACGCGACCAACCAGCGCGGTGACGCCCATTTCGCCACGATGAGCACCAATGCAGGCGTGCGTGTGCTCGCGGGCTTTCGCACGCTCTGGCAGCCTCTGACCGATATCGTCGACGCGGGCGTCTCGGCGCCGGCCGCCGATGGTTTTCCGGCCGTCGTGGCATCGACGTGGACGGGCATACCGACTGACGGCACGCCGAACGGCACGGCGTTAAACCCCGCAGTACTGAACGCGAACGTGCAATACGTCGCCGACGCAACGGCGGCGCGCACGGCCGCGCAAGCGCAAGCCGCCTACTACGACGACCGTCGCGGCAAGGGTTACAGCGTCTCCGACGGGATGGGACCCCTCACGAGCGCCTGGCGCGCAGCGGCGCAGCAGACGACGAGCATCACGTCGATCCCCTCCGACGCGACAACGACGCTATACAACGATAGCGGCAACAATACGGGCGTCGGCAGCTCGGCGAACGCGACCTTCGGCAAAGTCGTCGATTTGATCAACGCCGTGGGGGCGAATGCGTCGACGGAGCCGGCAAAGCGCTTTTACAAGTACGAGCGGCCCTATCGTTGGAGCACGAGCGTCGTGGTGGCCCCGACGCTCGTGCCGGCCGAGAGTTCGACGCCCGCGACCGACGGCGGCTTCCCGAGCGGCCACTCGGCCGAAGGCGTGCGCGATGCGGTGGCGATGGCCTATCTCGTCCCGGAGCGCTTTCAAGAAATGCTGAGCCGCGGCCTCGAACTTGGCGAAAACCGGATTCTTGCCGGGATGCATTCGCCCCTGGACGTCATCGGCGGCCGGGTTCTCGGCGAGGCGTCGGCTGCGGCGAACCTGCTAGCCCCGGCCAACGCCACGTTGAAGCAGGCGGCCTTCGCCCAAGCGCATAGCGCGCTCTACGCCGCCACGAACACCGATGCGACCACCTTCGCTGCTTACGCACATTCGGGCTCGGCCGCGACGGACCGCTTTGCCGATTACACGACGAACAAGGCTAACTATCTGCGTCGGTTGACCTTCGGCTTCGATCAGATTGCGTCGACGAACGCAGCGGCGACGGTTCCCAAGGGCGCCGAAGTGTTGCTCGAGACTCGGCTGCCCTATTTGAGTGCGGACCAGCGTCGAGTCGTACTGAAGACGACCGCGCTGCCGTCAGGCTATCCGATGCTGGACGACGCGGAAGGATGGGGGCGCTTGAACCTATTCGCCGCTGCCGACGGCTACGGGCAATTCAACGGGAGCGTGACGATTTCGATGGATGCCTCGCAAGGCGGCTTCAATGCCGCCGACACGTGGCGCAACGACATCGGCGGGACCGGCAAGCTCACGTTCAACGGTACGGGGGCATTGACGCTGGCGGGTGCAAACACCTATTCCGGCGGTACGCAAGTGCAGGGCGGCGTCCTGATCGCGGGATCGCTCCACGCCTTCGGGACGGGAGACGTGTACGTCGGCGGCGGCACGGTGGCGATCGCGTCGGCGGTGCGCGCTTCGGTCGCCGGGAACTATACGCAACTGAGAAGCGGCACGCTCGAACTCGACCGCGGTGTCGGCGATGCAGGGCGCGTGGCGGTGACGGGGCGCGTCACGCTCGCCGGCGGCACGCTGCACGTAAAGTTAGGAACTGGCTTGACGCCTCAGACGGGCGACATTATCGATCTCATCGACGCGAGCCAAGTGTCTGGCCAATTTGATTCGGTCGTGGTCGACGGGCATAAGGCGACGCCCTTATATCGGCCCTCCGGCGTGGAAGTTCGCATCGACGGCTGACGCGAGTCATGCGAAGCGAGTCGCGCAAAGCGACCGCCGGGGCGACGCAGCTTAGGGCCGCCGCGCAGGCGGCCCGCTTCGCTCTGCTCAGGGCTCCTGAACCGCGGCCAGCCGCTGCTCGAGCTCGGCCACGCGATGCTCGAGTTCCTCGAGGCGCGTGCGCGTCCTGAGCAGCACTTGAGCCTGTGTGTCGAATTCCTCGCGCGTGACGAGATCGAGCTTGGAGAAGCCTTGCGACAGCATCGCTTTGACATTGCGCTCGACGTCCTTAGCCGGCGAGTGCTTCAGCAACTCGCTCATGCGATTCTGAAAATCCTGAAAGAAATCATTCGGTTGCTTCATAGTGGTTCCCCTTCTCGCACAAAAAACGTGCAGCTTTTCTTCCGATTTGCGTCCACGGCCCACGAGCGATCGAACTTGGTGCGTGCTGGGCACGCGCTTGTGCGGCAGTGAGCGCCATTGGTGCGTACCCGGATTTCCGGGTGTGCGAACACTCTAGCAACGATCGCCACCCCGCGCCAGCACGGCAACGCCGCGCCGGCAAACGGTCGGCTGTCCCGCGCCTCCCGTCATTGCGTTCTTCCGTGCGCCCATGCATCGCATGGCACGACTGTTGCTTTTTCTGGCCGCACGAATCGGGGGCTGGCACCCGACGTCGATCGAACGAGCGGCGGCGGCGCACGGCAACACAGTTTTCGCAACGAACAGAGGACTTTCATGAAGCTCATTACCGCAATCATCAAGCCCTTCAAGCTCGATGAAGCGCGCGAGGCGTTGTCGGCGATCGGCGTGTCCGGCATTACCGTGACCGAAGTGAAGGGTTTCGGGCGCCAGAAAGGCCACACCGAGCTCTATCGCGGCGCCGAGTACGTCGTCGACTTCCTGCCGAAGGTGAAGATCGAGGCGGCCGTCTCGGACGACATCGTCGAGCAGGCGATCGAAGCCATCGAACGCGCCGCGCGCACGGGCAAGATCGGCGACGGCAAGATCTTCGTCACGCCGATCGAGCAGGTGATTCGCATCCGCACCGGGGAAACGGGCGCCGACGCCCTGTAACTAGAACTTCGAAGACACAGCGACATAGAGGAAACCGAAGATGCGCAAACTATTGATGTCATTGGCGATGGCCGCGTCGCTCCTGGTGGGCGGTGTCGGAGCCGCGTTCGCCGACGACGCGGCGTCAGCCCCGGCGGCCGCAGCGGCCGCTTCCACGCCGGCAGCGGCACCGCAAGCAAGCGCCGCCTCTGCTGCCGCCGCGCCCGATGCATCGGCTGCCGCCGCCGCAGCAGCGCCGGCCGCCCCCACCGCGCCGTTCTCGGTCGATTCGTCGAAGATCAATTCGGGCGACACGGCCTGGATGCTGACCTCCTCGGCGCTCGTGCTGTTCATGACGATCCCCGGCCTCGCGCTGTTCTACGCCGGCATGGTTCGCAAGAAGAACGTCCTCGCCACGGTGATGCAAAGCTTCGCGATCACTTGCGTCGTGACGGTAGTCTGGACCGTGGTCGGCTACAGCCTCGCCTTCACGCCGGGCAACGCGTTCATCGGCGGCTTCTCGCGTGTGCTGCTCACGGGCATGACCTACATCAAGGGCGACAAGGCCACGACCTTGACCGTCAGCCACCTCGCGCCGACGATCCCCGAGACCGTCTATTTCATCTATCAAATGACGTTCGCGATCATCACGCCCGCACTGATCACGGGCGCCTTCGCCGATCGCATGAAGTTCTCCGCCATGCTCGTTTTCATGACGCTGTGGTCGCTGATCGTCTACTCGCCGGTCGCGCACATGGTTTGGGAACCGACGGGCTGGCTCTCGTCCGCCGGCATTCTCGATTTCGCGGGCGGCACCGTCGTGCACATCAATGCGGGTATCGCCGGTCTCGTCTGCGCACTCGTGCTCGGCAAGCGCGTCGGCTATGGCCGTGAAGCGATGGCCCCGCACAACCTCGTACTGACGCTGATGGGCGCGGCGATGCTGTGGGTGGGCTGGTTCGGCTTCAACGCCGGCTCTGCGGTCGCGGCCGACGGCCGTGCGGGCTTCGCCATGCTCACGACGCAAGTGGCCACGGCCTGCGCGGCGCTCGGCTGGATGTTCGTCGAATGGATCGTCAAGGGTAAGCCCTCCGCGCTCGGCATTGCCTCGGGCGCCGTTGCCGGCCTCGTGGCCATCACGCCGGCTTCGGGCTATGTCGGCGTGGGCGGCGCACTGGCCATCGGTTTCATCGCCGGCGCCGTCTGCTTCTGGTCGGCCACCTGGCTCAAGATGAAGCTCGGCTACGACGACTCGCTCGATTGCTTCGGTGTGCACGGCGTGGGCGGGATCATCGGCGCGCTGCTCACGGGCATCTTCGCGGTGAAGGACATCGGCGGCGCCGACGGCAGCCTTCTGCTGCAAGCGAAGGGCGTGCTGACGACGGTTGTCTACAGCGGCGTGCTCAGCTTCGTGCTGCTCAAGATCATCGATCTCGTGATCGGCCTGCGCGTCGCGGAAGAAGAAGAGCGCGAAGGTTTGGACGTGGTGCTGCACGGCGAGCACGTCGAATAATCGATACGAGCGGCGGGGCGCGCTCCGCCGCTCATCGAACCGAATAGAAGCGTAGCGACTTTTCCCCGCCTGATGGCGGGGTTTTTTATTTTGGCTATCGGATCGATAGAAACCGCGTCGCACGGGCCGCTCTTGCGATTGGCGAAACCACCCCCAAATCGTCCAGGCAATTGCCCTACAATCTCTTTCTCCCCTGTTCATCGAGTAATCAATGGTTCCGCACCTAGTTACGGCGTTAAACGGTCCTCTGCTCGATCTGGAGCGGAAGATCCTCGACGCCACGCCGGCGATCGAGCGGTGGTTCCGGCTCGAATGGCAGGAGCACACGCCGCCTTTCTATTGTTCTGTGGACCTGCGCAACGCGGGCTTCAAGCTCGCGCCCGTCGACACGAACCTGTTTCCCGGCGGCTTCAACAATTTGCCCAATGAAGTGCTGCCGCTCGCGGTGCAGGCGGCGATGGCCTCGATCGAGAAGATCTGCCCCGACGCCAAGAATTTGCTCGTGATCCCCGAGCGGCACACGCGCAACGCCTTCTATCTGGAGAATGTCGCCCGTTTGGCCACGATCATGCGGCAAGCCGGGCTGAACGTGCGCTTCGGCACGCTCGACGAAACCATCGTCGGGCCGGTGACGATTCCGCTCGCCGATGGACAAAAGATCGTTCTCGAGCCGCTCGAGCGCACGCCGCGGCGGCTCGGCCTGAAGAATTTCGATCCGTGCTCGATCTTGCTCAACAACGATTTGTCGGGCGGTTTGCCGCCCGTGCTCGAAAATCTGCACGAGCAATACGTCTTGCCCCCGCTGCATGCCGGTTGGGCCGTGCGCCGCAAGTCGACGCACTTCTCGTGCTACGACGACGTAGCCAAGAAGTTCGCCAAGCTCGTCGAAATCGATCCGTGGATGATCAATCCGTACTTCGCGCATGTCGAAGGCGTGGACTTCGAGGCGCGCACGGGCGAGCAAGCGCTCGCCGATGCGATCGACGCCGTGATCAAGAAGATCGCACGCAAATATCGCGAGTACGGCATCGGCGAGAAGCCGTACGTCGTCATCAAATCCGATGCGGGCACCGACGGGCGCGGCGTGATGACCGTGCACGACGCATCGGAAGTCGCGAACCTGACCAAGGGCGAGCGCTCGCGCATGTCGGCCACCAAGGACGGCCTAGAGGTGCGTGATGTGATCGTGCAGGAGGGCGTCTACACGTTCGAGCGCATCGGCGAGGAAGTGGCCGAGCCCGTGGTCTATATGATCGATCGCTATGTGGTGGGCGGCTTTTATCGCGTCCATGGCAGCCGCGAGCGCGATCAGAACTTGAACGCCCCCGGCATGCACTTCGTGCCGCTCGGCTTCGAGCACACGGCCTTGCCCGATGCGCATGCCAAACCCGGCGCCGCACCGCCGAACCGTTTCTACATGTACGGCGTCGTCGCGCGTCTCGCCCTGCTCGCGGCCTCGGTCGAACTCGAGAAGACGGATCCCGAAGCCATTCAAGTCTGACTTCCGGCCGAGCGCTCGGGGTCAAGAACGCAACGAACACAGGAGCCCCCACCGGGGGAGCAGGGGTTTCATGGACATTCTCTTCATCGCCGATCCGCTCGCGCACTTCAAGATCTACAAGGATTCCACCTACGCGATGATGGCGGAGGCCGCGCGTCGCGGCCACGTCGTCTACACGTGCGAACCCAAGCATCTGGCGTGGGTGTCGGCCCGCGTCGAAGCCACGGTGCGCCGCGTCGACATCGTGGGCGACACCACCGACTTGCATCGCCATCCCTGGCACGAAAGCGGTCCGCACGAGCACCGGAAGCTAACTTCGTTCGGCGCCATCCTCATGCGAAAGGACCCGCCTTTCGACATGGAGTATGTGACATCGACCTGGCTGCTGGAATTGGCCGAGCGCGAGGGGGCGCGTGTATTCAACAAGCCCCAAACGATTCGCGACCACTCCGAGAAGCTCGCGATCGGCGAGTTTCCTCAGTTCGTTGCGCCCACCCTCGTGACCCGCGATGCCGCGCGGTTGCGCGCGTTTCAAGCCGAGCACGGCGACGTGATTTTGAAGCCGCTCGACGGCATGGGCGGCATGGGCGTGTTCCGGGTCACGCGTGAGGGCATGAACCTCGGGGCGATCATCGAAATCCTCAGTCACGACGGGGCGCGCTCGGTCATGGCGCAGAAGTTCATCCCCGACATCGCCGCCGGCGATAAGCGCATCTTGCTGATCGGCGGGCAAAGCGTCCCGTATTCGCTGGCGCGCATACCCCAAGGCGGCGAAGTGCGCGGCAATTTGGCGGCGGGGGGGCTCGGCGTTGCGCAGCCGCTCAGCGCGCGCGACCGCGAGATCGCCGATACGGTCGGACCGGTGCTGACCGCGCGCGGCCTGTTGCTCGTCGGGCTGGACGTCATCGGCGACTATCTCACCGAGGTCAACGTTACGAGCCCGACTTGCTTCCGCGAAATCATGGAGCAGACGGGGTTCGACGTCGCGGGCATGTTCGTCGACGCCCTCGAGCGTGCGGTTCGATGACGGCCGCGCAAGCCGGGCAAGAAGCGCCGCTTGGGCGGAAAATGGGCCTGCTACAATGACCGCTTCCTGAAACGGTTTGCTCGCGAGGCGGCCCGCGCGTACGGCGGCGCCCGTATTTCGCGTTGCGCCCACGCAGGCGGCCGTCTGGATCCGGCCCTTTGCAGCGCTTTCGTTGGCAGACTGAAATGAAACGATCCCCCACTCTCGCTCAACGCGTTGCCCTGCCGGTAGGATCGGCCTCGCATTCGGCGCCTTTTGGCGCGTGCTGATATGGCCGGCATCCTGATCATTGCCCATGCGCCGCTCGCTTCGGCATTGAAGGAGTGCGTCGCGCACATCTACGGTGGGCTGCCCGCGCGCATCGGCGCGATCGATGTGCTGCCCGATAGCGATCCCGTTCAAGTGGTGGCCCAGGCTAATAGCGAAATAGACCGCTTGCGCGAGGACAACGGCATGCTAGTGCTGACCGACATGTTCGGCGCCACGCCCGCCAACATCGCGAGTCGGCTTTCCGCGCTGCCAGGCGTGCGTGTGCTGGCCGGCGTGAATTTGCCGATGCTCGTGCGCGGCGTCTGCTATCGCGCGTGCGACCTCGATCTGCTCGTCGAGAAGGCGCTTGCGGGCGCGACCAAGGGCGTGCATGCGATCGGGCCGCTCGTCGAGGGTGTGCAAGCGGGCTCGCCGTGCGACGAACCCCCATGCACGGCGCCGGGCGTGCCGGTCGTTACGGCGGCTCAGCGAGCTGGCGCGATTGCGGATGCCGATGCGGGTTCGGGCAAGACCGGCAACGCGTCTGCAAGCACAGGCAGCCCCAGCGGCACGCAGCACTGATTCTGGATTTTTTCTTTTCGCTTTTCAGGACGAGCACATGCTTCTAAAAGAAACGACGATCGTCAACAAGTTGGGATTGCATGCACGTGCATCGGCCAAGCTCACGCAGCTCGCGGCCAATTATCAAGCGGAAATTTGGATGACGCGTAATGGCCGCCGAATCAACGCGAAAAGCATCATGGGCGTGATGATGCTTGCAGCCGGCATCGGCAGCACGGTAACGATCGAAACAGAAGGCCCCGACGAGCAGGACGCAATGGACGCGTTGCTCAAGCTCATTGCCGAGAAATTCGGCGAGGGACAATAAGCCCGAGGTCGGCGCGGCGCGCTGCGCCGCGGCGTTTTTATTCGAACTGTGTTGCCGGGCGTGAAGGCGCGACCGTCCGAGCACACCCTGGCTTGACCCGCGAGGTTTATCCTTCCTAGGAAGCGCCCTGGTGCCGAGCGACTCCCCGCGATGCTGCGCCGCACGCAGTCAGCAACGGTCAGTGGAATCTATAATCTCGGGTTAGCGGTATTTGCCGCGGCATCACACAACTCGAGGAGGTGCGCGTGTCGTTTTCGCTGCATGGTATTCCGGTGTCACGCGGCATCGCGATCGGGCGCGCCTATCTCATTGCGCCTGCAGCGCTCGACGTCGATCACTATCTCGTGGATCCGCCGCAAATCGAAGGCGAGATCGAGCGCTTTCGCACAGCTTTGATCGCCGTGCAGAACGAACTCGATCGGTTGAGCGACGATCTGTCCGCCGATGCGCCGAGCGAAGTGGGTGCATTCATCAACGTCCATTCGATGATTCTGAAGGACGCGATGCTCGTGCAAGAGACGATGGATCTGATCCGCACGCGGCGCTACAACGTCGAATGGGCGTTGACCGAGCAGCTCGAGCGGCTCGCGCGCCACTTCGACGATATCGAAGACCCGTATCTGCGCGAGCGTAAAGCCGACGTGCAGCAAGTGGTCGAACGCATCCTGAAAGCGCTCGCGGGCGCGCCGTCGGCGGCGGCGCTCATCGATGGCGCCAACGCGCAATCGGCCGACGACATGATCGTCGTCGCCCACGACATTTCGCCCGCGGACATGCTGCAGTTCAAAACGCAGACTTTCCAAGGGTTCGTAACCGACTTGGGCGGACGCACCTCGCATACGGCGATCGTTGCGCGTAGCCTCGGCATCCCGGCCGCGGTCGGCGTGCAGCATGCCAGCGCATTGATTCGCCAGGACGATCTGATCATCGTCGATGGCGACCGCGGCATCGTCATCGTCGATCCCGCGCCGATCGTGCTCGAAGAGTATTCTTATCGGCAAAGCGAGAAACTGCTCGAGCAAAAGAAGCTGCAGCGGCTCAAGTTCACGCCCACGCAAACGCTGTGCGGCACGAAGATCTCGCTCCTTGCCAACATCGAGTTGCCCGAAGACGCTCGGGCGGCCGTCGAGGCCGGCGCCGTCGGCGTGGGGCTGTTTCGCACTGAATTCCTGTTCATGAATCACAAGGACAGGATGCCGGAAGAAGAGGAGCAGTTCGAAGCGTACAAGCGGGCGGTCGAATTGATGGGCGGCTTGCCGGTGACGATTCGGACGATCGACGTCGGCGCCGATAAGCCGCTCGATTCGATCGGCGTCGAGGGTTACGAGAGCGCGCCCAACCCTGCCCTGGGCTTGCGCGCAATTCGCTGGAGCCTATCCGAGCCGCAGATGTTCCTCACGCAGTTGCGTGCGATTCTGCGCGCCTCCGCCTTCGGCCAAGTGCGCATTCTCGTGCCGATGCTCGCTCACGCGCAGGAAATCGACCAGACGCTCGATTTGATCCGCGAGGCCAAGCGGCAACTCGACGCCGCTGGGCTGCCGTACGATCCGGGTGTGCGCGTCGGCGCGATGATCGAGATTCCGGCCGCCGCGATTGCGTTGCCGCTGTTTTTGAAGCGTGTGGATTTTTTGTCGATCGGCACCAACGATCTGATCCAATACACGCTCGCGATCGATCGGGCGGACAACGCCGTTGCCCACCTGTACGACCCGCTGCATCCGGCCGTGCTGCATTTGATCGCATTCACGCTGCGCGAGGCTAAACGCGCAGGTGTGCCGGTGTCCGTTTGCGGTGAGATGGCGGGCGACCCGCAGCTTACGCGGCTGCTGCTCGGGATGGGGCTGACCGAATTCTCCATGCATCCGAGCCAACTGCTGGTGGTGAAGCAGGAGATCTTGAGATCGAACCTATCTGCGCTCGAGAAGCCTGCCGCCGATGTGCTGGCCGCGTTCGAGCCCGAAGAGGTGCAGGCTGCCTTACGTTGCCTCGCGCAAGTTTGAACCGCCGCTCCCGCATACCGGGCAGTCGCTTTGGCGTGCGATTTTCATCGTCGTCCATTCCATCCGCAGCGAATCGAGCATCATCAGCCGGCCCGTCAAGGGCTGGCCGATACCGCCAATCACGCGCAAGGCCTCGGCTGCCTGCATCGTGCCGATAATGCCGACCGTGGGCGCGAAAACGCCCATCGTCGAGCATGCAACTTCCTCGAAAGGCTGATCTTCGGGGAACACGCACGCATAGCAGGGCGAGTTGGCGTCGCGGAAATCGAAGGTGCTGATTTGCCCGTCGAAGCGCAATGCCGCGCCCGATACGAGCGGGACGCGGTGCTTGACGCAGGCGCGATTGATCGCATGGCGGGTGGCAAAATTGTCGGTGCAGTCGAGCACCACGGTGGCAGCGGGAACGTGCGCATCGAGCCACGCGTCGTCGACACGCCGATCGACCGCCTCCACGGTCACCTCCGGATTGAGCCGGGCCAGGGCCTCGCGGCCCGACTCCACCTTTTTGCGACCGACCGTTGCGGTTCCGTGCAGAATCTGCCGCTGGAGATTGGTGAGATCGACGACGTCACCGTCGACGAGCGTCAAGCGGCCGACGCCGGCCGCGGCGAGATACATGGCGGCCGGCGAGCCGAGCCCGCCCGCGCCGATCACGATAGCGTGCGCGTCGAGGAAGCGTTGCTGCGCCTCGATGCCGATCTCGTCGACGAGGATATGGCGGGAATAGCGAAGGAGTTGATCGTCGTTCATGGCGGCGCGCGTCGGAAAGCGCTCATGCGGTGGCGCCGGTGAGACAGCGCCCTCGCTGCAGCGCCGTCGCCCGGGGGAGCCGGCGCGAGCGGAGCGCAGCGAAGGCGGGCCGGCGGTGTTACTTGCTTGGTGACGCGACCGGTGCGGACGCCGCCGGCGCCGGCGATGCCGGCTTGACGGCGATCGGCGCCGAGGCCGAGCGCTGCGGCTTGTTCTCCGCGAGCTTGCGTTCCGTCACCGATTTCGACAGCTGCACCGGCTTGCCCTCGAGCTTGTTCAGAGCTTGCTGAAGCATGAAATCGTCGGCCGAGCCGAACTCGATCGGCTTACGCTCGCGATCCTTGGCGCGCTGCTCGGGCGTCTTCTTGTCGTTTTCCTCTTCGAGTTGCTGAAGCTGCTGCAGACGATCCTTCTCGCGCTGCTCTTGCTCCTTCTTCTCGTTCGGGTCTTGCTTATTGGCCAGGTGGTTCGAGTAGTCGACCTCGCGCGTGACCAGTGCGTCGTCGGGATCGCCCTCGGCGTATTGATCGACGGCGATGTCGGGGCGAATACCCTTGTTTTGAATCGAGCGGCCGCTAGGCGTGTAGTAGTAAGCCGTCGTCAAACGCAGCGCGGTGTCGGACGTGAGCGGACGCACGGTTTGCACCGACCCCTTGCCGAACGTCGTTTTACCCACGATCAGCGCGCGGTGCTGATCTTGCAGCGCGCCCGCCACGATTTCCGAGGCCGACGCCGAATAGGCGTTGGTCAGCACGACCATCGGCACGCTCTTGTAGACGGCGGGCAGATTCTTGAGCGGATCGGAGTCGAACGAGGGCAGGCGATAGTTGTCGTAGGTGTCGCGGTAGACCTGCTTCGAATCGGGGATTTGGCCGTTGGTCGAGACGACGACCGAATTGGCCGGCAAGAACGCCCCCGCGACGCCGACGGCGCTTTGCAGCAGGCCGCCGCCGTTATTGCGCAAGTCGAGCACGAAACCCTTCAGGTTCGGCTGCTCGCGGGCGATGTCTTCGAGCTTGGACGCGAGGTCGGGAACGGTGCGCTCCTGGAAGCTCGTGATGCGCACATAGGCGTAGCCGGGGGCGAGCACCTTCGTCTTCACGCTCTGCACGCGGATGATCGCGCGCGTGACCGTGACGGGGAACGTGCGATCGTCGCTCTTGCGGAAGATCGTGAGCGTCACCTTGGTGCCGGGGTCGCCGCGCATTTGCTTGACGGCCTGGTCGAGCGTCATGCCGCGCACCGGCTTGTCGTTGATGCGCGTGATGAGATCGCCGGGGCGCAGGCCCGCACGGAACGCGGGCGTGTCTTCGATCGGCGAAATCACTTTGATGAGGCCGTCTTCCTGCGAGATCTCGATGCCTAGGCCGGCGAACCGCCCCTTCGTCTGCTCCTGCAGCTCTTGATAGTCGGTTTTATCGAGATAAGACGAGTGCGGATCGAGGCTGGAAACCATGCCCTTGATCGCCTCGGTCAGCAGTTTTTTGTCGTCGACCGGCACGACGTAATCGTGCTTGATCTGCCCGAACACCTCGGCGAACAGACGCAACTGGTCGAGCGGCAGCGGCGTGCTGACTTGCTGCTGCGCTGCGGCAGAGAATTGCAGCGTCGCAAAGACGCCGGTGGCGAGGCCAGCGGCGATCAAGCCGATGTTCTTGAGTTTCGTGCGCATAGAGTCTGGTGCGGTCGGGAAACAGGGTGTGAACGCCGAGGGCGAGGGACAGTCAAGTATAACTGCTCGGCCGGTACCGCGCGGTGGCGCAGCCACGATAGCTCGAGATTGGACCGTCGATGGGTCGTCCGGTTCGCGCGCGGGCGCGCCAAGGCGGCCGCCGAGCGCGCGAACCGGTGCGGGTCAGCCGGCTTTGCCTTGCTTGGCGACGGCCGCTTGCGCCTGGGCGATCGCCTCTTGATCGCCTAGGTAGTAGTGCTGGATCGGCTTCAGATTTTCGTCCAGTTCGTAGACGAGGGGCACGCCGTTGGGGATGTTCAGCCCGACGATGTCGCTGTCGGAAATCCCATCCAGGTATTTGATCAACGCGCGCAGCGAATTGCCGTGTGCCGCGATCAGCACTTGCTTGCCGCCCCTGAGGGCCGGCGCGATGGACTCGTTCCAGATCGGCAGCACGCGCGCCACCGTATCCTTCAGGCACTCGGTGAGCGGCAATTCGGCGCGCGGCACCTTGGCATAGCGCGGATCGTCATAAGAGGCGCGCGGGTCGGTCGGCTCGAGCGCGGGCGGCGGCGTGTCGTAGCTGCGGCGCCAGACCAGCACTT
The DNA here is from genome assembly GCA_004322045.1 of Paraburkholderia sp. GTDB lineage: Bacteria > Pseudomonadota > Gammaproteobacteria > Burkholderiales > Burkholderiaceae > Trinickia. The sequence goes on from SCRN01000043.1 coordinate 315,023, forward strand.
GATCGTCGCCGTATTTCGCCGCGGTTTCGCCCTTGTTCAGTCCGGCGAGCGCACCGTAGTGGCGCTCGTTCAAGCGCCAGGAATGGACCACGGGGATATACATGAGGTCCATCTGATCCTGCACGTGCCAGAGCGTGCGGATGGCGCGCTTGAGCACCGAGGTGTAGGCGATATCGAACGTGTAGCCGGCTTCCTTGAGCAGCTGGCCCGCTTGCTGGGCCTCGCGGTTGCCTTGCTCGGTCAGGTCGACGTCGACCCAGCCGGTGAAGCGGTTTTCCTTGTTCCACGTCGATTCGCCGTGGCGGATGAGAACGAGCTTGTACATGAGGTTATCGGTCGGTAGTGAGGAAGCGCATCGCGCACCGGCGGCTCGGCCGAAAAGCAGAGCGCCATCGCGTCAGACGGTTATTTTATAATGGCCGGATTGCCTGCTCACTTTTGGCGCACTTTTGGCGGATACCCGTGACGTTTTTTACCGATTACACCAACCTCGTGCTGCTTGCGGCGCTCATCGTCTCCGGCGCTCTGCTGCTTTGGCCGCTCATTACGGGACGCGGCCGCGGCGGTTTGTCGGCCGCCGAAGCGACGCAGCTCATCAATCGCCGCAATGCCGTCGTCGTCGATTTGCGCACTGCGGCCGACTATGCCGCCGGCCACCTGCCGGCAGCGCGTCACCTCGCGCTCGACGAGCTCCAAGCAAAGATCGGCCAAATCGCGAAGAATAAGGCCACGCCGGTTTTGCTCGTTTGCCAGACGGGGCTGCAGTCGAATAAAGCGTCGCACATCGTCAAGGCGGCGGGCTATACCGAGGTCCACGCGCTGCAAGGCGGTTTGACCGCGTGGCAGCAGGCCGGCATGCCGGTCGTCAAGTAAAGGAGTGCGAGAGTGAATTCGGTCGTTATGTACAGCACGCAGGTATGCCCGTATTGCCAGATGGCTGAGCGGCTGTTGAAGTCGCGCGGCGTCCAACACATCGAAAAGATCTTGATCGACAAGGACCCAGCCCGTCGCGAGGAGATGATGACGCGCACGGGGCGGCGCACCGTGCCCCAAGTGTTCATCGGCGATACCCACGTCGGCGGCTATGACGATTTGTCGGCGCTCGACCGGGCCGGTGGCCTGATGCCGCTGCTCGGCCAGGCCTAACTAAGTGCGCGGGCGGGCAACCGCACGGCGCGCTTTCGACGCGATCGCATCACTTCACGCTTTCCAAAGGCCATGCGCCCGAGTCTAGGTCAAGACTCGGGCGCCACCCGCACGCAAGCGGCCCGTTTGCATATCGCCGCGGCGCCATTCATCTATCGGAGTCACCATGTCGGATCAGAATAACCAGCCGTTCTTCAACATTCAGCGTGTCTACCTGAAGGATTTGTCGCTCGAGCAGCCGAATTCACCAGCGATCTTCCTCGAGCAGGACATGCCTTCGGTCGAAGTCGAAGTCGACGTCAAAGCGGACCGTCTTGCTGAAAGCGTCTTCGAAGTCATCGTCACGGGCACGGTCACGGCCAAGGTGAGTGACAAGGTTGCGTTCCTCATCGAGGCCAAGCAAGCCGGGATTTTCGATATTCGCAACATCCCCGACGAGCAGATCGATCCGCTCGTCGGCATCGCTTGCCCCACGATCATCTTCCCGTACTTGCGCTCGAACATCGCCGATGCGATCACGCGTGCGGGCTTCCCGCCCATCCACTTGGCCGAGATCAACTTCCAGGCGCTCTACGAGCAGCGTCTTGCGCAGTTGAGCGAGAGCCAGCAAGGCGGCGCGGCGGCCAACGCCACGCAGCACTGAGCCTACGACGGCGGCGCCGGCCATGAAGGTCGCAGTACTCGGGGCCGGAGCGTGGGGTACCGCGCTCGCGGCACATCTGGCCATGCGGCACGACACGGTGCTGTGGGCGCGCGATGCGGCGCTCGTCGCCGAGCTCGCCGCCAAGCACGAGAATACCCACTACTTACCGGGCGTTACACTGCCCGCCGCGCTTCGCTATGAGGCCAGCTTGCAAGCGGCGCTCGCGCATGCGGCGGACGATGCCTCGCTTGTCGTCGTTGCGACGCCCGTCGCCGGGCTGCGTGCGCTGTGCCGCGCCATGCGAGACGAAGCGCAGTGTGTGCCGGCGCATTTCGTCTGGGTTTGCAAAGGCTTTGAAGCTGAAACGCAGTTGCTTCCGCATCAGGTGGTCGCGCAGGAGCTGGCGGGGCACCCGAGCAACGGCGCGCTGTCCGGCCCGAGCTTCGCGCGCGAAGTCGCATCGGGCTTGCCCGTCGCATTGACCGTCGCGAGTGCCTCGGCCGCTTGCCGAGAGCGCACGCTCGCGGCGTTTCATCATGGCGCGATGCGCATCTATACCGGCGACGATCTGATCGGCGTCGAGGTGGGCGGTGCGGTGAAGAACGTGCTGGCGATCGCCACCGGTATTGCCGACGGTCTTTCGCTCGGCATGAATGCGCGGGCGGCGTTGATCACGCGCGGGCTTGCCGAAATGTCCCGGCTCGGCGCCGCGCTCGGCGGTCGACCCGAAACGTTCACAGGCCTGACCGGGCTCGGCGATCTCATTCTCACCGCCACGGGCGACCTGTCGCGCAACCGAACGGTGGGATGGCAACTCGCGCAGGGCCGCACGCTCGACGACATCCTTGCGGCGCTAGGCCATGTGGCCGAAGGCGTTCGATGCGCGCGGGCGGTGCTTGCCATCGCACGCTCGCACGGCGTGGATGTGCCGATTACCGAGGCGGTATGCTCCGTGCTGTTCGATGGCGTAGCGCCGCGAGCCGCCGTCGACGCGCTGCTGCGTCGCGATGCGCGCGCCGAATCGCCGGGGGCGAAGCCCCGAGCGGGCTGATACGCTCGCCTTTCCCGCTATCAGTTGCAGGGTGTAGTTTTCCTGCCGAGCAGGCGCTACACATCGCGATCGAAAGCGTTGCCGATGCGTTGCCTGCTTCCCCGCGCATGACGCGGGTCGTCTTCGCGTGCTTCGGCGAGCCGATGCTGCGTTTGTACGAGGCCGAACTCGCGCGCCGTTAGGCGCCGCCTTCAAATCCGGCCTGGCGCCAAGCCTCGAACACGACGATCGCTACCGTGTTCGATAGATTCATGCTCCGATTGTCTGGACGCATCGGCAGCCGTACCCGCTGCCCGGCGGGAAAGCGCTCGAGTAGGCCGGCCGGCAAGCCGCGGGTCTCGGCGCCGAAGACGAACCAGTCGCCTGGTCTGAAGCTCACGTCGTGAAAACGTCCCGAGCCACGCGTCGTGAAGGCGAACATCCGCGCGGTGTCGGGCGCTTCGCTCGCGAGCAATGCGTCCCAGCTTTCATGCACGCGCATTTGCGCGTACTCGTGATAGTCGAGCCCCGCGCGCCGCATCTTCGCGTCGTCGAGCGGGAAGCCGAGCGGTTCGACCAGATGGAGCCGTGCGCCGGTATTGGCGCACAGCCGGATCACGTTGCCGGTGTTCGGCGGAATTTCGGGTTCGACTAGAACGACGTTGAACATGGCATGAGTGAGGCAAAGTTAATCTGGTGGGGTGCGCAGCGCGACGAAACAGGTCACGCGGCGCGCGCCGGCAGCCTTCAGCTCGCGCGCCGCTGCGTCCAGCGTTGCACCGGAGGTCATGACGTCGTCGACGAGGCCTACGTGCAGGCCGCGCACGGGATGCCTCACGCGAAAGGCGGCCGCAACGTTGCGGCGGCGCGCCCCGCGATCGAGCCTCGATTGCTGAGCCGTATCGGCGATACGCTGTAGGAGCGTGGGCTCGGCTGCCACGCCGAGCGAGCGTGCAAGCGGGCGCGCAATTTCCCACGCCTGGTTGAAGCCGCGCGCGATGAGCCGCCCGTGCGCGAGCGGCATCGGCGCGATGACGTCCGGCCGCGGTGTGCAGGCCGGGTGATCGTGTGCAAGCTGTGCGAGCCGCTTGCCGAACTCGCGCGCAACGGCCAAGCGCGAATGGAACTTGAGCCCGAGCGCGAGGCGCGCGAGCGGCGGGCGGTAGTCGGCCAACGCGAGCGTGGCATCGAGCATGGGCGGCACACGCGTGCATCCGGCGCAGACGAACCGCGCCGGCGACGCTCTTCCTCCACGCAACGCGGGCAGCGGCAGTGCGCATTTCGTGCAGCGAAGCCGCGGCTCGTTCCAATACGCGGCGTCGCAAGCCGCGCAGATCGGGCCTTGCGGCAATGGGTTGCAAGCCAAACCGCAGAGCAGGCATTGACGCGGCAGGGCGATGCGGGCCATGCGCCGAACGAGCGGCGCGAACCGCCTGAACGGTGCGAGCGTTGCCAGCCGAGCGGTTGTCCGATGCAAGCGGCGCCCGGATTGGCCCTGTGCGCCGCCATGGCTCGTGTTCGGCCCGCGATGATGCGGCGACGGCTCCGATGCATGCGACATGGAATGCCTTCCTCGCTGGACGGATTGAAGCGAGCGAGTATACTTCGGGCTCTTCGCTCGTTCGACCGTCATGTCTCCTACTGCCGCAAAGTCCGGCCGTCCGGCCTACGATTCCCGACTTGTACGGCGAATATTCGACCGCCGCGCCGCAACCTTCGGCGAGGTGGCGTTCTTGCCGCGCGAGATTTCGCAGCGCATGCGCGAGCGTCTCGAATACATCAAGGTCAGTCCCGCGAGCATGCTCGATGCGGGTTGCGGCGTCGGCGACGATCTCCCGCTCCTGCGCGAGCGCTTTCCCGAGGCGCCGCTCGTCGGCGTCGATCTGTCCCACGCGATGCTCGCCCGCGCGCTGCCGCAGGCGGCCGGCGACCCGGGATGGCGGCGGTTGCTGCCGGCCGCGCTGCAACGCTCGCTGGGCGTGCGCGGGCCGCGTCTTGCGCAGGCCGACTTCGCGGCGCTGCCTTTTGCGGATGGCGCATTTGATTTCATTTGGTCGAATCTGGCGCTGCATTGGCACTCGCACCCCGATAGCGTACTGCCCGAATGGCAGCGCGTGCTCAAGCCCAACGGTCTGTTGATGTTCAGCACGCTCGGCCCCGACACGCTGCGCGAGCTCCGCGCGGCCTATGCCGAAGTCGAGGCGGCGCATGGCCTGCCCGGCGCCCCGCACGTCATCGATTTCGTCGATATGCACGATCTGGGGGACATGCTCGTCGAAAGCGGCTTCGAGATTCCCGTGATGGATCAGGAGACGTTGACGATCACCTACACCTCCCCCGAGTCGCTCCTGGCCGACGTGCGCCGCTGGGGCGCCTACCCCCATGGCCGCGCTCGTGGCGCGACGCAGCCCGCTCACGCGCGGCGCATCCATGCCGCACTGCGCAAGGCCCTAGAAGCGAGGCGGCGCGCGGACGGGACGATCGCGCTGACGTTCGAGGTGATATACGGCCACGCGTGGAAAGCGGTTCCGCGCACGACGGCCGATGGGCACGCCATCGTTCGCGTCGAAGACATCGTACGCCGACGCCCCGGCTAGAGGGCCGCGGGGCGGGGCGGGCAGGCGCGGTCGCGGCGTCGTATCGCCAAATTTGCGGCTGCGACGCTTTGTCGCGGATCGTAAAGCCCCGATCGGTTATGGTCGAAATCAGTGAGCGAGACAACGCGGAAAAGCCCGCCTGAAAGCGCGCAAACGCTTGTCGCACCTGGCTTTTCGGCCGATGGTCGTTTGCTTGTGGATGCCATTGAACCCGCCTATAATGCGTCAGTTTGTCGCCCGGGGATCCCCACATCACTGGGCGGCAGGCCCCGAAAAGCGCGGTGTGCTCAATGGCATGCGCAGGAGGCGGCGATGGCGGCAGCAACCCTGCAGACGGAGGCGGAGCCCGTCGTTCGAGATTGGCTGATGAAGCGCAATTGCTCGGTTTCGCCACGGCAGTTCGTTTTGTTCTATGCGTCTTTGGCCTTGTTTTCTTCGGTCATCGCGGCGTCGCTCGTCTTGCGCGGCGCGTGGCCGGTGGTGCCGTTCACGGGCATCGAATTGCTGGTGGTCGGTGTCGCGTTCGTGATTCATGCGCGCCATACGATCGATTACGAGCGTATCCGGCTCTACCCGAACCGGCTCGTGATCGAGCGGATGAGCGCGCAGCGGTTGACGCAATTCGAATTCAATCCGCGTTGGGTGCGGGTCGAACACGGTGCGTCGCCGCGCGATCCGGTCAAGGTCGTATCGCGCGGGCAGGCGGTCGTGGTCGGCGTGCATCTCGCGCAATACCGGCGTGCGTCGTTCGCGCGCGAATTGCGGGCGGCGCTCGGCGCGTGCGGTTGAAGGGGGGGGGCGCTTGCGCGCGGTCGATGCATGCGGTTGATGTGAATCGGGCCGGCCATCGGCGGGGGCGAGGGTTTGAATGGAAATTTTGGGTAAGGAAGCTATGAAAACAATCAAGCGAGCCCTGATGGGCGTGCTGGCGTCGTGCGGGCTGCTCAGCGCGCATGCTGCCTTGGCAGTCGGCGATAGTCCGGGCGGCCCCGCCGTCAACGCACCTCGTTATACATAACTCCCGTCGCTGCCTTCGTCGCGTAGCAAGCGCAATGTTTCTGCGGCGATGCGAACGTGTGTAAGTCCCTTCCAGATGGTTTCCACGCCGGGTTCGC